>CAYFGE010000005.1:0-193279 GCA_964342475.1 uncultured Planctomycetales bacterium
CCGCCGCCACGGCGAGGCGGTCGCCAAGCGCTACCGCCGCCCCGGGGCCGCCGGGGCGCTGCGCCGCGCGCTGCCCGCCCTGTCCCCCGCCTTCCGCGCGCTGCGCCGCTTCCACCTGCTCGAGCTCGAGGGGATCCCTGCGGCGCCCCCCCTCGGCCGGGTGGGCGACACGCTGTGGACGACGGCCGTCGGCGGCGCGCCGGCCGGCCCGGCGGACCTCCCCGCGCTGGCCGGCTGGCTGCGGCGCCTGCACGAGCGCGGCCACGGCCTGCGCGACGCCAAGCCGGCCAACTTCCACCTCACCGCCGCGGGCCCGGTGCTGCTCGACGCCGACGGCCTGACTCCGGCGCGCCTGCGCCCGGCGCGCGACCTCGGCCGCCTGGTGGCCGAGACCGCCCCCGGTTCGGAGGCCGAGGCGGCGGTCCTGGCCGCCCACCCGACGCCAGGACGCGACGAGGTCCGCCGCTGGGCGGCGCGCTTCCGCGCGGTGCTGGCGCAGGGCCGTTAGAAGGGTGCCTTGGCCCGGGCCTGGGCCAGCAGCTCGGCGGCGGTGGCCAGGGCCAGCCCGCCGAAGAGCCCGGCGAGCACGGCGAAGCCGATCACCGTGGCCGCGCTCGGGATCTCCTCGAGGCGTTCCACCGAGGCCAGGTTGTCCGGGTCGTAGAACACCGGCTCGAGGCCGCGCTCGAGCTGCAGGTCGAGTTCGGCGACGCGCTCGGTCACGCGCAGCAGGTGCGCGCGGCTGACCTGGATGTCCTGGTCGAGCCGGGCGAGCTCGGCCTGGTTCAGCGGCATGGCCTGGATCGCGCTCTCGACCTGCTGCAGGCGGCCGCCGAGGTCGGCGCGGGCCGGAGCCGTGCCGGCGGCGGCCAGCTTGAGCTCGACCAGGCGCTCCATCAGCTTCGTCGCCTGCGGGTCGGGCTCGAACTGGTCCTGCTCCTGCTCGAGGCCGCGGGCGCTCTCCTCGCGCACGCGCGCCTCCTCGACGGCGAGGCGCTCCTCCAGCTGGCGCACCGCCGGGTGCCCGGGCAGGTACCGCGTGCGGGCCACCGCGAGCTCGGTGCGGGTGGCGGCGACGGCGTCGAGGGCGCTGCGCACGGCGACGCTCTCGAACACCGTGCGGCGGGCCAGGACCAGCCCGGGGCGCTGCGCCAGCTCGGCCTCGACCACCGGCAGCTGCGCCGCGGCGCGCTGCTCGGCGAGGTCGAGCTCGGCGAGGGCGTCGCGCAGCTCCTGGCGCTCCTCGACCAGCAGCTGGAGGTCCTTCACCGGGTCGGCGCTGCCGACCGCGGTGAGGAAGGTCAGCATGGCGTCCTGCGCGGCGAGGTAGGCGCGGCGCGCCTCGGGCTCCTCGCGGCGCAGCGCGGCCAGCGTGGTCAGCGGGTGCCGCTCGCTCATCTCGCTCATCAGGTTGCTGACGGCGAGGGTGAACTCGTTGGCGATGCGGACGGCGCGCTCCGGGTCCTCGTCCACGGCCAGCACGAGCATCTGCTGGCTGGGGTCGATGTCGAGCACCACGCGCTTGCGCAGCTGCGGCAGGTCGAACTCGGGGAAGCGCTCGAGCACGCGGCCGTACACCGCGGGGCTCGCGGCGATGCCGAGCATGCCGACGCGGGCGACCTCGCTCGAGTCGGGCAGGACCGGCTCCTCGGGGATCGCGTCGAGCGAGGAGCTGAGGCTCAGCTGCGGGGTCTCCGCGCGCAGGAAGAGGGTGGCGCGGGCGCGGAACAGGGGCGGCACCGTCGACACGTACCACCAGGCCGAGGCCACCGCGGCGGCGAGGACCAGCAGCACGGTCAGCCGGCGCCGGTAGAGCGCGCCGAGCAGGGCGGAGAAGGTGTCGGGACCCATCAGCGGACGTCGGGCAGGAAGGCGACCCGGTCCGGGTCGCCGTCGGGCACGGGGGCCAAGCATACGAGCACCGCGGCCTCGATCAGCGCGATCCAGAACCACAGGAACTTGATCCACAGGAACATCTCGAACAGGTTCTGGACCAGGATGATCACCGAGGCCAGGACCAGGGCCACGATCCAGTCGCGGCGGTGCGGCTCGCGGGTCGTGCGCAGGGCGGTGAGCACCCGCCAGCCCAGCCAGCCGGCGAGCAGGCCGAAGGCGGAGAAGCCGAACAGGCCCATCTCGCTCAGCGCCTGGAGGTAGGTGTTGTGGACCTGCAGGTGGAAGGGGTTGAACCACTCCACCGAGCGCTCCACGCCGATGCCGATCCAGGGGTGCTCGCGGAAGGCGTGCAGCGCGATGCGGTCGATGTGCCAGCGGAAGTCGGCCGAGTCCTGGTTGAGCTGGACGACCAGGTCGTAGAGCGCGGGCAGCACTCCGCTCACCCAGCCGGCGGTGATCACCGCGGCGAGGCCTGCGGCGTAGGCCGGCAGCACCCGCGGCCAGCGCAGCGCCGGGATCAGGAAGGTGGCGATGGCCAGGGTCAGCCAGCCGGAGCGCGAGAAGGTGATGAAGACGCCGAGGGTGAGGAAGGCGTAGGCCGCCAGCAGGGCGCGGCGCCGCGCGCGCGGCATGCGGGCGCGCGGGGCGGTGGCGAAGTAGAGCGCCATCACCGCGACCGAGGCCAGCGTGTTCGAAGCGTGGTTCGGGTGGTACATCAGCCCGGTGCAGCGCGGGATGACGAGGTCGCCGATCTTGAAGCTGTCGAAGGCGGCCTGGCCGAAGGTCACGATCTGCCCGGTGGCCAGCGAGAGGGCGAGCTGGCCGAAGGCGGCCAGGGTCGAGATGCAGGCCGAGACCACCATGAAGCGGAACAGCAGGTCGAGCTGCCCCGGCCGCCGCAGCAGCACCGGCAGCAGCGCGACCATGCCCACCGCCACCACGCGGAACAGGTAGTCGAGGATGTCCGGCGCCAGCTTGGTGCTCTGGAAGAAGGTGGTCGCGTAGCTGACCAGGATCAGCCCGAGCGGGATGACCAGCGGCGTGAGCACGAGGGGCAGGTCGCCGCGGCGCAGGGCGCGCTCGACGAGGACCAGCAGGGTCAGGGCCAGGGCGATCTGGAACAGCGCGGGGACGGCGTCGGCGAAGAAGCTGAACACCATCAGGCCGAGAACGGGGCGGTCCCAGCCCTCGCTGGCCCGCACCCAGGCCAGGAACCAGGCCGCCACGCCGCACAGCAGGACGACGAGCATCACGCCGAGGAAGGGCACGTCGTTGAGCAGCAGCGGCTCGGGGCCGAGCAGGCGCACCTGCGCCAGCCAGCCCCAGCGGCCGTCGGCGAAGCTCAGCCAGCCCAGCCCGGCGCCCAGGGCGAGCGCCAGGAGGACGCCGAGGGCCGTCCCCAGCGGGCCGGCGGCCGCCCGCGGCGTCGCGCCGGCCTCAGTCCTCGGCACCTTCCTCCGTCCAGGCGACCTCGACCAGGACGGCCGACCACGGCGGCAGCTCGACCACCAGGTCGCGGCCGTCGCGGCGCAGGTAGCGGCCCGGGGCGACCTCGGGCAGGCCCATCGCCGAGTGCTTCATCATCGTGCCGGGCACCTCGCTGCGCAGCGCGAAGAAGCGCTCGCGGTAGAGGGTCTCGGCGCGCCGGGCCACCGCGGGGCCGATCTCGGCGCTCTTCTGCTGGATGCGCTGGCGCCCGCGCTCGGGGTCGGGCTCGGCCATGGCGTCACGCAGCACGGCGAGGCGGGACTCGTCCACCCCCTCCTGCCGCAGCGTGTCCTCGACCTCGCGGGCGACGCGCTGGTGCGGGTCACCGGTCAGCTGCGCGAAGCGGGCGCGGAAGCCCGGGTCCTTCAGCGGGTCGCCGTGGCGGTCGTCGAGGCGCCAGACCCGGCCGATGCGCGCCGGGGTCTCGTCGAAGGCGATCCGCACCGGGCGGCTCGTGCGCGCCATCTCGGCCCGCGCCTCCTGCAGGAAGCGGCGCCCGGTCTGCCAGTACTCGAGGTCCTCCTTGCGGCCGCCCATCTTCTCGTAGCTCATGCGCCCGGTGGCCCAGGCCTGCAGCTCGCGCTCCTTGCCCTGGTAATGCGACAGGTCCACGCCGAGGAAGTCGACCAGGTTGCGCGCGCTCTTCACCGGGTCGCCGAAGGCGTTGGTCAGCAGCAGGTAGCCGCGGTCGCCCTGCCGCGTGGCGAGGCAGGTCAGGTTCCACGGCGCGGTGCCGCGCTCGACCGGGACGGCCGGGAAGCGCGAGGCGAGGTCGAACAGCCGCATGCCCTGCAGCACGGCCTTCGGGCCGCCGCGCAGGGTGAAGACGCCGACCGACTGCCCGGCGTAGTCCTCCTTCGCCTCCCAGAAGCCGTCCTGCAGGAAGAAGAACTGCGAGTGGACCACCGGGGTGTCGACCAGGGCCGAGTTGACCGCGCAGAAGAAGACGCCGGCGCGGTGGTCGTCGAGCTCGGGGCTGGTCGGCGCCGGCAGCTTGATGTTCCACTCGGACAGGATCATGCGCGGCGTGGCCACGCCCACCTCGCGCGCCATCGCCTCGAGCCGCTGGCCGAACTGCAGCCGCGCGTTGTCGCTCGGGAAGGCGTTGTAGAAGTGCCAGGAGAGGAAGTCGGGAGCCCAGCCGGCGCGCTTCGAGGCCACCAGCAGCTTGCGGAAGAAGTCCTGCGCCGTGCCGGCGGCGGTGGCCATGCCGGGGCCGCCGATCGCCACCCCGGGCAGCAGCCCGCTCAGCTCCTTGCCGGCGGCGGCGAAGAAGGCGGCGAAGCTTTCCTCGGTGCCGTTCCACTGCCCCGGGAAGTTGGGCTCGTTCCACACCTCGACGTGCGTCACGGGCACGCCGCGCGCCTGCATGCGCTTGACGTCGCGCGCCACGTGGCGCGCCCACTCGGCCGGGTCGCGCGGCGGGATGCCGACCAGGTCGGCGGGGTCGCCCTTGCCGAAGTTGGCCGGGTCGCCGACCGCGGTCAGCATGACCTCGAGGCCCGCGTCGCGCGCCGACAGGCCGGCGCGGATCTGCTCGTTGACCGGGCCGATCACGTAGCTGGCCCACAGGCGCGCCAGGCCGCCCTGCGGCGTGACCTGCTCGGCCCAGGTCTCCCAGCAGCCCTCCGAGGCGTTGGCCAGGTCGTTCAGGCCGGTGCCGATGCCGGGCGCGATGGCGCGGGCCGGGGCGTCGAAGGCGACGCGGAAGTCGGCCGGCGGCGGGGGCGGAGCCTCGGGCTCCTGGGCCGGGAAGCCGAGGGCGGAGAAGAGCAGCAGGCTGCAGATCATTGCAGGTAACCGAGCCCCCGCAGGGACTCCTCGATGGCGGCGGATTGCTCGTCGGAGAAGGCCGCACCCGCACCGCGGGCGCCCGGCTCCTCCTCCTCGACGACGCGCGGCGCGGGCGCGCCGTCGAGCGCCTCGGCCAGGGCGCGCCCCTCCATCCAGGAGGGCACGGCCTCGCCGACGGCGTGCAACAGGGTAGGCGTGGTGTCGCGGATGTGCATCCCGGCCAGCTCGCGGCCGGCGGCGACACCGGGTCCGGCCACGGCGAAGACGCCGTCGAAGCGGTGGGTGCCGGAGATGGCGGCGTGGCGGCGCGCGGTGAACAGCTCGTGGCTCTCCCAGCCGTCCTTCGGCAGCCAGGCCAGGCCGCCCATCTGGTACTGCAGGTCGGGCGCCTCGGCCGCGCGCGGCCCGGAGTAGAAGTCGCGGGCGCGCACGAAGAAGTCCACCGCGGGGCCGCCCCCGGGCAGGCGGAGCTCGCGCAGGCCGGCCTCGAGGCGGTCCAGCACCTCGTGGAAGCGCTCGGGGGGCACCGAGCCCTGCGGCTCGCGGCCGGCGAGGTTGACGCACAGGCCGTGCAGCGCCTGGTAGGCGGTGGTGCGCGCCCAGTCGACGTCGTTCAGGTCGGGGCGCGGCTTGCGCCAGGGCCGCCACAGCGGGATCCGGCCGAGCGGGCCGAGCAGGCGCGCCACGGCGCCGAGGCCGAGGCGGCCGAGCACGTGGCCGACGCTGGTCCGGGCGATGGTCCAGCAGGGCGCGTGGCGCTTGCGCACCAGGAAGCCCTCGCGCTCCAGCCAGGCGTTGGCGTGGAAGTCGCCGTGCTGCGGGCCGAAGCCGTGGTCGCTGACCAGGGCGACCGGGCAGTCCTCCCCCACCGCCTCGCGCACCGCGCCGACGAACTCGTCGGCCAGGCGGTAGGCGTCGCGGATCACCTCGCCGTAGAGCCGCTCGCCCTCCTCGGTCCACCCGGCGTGGCCGCGGTCCATGAACTTCCAGAAGTAGTGCTGGCAGCGGTCGGTGACCGAGACGACGGTGAAGAAGAAGTCGGTCGGCCGCTCGCGCAGCAGGAGCCGCGTGGCGGCCAGCCGCTCGCGCTCGACCGCGAACAGCTCGTCGCGCAGGCGCGCGTACTGCTCCAGGTCGTCGGCCGCCTTCTCGGTGTCGCCGTCGTACGGCGCGTAGTCCACGTCCGGGCGGTAGGCCCGGCCGGCGGCCCGCTCGAGCAGCGCGGCGGTCTCCGCCGAGTCGCACACCAGGCCGGCGTCGAGCGGGCAGGGGATGCCGGCGACCTGGTAGCCCCCCGGCTGCGGCGCCGGCGGGAAGGTCATCGGCACGGCCAGCGAGCCGATCGTCCAGCCGCGGCGGCCGAGCAGGGCGTGGAGGTCCTTGCCGGCGTAGTGCGAGGCGTCGTTGAGCGGCGTCGCGTAGCTGCCGAGCTCGCGGCGGATGAAATGGAAGATCCCGTGACGGCCCGGGTTGATGCCGGTCATCATCGAGGTCCAGGCCGGCGGGGTGATCGGCGGCGTCTCGGATTCGAGCGGCCCCCAGGCCCCCTCCCGCAGGACGCGGGCGATGTGGGGCAGTTCCCCGGCGTCCACCATCGGCCGGATGACCTGGAAGGTGGCGCCGTCGATTCCGACGATGGCGAGGCGGGTCACGAGCGGCTCCCGTTGGGGTATTGGAACCTTTCCGCCTCTCTGGAACAATGACCCCCGGCCTCCCGCCCGTCTCATGCGCTCCGCCCTCCTGCCCGCCCTCGCCCTGCTGCTCGCTGCCTGCTCCCACCCGGTGAAGGAGGGGGTGTCCCTGGGCGAGGACGCCGACCAGCTCGGGCCGAACATCACCGACGAGATCCGCGCCGGCGAGTTCCGCATCGGCAGCGGCGACCAGGTCGAGGTCGACATCTGGGACCACCCCGACCTCAGCCGCACCTACACGGTCGGACCGGACGGCCGGCTGTTCTGCCACCTGGTCGGCTCGCTCGACGTCTACGGCATGACGCGCACCGAGCTGCGCGACGCGCTGACCGCGGCCTACGGCGAGCTGCTGGTCGACCCCAGCCTCGACGTCACCGTCGAGCTGAGCCTGCTGCGCAAGGTCACCCTGCTCGGCCAGGTCGCCTCGCCGGGCGTCTACCCGATGAGCACCCCGCGGACCTCGGTGCTCGACATGATCGCCCGCGCCGGCGGCATCGCCTCCGAGGGCGACACCACGGGCATCGTGCTGGCCCGCCTGGTCGACGGCGAGACGCGCGTCCGCGCCTACAACCTCGACATGCTCTTCGACCCCGACGTGATGGGCGAGGTGCACGAGATCCCCTACGTGCAGCCGGGCGACTACGTCTACGTGCTGCGCACCGACCTCGCGGTCTACAACGACTACGTCAAGGCGATCGGGGAGACGATGCGCGCGATCCAGTTCGCCGAGCGGAACATCCTGCTCCTGCCGCGGATCGACGAGGAAGTCCTCAACGACAGCTTCTAGGCGCCGCGGCGCAGGTAGAGGCGACGCCCGGCCCCGCTGCGGCGGAAGCGCCGCCAGTAGTCCTCCGCCGGCAGCACGAGGTGCAGCTCGGCCCGCTCCACCCCGTCGAGGCGGCGGGCGTTCCAGCGCTCGAGCCCGGCGACGGCGCGCGCGTAGTCGACCTCGGCCAGCTGCGAGGCGTGGCAGCGCAGCGCGGCCTCCTTGCCCGGCCCGACCGGCAGCAGGGTCCCGCCGGGGAGCGGCGTCCAGAAGGCGCCGGCGGCGATCTCGGCGCCGGCCGAGGCGGCCGGCCAGGCGGCGCGCAGCACGCGGTTGGTCTCGTAGTGGTCCACGTGCCCGTCGCCCCACCACGGCAGGTGGACGCGCTGCGGGCGGAACCCGGCCAGCAACCGGCGCAGACGCGCGGCCCACGGGCCGCGGCGGCCCAGCCGGGTCTCGGGTGCGCCGAGGAACTCGAGCCGGTCGACCCCCAGGGCCTCGGCGGCCGCCTCGGCCTCGGAGCGGCGCGCGCTGCCGGTAGCGCCGCCGTCGGTCATCCAGGCGATGCACACCTCCGCGCCCGAGGCGCGCGCGTCGAGCACCGCCTGCCCGCACAGCAGCACCTCGTCGTCGAAGTGCGGCGCCAGGACCAGCACCCGCTCGACCGGGCCGAGCAGGCGCTCGGGCAGGCCGTGGAGCTGGAGCAGGCTGCGCTGGTGGTCGAGGGCGTGGGCCAGGAAGCGGCGGTTCTGCAGCGACCGGCCGGCGCCGGGGCGGCCCATCGCCAGCGGCGAGCCCCGCAGCAGCAGGGCGGCGCGCTTGGCCGGGAGCAGCGCCAGCGCCTCGGCGCCGCCGCGGCCGAGGTGGCGCAGGGCGCTGCGGTGGGCGCGCAGGCCGGCGCGCGGATCGTCGAGGGGCTCCTCCCCCGCCCCGACCACCAGGTTGGGGAGCAGCGGCACCTCCCGCTCGTAGAGGGCCACCGGGTAGGCCGGCGGCAGCCCCCCCAGCAGCTCGAGCAGCCAGCCGGTCTGCTCGCCGGGCTCCGGCCACGGGGTGAGCAGCAGGTCGCTGTCCTCGGTCCACGGCAGCGGCTCGGCGCCCTGGGCGCGCAGCAGGGCCAGCGTGCCCGGCACGTCGCGGGCGGCGTCCCCGCCGCTGAAGCCGGGGCGCGCGGCGGGCAGGCGGTCGGCGACCACCGGCTCGACGAGCAGGTCGCGCGGGCGGCCGAGCAGACAGGGGAGGAGGCGCCCCACCGGGCTCACTCCATGTAGCCGAGGGCGCGCATGGTCTCGACCAGCTTCTCGTCGTCGGCGCCGCCGCCCTCGCCGAACTCGCGCGGCCGCAGCTCGACGCGGCCCGCGGCGCGCTGCACGGGGTTCGCGGCCAGGTGCTCGGGCTCGAGGACGCCCTCCATCACGCGGCCGTCGAGGTGCTCGTCGACCGGCAGGCCGAGCAGGTGGAGCATCATGGCCCCCATGTCGGCGATCTGCTGACCGGACTGGCGGTGGCCGCGGCGGATCACCCCGGGGCCCTCCCACAGGAACACGCCCTGCATGCGGTGCATCGCCGGGCGCCCCTCGACCGCCGGCTCGACGATGCGCGGGTGCACGGGACTGGCGGCGGCGTTGACCGAGGTGTCGTGGGTCAGGAACTGGATGTCCGGCGCGACGTGCAGCTGCGGCCCCGACCACAGGTCCTCGCGGCGGTAGGCCTTGGCCACGATGCGGGTGCCGTCCGCGGCGCGGACCTCGAGCAGCTCGCGCAGGATGCGCTCCCGCAGCTCTTCGTACTCGGCCCCCGGCTCGACGATCCCCTCCGGCTCGCGCCCCTTCAGGTTGACCAGCACGATGTCCTCGCCGCCGGAGAAGCTGGAGTAGGCGCGGGTGCGCTTCCAGTCGACCATGTCGCGGATGATCTGCTCGGGGCTGCGCAGGCGGCTGTCGCCCTTGCCCAGGCGGCGCCGCGCGACGCCGGTCCGCCGCAGCAGCCCGGCCCACTTGCGCTGCAGCCACAGCCGCAGCCGCGCGCCGCGCACGCCGCCCTTGAGCACGAGGTAGCCGCGCTGGACCAGCCAGGCGTTGACGAAGAAGCGGTAGCTGATCGGGCCGAAGCCGTGGTCGCTGCAGCAGCCGAAGGCGACCTCGCCGTCCATCGCCAGCGCCTTGTCGCGGAAGCGGCCGAGCGCGGCGTCGAGGCGCTCGTACATCGCGCCGAGCAGGTGCTCGCGGCCGCGAGCTGCCTCCGGGTTGGCCGCCGCCCAGGCCGGGTCCTGGAAGCACCAGGCCTGGTGGCTGGTCAGGTCGACGCCGCGGAAGACCAGGGCGAAGAGGTCCGGGTCCTCCTCGTCGAGCAGCGCCAGGCCGACCTGCTCGATCTTGTCGGTGGTCTCCTCCAGGCTGGCCAGGGCCGTGGCCTCGTCGCTGGTGTGGAACAGCAGCTCGGGCTCGTTGTCCGAAGGGATCTCGAAGCCGAGCCGCGCCTCGAGGCGCTCGCGCAGGCCGGCGGGCCGCACGAAGTCGCTGCGCCGGTCCGGCGTGAGCAGGCCGCCGACCATGCCGCCGGACAGCTCCTCGGGCGGGAAGGTCATCGGCATGTAGGCCACCGCGACCTTCTTGCCCTGCTCGCTGGCCAGGCGCCACACGGTCGGGGCCTGGATCGAGTCGAAGGACACCACCGGCCGCTCGTAGCTGCCGGGGCGCTGCTCGCGGAAGAAGAAGACGCCGTGCTTGCCGGGGTGGACGCCGGTCTGGAAGGAGGTCCAGGCCAGCGAGGAGTTCGGCGGCTTGGTCGACTCGAGCGGCCCCGAGGAGCCGTTGGCCACCATCGCGGCCAGGTTCGGCAGCCTGCCGGCGGCGATCATCGGCTCGATCACGTCCCAGGTGGCGCCGTCGATGCCGACGAAGACGACGCGCTTCCGCTTCGGTTCAGTCATGCTCGGATCCGTCGCCGCATTCTAGGAAGCGGCCCCCCGCAGGCGCGACCACGCGCCGCGCGCCGCGCGCAGGACCGCCGGGTCGAGCAGGCCGCAGATCCACGCCAGGAGGAGGTAGGCCGGTGCGCCGACGGCCACGCCGAGCAGCGGGTGGGCGCGGAGCGGCGTGAGGGCGGCGCCCGCGGCGAGGGCGGCCGCCAGGAGCACGTAGGGCGCGGCGCCGAGCAGGCTGCGCGCCGTGCCGAGCAGCAGCCGCGCGTAGCGCAGCTTGACCGCGATCTCGAACAGCGAGGCGCCCAGCGAGGCGTAGGCCGCGCCGACGATGCCGTGGCGCGGGATGAGGACCAGGTTGAGGGCCACGTTCACCGCGGCCAGCGAGGCGCCGATCCAGGGCAGGCGGCGGTCCATCTCCGGGCGGCCGACCAGCAGCATGCCGACCGGGCCGCCGACCGCGTCGAGCAGCACGGCCACCACGAGCACGCGCAGCACCTCCCCCGTCGTGCCGGGGATGCCCGGGATGCCCTCGAGGTAGGCCGGGCCGAACCAGCCGGCCAGGGCGTCGGACCACAGGAAGACCGCGGCGGCCAGCGGCGCGGCCCACCAGGCCTGGTAGCGGACCACCCGGGCGAACTGGCGCCGGGCCTCGCCGGCGTCCCCCTCGTCGCCCCCCAGGCGCGCGAGGCGCGGGAAGATCGCCGTGTTCAGCGCCAGGGTGAGGGTGTGGAAGACGAAGGCCACGCGCAGGGCCTGGCCGTAGAGGGCGCGGGCGCCGTCGGCGGCCTCCATCATCGAGAGGCCGGCGGCCGGCACGATCAACAGGCCGAGCAGCAGGCTGTCGGCGCGGTTGCGCAGCATGCGCATGACGCGGAAGAGGGCCACGCCGAGCGACTCGCGCACCAGGGCGAGGGCCTCGCGCCAACGCGGGGCCGGGCCGGGGCCGCCGGCCAGGAAGGTGCGGCGGACGGCGCGCGACAGGACCAGCGCGCGCACCGCCGAGCCGGCCAGGAAGCAGCCGAAGACGCCGAACAGGCCGGCCTCGGGCAGCCACAGGAGGCTGGCCAGGGCGCCGCCGCCGCGCACCGCTCCGGTCGCCACCTCGATCCGCGCCGGGTAGGCCATCTCCTCGTGGGCCTGGAACATGGCCTCGCCGAGCCCGCCGAGGGCGTCGGCCAGGACCAGGGCGCCGACCAGGACGACCAGGGCGACCCGCTCGCCGTCGTAGCTGCCCTGGAGGGCCATCTCGGCCAGCAGGTAGCCCACCAGGACCGCCGCGGCGAGCAGCGAGCCGCTCACCAGGGCGAGGTGGGCCCGCCGGTAGGCCGCCGGGGCCGAGGCCCGGTCGCGGGCCACGTTGCGGATGAGGATCGTCGGGACCCCGAAGCTGGCCGCCATGCCGCCGAAGAACAGCAGGGTGCTCATCAGCGTGTAGACCCCGTTCACCTCCTCCTCGACGAGGCGCGGCAGGACCAGCCCGAACACCGCGTAGATCGCGACGCTGAGGGTCTTCGCCAGGGTGAGCCAGGCGGTGTTCCGGGCGAGGGAGGCCACTCGGCGGGATTCTAGCGGCGGCGGTCCGTGCTAAGATGCCCGATCGGTTTCGCCCCCTCCGACTCCAGAAAGAGGCTCCGAGAATGACCTGTGGCTCCGTGATGTGGCCCACTCCGACGACGCTGACGCCGGAGACGACGATCCAGGAAGCCCTGCAGAAGATCCTGCAGGTCCGTGTCCGCAGCCTGCCCGTGGTGGACTCCGCCGGCAAGGTGGTCGGCGTGTTCGGGGTCCACACCCTGCTCACGCTGGTCATGCCCAAGGTGGTCAGCCTCGAGCACGGCCTGTGGAACACCGCCTTCATGAAGGACTCGATCGCCGACCTCAAGCGCCGGCTGGGCAAGGTCAGCCAGGAGACCGTCCGGGCCCACATGCGCACCCGCTTCGAGGTCGTGCACCCCGACTCCCCGCTCACCCACACCGTGGCCCTGCTCCACCAGGGCCACGACTCCATCCCGGTCGTCGACCGGGAATCGGGCGAGCTGCTCGGCGTGCTGACCTACTGGCACGTCCTCGACGCGATGCAGGGCGGCCCGGGCGGCGGGGGCGCGCAGGACTGATGCTCGCGGCCCTCGTCTTCGCGGTCGTCTTCGCCTTCGTCATCAGCGAGAAGATCAACCGCGCGATCGTGGCCCTGCTGGGCGCCACCGTGCTCGTCGCCGGCGGGGTGATCACGCAGGAGCAGGCGGTCGAGGGGGTGGACTTCAACACCCTCGGCCTGCTGACCGGGATGATGGTGGTGGTCGCCATCACCCGCCGCACCGGCGTGTTCCAGTACCTCGCGGTGTGGTCGGCCAAGAAGGTCGGCGCGCGGCCGTGGGGCATCCTGGTCATGCTCTCGGTGGTGACGATGGTCCTGTCGGCGCTGCTCGACAACGTGACCACGGTGCTGCTCATCGCCCCGGTGACCCTGCTGATCACCGAGGAGCTCGACATCCCGCCCTACCCCTTCCTGTTCGCCGAGATCCTGTTCTCGAACATCGGCGGCACGGCGACGATGATCGGCGACCCGCCCAACATCCTGATCGGCTCGCTGGTCGAGGACATCGGCTTCAACGACTTCCTGTTCCACCTGGCGCCGATCGTGCCGGTCGTGGCGGCGGCGACCATGCTGCCGATCTGGCTGCTGTGGGGCCGCCGGATGCAGGCCACCGAGGAGGCGCGGCAGCGCATCCTGGCCTTCTCCGAGACCGACGCCATCCGCGACGCCGGCCTGCTCAAGAAGGCCCTGGGCGTCCTCGTCCTCGTCCTCGTGGGCTTCGTCGTCGGCCACCCGATGGGCATCGAGCCGGCCACCGTGGCGATGGGCGGCGCGGCGCTGCTCCTGCTGCTCGACAACCTCGGCCGCACGGCCGAGGAGGCCTCCGAGAAGGTGCACCACGCCTTCGGCGAGGTCGAGTGGGTGACGATCATGTTCTTCCTCGGCCTGTTCGTGGTCGTCGCCGGCGTCGAGCACGCCGGCCTGCTCGAGCACGTGGCCAACGCGGTGGCCGACTTCAGCTCGGACACCGGGGTGGTCGCCATGGTCGTGATGTGGGTCTCGGCGCTCTTCTCCGCAGTGGTCGACAACATCCCCTTCGTGGCCACGATGATCCCGGTCATCGAGGAGCTCATCCCCCGCCTCGGCGCGGAGGGGGACGCCGCCCACGCGCTGTGGTGGTCGCTGGCCCTCGGCGCCTGCTTCGGCGGCAACGGCTCGCTGATCGGCGCCAGCGCCAACCTGATCGTGGCCGGCTACGCCGAGCGCGAGGGCCACCCGATCGGCTTCCTGCAATTCATGAAGCACGCCTTCCCGCTCATGATCCTGTCGGTGCTGATCGCCAGCGCCTACGTCTGGCTGCGCTACCTGGCCTAGTCGCCGGCGCGGTCCTCGCCCGGGTGCCGCAGGTGGTACCCGGTCGAGGACTGCCAGGCCGCGGCCAGCGCCAGCAGCCGGGCCTCGTCGTGCAGCTGCCCGGTGAAGCTGATGCTGCGCGGGCTGCCGTCGCGGCGGAAGCCGGAGGGCGCGACCACGCAGGGGTGCCCGGTCAGGTTGGTGATGCCGAGCAGGGCGTGGAAGCTCGGGTGGACCACGACGTCGACCTCGGCCAGCGCCGCGTCCATCTCGCGCATGAGCTGGGTGCGCACCCGGTTGGCGCGCAGGTACTCGACCGCCGGGATCAGGCGCGAGGCGCGGAAGGAGTTCGGCCAGGCGTCGGGGCTCTGGCGGGTCAGCTCGTCGTCGCGGCCGCTGCGGGTCAGCTCGTCGAAGGCGGTGGCGGCCTCGGCATGGAGGATGACCATCAGGTCCCACACCGGGAAGTCGGGGACCTCGATCTCGACCAGCTCGACGCCCAGGGCCTCCAGCTCCTCGAGCACGCGGCGGTCGGGCGAGCCCTCGGCGAAGGCGCCCGCCGGGTGCCCGACGCGCCAGCCGGCCGGATCCACCGGCGCGGGCACCGCGTAGGGCCGGTCGACCGCGTCCGGGTCCTCGCCGTCGGCGCCGTGCAGCGCGGCGAAGACCAGCGCGGCGTCGTCCACGCTGCGGCAGAGCGGGCCGAGCTTGTCCATCGTCCAGCTGAGCGCCATCGCGCCGCCGCGCCCCACGCGGCCGAAGGTCGGGCGCAGCGAGCTGTTGCCGCAGCGCGTGCTGGGCGAGACGATCGAGCCGAGCGTCTCGGAACCGATGGCGAAGGGCACCGCGCCGGCGGCGGTGGCGGCGGCCGAGCCGGCCGAGGACCCGCTCGAGCCCTGCTCCGGGTTCCAGGGGTTGCGCGTGCGGCCGCCGAACCACACGTCCCCCATCGCCAGCGCGCCGAGCGAGAGCTTGGCCACCAGCACGGCACCGGCCGCGTCGAGGCGACGGACCACGCTGGCGTCGCGCTCGATGCGCTGCTCGCGGAAGGGCGCGGCGCCCCAGGTGGTCGGCGCGCCCGCCACGGCGAGCAGGTCCTTCGCCCCGTAGGGGATGCCGTGCAGCGGGCCGCGCCACTTCCCGGCGTCGAGCTCGGCATCGAGCGCGCGGGCCTGGGCGCGGGCGCGCTCCGCGGTCAGCGTGACCACGCAGTGCAGCTCCTCGTCCACCGCGGCCAGCCGCGCCAGCGACCACTCGGTCAGCTCGAGGCAGCTCACCTGACGCGAACGGACCAGGGAGGCCAGCGTGCGCAGGTCGGCGAAGGCGAGCGCGTCGAGGTCGTCCGGACGCCTGACCTCGGGCAGCGCGCCGTCCCAGGGCGGCAGGGCGACGGCGCGCAGCTCCATGCCCGGCAGCAGCGGGTCGAAGCGCAGCGCCGGCGGCAGCTCGTTCGGCAGCGGCCGGCCGTGCAGGCGCAGGTAACCGGCGCGGTACTCCTCGACCTGGGCCAGCATCTGGGCCAGCTCGGCGTCGTCGAGGGACAGGCCGGCCACGGCGGCGGCGGCGGCGAGATCGGCGACCACCAGGGGCTCGGGCGCCGGGGCCGCGGCGGCCTCCGTCCCGGGTTGCCCCTGCGGCAGCAGGGCGAGGAGGAGGCCGAAGAGGAGGCTCACTTGCTGTACAGCGGGATCAGCGTCGGCTCGAGGCGGCGGAACAGGTCGGCCGTGGCGCGGGTGTCGCGCAGGCAGTACTCGGCGATCTCGTCGTAGCGGCCCTGGCGCGCCTTCATCGCCACCATCGAGCCGTCCATCTTGCCCTTCGGCGACTCGACGCCGAAGCGGCGGCACCAGTAGTCGAGCGAGTAGCTCTCGCGCGCGGCGCCGAAGCAGTTGAGGACGTCGAGCAGGTCGCAGTGCTCGCGCACCGAGTAGCGGTAGCCGGCGAGCTGGCGCGTCGGGGCCACGCCGAGCATGGCCGAGCGGGTCATGAGCACCGGCCCGTCGTAGCTGCGGCCGTTGTAGGTGACCACCGTGCCCCAGTCGTTGGCCAGGCGCCAGAACTCGGTCAGCAGCTCGCGCTCGTTGCCGCGGAAGACCTTGGTGCCCGGCACGTCGCCGAACTGGTCCCACTTGCAGCCGCTGCCGTGGACCAGCACCGCGCCCTGGTCCTTGGCCAGGTTCCACATGCCGATGGCGACCACGCGGCCGAGGCCGCGGACCAGCGCCAGGCGGTGCCGGATCGACTCGGCGCCCTCCTTGTCCGGGTAGCGCGACAGGAGGTAGTGCCGCGTCGCCTCGTCGACCTCCTCCCACTCGAGGCCGGCGACCTCGATGTCGAAGGCGACGACCGGCGCGCGGAGGGGCGAAGGGCTGGGGGCCATCGGCCCGAGTGTAGGGCCGCGCGGGGGCGCCCGGCGGGCCTCAGGCTGCCGGCGGCGGGTCGCCGGCGTGGACGGTCAGCACGGGGCAGCGGGCGGCGCGCACCACCTTCTCGGCGGTCGAACCGATCAGCAGGTGGGCCAGGCCGCCGCGGCCGTGGGTGCCCATCACGATCACGCTGCAGCGCAGGTCCACCGCCGCCTGGACGATCGCCTGCCAGGGCTTGCGCCCCTCGACGATGTGCCCCTCGGTGGGCACGCCGAGGGCCTCGACCTCCTTGCGCGCGGCCTTGAGGGCGGCCTCGGCGCCGAGGCGGAACTCCTCGCGGTACTTGCCCATGTCGAGGGCCTCGGCCGGCAGGTAGCCGCTCAGCGCGGGGGCGGCGGCGACCATGTCCTCCTCGAAGGCGTGGACGAGGACCACCGTGCCGCCGGCTCGGCGGGCCATCTCGGCGGCCCACTTGTAGGCGAGCTGGGCGTCCTCGGAGAAGTCGGTCGAGAGCAGGATGCGCTGGAACATGGCCGGTCGGTGCGGGAGTCGCCGGGCCGGAGCGCGCCCGGTCAGTCGAGGGACTCAGCGTAACCGAGTTCGGCGAGGATCCCCTCGTGGAATTCCTCGCTGAGCCCGGCGGCCGGCTCGCGCGGCGGGGTCGGAGCGCGGAAGCCCGCGCGGTAGTCGGCCCGGCCGCGCTCGGGGTGGGCGGCGCGCCACTCGGCGGTCATCAGCTCGCGCCGCGGGACGCCGCGCGCGCCCTCCGGCTGGTCGAGGTCGAGCCAGTCGAGCAGGGTCGGCGTGATGTCGAGCACGTGGGCCACGCGCCGCTTCCCCGCGGGCAGCAGGCCGCGCGGCTCGACCCCGGGGCCGGCCAGGACGAAGACGCCGTCCGGGGCGTCCTCGTGGCCGCCCGACTGCACCATGTCCGGGTCGCCGGTGTTGAAGGCGTGCATGCCGTGGTCGCTGATCAGCAGCACGCGCGCGTCGGGGCCGGCGGCCTCGAGCAGCTCGCCGAGCCAGCGGTCGGCCACCTCGTAGGACTTGGCGACGTGCCCGCGCAGGGCCTCGACGTGCTCGACCGGGATGGCGTACTGGAAGGCGCCGGGCTCGTGGTAGCGCCAGAAGAAGTGGCCGGCGACGTCCGGCAGGCCGAAGTAGACCAGGTTGAGGTCGGCGCGGTCCTGCTCGATCAGCTCGCACGCGATGCGCACGTGCGTGGCGTCGCTGCGGTAGGCGTTGCGGAACAGCGCCTCGCGCTCGTAGGGGAAGCGCCACTCGGGCGGCACCGAGCCGAAGGCGCGCACCACCTCGCCGCTGAGCGGCCCGCCGGGGCGGCCGGCCTCGAGCGCCGGGCGCAGCGCCGGCTGCAGGTCGGCCGGCCAGGTCAGCTCGGGCAGGCCGTCCTTCCACACGTTTGCCTTCCACAGCACGCGGCCCTGGGCCTGCGCGGCGTAGCTGGCCACGACGCGGCCGCCGGGCACCGGCTCGGCCGGCCAGCTCACCCACCAGGCCACCGAGCTCACCGAGCGGCCGTTCTCGCCGGCCATGTTCCACACCGCCGGCACGGCGCGCGTGTTGCTCGTGTAGGGCAGCCCCATCTGGCGGGTCTTCGCGTCGTAGACGCCGAAGTTCAGGATGCCGTGCTCCTGCGGCGGGACGCCGGTGGCGATCGTCGTCCAGACCACCGGAGAGAAGGTCGGCACCATGGTCTGCAGGCTGCCGCCGACGCCGCGCTCGATGAGGCCGGCGAGGTGCGGCATCCTCCCCTGTTCCAGCAGGGGTTCGATCACGCTCCACTCCATGCCGTCGACGCCGACGACGAGGACCGGAGTGCCCTCCCAGTCGGGGCCGCCGCAGCCGGCCGGCAGCAGCAGGGAGGCGAGCAGGGCGGGGACGGCGAGGAGGGAGGCGCGGCGCATCGTCGGTCGGCCGGATTCTAGGCCCCGGCGCTCCCCCACCCTACGCGGCGCGGCGGCGGCGGAGCAGGGAGAATCCCGCCCCGGCGATCAGCAGCGCGGACAGGTCGAAGGGGACGGAGCGGCCGTCGGCCGGGCGCACCATGCCGCCGCAACCGCCGGCGCCGCCCGCGGCCTGCGGGACGTACTGGAAGGTGGCCGGGGCGACCACGCCCTGGCCGTTCGGCATGACCACCTTGACGCCGTAGCTGCCGGCCTTCCACGCCGGCGCGGTGACCTGGATCGTGCCCGGCTCGAGGGTCACGAGGCCGGCGGCGTCGCGGCCGCCCTCGGCGGTCACGGGGTCGACGCCGAAGCGCACCGCGTTGGCGCCCGCCAGGTGCGCGCCGAACAGCTTCACCTTGATGCCGCCGCCGTCCTTGCCCTTGGTCGGCGTGAAGCCGGTCACCTGCGGGTCGGCCTCGGGGACGAAGGTGAAGGCCTCCGGCACGAGCACCTCGGGCACCGCGGGGTTGCGCAGCGAGAGGTCGACGGGCCCGGCGGAGTGGGCCGGCGTGCTGACCTGGACGAGGTTGGCCGACAGCCAGGTCGCCGCGACCGGCTCGCCGTCGAGCAGGACCTCGATCTCGGGCGCGAAGGCCGAGCCGCCGATGAGCAGCGTGGTGCCGCCGGCGGTCTGGCCGGCCTCGGGGAACAGGCGCACGAAGTTCGGCACCGAGGCGAAGGTGAAGGAGTCGCCGGAGCGCGCCTGCTGGCCGTCCGGGTTGTGCACCGAGACGTCCACGGTGCCGGCGCTGGACGAGCGCGTGGTGGCGACCAGGGTGCCCTCGTCGACGAAGACCACCGACTCCGCTTCGCGGCCGCCGAACAGGACGAAGGCCCCCTCCTGGAAGCCGCTGCCGCTGATCGTGACCTCGGTGCCGCCGTCGATGCCGCCGACGGCGGGCTGGACCCCGGCCAGTGCCGGCGCCGGCGGGACGACCTCGAGGACCCCGGTGGCGGCCTCGAACTCGCCGCGGTTGTTGACCAGGTAGAGGTCGTACTCGCCGTAGGGCGCGTCGGGCGCCACGGTGACCTGGGCGTGGACCAGGCTGGTGCCGAACTGGCTGGAGTTCACGCTCAGGTAGGGGCTCTCGCTCCACACGCCCATGTCCGCGGTGAAGCCGCTCCCCCACAGCGAGAGGGTGCGCGTCTCCCCGCGGCGGTACTGGGTGATCGAGCTGGTCGAGTCCAGCATGGGCGAGTCGGGCGGCAGGGTGAGCGTGCCGGCGGAGGTGACGTCCCCCGCCACGACGGGGAACAGCGCCGGCGTGGCGTGGCCGCCGTAGAACTCGGCGCCGAAGCCGGTCTGCACCGGGCTGTTGCCGGCCAGGTTGCTGCCGGTCATCGCACCCTCGATCGGCGCCGCGTAGACCAGGTAGTCGCCCGGCTCGAGGCCGCGGATGAACCAGTCGCCCAGCGTGGTGCTGGCCGCGCTGGCCGCCACGCGGCCGTCGTCGGCGCGCACCGCGACCACCAGGGCGCCCTTGAGCACCGTGCCGTCGCTCTTGCGCAGCGAGCCGTTGAGCCGGCCGTCGTCGCCCAGCGGGTCGACCGCCACGGCGCCGGCGGCGTCGTCGGCGCTCAGCGAGCGCTGCTGCCACTGCCGCGTGCTGACGTAGGGCCACATCGAGGCCGACAGCACCGGCGAGTGGTCGAGGCCGATGAAGTGGCCGATCTCGTGGGTGGCCACGGCCTGCACGTCGAAGGCGCCGGCCGAGTGGTCGGTGGCCCAGGTCCAGTCGCGCCCGTTGAAGACGATGTCCGCGTCGAGGATGCGGCCGGTCCCCGGGTCGTACTGGATCGGGGTGACCGCCACCGTCCCGCTGCCCTGCGGGAAGTAACCGGTCGAGTTGTTCTCGTCGAACAGCACCAGGTGGTCCGAGCCGCCGATGTTCTTCGACCCGGTCTGCCCCTGGTAGGTGAAGCGCACCTTGCTGCCCGGGACGTCCTTCCAGCTGTCGAAGGCGTGCTGCAGAGCGGCGAGGTGGGAGCCGTCCTCGATGTTGTCCGAACCCGCGGTGTTGAGCTTCCAGCCCACCGCGCTGCTGTCCCAGTGCAGCTTCTTGTTGTTCAGGACGATGCGCACGTAGCCCTCGGCGATGCCGCTGCCGGCGGCGAAGGCGAGGGCGACGCAGAGCAGGCGGGCCGCGCTAGTGCGAGCGGTCCACCTCCTCGAGGATCGAACGGACGAAGTCTTGGTAGTCGCGGACATCGGTTCCTTCTTCCCGGTGGGCCTGGGAGACGACGCTGGGCTGCGCGCTCCCGAGGGAGACCCTCCAGGCACCCGCCGACAGGCCGACGGGCATGCGCCAGGGCTTCTCCGCCCCCTCCTGGGAGAGGAACAGGATCTGCCGGTCCCCGACCTGGATCTGCGGCATCCCCGGGACGTGGAGACCGCGACCCGCGATCTCGCCGCCCGGCATCCGGATCTCCTGGACCGAGGCTGGACTGCCCTTCATCGGCAACAACGTCGAGAAGGTGTAGACGGTCTGGATCGAGCCGTCCGGCAGCATCTCCGGATGGGCGTCGATCAGCTCGAATTCCGCGATGAGGTCCGCCTTGCGGATCATTTCCGGCAGCTCGTCGGGCGCCTCCACGGAGGAGGCGGCGAGGCTGCTCAGGCCGCCCAGGAGGACGGCAGCGAGGGCGAGCGAGGGGAGCACGGGGGGTCTCATGACCACCCATTTGCGGCTTCCTACACCGCCCCATGAGACCGATTTCCGGGAAAAGGAAGAGGCCGCCGAGGAGCTTCCTCGGCGGCCTCTCGTCGGGCGCGGGGGCGGCTCAGCTGTCGCTCTCGCCGTCCCCCTCGCCCAGCTCGCGGCGCAGCTCCTCGAGCTGCTTGCGGGCGGTCTCGAGCTCGCGCTGGAGCTCCTCGCGCAGGCGCATCAGCTCGGCCTTGCGCGGGTCCGCGGGCGCCTCGGCCTTGCCGACAGCGGCGGCCAGGCCCTTCTCCAGCCAGGCGACGGCGCCGGCGGCGCCGCCGTAGCCGACGGTCTTCTGCACCAGGCTGCCGTCCGGGTTCAGCACGCGCAGGTCGGGGATGCCCCCCACCCCGTACTCCTCGGCCAGCTCCCGGTGCTGGTCCACGTCGACCTGGACCGCCTCGAAGCGCCCGATCAGCGCGGCGTGGTCGGCGTGGTGGAGCACCTCGGCGCCGAGCATCTTGCACGGGCCGCACCACTCGGCGGTGAAGTCGACCAGGACGGGCTTGCCGCTCTCGCGGGCGGCGGCCAGCGCCTCGTCGAGGCTGGCGTGCCAGCCGCCGTGGTCGGCGTGGTCGCCGTGGTCGCCGTGGTCGCCGTGCGGCGCGTGCTCGCCGGGCGCACCGGGCGCCGGCTGGACGTGGATCTCGTGCCCGCCCTCGAGGAGCTCGTGCAGGCTCTCCGGAGCGTCGCCGCCGAAGCCGCCCCGGATCATCGAGGTGACCGAAGTGCCTTCGCCCTCGAAGCTCACCTCCACGTCGGGACCGTACTTGCGGCGCGCGTCCTCGATCATCGCCTCGCGCTCCTCCTCGGGGGTGCTGCCGGGATAGCGCACCTTCACCTCCTTCTGGAGGCCCTCGGGGATGTGGAGGTCGAACGACCCGCCCCAGCCGGGCACCGACTCGAGCTCCATGGTGAAGGGCAGCCCACGGAGCTGCTCACGGAGCTGCGGGATGCCGCCCTCGTGCAGCTGCTGCAGCTGCTCGTGGAGTCCCTCGAGCTCGGTGGACCAGCCCTCGGGCAGGTCCGGCATCTCGAGGACCCACGGCTGACCGCCCTGGCCGGGCACGGCGGGGACCTGGAGGCCGGTCAGGCCGGGGCGGCGGCCCAGCACGCCGCGGACCACGGTCGACTCGTCGCCCCGCAGGACGACGAAGCGGACGATCTCGCCGGGAAGGCGGCCGCCGATCGCGGCGACGAAGGCGTCAGGGCCGTTCACGGCCCGGCCGTCGACGCTCATGACCCGGTCGCCGGCGCGGAGACCCATGATCTCGGCGGCGGTGTCGGGTTGGACGGTGACGAGCTGGACGCCGCCGCCCTCCACCGGGCCGACCTGGACGCCGAGGAAGGCGCCCTGGGCCACGGCAGGGGCTGCCGCCAGCAGGAAGGCAGAGAGGAGTCGGACGATCTTCATGGTTCCTGGATTACGGGGCCGCCGCAGCGGCGTTGTGGGCTTTCAGCGGGAGGCCTCCTCGACCGCCCGGAGCAGGTGGCGCCGGGCCTCCGGCAGCTCGGCCAGGGCAGCCTCGCGGTGCCCGTCGGTGGCCATGCTCCAGGCCCGGGCCAGCAGCCGCTCGCAGACGGCGAAGCCGTCCCAGACGCGTGGGTGGTCGGCCGGTCCGAGGGCGCGGGAGTAGGCCTCGCTGTGGGCGCCGAGGTCGAAGCAGGGTCCGGCGAGCAGCGCGTCGACCCGCCGGCAGAGGGCGGCCCCGTCCAGGCCCTCGGCCTCGGCCACCAGGGCGTCGAGCTCGACCAGGAGGGCCCGCAGGCCGGCGGCCAGGCCGGCGCGGCCGAGCTCACCGCCCTGCTCCTCGGCCGCGCGCCGGCGCTCGGCGCGGCGCAGCGTCCAGCCGAAGGCCCCCACCCCGGCCATCCCGCCGAGGAGGAGCGGCCAGGCGGCGGCCTCGACCGGGTCGGCGAAGCCGGCGGCGCCGACGGTCGCGGCGCAGAAGGAGAGGACGAGGAGGGCGCGGAGGAGGAGGGTCGGCACGGCGCTCACACGAAGCTGTAGGAGACCTTGACCACGGCGTGGACCACGCCGACGAGGGCGTCGCCGACGATCAGCCCGGCGGCGACGGGGACGCCCTTGTCCTCGGCCCAGTGGGCCCCGCGCCAGCGGGACAGGAGCACGTTGGTGATCCCGCCGAGGCCGAAGACGATCATGTACTCGAAGGGCAGGTACATCGACAGGCCGACCATCACCCCCATGCCGGGCGAGACGAGCAGCGAGACGAGCAGGCCGAGCGCGGCGCCC
Organism: uncultured Planctomycetales bacterium; assembly: GCA_964342475.1. Taxonomy (GTDB): domain Bacteria; phylum Planctomycetota; class UBA1135; order UBA1135; family UBA1135; genus J029. The sequence continues at coordinate 23,239 of CAYFGE010000005.1, forward strand.
GCCAGGTACTTGCCGAGCGGAACCTCGCCGCCCTGCACGATCTCGATCGCGCTCTTCAGCGCGCCGGCCTGCGGGGCGCCCAGCTCCGGGGTGCCGGCGGGACGCTCGGCCGGGTTGCCCAGCGCGGCCTCGTGCTCGGCGACGAAGGCGGGCGCGGTCGCCTCGTCGGCGCGCGCGGAGGCCCAGGCCTCCTCGAGGCCGGCCTCGGCGACGCGCCGCTCGTAGAGCACCCCGGCCTGGTCCGGGCCGAAGGCGTAGGCCTTCCACAGCACGAGGACGGTCACCACCGAGACGGCCGGGCCGATCCAGCAGGTGGCGATCTGCGCGATCTGCTGCTTCACCGGCAGGCTGCCGACGAGGTAGCCGGTCTTCAGGTCGGCCATCATGTCGGCGCACATCGAGGTGGCGACGCAGATCGCCGCGCCGATGGTCACCGCCGGCACGACGAACTCGTCGCTGGTCCCGAGGATGGCCATCATGATCGCGATGGCGATCAGGGCCAGGCCGCTGAGCGGCGACCAGTCGGTGCGGCCGGTGGTCTGCGCCACGACCAGCCCGGCCAGCCACAGCCAGGCCCCGCCGGCGACGGTGAGGGTCAGCGCGGTCCCCCAACCCACCGCCTCGCCGCCAGAGGTCTTGGCCGCGACCAGCACCAGGGCCAGGCCGATCACCGTCGAGACGGTCAGGACCTGGAAGGGCACCTCCTCGCGGCGTCCGCCGCCCCCGCCGCCCCGCAGGCTGGCCAGGGCGGCGCGCAGCGCGGGCAGCGCGACCAGGATGCCGGCCACCGCCCCGCCGAGGATCATGCCGATGCCGACGTGCCGCGAGCTGAAGTGGGAGAAGGCGCCGAGGAAGGCCTCGCCGCGGGCGTGGTCGGTGGAGCCGAGGCCGAAGTCGGCGAAGGCTTCCGGCACCCAGCCGAGGAGGATCGCCGCCGGCACCAGCACCCAGTAGTTGAGCAGGGTGCCGTAGAGCACGACCAGGCCGGGGCGCCCGGCCAGGAAACCGGCGCCGAGGCTGAGCAGGCTGACCGCGAAGACCGCGCTCAGGCCGGCGGGCAGGTGGAGCCACGGGCCGAGGTCGAGGGCTTCGGGGATGAGCGGGTCGGCCTCCGCCCGCCCCCAGTTCTTGGTCGGGGCGGAGATCAGCGCCGAGACGGCGATGCCGGCGACCAGCAGGCGCGCCTTCTCGAGCCCCGCGCCGGGTGACTTGAGGATCGCCGCCACGGCCGTGCCCTCGGGGAAGCGAAGCCGCTCGAACTCGATGATCTGCTTGCGAAGGGGGATGATCATCACCACCCCGAGCAGCGAGCCGGCCACGGCGGCCAGGATCAGCGCCGGGAAGTGGATGCGGTCCTCCAGGCCGAGCAGGAACAGCACCGGGACGGTGAAGATGATGCCCGCGTTGACCGTGTTCACCGAGCTGGCCACGGTCTGGAAGATGTTCACCTCGAGGATCGAGCCCTTGCGCAGCAGGCCGCGCAGCAGGCCGAAGCCCAGCACGGCCGCCACCGCCGAGCCGACGATGGTGAAGCCGATCTGCAGGCCGGCGTAGCAGATGCCCATGTTGAGCACCAGGCCGACCAGGACACCGGCCACGAGGGACGCCGGCGTGAGTTCGCGGTACGGTCGAGGGGCGGACACGACCCGCATTATGCGGGCGCCCCCGGCGGGGCACGGCGGCGCGGCCTAGAATCCGCCGCTGCGACCCCGCGCCCGACCTTGGACCCGCCCTCCCGCCCCGAGATCGTCTTCGCCCTGAAGCTGGCGAAGGCCCTGCACCGCTACGGCACCCCCGCCCACCGCCTCGAGGGCGTGCTCGTCGCGCTGAGCGACCGGCTCGGCGTCGCCGGCAGCTTCTTCTCCACGCCGACGGCGCTGTTCGCCAGCTTCGAGGGCAGCGGGCAGGAGTCGACCCACATGCAGCGGCTGCAGGAGAGCGAGACCGACCTCGGCAAGCTCGCCGAGCTCGACGCGCTGTTCAACGAGGTGTGGTTCGAGCGCCTCGACCTGGAGAGCGCGGCGCAGCGGGTGGACGAGATCCTGGCCGCGCCGCCGCGCTACGGCGCCCTGCTGCGCTTCCTCAGCTTCGGCCTCGCCTCGGGCGGCGCGGCGCGCTTCTTCGGCGGCGGCCTCGCCGAGATGCTGACCGCCACCTGCGCCGGCTTCGCCCTCGCCGGGGTGGTCGCCGCGCGCGAGCGCCTGGCCTGGCTGCGCCGCCTCTTCGAGCCGGCCGGCGCCTTCGTCGTCACCCTGGTCGTCATGGCGGCGGCCGCGCTGGTCCCGGGGGTCGCCCCCGACCCCGCGATCCTCGGCGGCCTGATCGTGCTCGTCCCGGGCTTCACCCTCACGGTGGCCCTCACCGAGCTCGCCACCCGCCACCTGGTCTCCGGCACCGCCCGCTTCGCCGCCGCGCTGATCCTGCTCCTGCTGCTCGGCTTCGGTGTGGTCGCCGGCCAGCAGCTCGGCGTGCTCGCCTTCGGACCGGCGGCGGCCCCGGCGGTCGAGGCCCTGCCGCCGTGGACCACCTACGCCGTGCTGCCCTTCGCGGTGGCCACCATCGCGGTGCTCTTCCAGGTGCCGCTGCGCGACTTCGGCTGGGTCTTCCTGGTCTCGCTGGCCGGCTACCTCGGCTTCCAGCTCGGCGACCAGGTGCTCGGCCCGGCGGCGGCCGGCCGCCTGCCCGACCCGCAGTTCGGCGCGCGGCTCGGCGTCTTCCTCGGCGCGCTCGCGGTCGGCGCGGCCAGCAACCTCTACGCCAATCTGCTCGACCGCCCCGCCTCGGTGACCCGGCTGCCGGGCATGCTGTTCCTCGTCCCCGGGGGCTTCAGCTTCCTCAGCATCTCGGCCGTGATGCGCGGCGAGGCCATGCAGGGCATCGAGACGGCCTTCGAGGTCGCGGTCATCCTGACCTCGCTGGTGGTCGGCTTCCTGATGTCGAACGCGCTGGTGCCGCCGCGCAAGATCCTCTGAGCGGGAAAGGGAAGAGCCGCCGGTCGCCCGGCGGCTCTTCGGTGGACGGCGGACCGCCCGAGGACACGGAGAAGATGCGCTACCAGGTGACCTGGCAGCGGACCTGGCCGATCAGGGTGCTGTCGACCCCGTCGAGGTCGGCGCTGACCACCTCGAACATCAGCCGGGCGTTGTCGTTCAGGTACCAGTTCAGGCCGGCGGTGATGGCGGTCAACTCGCCGCCGGTCACCGGGCCGTCGGTGAGGTCCAGGCTGCTGAAGCGCAGCTTGGCCTCGAGGGCGTCGTCGCCGTCGATCTTCGGGCCCTTGAAGGCGCCGCTCTTGGGGTCGTAGACGCGGTAGCTGTCGTTCAGGAACATGCTGCCCTGGACCGAGTAGCCGCCGAAGGTGGCGTCGCCGCCGCCGACGAGGTCGTTCTGGGCCTGGACGTACTCGCCCTGGATCGACAGCGGCCCGGAGACCCAGGCCGCCTCGACGCCCATCAGGGTGGCCGAGTCGGTGGCCAGGGCGCCGGTGCTGGCGAAGGTCGGGGCCAGGTGGCTCTCCGGACGGGCGCTCCAGGTGGCGCTGTCGCTGTTCGGGCTGCGCAGGCTGGCGGAGGCGCCGAGGTGGAGCAGCTCGCGGCCGTCGTCCTCGTTGAAGACCAGGCCGGTGACGCGGCCGGTGACGTTGAGTTCGCCGTCGGCGGTCTGCTTGCCCTGCGAGTTCGAGTCGCGGAACACGCCCGCGGCCCAGGTGAAGCGGCCGTCGACGTGGTCGGAGAGCTGCAGGCCGGTGCTGCGCGAGGGCGAGAAGGTGTTGGCCAGACTGCGCTCGAGGAAGGTGATGTTGTTCGAGCTGGTCAGCTCCTCGAGGGAGAAGGGCTCCTTGAACTGGCCCGCCTTCAGGGTGCCGACCGGGAAGTTGCGGAAGGCGATGTAGACGTCCTTGAAGCTGGCCGAGCCACCGGCGAAGTCGTACTGCGCCTTGAAGTCGACCTCCTCGTGGACGGTGCCCGAGATGTACAGGCGGGTGCGGCGGAACTCGGTGCCGTCCTCGAGCGGAGTGCCGAGGGCAGCCTCGAGGGCCTGGTTGTTGCCGACGTAGGCGGAGTCCCACTGGATCCGGCCGCCCATCTTGGCGGCGAAGCTGCCGTCGGCTGCCTCGAAGCGGATGCCGCCCTTGTAGAAGACGCGGAAGTCGGAGTCCTGGGGCGCGGCCTTCGGCTCACCGGGGCCGCCGGAGGGCGGGTAGGAGTAGCCCGCCAGGGTGTGGAGGAAGAGAAGGGAAGTGAGGAGCATGTGCGTGTGTTCTGTCCGGGTCTCCCGATTCCGGTGAGGAACGGGTGAAGCGACGACGAGGATAAGAAGCTCTGGAGAAGAAACCCGCAGCTGCCCGTGAAGATGGCGTGAAGGTTCAGGCCGGGACCATGCCGAGGTCGGCCATCGGCTGGATGCCGCCGGTCAGCGGCAGCGCGTATTCGCGGAAGGCCGGCGCGATGCCGTTGTCGCCGTCGAGGAACTCCTCGGGCAGGTCCTTGGTGTGCCTGGCCACCGTGTCCAGCGGGGTGACGAAGACCTCGGAGCGGTAGTCCTCGCCCGCCACCCGCCGGATGGCGATCGAGCCGCTCGTGTGGTCGCCGGAGACCGCCGCGCGCACCGCCGCACGGCCCACCTCGCGGGCCTCGGCGGCGTCGATCGGCGAGGTGTCCACCGGGAAGGAGCGCTGGAGGTAGCCGAAGGTGTCGGCGCGGACGCGGGCGTCGGGCAGGGCCTCCTTGACCAGGTTGGCCAGGGCGTCGCCCAGGGCACCGGTGCCGCTCAGCTGCACGTTGCCGTGGCTGTCGGCCTGTCCGGCCAGGGCCGAGCCGGCCTGCTCGGCGTAGACCTGCAGGAAGGGCCGGCCGGCGGCGTCGTGGATGCCCTCCGAGACGGCCACGATGCAGCGCCCCAGGCGGCCGTACACCGCCTTCACGTCGGCCACGAAGGCCGCGGGGTCGAAGGTCCGCTCGGGGACGTAGACGAGGTGCGGGCCGTCCTCCTCGCTGCGGCGGCCGAGCACGCTCGCCGCGGTCAGCCAGCCGGCGTGGCGGCCCATGACCACGTTGATCTTCACCCCCGGCAGGGAGCGGTTGTCGCGGTCGTCGCCCTGGAAGGCGTGGGCCACGAAGCGGGCCGCCGAGCCGTAGCCGGGGCAGTGGTCGGTCACCCGCAGGTCGTTGTCGATCGTCTTGGGGATGTGGAAGCAGCGCATCTCGTAGCCCTGCGCGGCCGACTGCTGCTCGACGATGTGGGCCGTCTCGGCGGTGTCGTTGCCCCCGATGTAGAAGAAGAAGCGGACGTCGTGACGGCGGAAGGTCTCGATCATCCCGGCGACGTCGTGCGCGGTGGGCTTCTTGCGCACCGATCCCAGCGCCGCGGCCGGGATCTTGGCCACCGCCTCGAGGGTCTCCTTGGGCTCGGCGCCCAGGTCGACCAGGCGGTCGTCCAGCATGCCCTGGACCCCGTGCCGGGCGCCCAGGACCCGGGTGATGCAGGCGTGCTGCCGGGCCTCGAGGACGAAGCCGACCAGGGACTGGTTGATGACCACGGTCGGGCCGCCGGACTGCCCGATCACCGCCGCGCCTTGGAGGGTGTCGCTCATGGGGCGGGATTCTACCGGGGCCGCGGGGCGGGCGGCAGCGCGCCGCCCGGCGCCCGGAAAAGGCATCGGCCCCCGCCGCATCCCCATACGGCGGGGGCCGGTCGAATCGAAGAACCTGGGGTTCCCCTTCTCCCTCGGCCGAGGTTTAAACCCCGGTCAGCCGCGGGGAAGGGCTTTTTCGTACTGGGTGACCGCCTTGAGCAGGTCGGTCACGCTCAGCAGGCCCACGGCGCTGCCCTGGTCGGTCACCACCACCCGGTGGATCTGCTTCTCGTGCATGAGCTGGGCGACCTCGCCGGCGGAGGAGTCGACGTCGCAGGTGAACACGGCCGGGGTCATCACGTCGTTGACCGTGGCGCCGTCGAGGCGGGAGGCGAACTCCTCGTAGGCCTCGTCGTCCGGGTCCGGCAGGAAGGAGCGCGAGAAGTTGTGCTCGACGCCCGACTCCTCGTCGGCCAGGTAGCCCATGACGTCGGTCAGCGAGGCCAGGCCCACGATCCGCTCCCCCTCCTTGACGGGGGCGGCGTGGATGCCGTTGTCACGCAGGAAGTCGACCAGATCCCGCAGCCCCATGTTCGGGGAGACGGTCATCAGCCGCATGGTCATGAGGTCCTTGGCGGTCAGCATGGTTCGCGGGGCGCCGGCGGGTGGGGGTGCCGGCACCGGGGCGGGAATGATCCGGCATCCCGCCCCCGGCGGCAAGGGGTCAGGCGCGCCGGCGGCCGCGGCGCGCGGGGAGGCCCTCGGCGTAGAGGCGCAGGAGGCCCGCGTGGCGCCCACCGCGGCAGGCGGCCCGGCCGAAGGGCAGCAGGACGAGCAGGCTCCAGAGCGGCAGCAGCCCCTGGCCGACCAGGGCCGCGCAGGCCGCCAGCCAGACCAGCTCGACGACCAGCCCGGCGCCCACCAGGGTCCACACCCGCAGCGGCTCGAACAGGAAGAAGCCGAAGCCGCGCAGCAGGCCGAGGAGGGCCGAGCGGCGGTCCCCCGCCACCATGCTGGCGCGGCCGAGGTCGAGCAGGACCTCGACGCCGAGGACCAGGAACAGGGCCACCAGCTCGCGGCCCTGGTCGATCCAGCCGGCGGCGGTCTCGTCCGCCGCCCGATCGAGCTCGCCGCCGGGCACCAGGAAGGCGGCCAGGCGCTCGCCCGGCGGCCCCCAGACCAGCCAGCAGACCCCGAAGAAGAGCGGCAGGCCGAGGAACCAGCTGCGCAGGAAGGGGAAGAAGTGGCGCCCGCCCGCGGCGAGGAAGCGGGCCGGGCCGTGGCCGCGGCGGCCGTCGCGGGCGACCCCCATCCAGCCGGCGGAGACGAGGAGGCCGAGCCAGCTCGACAGCAGCACCAGCGGGGCCAGGATGTCGGCGACGAAGTCGTGCAGCGAGGGGTCGCGCCGGCCCCAGTCGGCCAGCAGCCAGTCCGGCACCACGCCCTCGAAGTCGATGCCCGGGCCCTCGGCCGGCGGGGCGACCGGCGCGAGGTGCAGGTGGGCCGAGCGGAACACCGGCATGGCGGCCGGCAGGGCCAGCAGGACGGCCAGTGCGATCAGGAGGACGAGCACCCGCGGACGCGACAGCACGTCGCCGAAGCCGGCGGCGAGGTGCCCGAGAGCGCCGCGGCGCTCGGGCTCGGGCCCGGGTTCGGGAGCCGGCGCGGCGGCCTGCGGCTCGGGAAGCGCGTCCACCACGAAGGGGGCGGCGTAGGGGTCGGGCTCGGCGGGGGTCGGGCGGGGCTCGCTCATCCCTGGCCTCCGGCGTGGTGGAGCACCTGCTGCGCCCAGATCCAGGCCCGGAGTCCGGCATTCCAGGCGCGACCCTCGTCCGGCTCGGCGAGCAGGGAGTTGTTCAGCCAGTCGCGGTCGAGCAGCAGGCGGCGGGCCGGGTCGACCTCGGCCGAGACGGCGCGTCGCCCCTGGCCGTTCCACTGGTACCGGGTCCAGGGCTCGGCGCCGTCCCAGACCATCTCCTCCGAGCTGCCGTCCTCCCAGACCACCCGCACCTCGACCGGGACGCGGAAGCCGCCGTAGCGGCGCAGCTCGAGGACCACGTCCCAGGTGGGATCGCCCTCCCCGCCCTCGACGGGCAGGTTGACCAGGCGCTTGACGCCGTAGTCGAGCACCGAGTTCTCGGCGTAGGCCTGGTGCCACAGGTCGCCCCAGTCGAGCTCGACCTCGCCGAGGCGGGCGCCGCGGCCGAAATCCTCGAGGACGGCGTAGAAGTCCTCCGGGCGCGGGTGGGCGAAGCGGTGGCGCTCGGAGTAGGCGCGCATCACGCGGGTCCAGCGCGTCTCCCCCATCAGGCGGGCGAGGGTCTCGAGGACCAGCGCCGGCCGGTAGTAGGCGTTGACCCGGCGCATCGTGCCCTCGGCCAGCTCGTAGGTGGCGCGGGAGAGGGCGTCCGACCAGTCCTCGCCGACGACCTTGCGCTGGCTGCGGACGCGGTCCACCTCGACCTCGGGCCAGTAGCCGACCGGCGGCAGCTCCTGCAGCCAGCGCTCGACCGAGGTCGAGCGGCGCAGCTCGGCGCCGAAGGCGGGCAGGAAGCCGAGGTCGGGCAGCTCGGCGCGCTCGAGCGAGAGCAGGGCGCGCGGGTCGCCGGCGCCGAAGCGCGGGGCGCGGGCCGGCGCGCGGCCGGCCCGCTCGCGGCCCAGCACGCGGAAGGTCGCCAGCGGCGCGGGCCAGCCGCGGCGCAGCACGCGGTTGGTGGCCCAGGTGTTGAAGCCCTCGTCCATCCAGGCGTGGTGGAACTCGTCGTTGCCGACCAGGCCGTACCAGTACTGGTGCCCGAACTCGTGGACGGTCACCCCCTCGGGGCTCAGCGTGCGGGCGTGCGTCCCGCGCCGCGTCCCGCCGGTGATCAGCCGCGGGTACTCCATCCCCCCGGTGGCGCGCGCGTCGTTCGCCGGGTCGATGATGCTGATCGTCTCGTAGGGATAGGGCCCGAACCAGAGCTGGAAGAAGTAGAGGGCCTGCGCGGTGGCGTCGAGGTAGCGCGCCTCGGCCTCCTCGTGCTCGGGCTGGCGGTAGAGCAGCATGCGCACCGCGCGCGGGCGGACGGCCTCGACGCTGCGCCCGAGCGCGGCGGCGACGCGCTGCTCCTCGGCCTCGTCGCGCCACTCGGCCGGGTCGAAGACGCGCTCGACGACCACGAAGTCGGGGTCGGCGGTCCAGGCGAAGTCGTGGACGTCCTGCGCCTCGAAGCGGGCGCGCCAGCGGCCGCCGGGCAGCTCCTCCGCCTCGACCTGCGTCCCCGTGGCGGCCACCTTGCCCGCGTAGCGACCCGGCGTGGTCAGCTCGAGGACGTAGTCGCCGTAGTCGGCGTAGAACTCGGTCAGGAAGCGGTAGGGCAGGCAGTTCCAGGCCGTCACGCCGTCCTGGGCCTCGAACACCCCGAGCTTGGGGAACCACTGCGCGGCGTGGACGTAGCCGCCGCGCCCGTCGGTGCCGGAGCGGCGGAAGGCCGGCGGCAGCACCGCGGTGAAGCGGACGCGGACCTTCACCGCCTCGCCCGGGCCGACCGGACCGGGCAGCTGGACGCGCATCACCGTGCGGTCCTCGGGCGCGTCGGCCGGCGGGATCCAGGCCCAGGCCAGCGGGGCCGGACCGCCGGGCGCGGAGAGCAGCTCGACCGCCTCGATCTCCGTCCCGCCCCAGGCGCGGGGCACGGCCCCGTCGCCGATGCGGCGCTGCTCACGCAGGAAGGCGGAGCCGGCGTCGCGCCAGGCGTTGTTGTAGACGTGCCACTGCAGCTCGCTGGTCGAGGCCGCGGTCGGGTTGCGCCAGACGGCCTCGAGCTCGCCGCTCAGGGTGGCGCCGTCTTCCTTCAGCTCGACCCGCAGGTGGTAGCCGGCGGTCTTCGGGCTGGCGGCGGGCAGCGCCTCCGGCAGGTGGAAGGGGGCCTCCTGAGCCGGCGCGGCGGACAGCAGGAGGAGGGCGGCGAGGGCAGGGCCGGACCAGGGCCTCATGCGGGCATCCTAACCCGGCAGGCGTGCCTCCCGGAGGACGGAAAGAGCGGAGCCGGCCCCCCAGGCCGGCTCCGCGAGTCGATCGAATCGGAAGCTCACGCGCCCGATGCCGGCCGCAGGACGCGGCGCAGCCGGGCGATCGCGTTGGAGTGGATCTGGCTGACGCGGGATTCGGTCAGGTGGAGCCGCTCACCGATCTCGCGCATCTTCATCCCCTCGGAGTAGTACAGGTTCATCACCACCCGCATCTTCTCGGGCAGCTGGAGGATCTCGGCCTGGAGGCGGCCCATCAGCTCGCGGTTCTCCAGGGCGGCCTCCATCGGGTCGGCGGCCAGGCTCTCCTGGCCGTCCTCATCCGTCGGGATGCCGACGAAGGAGGGCGCCTCGACCCCCTCCCGGCGGGCCTTCTCGCGCTGGCTGCGCGGCAGGAAGTCCATCCGGCGCAGCTCGTCGAGGATGGCGCCGCGGATGCGGTGGTAGGCGTAGGTCTTGAATTCCGCGCCGCGCGACGGGTCGTAGCTGCGCGAGGCGGTCATCAGGCCCACCATGCCGGCCGAGTAGAGCTCCTCCTCGGAGACCGAGGCGGGCAGACGGGTCCGGACGCGGTTGACGACGTACCAGACCAGGTCGGACCACTGCTCCAACTCGTGGTCGGCGGGCGGGGTGTTCGGGGTCGCGGCGGGCCGGGTGAGGGTCTCGGCCGGCGGATCCTGCTTCGAAGGGGAGGTCATGGAGTGCTTCTCGCCGGGGTCAGGGATCTCCGGCGGGAATCTATCGACTAGGAAATCCCATTCCTGAATCCAGGAGCTTGCTTTTTGGCTGTCGCGCCACAACAGGCCTTTCTGAAAACACTTAAAGTCGTCCGGGATCCCGCCGAACCACCCCGGGCCCGGGCGGAAACACCCGGTCGAGTGGAATTCCCCCCCGCCGATCCGCAAACTACGCCCCCGCACCGACCAGAGGAGGAATCGTGGCCGCCAGGAAGCACGCCACCGCCGAGGAGATGGCCCGGGCGCAGAAGGAGATCTCGGTCTCCGAGTTCTTCGCCAAGAACCGCCACCTGCTCGGCTTCGACAATCCGCGCAAAGCACTGCTCACCACCATCAAGGAGGCGGTGGACAACTCGCTCGACGCCTGCGAGGAGGCCGGCATCCTGCCCGACATCCTCGTCGAGATCACGCAACTCGAGGAAGACCGTTTCCAGGTCGTGATCCAGGACAACGGCCCGGGCATCGTCAAGGCGCAGATCCCCAACATCTTCGGCAAGCTGCTCTACGGCTCGAAGTTCCACTCGCGGCGCCAGTCGCGCGGCCAGCAGGGCATCGGCATCTCGGCCGCCGGCCTCTACGGCCAGATGACGACCGGCAAGGGCCCGCGCATCGTCTCGCGGACGAAGCGCGGCAAGGCCCACGCCTTCGAGATCCAGATGGACTTCACCAAGAACAAGCCGCTGATCACGAAGGACGAGGAGCTCGACGACTGGCACCAGAAGCACGGCACGCGCTTCGAGGTCACCCTCGAGGCGAGCTACCAGCGCGGCCTGCGCTCGGTGGACGACTACATCAAGCAGACCGCGGTCGCCAACCCGCACGCCTCGATCACCTACACCGCGCCCGGCACGGAGCCCCGGCTCTACGAGCGGGCGGTGAAGGACGTGCCCGACCGCTCGGCCGAGATCAAGCCGCACCCCTACGGGGTGGAGCTCGGCGAGCTGATGAAGATGCTGCGCGACACGAACTGCCGCTGGCTGAGCTCCTTCCTGCAGGAGGAGTTCTGCCGCATCGGCCCGAAGGTCGCCAAGGAGATCATCGCCACCGCCAAACTGGGCGAGAAGTCCTACCCGACGCGCATCGCGCGCGAGGAGGCCGACCGCCTCTACCGCGCGATCCAGAAGACGAAGATCAGCGCGCCGCCGACCAACTGCCTCTCCCCCATCGGCGAGGCGCGCATCCTCGAGGGCCTGATGAAGGAGTGCGACGCGGACTTCTACTCGGTCGCCACCCGCCCGCCCTCGGTCTACCGCGGCAACCCCTTCCAGATCGAGGTCGGCATCGCCTGGGGCAAGCCCGGCGACGACCGCCTCGAGGTGGACGAGCGCGGCCGCATCAAGAAGACCAGGAAGAAGCGGACCACCGACACCGAGGACCTGCTCGGCGGGGCCGACGAGCCGGTGCGGGTGCTGCGCTTCGCCAACCGTGTTCCGCTGCTCTTCCAGCAGTCCTCCTGCGGCTTCACCAAGTCGGTGATCCAGACCGCCTGGAAGAACTACGGCATGAGCCAGGCCCGCGGCGCCCTGCCGACCGGCTCGGCGGTGATCCTGGTCCACATGGCCAGCGTCTGGGTGCCCTTCACCTCCGAGGCCAAGGAGGCCATCGCGCCCTACCCGGAGATCCTCAAGGAGGTGAAGCTGGCCCTGCAGGAGGCCGGGCGCAAGCTCGGCGCCCACATCCGCAAGGGCAAGCGGGTCGCCAACGAGTTCCAGAAGCGGAACTACATCGAGAAGTACCTCCCCCACGTCGGCATCGGCCTCCAGGAGATCCTCGGCATCAGCGACGAGGACCGCGAAGACGTCGTCGAGCAGCTGCGGGAGAGCATGGAGACCAGCCGGAAGATCTGATGGCCGCGCGCAAGACCAGCAAGAAGACCACGAAGAAGACCGCCAGCAAGGCCGCCCCGCGCAAGCGCAAGGCCGCCGCCGTCGCCGAGTCGACCGTGGACCTGAAGAAGGTGGCCCTCGACTCGATCCAGGAGGTCGCCACCCAGGTCTACCGCTCGGCCAACGCCGGCGGGCTGCCGAGCATCCAGATGCCGCAGCGCAACCTGGCCAACGTCAAGTTCGACAAGAAGATCGGCTACTTCGAGATGGCCGGCAACCTCAAGACGCGGACGCTGGACGTCAACTCGGTCAAGACCTTCGCCCAGACGCTGCGGCTCATGGCCCTGGCCAAGGAGATGGTCTCGGACGAGGACTTCGCCACCAAGCGGGAGGCCTACTACGTCTCCAAGAACTGGGGCGACGCCAAGTTCGGTGAGCAGCGCGAGTCGGACACCGTCCTCGACGACATCGAAGGCATGTTCTCGGTCAAGGAGGTCACCCGCGAGGAGCTGCGCTTCGTGCCCGAGGAGCACGGCGGCTCGGTGGTCGGGGCGCTGACCGTGATCGACCGCGACCCCGAGACCCACGACGAGATCCGCAGCGACTGCGCCGCGATGGGCTCCGGGGCCTACACCATCCCGAGCACGGTGGACCACCTCGGCCTCGAGACCAGCGCGGACTTCGTCCTGGTGATCGAGACCGGCGGCATGTTCCAGCGCCTCAACCACCACCGCTACTGGCGCACGGCCAACTGCATCCTGGTGGAGATGGGCGGCGTGCCGACGCGGGCCACGCGGCGCTTCGTGCGCCGCCTCAGCGAGGGGCTGAAGCTGCCGGTCTACGCCTTCGTCGACTGCGACCCGTACGGCATCTGCAACATCTACCGCACGCTGAAAGTCGGCTCGGGCTCCTCGGCCCACGTCAACCGCAGCTTCTGCGTCCCGAACGCCACCTTCCTCGGCGTGACCCCGCAGGACATCATCGACTTCGGCCTGGAGGACGCCACCCACCCGCTGCAGCCGGTGGACGTGAAGCGGGCCAAGGACGCGCTGAAGAACGACCCCTTCTTCCAGGCCCACTCCAAGTGGAAGACGGCCATCAAGCAGATGCTGAAGATGGGAGTGCGCGCCGAACAGCAGGCCTTCGCCAAGTGGGGCCTGAACTTCGTGATCGAGGAATACCTGCCGCAGAAGCTGCGGGACACGAAGAAGTTCCTGCCCTGAGGCAGGCGGCGCCGCCCGGCCGAGCCGGCCGAACCACCCCCATCGACCGGCCGCCGCGCCGGCTTGAGGGAAAACCTGCGCCTGGCGCAGGGGATTCCGACATCGTTTCGGAGCGAGCCATCCGGGGCCGGGGTATTCGTTAAGCCGCCCCGCGCAGCAGGCCGACAAGGGAAGGGAGCTCACCGCTCCCCTCTTGTCCCATGACTGCACAACGGATCGACCGCTCGGGCTTCACCCTGCTCGAGGTCCTGATCACCGTGGCCATCCTGCTGGTCCTGGCCGGCATCGCCGTGCCGGCGTTCCAGGACACCGTCGACGACGCCCGCGCGACCTCGACGCGCCAGGAGCTGCAGCGGATGCGCACGGCGATCGACTTCTACGCCTTCCAGCACCTCGAGCAGCTGCCGGGCTGGAACGGCGCCTCCTGGGACGAGGCCACGCTGCGCGCCCAGCTCACCCTGGCCTCCGACCTCGACGGCAACACCGCCGCGACCGGCACCGCCGGCTACGGCTTCGGCCCCTACCTGACCGAAGGCGTCCCGGCCAACCCCTTCAACGAGCTCGACACGATCGTCGTGGTCGCGCCGGGCGGCAGCTTCGCCGCCGCGAACGACCAGAGCGGCTGGGTCTACTTCGCCGCCGACGGCTCGATCCGGGCCAACACCACCGCCAGCACGCCGGAGGGCGATCCGGTCTTCGGGCTATGAGAGACCCCTTCCAGAAGCGCCCCGGCGCGGCCTTCGTCGCCGCCCTCGGCTTCGTCCTGTTCTGCCTCCTGGCGAGTTCCCTGCTCGACCAGCCCCACGTCGCCCCTGCCACTGCCTCCACGGAAGAATGGCGCTGAAACCTCCCCACCACACGCCGGTCGCGATCCACTTCGGTGGCGTCGAGACCCGCTTCCTCCAGCTCCGCGGCCGCCCGGGACACTGGGCCGTCAAGACGGCGCTGACCGTCCAGGCCTCGGGGAACTCCCGCCAGGCCAAGGCCGCCGAGGAGGTCGCGCAGGAGCTGCGCGGCCGCCGCTGGCGCGGCAAGGACGCGGTCGTCGGCCTGGGCGGCTCCTCCGTCGAGCTGACCCTGGTCCCGGTGGACACCACGAACGCCGAGCGCCGCGAGAAGGCCCTGCGCCAGGCGGCGCTGGGTTCGATCGAGGACCCCGAGGGCGTCTCCTACCGCTTCCTGCAGGTCAGCGAGAGCCCCGGCCAGCACCGCGGCGAGGTCCTCCTGCTGGCCATGGGCAGCTCGGAGATCCGCCGCACCACCATCGCGGTCGACTCCCTCGGCCTGCGGCCGGTGAGCCTCGAGATGGGCGCCTTCGGTCTGGCCCGCGCCCTGATGGCGACGCGGAAGGACGACTCCCGCCCCTGGGGCTTCCTCAACCTCGGCTTCGAACGCAGCCTCTTCGGCATCCTGCACCAGGGCCAGCTGGCCTTCCTGAAGCCGATGCAGGTGGACGGGCAGTCCCTGCTGCGGGCGCTCGAGGGAGCGGCCGACGGCATCGCCGCGGGCAGCGGCGAGCCCTCCAAGTGGGCCGCCGGCGGCTTCGGCGCCTTCGCCGGCCAGGACGAGGAGGAGGCGGACGCCGCCCCGGCCACCGCCGACACCCTGACCCAGCTGCGCAGCCTGGACCTGGACCACGCCGTCACCCTGCTCGGCGCGGTCCGCAACAAGGGCGAGCAGCTGGCCGAGGAGGTGCGCGCCTGCGTGCGCCACTTCCACTCGCGCAACCGCGGCGCCGACCTCGCCGGCGTCTCGCTGTCGGGCTTCGGCGCCAGCCTGCCCGAGGTCGAGGAGGCCCTCAACGAGGCCCTCGACTCGCCGGTCACCCTGGCCCGCCCGTTCAGCGAGCTGGGCATCCCGGCCCCCTCCCACGTCCTCGACGAGGAACACCTCTGGACGCCCGCCCTGGGCCTGGCCATGCGGGGTTACGAATGAGAACCGCCGACTTCCTCCCCGAGGGGGCCTTCGAGGGCCACCTCGACCGCCGCAAGACGCCGATGCGCCTGCTCTGGCTCGGCGGCCTCGCGATCCTCTGCACCGCGGTCTCCGGCGCCTTCGCCATGGACGCCGCCCGCGTCGAGCGCCAGGCGGTCGCCGCCGAGGAGCCCGACGACGCGGCCCGCCAGGCGCGCGCCGAGCTCGACCAGCTCTACGCCGAGATGCAGGCCGTGGCGCCGCAGCTCGACCCGCTGTCCGAGCACCTCAAGCGCCCCACCGTCGGCTGGATCCTGCGCGACATCGCGAAGGAGGTCGGCGAGGGCGTGCAGATCGAAGAGGTCAAGTGGGACTTCAGCTTCGGCGTGCCCAAGGCCAAGAACGGCGTCGACCGCGACAAGGTCGCGCTGACCCTGGTGGCCACGGTGCGCGGCAAGCAGGCCCTGCTCGAGCTCGACGACCGCCTGCAGGACTTCACCGGCTTCTCCGAGGTCGTCCCGCGCCGCCAGGAGGTGGTGCACGGCCGCGAGGACTCCGTCCGCTTCGAGCTGATGCTGAGCGAGAAGCTCGCCCCCCGCACCGCCCTGCCCGGAGCGCAGCAATGACCACCCGCAGCCTGCTCTTCATCGCCGGGATCGTCGCCGTCCCGGTCCTGTTCTGGTCCGGCTCGGTCGAGGGTTCCCTCGAGCGCCGCGCCGGCGCCGCCGAACGGCTCCGCGGCGTGGACGCCATCCAGGTGCAGAACCAGCGCACGCTCGACGAGCGCGACCAGCTCCAGGAGAGCTGGGAGGCCTTCAAGCCGCTGATCGACGACAAGCTCGACAACCTCGACTACACCCTCAACCCCCTGCTCGTGCAGAGCCACGTGCTCGACATCGCCGAGCGCAGCGGGGTCGAGGTGAACATCCGCCAGGAGAGCCTCGGCGCCAACGGCAAGCCGGCCAGCTGGTTCTTCTCCGGCACGGCCGACTACCGCAAGGCGGTCGAGTTCGTGCTCGACCTCGAGAACAACGCCCTGCGCGTGCGCTTCGAGAAGATCGAGTTCACGCTGCCCGAGAACGAGGCCGAGCGGCGCGCCGGACAGGTGCGCTTCTTCGCGGTCATGAACATCCCGACCCTTCCCCAGAGCGGCCCCGCGGCCGCGGAGGTGCAGAAGTGAGCCAGGAGAAGCAGGACCTGAAGGCCCAGGTGCAGGCCAAGCCCGGCAAGGTGGTCTTCCTCGGCGTCCTCGTCGTGGGAGCCCTCTGGTCCTGGAGCGGCGTCGTCCTGGGCGGGAGCGACCAGGCGGCGGCCACGCCCCCGCCGGCGCAGTCCCGCACCGTGGCGGCGCCCGCGCCGATCCCCGGCGCGCCGGCCGCGCCCAGCCAGCTGGGCCAGATCGCCAGCTTCCAGGCCGCCATGGACCGCCTGGCCGTCTGGCAGGACGCCCTCGAGCCCGACGACCTGGTGCCGGACTCCGCCATCAGCGTCCCGGCCACGCTCGAGGAGGCCAACCCCTTCGCCTCGGAGGCCCTGGACCAGCTCCCGGCCCCCGAGCCCGTCGCCGTCGTGGAGGAGGTCGAGGAGCTGCCGCTCCTGACCGGGACCGTCCTCTTCGGCGACTCCCGCTTCGCCATCTTCGAAGGACATCGGGTTCAAGAAGGTGGCCGCATCGGCCGCTACGTGGTGGCGTCGATCCGGCCCCGCGAAGTCGACCTCCGCGACCGTGACCAGGTCCTGACCCTGAAGATCCGCCAGCCGAACCTCTCCCGCTGACCGGGAGACCAAGCAGAACGCCCCATGAGAACTCTCACCACCCTCCTCCTCGCGACGTCGTTCCTGGCGACCGCGCCATTCCTTCCTGCGCAGGAAGAGGGCGGGGTCGAGGCCATCGGCGAACAAGATCGCGTCACCCTGAACCTGAAGGACCAGGACCTCGGCGATGTGCTCGAGATGTTCAGCACCACCTATGGGCTGAACCTGGTCTACGGCCCCGAGGTCGCCGGCTCGGTGACGATGAACCTGTTCGAGGTGCCCGCTCGCGAGGCCCTCGCCCAGGTCCTCTTCGTCAACGGCTACGAGCTCGACGAGAAGGACGGCCTGCTCCGCGTGGTGCCGATCGCGGCCGGCGAGGGCGAACAGGCCCCCGTCGTGCTGGCCGGCAGCCCGTTCGAGCCGCGCGTCGTCTACCTCGACCATGTGCGCGCCGACGACGTGGTGCCGATGCTGACCCCGCTGCTCGCGAGCAACGAGAAGATCATCTCGGGCCCCGGCAGCGGCACCGGCCTGACCTCGACCGACGACACGGGCGGCAACAACCAGGCCTCCCGCGAGATGTTCCTGCTGCTGGCCGGCGACGAGAGCTGGGAGCGCGTGCAGTCGCTGCTGTCGCAGGTCGACGTGCCGCCGCAGCAGGTGCTGGTCGAGGCGACCATCCTGTCCGTCCGCCTCAGCGACAACCACAAGCTGGGCGTCGACTTCACCGCCCTCGGCGGCATCGACTTCCAGGCCATGGGCGGCACGAGCACCGTGTTCGACGGCGTCTCGACCGACGAGATCTCCGGCGCCCAGCTGAACAGCTGGAGCGTCGGCGCCGACACCCAGGGCTTCACCAGCCCGGGCAGCGACGGCCTCCACCTCGGCATCCTGCGCAACCAGATCGGCGTCTTCATCGAGGCGCTCGAGTCGGTCGGCCAGTCCACCGTGCTGAGCAACCCGTCGGTGCTGACCGTGAACCGCCACGCGGCGCAGGTCCTGATCGGCCGCCGCATCGGCTACCTCACCTCCACCACCACGGAGACCTCGACGCAGCAGACGGTGCAGTTCCTCGAGGTCGGCACCTCCCTGGTGTTCCGCCCGTTCATCTCGGGCGACGGCTACGTGCGGATGGAGATCAAGCCGGAGAACTCCGACGGCGAGATCAACCCCGTCACCGGCCTGCCGGACGAGTCCACCACCGAGGTCACCACCAACATCCTGGTCCGCAGCGGCCACACCGTGGTGATCGGCGGCCTGATGGAGACCACCACGACGACGGACACCAGCCAGGTGCCCTTCCTCGGCTCGCTGCCCTTCGTCGGGACCCTGTTCCGCGGCGAGAGCCAAGCCGAGTCGCGCAACGAGATCATCGTCCTGCTGACCCCGCACATCGTGGGCCAGGACGAGCTCGACGCGCGCGCCGCCGAGGCCCAGCAGCGCTTCGACGCCGCCAAGGCCTCGCTGGCCGCCTCCCACCAGGGCTACCTGCGCCCGTCCTACGCCCGCCGCATGTACGCCGAGGCCGGCCTGGCCCTGGCCCGCGGCGACGCCGAGACCGCGCTGGCCAAGGCCGAGTGGGGCCTGAGCGCCATGCCCGCCGACCCCGACCTGGCCCAGCTCGCGGCGCACTGCCGCACCGAGCTCGAGGCCCAACGCCACGCCGAGATGGAGCTGCAGGACGCCGTCCAGCTGCTCGACGAATCCAAGAAGCCGGAGACCAGGTGATGCGACGCCTCTACACCCTCACCCCGATCCTGCTGCTGGGGTCCTGCGCCAACATGATCGTCGGCGAGGAGCAGCCCAGCGTGTTCCGAACCACCACGGGCGACGTGTCCGGTGAAGTCTCCGCGGAGGTGGACCTCGACGCCATCGCCCGCGCCGACGAGGACTTTGCCGAGGCCCCGCCCGCCACGACCGAGGCCTGGCGCGTGAAGCGCGGTCAGGTGCTGCGCACCTTCGCCTTCCGCGCGCTGGAGCGCGGCCTGATCGAGGAAGCCCGCGGCTACCTCCAGGAGGCCTGCCAGCTCGACGGCAACGACATCGAGAGCCACTGCGCCCTGGCCCGCCTCTACCTGGCGGAGGGCGACAGCCGCACCGCGATGGCCTACGCCGAGCGCGCCGCCGTGGCCGCCCCGGGCAACCCGGGCGTCCGCCTGGTCTACGCCGCCACCCTCGCCGAGACCGGCAACGAGGAGGAGGCCGACCGGCAGGTCCAGCTGGCCTGGAAGCGCAGCGGCCACGACCCGGCCCTGGCCCACGCCATGGTGACCCACTACGCGGCCGACGCCACCGCCACCGAGGCGCAGGACTTCGTGCGCGAGGTCCTCGCCGAGCACCCGCGCGACCCGCGCTCCTGGACCGCGGCCGGCGACCTGTTCCTGGCCCAGGGCCAGGTGGACGAGGCGGCCACGGCCTACGCCGAGGCGATCAGCCTCGACCCCAGCGTCCGCACCCCGCAGGTGCTGGACAGCTACCTCGGCCGCGAGCTGCGCGACGTCGACCCGGTCGTCTCCTCGGCGGTGCACGCCGAGCAGAACGGCGACCTGCAGGGCGCCGAGCGGCTCTACCGCTACCTGCTGACCGCGCACCCCGAGCGTCACGACCTGCAGGCGGGCCTGGCCCGCGTGCTGTGGCGCCGCGGCCGCCTCGAGGCGGCGCAGGCCGCGCTCGACAAGATCTCGGTCGGCCAGCGCAGCTGGCGCGAGCACCTGCTCGAGGCCAAGATCCGCTTCCAGCACGAGGACTGGGAGGGCGCCCGCGGCTCGCTGCTGCTGGTGCTCGAGCTGCGCCCCGAGCTGCGCGCCGCCGAGCTGCTGCTCGGCCAGGTCGACCACAACCTGACGGCCGCCACGGCCGCCGAGGGCGAGGCGGAGGCCCAGGTGGCCGCCGCCGTGGAGGAGGCCGCCGAGGCCGAGCCGACCGCCGAGGAGACCGAGGGCGCCGAGGCGCTCGACGGCTCCCTGGCCCAGGGCGACTCCGCCGACGAGGCCGACCCGGTCTTCGGCCACCCCTTCGCCACCGGCCCGGACGGTGAACCCCTCGCGGCCTGGACGGTCGCCGAGGTGACCGAGAGCAGCGAGAGCCAGGGCTGAGGCCCCGGCTCCCGCCCGACGCATCCACCCCCCATGGACGACCTCCGCACCACCCAACCGAACCTCGAGGAGCGCACCGGCCTTCCGGCGCCGGCGCTCCCCTCGGTCCTCCACCAGTCCCGCGAGGAGGAGATCCAGCGTCTCTTCGCGCACCTCACCGAGACCGACCGCGACACCGTGGACGGCAGCAAGGTCGAGGCGATCGACTCGGAGGGCCTCGGCGCGGTGGTGCGGGCCTTCGACGTGCTGGTCGCCGCCGGCTACGGCCTGGCGATCGCCCAGCCCTCCCCCTCGCTGGCCGCGGCGCGGGCGGTGCTGCGGCTGAACCGGCGGCTGCCGGTGCTCGGCGAGGAGCCGGGCGCGCAGCACCTGCGGCCGCGCCTCGAGACCCGCCTCGGCGACCTGCTGGTCGAGCTGGGCCACCTGCGCCCGGAGGACCTGGAGGAGGCCATCTCCCTGTCCGAGAGCCGGCCCGACACGCTGCTGGGCCAGCTCCTCCTCGAGGAAGGGATGGTCGAGGAGGAGCACATCGCCGCCGCCCTGGCGGTGAAGCACGGCATGCACTTCCTGATGCCGGTCGCGCTCCACCTGCTCGACGTCACCCTCGAGCACGGCGTCCCGCTTGCCGAGCTGCGCGCGCACGGCGCCCTGCCGATGCTGCAGTTCGAGGACAAGCTGGCCGTCGCCGTCTCCGACCCGGCCGACATCTTCGCGGTGGACGGCATCCGCCGGCGCACGGGCCTCACCGTGATGGCCTGCGTCACCACGCAGGGCGAGATCGAGCGCGGCCTCGACCTGCTGCAGCGCGCCGCGGGCGGCGGGGTCAACCCGATCCAGGAGATGGCCGCCACGCGCAGCTCGAACACCGGACAGCTGTTCGACGAGCTGCTGCTCAACGCGCTGATCGAGGGGGCCAGCGACATCCACATCGAGCCCCGCGAGGGCTGGTGCGAGGTGCGCTACCGCGTCGACGGCCGCCTGCGCGACGCCGCGCGGATCAGCACCGAGGAGGGCCGCGAGCTGACCGCCCGCATCAAGGTGCTGGCCGGCTGCGACATCTCCGAGAAGCGCCTGCCGCAGGACGGCCGCCACCGCTTCCAGGAGGGCACGCGCGACGTCGACCTGCGGGTCAACACCCTGCCCACCGTGCACGGCGAGAAGACCGTGATGCGGATCCTGGACCGCCGCCAGTCGAAGGTCACCCTCGAGAAGCTCGGCATGCGCGGGCAGAACCTCGAGTGGATGCGCGAGGCGATCCGGACGCCGCACGGCATGGTGCTGGTCACCGGGCCGACCGGCTCGGGCAAGACGACCACCCTCTACAGCGTCCTCGACGAGATCGTCACCCCGGAAATCAACGTCTCCACGGTGGAGAACCCGGTCGAACGGGCCGTTGAGGGGGTGAACCAGACGCAGGTGAACTTCAAGGCGGGCCTCGACTTCGGCCTCTGCCTCCGTTCGCTCCTGCGCCAGGACCCTGACGTGATCATGATCGGCGAGATCCGCGACACCGAGACGGCCTCGATCGCCGTCGAGGCGGCCCTGACCGGCCACCTGGTGCTGGCCACGCTGCACACCAACGACGCGCCGGGCGCCGCGACGCGCCTGATCCAGATGGGCGTCGAGCCCTTCCTGGTGGCGGCCACCCTGCGCTGCGTGGTGGCCCAGCGCCTGGCCCGGCGCCTGTGCGACTCCTGCAAGCGCCCGATCTCGGTCCCGGACGAGGTGGTCGAGCAGTACCGCCCCCACGGCCTGGGCCCGGGGCCCTACTACCAGTCCACCGGCTGCCAGTCCTGCCGCTCCTGCGGCTACACCGGGCGCCTCGGGCTCTACGAAGTCATGCAGGTCGACGCGGAGCTGCGCGACCTGATCGCCAAGAACCCCTCCACCGACGAGCTGCGCCGCTGCGCCCTGGAGCGCGGCATGCGCGGGCTGCTCAGCGACGGCCTGCAGTGCGTCGTGGACGGGACCACCACCCTCGAGGAAGCGCTCCGCGCCGGAGGCAAGGGATGAGCTTCGCCACGATTCTGAAGCGCGAGACGCGCAAGAAGGACGCCGCCACGGGCGGCGCCGTCGTCACCCACGGGGCCGCCAAGGAGCGGTCCGACGAGCCGATCCTGACCGACAAGAAGCTGAAGCTGAAGCCGAAGGAGACGCTCCACATCCTGATCCAGCTGCGCGCCATGCTGTCGGCCGGCGTACCCCTGCTGGCCGCGCTGCGCACGCTGCGCGAGCACTCGAACAGCCCGAACGGGGCCAAGGCGCTGGAGAAGGTCGCGTCGACCGTCGAGAGCGGCCACGACCTGTCCTACGCGCTGGACTGCCTCCCGCTGTGCTTCCCGAAGTACGTCGTCCACCTGCTGGCGGCCGGCGAGCGCGCCGGCGCGCTGGACGAGTCCCTCGGCCGCTCGGCCGAGCTGCTCGACAAGCAGATCAAGCTGGGCGGCAAGATCAAGGGCGCGCTGGCCTACCCGGGCTTCCTGCTGTTCATGACCACGGTCATGAACATCGGCATCCTCGTCCTCCTCGTGCCCAAGTTCGAGGAGATGCTGATGTCGCGCCCGGAGCTGCTGCCGCTCACGACCCGGATGGTGCTGGCGACCAGCACCTTCCTGCGCACCTCGCCCGGCCTGGCCATGGCCGGCGGCGCGCTCCTGCTGGTCTCCTTCGCCGTCCTGCTGAAGAGCCGCAAGGCCCGCGCGGCGCTGTTCGAGGCCACCAGCCGCACCCCGGTGGTGGGCACCCTGATCCACAAGGCCTACATCGCCCGCTCGGTCAGCACCCTGGCGCTGACGCTCGAGAGCGGCGTGCCGATCCTGACCGGCCTGGAGCACGCCGCGGAGGTCTCCACCCTGCCGAAGCTGCAGCGCAACTGGCGCCGTGCGGCCGAGGTGGTGCGCGACGGCCGCCCGATGCACTCCGCCCTGGAGGGCCAGGACCTGCCGCCGGCCCTGCTGCAGATGATCGTCGCCGGCGAGTCCTCCGGCTCGCTCGACAGCAGCCTGCGCACCGCGTCCGAGTTCCTCGACCGCGAGACGCAGGCCGCGCTGGAGGTCTTCACCGGCCTGCTCGGCCCGGCCACCGTCGTGATCGCCGGCGCCGTGGTCGGCTTCATCGTGGTCTCGCTGATGACCCCGATCCTCCAGATGTCCAAGTTCGTCACCTGATCATGAAGACGCGCCGCAACGCCCGCGGGGGCTTCACCCTGCTCGAGGTCGCCATCTCGCTGTTCCTGATCGTGATGATCTGGATCTCGGCGGTGGCCTCGATGCGCAGCGGCCTCCGCTCCATGTCGGGGACCGAGCTGGTCGCCACCGCCACCACGGCGGTGCGCGAGCTGCGCGAGTTCACCTACCCGCTGAGCATCGACGACATCGACGCCCTGGGCGGGACCTCGATGGCCCCCACCCTGTCCGACGGCAGCCCGATGTCCGGCTCCGGCGACCTGGTCATGCTGCTGCAGGTCCAGGCCGTCGACGACTTCGACCCCACGCTGACCGTCGACCCGGCCAGCTCCCGCACCCGGATCGTCACGGTCCAGTGCATGTCCAGGGACCGCATGGTCCTGGAGGCCCAATGGCTCGCCGCGGAGCATTGATCCGGCGCGGCGCCCGCGCCGCGCAGCGCGGCGTCAGCCTCGCCGAGCTGCTGATCGTCGCCATGGTCACCCTGATCATGGCCTCGATCGCCGTCCCCGTGCTGCAGAGCCAGGACCGCGTCGGCGGCGAGGTGCGCAAGCTGCTCGCCGACGCCGTGCGCACCCGCGCGCAGGCCCGGACGACCTGGGCGCCGTCGGTGCTGCGCGCCGACCTGGTCACCCAGCGCTGGCGCTGCGAGCTGGCCGACGGCACCGTGCTCGACGCGCCCGAGGCCGACGCCAACGGCTGGCGCTCGCTGCCCGCCGGCATGCGCTTCGCCGCGGTCACCGGCCTGCCCACCCTGTTCACCTTCCTGCCCAACGGGCGGGGCAACGAGCGCGCCGCGCTGCTCATCATCGAGGGCGCGACGGTGTGGCGGTTGGAACTCGACCCGCTGAGCGGGTCGCTGAGGACGGAGAAACTGGGATGACGCGCTGCCGCCTCCCCCGCCGCCGCCAGGGCGGCTTCACGCTGGTCGAGCTGATGCTCGCCACCACGATCCTCATGGCCCTCCTGTTCGGGGCCATCTACTCCACCAGGGAGAGCTTCTCGGTGGTCAAGGAGGGCGACGCGCGGGTGCACACCCACATCCACGTGCGCCGCGCCCTCGACCGGCTGCTGAAGGACTGCCGCTATTCCGCCGACCTGGACGTCCAGGGGGCCGCTGGCACGGGCTGGACGATCACCGTCGACGCCACCAGCGACCTCGACCCCGACGTCCTGAGCTATTCCTGGGACCCCGCCGACGGGACGCTGCGCATCACCGACCCGGCCGCGGAGACCGAGGACATCGTCGCCTCCGGCATCACCGCCTTCGAAGTCGCCACCGAGATGGTGGACGTCGAGGGGGTGCCGGAGGTCGCCACCATCACTCTCCACTGGACGGTCGATGTCGTCGCCGGCGCCGAAGCCGGCCTCGAGCAGGCCACCCAGTCCGTCGAGATGGGAGGTTCGACCCGCATCCGCCGCACGCTCTGACCGCGGCGGCCCGAGCCGCACTTCCTGCATTGAGGAGCGTGCCCCATGCGCCCGATCTGCAAGCCCCACCGCCACCGCTCCGACCGGGGATCCGTGATCCTCCTGGTCCTCCTGTTCACCGCCCTCGTCGCGCTGCTCGGCGCCTCGCTGCATTTCTCCTCCGTGCTGCAGCGGGAGCAGGGGCGCGACAACACTGCCGCCCTGCGCAGCGACCTCGCCGCGCAGTCCGCGCTGGAGTACTCCCGGCGCCGGCTCTCGCTGGACCCCGAGTGGCCCGGCACGACCGACGGCGCCTTCGGCCTGCCCCACGGTGAGCGCTTCGACGTGGTGGTGATCCCCGAGCCCGGCAGCCGCCAGCTGGAGGTGGTCGGCACGGCCCGCCGCGGCGGGTCGGCCCACCTCACCGCGCGGCTCTCCACCGTCCACCTCGCCGGCATCGACGACAAGGCCCTGGTCACCGCGGGCGGCAACGTCGAGCTGCTCAGCGGCCAGGTCAACGGCGACGTGCTGATCGGCGACGATGCGACCCGGATCTGGGACTGGTCGAACACCGAGGGCGGCTACGTCGAGGGCGGGCCGGAGGCCTACTCCACGATGAACCTCGGCAAGGTGCCCTTCAACGGCACGCTCTACAAGTTCACCGACCGCGACTACCTCGCCGAGACGGTCGGCAGCGGCGAGCAGCTGCTCGACCCCGACCTCAGCCTGGCGCTGCCGAGCTGGGACCTGGACCCCTACCTGCAGCCGCGTGAGGGCCGGACCATCCTGACCGGCGGCGGCACCTACACCGGGCTGCGCGAGAACGGCCAGGTGGTGTTCGTCCTCCAGCCCGGCGAGACCCTGGTGCTCGACGACTGCGCCTTCGGCGACGGCCTGATCGTCCACTGCGAACGGGACACCGACCTGCGCGCAGAGCCGCGCAACGAGGTCCAGCTGCGCAGCTGCAGGTTCGGCACCGCGGCGAACCCGCACATCGGCATCCTGGCGCCGGCCTGCCGGGTGACCATGGCCCGGAGCCTGACCGGGCCCACTTCGGCCCCCGGCGACGGCTCGTCCGCGCACGGCTTCACCTACCTCCACTCCCTGGTCGACCTCGACTACGGCTACTTCCAGGGCCAGACCTTCGTGGTCAACGACCTGCTCGACGTGACCTCGACCCAGTTCCTCTTCCACAGCCAGGTCGGCAGCAACCCGCCGGAAGGCGTCGCCACCCACGGCGGCCGGCTGTGGTCCGAGATCGACTCGGTCCACGAGGATTATCACGAGACTTCTCCTTGATTCCCGCCGCCCCCGTCCGCTGACGGGTCGGAAGCGCAGCCGCGGCACGCGGCGCGAACAGCGAGGGAATCATGAGAAGGAGACCGACCCACCACCGAGCGGACCGCCAGCGCGGCAGCGCCCTGCTGCTGGCCCTGCTCCTCTGCGGCATCGTCGCCGGCCTGGCCTCGGCCGCCGGCTTCTCGAGCCGCCTGCAGACCGGCACCGCGCGCGACGTGCGCGAGGAGCTCCAAGCCGATCTGGCCGCCCAGAGCGGCTTCGAGTTCGCCCAGCGCCAGCTGGTGCTCGACCCTCGCTGGCGCGGGACCGGACAGGAGAGCATCACCCTGCCGCTCGGCGGCAGCTTCGTGGTCGACGCCCGCCCGGTGTTCGACAACCACGAGATCGCCGTCTCCGGCAGCGCGGGCGGCGGGCACTCCCGCCTCGCCGTCGACGTGGCGGTCGACGCCGGGAACTCGATCTCCGACAAGGCCCTGGTCTTCCTCGGTGACGAGCTCAGCCTGCGCGACGTCCACGTCAACGGCGACCTGATCCTCGCCGACGCCCTCGGGGTGGTCATGGACTGGCAGGTGGACGCCTTCGGCGGCGACTGGGTCCTCGGCGGCCCGGAGGAGCTCACCCCCTTCAGCCTGGTCCACGCCGTGCTGAACGACGAGCTGTTCAAGTACACCGACACGCAGTACACCCCCAGCGGCGCGCGCGAGAAGCGCACCTACGGCCCGGTCTACATGCCGGCCTGGGACCTCGACGGCTACCTGATCCCCGGCGACGACAAGGTCATCATCAACGGCGGCGGCAGCGTCGCCAACCAGACCTTCACCAAGACCGTGGTCTTCCACCTGGGCGAGGGCGAGACCCTGTCCCTGGAGGGCTGCGTGTTCACCGAGGGCGTGGTGGTCTGGGCGCCGCGCGACTGGGACCTGCGCTCCGGCGACCGCAACGAGGTCCAGCTGAAGAACTGCATGGTGGGCAACGCGGCGGACCCGCACGTCGGCCTGCTCGCTCCCGCCTGCACCGTGAAGCGGGTGGACTCGGGCAACTGGAAGAGCTTCACGCCGAACACCGGCAGCGCCGTCCACGGCTTCAGCTTCATCCGCGGGGCCGTCGGCCTCAGCGACATGCTGTTCCTCGGCCAGCTGGTCGTGGTGCAGAAGCTGGTCGGCCTGGAGAAGTCGGACATCATCTACCACAACCAGGTGGCGGAGAACCTGCCCGGCGGCATCGAGGTGGTCAACCCGAGCGGCAAGGTCCGCGTCGGCCAGCTGGCCGAGACCTACCTCTGAGCCCTGCGGGCGGCGTCAGCGGGCGGCGGGCTACTCCGCCGCCCGCGTCGCATTCCGGGACGCTTTTGCCTCCTGTCCGCGGGTTCCGGGCCGCAAAGGAAGTGTCCTCCTGAGGCACGTCATGCACGAACCGCCCCTTCGAGTCCCCCCCCGCCGCCGCCAGCGCGGCTCGGTGCTGCTCCTGGCCCTGATCCTCTGCGGCCTGGTGGCCACCCTGGCCTCGAGCTTCGGCACCTCCACGCGCCTTCAGCTCGACAGCGCGCGCAGCACCGCGGCCGAGCTCCACGCCGACCTCGCGGCGCAGTCCGCCCTCGAGTTCGCCCAGCGCCAGGTCGTCCTCGACCCCGAGTGGGCGGGCACCCTGACCGGACCGGTCACCCTGCCCAACGGCGCCAGCTTCGACGTCAGCACCTCCCAGGCCAACGGCCTGCACGAGTTCGCCATCAGCGCCACGGACGCCCGCGGCGTCGGCGGAGCGCGCCTGACGGCCACCGCCCAGGTCAACCCCGGCAACTCGACCGCCGACAAGGCGCTGGTCTTCCTCGGGCGCGAACTCGACATGTTCGACGTCCACATCAACGGCGACTTCATCCTCGCCGACCAGCTGGGCAAGGTCTTCGACTGGGTCTCGGACGCCAACGGCGTCGGCGACTGGCAGCTCGGCGGCCCGAGCAGCCTCGAGGACTTCACCCTGTCCTGGATGACCCTGAACGACACCCTGTTCAAGTACAGCGACACGGTCTACGTCGGGGCCGGGACGGACGAGCGGCGCCTCACCCAACCGGTGGCCATGCCGGCCTGGAACCTCGACGAGTACCTCACGCCCGGACCCGGCCGCGTGATCTTCACCGAGGGCGGCCTCTACGAGAAGAAGACCTACACCGAGACAGTGGTCTTCGTGCTCGACCCGGGCGAGGAGCTCACCCTGCGCGACGCCCGCTTCCACGGCGGCGTGGTGATCTGGGCGCCGCCCGACCAGGACCTGCGCGGGCCGGCGCGCAACAAAGTCTGGCTGCGCGACGTGTCGATCGGCACCGGCTCCGGGCCGCACATCGGCATGCTCGCGTCGGCCACCGACGTCGGCATGGCCTCGACCACCGGCATGGGCGAGCACATCTGCTTCAACGACCACCAGTGCGGCCAGAACCACTGCTGCGTCAACGGCAAGAAGGGCGGCAGCCAGATGCACGGCTTCAACTTCGTGCGCTCGATGCACCACCTGGTCGGCCTGCTGGCGCACGGCCAGCTGTTCGTCGTCGACAGCCTCGAGCACCTGGAGGAGTCGAACATCATCTACCACAACCAGGTGGGAGAGAACCCGCCCTCCGGCGTCCAGACCACCTCCGGCCTCGACAGCGTGCGCCTGGCCTCGGTGCGCGAGGTCTACCTCTGATCGGGCACGGGCCGGGAGGAGGAGCGCGGCCGGGGCTGCGGGCCTAAGATTCCCGCATGGCTCCGACCCGTCAGGACCAGCGGTCCACCCCCTCCCCCGGCCACGGCCGCCGCCTCGTCCACCGCCCGGTGACCGAGGCCGCGCACCTCGACGAGCTGCTGGAGGGCAGCCTGCCCAGCTTCGGCGGCGGCTTCCTGCGCCGCATCTGGCAGCTGCTCGACGAGGCGGTCGGCCGCGGCGTGCCGATGACCCTGTCGGTGGCCGGCCCGGTGACCGCCTCCGGGCAGCACTACGCCTGGCTCAACCCGCTGCTCGACAGCGGCTGGTTCGCCTGGGTCTCGGTGACCGACGCGATCTGCTACCACGACCTGCACCGCGCGCTGGAGACCGTCCGCGAGTCGGACTTCCACGAGGTGCCGATCTTCGGCGATGACGGCCAGCTGCGCGACGAGTCGGTCATCCGCATCACCGACATCGGCTTCCCCGAGGACGTCCTCCTCGACACCGACCTGTTCCTGCGCGAGGTGCTCAAGCGGCCCGAGTTCCAGCGCCGCATGAGCGGGCCGCAGTTCCGCAACGCGCTCGGCGCGGTGGCCGCGCAGGCCGAGGCGGCCACCGAGGCCCGCGAGGGCTTCCTCGCCCTGTGCCAGCGCAAGGCGCTGCCGATCTTCGTCGGCGCGCCGGCCGACGGCTCGGTCTTCCTCAACTCGGTCCACCTGTGGGCCGACCGCCGCTGCGGCCTGGGCGAGCACGCCTTCGAGCTCGACCTCCACGAGGAGGTCTTCGAGTCCTGCGCCTACCACTGGTGGGGCCTGCGCGAGTCGGACACCCGCGCGCTGGGCACCCTGATCCTCGGCGGCGGCGTGCCGAAGAACTTCAACCTGCAGCCCGAGCCGGCGCTCGGCCAGGTGCTCGGCTTCCCCGACATCAGCGGCTACCTCTACGACATCCAGATCACCACCGCGCCGGTCACCGACGGCTCGCTGTCGAGCTGCCCCCCGGCCGAGGCCGTGACCTGGGGCAAGGTGGACAAGGACCACTACCGCTCCACCACCGAGAGCTTCCAGTGCGACTACTCGGTGGTCATGCCCTTCCTGACCAAGGCGCTGCTCGACAAGCGCGCGCGGCTGGCCGAGCTCGACGCCGAGCTGGGCCGCGAGGAGCTGCTGCGCCGCCACCCCGAGGCGGCCGGCTATCTGCGCGACGCCGAGGGCTACCGCCTGTTCGAGCAGCGGGAGCGCCTGATCGAGGAGCTGCTGGCCGAGCACCGGCGGCTGCGCAGCGAGGGATGAGGCCCCTCCCCCGGGCGGCGGCCCTCCTCCTGCTGGCGGCGGCGTCCTGCTCCGCCCCGGCGTCGCGAGCCTTCGACTCCGGGCAGAGCGCCAGCGTGCTGCTGGGGCTGCGCCACTTCGAGGACGGCTCGGCCTGGGCCCCGAACGAGGACCTCGGGCACGGCGGAGTGGACTACCTCACCGGGCCGGACGACCTCCCCTGGCGCTGGGACTTCGGCCTGTTCTACTCGGGGGACCGCGCCGAGCGCCTGGTCGGTGGGGAACCCGAGTGGCTGATCACCCGCCAGGTCGACCTGCGCGTCGGCGGCCTCGCCCTGCTGCCCACCTTCTCGCGCGGCTTCCAGCCCTACCTCGGGGCGGGGACGGTGCTGGGCTGGACCGACAGCGACCACCGCCAGGGCGGCCGGGTGCTGCGCGACGAGGACTTCGGCATCGGCGGTTACGCCCGGGCCGGCTTCTGGCTGGACCTGAGCCCTCCCGAGTTCCTGGGCCTGGACCTCGCGGTCAGCGACGGCCCCGACGCCGACCTGGGCGGCGCCGCGCGCCCCGTGCGGGCCTGGACCCTGAGCCTGGTCCTCGGCGCGCGCTTCTGAGTTTTTCCTCAGGATCGCGGGTTCCCGGCCGCAGAGGGTGGGTAAGCAACTTTGCCCCCCACCCGAGATCCTGTTGCCATGTTCATCCGCCACGATTCCCGTCGCGGTTCTGCCCTCGTCGTCGTCCTCCTCTTCGTCGGTGTGATCGCCACCCTCAGCTCGAGCCTGGTCTCGAGCACCCGCCTGCAGCTCGCCCAGAGCCGCGCCACCACCGAAGGCCTGCGGGCAGAGCTCGCCGCCGAGTCCGGCGTCGAGTTCGCCCTTCGCCAGCTCCGCCTCGACCCTGCCTGGGACGGCACCGGCGCGGACGGCGTCGACCTTCCCGGCGGCGGCCACTTCGACGTCCTCGTCGCCGACGCCGGCAACGGGGCCCTCGACCTCCGCATCGACGGCGCGGGGGACCACGGCGCCGTCCACCTCGACCTCAGCGTCGAGGCCGCCGGGAGCGGCAGCTCCACAGGCGACAAGGCGGTGATCGTCCTCGGCGAGGAGGGCGAGTTCGAGCACGCCCATGTCCACGGCTCCGTCCTGCTCGCCGACCAGTTCGGCTCGGTGGCCGACTGGCACAACAACGCCGACGGCACCGGCTGGTGGGGCGGCGACGGGCGCGACGACGACGAGTTCGAGTACGAGTTCGAGTGGGCCCACGTCCACGAGACGCTGTGGAAGTTCACCGAGCAGGTCTACATCGGCGGCGGCACCGACGAACGCGTGACCGCCGACGTGGTGAAGATGCCCTCCTGGTACCTGGAGGACTGGATCGCCCCGTCGCCCGACGTCACGGTCCTCTACGACGTCACCTCGCTGAAGAACAAGCACTACCACGACCCGGTGGTGCTGGTCTACACCAAGAAGCCCGGCAAGCACAAGGGGAGCTGCGGCGACGGTGACGGCGACGACATCAGCCTGACCAACTGCCACTTCGACAAGGGCCTGGTGGTCTTCACGCCGTGGGACACCGACACGCGCGACCCGGAGGACCGGCTGGGCTTCGAGATCGAGATCGAGGCCAAGAACTGCCACTTCGGCACGCCCCACACCAACAGCCTCGCGGTGCTGGCCCCGGGCGCCGAGATCGACATGGAGAACTGCATCAACCGTGGCCTGGTCTACGGCTACGAGGTGGAGTTCGAGAACACGAACACCTGGGGCGTGGTGATCGCCATCCACGAGCTGGAGATCGAGCACGGCCAGGTGTTCTTCGATGCGGACGTGGCGCAGAACCCGCCGCCCGGAGTCCAGTTGGACACCCCGGACAGCGGTGTGCGCCTGCTGTCCGTTCGCGAGCGCTACCTGCAGTAGGCCGGATCCGGGGCGGCGGCTAGGATCCGCCGGATGCTCCCGCGTCCGACGGCCCGCACCGCCGCCCTCGCCGCGCTGCTCGGCGCCTGCTCCCCCGGTCCGCCGCCGGCGGTCACCGCGGAGTTCGTCGGCCGCGCGTCCTGCGCCGAGTGCCACGCCGCCGCCACCGAGGCCTGGACCGGCTCGCACCACGACCTGGCCATGCAGGAGGCGACACCCGCCACCGTGCTGGGCGACTTCGACGGCGCCCGCATGGAGCACTTCGGCGTGGTCTCGACCTTCCGCCGCGACGGCGAGCGCTTCCTGGTCACCACCGACGGGCCCGACGGCGCGCCGACCGAGTACGAGGTGGCCTACGTCTTCGGGGTCTTCCCGCTGCAGCAGTACCTCGCCGCCTTCCCCGGCGGCCGCTACCAGGTGCTGCCGACCTGCTGGGACGCCCGCCCCGAAGCGGAGGGCGGCCAGCGCTGGTTCCACCTCTACCCGGACCACCCCGTCCCGGCCGGCGACGTGCTGCACTGGACCGGGCCGAACCAGAACTGGAACCACGTCTGCGCCGAGTGCCACTCGACCGACCTGCGCAAGGGCTACGACGAGACGACCGACACCTTCGCCACCACCTGGAGCGAGCTCGACGTCTCCTGCGAGGCCTGCCACGGCCCCGGCAGCGCGCACGCCGCATGGGCCGAAGATCGCGGCGAGGGGCCGCTGCGCCCGGGCGAGGACCCGCGGCTCACGACGGACACCGGCGAGGGGCCGGGGAACTGGGTGTTCGACGAGGGCGCGACCACCGCGCGCCGCGAGCCGCCGCTCAGCGAGCCCGGCGAGGTCGAGGTCTGCGCGCGCTGCCACTCGCGGCGCAGCCAGATCGCCGAGTTCGAGCCCGGGCAGCCCTTCCTCGACACGCACCGCCCCGCCCTGCTCGAGGAGGGGCTCTACCACGCCGACGGCCAGATCCTCGACGAGGTCTACGTCTGGGGCAGCTTCGCGCAGAGCCGCATGTACGCCGCGGGGGTGCGCTGCAGCGACTGCCACGACCCGCACGGCCTCGACACCTGGTCGAGCGGCGACGCCGTCTGCCTGCGCTGCCACTCCCCCGCCCCGTACCAGAGCCGCGAGCACCACTTCCACGACCCGCAGCGGGAGGGCGCGAGCTGCGTCGAGTGCCACATGCCCGAGACCACCTACATGGTGGTCGACCCTCGGCGCGACCACTCGATCCGCGTGCCGCGGCCGGACCTCAGCCTGACGACCGGCGCGCCGAACGCCTGCACGCGCTGCCACGAGGAGGAGGGCCCGGCCTGGGCGGCCGCGAAGATGGACGAGTGGTACGGCAGCGACTGGCGCCGCCCCCACCCGGCGACGGCGATCCACGCCGCCCGCGCAGGCGCGGCCGAGGCGCCCGCCCTGCTCGCCGAGCTGGCGCGCGATCCCGAGCGGCCGGCGATCACCCGCGCGACCGCGGTCGCGCTGCTGCGCCGCGCCGCCGACGCCGACAGCCTCGCGGTGGTGCAGGAGGCGGCCAACGACCCCGAGCCCCTGCTGCGCCTCGCCGCGCTGCTCGCCCTGGCCGACGCCGAGCTCCGGGTCACCGCCTCGCTGGCCTTCCCCCTGCTCGAGGACCCGGTCCGCGCGGTGCGCATCGAGGCCGCGCGGCTCACCGCCTCCTTGCCCGCGGGCCAGCTGCCGGAGCACTGGCGCGGGGTGTGGGACCGCGCCCAGGAGGAGTACCGGGCTTCGCTCACCGTCGACGCCGACCGCGCCGGCGCGCGCCTCAACCGCGCCCTCCTCCACCTCTCGCAGCGGCGCGAGGACCTGGCCGAGCGCGAGTACCGCGCCGGCCTGCGCCTCGACCCGGCCCACGTCGGCTGCGCGGTCAACCTGGCCGACCTGCTGCGCGAGCAGGAGCGCGACGCCGAGGGCGAGGCCGTGCTGCGGTCCCTGCTCGAGCGCGTCCCCGACGCCGCCGCCGCGCACCACGCGCTGGGCCTGCTGCTGGTCCGCGAGGGGCGCAGGGAGGAGGCGCTGCGCGCGCTGCAGGCCTCGGTCGACCACGCGCCGGACGAGGCGCGCTACCGCTACCTGCTGGCCGTGGCCCTCGAGGACCTCGGCCGCCGCGAGGACGCCCTGCGCGAAGCGAGAGGAGGGGTCGCCCGGCATCCGGGCGACCCCTCCTTCCCCCAGCTCCTCGAGGCCTGGCGGCCCCGCTGAGCCTCAGCCCTCGACGGGCGCGGCCCCCCCGGCCGGCACCCGGGCCGCCTTCCGCGCCGACAGGCGGCCGGCGGCCAGGAAGGCCAGCGACGCCGCGAGGGCGTAGCCGAGCTTCCAGGCTCCCGGGACGCCCGGCTCGAAGGAGGCGGCGAAGCCGTACTGCGCGTAGATCCCGAAGGCGATCAGGGGCAGGACCATCAAGCGGCGGACGAACCGGAACATGCCCCATTCTTGGGAATCCCGGGCTCAGGATTCCAGCCGCCGCACTCCGTCGATCGTCGTGCCGTCCACCCAGCGGATCGCCGCGACGAACTCCTCGCCGAAGCGCGGCCGCGCCGGGGCGCCGCCGCACAGCGCGTCGAGCCGCTTCTTGAGGTCCTCGATGGCCAGGACCGGGACCTTGGTGCCACGCGCCGCCTCGATCAGGTCGGTCCGCCGCGGGTTGATGCACAGGCCGCGCTCGGTCGCCACCACGTCGATCAGCTCGCCGGGGCCGACCAGGGTGGTGACGCGGTCCACGATCACCGGGATGCGGTCGCGCACGCTCGGCACGGCCAGGATCGTGCAGCCGGCGAACAGGCAGTTCTGCCAGCCGCCGATGCCGTGCAGCAGCTTGCCGTCGGAGTGGGTCACCACGTTGGCGTTGAAGCCGAGGTCGACCTCGGTCGCGCCGAGCACGGTGACGTCGACCATCGAGGCGAAGCAGCCCTTGCCGTGGTCGTTGTAGCTGGTGAATGGGCTGGTCGCGACGTGCCCCGGGTTCTCGCGCATCGAGCGCACGCCCTCGAGGTCGAAGGTCTGCCCGTCGAGCAGGTACGGCGTCAGGCCCTCCTCGAGCATCTCGACCAGGTACTGGTTCGAGCCGCCGCGCACGAAGCCGGCGCGCACCCCGGCGGCCTTCATGTGCTCCTTGAGGAACATGGCGAAGGCCAGCGTGATGCCGCCCGCGCCCGCCTGGAAGCTGAAGCCCTCGCGCAGGATGCCGGTGTCGCGCACGAAGTCGGCGATCATCTCGGCGATGCGCAGGCGGTCGGGCGACTTGGTGACCTGGGTGGTGCCGGAGACGATCTTCTCGGGCTCCCCCACCTTGTCCACGACGAGCACCTGGTCGACACGCTGGCCCTGGATCTGCCACGGCACGCAGGGGAAGGGCACCAGGTGGTCGGTGACCACCACGACGTGGTCGGCGTACTCGGAGTCGGCCAGGCCGAAGCCGAGCAGGCCGCAGGCGCTCGGCCCGCGGTCGCCGGTGGCGTTGCCGAAGGCGTCGGCGGCGGGCGCCGCGAGCACGGCGACATCGATGTGCACCTCGCCGTCCTGGACGGCCTGGTAGCGCCCGCCGTGGCTGCGCAGCACGCCGGTGCCGCGCATGCCCCCGCGCGAGCAGAACTCGCCGAGGGGCCCGTTCATCGAGCCCTCGATGCGGTCGATCGTGCCGTCCTCGAGGTAGGGCAGCAGGTGGGCGTGGCACGGGAAGCTGGCCGAGGGGAACCAGCGCAGGCCCTTCACGCCGAGGCGCTTGGCGGCGTCGAAGACCGCGTTCGCCACCAGGTCGCCGTTGCGGAAGTGGTGGTGGGTCGAGATCGTCATCCCGTCGGCCAGGCCGGCGCGCTGCAGCGCCTCGACCAGGCCGTCCACCAGGTTGCCGCGGTAGGCCACGCGCTTGTCGCCGGAGGCCGGGTAGTCGGCGCAACGGCGGACGGGCGGGCCGGCGTGGCGGCCGCTGGGCGGGTGGGCGTGGACCCCGGCGTAGGGCACCGTGGCCAGGCCGTCGGTCTCGACCGGCACCTCGCGGCCGGCGGCGTTGACCACGAACTCGCGGCAGTGGCTCATGCCTGCTCCTCCTCGGCCGCCTCGGCGACCATGCGCAGCGCGCGCTTCACGACCGGCGGGTCGATCATCTTCGAGCCCAGGGCCACCACCCCGAGGCCGCGCGCCTCGGCCTCCTCGAAGGCCGCGACGATGCGCCGCGCCTTCTCCAGCTCGGCCTCGCCGGGGCGCAGCTCCTCGTGGATCACGCGGATCTGCCGCGGGTGCACGCAGCCCCTGCCCTCGAAGCCCATCGCCCGCGCGCGGCGGGTGCTCTCGCGCAGGCCGTCCTCGTCGGCCACGTCCCCGTAGACCGAGTCGATGGCCTGCAGCCCGTGGGCGCGCGCGGCCAGGACGACGCGCGAGCAGGCCCAGCGCGTCTCCTCGCCGTCGCGGGTCTTGACCACCCCGAGGTCGGCGGTGAGGTCCTCCAGCCCCAGGGTCAGGGCGACGTTGCGCGGGCTGGCGGCGGCGATCTCCTCGGCCCGCAGGACGCCGCG
Organism: uncultured Planctomycetales bacterium; assembly: GCA_964342475.1. GTDB lineage: Bacteria > Planctomycetota > UBA1135 > UBA1135 > UBA1135 > J029. The sequence continues at coordinate 59,649 of CAYFGE010000005.1, forward strand.
CGCGGTCTCGAGGATCGGCATGAACAGCAGCTCGCGCCCGGCGACGGCCGCCTCGGCGGCGCGCACCTCCTCGGCCGACTCGACCTTGGGCAGCAGGACGAGGTGGAAGGGCGCGTCGGCCAGCACGGCGAGGTCCTCGAGGCCCTCGGCGCCGGGGTTGATCCGCACCATCCGCTCGCAGCTCCCCCAGTCCAGGGTGTGCAGGGCGTGGCGGACCAGCGAGCGGGCGTCGTGCTTGGCCGCGGGGGCGACGGAGTCCTCGAGGTCGAGGATCACCGCGTCGGGCCGGTGGATGGCGGCGTTCAGCTGGTACTTGGCCTCGTTGCCGGGCAGATAGAGGCGGCTGCGGCGCCGGCGCGCGCGCTCGGGCGGCGCCATCGGCGCGCCGAGGGCCGGCTCGGGGCGCAGGCGGAGGTCCGCGCGGCCCGGCAGGCGGCGCAGCAGGGCCTCCATCCGAGCGCGGACGAGGAAGGGGTAGGCTCCCTGGTCCTCCACCTCGAGCCTCCCGTGCTCGACCCCGGCCTCCTCGAGACAGGAAAGGAGCAACGCCCGCGTCGCGTCTCCATAGAGAACCTCGAGCCGGCTGCGGAGTTCGATCTCGAGCCCGCCGCTCGCGGTCGGCTCGAAGGCGGCCCACAGGTCGCCCCTGACGTCCTCTCCACGCCTTCCCGCCTCGACGCGTCCGCCGATGCCCTTCTCCACCGTCATCTCCCGTGCCTCCGTCTCGCGCCGCGCCGCCGCGGCGGTCCTCCTCCGCGCCGGCCTCGGCCTGAGCCTCTGCCTAGCTCCTGCGGGCGCTCAGACCAGAGAGGAAGTGCCGCCGAGCACCCACCCGGCCACCGAGGCCGCCCTGGCCGAGGCCCTCGGCGTGAAGACCATGCGCCACGCCGCCCTGCCCGGCTACGAGCTGTGGTGCGAGGACAAGGCCGACTTCGCGCTGCTCGACGAGCCGCTGCGGCGGGCCTGGGAGGCGGCCGACGAGCTGCTCGGCGAGGCCGGCCGGCCCGGCGACCCGCTGTGCCGGGTGGTGGTGGTCGAGGACGGGGCGACGGCCATCGCCTACCGCCCGCTGTTCGAGGCCGAGTGCGCGCGCTTCGGCATCGAGGCGCCCGGCGAGTCCTTCTACGCCAGCGCGGCCGAGCTCGGCTCCGGGCGCTGGAGCTTCCCGCCGCTGGTGCTGATCGTGCGCGACCGCCTCGACAAGCCGGTCGCCCTGACGCGCGCGGTGCACGACCTCGGCGCGCTGCGCATCGGCCTCGCCGCGAGCGAGCAGGCCTACGGCGTCCCCGAGTTCCTCGTCGAGGGTTTCGCCGGGATGCTCGTCCGCCGCGCCGTGAAGAAGCCGGCGGCGCTGGTCTCGCACACCGGCGCGGCGGTGGACCAGACGATCCACGGCTACGGCGTCTTCGCCGGTCTCGGGGCGGCGCTGAACGACTCCTCGAACCACCCCGGCAACTGGCCGACGGTGATGCGCAACGCGGCGAAGGCGTGGAAGAAGGCCGAGCAGGTCGAGCCGGAGGCGCGCATCGACGCGCTGCTGCTGCGCGACCGCACGCGCTTCTCGCGCGCCGACTACGCCTACAGCTGGGCCGTGATGGAGTTCCTGCTCGACGAGCGCTTCCCGGTCGGCGAGGCCGCGGTCGCTGCGGCCGCCGACCGGCGCTGGAAGCCCGACGAGGCGGTGGACCGCAGCCGCCGGGCGGTCCTGCTCGAGGCCCTCGCCCCGCTGCGCGAGACGAAGCAGCGGCTGGCCGACACGCCGACCCGGGCGGGCCTGCTGCTCGAGGCGCTGGCGGAGGCCGGCGGCGAGGACGCCCTCGCGCTGCAGGCCGCCTTCCAGCACTGGCTGGAGTCCGGGCTGCCGAAGAAGTGAGTCCCGCGCGCCTCAGGCGCCGGCGAAGACCGCCTCGGCATTGAGCACGGCCGCACCGGCCGCGCCGCGCTCGAGGTTGTGCACGAGCACGACGAAGCGGTGCTCGAGCACCGCGCAGGGGCGCAGGCGCCCGAGGGTGACCTGCATCCCGCCCTGCGCCTCGCGGTCGAGCCGCGGCTGCGGGCGGTCCTCCTCCTCACGGAAGACCAGCACCGGGTCCGGAGCGCTGGGCAGGTCGAGGGCCGGGAAGCCGCGCCAGGCGGCGAGCAGCGCCTCGCGCGCCACGGGCCGGGCGAAGGCCACGGCCACGGAGAGGGTGTGCCCGTCCTCCACCGGGACGCGGTTGCACTGGCAGCTCAGGCGGAGCCCGCCGCCGAGCAGGGCGGCGACCTCGGCCTCGACCCGCTCCTCCTCGCCGGCGATGAAGGGGACCAGGTTGTCGCCCCCCTCGAGCGCGGGCACGCCGCGGCGCCCGGCGCCCGACACGGCCTGCATCGAGCTGACCAGGACCCGCTCGAGCCCCAAGGGCACCAGCGGCGCCAGGGCCAGGGCCAGCCCCTGCGCGGTGCAGTTCGGCGCCAGGACGATCGCGGGGTGCTCGGCCGGGGGCAGCGCCGCGGCGTTCAGCTCGGGGACCACCGGGGCGCCCTCCCCCAGCGGGTGGGGGCCCGAGAAGCCGAAGACCGTGCGCCCCTCGGCCACCCAGCGCGGCTCCCACTCGCGGGCCACGGCCGCGGGAAGGGCCGAGAAGACCGCGCGGGCGGAGCCGGCCGCCTCGAGCGGGGCCAGGCCGCGCGCTGCGGGCCCGAGCTCGGCCACCAGCCGGAACCAGGGATGCCCGCGCAGGCGCTCGGCGATGCGGCGACCGACCAGGCCGCTCGCCCCGGCCACCGCGACGTCGATCATGGGGCCATCAGAGCCCCGAGGAGGCTCCACTGCAAGGCCGGGAAATCCGATCTAGGATGGAGACATGTCCCTGGGTCGCCTGGTCACCTCCTTCCTGGCGCTCGTCCTCCTCCTCGCCCCCCTGCGCGCCACCTGGTCCATCGTCGTGGTGGACACGCGCACCGGCGAGGTCGCGGTCGGCGTCGCCACCTGCCTCACCAGCACCAACCTCCGCCGGCTGGTGCCGGTGGTCGTCCCCGGCTACGGCGTGGCGGCGGTGCAGTGCATGGGCGACTCCGGCGGCACGCTGCGCCCGATCATCTGGGAGGAGCTGCAGCGCGGTACCTCCCCCGACGAGATCCTCGCCATCCTCGAGGCCCGCGACCCCAGCTTCGACACGCGCCAGATCGGCCTGGTCGACCTGCAGGGTCGCGCCGCCGCCTGGACCGGCAACGCCTGCGGCGACTGGAAGGGCGAGCTGGTCGGCAGCTCCGGCACCCTGGTCTATTCGATCCAGGGCAACGTGCTGGCCGGCGCGCCGGTGGTGCTCGAGGCCGAGCGCGCGCTGCTGCAGACCCCCGGCGACCTGGCCGAGAAGCTCATGGCCGCGATGGAGGCGGCGGACGCGATGGGCGGCGACGGGCGCTGCTCCTGCTCCCCCTTCGACCCGATGGCCTGCGGCTCCCCGCCGCCGAGCTTCAGCAAGAGCGCGCACTGCGGCACGATGCTGATCGCGCGACCGGGCGACCCGATCGAGCTGTGCAACGTGCACTCCTGCGCGCGGGGCGACTTCTACCAGGCGCTCAACACCAAGGAACGCAGCGCCAGCGACCCGAACGCCACCGTGATCCTGCGCACCGACTACGACGCCTGGCGCGCCGCCCTGTTCGGACGCGTGGACGCGCTGCGCTCGGTGGTGACCGCGCCCGCCGGGGCGGTGGCCCCCGGCGACACCGCGCCGCTCCTCTACCAGCTCGAGCTGCGCGACCTCGACGGCGTGCCGCTGACCGCCGGCGGCGCCACGATCGGCCTCGAGCACCAGCTCGGCAGCGCCGGGCTGGCCTCGCTGCTCCAGGTCACCGACCTCGGCACCGGCAGCTACGAGGTGCTCGTCCAGCCCGGCGACCAGCCCGGCCAGGACGCCTTCTGCTTCGTGGTGGACGACGGCGTGCTGCCGGTCAGCCTGTGGCCGCCGCAGCGGCTGCTGCACCGCGCGGTCGAGCAGGCGCCCTTCCACGACCGCCGCGCGCTGCCCGAGCTCGACAGCGGCGCGCGCGACCTCGCGCCCTGGCTGCTGGGCGACGGCCTGACGGTCTACTGGATCGGCAACGGCACCGCGCCGGGAGTGATCCTGCGCGCCGAGCGCCCCGCCCCCACCGCGCCCTTCGGCGCGCCGGTGCAGGTCGGCGACCCGGCCAAGGCCGGGGTGAAGATCTTCGACCTCTGGGTGTCCGACGACGAGCTCGAGATGCTCGCCTGCGGCTTCGAGAACGGCTCGCCGGTCGAGCGCCTGTTCCGCAGCCGCCGCGGCCTGACGACCGAGCCGTGGCCGGCCTTCACCCGCCTCGAGGAGCTCGACTCCGGCGCCGGCGACGGCGGCCCGGTGGTCAGCCGCGACGGCCTGCAGCTGCTGTTCCACTCGGCGCGCGACGGCAACTACGCGCTGTGGAGCAGCCGCCGCCTGGACCCGCTCGGCCCCTGGCTGCCGCCGGTGCGGCTGGCCGAGCTGGACGCCGGCCTCACCGCGCAGTTCCCGCTGCTGCTCGAGAACGCCACCCGCCTGGTGTGGACCGAGTTCGGCCCGAACTCGCGCACCCTCCTGCACGCCGAGCTCGAGCCCGACGGCAGCTGGAGCCCGCGCGGCCCGCTGCCCGGCGCGGTCCACCCGGCCGTCCAGGGCCTGATCGCCAGCGGCTACGACCTGGTGCGCGACGAGCTCCTGCTCACCGCCGGCGACGCCTCGGGCGCGGGTTGGATCGAGGCCGTCGAACCGGCCTACGGCAGCCTGACGGCGAGCGCGGACGCGGTCTCCGCCGCCAGCGGCGGGGTGGTCGACTTCGCCCTCTCCGCCGGCGCGGGGCGCGCCGGCGCGCCCTACCGCCTCGTCGCCAGCCTCAGCGGCGGCCACCCCGGCGCGCGCTGGCGCGGGTCGGTGCTGCCGCTGGTGCCGGACGCCATCACCCTGCTCTCGGTGCAGGGCGCCAACCAGGGCGGCCTGAACGGCTTCCTCGGCACGCTCGACGCCGCCGGCGACGCCGCCCCGCAGTGGGACCTCGCCGCCGGCCGCATCAGCGACCCCGGCATGATCGGCCGCGTGTTCCGCTTCGTCGCCTTCGCCGGCGCCGGCGCCGAGTTCGTCAGCCAGGCCGCGGAGGTCGTGGTCGAGCCCTGAGCCGCCGCCGAAAGCCGCCACGGCCCGCACGCGCGCCGGGATAATGCCGGAATGCCCTCCGGCCACGTCCTCGGCCTGAACCAGTACACGCACTCCGCCGCCGCCTGCCTGCTCGGGCCGGACGGCCGCCCGGTCTTCGCCGGGGCGAAGGAGCGCCTGACGCGCAAGAAGCACGACGGCGGCGACACGGCCGAGCTGGTCGAACACGCGCTGGCCGCGGCCGGGATCGGCATCGAGGACCTCGAGCTGGTGGTGGCGAACAACCACCTGTTCCGCATCGACGCCTTCGAGCGCACGCTGGCCTGGGCGCAGGCGCTCGACCAGTACCGGCCCTCCTACCTCCGCCCCCACAACCTGCTGCCGGGCGTGCCCAAGCAGGAGCTCTCGCACCACCTGGCCCACGCCTGGAGCGTGCTGCCGCTGGCGCCCTTCGACGAAGGCCTGATCGTGGTCATGGACGGCATCGGCTCGACCTGGCGCGAGCGCAACCGCCCGGGCGAGGGCTACCACTCCTGCGCCGGGCTGCCGCGCGCCGACGGCTTCAGGCAGGTGCCGGAGGACCCCGCCGCCGCCGAGGGCTGGCGCGAGGGCGAGAGCGCCTTCCTGTTCCGCGGGCTCCGGCTCGAGCTCTTGTTCAAGCGCTGGATCCGCGAGCACACGCCGACCCTGCTCTACAACTACGGCTTCGAGAACATGGAGTCGCTCGGCGCCGTCTACTCGCGCGTGTCGAGCCACGTGTTCGGCGACTGGAACGCGTGCGGCAAGGTGATGGGTCTCGCCCCCTGGGCCGCGACCTGGGCGCCCGACACGCCGGCGCGCCGCGTGATGCGCGGGCCGCTCGAGGAGCTGGCGGTCGACTGGGAGCGCCTGCGCGCCGAGCCGCACCCGGCCGAGTGGGCCGAGGAGGCGCACCGCCCCGGCTACGCCTGCCTGAGCCGCGACGTGCAGCAGGACCTCGAGGAGGTCGCGCTCGACTTCCTGGTCCGCCTGCGCGAGCGCACCGGCGCGCGCAACCTGTGCCTGGTCGGCGGCGTGGCGCTCAACTCGACGCTGAACGGCCGCGTCGCGCGCGAGGCCGGCTTCGAGCAGGTCTTCGTGCCGCCGTGGCCGGGCGACGACGGCGTCGCGGTCGGCTGCGCCCTGTGGGGCCACCACCGGCTGCGTCCGCAGGCCGCGGCGCAGCGCGCGCCCTGGTTCCCGCTGCTCGGCGCGGTGCCCGCCGACGACGCGGCGGACGACGCCCTGGCCGCCTTCGCGCCCTGGATCGAGGTCGAGGAGCCGGCGGACGCCGTCGAGGCGGCGGCGGAGGCGCTGGCCGCCGGCGAGGTCGTGGCCTGGTGCCGCGGCCGCGCCGAGTTCGGGCCGCGCGCGCTCGGCCACCGCAGCATCCTGGCCGACCCTCGCGAAGCCGGGATGGTGGCGCGCATCAACGCCGCGATCAAGAAGCGCGAGGCCTTCCGCCCCTTCGCCCCCACGGTGCTCGCCGAGGCGGCCGGCGACTGGTTCGAGGAGGTCACGCCGAGCCCCTACATGTCGCTGACCGTGCGCACGCGGCCCGAGCGCGCGGCGGAGATCCCGGCCGTGGTCCACGTCGACGGCACCGCACGCATCCAGACCCTGGCCGACGAGGAGCCCGAATACCGCCGCCTGATCGAGGCCTTCCGCGCCCGGACCGGCCTGCCGATGGTGCTGAACACCAGCTTCAACATCCGCGGCGAGCCGCTGGTCGAGAGCGCCGAGGACGCCCTGCGCGCCTTCCTCGACTCCGACCTCGACCTGCTCGTGCTCGGCGGGCGGCTGGTGCGCAAGGCGGGCTTCCCCGGCACGGGTGCCGCCGAGGCCTCTCCGGTCCACGAGCCGGGCACCGCCGAGCGCCTCAGCGACGCCGAGGGCGAGACCCTCTCCCTGCGCCTCTCCGTCGGCGGCCGCACGGTCGAGCTGTCCGCCCTCGAGCACGCCCTGTGGGAGAACTGCGACGGCGAGGCCACCCTCGAGGAGCTCCTCGAGGCCTTCGCCGAGGAGTGGCCCGCCGAGCCCGGAGAGTGCCTCGAGGCCCTGGAGCGCCTCTGGCGCGAGCGCCTGATCCGCCTCTGAGGCCTTCTGCTTGCCCTCCCGCCCCCCGGGCCTGGAAAATGCGCCCGGGCCGCCTTAGCCCTTCCCGAACCATGACGAGCACCCCGGAAATCCGCATCACCGCCGAGCCGCAGGCCCGCCCCGAGCAGTGCCTGTTCCGCTTCGACCGGATCCTCTTCCCCGGCACGGTGTACCTGTCCGACCCCGCGTGGGCCGAGCAGAACGCGCCCTTCGTCCACGCCCTGTTCCAGGTCGGGGGCGTGCGCGGGATCCAGATCCGCCAGTCCGAAGCCCTGGTCACCCTGGCCGAGAAGCCGCAGGACTGGCGCGAGCCCGCCCGGTCCATCGGCGCCGCCGCGCGCGCCGCGCTGGGCGAGGCCGGCGACCAGGAGATCATCAGCCGCGAGGCCCTGAGCCGCCTCAGCGGTCACGACGCCTTCCGCGCCAAGGTGCAGGAGGTCATCGACACCCGGCTGAACCCGGGCCTGGCCTCGCACGGGGGCTTCGTCGAGATCGTCGACTCCGCCGGCAAGGACCTCTACCTGAACATGGGCGGCGGCTGCCAGGGCTGCAGTTCGGCGGCGGCGACGATGACCCAGGGGGTCGAGGTCGCCATCCGCGACGCGGTGCCGGAGGTCGAGAACATCTACGACGCCACGAACCACGCTGCGGGGGCCAACCCCTACATGTGAGCCGACCCACGGCTCGCCTCCCGGTCGGCCCGGCCTCCCCTCCACGGGAGCCGGGCCGACCCCATTTCTCCACATTTCCGCGCTGAATCCGATTTTCTGTCTCAAGTCCTGACGGAGCAGGTTAGGATTTTGGAATGAGGATGTCTCGTCGTGAGGCAACCTCCCTACCTGAATCCTCCAACCCATCCATGCACCGCCTTCTCGCTTCCCTCCTGCTCCTCGCGGCGCTCCCCGCCACCGCCTCCGCCCAGAACTGTGGTCCGGGCGAGACCGACCTGATCGCCGGCCAGACCATCACCATGGGCCGGGTGAAGGTGTGGAATTCCGCCACCGACCTCCACATCCGGGTGAACGCCTGGGGCGCCTGGCGCATCGAGGAGGTCCAGATCTATGCCGGCCCCGGCCCGCTGCCGACCAACGCCGGCGGCAACGTCGCTCCGGGCCAGTTCCCGTTCAAGACGTCCTACAACCCGCCGGCGCGCTTCCACGAGGAGACCATCCCCTTCAGCCTGATCCAGCAGCAGTGCGGCGACACCACCCTGATCGCCGTCCACTGCTCGGTGGTCAAGTACGACGCCAACGGCAACATCATCCAGCAGGAGACCGCCTGGGGCTTCGGCAACCCGTTCACCGGCAACCAGTGGGGCTGGTCCTTCGACAAGGACCTGTGCTGCACGGGCTGTGACACCAGCGGCCAGCTCGGCCTGACGGTGGACCCGCTGCACCAGGGCCAGAGCGCCGACCTGACCGCCGTCGGGGCCAACCCCGGCGCCCTCGTGCGCTTCTTCAGCAACTGCGGTCCGATCGACTGCGGCAACGGCGCCAGCTGCTCGAACAGCGGCTACACGATCGACCTGGTCGGCCCGATCCACAACAAGGCCTCGGTCTTCGCCGACCCGAACGGGGTGGCCGTGCTGACCATCACCGTGCCGAACGCCTCGACCATCGGCCGCGTCTACGGCTTCCAGGCCGCGACGCAGATCACCGTCAACGGGCAGCTGACCCTGCTCAAGTCGGCGCCCGTCCTGGCGCCTGTCATCCCCTGATCCGGCCCACACCCTCCGGACCCTCCAGCCGCCCGCCACGCGCGGGCGGCTTTTCGATTACCCTGGACCCTCCCCCCTCTCCTCCGGAAACGCACCCGACATGCTCACGACCCTCCTCCTCGCCGCCGCCGCGGCCCAGGACCCGACCTGGATCCTCACCGACGAGACCTGGCGCTTCCCCCGCCTCGGCCTGACCGTCCACGAACAGCGCTGGGTCGAGGGCGGCACGGTCCGCCGCCTCGCCACCACGGCCGACGGCCGCGTCGTCGACCTCGAGGCCCTGCGCCACCGCGAGTTCGAGCTCGAGGAGGCGGAGCGCGGCAAGCTCAGCCCCGAGCTGCTCGAGCGCGTCGAGGCCGCCGCCCCGGGCGAGGCCCTCCACGTCGTGTTCTGGCTGGCCCGACCCGACGAACCCGACTTCCGCGCCGTGCTCCAGCAGGAGGAGGCCGCCGGCCGCAGCGGCGAGGACGCCCGCCGCGCCGCGCGCGACGTCGCCGCCGCCTGGCACGGCCCGCGCAACCAGGAGTTCGCCGACTGGCTCGCCGGCCGCTCGGTCGAGGTCACGCAGGTCACCGGGCCGTGGCCGGTGGTCTACGCCCGCGTGCCTGCCGGCCTCGTGCGCGAGCTCGCCGCCGACGCGCGCGTCGACCAGGCCTACTTCTGCTTCCCGAGCTGGATGCCGGAGCTCGACAACGCGCAGGGCACCATGCGCACGCCGCTGGTCTGGGAGAGCGGCCTGACCGCCGCCGGCAGCCCGGTGAAGACGATGGTCAACGACCCCGGCCACGTCTCGCAGAGCAACCCCAACCTGCCGCCGGTGATCCGCATCTACGGCAGCGGATCGACCGCCAGCCACGCCACCGCCTGCGCCGGCAACATCGCCTTCGACCACCCGACCTACAAGGGCGCCGCGCACGGCCTGCCGCAGCTCTACAGCGCCGACGGCACCGGCGACTCGCAGGCGCCGCCGGCCTGGAACGCCGCCATCTCCACCGGCGTCAGCTTCGGCAACTGCTCGTGGTGGAACGGCAGCAAGGGCTCGATCGTCTACCTCGACCGCTTCTTCGACTACACCCTGCGCAACTACGCCATGATGATGTTCAAGTCGTCGGGCAACCAGGGCACGAGCTCGTCGCCGTACTCGACCACCCCGGGCAACGGCTACAACATGACCAACTCGGGGGCCTACAGCGACGGCAACAACTCGAACTGGAACAACGACGCGATGGCCTCGTACTCGTCGTACTGGGACCCGGTCGAGGGCCACGAGAAGCCCGAGCTGGCCAACGCCGGCGACGACGTGAACACCGCCGGCACGACCTCGGTCTACACCGGCTTCAACGGCACCTCGTCGGCCAGCCCGCTGACCTGCGGCGTCGCCACCCTGATGGCCACCCGCGACCCGGCGCTGATGACCCGCCCCGAGGCGGTCAAGGCGGTGCTCATGGCCTCGGCCTGGCACAACATCGAGGGGGACGACGTCCTCAGCGAGAAGGACGGCGCCGGGGGCGTCCACGCCCTGGCCGCCGACAACGTCGTGAAGCGCGGCAACTACGTCCACGGCAGCCTCACCGCGGCCAGCTTCAACAACCCGAACAACGCCCACGACGTCCCCTTCCTGACCGGCAAGGGCGCCGAGACCCGGGTCTGCGCGCTGTGGTTCTCGAACGCCAACAGCAGCTACTCGACCGACGTGCTCGACATGGACGTGGACCTGCTGGTCCTCGACCCCGCCGGCAACGTGGTGGCCAGCTCGGCCAACGCCAAGAACCCCTTCGAGATCCTGAAGTTCACCCCGACGACCACCGGCTGGCACACCGCCCGCCTGGTCCGCCAGCGCTTCAACGGCAGCTCGGAGTCCTTCTCGGTGGCCTGGAGCACCCGCTTCGACACCGCCGAGGCCCGCGTCGGCCTGACCGGCGCCCCGCGCATCGGCAGCCCGGTCAGCCTCGACTTCGAGGCCCGCTACCAGCCCAACGGCTGGTACCAGGCCCGCCTCTCGCGGGCGACCCTTCCGCAGTTCACCTCGCTGGGCTTCGGCCACATCCTGCCGGTGGCCCAGGACGGGGTCTACGCCTGGTCGGCGACCCAGCCGGGCTTCTCGGGCAGCCTGAACGCCGCCGGGCAGGCCTCGGCCGCGGTGACCATCCCGAACAACGCCGCCCTGGTGGGATCGACCTTCTACGCGGCCTTCTACGTGAAGGCCAGCAGTAGTTCCAGTGGGATCGAGACGGTCTCCGAGGCCTTCCCGATCACCGTCCTGCCCTGAGGCCGCGGCCGGATCTGCCCTCCCCAACCCCTCGGGGAGGGCTTAGGCAACCCCGACTCCGCCACTCGCGGGGCCGGGGTTCGCCCGTTCCCGCAACCGTCCGGCCTCCGGCCGGATCGTCCGTCGCCAGCCTTCCGGAACGCCTAGAATGAGGGGCCCGTCGGCCTAGGGGCAATGACGTTCGACATCATGACCGAAGAAAAGACCAAGATCACCTACGAAGGAGGGGAACTGGACCTCCCGCTGGTTCGCGGCAGTGAGAAGGAAACTGCCATCGACATCAGCAAGCTGCGTTCGCAGACCGGCCTGATCACCTATGACCCGGGCTACGCGAACACCGGCAGCTGTCAGAGCTCCATCACCTTCATCGACGGGGAGAAGGGGATCCTCCGCTACCGCGGCTATCCGATCGAGCAGCTGGCCGAGAAGAGCAACTTCCTCGAGGTCTCCTGGCTGCTCATCCACGGCGAGCTGCCGACCGAGGCGGAGCTGGCGGAGTTCACCGACACGGTGACCCGCCACACCATGCTCCACGAGAACTTCCGCGGCTTCTTCCACTCGCTGCCGAAGGACGCCCACCCGATGCCGGTCACCGCGGCCACCGTCGGGGCGCTGTCGACCTTCTACCAGGAGCAGGAGACGGAGGAGAGCATCCAGCAGACCATCATCCGCCTGCTGGCCAAGTTCCCGACCATCGCCGCGGCGGCCTACAAGCACTCGATCGGGCAGCCCTTCGTCTACCCGAACAACGCGCTCGACTACTCGACGAACTTCCTCAACATGATGTTCGCCACGCCGTGCGAGCGCTACGAGGTCAACCCGGCCATCGCGCGCGCGCTCGACGTGCTGCTCATCCTGCACGCCGACCACGAGCAGAACTGCTCGACCAGCACCGTGCGCATGGTGGGGAGCTCGCAGGCGAACCTCTACGCCAGCATCGCCGCCGGCATCTCCGCCCTGTGGGGCCGCCTCCACGGCGGCGCCAACCAGAAGGTCATCGAGATGCTCGACGCGATCACCGAGCGCGGCGAGACCGCCGAGGAGTTCGTGGCCCGCGCCAAGGACCGCGACAACCCGGCCCGCCTGATGGGCTTCGGCCACCGGGTCTACAAGAACTACGACCCGCGCGCCAAGGTGCTCAAGAAGGCCTGCAACGACGTGATCGACGTCCTCGGCATCTCCAGCAACCAGCTCGAGATCGCCATGAAGCTGGAGGAGATCGCGCTCAACGACGAGTTCTTCATCGAGCGCAAGCTGTTCCCGAACGTCGACTTCTACAGCGGCGTGATCTACAAGGCGCTGGGCATCCCGATCAACATGTTCACGGTGATGTTCGCCATGGGCCGGATGTCCGGCTGGATCGCGCAGTGGCTCGAGATGCGCCGCGACCCGAGCTTCCGCATCGGCCGCCCGCGCCAGGTCTACACCGGCGCGACGGTGCGCGACTACGTGCCCGTCTCGAAGCGCTGATCGAGGATCCCTCCTGCACCACGCCCCGCCGGAGTCCGCTCCGGCGGGGCGTGCCGCTTCCTTGGGTTCCCCCGCCGACGGCGGCAGAATGGGAGCATGACGCAGAAGGGCGGCGCCTGCAGCGAAGTCGCAGCCGTGGACCTCGGCTCCAACTCCTTCCACCTCGTGGTGGCCAAGGAGGAGGACGGCCACCTCCTGGTGGTGGACCGCCTCCGCACCCGGGTCGCCCTGGCCAGCGGGATCGGTGCGGGGGGCGCCCTCGCCCCGGAAGCCCGAGAACGTGCCCTGAATTGCCTCGACCAGTTCGGACAGCGCCTGCGCCGTTTCCCGCCAGGGCGTGTGCGCGCGGTCGGCACCAACACCTTCCGGAGCCTGGAGCGCTCCTCCCCGTTCGTCCGTGAGGCATCGCGCCGCCTCGGCCACCCGATCGAGGTGATCTCCGGCGCCGAGGAGGCCCGTCTCATCTACCGCGGCGTTCGCTTCGGCACGAGCTTCCCCGGGCAGCGGATCCTGGTCGTGGACATCGGCGGCGGGAGCACGGAGGTGGTCGTCGGCCTGGGATCCCGGCCTGAGTCGACCTGCAGCCACCGGATGGGCTGCGTCCGCTTCCGCGACCGGTTCTTCCCCGAAGGGCTGGTGAGTCCGGACGCCTTCGAGGCAGCCGTGACCGCCGCTCGCCTCGAGCTGGCGCCGTCGAAGCGCGCCCTCCGCGAGACCGGCTGGGAGACCGCCGTCGGCTCCTCCGGCACGGCACATGCCATCGCCAGCGTGCTGGCCGAGAACGGCATGGGCGACGGCTCGATCGAGCGAAAAGGCCTGGAGTGGCTCCGGGACGAGCTGCTGGAACTCGGACACGAGGAGGAATTCGACCTCGCCGGTTTGGCCGAATCGCGCCAGACCACCCTCGCTCCTGGCCTCGCGATCCTGCTCGCCGTCTTCCACTCCCTGCGCATCGACCGGATGAGTGTGGCCGAAGGAGCGCTCCGCGAAGGCGTGCTGGAGGATCTCGCCGGCCGGCTCCACGCGCGCGACGGCCGCGCCGCCTCGGTCAAGGCCTTCGCCCAGCGCCACCGCATCGACACCGGGCAGGCCCTGCGGGTCGGCGGCACGGCGGAGACCCTCAGAGCTGCGGTTGCCGAGGCCTGGCAGCTCGACGAGCCGGGTTGCCGCGAGCGCCTGCGGTGGGCTGCCCAGGTGCACGAGGCCGGCCTCGGGGTCAACCACAGCGGTTACCACAAGCACGGCGCCTACCTGGTCCAGCACTCCGATCTCCCGGGCTTCTCCCGCGGGGACCAGGAGGCCCTCGCCCTGCTCGTCCTCCACCACCGCCGACGCCTGAGGCCCGGCTCCTTCAAGCGCTTCGGCAAGGAGGCCCGGTCGCTCCTCCGCCTCAGCCTCTTGCTGCGTCTGGCCGTCCGGCTGCATCGGGACCGCGGACCGCTCAAGCTCCCCGTGACGCGCGTCGAGGCCAGCAAGAACGGGCTCGAGCTCTGCTTCCCCGCCACCTGGAGCGCACAGCACCCCCTCACCCTCGCCGACCTCGCCGAGGAAGCGGAGCAGTGGGCCGAAGGCGGTCTGGCGCTTCGGATCCGGGTGGTCGCGGACTAGACTCCGGAGAGGCCGGCGAGTTCGGCGAGAAGACGTTCCTGCGCCCCGCCGCTGCCGACTTTGCCGCCCTTGGCACGCCGGTAAGTTCCGTCCTCCCGGAGGCCCCAGGCGAAGACGCTCTCCTCCAGATGGAGATCGAAGGCCTCCCGCATCACCCGCGCCTGGTGCCGCGGCAGGTCCACCGGGAAGAGCGCCTCGACCCGTCCGTGGAGATTGCGGCCCATCAGGTCGGCACTGCCGAGGTAGACGCGCGTTGCTCCGCCGGCGCAGAACGCGAAGGCGCGGGAGTGCTCGAGGAACCGACCGAGCACCGAACGCACGCGGATGTTCTCGGAGACCCCAGGCACGCCGGGCCGCAAGCAGCAGATGCCGCGCACCACCAGGTCCACCTGGACGCCCACCTGGCTCGCCCGGTAGAGGGCGCGGATGATCTCCGGGTCGTTGAGGGAGTTCACCTTGGCGCGGATCCAGGCCGGGCGGCCCTCGGTCGCGGCTCCCGCCTCGGCATCGATCATCTGCAGGAGCTGTCGATGAACCGTGAAGGGGGACTGCAGGAGCTTCTTCAGCCGCACCTGCTTGCGCGGGCCGGTGAGCTGGAGGAACACCTGGTGGACGTCCTCGCCGAGCGCCGGGTCCGCCGAGATCAGGCCGAAGTCCTCATAGGCGCGGGCCGTCCCGGCGTGGTAGTTGCCGGTACCGAGGTGGACGTACCTGCGCAGCTTCCGGCCTTCGCGCCTCACGATGAGGAGCATCTTGGCGTGGGTCTTGAAGCCGACCACGCCGTAGACCACCTTGGCCCCGACCTCCTGCAGCCGCCGTGCCTGGACGATGTTGGCCTCCTCGTCGAAGCGGGCGCGGAGTTCGATGACGGCAGTCACCTCCTTCCCGGCCTGGGCCGCCCGCACCAGCCCCTCCACCACAGGGCTGTCGTCTCCACTGCGGTAGAGCGTCTGCTTGATCGCCAGCACCTCCGGGTCGGCTGCGGCCTCGTCCAGGAGATCCAGGACCGGGCGGAAGCTCTGGTAGGGATGGTGCAGGAGGACGGGGCGACGCCGCACCTTGTCGAACAGGCTTCCGGCGGCGGAGGAGCGGAGGGCGTAGGGAACGCCAGGGACGAAGCCGGACCACTTGAGATCGGGCCGGTCCACCAGGTCCACGACCTGGCTGAGGCGGTGGAGGTTCACCGGCCCCTTCACGCGGTACAGGTCGTCCTCCTCCAGGCCGAATTTCCGGAGCAACTCCTCGGCCAGCGCCTTGGGGCAGTTGTCGGCCACCTCGAGGCGGACCGCATCGCTGTAGGACCGGTTCGAGAGCTCGCCCTGGATGGCGTGCAGGAGGTCGTCGACCTCCTCCTCGTCCACCCAGAGGTCGCTGTCGCGGGTGACGCGGAATTGGTAGCAACCCCGCACATCGAGGCCGGGGAACAGCTCGCCCACCTGGGCGTGGACCACGGAGGACAAGAGGACAAGCCCGGTGTAGCCGCGGGTGAACTGCTTGGGCAGCCGGATCACCCGAGGCAACGAGCGCGGCACCTGGACCACGGCGAGCCCGACCTCTCGACCGAATCCGTCCTGCCCCACGAGGTCGACCAGGAGGTTGAGGCTCTTGTTCTGGGTGCGCGGAAAGGGGTGCGCAGGATCCAGGCCGATCGGGGTCAGCACGGGCAGGACCTCGCGCTGGAAATAGGTCCGGAGCCACTTGGACTGGCGATCGGTCCAGACCTCCCGGCGGAGCAGGCGGACCCCCTCGTCGCGCAACTGGGGCAGCAGCTCGTCGTTCAGTGTGCGGTACTGGTCGCGGACCAGCCGACGAGTGCGTTTCGTCACTGCGGCCAGGATCTCGCGGGGAGTCTTCTGCGCCGCGCCGATCCGGTCCACGCCGTAGGCCTGCCGCTGGCGCCAGCCCGCCACCCGGATCTCGAAGAACTCGTCCAGGTTGGAGGAGCAGATCGCCAGGAAGCGGAGCCGCTCGAGCAACGGGACGGCCGGATCCCGGGCCAGCGCCAGCACCCGTGCCTGGAACTCCAACAGGCTCAGCTCCCGCGGGAGGTAGAGGCTGGGGTCTTCGAGGCTGATCTCCTCGTCCGAGGGGGCTTCCTTCTTCCGGCTCATGGGGACGGCGGCGCGCGGAGTACGGTCGGGGACATGATCCCGCCCCCTCGCTGACTCGGGGGGGGCCTCGCCGGTGAAGTCGCGGTGAAGGCCTGGTTCAGAACATCCGGCCCAACACTTCGGGCGGCAGGTTCGCCCCGCACAGGACGACCGCGACGGCCGCGCCCGCGAGAGCGGGCGCGGCCTTGCGCATGGCGGCGACCGGCACGGCCGCCGCGCCCTCGACGAGGAGGTGGTCCTCGCCGATCACGCGGCGCATCGCCGCGGCGATCTCCTCCTCGGAGACCTGGACCCACTCGTCCACCAGCTCGCGGCACAGCGGGAAGCTCACGCTGCCCGGCTCGAGCCCGCCGGCGGTGGCGTCGGACAGGGTGGGCTGCGAGGGCAGTTCGAGGATGCGGCCGGCGCGTACGCTGGCCTCCATCACCGCCGAGGCGGCCGGTGAGCAGCCGATCACGCGCACCCCGGGGCGGCGCGCCTTCAGCCAGGCGGCGACCCCGCCGATCAGCCCGCCGCCCCCCACTGCGACGAGCACGGCGTCGAGGCGCTCGAGCTGCTCGTCCAGTTCGAGGCCGACGGTGCCCTGGCCGGCGATCACCTGCGGGTCGCTGTAGGGCGAGACGTAGGGCCGCCCACTGGCGTCGGCGGCGCGGCGCGCGGCGGCCTCGGCCTCGACGCAGTCCTCCCCGACCGTCTCGACCTCGACGCCGGCGCGGCGCATGGCCGCGAGCTTCGCCGGTGCGGCGGTGCGCGGGGCGAACACGGTCACCGGCACGCCCAGTTCGGCGGCGGCGCAGGCCAGACCGGCGCCGTGGTTGCCGGTCGAGGCGGCGACCACGCCGCGCGCGCGCTCCTCGGCGTCGAGCAGCAGCAGGCGGTTGGCCGCGCCGCGCAGCTTGAAGGACCCCGAGCGCTGCCAGCACTCGAGCTTGAAGCGCACCTCCGCCCCGGTCTCGTCGGAGAGCCAGGCGCAGCGCTCCACCGGCGTGCGACGCACGAGGGGCGCGATGCGCTCGGCAGCGGCGGCGATGGCAGCGGGATCCATGCCGCGGACGATACCGCGGCGAGCCGGGAGCCCCCGGCTACTGGAGTTGATAGCTGTCCGACTCGCGGTGATCCACCGCGTACCAGACCGCGAACACTGCGCCGACGGCGACGAGACAGAGGGGAAGCGTGGGCGCGGCGTGAGCCGCCGCGACCATCACCAGGACGACAACCCAAGGGGGACGGGGCATGCTCCCAACATACCCCGGATCCGAGGATCGCGCCGCCCCCTCAGCGCGGCAGCGGGCGGAGGATCCCGGCCAGGACGACCCCGCCGAAGGCCAGGCCGAAGGGGACCAGGGCCACCCCGGTCGCCCCGGGACCGCCCGCCCCGCCGTAGGCGAGCGCCCCCAGTCCGGCGCAGCAGAGCGTCCCTCCGAGCACCTGGAGGCCTCCGGAGGCCGTTCCGGGGCGCGAGCGGGGCCGCTCGAAGCGGCTGAAGACCGCCAGGAAGGGCAGCATCCCGAGCAGGAAGACGGCGATCCAGGGCAGCCGGCCGAGCCACCAGGCGCCGCTGCCGGGCTCGAGAAAAAGTCCGACCCCGCCGAGCAGGATGGCGGCGCCGAAGAGCAGCATCATCACCGTACTGTGCCAAAGAAAGACAGTCATGATCATGCCGTTGAGCAGCACGGTGCCGGTCCAGGCCCCCGCGCCCTCCAGCCAGCGGCGCAGCCCCGGCTCGGCCAGCATCGCCAGGCCGAACTGCAGCGCGGCCAGGGCGAGGAGCGGCAGGTGCGGCGGCGTGGTGTTGCTGACCTCGGCGCCGGGGACGCCGACCATGCTGCGCGGGTAGGGGCCGAGCTCGGTGAGGAGGAGCAGGACGACCAGCCCCCCCACCGCCCACAGCGCGGCGCGCCCGCGGGCGCGGAAGGCGCCGGCGTGCCAGGCGTAGCCGAGCTGGTGCACCGCCACCCAGACGAAGAGGTAGTTGCCCCAGCCGAGCGCGCGCTGCTCGAGGCCGAAGTAGGCCGCGTCGAGTGCCACCGCGCCGGCCGCCGGCAGCCAGAAGCTGAGCATGCCGAGGCTGCGCCAGGCCGCGCGGGTGAGCGGCACGAGGAACATCACCACGAGGTAGACGGCGAGGAACCAGGTCGGCACCAGCGCGACCTGCGAGCCGACGCGGATCATCTCGGCCGGGACGCCGGCGCGCGCGGCGAAGGCCGCGGCCAGCATCCAGAAGCCGAGCAGCGGCATCACCGGCCCGAGCAGCCGGCGCAGGCGCGAGTCGAGCCACTCGCGGTAGGGCTCGCCGTCGCGGCGGGCCGCCTCCCAGGTCACGCCGTTGGAGAAGCCGCCGACGAAGAAGAAGATCGGCATGACCTGCAGGCCCCAAGTCAGCCATTGGCTCCACGGCGCGACGGCGAGCATGTGCTCGATGTGGCTGCCGTCCTCGTCGACCCAGGGCGCGGCCATCAGCCAGTGGCCGAGCACCACGACGAGGATTGAGGCGGCGCGCAGGAAGTCGGCGGCGCGGTTGCGGCTGGCCGGGGTGGCGGCGGCCAGGGCGGCCGCCCGGCTCCAGGGGCTCGGCATGGAAGCCCAGCCTAGCGCGGAGCTAGAACGGGCGGATGGCCGCCTTCGTCCAGGACCCCTGCCAGAACTGCGGCGCGCCGATCCCGCGGCCCAGCGGCTCGGCCTGCCACGCCGACCCCTGCCCCTCCTGCCGCTTCCCGCGGCCGCTGGGCGACTGCTCGGACCTCACCGTCGGCCCGCCGGCCGGGGCATCACTGGACGGTCAGGGTGCGGACCTCGGTGGTCAGGCAGGCCTCGGGCAGGACGGCCTGGAGCAACACGGTCAGCCCCTGCGCGGCTGAGGGCACGTCCACCCAGAGCGCCCCGTTGCGCGACCAGCCGGCGAGGCGCGGCGCGTCGAGGTCGGCGAACAGGCCGGGGCAGCCGGGCACCGGCGTGCTCCCCGCGCGGAAGGCGTAGGCGAAGGCGGCCAGAGTGCCGGCCGGGGCGTTCTGCACGGACAGCGGGGCCTGGCTGCCAGCGGTCAGGGCGAAGGGATGGAAACCCACCTGGCGGCCGGTCAAGCCGGTCGAATGGCCGCTCTCCTCGCCGACCAGCCCCAGCAGTGGGCCGAAGCGCACCGAGACCGCGTCGGTCAGGACGAGGCCGCCGAGGTCGGGGGTCCGCTCGTTCAGGTCGCGGGTCTCTCCGCTGGCCAGCTCGTGGAAGAAGGCGCGCGGCCGGCCCTGCGCGTCCGCGGACGAACCGAGGACCACGTGGCCGTCGGTCGCCTGCGCCCGGTTCCAGGCGCCGCCGAGGGTCGGCAGCACCGTCACCGTGGGCGGCGCGGTGCTCACGTCGGCGGTGAAGGCGCGCTGGTTCCCCTGCGCATCGACGAACCAGCCGCAGACCGTGTCGAGGCCGTCGTGCGGGACGCCGGTCACGCGCGCGTCGCCGGTGCCCGGGGTCGGGATCAGGGTGAGGTTGCGGTGCCAGTCCCACACCGCGGCGAACTCGCGGCCGGAGGGATCGCGCACCAGGCCGCCGATGAGGAGGCGCTCGGCGGAGAGGGCTTCGCTCTCCCAGCCGGCCGGCGTCGGCAGCGTCAGCGCGGGGGTCCCGAGGTTCGGGTCGTGCTCCCAGGCCTGCAGGGCGCCGCCCGGGAGGACCATCGTGCCGACCACGAGGTGGCCGAAGAGGCTGATGTCCTCGGCCCAGCCGGGCAGGGTGCCGCCGAGGGAGAGCGGGATGACGCTCAGGCCGGTGCCGACGAAGTCGTCGTACAGGAAGGGCTGCCGGACGAGGGCGCCGTGGACCATCCCCTCCATCCAGCCGACGGTGCGCCCGCCGGTGTCGGTCGCGCGGGCCTCCCCCTCCCCGCCCGGGGTGAGGGAGCCGAGGTCGAGCCCGACGCCGTCCGCGTAGCGGAACGGGCGCCGGCGACCCTGGGCGTCGAGCTCCCAGCCGGTGCTGAAGACCGTGCCGTAGTCGACGGCGTCGGTGAGGGCGCCGGTGGCGGCCGGCGCCAGGACCGGCTGGGTCCAGACGTCGACCTGGGGAGCGAGGAGGAGGAGGGGTACGGAGAGGAGCGCCATGGTGACGGGCAGGGTCCAGTCTAGAGGGCAATCCGCGTGCCAGGGCGGTCGTCGGAGGGCACGGGGCGGACGTGCGCCCCCGCACGGGCGATGTCGCCGCAGTGCACACCGTCCCCTGCTCGGCCCCTTGCGGCGCCGCCTCCCCGCCGGGGAGAATGAGCCTCCCGCCCAGGTCCCCCTCAGGGTCCCTCCCCCTGACCGCCGCGGCTCCCCCCCTGCACCGCCGCCCATGCTGACCTGGACCCCCTGGGCCGTCCCGGGGCTGGCCGTCCTCGTGATCGGTCTCGCCCTGGCCCTGTTCATCCTCCGCGCCCGCCCCGACCGCTACCAGAACCGGATCCTCGCCCTGCAGCTGGCCTGCGAGGCCTTCGCCGTCGGCCTGGTCGGCGGCGGGGTCTGGCTGCTGCGCGACGCGGAGGTGGTGCGGCCGGTCACCCTCGTGGCGATGGCGGTCGTGTGGCCGAAGCTGTGGACCTACTACTGCTTCCTCGGCACCCTCGACACGCCCCTGGCCCGGCCGCTGCGCTCGCCCTGGGTTCGCCACGGTCTGCTCCTCGCCACCCTCGGCGGCGCCGCGACCGTCGCGCTGCGGCCCGACTGGTACGGCGGCGAGGTCCACTGGTGGGAGGCGGTGCGCGCGCAGGGCATGGCGCCGGGGACGGCCTTCCTCGCCATCACCTGGGTCTGGGTGGTGGTCTGGCTGGCCGGGCTGGCCGTCTCGGTCTCGGCGTGGAAGCACGCCCGCACCGAGATCCGCCGCCAGCAGGGCAAGGCCTACCTGATCGCCTACGGCTTCCGCGACGTCTGCTTCGCCCTCATCACCCTGGCGATGACCGTGGTGCCGCCCGACCATCCCCAGGCCCACTGGACGCTGGTCGCCTTCCCCCTGGTCTGGCTGGTCTACTACCCGCTGGTCGGCTGGGGCATCCTGCGCCACCAGCTGTTCGACGTCGAGCTGCAGCTGAAGCGCGGGCTGCGCGGCTCGGTGGTGGCCAGCGCGATCGCCGTGCTCTTCTTCACCACGGCCTACGCCCTGGGCTACTTCATCCAGCTCGACGGCTTCGGGCTGGGCCTGCTGCTGGCGGCCACCGTCGCGGCCGTGCTGCGCCCGCTGCAGCGCTGGGCCGAGCGGATCGCCGACGGCATCCTGCCGCAGGTCGCGCCGACCGCCGACTACCTGCAGGACCGCCGGCACGAGGTCTACCGCAACGCGCTCGAGGCCGCCTTCTTCGACGGCGTGGTGACCGAGAAGGAGGAGGCGATCCTGCTCGGGCTGGCCCGCTCCCTGGGGCTGGCCGACGAGGAGCGGCAGGAGATCCTGCGCTCGGTCGAGACGGCGCTCGACCGACGCGCGGCCTGAGCGGTGCGGCGCGCCTAGAATCGGCGCGCCCGCCGCCGCCGGCTCCCCGTGGACCAGGATGGCGCACCACCCCCCCTTGCTGTCGACCGTGGCGGTCCTCGTCGCGGCGGCCGCCGGCATCGGCGCCCAGGAGCCCGGCCCGCCGGAGCTGCGCGCCGGATCCCTGAGCGGGACGATCGAGCTCGACGGTCGGCTCGACGAGGCCGACTGGGCGGCCGCGGAGGCGATCGAGGGGCTGACCCAGGTCGAGCCGGTCGAGGGCGCGGTTCCGGCCAGGCGCACCACCGTCCGCGTGCTGGTCGACCCGACCCAGCTCGTCTTCGGCATCGAGTGCAGCGACCCCGAGCCCGACGGCATCGTGGCCTTCAACGTGGCGCGCGACGGCTCGCTCGGCGGCGAAGACCACGTCCGCATCGTGCTGGGCACCTACCTCGACGGACGCTCGGGCTACCTGTTCGCGGTCAACCCGCTCGGCGCCCGCTTCGACGCGCTGATCACCGACCGCGGCGAGGGCCTGAACCGCGACTGGGACGGCATCTGGGAGGCGGCGGCGCGGCGCCACGACGGCGGCTGGACGGCGGAAGTCCGCATCCCGGTGCAGAGCCTGTCCTTCAAGCGCGGCCTCGACCGCTGGCACCTGAACGTGCAGCGCCGCGTGCAGCGCGAGCTCGAGACGCAGCGCTGGGCCGGCGCGACGCAGGACTGGAGCGTGCTCAAGACCAGCCGCGCCGGGCTGCTGACCGGGCTGCCGGAGTTCCAGCTCGGCAGCGGCTTCAGCTTCCGGCCGGCGCTGGTCGGCAGCATGTCGAGCCCCGCGCCGGGAGAGGCGAAGGACTGGGACGCCACCCCCAGCCTGGACCTGCGCTGGAAGCCGCAGGCCGACTTCGAGCTGCTGCTGACGCTGAACACCGACTTCGCCGAGACCGAGGTCGACACCCGCCGCACCAACCTGACCCGCTTCCCGCTGTTCTTCCCCGAGAAGCGCGCCTTCTTCCTCGAGGGCGACGACTTCTTCGACTTCGGCACCGGGATGGGGAGGTCGGTGGTCCCCTTCCACAGCCGTCGCATCGGCCTGGTGGACGGCGAGGAGGTCCCGCTGCTCGCCGGCCTGAAGGCCACCGGGCGGCTCGGCGGCACCAGCATCGGGGCGCTGGCCACCTGGACCGGCGAGGAGGCCGGAGTGGCCGAGGAGACCGGGATGGGCGTGGTGCGGCTGCGCCACGACCTCTTCGAGGAGTCCTCGGTGGGCATGCTGGCGACCGTCGGCGACCCGCTGGGCCGGGGCGGCAGCTGGCTGGCCGGGGCGGACTTCACCTACCAGACCTCCGAGTTCCAGGGCGACAAGAACTTCCTGGCCGGCGTCTGGGGGCTCAGCACGGACCGCGAGGGCGCCACCGGCGGCGACCAGTCGGCGATCGGCGGCGAGGTGGAGTACCCCAACGACCTGTGGGAGGCCGACTTCTCCTGGATGCGCATCGGCGAGGACTTCGACCCGGCCATGGGCTTCGTGCCGCGCCGCGGCATCCACGCCTACCGCACCAGCCTGGAGTACCAGCCGCGCCCGGAGCTGGACTGGCTGCGCCAGACCTTCTACCAGGTCGGCGCGAGCTACACGACGGGGCTCGACCACCGCTGGGAGAGCTACACCCTGTGGGCCGAGCCGCTGCACTGGCAGTTCGAGAGCGGCGACGAGTTCGAGATCGGCGTGAACACGCGCGGCGACCGGCCGCCGGAGGGCTTCGAGGTGGCGGACGAGGTCGAGGTTCAGGCCGGCACCTACCGCTGGAACCGCTACGGCGCCACGCTCGAGACGGCGAGCAAGCGGGCGGTGGCCTTCGACCTGCAGTGGTGGACCGGCGAGTTCTACACCGGGCGGCTCGACAGCTACGAGCTGTCCATGGAGCTGAACCCCTTCCCGCTCCTCACCATCGACCTCGACGTCGAGCGCAACGTCGGCCGGCTCGGCGGTACGCGCTTCACCGAGGACGCCTACGGCACGCGCTTCACCTTCAACTTCTCGCCCGACCTCGTCTTCGCCAGCTACCTTCAGTACGACGACGAGAGCAAGGAGCTCGGCACCAACAACCGCCTGCGCTGGACGATCACGCCGGAGTCCGAGCTGTTCTTCGTCGTCACCTACAACTGGCAGGTGCTGGGCTCGAACTGGACCCCGGAGAGCTACGACACCGTGCTCAAGGTCCAGTACGAGCTCCGCTTCTGAGCCCGGCCCGTCAGGGGCGACGGCCGGGGAAGGGATGGCGTCCCCGGGGCGATTCGAACACCCGACCCTCGGTTTAGGAAACCGATGCTCTGTCCTGCTGAGCTACGGGGACCGACCACGCGTCGGCGGACAGGATAGGGCCGACGGCGCGGCCGGCCAAACGGCTCCGGCCCCGCCCCCGGCTGCGGTGCGGGCAGCGGCCGGTGGCGTCGGAACGCGAACGCCGATGCCGCCGGTCAGGACGCGGCGGCGCAGAGCAGCTCGTCGAGCAGCCCGTTGAAGGTCGCACTCGGGCGCATCGCTGCGGCGCAGCGCGCCGGGTCCGGGTGGTAGTACCCGCCGAGATCCACCGGCTCGCCCTGCGCGGCGAGCAGCTCGCCGAGGATCTGCTCCTCCTGCGCGCGCAGCGCCCGCGCCAGCGGGGCGAAGCGGGCGGCAAGTCCGGCGTCGTCCTGCTGCGCGGCCAGCGCCTCGGCCCAGAACAGGGTCAGGCAGAAGGTCGCGCCGCGGTTGTCGATCTCGTTCACCTTGCGCGAGGGCGCGCAGCCCTGCTCGAGGTACTGGCCGACCGCCGCGTCCAGCGTGGCCGCCAGCACGCCCGCCTTGGCGTTGCCGGTCTGCTCGGCGATCAGCTCGAGGGAGGGCACGAGGGCGCAGTACTCGCCGAGCGAGTCCCAGCGCAGGTGGCCCTCCTCGACGAACTGCTGGACGTGCTTCGGCGCCGAGCCGCCGGCGCCGGTCTCGAACAGGCCGCCGCCCTGGAGCAGCGGCACGATCGACAGCATGCGCGCGCTGGTGCCGAGCTCGAGGATCGGGAACAGGTCGGTGAGGTAGTCCCGCAGCACGTTGCCGGTGACGGCGATCGTGTCCTCGCCGCGGCGGATCCGCTCGAGCGAGAAGCGCATCGCCTCGACCGGCGGCAGCACGCGGACGTCGAGCCCGGCGGTGTCGTGCTCGGGCAGGTAGGCCTCGACCTTGCGGATCAGCTCGGCGTCGTGGCCGCGCGCGGCGTCGAGCCAGAACACCGCCGGGGCGCCGGTGGCGCGGGCGCGGGCCACGCCCAGCTTGACCCAGTCGCGGACCGCCTCGTCCTTGGTCTGGCAGGCGCGGAAGACGTCGCCCGGCTCGACGGCCTGCTCGAGCAGCACCGCGCCGCTCGCGTCCACCACGCGGATGGCGCCGGCGGCCGGGGCGAGGAAGGTCTTGTCGTGGGAGCCGTACTCCTCGGCCTTCTTGGCCATCAGGCCGACGTTCGACACGTTGCCCATGGTGGACGGGTCGAACTGGCCGTGCCGCTGGCAGTCCTCGACCACGGCCTGGTACATCGTGGCGTAGCTGCGGTCCGGCACCATGGCCAGCGTGTCCTGCAGCTGGTCGTCGCGGTTCCACATGCGGCCGCCGTCGCGCACGACCACCGGCATGGAAGCGTCGATGATCACGTCGTTCGGCACGTGCAGGTTGGTGATGCCGCGGCGCGAGTCGACCATGGCCAGCGCCGGGCCCGACTCGTAGCAAGCCTGAATGCCGGCCTCGACGGCGGCGCGCTGCTCGGCCGGCAGGCGCTCGAGCTTGGCCAGCACGTCGGCCAGGCCGTGGTCCACGTTGGCGCCGGCGGCGGCCAGGGCCTCGGCGTGGGCGTCGAGCGCGTCGGCGAAGTAGACCGAGACGCAGTGGCCGAACAGCACCGGGTCGCTGACCTTCATCATGGTCGCCTTGAGGTGCAGCGAGAGCAGCAGGCCCTCCTCCTTCGCCGCCGCGATCTGCGCGGCGTAGAAGGCGCGCAGCGCGGCGACGCTCATCACCGAGCTGTCCAGCACCTCGCCCGCCAGCAGCGGGACGCGCTCCTTGAGCACCTGCGCCGCGCCGTCGGCGCCGAGGAACTCGATCCGCGCCTCGGTCGCGGCGGGGAGGGTGACCGAGCGCTCGCTGCCGTAGAAGTCGCCGCCGTCCATGTGGGCGACGCGCGTCTTCGAACCCGACTCCGGCCAGGGCTTCATCATGCGGTGCGGCTTCTTCTGGGCGAAGGCCTTCACCGCGGCCGCCGGACGGCGGTCGGAGTTGCCCTCGCGCAGCACCGGGTTCACGGCCGAGCCGAGCACCGCGGCGAAGCGGGCGCGCAGGGCGTGCTCCTCGTCGGTCTCCGGCTCCTCCGGGTACTCGGGCACCATGCAGCCCTGCGCACGCAGCTCGCGGATGGCGGCCTGCAGCTGCGGCACCGAGGCGCTGATGTTCGGCAGCTTGACGATGTTCGCCGCCGGGGTCTTGGCCAGCTCCCCCAGCCGGGCCAGCTCGTCGGGGACGCGCTGGTCCTCGGCCAGGGCCTCCGGGAAGTGGGCCAGGATGCGGCCGGCCAGGGAGATGTCGGCCGTCTCGACCTCGATCCCGGTGCCGCGGGTGAAGGCCTGGAGGACGGGGAGCAGGGAGTGGGAAGCGAGGGCCGGGGCCTCGTCGACCAGGGTCCAGGAGATCTTGGCAGAAGACATGAATGCGGGTTCTCGGGCGGCAGCGGGGCGGCGGATTATAGGTTCCCCTCCCCCGCTCCGGCCGGCGCTGCGAAGATCGCGGCATGGAAGCCTCCCCTCCGACCGCGGGCCGCGGTAGCTGGCGCCACTGGCACGACGACGCCACGCCGCTGCGCCTGGGCGTCTCCACCTGTCTGCTCGGCGAGCAGGTGCGCTTCGACGGCGGCCACGCGCGCGACCGCTTCGTCACCGACGCCCTCGGTCAGTGGGCCGAGTGGGTGCCGGTCTGCCCCGAGGTGGAGGTCGGCATGCCGGTGCCCCGGCCCACCATCCGCCTGGTCGAGCAGGACGGCGAGGTCCGCCTGGTCGCCCCCTCGACCGGCGCCGACTCGACCGAGGCCATGCGGAGCTGGTCCGCCGAGCGGGTCGCCGGCCTGATGGGAACCGGCCTGGACGGCTACGTCCTGAAGAAGAACTCGCCCTCCTGCGGCATGGAGCGGCTGCCGGTCTACCGCGGGGAGCACCGCCTGCACAAGCAGGGCGTCGGCATGTTCGCCGAGGCGCTGATGGAGGCCTGGCCGCAGCTGCCGGTCGAGGAGGAGGGGCGCCTGAACGACCCCGTGCTGCGCGAGAACTTCATCGTGCGCATTTTCTGCCGCAACCGCTGGCGCGCGGCGACCGCCCGCGGCTGGTCCCGCGGCCAGCTGGTGGACTTCCACACCGCCCACAAGCTGCTGCTGCGCGCGCACCACGAGCAGGGCTACCGCGAGCTCGGCCGCATCGTGGCCGACTTCGGCCAGCGCCCCGACGAGGAGATCTACGCGTCCTACGAGGCGGCCTTCGAGGCCACCCTGCGCCACCGCACCTCGGCCAAGGCGAACGTGAACGTGCTGCACCACGCGATGGGCTACCTGAAGGAGCAGCTCACGAGCGCCGAGAAGCAGTACCTGCTCGACGCGATCGAGGACTACCGCCAGCGGCTTCTGCCGCTGATCGTCCCCGTCAGCCTGCTGCGCTTCCTGATCCGCAAGTTCGAGGTCGAGTACCTGCTGGACCAGATCTACTTCGACCCCCACCCGAAGGAGATGATGCTGCGCAACCAGGGCTGAGGCCCGGGGCGGGGGGAGCGGGGGCCGGCGGACCGGCCCCCGGCGGGCTCAACCGAAGAGCACGTCGTCCTTGAAGGAGTAGAGGATGGCCAGCATCTCCATCCGCGCGTCGGCCGGCACGCCCTCGGCGTCGAGCACCTTCAGGGCGTCGTCGATGATCGCGATCAGCTCGCGCTCGCTGCAGTTCAGCCCGGCGTGGGCCTCCTTCATGTCGCGGCCCTGGTAGTCGGCGCCGCCGCCGGTGCCGGCGCTGATGAAGTCCCGCACGAGGACCTTCAGGGCGGCCGGATCCGAGTCGCGGAAGCGGGGGCTGATGTCGGGGTTGGCCAGGTGGGCCTCGACGACCCCGTTGGCGATGCGGGTGACCCCGGCTTCTCCACCGAGGCGTTCGAAAAGGGTGGCGGTTTCGGTCATCCAAACGGAAAGGCGGGCCACACGAGCCCGCCGCTGCCGCAAACCGTATCAAATTGCGACAGCCCAGACCCCGAAACCTCCGGCGGATCAGTCGTGGAAGTCCGAATCGCCCTGCGCGTAGTGCCAGGCCCCCGGGTCGAGCACCGCGCCGAGGAAGGCGAAGGCCGGGTCCTCGGGGTCGCCGAAGGGCATCAGGTTGCCCGCCACCCGGTCGAGGGCCTCGCGCTCGGTGACGGCGAAGCCGGGCAGGCCCGAGACCGCCGCCTCGGCGTGGCTGCCCTCCGCAGCGGCCAGCTGCAGGAAGTCGCAGCCGCAGGAGCGGGCGTCCTCGACCGCGTGGACCAGCATCTCGCGCAGCAGGCCGGGGTCCTGGCCGTCGAGCCAGTCGAGCACCGTGGCCATGCGGACGCCGTCCTGCTCCCACAGGCGCAGCACGAGGTAGCCGACGAGCGCCTCGCCGCGGAAGGCCTGCCAGATGCGGTGCTCGCCGACCGGGCAGTCGCGGAAGCGGTAGTTCAGCCAGCGCGAGTCACGGACGGCGGAGACCCGCAGGCTGTCGCGGGTCCGCTGCCACAGCTGATCGAACTCGACGCCGCACTGCCGCGCCCGCTCGAAGCGCAGGCTCCCCCGCTGCGCCGGGGTGAACAGGCTCTTGAGCCCGTCGGCGGCCCAGGCCAGCGGCAGGCCGGCGGCGCCGGCGCGGCGGCGGAAGGCCACGCGATAACTCAGGCGGACCTCCCAGGTGCGCAGCTCGAGGTAGGGGAAGAAGCCGAACACCCGCTGGCCGACGCGGAAGGCCGCCTCCCCCATCTTGCCGCCGAAGGCGAACAGCGCGCCGGCCTCGGTGACCTGCATGGCGAAGCCGGCCATCACGGCGCGGAACAGCCGCAGGCGGCGGTGCCCGGGGTGGGTAGCGGCCTCGAAGGTCTGGGCGGCGGTCACCTCGCGGCCGTCGATCCAGAAGCGCCGCAGGCGGCCGGCGCAGGAGGCGACCACCTCGCCGCTCTCGCGGTGGACCGCGACGTGGGCCAGGGCCGGGCCCTCCGGGGCGCGGTGGAACTTCCAGCGGAAGGACTCGCGGTCGCGGATCTCGGGGAAGACCTCGTGGTACAGCCGGTCCACCCCCTCCTCGTTGGCGGGACCCAGCCGCTCGAAGCGGTACTCCGCGTCGTCCTCGAGATAGCGGATCGGAGCGATCCGCGAGGCGAGGTCGAGGGGGGCGCCGGATGTGACGATCCGGTCGCCGGAGGAGGATTCCAGGGACGGGGACAAGGGCGTGGAGGGGCGGGCGAGGGAAGCCCGGAGAACTAGTTCCGCGTGCCCCCATTGGTACCCGATCGATCGGCCGAAATCCGCTGCGAAAGCCACTTTTCCAGCCCTGGCGGGGCCTCGGCGCAGGATCTAACCATGGCGGACCCGGATTCTCCGGGCCGGGCGGGGGTCACCTGCTCCCGATCCTTCCACCCGCCCCCTCCCCACTCCCCCACTCCCCCACTCCGCAGGAGCCAGGAGCACCGCCGTGGGCAATCGAATCGTCGCCGTCCGGGAACTGGCCCCGAAGACCATGCTCTTCGAGGTCGAGGCCCCCCACATCGCCGAGCGCGGCCGCGCCGGCCAGTTCATCATCCTCCGCGTCCACGACGAGGGCGAGCGCATCCCGCTCACCATCGCCCACCGCGACCCGGAACGGGGGACCATCACGATCGTCGCGCAGGAGGTCGGCAAGACGACCCGCGACCTGAACGCGCTGCGCCCGGGCGACGAGCTGCACGACCTGGCCGGCCCGCTGGGCCGCGCCACCGACATCCCGCCGGCCGGCTCGACCGTGGTCTGCGTCGGCGGCGGCATCGGCAACGCGGTGGTCTGGCCGCAGGTCACCGCCCTGAAGGAGGCCGGCTGCGAGGTCGTCGCCATCCTCGGCGCCCGCACCAAGGACCTGCTCATCCTCGAGGACGAGATCCGCGCCGAGGCCGACGAGCTGCTCGTCACGACCGACGACGGCAGCCACGGCCGCAAGGGCCTGGTCACCGAGGCCCTGAAGGAGCTGCTCGACGGCGACCGCAAGGTGGACGAGGTGATCACCATCGGCCCGGTGATCATGATGAAGTTCGTCTGCAAGACCACCGAGCCCTACGGCATCCCGACCCAGGCCTCGCTCAACCCGATCATGGTCGACGGCACGGGGATGTGCGGCGCCTGCCGCGTCACCGTGGACGGCGAGACCCGCTTCGCCTGCGTCGAGGGCCCCGAATTCGACGGCCACCTGGTCGACTTCGACGAGCTGATGACGCGGCTCGCCTACTACCGCGACGAGGAGCTGGAGTCCCTCGAGCTGCACACCTGCAACTGCGGCCACAACAACAAGCTGGCCCCCGCCTCCACCGAGGTCTGATCCATGAGCGACACACCCAAGAAGCCCAAGCGGGTGATCAACCGCCAGAAGACCAAGACCCCGATGCGGGAGCAGCCGCCGCTCGAGCGGATCTACAACTTCGAGGAGGTGCCGCTGGGCTACTCCGAGGAGGAGGCGGTCTGCGAGGCGCAGCGCTGCGCCCAGTGCAAGGACAAGCCCTGCCAGCACGGCTGCCCGGTCGGCATCGACATCCCGGCCTTCATGATGCTGCTCGGCCAGGGCGACCTCGAGGGCGCCCTGCGCAAGATCAAGGAGAAGAACTTCCTCCCGGCGATCTGCGGCCGCGTCTGCCCGCAGGAGGACCAGTGCGAGCTGGTCTGCACCTTGAACAAGCCCGACAAGGGCCGCGAGTCGGCCTCGGTCGGCCGCGTCGAGCGCTTCCTCGGCGACTGGGCGATGGAGAACGGCATCCGCGTGGTGCCCGAGATCGCCGCGCCGACCGGCAAGAAGGTGGCGATCATCGGCTCCGGCCCGGCCGGCCTGACCGCGGCCAGCGACCTGGCCCAGCTCGGCCACCGGGTCACCGTCTTCGAGGCCCTGCACAAACCCGGCGGCGTGCTGTTCTACGGCATCCCCGAGTTCCGCCTGCCGAAGAAGATCCTGATCGAGGAGATCGAGGGCCTCAAGGAGATGGGCGTCGAGTTCGTCCTCAACTACCCGGTCGGCAAGGCCGAGTCGCTCGACTCGATCCGCGAGCGCTTCGACGCCGTCTTCGTCGGCACCGGCGCGGGCCTGCCCTGGTTCCTCAACATCCCGGGCGAGAACCTGAACGGCGTCTACAGCGCCAACGAGTTCCTCACCCGCGTGAACCTGATGGGCGGCTACCAGTTCCCGCAGAAGTCCGACACGCCGGTCAAGAAGATCAAGAAGATCGCGGTGATCGGCGCCGGCAACACGGCGATGGACTCGGCCCGCACCGCCAAGCGGCTGCAGCCGGAGAACGTCTACCTGGTCTACCGCCGCAGCCGCCTGGAGATGCCGGCGCGCCAGGAGGAGATCCACCACGCCGAGCAGGAGGAGATCGACTTCTACCTGCTGCACTCCCCCATCGAGTTCCTCGACGACGGCAAGGGCGCGGTGCGCGCCATCCGCCTGCAGGAGATGGAGCTCGGCGAGCCGGACGCCAGCGGCCGGCGCCGCCCGGTGCCGATCGAGGGCAGCGTGAAGGAGCTCGAGATCGACACCGCGGTGATCTCGATCGGCCAGGGCCCGAACCCGATCCTGGTCGAGGGCTGCCCCGAGCTGGTCCGGGACGAGCGCAAGGGAACGATCGTGGTCGACCCGGAGACGATGATGAGCAGCCTGCCCGGCGTCTTCTCCGGCGGCGACATCGTGACCGGCGGCGCCACCGTGATCCTGGCCATGGGCGCCGGCCGCCAGGCCGCCGACGCCATGCACCGCTACCTGACGACCGGCTCCGCGAAGCCCGCGGAGGCCGAGGTGATGCAGGCCTGATCGCGGACGAAGCGCGCCGATTTCGGCGATGAAACCGGGGGAGCCGCCTTAGACAAGGGGGACCCCGCCCCACGGAGGCTCCCCCATGTCCGACCCGATCCGCTCCTACGAGTCGCAGCGCCACTGCCCCTCCGGCTGGCTGGTGCTCGTCCCCGTCCTCCTCGCGGAGGCGCTGTTCGTCACCCTGTTGATCCTCGCCCAGGGCGAGCCCGCGGCCATCGCGGTCCTGGTGCCGCTGCTGGCGCTGCTGCCGCCCTTCACCCTGCCGGGCCTGTTCGTCGTCGGTCCGAACCAGTCGCGCGTGCTGGTGCTGTTCGGCCGTTACCGCGGCACCGTCCGCGAGCAGGGCTTCTTCTGGACCAACCCGTTCACGCTGAAGCACCAGGTCTCGCTCAAGGCCCACAACGTGGCCAGCGAGAAGATCAAGGTGAACGACCTGGCCGGCAACCCGATCGAGATCGGCGCCGTGGTCGTGTGGCAGGTGGCCGACACCGCCCAGGCCCTGTTCGACGTCGAGGACTACGAGGAGTTCGTCGACATCCAGATCGAGGCGGCGGTGCGCAAGGTGGCCAGCACGCACCCCTACGACGAGGGCCAGGACACCCCCGCCGAGGTGGTGTCGCTGCGCGGGGACAGCGAGGAGGTCGCGGCCGAGCTGCAGGCCACCCTGGCCGAACGGCTGTCGCGTGCCGGCATCGAGGTGCTGGAGGCCCGCCTCAGCCACCTGGCCTACGCGCAGGAGATCGCCTCGGCGATGCTGCAGCGCCAGCAGGCGCAGGCGATCATCGCCGCGCGGCGCAAGATCGTGGAGGGCGCCGTCGGCATGGTCGAGCAGGCCCTCGCCGACCTCGGCAGCCGCGGCGTGGTCCAGCTCGACGACGAGCGGCGGGCGGCGCTGGTCGGCAACCTGCTGGTCGTGCTGTGCGGCCAGGCCACACCGCAGCCGGTCCTGCAGACCGGCAACTGAGCCGGCTCAGCGCGCGGCCGGACCGATCCGGGCCAGGCGCAGGCGCTGCGTCGCCGGGTCGGTCCAGGCGGCCAGGGCGGCCCCGCCGCCGGGCAGGGCGGCCAGACGGAGGAAGCCCGCGCTGCGCTCACCGCTCGCCACGGCGATCCGCTGCGGCGGTCCGGGAGAGCCCTCGCGGGGGAAACGCCGCGCCATCCAGGCGGCCCCGCCGTCCTCCCCCGCCTCGAGCCAGCTGAGGAGCAGCGAGCCGTCGCCGAGGGCCAGCAGGTCCACGCGGCCGACCGGACGGCCGCCGTCGACGCGCTGCGGGAAGCCGAAGCCGCGGCCGCCGTCGCGCGAGCGGGCCAGCTGCACGCGCGGGGTCGCGTCCGCCCCGAGGGTGAACCAGGCCACCGCCACCTCCTGGCCGTGCGCGGCCACCGCGGGACCGTTGACCGGGCAGCCGGGGATGAGCCAGCCGTCCTCGGCCACGAGCCGGGGCTCGCTCCAGGTGCCGTCCGGCGCGCGGCGGACGACCGCGATGTCGCGCACCTCCTCGGCGGAGCGGTCGCGGTAGACCACGACCACCGCGCCGTCGTCGAGCACGGCCGCGTCGGTCTGGCAGCAGTCGCAGGTGCGCGGATCGACGCGCTGCTCCTCGAGCGCCTCGCCCGCGGCCGAGAGCCGCCCGGCGAAGAGCGCCATGCTGCCCGGGGTGCGTCCGTCGAGCCAGGCGGCGAAGTAGCCGCCCTCCGCCAGCGGCTGCAGCGAGACGAAGCCGTGCTCGCCGGCACTGCGGTCGGTGTGGAGCACCCCGCGGGGCTCCCACTCCGCCGATCCCGGCGCGGCGGCCGCCAGCCGCACCTCGTAGGCGTAGGCGCTCTCCCCGTTCCGCTGCAGCCAGCTGGCCACGCGCCCGCCGTCGACCCCGGCGGCGAGCTGCGGGAAGTCGGCCCAGTTGACGAACCACTCGCCCTCCTCGGCGGCGGTGGCGACGGTCTCCGGCGCGCGCCAGCCGGCCTCGGTCCAGGCCGAGGTGCGCAGCTCGAGACCGGCGGTCCACAGCAGCTGCGGCAGGCCGTCGGCGGTGGCGGCGAAGGCGGGCCACAGAGCGGCACCGGCTGCCGGGGAGGCCAGCTCCTCGACCGTCCACGAGGCGGGAGCGGGCTCCTGGACGAAGGCCGGGAGGAGCAGGAGGAGGGCGGCGGGCATTCCCCCATCATGCCCGCGGGACCCGGCGCGGCAGAAACAGGAGCGCCGAGCGGCCTGGGCCGCCCGGCGCTCGTCCTCTTCGCTCCCGGAGGGACGGGAGTTGCGGAGGGAATCCCTAGTCGGAGAACTGGAGGCTGCCGGCGTCGTGGCAGGTGCCGCAGCTGTTCGTGTACGGGATCGGCATCGCGCTGCCCGGGAGGACGCCCGCCACGCCGACGTTGATCTTGCGCGGGACGTCGAAGACGTGGCTGGTGATGTCGTTCTCGAAGTAGGTGATGCCGGGGTCCGTGCTCGTCCCGGTCGGCGGGCCGAGCAGGATGCCGTACTCGCCGGAGCCGGTCTTCGCCGTCTTCGGCATGTGGCAGGCGACGCAGGTGATCGTGGCCGCGCCGTGGGCGAAGCCGGTCATCTCCTGCGTGTGCGCGACCATGTCGCCCAGGTAGGGCTCGTGGCAGGTCTGGCACAGCGGCTGCGCGCTGTCGTCCGGGTCCGCCACCAGGCCGTGCCGGTAGCCGGTGCCGCCGTGCATGTCGTGGCAGTCGTCGCAGGTCAGGATGTCGTACGGGTTGCGGTAGTGCTTCGCCTTGAGGAAGTCCGGACCCTGCTGGTGGTGGCTCTTGGCGTGGACGTCGTCCGGCCAGTTGGAGCTCACCGAGGGGGCCTTGGTCGCGGCGTAGGTCGCGAGGTACTCGGCGCGGCTGATGCCGGCCGGGGCGAACACGCCGGCGGCGCTCATCGGGTGGTCGTTGGCCGCCAGGGGGCCGTTGCCGACGATGCGGTCGTGGCAGCGCTGGCAGGTCATCACCGCGCGCGAGGGCGTGAGGTTCTCGGGCGTGACGATGTAGCGGCCCTGCAGGGCGGCGACGTGCTCCGAGCCCGCGCCGTGGCAGCTCTCGCAGCCGATGTTCAGGTCGTTGAGCAGGCCGTCGCCGTCGATGTCGTACTCGCCGAAGACGTCCTCGACCGAGTCGCACACCACCTCGCCGGTCACCCCGTCGAGCGACTGGGTGAAGCCGCCGGCGTGGCAGCCCATGCAGTTGCGCTCGATGTTCTTGCTCGGGTCGGGGTCCTTGAACTGGTCGGTGTTGGCGTCCCAGTAGAAGTCGAGGTGGTAGTCGCGGTAGACCTTGCGGGTCTGGTCGAAGCGCGCGTCGTCACCGGCGGTCTGGTACTGCAGCACCGGGTAGAGCGCGTTCCGCCCCGGCCACTCGATCATGTAGCGCTGCTTGTAGACCGCGCCGCCGTAGAGCAGCTCGACCTTGCGCTCCATCAGGTTCATCGGGTCGGCCGGCGTGATCACGTTCTCAAAGGTGATCTTGTACTCGTCGGTCGCCGTGTCCTGCCACAGCCAGAGGATGGCGTAGACGGTCGAGCCGCTGCCGCTGGGGTCGGTCAGCGTGGTGCGGAACTTGTCGAAGCCGCGCCCGGCGTCGTAGTCCGAGAACCACACCGGGGTGCCGCCGGTGTAGGCCGCGGCCGGGGTGAAGTTGGCCAGCCCGTCGAAAAGCTCGGGGTGCTCGGCGAGCGACTGGTTGTTGCTGAGCTGGCCCGGGACGGTGAAGCCCAGGCGGTGCGCCAGTCCCTTCTCGGTGGCGTAGCTCGGGTGGCAGGCCAGGCAGGTGGTCATGCCGACGAAGTTGGCCGCCGGGCTGGGCGAGGAGCTCAGCACGATGGTCAGTTCCTGGCCGCGCAGGCCGGTGGCGTCCACCGAGTTGCGGCACAGGCTTCCGCCGGGCAGGTACTCCGTGCCGGTCGGGGCGACGTACAGGAAGTAGCGGCCGTCCGGCACCTCGCGGACGGTGAAGCGTCCGTTGGCGTCGGTGCGGGCCTGCGTGAAGCCGCCG
Source organism: uncultured Planctomycetales bacterium (assembly GCA_964342475.1). Lineage (GTDB taxonomy): Bacteria > Planctomycetota > UBA1135 > UBA1135 > UBA1135 > J029. Next base: position 95,595 of record CAYFGE010000005.1, read on the forward strand.
CCGGAGGCGGCGACCAGGTCCTCGAGCGGCTCGTCCCAGCCCTCCGAGGCGCCGGTGCGCAGCGAGTCGGAGGTGATCGGGGTGGTGGACACCGAGTAGGCCGGCACCAGGTAGAGCGTCGCGCCGGCGACCGGCTCGTCGGCGGTGCCGATGACGCGGCCCTGGAACAGGGCGACCGGGGCCTGGGTCGTGGTCCCCGACTGGTTGAAGCAGCCCGCCGGCAGCAGGGCCAGCAGCGGGAGGAGGGTCAGGAGTCGTGAAGGCCTCATGGGATTGCTTGCTTGTCGGGGGGCTCTCAGCGGTGGCACAGCGTGCAGGCCTGGCCGTTGTCGAAGTGGTCGAGCGGGAAGTGGCAGGAGCGGCAGTCCGAGGCCGCGCCGGGGTGCGTGCCGCCGGGCAGCGGCGCCGCCAGGCGGTGGCTGGGCGTCCCGCGGTGGCAGGTGGCGCAGCCGTCGTCGGGGCCGAGCGGCAGGTGGCAGCTGCCGCAGTGGGCGTTCGTGCCGTTGGCCCAGATGCCGCGGTGGGTCACCGGCGAGGTGCTCTGGTGGCAGCGCTCGCAGGAGTCCTCGCGGTGGCAGGTGTCGCAGCGGTCGCGGTCCAGGGCCGCGGAGAAGCCGTGACCGCGCACCCGCCAGGGCTCGTTGTGGTCGGCCGGCAGGGTCTTCGAGTGGCAGGAGTCGCAGGAGGCCTCGGTGTGGCACAGGGCGCAGTCCTGCGCTGCGGCGCCCGCGGGCCCCGCCCCCATCGCGCCGAGCGGCCCGTGGGCGCGCAGCCAGCTCTCGCCGCCGTGGGTGCTCGGCGGCAGGTCGCGGTCGACGTCCGGGTGGCATCCGGCGCAGCCGCCGACGTCCTCGCCCTCGGCGTCGTGGCACTCGAGGCAGTCGGCCATCCGCACCTTCCAGCCCCAGTCGGTCGCCTCGCTCGCCGCCACGCCCTCGTGGCAGGTCTCGCACTCGGCGCCGGCGCCGACGTGCACGGCGTGGGAGAAGCGGCTCTCGATCGGGTAGGCCGTCACGGAGGACCAGGTCGGCGCGGAGTCCCCGGGCAGCACGAAGCCTGCCGGCTGGGCCGCCAGCGGCAGGTCCGGGTCGACCTCGAGCTCGTGGCAGCTGCCGCACAGCTCGAAGTCGGGCATCCCGGCGCGGACCTCGCTCCCGGCGCCGGCGTGGCAGTCGGTGCAGGCCATGCCCGCGCCGTCCTCGGCGTGGACGACGTGCGGGAAGACGCCGGCGCGGCCGGGGACCGGCGGGCCGGGCTCGGGCACGACGAGGGAGCAGGCCGCGGCGAACGCGGCGCCGGAGAGGAGGAGGAAGATCTTGTGGGCGTGCGCGTTCATCTCAGAACTCCAGCGCCACCGCGCCTTCGAGGGTGGTGTCGGTGCCGAACTGCGAGCGGCTGCGCGCGGCGCGGAAGCGGAGGCTCCACTGCTCGTCGAGCCGGTGGCGCAGGCGGAAGTAGAACTGCCGGTCGTCGAGGTACTCGCGCCCGGAGTAGACGTCGAAGCGGTACTTGGCGAAGTCGCTGCCGACCTCGAAGCGGCTGTCGGCGTCCTGGTCCCAGGCCAGGAAGAAGCCGCCGGCGAACAGGCGCGACTCGTCGGCGTCCCAGTAGTCGCCGCGGGTGCCCGCCTCGAGGTGGTCGACCAGGAAGTCCTCCACCGTGAGCAGGGCGTACCAGCGCGAGAACTCGCGGTCGTAGGGCCCCTCGTCGTCCCCGTTGTCCAGCCAGCGGCGGCTGTAGCCGAGGCCGCCGTCGACGCCGCCGCCGAGGTCGCGGTGCAGCTCGAAGGTCCCGGTCCAGTACGGCGCGACCTCGCTGATCACCGCGGCGAAGGGCGACAGCTCGGTCACCACCACGTCGCCGTAGTCGGTCTGGTGCTGGAGGTGGAAGCGGGTCCACCAGCCGGCCGCCGGGTCGGTCCACAGCACGGCGAGCTGCTGGCGCCGCGGGTCGGAGCCGATGAAGGAGCTCGAACCCCGCACCACCGTGTACTCGTCCTTGTCCCAGTGGGCGGTGACCAGGGTCAGGTTGTTGTTGATCACCCGGTCGCGGTCCCCCGCCGGTGCGCGGTCGCGCAGGAAGACCTCGTCGAGGCCGAGGCGCAGCTCGCGGCTGGCCCGCCACTTCAGGCCGACGCCGCCGAGGAAGTCGCCGGTGCGGTCGGACTCGTAGAAGCGGACCGGCGAGCCGGCGTAGACCACGGCCGTCATCGCGCCGGAGTTCGCCGCGTCGAGGCGGACGCCGTCGAAGTAGAGCGCGTCCTCGCGGTGGATCTCCTGACGGCCGGCGCGCAGCGTCAGCCCCTCGCCGAGGGAGGCCGTCTCGGCCCAGGCCTGGTAGACGTAGGCGTGGGTGCGCGAGTTGCGGGCGTCGCCCAGCCCGGCGAAGGCCTCGTGGGAGGACTCCAGGCCGTCCAGGTCGGCGGTCAGGACGCCGTCGAACAGGAAGCGGAACTGCTCGCGCCCGTCCGCGTCGCGGAAGGCGCCGTCGAGCATCCCGGTGACGACCGAGTCGGTGTCCCGCTCGCCCTCCCGCTCCTGCCGCCGGTGGCGGAAGAAGGCGTCGAGCCGGCCGGAGAGCTCCCAGCTCCCCCCGTCGACCGCCCGGACGGGCTCGGAGGCCCCTTCCCCGGCGCCGGCCTCCTGGGCCGGCAGCCCGGCCGCCAGGAGGCCGAGGGCGAGGGAGGGGAGGAGAACCCGGACCGGGGGCCCGGGGACGCGGAGCTGGCCTGGACGCGCTTGGAGCATCGGAAGAGCGGAGTGGCAGCCCGGAAACCCGGAGCCGGCTTGTTCCGGAGCTAAACCCCACTCCCATAGGGACAAAGGGCCGAGCGTGGCATTATTCCCCATGGCCCTGTTCGCAAATCACAACCCGCGTCTGGGCAAGAACTTGGAGCGACTTACTATTTCTCCTGGAGAAACACGGCCAGGGCGCCCCGAGGAGGGCCGGCGAGTCCCGGGACCCCCACGGAGTTGAGCACGGTCCCAGTGCTTTTCTTCCCCCCCGAAGCGAGGGAAACCTTGTGCCTCCCTGGGCATGGATTAGGCATGGATATGTCCGGCGGTCTGACATGATGCGGATGCCATCCGCCCCGTCCGGGCAACCCGACAACCCCAAGCCCAACAAGCTCGAACCCATGGGAATCTCCCGTAAGCACCTCCTCTTCGCCGGCATGGCCGCGCTGGTGCTCGGCATCGCCGGCCCGCTCGTGAGCCAGGACCCGAAGGACGCCGACAAGGCGAAGGAGTCCGCCGCCCTCAAGGCCATCGCCTCTTCCGAAGGCACCTTCGTCGGCGCCAAGAAGTGCAAGATGTGCCACAACAAGGTCGGTGAGACCTTCGACAAGTGGGAGAAGGGCCCGCACGCCGGCGCCTTCGAGACCCTCAAGAGCGACAAGGCCAAGGCGATCGCCAAGGAGAAGGGACTCGAGGACGCCTCGAAGGCCCCCGAGTGCCTCAAGTGCCACGTCACCGCCTTCTCGATGCTCGAGGACGAGGAGAAGGTCGACAAGAAGTTCCCGATGGAGATGGGCGTCCAGTGCGAGGCCTGCCACGGCCCCGGCGGCGATCACGCCAAGGCCCGCATGAAGGCCAAGTCGAAGATCACCGATGACGTCCTCCCCGCCGGCCTGGACGGTGAGATGACCCTCCCGGACCTCGGGCTCTGCCTGAGCTGCCACAACGAGGAGTCGCCCACCTTCAAGGAGTTCAAGTACGGCGAGCGCCTGAAGGCCATCGCGCACCTGCACCCGCTGCGCGAGAAGCCGCGCGTCGAGCCGCCCAAGAAGGAGAAGGACGCCGAGTAGGCGGCCTTCCCCTCGCCAGAAACCCGATTCCCCGCCCGCTCCTGGGCCCCCCCAGGAGCGGGTTCACGGGAGAGGTCCGCCCCCACCCACCGCCATGAAGTCACCCGCCATCCTGCTCCTGCTGGCCGCGCCCCTCCCCCTCGCGGCCTGCGACGAGGCCCACGGCCACCAGGCGGCTCATCTCCCCGGGAAGGTCCCCGAGTCCTTCCCCGAGCCGGACACCAGCCACGTCGGACCTCCCGAACTCGACCTGTTCCCCTGCTCGGACTGCCACGACCCGGACGTCTACGAGACGAACCCCGAGCGGCGCGAGCTGGAGGACGCCCACGACGACATCGTCCTGGAGCACGACGAGGAGCACCGCTGGTGCCTCGACTGCCACGACCCGGACAACCGCGACTTCCTCCGCCTGGCGAGCGGTGAGCAGGTCCCCTTCGAGAAGTCCTTCCGCCTCTGCGGCCAGTGCCACGGCGACAAGTACCGCGACTGGAAGGCCGGCGTCCACGGCCGCCGCACCGGCCACTGGGACGACCCCGAGAAGCAGAACTACCTGCTCTGCGTGGACTGCCACAACAGCCACTCGCCCCGCTTCGCCCCCATCGAGCCGATGCCGATGCCGGCCGCTCCGGAGGTGACGCGATGAAAGGCTGCGTCCCCGCCCCCTCGCGCCGCGACTTCCTGTGCACGGTCGCCGGCTGCGCCGCCGCGGCCACTGCTGCCGGCTGCGGCGACCTCACCCACTCCGACTGGTTCCGCAGCCGCTTCGCCGAGCTGAGCAGCGAGCGCAAGGTGGAGATCCTGCGCCAGCTCGAGGCCGAGTGCCGCGAGCGCTTCCCCGAGGAGAGACGCGACGAGGTCACCCTGAGCGGCAAGGACGCCCTGGAGGGCGTCGAGTTCGGCTACGCGCTCGACATCTCGCGCTGCGTGGGCTGCCGCCGCTGCGTGCACGCCTGCGTCGAGGAGAACAACCAGAGCCGCGACCCCGAGGTGCAGTGGATCCGCGTCCTCGAGATGGACAAGGAGCGCGGCATCGACTTCGCGCACGCCAACGCCTACTACGACGCCGAGCAGGTGCCGCGCGAGGACCACTTCTACCTCCCGGTGGCCTGCCAGCAGTGCCGCAACGCGCCCTGCGTGAAGAGCTGCCCGGTCAGCGCCACCTGGCAGGAGAAGGACGGCATCGTGGTCATCGACTACGACTGGTGCATCGGCTGCCGCTGCTGCATGGCCGCCTGCCCCTACGGGGCGCGCCACTTCAACTGGGCCGAGCCGGAGATCCCGGCCGAGGACCTCAACCCGAACCTGCACTACCTGGGCAACCGGCCGCGCCCCAAGGGCGTGGTCGAGAAGTGCACCTTCTGCGTGCAGCGCACGCGCAACGGCGAGTACCCGGCCTGCGTCGAGGTCTGCCCGGTCGGCGCGCGCAAGTTCGGCAACCTGCTCGACCCGAACAGCGAGGTCCGCTGGGTGATCGAGAACAAGCGGGTGTACGTGCTCAAGGCCGAGCTCAACACCATGCCGCGCTTCTACTACTTCTACGGCACCTAGGAGGACGCGAGACATGAGCACCATCCGCACCTTCTCGCGCTTCTTCGCCGGCAGCCTCCGGCTGGTGACGCGCGGCAACGGCCTGTACTGGGCCTGGATCGCCCTGCTGCTGACCGTGATCGGCTTCGGCGCCGCCGCCTACCTGCGGCAGCTCGACGACGGCCTGATCACGACCAGCCTGCGCGACCAGGTCTCCTGGGGCTTCTACATCGGCAACTTCACCTTCCTGGTCGGCGTGGCGGCCGCGGCCGTGATGCTCGTCGTCCCGGCCTACCTGTACCACTGGAAGCCGATCAAGGAGATCGTGGTCTTCGGCGAGCTGCTCGCCGTCTCGGCGATCACGGTGTGCGCGCTGTTCGTGATGGTCGACATCGGCCACCCCGAGCGCTTCTGGCACCTCATCCCCGGGATCGGCCACCTCAACGTGCCGTCCAGCATGCTCGGCTGGGACGTGATCGCGCTGAACAGCTACCTGGTCCTGAACTTCGTGATCGTCACCTACGTGCTGTTCACGATGTTCTCGCGCAAGGAGCCGAACAAGCGCTTCTTCATGCCGCTCGTCTGGCTGTCGATCCCGGCCGCGGTCGGCATCCACACCGTCACCGCCTTCCTCTACAACGGCCTGATCGCACGCCCCTACTGGAACTCGGCGATCCTCGCGCCGCGCTTCATCGCCTCGGCCTTCTGCTCCGGCCCCGCCGTGCTGCTCATCCTGATGCAGCTGCTGCGCCGCTTCACCAAGTTCGAGATCCGCAACGAGGCGATCTGGAAGATCGCCGAGCTGATGGCCTACTTCATGGCCTTCAACCTGTTCCTGCTCGGCGCCGAGGTGTTCAAGGAGTACTACTCCGACACCCACCACCTGATCCACATGCAGTACATGTTCAACGGGGTGGGCGAGCACCGGGCCATCGTGCCGTGGATGTGGCTGGCGGTCGGCTGCTCGATCGTGGCCTTCCTGCTGTTCCTGCTGCCGCGCACCCGGAAGCACTGGGTGACCCTGAACCTGGGCTGCGTGCTGATCTTCCTCGGGGTCTACCTCGAGAAGGGCATGGGCCTGGTCATCCCCGGCATGACGCCGGACACGCTCGGCGAGATCTACGAGTACGTCCCGTCCTCCAACGAGCTCACCCTGGCCATGGGCGTGCTCGCGGTCGGCGCGCTGATCTTCACCCTGATGGTGAAGGTCGCCACGCCGATCCTCCTCGGCGACTTCCACGTCGGGTCGCGTGACGCCGGCGCGGAGTCCTGATTCCTCCTCCGCTCCTTCCCTGCCCGCCCCACCGTGGTGACGCCGCGCCGCCTGCCGGCCGCGCGGCCCCGAGCCCATGATTCTCGTGCTTCAACCCGATGTCGAGGACGACGCCCTCGCGCGCCTGCGCGGAGAGCTGGAGTCCCTCGGCTGCACCTTCCACGCGTCGCGCGGCGAGGAGCAGGTGGTCGTCTCGCTGGGCGGCAACTTCGACCCCGACGCGGTCCACGCCGCCGCCGCGGCCTGGCCGACGGTCGACGCGATGAACCTGCGCAGCGACCGCTTCTACCGCGCCCAGCGCCGGAAGCGGCGCTTCATGAGCTGGCTCATCGTCGGCTTCGGCGTGCTGACCGTCGCCGCCCTCGCCTTCCCGGTGATCGACTACCTGCGGCCGCCGGAGCTCAAGCTGGACCTGACCGGCCCGGCCGCGGTCGCCCAGGTCGAGCGCTTCGCCCCGGGCAGCTCCCGCAAGCTCCGCCTGCAGGGCGCCACCGTGATGGTGGTGCGCGACCAGGGCGGGCGCTTCCACGCGGTGAGCGGGGACTGCACGCACATCGACCCCTGCCAGCTCGAGTGGAACGTCGAGCGGCAGCAGCTCCTGTGCCCCTGCCACGGCGGCGTCTTCGACGTGCGCGGCAACGTGGTGGACGGCCCGGCCAACGCCCCGCTCTCGCGCTACGAGACGGCGGTCGTCGGCGAGACCCTCTTCGTCCAGCGGAGGCGCTGAGCCATGGCGCGTCACCAGCACACCTTCCAGCACGCCCTGCGCCGCCGCCTGTACCGCCCCTACCCGGTCACGGGCTCGCGCCAGCAGGTCTTCCGCTGGGCGGTCGGGATCCTGCTCGGGATCCTGGTCGTCACCGGCATCATGCTCAGCTTCTACTACCAGGCGGACTCGGAGACCGCCCACGAGAGCGTGAAGTACATCATGCGCGACGTCGGCCACGGCTAGAGCGGCTGGCTGACCCGCGGCATCCACGCCTGGGCCTCGCAGGTCCTGCTCGTGCTGGGCCTGGCCCGCTTCCTGCTGATCTTCCTGTCCGGCCGCTACCGGGGCCGCGGGCGTTCGCACTGGCGCCTGGGCCTGGTCGGCCTCGGCCTGCTGTTCGGCTTCGCCTTCACCGGCGACCTGCTGGCCTGGGACGAGGCGGCGCTGTGGAGCGCCGACAAGTCGCTCGAGTGGATCGAAGCCATCCCGCTGCTCGGCCACCCCGTCGCGGGGATCCTGCGCGGCGGCGAGGCCACCGGCACCACGACCCTGCACAACTTCTACGGCTTCCACGTCCTCGTGCTGCCGGCGCTGGCCGTCGCGCTGGCCTGGTTCTGGAGCTGGCTGCCGCCGTGGGAACCGACCCGCCGCGACCAGGAGGGCAACCTGCGATGATCATCGTCCTCAACCAGGGAACCGACGCCGCCGCGGTGAAGGAGGTGCTCGAGCGCCTCGAGCAGGTCGGCCTGCGCGGGCGCCAGCTCGAGGGCCTCGACCGCCCGGTGGTCCACGTGCTGAACGGCCCCTCCTGGCACGCCAAGGAGCTGGCCGGCATGGAGTGCGTCTCGGCGCTGGTCCCGACCAGCGGCCCGCGGCACCGCCGCGAGGGGCGCCGCTTCTTCCCCTACCACTTCCTCGCCTGGAGCGTGCAGCTGCTGCTCATGCTGAGCGGCCTGATCCTGCTGTCGGGCTTCTTCCCGCCCGGCCTCGGCCGCCCGGCGGACGTCCTCGCCGCCGGGGAGCACGCCGACGCGCCGTGGTTCTTCCGCGGCGTCCACGGCTTCCTCGACCTCTTCCCGGAGGGCTCCGGCAGCTTCCCGATGCTGGTCCTCAGCCTCGTCTGGCTGGCCTTCTTCCTCCTGCCCGAGATCGACCGCACCTCCGGACCGGCCTGGACGCGCCGCCTGCCGGTGCTGCTGGTCGGCCTGTTCTTCCTCTTCGGCGGCTTCCTCCTCTCGCTCGGAGGCGCGCAGTGATGCTGCTTAGCTCCCTGATCCTCCTGGCCCTCCCCGTCGCCGCCCAGGCCCAGGCCCCCGGCCCCGAGCGGGTCCAGGGCTGCGTCTACTGCCACAAGCCCGAGGGCGACCAGGCCGCCGCCGGCGTCCACCGGCGCGGCGGGGTCGACTGCATCACCTGCCACGGCGGCGTGGCCGGCGGGCGCACCCTCGACGCCCACGGCGACGACTTCCGCCCCCTCGGCGACCTGACCGACGCCGTGCTCTCCTGCGGCGAGTGCCACGCCGACCCCGAGCGGATGTCGCACCTCGGCCTGAAGACCGACCAGCTGGCCCTCTACCGCACCAGCGCCCACGGCAAGGCCCTGCTCGAGAGCGGCCACGAGGAGGTCGCCACCTGCCTGAACTGCCACGGCACCCACCGGGTGCTGCCGGTCTCCGACCCGCGCTCCGCGGCCTCCAAGGTCCGCCTCACCCGCGGCTGCATGGAGTGCCACGAGGACGCCGTCCTGATGGGCGAGCACGGCGTCGACCCGAGCGCGCCGGCGGACTACCTCCGCTCGGTGCACGGCCGCGAGCTGCTCGAGGAGGGCAACCTCGCCAGCCCCGGCTGCGTCGACTGCCACGGCTCGCACGGCGCCGCCCCGCCGCGCATGGGCACGATCGAGATGGTCTGCGGCCACTGCCACACCCCCGAGCGGCAGCGCTTCCGCGAGAGCCCCCACTACCTCGCCTCGCTGCGCGGCGAGATGGAGGAGTGCACCTCCTGCCACGACAACCACGCGGTGGTCGAGCTCGGCGACGACGAGCTGGTGCGCGAGGACGGCCTGTGCGCCGTCTGCCACCCCGACGCCGAGGGCACCGCGCGGCAGACGGGGCTGCGCATCCGCGGCGACCTCGACGCGCTCGAGGGCAAGATCCGCGACGTCGAGCAGCAGATCGAGGAGGCGGCGCTGAAGGGCCTCTTCCTGCGCGACCACGACGGCTACGTGGACGACCTGCGCTCGCTGCGGCGCAGCTCCGCCCCGGTCACCCACGCCTCCTCGGTGGAGGTCCTCGACGAAGTCGTGACCCGCGGCGAGGGCATGGTGCACAAGACCCGGACCAGCCTGGAGGTCCTGGAGAAGCGCTTCCGCGACCTGCGCATCTTCTCCGGCGTCTTCCTCTTCGTGTCGATCCTCCTGGCCGGCCTGATGCTGGCCTACCGCCGCGAGCTCTGAGCCATGGCGAACGCCCTCCAGAACCCCCGCTCCCCCGTCTCCCGCACCCTGCGGCTGTTCCGCGCCCTGTTCGTGGTCATGGCCGCCGGCCTGCTGAGCGTCGGTCTGCTGGGCTTCGTCGCGGTCGAGCAGACCGCACAGCCGGCCTTCTGCGGCAGCTGCCACAACATGGTGCCGTACATCGACACCTGGAAGAACTCGGCCCACGCCGACGTGGCCTGCATCGAGTGCCACTACGAGCCCGGCTCGCTCGAGACGATGGAGGGCAAGTTCAAGGCGATCACCCAGGTCGCCAAGTACGTCACGAGCACCGAGAGCAAGCCCTATGCCGAGGTCTCCGACCAGAGCTGCCTGCGCTCGGGCTGCCACTCGGTGCCGAGCCTCGAGGGCCCGATCCAGTTCGGCCGCATCGCCTTCGAGCACCGCGACCACGTGCTCGAGGTGCGCCGCGGGCGCCAGCTGCAGTGCACCTCCTGCCACAGCCACGTGCTGGAGGGCGAGCACTTCAACGTCTCCGAGGCGGTCTGCTTCGCCTGCCACTTCAAGCCCGAGGACGACGGAAAGCTGCCCGAGCACTCCGACTGCCAGATCTGCCACGGCCCGCCGAAGGACGAGATCCTGGTCGCCGGCAAGCCCTTCGTCCACTCGGAGTTCACCGGGCGCGGGGTGCGCTGCCAGCAGTGCCACACCTCCGTCGTGAAGGGCAAGGGCGAGGTGCGCGAGGAGCGCTGCCACACCTGCCACGAAGAGGAGGGACACCTCGAGCGCATCACCGACGTCCCCTTCATGCACGAGCAGCACGTGACCAGCCACAAGGTCGAGTGCTTCCAGTGCCACGACGAGATCCGCCACGGCCTGCTGCCGCACGACCCCTTCGAGTCGGGTGCCAACGACTGCCGCAGCTGCCACGACCAGGCCCACGACCCCGGGATGCTGGTCCTGGCCGGCACCGGCGCGGTCGGCGTCGAGGACCGCCCGAGCCGGATGAGCGAGACCATGGTCGACTGCCTGTCCTGCCACACCGGCTTCGGCGCCACCGGCGAGGGCGGCCACGACAAGCCCGACCACGCCGCCGCCTCCGCCGCGACCGAGGCCGACTGCTTCCACTGCCACGGCACCGCCTTCGCCGGCATGCTGGGCCGCTGGCAGAGCACCGTGACCGGCCAGGTCGAGCGGCTGACCCCGCTGCTCGAGGCCAGCGCCACCGACGACCCCGCGCTGGCACCCGAGCTGGCCGCGGCGCGGAAGAACCTCGCCCTGATCCGCCGCGACCCCTCGCGGGGCGCCCACAACCCGGCCTACTCGATGGCCGTGGCGCGCGACGTGGCCGCGCGGATCGACCGCGTGCAGGAGGCCCTCGGCCTGCCCACCGCCGGGCAGGCGGCCGCCGGCCTGCCGGTGGCCTCGGCCGACGGCTGCGCCGACAGCTGCCACATGGGCATCGAGGAGACCGCCACGGTCCGCCTCGAGGACCGGCTCTTCCCCCACCGCAAGCACCTCCTCGACGCCGGGCTCGACTGCAGCCAGTGCCACTCGAGCACCGAGCACGGCGTGCCCGCCTTCCCGCGCCAGGACTGCGCCTCCTGCCACCACGAGCCCACCGAGGAGCGGCCCGAGCAGGACTGCGCCGACTGCCACACGGTCCAGGCCGGGATGTTCGCCGGCGAGATCGAGGGCTTCGAGGCCTACCCGAGCATGATGCCGGACCTGTCCTGCAGCGACTGCCACGGCGAGGCCGACGACCTGATGGTCCCCGACGGCGACACCTGCGTGATGTGCCACGACGAGGACTACCTCGAGTACTTCGAGGACTGGCGGGCGACCACCGCCGAGGCCCTGGCCGAGCTGGAGCAGGCCCTGAAGAGCGCCTCCGGCGCCGACCCCGCCGCCCTCGAGCGCGCCCGCCGCGCCCTGCAGCTGATCCGCACCGACGGCAGCGGCGGCGCCCACAACAACGGTCTGGCGGAATCGATCCTGGCCGAGGGCCTGGACGCCCTCGGCGGCTGAGCCCCCCGTCCGATTCCCCTTTTCCCAGGCGGCAGCAGGGTTTATCCCTCCGCACCGCCACGAAAAGGGGAAATCGGTGATGGCGAAGGGGAAACGTTGCACCCTCCTCCTCGCCCTGATCCTCCTGGGCAGCCGTGCCTGGGGACAGGGAGAGGATCCCGGCGAGACCTGCCTGGTCTGCCACGACACGCTGTCCGAGGCGGAGGAGGGCCCGGAGGGGGTCCACCCGCTCGACGACTGCCTGATGTGCCACAGCGGGCTGGACGGCTTCGATTTCGAGGAGGGCGACCTCCACCCGCTCGAGCTGACCACGCCGGACTGCTCCTCCTGCCACGACGAGCCCGCCGAGAAGCTGGCCGGCACGCCGCACGAGGTCATGGGGCTGGACTGCGGCAGCTGCCACGGCGGCCACGACATCCAACCGGCCTCGGTCTGGCACGAGGAGGGCGGGCTGGAGACCTGCCTGATGTGCCACGACGAGCAGGCCGAGGCGATGGCGGAGAGCGTCCACGCCCCCTTCTCCGAAAAGGACCGCCGGCCCTACCCCGGCTGCCTGGACTGCCACCAGGACATCCACCAGGCCGGCAGCGGGGACCGCAGCGAGCTCGACCGCAAGAGCTGCCTGACCGAGGCCTGCAGCGCCTGCCACGAGAAGGACGTGGCCGACTACCTCCAGTCGCGGCACCACGAGCTGCTGGCCGTGGGCGACGACCGCGCGCCGTCCTGCCTGAACTGCCACGGCTCGCACGGGATCACCGAGCACCACGAGACCAACCTCCACGTCAGCCAGGAGTGCGAGAGCTGCCACACCGACTCGCGCATCAGCCTGCACCACGAGGTCGGCGGGACCCCGCCCGAGCTGGCCTGCACGGTCTGCCACAGCGGCCACAGGACCTCCGAGGAGCACGCCGCCGACCGCCTCTTCCCCACCGGCGGCCTGCAGAACTGCACCTACTGCCACTCCACCGACCAGCACCAGGGCGCGGACCTGGCCCACGACAACCGGGCCTGCAGCGAGGCCCTCGGCAAGGAGGTGCGCTGCATCGACTGCCACACCTTCCACTGGGCGGTCGAGGGCGGCGAGCCGGTGCCCGGCACCAGCCACCAGGCCTGCGAGAACTGCCACACCGAGCAGGGCGACGACTACGCGATGTCCGTCCACGGCCGCTCGCGTGCCGCCGGCAACGCAGAATCGCCCTACTGCACCGACTGCCACGGCCAGCGCGGCCAGATCCTCAAAGCCGAGATCGAGTTCGCCAACGGCGCCGCGGTGGCCCACTGCGAGGAGTGCCACGCGGACGAGCCGCTGATGTTCCGCTTCGGGGTCAACCCCTTCGCGGTCAGCGGCTTCCACGACACCTACCACGGCGAGCTCTACGACGTCACCAACACGGGCAAGGACACGGCCTTCGCCAACTGCGCCGACTGCCACACCGCGCACGCCGTCCTCGAACCCGAGGATCCGATGTCCACGGTGAGCAAGGAGCGCCTGCTCGAGACCTGCCGCCAGTGCCACTCGGACGCCGAGGCCAAGTTCACGACCTACGTGACGCACCCGCGGCGGCCGAACACGAAGCAGATCGAGGAGGCCGCCGCCGCGGCGGCCGCGGCCGGGACCCCGCCGCGCAAGCCGACCCCGCCCCGCCCGGGCGCCGAGTACAGCAACCCGGGCATGCCGATCAGCGGCGACAGCGCCCTGCAGGCCCTGCTGCACAGCGCCGACGTGTTCATGAAGGGCCTGTTCTTCGGCGTCATGGCCTTCTTCCTGCTCCACACCCTGCTGTGGTTCCAGAAGGGCGTGCGCCAGCGCTACGGCCCGCGGCGCATCTACTACCGCCGCTTCAACGCCCTGGACCGGGTGCTCCACGTCCTGGTCAACATCAGCTTCCTCGCCCTGGCCTTCACCGGGCTGCCGCAGACCTTCTCGCACACCTGGCTGGGCCGCTGGGTGCTCGACCACGTGATGTCCATCGAGCAGGCCCAGGTCATCCACTACTGGGCGGCGGCCGTCACCGGCCTCTACTTCGTCCTCCACCTCGGCCAGGTCGCCGTGCGCCTCAAGCAGCGCGGCTGGCGCAAGGTGCTGTGGGGCCCGGACTCGCTGGTCCCGCGCCTGAAGGACCTGAAGGACTTCAAGGAGCACATGGGCTGGTTCCTCGGCCGCAACGCGAAGCCGAAGTTCGACCGCTGGACCTACTGGGAGAAGTTCGACTACCTCGCGGTGTTCTGGGGCGTGTTCGTGATCGGCATCTCCGGCGTGATCCGCTGGCAGGAGGAGTGGTTCGGCAACGTCATCGGCGGCGGCGCCGTGTCGATCGCCACGACCATCCACAAGGAGGAGGCGCTGCTCGCCACCGCCTTCATCTTCATGGTCCACTTCTTCAACACGCACCTGCGCAGCGAGAAGTTCCCCATGGACGTGTCGATCTACACCGGCCTGATCACCGAGCACGAGCTCAAGGAGGAGCGGCCGGAGCAGTTCGAGCGGATGCTGGCCAGCGGCAAGCTGGAGAGCTTCCGCGTCGAGGGCCGCAGCGCCGCGACGGTGTGGATGTCCTACCTGTGGGGCACGATCGCCCTCACCCTGGGCGTCTTCATGCTGGTGATGATCGTGCTCGGCTTCCTCAGCCACTAGGCCGGGGGCCGCGCGCTCAGGACGGGCGGAAGGCCTGCGGCAGGAGCTCGGCCAGCGTCACGCTGCGCCGGGCTCCGCGGCCGCACAGGTGGACCACCACCGCGGCGGGATCGGGCGCGAACTCGACCAGCACCTGGCGGCAGCCGCCGCAGGGGCTGACCACCTCCTCGACGTCGGCCCAGACCGCCACCTCGGCGATCTCGCGCCGCCCTTCGCCCACTCCCGCCGCCACTGCGTTGCGCTCGGCGCAGACGGTCAGCGGGTAGCTGGCGTTCTCGACGTTGGTGCCGGTGGTGACGGCGCCGTCCGACCAGCGGACGGCCGCGCCGACGGCGAAGCCCGAGTAGGGCGAGTGGCTGTGGCGCGCGGCGGCGGCGGCGCGTTCGGCCAGGACGTCGGCGGTGGCGCTCACCGCGGCTCCGGGCGCAGGCGCGCCTCGAAGAGCTCGGCGTGCTGGCCGCGGGCCCACTCGAGCAGCGGCAGGAGCGCCTCGGGGAAGGGCTCGGTCTTCGGCTGGTGCGGCAGGAAGCCGGTCGACTTCTCGACGTTGCCGTACCAGAAATCGGCCCACACGCCGTAGCAGGCGTGGCGCCCCGGGTCCCAGGACAGCATCCCGGGGTCGAAGTCGAGCCCGAGCTCGCGACAGAAGGCGCGCAGCATTTCCTCGGGGTCGTCGAGCAGGTCGCGCGAGGAGACCACCGGGCCGCCGTGGCGGTGCCAGAGCTCGGCCTGGCGGTCGAAGCCGAGGTCCTCCGGACCGACCTCGCCGAGGTCGCGCACCATCGAGAGGATCAGTTCGGCGGGGTCGCGGATCAGGAAGGCGTGGGTGCGCGCGGCGAAGAAGGCCTCGTCCTGGTGCACCACGTTCAGGTGGTGGGCCATGTGCTTCTCGAACACCACCGGCGCCTGCACCGCGGCGAGGTCCGGGTCGCCGGCGGCGAGGATCTCGTCGCGCATCGGGTGCTGCTTGCCGCTGCCGGCGAGGTAGCCGGCGTAGAGCGGCTCGTCCACGCAGACGGTGTCGGGCCGCTCCGCGAAGGAGCGCATCAACGCCGTGGAGACCGTCCGCGGGCAGGACCACAGGGCGACGCGCAGGCTCATGCCTCGTCCGCGCCGGCGGTGCGGCGCACGGGCTTCTTGCGCGCCGTCTTCTTCGTCGCCTTCTTCGCGGCCTTCTTGGCGGTCTTCTTCTTGCCCGTCTTGCGCGGCCCGGCCTCGCGCGGCTTGAACTCGAAGCCGTGGCGGCCGTTCGGCTTCATCACCAGGCGCGCGGTGAAGGCGCGGTCCTTCTTGGAGATGAAGTCCTCGATCCACTCGGTGTGCCCCTTGTCCGGGTCGAAGTAGGGCAGCAGGTCGCTGCGCCGCATCTCGCGCTTGCACACCGTCCGCGGCATGCGCACGCCGCAGCCCTTCTCGGTGCCGGGCACGCGGCACTCGAAGTGGGTCGGCGTCTCGACCACGCGGCCCTGCTCGCAGCGCGGGCAGTGCACGAAGGGCGCCTCGTCGACCGGGTAGGACACCAGCTCGGGCGCGACGCTGCCGCTGTCGTCCGAACCGCGGAAGTCCTTGACCGGCTCGAAGGCCATCTTGCCCTCCTCGTCGAGCAGGATGCGGCCGGCGTAGAAGTCGCCGCGCATGCTGGCGAAGCCCTCGATCGGCCCGGAGTCCTTCTCGCCGAGCAGCTTCTCGGCCACCGGGCGGTTGATGAAGCGGCCGCGGAACTCCTTCCAGATGGTGAAGTCACAGCCGTCGTCCTCGACCGGCTTGGCGTCGCAGGCCTTCATCCACTCCTCGCGGTCGGCCTCCTGGGCCGCCTCGACGAGCAGGTCGCAGCCCGGCTGCGCCTCGACCGCGCGGTTCAGCGTGACCCGCACCACGGCGGTGGTGCGCTTCGGCTCGAGCTCGACCTCCTGGACCTTCTCCACCGCGAGCAGCGCCTCGCGCAGCTTCTCCAGGCGCCCGCCCAGCGCCGCGGCGGCGCCCCTGCCGGCGTGCGACTTCACGGTCAGCTCGAAGTGGGTGGCGCGCGGCACCTTGGAGCAGCGGTAGCCCTTGAGGCCCTCCACCACGTCCATGCCGTCGCGCGGGCAGGGGCCGAGGGCGGCCTCCTCGCGGTAGAGCTCCTCGTAGTCGAAGGTCTGCAGGCGCTGGATCAGGTCGCGCACGCGCTCGGCGACCTCCTCCATGTAGGAGGAGCGCTCGCGCTGGCCGGCCTCGACCTGGAACAGGTGGAACTCCATCTCGGCAGTCTGCTCCGCGCCGGCCAGGTGGTCGGCGTGGATCCGCTCGAGGAAGTCGACCAGCGTGATGCCCTTGGCCGTGGCGCGCAGCGACTTGCCGCTGCGCGCGGCGTAGCCCTTGGCGATCAGCGCCTCGATGATGTCGGCCCGCGTGGCCGGAGTGCCCAGGCCCTTCTGGCGCAGGGCCTCGACCGCCTCCTCGTCCTCGATCTCCTCGTGCAGGTCGAGGTCGACGTCGGAGGCGTTCTCCATCGCCTTGAGCAGGCCGGCCTCGGTCAGCCGCGCGGGCGGCCGGGTGGCGTCCTCCTCGAGCTCGTACTCGCGCACCGCGGCGGCGGCGCTGGCGCCGGGCTCGACGCCCAGGTCGGGCAGCACCTCGGAGGCCGGCGGGCGGCGGTCCACGGCCTGCCAGCCGGGGACGACCAGGCGCTTCGACTCGGTGTAGAAGCTGCGCGGGCCGGCGGCGGTCTCGACGCGGGTCTCGCGCACCACCTTCTGCCAAGTGCTCGGGCCGAGGAAGGCGCCGAGGAAGCGGCGCACGACCAGCTCGAAGACCTTGGCGTCGTCGCCGCCGAGCGGCGTCGAGGGCAGCGTGCCGGTGGGGATGATCGCGAAGTGGTCCCCCACCTTGGAGTCGTCGAAGTTGCGCTTCTGGTTGCGCAGGCCGTCCTTCTGCAGGGTGCGCGCGGCCTCGGCCACGCCCGCGGCGCGGTCCTTCTCGTCGAGGGCCTCGGCGGCCCCGCCCCCGGCCAGGACCTGGACGACCTGGTCGACGTGGCCGCGGTAGTCCTCCGGCAGGGCGCTCGAGTCGGTCCGCGGGTAGGTCAGGACCTTGTGGCTCTCGTAGAGCCGCTGGGCGGCTCCCAGGGTCCGGCGGGCGGACAAGCCATATCGGCTGTTCGCCTCCTTCTGCAGCGCGGTGAGGGAGTAGAGCGCCGGCGGCTTCCGCACCGACTCGCTGACCTCCTCGGAGGCGGCCGCCGGCCGCCCCTCCAGGGCCTTCAGCAGGGCCTCGGCCTCGGCCTGGTCCCAGATCTTCTCGCCGTCCTTGGCTCCCCGGCTCGAGCGGTACTGGGCGCCGTACTCGTGGCCGTTGGCCTCGAAGGAGCCCTTGAGGCGCCAGAAGGGCTTGGGCTCGTGCGCCAGCACGCGCAGTTCGCGGTGGACGAGCAGCGCCAGGGTCGGGGTCTGCACACGGCCGGCCGACCAGACGCCCCGCTCCCGCCGCCCCTTGAGGCGCTTGGTGATCCCGCGGGTGGCGTTCATGCCGATCAGCCAGTCGGCCTCGGCGCGGCTGTAGGCCGCCGCGGCCAGGCCGTCGTAGCGCTCGGCCGGTTCGATCTGCTCGAAGGCCTCGAGGATCGCCTGCTTGGTCATCGACTGCAGCCACAGCCGCTCGACCGGCTTGTCCACGCCGAGGAAATCCTCGATCTCGCGGAAGATCAGCTCGCCCTCGCGCGCCGCGTCGCAGGCGTTGACCAGGGCCTCCACATCCTTGCGCTGCGCCAGCCGCTTCAACAGCGACAGCTGCTTCTTCTGTCCTGAACGGGGTTTACGACGGAACTCCTGGGGCAGGATCGGCAGGCTGCGCAGCTGCCAGGTCTTGAGCTCGGGGTCGTAGTCCTCCGGCTCGGCCAGCTCGAGGAGGTGGCCGACCGCCCAGGAGATGACGTATCCCGGCCCTTCCCAGTAGCCCTCGTGCTGCTGGAAGGTGCCCGGGAGCACCCGGGAGAGGTCGGCGGCGACGCTCGGTTTCTCGGCGATGACGAGTTTCATGGCGGCAGTCCGCGGCGGGGAAGGTAAGGGGACGGACGGCCCGGAGCAAGCCACGACCCCCCACCGGAGCCCCCCGGGATCCGGCCCCGCGATGGCACCACAAGCCCAAGTCCTTTTCAAGAAGAACCTTCCGCGCGTCCTGGAAAAATCCAGGAATCCGGCTCATGCAGGGCTCAAGTCGGGCCGAGCCGCAGGACGAAAGAAGGAACGGAGATGATGACCATGTTCAAGAACCGCCTTCCCCTCTTCGAGAGCGTCGCCGCCGTCCTGGCGGTCGCCCTCGTCGCCCTCCTCACCGCCCTCCCCTCCTCCGTCGCCAGCCCCGAGCGCGACGCCCGCCTGATGGACGGGCTCAGCCTGCTGCGCACGGCGGTCTACCGCTTCTCCATGGAGCACTCCGACTACGAGGGGGCCATCCTGCCCGGCCGCGACGGCGAGGATGTCGTCGAACAGCTCACCGGCCTGACCCGCAACAACGGCACCACCTTCGAGCCGCTGTCCGGCCGTGAGGACCGCTGGAACGGCCCGTACCTGCGCGGCATCCCGGTCAACCCGGTCAACGGTCTCGACACCGTCCGCGTGGTCGAGCGCGCCGTGGACGTGGTCCCGACGGGAACCGCCGGCTGGATCTACGTCGTCGAGGGCGGCCGCTTCGTCCCCGACGTCGACGGCCAGGACCCGCAAGGGGTCCTCTACACCGACTACTGAGTCGGTTTCATCTCCAGGGACGGGCCCGCACCATCCGGTGCGGGCCCATTTTCATCCACCCGGAGGCGTGGGCCTCACTCGTCGTCGGAGCCGCTGCCCCACCACTTGTCGGCCCACAGCGCCGCCCAGTCCTGGTCGCGGTCGTCGTGGCAGCGGGTGCAGGCGTCGGGCATCCCCTCGCGCAGGGCGCGAGCCGGATCGGGCGACCAGCGGGTGTGGCTGCGCAGCTCCAGCTTCTCCGCGTGGTTGACGATCTTCGGCATGTGGCACTCCATGCAGGTGCTGCCGGCGTCGTCCGGGTCGTGGAAGGTGTGGGCGCGGATGCGGTCGCGGTCCCAGTCGTGGCAGGACAGGCACAGGCTGTCGTCGCGCGCCGGGAGCCGCGTCTCGCCCGGGTTCGGCCGGCCGTGCGGGTCGTGGCAGCTGGTGCAGCTCATCCCCGCGGCGGTGAAGTGGACGTCGAGCTCGAAGTCCATCGCCTGCTGGTGGTGCGAGCGGCTGCTGCCGTCGGGCCAGTGCGAGGCGGTGACCTCCCCCATCACGGGCTGGTCGGTGCCGTAGTGCGCCTCGAGCGGTTCGCCGGGGAGGAAGTCGTGCGGGAAGCGCAGCCGCGTCGGCGCGCCGTGCTCCTCGACCTCGGCGTGGCCACGCGTGTGGCAGGCGCCGCAGACGTCCACCTGCAGGTCGACCGGCAGGTCGGCGGGGTCGAGGATCAGGCCCGCCTCCTCGGGCCGGGCGACGTGCTCCGAGCCCGGCCCGTGGCAGGACTCGCAGCCGATGCCCAGCTCGACGTAGTCGGCGTCGAAGCCGCCGTCGGCGCGCGGCACCATCTCGGTGCCGACCGTGTGGCAACCGGAGCAGCGCGGCGCCCACTCGTTGGGGATCGAGGCCCAGAACTTCTCGGTGCCGACGGTCTCGTGCCCCACCGCGCTGTAGGGCTTCCAGTGCTGCGTGCGCACGTTCCACTGCACCGGCAGCACCGCCTCTTGCCCCTCCACCTCGGTGACGTAGCGCTGCTTGTAGAAGCCGCCGATGGTGCGCTTGACCGGGTAGTCGCGCATCTGCTCGTCCGGCCCGAGGGTGTGGACGAAGAACTGCTCGCCCTCGCAGAAGGCGCGCATCTCGACCCCGTCCATGGTGAAGGGCTCGCCGTCGAAGGGCGCCACGACCGTGGCCGGGCCGGCGATCTGCTCCTGGTAGGGATGCCGCGTCTCGCGCCAGCCCTCGAACAGGGCCGGGTGGCAGTCGCGGCAGGCCTCGGAGCCGACGAAGCGGGCCTCGAGGGCGCGCAGGCGCTCCGGGACGGTCAGGTCGTCACCCGCGACCAGGGCGCAGGCGCCGGTGACGGCCAGGCCGATGGCGGTCACCAGGAAGGCGGGGCGGGGGGCTGGCATGGGCTGTCCAGGGGCAAAGTCCGTGCCAGCGGCGGCGGGAGCCGGAACGGGGCCCCCAGGTTACGGCCGCGTAACCCGGCCGGCTCAGCGCAGCCCGAGCTCGACCAGGCGCTCCTGCGCGCCGCCCGACTCGATCGCCTCGCGCGCCGAGCCGACGGCGGTGGCCAGGTCCGAGGTGCGGCCGGCCAGGCGCAGGATCAGCGCCGCGCCGAGCAGGGCCGAGTGGTAGGCCGGGCCCGGCATCCCCATCAGGGCCTGCTGGGTCGCGACGACCGAGGCCTCGAGGCGGTCCTCGTGCAGCTGCGGCGCCTCCGAGGGGCAGTCGAGCACCAGGTCGGCGGGCTCCAGCCGCAGCGGCGAGCGGACGCCGCCGTCCAGGCAGAGCCCGCGGGTCTGTTCGGCCACGTAGGGATCCAGGCTGCCCTCGACGCCCTGCACGATCACCGCGTCGGCGTGGCCGAGGTTGGCGACCGCTTCGCTGGCCTGGCCCAGCACCGGCCCGCTGCGCGCCGGGACGAGGAGGCGGCAGCCGGTCGGGGCGAGCAGCTTGGCGACCGTGTCGGGGGCCGAGCGCAGGCCGATCTCGTTCTCGATCTCGAGGAGACGCTTCCAGCCCTCGTCGGCCCCGGTCGGCTGCCAGAAGCCGAGGCAGGCCGAGCGCAGGGTGCGTGAGGGAGCGTCGGGCTCCCGGTGCAGCTCTCCGCCGAGGCGGCGCCAGAGGTCGCCGACGGTGATCCCGGCCCCTTCGGCGTGCGGCGCGGCCTGGACCAGCACCGGGACGCCGCAGGCCGCGGCGGCCGCCGCGGCGGCGAGCGCGACGAGCGGGTGGCGCACCTTGCCCAGGCGGCTGGTCGCGATGACCACGGCACCCGCCGGCAGCTCGGGGAAGCGCAGGCGGGCGCGGGCAGCCTGGGCGAAACCGGCCAGTTCGTCGCCGGTCATGCCGCGCGAGCGCATCGCCACGAAGATCGCCGCGACCTGGGCCGGCGTGCCGCGGCCCTCGAGCAGCAGGCGGAAGGCGTCCGCCGCCTCGACCCGGCTCAGGTTGCGCGCGCGGCCGCCCTCGAGGGCGCCGCCGATCGTCTGGACGAGGCTGCGCAGCTCCCGCGGCATCACTCGGCGGCCTTCTCCTCGAGGCAGGCGAGCACCTTGGCCACGTGGCCCTTCACCCGCACGTTGTCGAAGATCCGGACCAGCTTGCCGGAGGGGTCGATGAGGAAGGTCGAGCGCACGATGCCGAGGTACTTGCGGCCGTAGTCGACCTTCTGCCGCCACACGCCGTACTTCGCGGCGACGCGGCTGTCGCGGTCGACGAGCAGCGGGAACTCCAGGCCCTCGCGCTCGGCGAACTGCTCGTGGCGGTCGAGCTCGTCGGGGCTGACGCCGAGGACCACCGCGCCCAGTTCCTCGAAGGCCTCGAGGTGGTCGCGGAAGTCCTGCGCCTCGGTCGTGCAGCCAGGGGTCATGTCCTTCGGGTAGAAGTACAGGACGACCCAGCGGCCGCGGAGTTCGGTCAGGCGGACTCGGCCCTCGCCGGTGGCGGGGAGGGTGAAGGCCGGAGCCCGTCCGCCTTCTTGGAGAACGGGGTTGGACAAGGTCGGTCGGCGGCCGGGGGGAGTGCTGCCGCTCAGGGGTTGGGGAGAGGGAACCCGATTATGCCCCTCTCCCGGCGGCTGACCACCCCTGGCGCGAGGATCACTCGCCGCCTTCGCCCTCGGCGCCGGACTCGCCGGCCTGCTCGTCGGTCTGCTCCTGGATGCCCTCGATCACCGCGTCGACGACCTCGGCCACGGTGGGCTCGGGGCGCGGGCGGATGTGCGAGAAGTAGGGCGCGGACTGCTTGTCATAAGCGACTTCGCCGTTCACCACGGCCCACTGCACGAAGGTGCGGTAGTCGAACAGGTCGCCGTCGCAGACGATCAGGTCGGCGTCCTTGCCCGGCTCGATCGTGCCGACGCGGTCGTCGACGCCGAGGATGCGCGCCGCGTCGATGGTGATCGAGCGCAGGGCGGCGTCCTGCGGCAGGCCGCCGCGGATGGCGAAGGCCACCTCCATCGGCAGGGTCAGCAGGTCGCGGCCGGCGATGCCGCCGGTGCTGATGTAGGTCTGGCTCGGCAGGACGGCGAACTCGACGCCGTGGTCGTACAGCACGCGGGCGTTCTCGATCGACCAGCCGCTCGGGCGGTTGAGTTCCTCGTCCGCCCAGCGCTTCTCGCGCGGGGTGATCACCAGACGCACGCCGGCGCGGCTCAGCTGCTGGGCGACGGTCCAGGCCTCCTGGCCGCCGAAGACCACGGCCTCCATCGGGTAGTCCTCGAGCAGCTCGCAGACCGTGAGCAGGTCCTTGGCGTTGTTGGCGTTGAAGCGCGCGACCGCCTGGCGCTGGAGCAGGGCCAGCGAGCGCTGGTCGACCCCCTTCTTGTCCGGCTCGACCAGGTCCTCCTCGCCGGCCTTCTTGGCCGCCTCGAAGGCGCGCTGCTCGCGCAGGAAGTCGCGCGCGCGCTCGAGCTTCTCGCGCAGGTCGCGGCGGGCGCGCGGCGAGGAGGTGCTGTAGTTCAGCGTCACCCACGCGGCGTCGCCGAGGACCACGTCCTCGATCGAGTGGCGCACCAGCTTGGCCACCGCGCCGCCGGTCTGCACCGCCGTCAGGCCGCCGGCCAGGCCGAGGTCCACGTTCAGGCTGAAGGGGTCGTAGTCGTCGGCCAGGCCGCTGCCGCGGCCCTGCACGATGCCGCTCGACTCGACGGCCACCAGGCCGGGGTAGACCTTCATGCCGGCGGCCTCGATGACACGCGCGCCCTCGGGCACCGCGACCCGGCGCCCCACCTTGAGGATGCGGCCGCCCTTGCACAGCACGGTCCCGGACGGGATCACGCCGTCGGAGACCGTGTGGATCTCGGCGCCGACGATCGCCAGGTAGGGGCTGTCCGGGTCCGGACCGGCGGCCTCCTCGGCCGGCTGCTCGGCCGGCTGCTCGGCGGGCTTCTCGGCCTCCTGCTGCTCGGGAGCCTCCTCCTTCGGCGGCTCCTGCGGCAGGGCGGCGGCGGCCGGCTGGGCGGCCAGGGCGAGCATGAGTTCGAACAGAGCCATCACTTGTCCTCCTCCTCGGCGGTGCGGTCGTAGAGCACCACGCCGTCGCGCAGCACGTAGCGGACCTCGGCGGTCGGGTCGAGGAAGTCGCCGTCGAGCACGATGAAGTTCGCCGGAGCGCCCGGCTTGAGCGGCTGGACCAGCTCCTCCTGGCCCAGGGCGGCGGCGGGCCGCGTGGTCACCGCCTCGAGGGCGGCGCGGCGGTCGAGGCCCTCGCGGACCAGGTCGCCCACGGCCAGGCGCAGGCGGCGGACCCCCTCGAGGTCGCCGCGCGGCGGGGTCAGCACGATCTCGGCGCCGGCGGCGTGCAGCTCGGCGGCCGGGTGGGTGGCGATCCGCGTGTAGGGCAGGTTCGGCAGCATCGCGGGCACGTAGACGCGCACGCCGGAGTCCACCAGCTCGTCGAAGACCTCGTGGAAGTTGCCGGCCATGCCGCCCCAGCGCGGTAGCGCGAAGACCGCCTCCCAGGCGACGTCGCGGTCCCCCACCACCTCGAGCCAGTGCAGCACGGCGGCCGGCTTGTCGAAGTGGACCTGGGCGACGCGCTCCTTGCGCAGCCACTCGACCAGGGGCTCGAGGTTCGGGTCCATCTCGGGCGCCACGAACTCCTTCGGCGGCTCCTTGTCCTCGTCCTGCCCCTTGCCGTTGCCCTTGGCCGGGTCCTGCGCGGCGGCGCCGCCGTCGTTGCCGCCCTCGGCCTGCTTCTTGGCCTCCTCGGCCTTGGCCTTCTGGCGCTCCTCCCACTCCTTGCGCGCCTTCTGCCACTCCTGGCGGGCCTTCTCCTCGTTGTCGATGGCCTTCTCGGCGTCGGCGATCGACTTGCGCAGGAGGTCCTTCGAGCCGCGCAGGCTGCCGGTCATGCTCATGACCAGGTGCAGGTCCTCGACCAGCGCCTCGGGCTGCGGGTGGCCGGCGTCGGTGGCCAGCACCGAGCTGCGGCCGGGCAGGCCGTCGCCGGGCGGGTCCACCGCGGCCACGAGCACGCCGAGCTCGAGCAGCTCGTGCAGCGCGTCCTCGCCCAGCCACAGGCTGTCCACGGCGCGGAAGCGGCTGTTGCGGCCGCCGCCGCGCGAGCTGGTGACGAGGAAGTCGGCGTGGCTGAGGACGAGCGGCGGAGTGATCGTCGAGCCCGTGCCGCGCAGGTCGCGCACGCGCGCGCCCTCCGGCATGACCAGGGCCTGGCCGATCTTCTCGATGACGCCGTCGCGCACCATCACGAAGCCGTTCTGGATCGGGTCGCCGTCGAGGGTCTCGATGCGGTCGACCCGGTAGACGGTCGGCCGGCCCTGGAGGGCGGCGGGCTCCTCCGCGTCCTGGGGGGCCAGGAGCGGTGCGGCGAAGAGCAGGAGGGCAGCTGCGGTCATGTTCAGTAACGCTGGCCGTCTCGGATGTCGTAGGCGATCTCGCCGTCCACCAGCACGAGCTGCACCGGCGTCCGGGGGTCGAGAGGTTGGCCGGCCTTGACGACGATGTCGGCGTCGATGCCGGGGGCGAGCCGGCCGAGGCGGTCCTCGGCCAGGATCTGGCGGGCGGGGTCCACGTTGATCGACTCCAGCGCCTCCCAGGTCGAGGCGCCGAGGCGCTCGGCCAGGGAGGCCTGGTAGAAGAACTCCTCCTGCGGCACGACCGGGGAGTCGGTCTGCACCGAGAGGTCCGTGTTGCCGGCGGCCTCGTAGGCCTGGACCAGGCCGATGAAGCGCGAGCGCCCGTTCAGGGAGAAGTCGAAGTTGCGCGGGCCGATGTTGAGCGGCGCCGCGACGGCGGCGATGTCCTCCGCCGCCATGTAGCCGTGGAAGGAGGCGTGGCTCACGACCACGGGCAGCCCGGCCTCGAGCTGGAACATGCGCACGGTGCCGTAGGTGTCGCGCGCGCCGGCGGTGTGGACCAGGTAGGGGTGGTGGCGGCGCTCGATCAGCGCGATGTGCTCGACGTCGGGGCGCTCGCCGATGCGGTCGGCGGCGGAGACCTCGCGGGCCTCGCGGAGCCACCAGCGCAGCATCCACCACATGCCCATGCGCGAGCCGCCGAGGTCGGCGCTGCGCTCGGGGTTGTAGCCCTGGGCGATCTTCACCGAGCCGGGGTGGCGCATCACCGCCTCGTCGACGGTGGCGGCCGGCTTGACCTTCACCAGCACGCCGGCGCCGCCCATGTTCGTGCCGGAGCCGGGGATGCCGTTGACCGTCGTGACCCCGGCGGCGCAGGCGTCGCGGTAGAGCGGGTTCCACGGCACCAGCGTGTCGAGCACCCGGAGCTCGGGGTTGTCCGGGTGGACCATGTCGTTGATGTCCCCCCACCCGCCGGTCTGCACGTGCGAGTGGAGGTCGACCCCGCCCGGGAAGGCGAAGGAGTCCGGGTAGCTCCAGTGGCGGCCGACCGCGCCGGGCAGCGGCAGCTCGTCCTGCCGGCCGACGGCCTGGATGCGGCCGCCGGCGAACAGGATGCGCGCGTTGTGGATCACGCGCCGGTCCTCCATCGTCAGCGCGACGCCGACGTCCAGCACGTCGACCGCCGCGGCCGGGTCGGCCTGCGGGGTCGGCGCGAGGAGCAGGAGGAGGGCCAGCACGGCTCAGAAGCGGCGTCCGTCGCGCTCCGCGTCGTAGGCCAGCTTGCCGCGCACCCAGGCCATCTCGACGGCCGAGCGCGGGTCGAGCGGGAAGCCGGTCCAGGCGCAGAAGTCGGCGTCGAGGCCCGGCTCGAGCGAGCCGCACTCGTCCTGGATCTTCAGCGCGGTGGCCGGGTAGACGGTGACGCCCTTCAGGGCGCCGGCCGGGTCGTCGTGGCCGAGGCGCACGCCCATCGCGGCCTGGAAGGAGAGCTCCTCCTGCGGCACCACGGGCGCGTCGGTGTTGTAGCCGAGCATCAGGCCGTCGCTCACAGCGGTGGACCAGTTGGCCGTGCAGCCCTGGAAGCTCGAGTCCGCCCGGTCGAACCAGAACTGGCGCGGGCCGTTCATCACCGGCACGTCGTAGGCGGCGGCCAGCGGCGCGGTCTTGAAGCCGTCGAAGGTGCCGTGGTCGATGAAGGCCTCCAGCCCCAGGTCGCGCTTCTGCATGGTGATCGTCTGCAGCACCACCTGGTAGATCTGGGTGTGCACGCTGACCGGCACGGAACCGTCCGCGAGGCCGAGGAAGGCGGACTGCTCGAAGTCCATCGGCGCCTCGCCGGCGCGGTGCGCGCGGGCCCACTCGAGGCCGCGGGCCAGGGTGCGCCGCGTGTTCCAGTTCATCAGCATGCGCGAGCGCGAGCCGGCCCAGCCCCAGCGCTCGGGGTTGCCCGCCTGCGCCACCTTGAGCGAGCCGGGCGAGCGCATGACGACGTCCTCGACGGTGTCGCCGTGCATCTTCACGACCATGCCGAAGCCGCCCATGTTGGTGCCCGAGCCGGGGATGAGCAGCGCGCTGGTCACGCCGCCGGCGAGGCCGTCCTTGACGTTCGGGTTGGCCGGCTCGACCACCTCGTGCGTGCGCAGCTCGGGGTTGGCCAGGTAGACCATGTCGTTCAGGTCGCGCAGCGAGCCGCCGACGTGGCCGTGAGGCTCGACCAGGCCCGGCGCCAGCCACAGGTCGCCGAGGTCGGTGACCACGGCGTCCGCCGGCAGGTCCATGTCGGCGAAGCGGCCGACGGCGACGATCTTGCCGCCGCGGTAGGCCACCGCGCCGTTGTCGATGACCAGGGGCTCGGCCGAGGTGAAGACCTTGGCCGCGCGCAGGACCTGGAGGGGCTCCTCCCCCGCCGCGGGGGCCTGGGCGAGGAGGCTGAGGGTGAGAGCGGTGAGGATCATTCCTGGGGCACCTCCCGGCCGTTGACGAAGACCGTGACCACGCGGCTGCGCAGGTCGAGCGGCGGGCCGCTGTGGACGACGAGGTCGCCGTCGAGGCCCGGCTTCAGGCGGCCGACGCGGTCCTGCAGCCCGAGCAGGTCGGCGGCGCCGGCGGTCAGGCCGTGCAGCGCCTCCTCGGGGCCGAGGCCGTAGCGGGCGGCCAGCGACAGCGCCTCGGGCAGGAAGCGCGCGCCGGTGGCCGAGTCGGAGCGGAAGGCGACGGGCAGCCCGTGCTCCAGGAAGCGCGCGGCCGGGACGAACTCGACCGCCTCGTCGCGCTGGATCAGGTCGGAGGCGACGACCACGCCGACGCCCTTCTCGCGCAGCAGGCCGGCGACCTCGCCCGCCTCGCTCGCGCCGAGCAGGTGGAGCGGCAGGCCGTACTCGGCGAAGAGCTCGACCGCCAGGCGGATCTCGTCGGCCCGCTCGGCGGCGACCAGGGCGACCGCGCGGCCCTCGTAGAGCGCGCGCAGGCCCTCGTTGCGCCAGTCCTTCTTCGGTTCGGCCGGGCCGTCCGCCTTCTTGCGCCGCTTCTTCGGCATGTCGAAGGAGGCGCCGGCGGCCTCGACCTCGGTGCGCACGGCCTCGAACTCGAGCGAGATCATGCCCTGCAGCACCACCGACACGACCATGTGGTCGGGCGAGTCGATCTCGCCGTCGACCATCACGGTGCCCATCTCGGTCGGCACCTCGATGTGGATGCGCTTGTTCTCGTAGGTGCCCTCGATCTCCTCCTCCGAGCCGGAGGGGTCCATCGGCGAGCTGAGCAGCACGATCAGGCGCTTGCCCTCGTGGTGCATGCGCATGCGGAGCGGCACCGGCTCGGGCAGCATCTCGTGCTCGATGGTGGCCTCCCACAGGCCGTTGACCGGGTCGACCTCCTTCTTCTCCTCGGCGGGCGCGGAGGTGTCGACCTTCTCCTCCTCCTCGGCCTTCTCCTCCTTCTTCGCCTTGGCCCCCTGGGCCAGGCGCTTGCGCAGCTCGCGCTCGGTCTCGGCGCGGCTCTCGCCGCCCTTGCGGCCGCTCTCCTCCTGCCACTTGGCGTACTCCTCGCGGTGCTTCTTCCACTGCTCGGCGTAGCGCTTGCCGCCCTCGAGGACGGCGCGGAGGTCGGCGCCGCGGTGGGCGTGGTCGCCGCCGCGGACGTCGAAGTAGACCACGTCGCGACCGTCGATCCAGGCCTCGTCCGGGCCGGCGGCGGCGGTCTTCACCGCCTGCGCGCGCGTGCCCGTGCGCGAGGTGTTGCCGGGCGCGGCCACCATCGTGGTGACGCCGGCGCGGGCCACCGAGCGCCACGCCGGATCCCAGCGCGAGCCGGCCCCGACGAGGCCGAGCAGCACCGAGTCGTCGACCTGGTTGGGCACGCCGAGCGTGCCGCGGGCGTCGATGAAGCCGGGGGTGACGTGGGCGTCGGCGCCCGCGTCGATCACGCGCACGCCGGCGGGGTGCGGCACGCGGCGGCCGACCGAGACGACCTTGCCGTCACGCAGCAGGACCTCGGCGCCGCCGGTGATCGGCGCGCCGTCGCCGGTCCAGACCGTGCCGGCACGGACGACCACGCCGTCGGCCAGGCCCTCGACGCGGTCCACGTTCCAGGCCAGCCGGCCGTCCACGTAGACGCGGCGCACGCCGGCGCCCGGCGCCAGCGGGTCCTCGTCGAGCACGATGAAGTCGGCGTCGAGGCCGGCGCGCAGCGCGCCGACGCGGTCCCCGACCCCGAGCAGCTGGGCGGCGGTCGAGCTGACCGCGGCGCGGGCGGCGGCCTCGTCCAGGCCCAGGCCGACGGCGGCGGAGGCCGCTTCGAGCAGCCAGTACCAGCGACCCTCGCCGGCGCACAGGGCGACGGGGCGGGCGCCGAGGCCGGCCAGGGAGTCGGCCTCGGGGGCCTCGTAGCCCCCGCGGTCGCCGAGGCTCTCGAACAGCGGCACGCGGAACAGCAGCGAGGCAGCGGCGTCCGAGCGCAGCACGGCGGCGGCTTCGCGGCCGCCCTCCACGAGCAGCGGCAGGCCCCAGGCGCGGGCCACCTCGAGGGCGCCGCGGATCTCGCCGGCGCTGTCGGCGGCGACGCGCAGCGTGCCGCGCTGGTCGAGGAAGCGCTTCAGCGCCGCGCGGTGCGGGTCGAAGGCCTCGCCCCCGGCGCGGGCGGCGTCGGCCTCCTCGCGCAGCACCATCAGGGCGCCGGCGCGCGAACTGGCCGGCTGCAGGTCGGCCGGCAGCAGCGGCGACTCGGAGGTCGGCGGAACCGGCGGACGGAAGAAGGGCGGCGGGTTGAAGGCCGCCGGGCTCAGGCTGACGCGCAGGTCGCCCTCGGCGCGCAGCACCGGGTCGTCGCCGGCGGTCTTGACCACCGCGCCGCGGCCGCCGATCAGGCGGGAGCGGTCGGGCGACAGGTAGACCGTCGTGACGCCGCGCGAAAGTGCGTCGGACCAGTCGCGCCACGGGTCGTGGTCGTCGATGGCGTGGCGGTGCGCGCCGAGGGCGTGGTCGCCCTGGCCGCGCAGGCCGGTCACGGTGCTGTCGGCTGCGACCAGGCCGGGGAAGACCACGGCCTCGCCCAGCTCGACCACCTCGACGAAGGGCGGCAGGGCCGCCGCGTCGTCCACCACCGCCTCGACGCGGCCGTCGCGCACGACCAGCCAGGCGTCCTCGTGCGGGGCGCCGGCCGGGTCGGCGTAGATGCGGGCGGCGTGGAAGGCGCGCGCCTCCCCGCCCTCGACCATCGGCGCCGGCTCGTCGGCGGGCTGCGGCCGCTCGGCGCCGCCGAACAGGGCGACCCCGCCGACCGTCGCGCCCGCGGCGAGTGCCGCGAAGCTCAGGAGTCGTCTCACTGGTTCTCTCCTTCCAGCAGCCGCTGCAGCCGCTCGTCGTTCTCACGCTGGTAGACGCTCTCGCCGCGCACCCAGACCTCGAGGACCTTGGACTGCGCGTCGAGCGGGTCGCCGGACATCAGGGTGAAGCTGCCGTCGTAGCCCTCCTGGATCCGGCCGATGCGGTCGCCCAGGCCCCAGGCCTCGGCGGCGGCGGTGGTCACCGCGGCGAGCGCGGCGTCGCGCGGCATGCCCTCGCGCAGGCAGACCGCGGCCTGGTAACCGGGGCGGTCGGGGCCGAGGCGGCCCTCCTCGGTCACCACGGCGACCTGCACTCCGGCGTCGAAGAAGGCCTTCGGCGCGAAGGTCTCGTTCTCCTCCCAGGTCACCGGGTCGCGCTCGACGTGCCACAGGCCGCCGAGCAGGACCACCGGGCGGGCCGCTTCGGCCAGCATGCCGGCGGCCTTCCAGGCCGGCGCGGTGACGACGAAGACGACCTGCTCGAGCAGGCCGTGCTCGCGGCTCCAGGCCAGGCCGCGGGCGACGTCGGTCGCCTCGGGGCACCACAGCCAGACGCGCTCCTCGCCGTTCAGGATGCGCAGGATGCCGAGCTGGACCTCGTCGAGGTCCTCCTCGGAGATCAGCGCCTTGCCGGGGAAGTCCTCGCCGTAGCGCACCGCGCCGCCGGCGCTGTCCCGCGCGTCGCCGTCGTCGCCGCGCTCCTTCTCCTCCTCGCCGACGCTCTTCAGCTCCTCCTTGCGGGCGCCCGCGTCGACCAGGCCCTGGCCGATCTTGCGCAGGTCGTGGCCGAGCTTGTCGACCGCCTCGCGCAGCTCGGCGAGCTGGGCGCTGCGGCTCCAGCCGCCCTTCGGGCCGATGGCCACCTTCACGCCCATGTCCTCGGCGAGGGTCATGCGCTCGACCGTCATGCCGTAGGGCGCGACGACGCGGCCGCGGCCGCCGAAGACGCAGTCGTTGCCGGGGATCACGCCGATCGCGACGGTGCCGCCGCGCAGCTCCTCCTCGTAGTAGACGCTGACCGGGTCGATCGAGTCCTTCACGTCGAGGAAGGGCGCGACCGGGATGTTCTCGTTCGACTGGTCCACGCCCTGGCGGCCCTGGGTGTGGGCCACCGTGAAGCCGGGGAACAGCACCGCGTCGGGGTGCTCGCGCAGCAGGACGTCGAAGGGCAGCTCCAGGTCGGGTCCGCCGACCGCGGTGATGCGGCCGTCCTGGACCACGACGGTGCCGTTCTCGATGACGCGGCCGTCGTTGGTGATCAGCTTGCCGGCGCGGACGGCGACCGAGCCGTTCTGCGCCGCGAGCGGAGCCGCGAGCAGGAGGAAGGGAAGCAGAGCGGGAATGCGCATGGAACTGCGGGGGTCAGCGGGCGTTGCGGTGGTCGACGACGACCTTGCCGTCGACGAGGACGAGGAGCGGACGGGAGCCGGCCGCGAGCGGCGGACCGGACCAGAGGACGAGGTCGGCGTCCTTGCCGGCCTCGACGCTGCCGAGGCGGTCGGCGACGCCGCACAGGGCGGCGGCCTGCGAGGTGGCCATCGGCACGGCGGCGGCGGGGTCGAGGCCCCAGGCCACGGCGGTGCGGGCCTGGTGGACCACGCTGGCCTCGGTCACCGCGGCGTCGTGCGCCTCGGCGGCGCCGAAGGCGGTGAACACGCCGGCGCGGGCGAGCAGGGCGGCGGCGACCGGGGTGGCCTTGTCACCCTCGCTGCGGCGGCCGCGCTGCAGGCCGCTGGCCTCGCTGGCCGGGATCGAGCGCAGGGCGACCTCGAGGGCCAGCCCGTCGAGCTCGACGAGGCCGGTCTCGGCGTGCGGGTCGTAGCCCTCCTCGTGGAGGTGCTCGCAGCACACCGGCTCGGGGTGGACGAACTCGCGCAGCTCCTCGACGGTGGGTGTGCGCACGATCGCGCGGCCCAGGGTGTCGTAGGCCGGGCCGGTGGCGACCGGCACCTGCGCGCCGGCCAGCATGTCGGCGACGAGGTGGGCCTCGGTGCCCTCCTCGATCATCATGCGCGGCCAGCCGAACTCCTCCTGCAGGCGCAGGGCGGTCTGGACGTCGTGCGCGCGGCGCGCCTGGACGCGGACGAGCAGCTCGCCGTCGAGCGCGGCGAGCAGCACGTCGAGGTCGGCGTCGGTGCCCTCGAGGCCCGCCTCGCGGTAGGCCAGCGCGCGGTAGAACTGGCGGCGCACCTCCCAGGTGACCCCCATGCGGGTGGTCGGGCGGCGGCCCTTGACGCTGGTGCCGCCGGCGCCGGGGTAGTTGCCCATGCTCGAGTCGCCCCCGAGCACCAGCTTCAGCGCGCCGCCGTCCGCGATGACCACGGCAGCGCTGCCGGGCGCGGCGAACAGGTCGGCGGGCTCGCCGCCGGCGGTCTTCACCACCGCGCCCAGGCCGGCGACCACGTTGTAGGAGTCGGGGCTGAGGTAGGCGGCGGTGACGCCCTCGGCGCAGGCGCGGCCGAAGGCCTCGGCGTCGAGGTCGGCAGTGGCGCTGACGCGCATCGAGGGCGTGCTCTCGCGCGACTCCTCGACCGCGGCGCCCCCCACTCCCATGTAGGAGTAGGCGTCGACCAGGCCCGGGGTGAGCTCGGCGCCCTCGACGTGGATCGCGCCGTCCGGCGCGGCGCCCGGCGCGACCGAGGCGATGCGACCGTCGGCGACGACGACCACGGCGTTCTCGATCACCCGGCCCGTGCCGTCGTGGAGGCGGTCGACGGCGAGCACCAGCTCGCCCCCGCCGCCCTGGAGCAGTGCGGTCAGCAGCAGTGAGATCATTCCTCTCCCTCCTCGTCGGCCGGCGCGGTCCACACGGTGCGGCCGGCGATCATCACGGAACGGACGCGGGACGCGGCGTCGAGCGGGTGGCCGCTCCACAGCACGAGGTCGGCGCGCGCGCCGGGCGCGAGGCGCCCGAAGTTGCGGCCGAGGCCGGCCAGGTCGGCGGCGTTGCGGGTGACCGCCGCCATGGCGCCGGCCGGGTCGCCGGTGGCGCGGGCGAAGGCCATCGCGGTGGCGCGCAGCGAGCCGGGTCCGCCCCAGCCGCCGGCGTCTCCGCTGCCGAAGGCGACCTGCACCCCGGCGCCGTGCAGGCGGCGCCAGGTCTCGAGCGCGCGCGGCGACCAGTTGCCGTCGTGCACCACGCCGAGGCCGAGCAGCTGGCCGCGCAGCATGCCGCCGTAGGTGGCCGGGTCGCCGGCGGCGAGCCAGGCCAGGTCGCGGCCCTCGAGGGTGCGGCGCGCGGCCTGGACGCCCTCGGCCGAGTCGACGACGACGAGCACCCGGTCGCCGGCGGCGTCGGCGTGGGCGGCGAGCGCCTCGGTGGCGCCGGCCAGCGAGGAGGGGCCGCCCTCGCGGCTGTTGTAGGGGCCGCTGAGCAGGCCGACGGTCTGGCGACCCTGCGCGGCGACGGCGCGTTGCGGCGAGGCGCAGGGCACCACGCCGGTCCAGCCGGCCAGGACCTGGATCGGGTCGCCGGCCAGGTCGAGGGTGCTCGGCACGAGCTGAACGGCGGTGACGCCATGGGCCAGGCGCTCCTCCCAGACGTCGTGGTCCTCGTCCACCGCGTCGACCGCGCGCAGCGCGGGCGTCAGGAAGGTCGAGGCCTCGGAGACGCCGTGCTCGGTGCCGAGCTGGGTGAAGGCGTCGATCATGCCGGGCGCGAGCACGCCGCGGACGCGCGAGCGCAGCGCGCTCTTCGGCGCCGCGACCTTGGCGCCGACGGCCAGGATCTGGTCGCCGCGCAGCATCACGATGCCGTCGGGGATGAGCACCCCGTCGGCGCCGATGACGCCGTCGGCCTGGATCAGGTGGATCGGCGCGGCGTCCTGCGGGACCGCGGCGGGCGCCGCGGCGAGGATCAGGGGGAGCAGGCTGAGCATCACTGGTCGAAGCCGCCCTGGGCGGTGTGGACGCGCATCGGCGCGGAGGCGTCGAAGGGGCTGGAGCCCTCGAAGAGGATCAGGTCGGCGGCGGCGCCGGCGGCCAGGCGGCCCCGCTCGGCCTCGAGGCCGAGCAGGCGGGCGGGCGTCACGGTGAGGGCGTCCCACACCGCGGCGGCGTCGTTGCCGGCGGCGACCAGCTCGCCGGCGCGCAGGAGCAGCAGACCCTGGGTGCCGTCGCCCCCGCCGCTGGCCAGGGCGACGTCGACGCCGGCCTCGCTCAGGGTGCGGAAGCGGTGCGCCAGGGCGCGCTCGGGGTCGCCGCCGTGCGGCGCGAGCGCGGGCAGGACGACCGGGATGCCGGCCTCGGCCAACTCCTCGGCGACCAGGTCGGCGTCCTGTCCGCCGACCACGACGAGGTCGAGGGCGAAGCGCTCCTTCAGCGCGATGAGCTCGCGCAGGTCGCCGACGCTGTTGGCCTCGACGCGGACCATGAGGCTGCCGGCCAGGGCGCGCAGCAACTGGTCCATGCCGCCGTCGGCCACCGGCGGGTCGGGGCGCTGCGGACGCTTCGGCGGCTCCGGCTTCTTCTCCTCCTTGCCGTTGCCCTCGCCGCGCGCGGCCGCCTTCTCGGCCTCCTCCTTCTTCTTCTTGAACTCCTCGAGCTTCTTGCGGTAGTCCTCGAGGTCCTTCTCGTACTTCTCGAGCTTGTCCGCGTATTCGTCCTGCAGGTCGCGGAAGGCGTCGCCGCCCTCGAACAGGGCGGTCAGCTCGCGGCTGCGCAGCTGCGCGTCGAGCGCGTTGCCCAGCGCGCTGCCGGCGGCCAGGTCGAGCATCGGCTCACCGGCGGCAACGGGCAGGTCGTGGCCGTCGAAGACCACGGTGGCCCCCACCCCGCGGCGCACGGTGGCGCCGCCCGGGCCGAGGTAGGCCGCGGCCACACCGCTGCGACGGGCGGCGAGCACCCGCGCGGTGAGGCCGGGATCGGCGCCGGCCAGCGCGACCGGCAGCGAGTCGGCCACCTCGAGGCCGCCGGGACGGTGGCGCGTGCCGAGCAGGTCGGCGGGCACCGGACCGCCCCAGGCGTCGACCAGGCCGACCGCGAGGGTGCCGTGCAGCTCGACGCGCTGGGCGCGCGACATCGGGGGGCGGGTGCCCACGGCCTTCACCTCGCCGTCCTGGACGAGGACGAAGGCCGGGGAGATCCGCTCACCGCCACCCAGCCAGGCCGCGTCGGCCTGGAGCACGACCGCGCCCTGAGGGGCTGCGGCGAGGACTTGGGGGGCGAAGAGGAGCGGGAGGAGGAGCGGGAGCAGCCGTTGGCTCAAGGCGGAACTCCGGGGAAGGAAGCGGAGGAGTCGGGGGTCCGAAGGCCTACGGAATACGCTAACCGAGCACAGGGCCTTTTTCCCGCTCCGTCCGGCCTTTCTAGGATGAAGCGCGTGAGCGACACCCCGACCGCCCCCGCGATCCATCCGACCGCGGTCGTCCTGCCCGGCGCCGAGTTCGGCGCGGGCTGCGAGATCGGCCCCTACTGCGTGGTCGAGCCGGGCGTGGTGCTGGGTGACGGCGTGCGCCTCGGACCGCACGTCCACCTGCTCGGCCGCGTGGAGGTCGGCGACGGCTGCGTGATCCGCAGCGGCGCCGTCGTCGGCGGCGAGCCGCAGGACCGCGGATACTCCGGAGAACGCACTCTCGTGCGCCTGGGAGCCGGTTGCAGCCTTTTTGAACACGTCACGGTCCACCGCGCCGTCGGCGCGGGCAACGTGACCGTGGTCGAGGACGGCGCCATGCTCATGGCCGGCAGCCACGTCGGCCACAACGCGCGGCTCGGCGCCGGCGCCACCCTGGTGAACTGCGCTTCCCTCGCCGGGCACTCCCAGGTCGGCGAGAAGGCGATCCTGTCGGCGTACTCCGCGGTGCACCAGTTCGGCCGCGTCGGCCGGCTGTCGCTGCTCGGCGGCGGCGCGATGGCGACCAAGGACGTGCCGCCCTTTTCGATCGCGACCGGAAGCTATCCGGTCCGCTGGCGCTCGCCCAACACCGTCGGGCTGCGCCGCAGCGGCATGGCCGCCGACGAGCGCGACGCGCTGCGCCGCGCCCTCCACCGCCTGTTCGCCGAGGGCGAGAGCCCGCAGGCCGTGGCCGACTCCCTCCAGCAATCCCCCCACCCGAGCGTGCGCGAGCTGGCCGCCTTCGTGCTCAACTCAACGCGCGGCGTGTGCGCCGGACCGGAACCCCGATGACCGAAGACAAGAAGACGATCGACACCCTGCTCCAGGAGCACCGCAGCTTCGCCCCGCCGGCGGACTTCGTCGCGCAGGCCAACTGCAACGACCCCGAGGTCTACGCCGAGGCCGACGCCGACTGGCAGGGCTGGTGGGCCGGCTGGGCCGAGAAGCTCGACTGGGACCGGAAGTGGGACACCGTGCTCGAGTGGAACGCGCCGGACGCGAAGTGGTTCGTCGGCGGGAAGCTGAACGCCAGCGTGCAGTGCCTGGACCGGCACGTGGCGGCCGGCCACGGCGACCGCGTCGCCTTCCACTTCGAGGGCGAGCCCGGCGACACGCAGACGCTGACCTACGCCGACATGCTGGCCGGCGTCTGCCGCGTGGCCAACGGCCTGAAGCAGCTCGGCGTCGGGAAGGGCGACCGCGTGACGCTCTACATGCCGATGGTGCCCGAGCTGGCGATGACCGTGCTGGCCTGCGCCCGCATCGGCGCGATCTTCTCGGTGGTCTTCGCCGGCTTCAGCGCGGTCTCGCTGCGCGACCGGGTGCAGGACCAGGCCGCGAAGGTGGTGGTGACCGCCGACGGCTGCTGGCGCCGCGGCAAGGTGCTCGACCTCAAGGCGGTGGTCGACGAGGCCATGCACGGCTGCGACTCGGTCGAGAAGGTGCTGGTCTGGCGGCGCGGCGAGGGCGTCGGGACCGCCTCCGCCGGCGGCCCGAAGGACGTCGAGTGGAGCGCGGTGGTCGACCCGCAGCCGAGCGAGTGCGCGCCGGTCCCGATGGACGCCGAGGACGTGCTGTTCATCCTCTACACCAGCGGGACCACCGGCAAGCCGAAGGGCATCTACCACACCCACGGCGGGTACCTGACCGGCACCTACGCCACCTCGAACCTGGTCTTCGACCTGAAGCCGGAGACGGACGTCTACTGGTGCACCGCCGACATCGGCTGGATCACCGGGCACAGCTACATCGTCTTCGGGCCGATGGCCAACGGCGTGACCCAGGTGATGTACGAGGGCGCGCCCAACCACCCCGGCCCGGACCGCTTCTGGGAGCTGGTGGCGAAGTACGGCGTGACCGTCTTCTACACCGCCCCCACCGCCATCCGCGCCTTCATGAAGTGGGGCGACGAGCACCCGGCGAAGCACGACCTGTCCAGCCTGCGCCTGCTCGGCACGGTGGGCGAGCCGATCAACCCGGAGGCCTGGGTCTGGTACCTGCACCACATCGGCGGCGGCCGCTGCCCGATCGTCGACACCTGGTGGCAGACCGAGACGGGCGGGATCATGATCACGCCGCTGCCCGGCATCACGACCACCGTGCCCGGCAGCGCGACGCGCGCCTTCCCCGGCGTCGAGGCCAAGCTGTTCGACGACTTCGGCCAGGAGGTCGAGGGGGCCGGCGGCGGCTACCTGGTGCTGACCCGCCCGTGGCCGAGCATGCTGCGCGGCATCTGGGGCGACGAGGCGCGCTACCAGAGCACCTACTGGGCCCGCTTCGACGACGCCTACTTCCCCGGCGACGGCGCCAAGCGCGACGAGCAGGGCTACTTCTGGGTGCTGGGCCGCGTCGACGACGTGATGAACGTCTCCGGCCACCGCCTCAGCACGATGGAGATCGAGTCGGCGCTGGTCGACCACCGCGCCGTGGCCGAGGCAGCCGTGATCGGGGTGCACCACGAGCTCAAGGGCCAGGCCCCGGTGGGCTTCGTCATCCTGCGCGGCGGGGTCGAGCCGAGCCCCGAGCTGAACGCCGAGATCGTCGACCACGTCGGCAAGCTGATCGGCGGCCTGGCCCGGCCGGAGAAGGTGATCTTCACGCCCGAGCTGCCCAAGACGCGCTCGGGGAAGATCATGCGCCGCCTGCTCCGCGACGTCGCCGAGGGCAAGGCGATCGGCGACACGACCACGCTGGCCGACCCCGGCGTCCTGGCGGGCCTGAAGGCCGAGTACGAGTCGAAGGACGGCTAGGGAGCGCGCGGCGGGAGGCCGGGGATTTCTCCTG
Organism: uncultured Planctomycetales bacterium; assembly: GCA_964342475.1. GTDB lineage: Bacteria > Planctomycetota > UBA1135 > UBA1135 > UBA1135 > J029. Next base: position 133,978 of record CAYFGE010000005.1, read on the forward strand.
TCCCCGACCTATCTTCTCGCCCTATGCTTCCTCCATGCCCCATCAATCCCCCCTGGAAGACCGGTGAGCGGGCTCCTCCGCACCCTGGTCTGGACCGGCAGCTTCACGATCGGCAACGCCCTCCTCGATGCCCAGCACGTGAAGATCGTCAATGTCGTCAACGAGATGATCACCGCGCACAACGCGGGAAGCCTCGACGTGCACTCCCCGGCCTTCCGCGAGGTGATGAGCCGTCTCGAGGAATTCAGCGAGAAGCACTTCGAGGCGGAGGAGGCCCTGTTCGAGCACGCCGACCCGCCCGCGCTCGCCGAGTTGAAGGCCGATCACCGCGCCTTCCAGCGCGCCGTCGCCATCGCCTGGCACAAGGTCGCGACCAAGGAGTACGACGACCCCACCGAGTTCCTGCTCTACCTGCGCGACTGGTGGGAGGAGCACATCCGGGTCAGGAACATGGCGCACAAGAGGGCGCTCGGGAACCCCAGTTGAACGGCCAGGGGGCTCCTCGCCCGTCACCGGGTGGAGCGGGGAGCCCGCGTCCTCAGACCGAGTCCAGCGCCGCCTCCAGGTCGGCGACCAGGTCCGCCGGGTCCTCGATGCCGACCGACAGCCGCACCATTCCGGGCACGATGCCGGCGGCCAGCCGGTCCTCGGCGCTCATCGCCACGTGGCTGGTGTTGAAAGGCAGGCTGATCAGGGTCTCGACGCCGCCGAGGCTGGTGGCTTCCTTCGCCACCCGGACGGCGCGGCACACGCGGAGGGCGGCGGCGTCGCCGCCCTCCACGACGAAGCTGACCATGCCACCGGGGTGGCGCAGCAGCCGCTGCGCCAGTTCGTGGTCGGGGTGGCTGGCGAGACCGGGGTAGAGGACGCCCCGGACCTTCGGGTGGGCCTCGAGGGCCTCGGCCACGGCGCGCGCCGACTCGGCGTGGGCGCGCATCCGCACCGCCAGGGTCTTCATGCCGCGCTCCAGCAGGAAGCAGGCGTGCGGATCGAGGCAGCCGCCGAGCCCCTTCAACTGCGGCCACACCTTCCCGACCAGCTCCCCGCTCCCGGCCACGGCCCCGGCGATGAGGTCGTCGTGGCCGTTGAGGTACTTCGAGGCCGAGTGGATCACCAGGTCGGCGCCGTGGTCCAGCGGGCGGGCGCCGAGCGGGGTGGCGAAGGTGCTGTCCACCAGGAACAGCAGCCCGTGCGCGCGGGCCAGCGCGGCCAGGGCCGGGAGGTCCGCCACCCGGAGCGTCGGGTTGCTGATCGTCTCGGCGTAGAGGACGCGGGTCTCCGGGCGCAGGGCGGCGGCCACCGCGGCGGGATCGCGCAGGTCGGTGAAGCCGACCGACCTCCCCCACCGCGGCAGCTGGTCGCGGAACAGGCTGAGCGTGCCGCCGTAGAGGTCGCGCGAAGCGAGCACGTGGTCGCCCGGCTCGGTCAGCCCGGCCACCGCCGAGGCCACCGCCGCCATGCCGGAGCTGAAGACCAGCGCGTCCTCGGCGCCCTCCAGGGCGGCGAGCTTGTCCTGCACCGCGCGCTGCGAGGGGTTGGCGTAGCGCGAGTAGACCAGGGTGTCGCGGCTGCGGCCGTCCGCGATGGCGGCGTAGGCCGCGTCGTCGAGCAGGAAGGTGCTCGACTGGTAGACCGGGACGTTCACCGCGCCGGTGGCGGGGTCGGCCGGGCTGCCGGCGTGGACGCAGCGGGTGGAGTCGCTCCAGGAAGGGACGGTCTGGCTCATGCTTCAGTCGCGGACGGGCGGATCGGTGCCGAGCAGCGCCTCGCGCGACAGCGGCGGGTGGACGGAGCGGACGGGGTCGAAGGCGACCACGACGCGCACCTCGCCCTGCTGCGGCGGCAGACGCAGCTCGAGGCGGCGGACGCCGGCGTTGCGCCGCTGCGGCGGCTCCTGCTCGGCGGAGGAGACGGAGAAGGCCGCGCCCTCGGGCAGCAGCACGCGCACCCCGAGGTGGTGGCCGTCCTGGCGCAGCCAGGCGTGGTCCCCCTGCAGCTCGACCTCGGCGTCGGTGGTCATGCCCCAGACGAGGCCGCGCTCGGCCAGCAGCTCGATCGTGTCGTCCACGACCAGCGCGCGGTCGGCGTGCAGGGTGACCGTGCGCCGCGCCGCGCCGGCCACGCCGGGGAACAGCCCCGCCGTGTCCACCGTGGCGATCTGCTGCCAGGGCTGCTCCGCGTCGCCGGGGAGGCCCAGCCAGTCGGTGAAGCGCGCGGAGGCCTCGGCGTGCTGCTGCAGCCCCTCGGGCAGCAGCAGGTTGTGGCTGGCGGAGCCGAGGCGGAAGTAGCTCCAGCGGCGCCCGCCCTCCTTGCGGTCCCAGTAACCGGGCAGGTTGTAGTCGTCGTTGCCCAGGTCGCGCGCCCAGCGCACGCCGTCGAACTCGAACTCGAAGCCGCCCAGGTCGAGGTGGCCGTGGTTGACCTGGTTGTAGCCGGCCTTGAAGGCGACGAAGAAGTCCCGCGGGCCGAAGCCCGAACGCAGGAAGGCGACCTCGACCGGCCCGCGGAAGAGCTTGTGGAGCGGCGGACCCTCGTGGAGCCCCTGCGGCTCGCCCTGCCACCAGACGAGGTGCATCGCCTCGGCGCGGTTCTCCGCCAGCCAGGCGCGCTCGGCCGCGGCGTAGAAGGGCTTCGCGTGGTGCCGCGCCAGCCAGAACAAGGGCGGCAGGGCGCCGCGCCGCGGCTTCTCGCGCACGTCGGCCATCGCGGCGTAGACCCCGCTCGGCCCGGTGCTGAGGATCGGGAACCAGCCCGACTCGGCCAGGCCGCGGCGTCCGCCGAGGCCGAAGTCGTGGCCCAGCGCGGTCTCGAGCGCGGCCAGGCCGTAGCTCGTGTAGTGAGTCGCGTAGCTCCAGTAGCCCGGCCCCTCGCCCCAGGCGCCGTCGGGTTCGTAGGTCGCCAGGGCGCGCGGAAGCGAGGCCACCGCGTGGCGCACGATGCGCGCGGCGCGGTCGGGCTCCTCCTCGGCCAGCGCCAGCGCGCCCACCAGCAGCCCGCCGTTGCACACCTGGTTCCAGTTGAACTCGCTGCGCACCCACCAGGCCGGGCGCTCGGCCTCGTAGGCGCGCAGCCCCGGCTCGAGACCCTTCGCCACCAGGGCCGCGCGCACGGTGGCGCGGGCCTCGACGGACAGCGCGTCGAAGCACCAGTCGTAGCCCAGCCCGACCGCGTGCGTCATCTCGGCCACGTCGAGGAAGTGGCTCGGGTTCCAGTCGGAGAAGGCCGCGACCGTGAGCAGGTTGTCCTCCACCGCTCGGGCGTACCGCTCCTCGCCCGTCCAGCGCCACGCGAAGCCGAGGTGCTGCACCCGGTCGAGGCAGGCGCGGCTGACCGACAACAGGCGCGGCCCTCGGAGGACGCGCTCCAGCGGCGGCGCGTCGAGGAAGCCGTCGGCGCGCGCCAGGACCTGATCGAGGCCGCGGGCGAACAGCGGGTCGGAGGCGGGCAGCGCGCGCAGCTCGTCGAGCCGCTCGGCGGAGAGCAGCAGGCGCGGGTGACCGGCGCGCAGGCCGTCGAGCGGCTCCTGCGCCGGAGCGCTCAGCGCGAGGACCAGGAGCAGGGCCGTCACCATGGCCCGAAGGTAGCACCGCCCGGCAGAATGCGGTCCTGGTGTTCCGCCCCCTCCTCGCCGTCCTCCCCGCCCTGCTCGCCGCAGCCTGCGCCGGGCGGCCCCCGGTCGAGCACCCGATCGCTGACGGGTGGGCGCAGACCTCGGTCAACGCGGTGATCTTCCGCCGCAACGCGGTGGTCAGCCACGGCGACCAGCAGTACGCCGCCTTCTACGACCCCGAGGCGCGCGTGGTGCTGGCCCGGCGCACCCTCGGCAGCCCGGACTGGGAGCTCGTCCGCACCCCCTACCGCGGCCGGGTGCGCGACGCCCACAACTCGATCAGCATCGCGGTGGACGGCGCCGGCGTGCTCCACGTCGTCTGGGACCACCACGGCGACGCGCTGCGCTACGCCCGCGGCTTGGCCCCCGGCGCGCTCGAGCTCGGCCCGGAGCAGCCCATGCTCGGCCGCGAGGAGGACCGCGTCACCTACCCCGAGTTCTACCTCCTGCCCGGCGGCGACCTGCTCTTCCTCTACCGCGACGGCGCATCGGGCGACGGCGACCTGATGATGAACCGCTGGGATGTGGCGAGCGGGACCTGGCGCCGCGTCCAGTCCGGCCTGCTCGACGGCGAGGGGCAGCGCAACGCCTACTGGCAGTTCGCGCTCGACCCGCAGGGCGGCTTCCACCTCTCCTGGGTCTGGCGCGAGACCGGCGACGTCGCCACCAACCACGACCTCGGCTACGCCCGCTCGACCGACAGCGGCGCGAGCTGGACGCGCAGCGACGGCACCGCCTACGCGCTGCCGATCACCGCGGCGAGCGCCGAGTACGCCTGCCGCATCCCGCAGGGCGGCGAGCTGATCAACCAGACCTCGATGGCCGCCGACGCCGCCGGTCGGCCGGTGATCGCGGGCTCCTGGCGCCCGGCCGGCGCGGCGGCCCCACAGTACATGCTCGTGCGGCACGACGGCGCCGGCTGGCAGGTGCAGGCGGTCGGCAGGCGCACGAGCGACTTCACCCTGTCCGGCGGCGGCAGCAAGCGGCTGCCGATCTCGCGGCCGCAGGTGGCCACCCGCATCCACGGCGGCCGCACCGAGGCCGTCCTGCTGTTCCGCGACCGCGAGCGGGGCGACCGCGTCTCGGCCGCGGTGTGCGCCGACCTCGACGCCGGCGGCTGGCGCTTCGTCGACCTCACCACGCGCCCGGTCGGCCAGTGGGAGCCCAACTTCGACCCGGTGCGCTGGCAGGAGGACGGCGCGCTGCACCTGCTCGTGCAGCGCGTCGGCCAGGGCGACGGCGAGCGGACCCAGGACCTGCCGCCGCAGCCGGTGTCGCTGCTGGAGTGGCGGCCGGGCTCGCCCGGCGCGCCTCAGTAGGCCTGGCGCCCGGTGCCGCCGCAGGACGAGCAGGCGCCGAGGTAGCTGTCGCGGCGCGTGCCGTAGTGGTGGCGGATCGTGTCGTAGCCCATGTCGTAGGCCGTGGTCCCGGCGAAGGCCATCGTGTCCTGGTACACCTCGTACTCCACGGTGTTCCACTGGTCGCCCATGCCGTTGCAGGCGACGCAGGTGCGCGAGGGCCCGCCCGGAATGTCGACGAACTCGACCGTCGGCGCGGGAGGGACCTCCTCGAAGGTGATGAGCTCGCCCCACTCGTTCTTCCAGTCGGAGTACTTCGCGGCCGAGCTGAAGTCGAGCACGTGGTCGCGGCGCACGGGGCTGACGGCGAGCGGCGGCGGCGGCGGCGGCTTCAGCTTGCCGGTGAAGCGCAGCCGGCCCCCCTCGTAGAGCACGTCGACGAATGCGGTGTCGTCGGCGAAGACGTGCTCGCCCCGGCCGTGGGCCACGCCGTCGCGGTAGGGACCGGCGAAGGTCACGCCGTCGCGGTAGCTCCAGGCGAGGCCCCGCCCGTCGACGCAGTCGCCGCTGATCGGCTGGAACCACAGCCGCTGCGGGTGCGCGGCGTGGGCCTCGCGGTGGGCGACCGAGAAGGCGTGGACCTGCAGCTCGAGGACGACGCCGTCGGCGGTGGTCTCCTCGGCCAGCTCGACCCAGGGTCGCATCCCCTCCGGACCCTCGTGGCGCGCCGACCAGTGCGTCTGGCGGGAGAACCAGTCCCAGAAGGGGCCGCTCGAGCGCGAGTAGGGCTCGACCAGCCACTCCGGCCCGAGGGCGTCGGCCAGCCCCGCGCGCAGCGCATCGATCATCCCCAGCGAGGGCGCCACCTCGGCCCGCCAAAGGGGCAGCGCCACGGTGTGCAGCTCGCGGTCGTTGCGGTGCTCGAGCCGCTCGACGAAGGCCGCGGGCAGCGCCGCGAAGTCCCCCTCGCCGGCGGCGAGGAGCTCGCGGACCAGGGCGGAGAGACCGGCGTCCTCGATCCGCGCGCCGAGCACGGACAGGGCCTCGGGCGGCAGCTCGCCGGCGGCGCAGGCCTCCTGCAGTTCCTGCCAGCGCGCCAGCGGGATCCGCGGCAGGGCGACCGCGCGCTCGAGGAAGCGGCCGTCGCGCACCAGCTCCAGGCGGAGCTCCGCCTCCCCGTTCGCCCCCACCACGGCGGACAGGTCGACCGGCGCGCCGCCCACCGGGGCGACGAGGTCGCCGGGCTGCAGCAGCTCGGCGAGCGGGTCGCCGAGCACGCCGACCACCGCGGCCAGCGGGCTGCCCTCGCTCTCCAGCTCCTCGCGCCAGACCGCGGCGAGGTCGTAGCCGACCCGGCCGCGCTGGTCCGTGCCGACGTAGAGCGCCAGCGAGGTGATCTCCTGCTCGGGCTGCCCCGCCGGGCGCGCCAGCCAGGTCATCCGCTCGAGCAGGATCCACAGGGGCCGGCCGTCGGGCCGCACCCAGTCGAAGGTGGCGAGGCGCACCTGGAAGTCCTCCTTGCCGCCGGGGACGTCGCTGACGCGGTGGCGCCAGCCGTCGAGCGCGGCGGCCAGCCGCGTGACGACCTCGTCGAAGCGGCCGTCGATGCGGTGCCGCGTCAGCGCATTGGCGTCGCGCACCAGCAGCAGGCCGAGCCGGACCTGGGCGTCGCTGCGCCGCTCCCCCTCCTCGACGACCAGGAAGTCGCGCGTGCCGCGCGGGTCGGCCTCCTCCATCAGCCGCGTCGTCACCGCGCGGCGCGGACTCCAGGGCAGGAAGGGGAAGTCCTCCGCGCGCCACTCGAAGCCGGGACCCGGGCGCACCAGCGGCTCGCCCGGAGCGGCGAAGGCGGCGAAGCCCTGCGACGCGTCGGCCAGCAGGGCGAGCACCTCCTGCTCGAGGTCGTCGGGCAGCGCGGGCAGCTCCTGGGCCGGGTCGGTGCGTTCGAGGTGGGCGACCACCCAGTCCCCCATGCCGTGGCCCCGCCGCGGCGCGCCCTGCAGCTCGCCCTCGAGCACCAGCGACCAGACCTCCTCGCCGTCGCGCGAGCGCGGCGGCCGCTTGCGCAGCCACAGCTCGAGGCGCGGCACCGCGTTGCCGTCCACCCGCTGCACCGGCCGCCGCGGCTCGGGCACCAGGGCGAAGCGGCGCGAGTCGGCCGACAGCATCGACCAGGGCTCGAAGTCGAGTTCGACCACCCAGCCGGCGGCGCAGGTGGCCATCCAGTCCTGCAGGGTGCGGAAGCCGGCCTCGAGCGCGGCGCGCTGGGCCTCGGTGGGTCCGCTGACCTGGGCGATGCGGTAGCGCACCATGCCGCGGTCGCCGAGGTCGAACAGGCAATGCGTCGCGGCCTCGAGGTCGGGCTCGAGCCCCGCCATCGGCATCACCCCCCAGGTGGTCATGCCGCCGTTCCGGTCCCAGTTCGCGCGCGGCGCGACCAGGCCCTTCAACGGCTCCCCGCCGCGGTAGGCGCCCTCCTTCATCGCCTCGACCACCGCGGTGAAGCCGGCGCGGGTGGGCAGGAAGGAGGGGCCGGCCGGCGCGGGCACCGCCGCCGAACCGCCGCCCTCCCACGGCGGGGGCGCGACCCACGGCGCGGTGGCCACGAGGCGCAGCGTCCACCAGCCGCGGCGCCCGCCGAGGTCCTCGCGGAACAGCAGGGCCTGGAGGCGGACCTCCCCGTCGGGCCGCTCGAGGACGAAGCGGCGCGTGCCCGCGGCGTCGGTCGAGCTCGAGAAGTCCCAGTCGCCGGCGGCGTCCAGCAGCCAGCCGCGCAGGGTGCGGAAGTCCTGCTCCATCGACGCGGCGGTGGCGTCGTCCGGCCCGTCCACCGCGTGGAGGTCGTAGCTCAGCACGGTCTGCTCGAGCAGGGTGAGCGCCTCCAGGCGGGCGCGCCCGAGGCGTTCGCCCGTGCCCGCGGTCAGCCCGTCCATCGCGCGCGCGTGCCAGCGCTCGGCGTCGACCCGCTCGCCGCGCAGCGCGGCGAAGCCGTCCTGGCCGCCGGCGCGGACCGCGGCCACGGTGTCGAGGACCCCCTGCTCGGTGGGGAATTCCCGCGGCCACGGCGTCTGGCCGAGGACCGGAGCGGCGAGGAGGACCGGAGTGGAGAGGAGGAGGACGGAGGCGAAGAGGTGGCGAAGGAGCATCGTCGGCCCGGCGCCCAGGGATGCGCCGGCCCCGAGTCTAGTCCCGCTCAGCGGAACAGGCGGGCCGGGGCCACCTCGGCGCGCTCGAGGCCCGGCCCCTCCCACTCGAGGCGCAGGCCCATCCCGCCGGTGGCGTTGAAGACCTCGACGCGGAGCGGGTGGAGGCCGGCGGCGAGGCCGACCTGCCCGGTCTTCGGCGTCATGCCGTGGAGGCCGTCGTGGTCGACGACCAGGCGGTCGTGCAGCCGCAGCCGCGAACCGTCGTCGCTGGCCAGGTGGAAGCGGTAGACCCCGTCCGCCGGGACGGCGAGGAAGCCCTCGTAGACCAGCGCGAAGTGCTCGTCGCGCGGCCGCGGCGCGAGGTCGAGGCGGTCGTGCACGCCGCTCGCCGCGGAGCCTGCGGCTTCGGCCTCTTCGAGCTGGTCGAGCGTCTGCCAGCCGCCCTCGTAGGCGGTCCAGCGCAGCCCGGGCTCCACGCCGACCACGGCGACGGCGGGCAGCAGGCTGTCCGGGGTCCAGGCCTCGTAGCGCTGTTCGAGCTCGAAGGGGCTGAGCACGCCGTCGACCTCGGCCACGGCGCGCAGCACGCAGCTGCGGTCCAGCTCGATCGGCGCCGCGTGCGTGGTCGAGCGCAGCGTCGGCGCGCTGCCGTCGAGGGTGTAGCGGATGCGCGCGTCGGGGCGATTGGCGCGGAGCACGACGTTGGCCGCGCCGAGGAAGGCGGCGGGCGCGCCGTGGGCGGTCACCCGCGCCGGCTCGGCGTGGACGCTGAAGTCGGCGATGGCCGGGCAGGCGGCGGCGTCGGTGATCCGCAGGCGGACCCGCTGGGCGCGGACGAAGTCGCCGCGCCACAGGCGGCGGGCGCCGATGCCGGTTCCGTGGGCGAGCGGGAACCAGCCCTGGCTGTGGCCGCCGGTGCGCGTGCCGCCGTCGACCGAGTACTCGAGCGCCCAGTCGTCGACGCGCAGGCCGAGCGGCAGGTGCTCGCGGATCGAGACCACGTTGAACCAGCGGTGCTCGCCGAAGTCGAGCTCGAGGGTGGCCGTGGTCGTGCCGTCCTCGGGGCACCAGTAGGTCGTCGTGTCCCCCTCCACCCCGCCGTCGACCGCGCGGTCGGCGGCGTAGGCCGGGTGGTGGCCGCGGGTCTCGCTGGCCCAGGCGGCGGCGCCGGCCGACACGCGCGTGCCGAAGGTGGCGTCGAGGATCGCCCGCATGCCGCGCAGGCTGGCGACGTCGTTCTCGTGGATGCGGCCGCGCCGGTCGGGCGGCAGGTTGAGCAGGAAGGAGGCGCCGCGGCCGATCGACTGGTACCACAGGTCGACGAGCTGCTCGGGCGTCTTCACCGCGCCGTCCTGCTCCGCGTGGTGGAACCAGCCGGGCCGGATCGAGACGTCCGCCTCGGCGGGGATCCAGCGCGCGCCGTCGCGGTGGCCGTTCGGCCCCTCCCAGTAGCGAGTCGTGCCCGGCCCGGCGCCGGTCTCGCCCTCGCGCGGCGCGGGCGTGTAGGTGGCCCAGCAGGGGTCGCCGGCCACGCCGCTCTCGTTGCCGACCCAGCGCACGTCGGGGCCGGCGTCGCTGAAGATCACCGCGTCGGGCTGCAGCTCGCGCACCATGGCGATGGTCTCCTCCCAGCCGTAGTAGGTGGCGCGGTCGATGTGCCGCGTCTCGCGCGCGCCGCCGTAGTGCCCGTCGCCGCCGTTGGCGCCGTCCCACCACACCTCGAAGACCGGGCCGTAGCCGGTCAGCAGCTCGCGCAGCTGCTCGCGGAAGGCCTCGACGTAGGCCGGGCGGCCGTACTCGGGGTGGTTGCGGTCCCACGGCGAGACGTAGACGCCGAAGCCGAGGCCGTGGCGCGCGCAGGCCTCGGCGACCTCGCGCACCACGTCTCCCTCGCCGTCGCGGAAGGGACTGGCCGCGACGTCGTGCTCGGTGGTGGCGGTCGGCCACAGGCAGAAGCCGTCGTGGTGCTTGCAGGTCAGGATGAGGCCGCGCATGCCGGCCTCGGCGGCGACGCGCGCGATCTGGTCGGCGTCGAAGTCGGTCGGGTCGAAGACCGCCGGGGATTCGTCGCCGTAGCCCCACTCCTTGCCGGTGAAGGTGTTGGTGGTGAAGTGGAGGAAGCCGTAGAACTCGCGCGCGTGCCAGGCGAGCTGGCGCGCCGAGGGCACCGCCCCGTGGGGCGCGGGAGGCGGCGGGGCGGCCGCGGCGGCCTCCTGCGGCGGCGGGACGGCGGCGGCGAGGACCAGGGCGAGCGCGGTCAGCGGCATGACGCTCGGAAGCTAACCGCGGCACGGGTTGGAGACAACGCTCCATCGCTGTACGATCCCTCCCGGCCGCACCCCTGCGGCCGGTCTTTCCCAGCCCCGCCCCCGGAACCAGGAAGGAGGTGAGAATCCTCCACGGGCCCGCCGCCGTGAACGCGGACGGCCCCTGCACGTGCCACTGCCGCGAGGCGGGAAGGCGCAGGGAGCCGGTCGATGCGTGAGTCGGAAGACTGGACCGGGTGGCAGCGCAACCCCGACACCGGGCGAGGTTCCCGGAGGAGTCGAACATGAGCATGCGTCTGCTCGCGCCGTCCCTGGCGACGGCCACCCTGTGCGCGGTCCTGCCCGCGCAGTCCTTCTCGCACGACATCCCGCTGAGCGGGCTCGGCAACGGCAACCCGGCCAAGCCCTTCGGCATCACCGCCGAGCCGGTGACCGGCCAGCTCTTCGTCGCCGTCGCCGGCGACTTCTTCAACCCGAACGACGTCGTCGCGCTGATCGACCCGGCGAGCTCGACGGTGACCGGCTCGGTGCAGGCCGGGCTCTACCCCGAGGAGGTCGCGGTGGCCTACGACGCGGCCGGCTCCCCCACCGTGGCGGCGGTGAGCAACTCGACCTCCGGCACGCTGACGGTGTGGGACGTCGCCAGCGGCGCCGTGCTGGCCGACGTGGTCCTGCCCGACCCCTTCGGCTTCGGCTCGAGCTACCCCTTCGGCGTCGCGGCCGGCGGCCCGGGCTTCTACGTCACCACCTTCGACGGCAGCGGCCAGGTCTTCGCGGTGGACGCCGCCGGCCTGCAGCTCGACCCGAACGCCGGCTTCGACCTCGGCGGCGGACGCAGCGGCGGGCGCCTGCTGGTCGACGGCGACGAGCTCTTCGTGCCGACCGTCGGCTACACCGCCACCTGGACCGGCGGCGAGGGCGGCCTGGTCGTGCGCCGCGCCGGCGCCGTGGCCGAGGACTTCGTCGTCGCGCGCGAGGAGGGCACCGGCGTCTTCCCCGGCGGCCAGGACCTCGTGCGCCTCGCCGACGGGCGGCTGCTGCTGGCCGGAACCGACTGCGGGCCGCGCCTCTTCGTGCTGAGCGCCGACGGCGCGCTCGAGCGGACCGTGCGCCTCTCGGGTGGCAACGGCGTCCACGGGCTGGCGATCAGCCCCGACGGCAGCCTGGTCGCCGCCTGCGACCTGGCCGGCAACACGGTCTACCTGGTCGACGCCCTGAACCTGGTCGAGCTGAGCGCCACCTCGGTGACCGGCGTGGGCCAGGGATACGCCCTGCCCAACGACGCCGCCTTCGCCGACGGCAAGCTCTTCGTCACCTGCCAGGCCAACGAGGAGGTGATCGTCTTCGACAACCTGCCGACGGTCACGCCGGGCGGCGGGTACGCGGGCAGCCTCACGCTGAGCGACCCCGCCCCCGCGCGCGGCGGCGTCGCCACCGCGACGGTCAGCGGCCCGGGCGTGGTGGCGCTGCTCGTCTCGCTCGACGACCAGCCCTCGGTGCCGAGCGGCGTGGCGCTCGACATCGGGCCGACCGCCAACCTGGTCGGCTGGGCGTCCGGCAGCTTCAGCCGCAGCTGGAACCTGCCCCCCGCGCTCGGCGCCCGCGGCGTGCGCCTCTTCGCGCAGGGCGTGGTCGACGCGACCACCGCGCCGCGCACGACGGCCCCGCGCGTGGCGGTGATCCAATAGGCCGCGGAGAGCGGGATAGGATGCCCGGGCCGGAGTTCCCTGCTCCGGCCCCGGATCCTCCACCGAACTCTCCCATGACCCGACGCCATCGCCCGGGCTCCTTCCCGGCCCTGCTCCTCCCGGTCCTCCCGGCCTGCGCCGGCCTCGCCGTGCTGGAGGCGCGGCGATGAGCAACGCGCCGGACCGGACGGCCCCCGCCTGCGTCTTCGTCGGGAGCGACGAGGAGGCGGCCCACGCCCGCGCGCTGCTGCAGGACCTGGGCATCGCCGCCGAGCTGGTCCGCGGCGCCGGCAACCCGGCCCTGGGCTTCTTCGGCGACGGCTTCCCCGAGGCGCTCGGCGGCTCCTGGCTGGCCCGCGTGACCGTGGCGCCGGCCGACCAGGAACGCGCCGCGGCGGCCCTCGCGGGGGTCGCCACCGACGGCAGCGGCGACCCGCTCGACTTCGGCGCCTCCCCGGCCCTCCTCGCGGCGCGCATCGACCCGGCCGAGCTCCCGCTCCTGCTCGACCTGGTCACGGAGATCGCCGCGACCTACGGCGAGCGCCTGCAGGCGCTCAAGCTGGTCGGCTCGCGCGCGCGCGGCGACCACCGGCCCGACTCGGACTGGGACCTCCTCCTCTTCCTCGACCCCTGCGACCCCGAGGTCGAGGGGCCGCGCGCGGCCGCGCTGGCCGCCGCGCTGGAGGAGCGCCACCGCGGCGCGGAGCTCTCGCTCAGCCCGCTGAGCCGCGAGCAGTTCCTCGGCCTCGACGCCAAGTACGAGGGCATCACCGCGGCCTTCCGCCGCGACGCGATCGCCCTCGGGCCGCGCGTCCGCCGCCCGGTCTAGCTCCCGAGCAGCAGCGAGACGTTGTGCCCGCCGAAGCCGAAGGCGTTGCACAGCGCCAGCGGCACCGGGCGCTCCACGGCGGCGCGCGGCAGGGCGAGGCGGACCTCGGGGTCGACCTCCTCGAGGTGCGGGTTCGGCAGCACCACCCCCCGCTCCACGCTGAGGGCGCACAGCGCGGCCTGGATCGCCGAGCTGGCGCCGATGGCGTGGCCCATCACCGCCTTCGGCGCGGTGACCGGGACCTCCTCGCCGCGCGCGCCGAAGACCTGCGCGATGCCGCGCGCCTCCGCCGCGTCGCCGAAGGGCGTGGACGGCGCGTGCGCGCTGATGTGGGCCACCTCGGCGGCGTCGGCGCCGGCGTCCCGCAGGGCGGCCTGCATCGCCCGCGCCATGCCGCTGCCGTCCTCGAGCGGGGTGGCCAGCTTGTGCGCCTCGCTGACGAAGCCGGCGCCGCGCAGCACGGCCAGCGGGCGCGCCCCGCGGGCCCGGGCGTGCGCGGCGGTCTCGAGCACCAGCGCCGCCGCGCCCTCGGCCATGACGAAGCCCGAGCGGCTGCGGTCGAAGGGCCGGCAGGCGGTCGCGCCGCGCTCGTTGTCGGCCGTCAGCGCGCCGACGGCGTGGTAGGCGCGCAGCGTGTGCGGGCTGATCGTGCTGTCGGCGCCGCCGGCCAGGACCAGCTCGCAGCGGCCCGAGCGCAGCCAGTCGAGGCCCTGGGCGATCGCCGCCGAGCCGCTGGCGCAGGCGGTCGAGGCGGTGGTGGACGGCCCCTCGAAGCCGTGCACGATGCTCAGCATGCCGGCCGGCGCGTTGAACATCGTCTTGACCACGAAGTAGTGGTCGAAAACCTGGTCCGCCGCCTCGGGCTTGGTGCGCAGCACCTCCTCGAGCGGCTGGATGTAGTGCACCGGACCGCCGCCGACGCCCATCGCCACGCCGCAGCGCGCGCGGTCGAGCTGCGCCGGATCGGCGCCGGCGTGCTCCAGCGCCTCCTGCCCGGCGAACAGGCTCATCCGCGTCGGCCGCGAGAAGCGGCGCACGAAGGGCACGCGGACGGCGGCCTTGAAGCGCGCCTCCCACTCCTCCGGCAGCTCGCCGGCGACGGTGACCGGCTCGCCGGCCGGGTCGTAGCCGCGGATCGGGCCGACGCCCGAGCGGCCGGCGAGGAAGGCCTGCCAGCAGTCCTCACGGCCGACGCCGGCGGCGCAGGTCATGCCGACGCCGGTGATCCAGACCTCCGGGACGCCGCTCACGCGCCCTCCCCCGCTCGGGCGGGCGCGAAGTCGCCGCGCTCGAAGGCCTCGCGCGCAGCGCCGCGCCGCAGCTTGCCCGAGGTCGTGCGCGGCAGCGTGCCGCGCGCGGCCAGGGCCACCTCGTCGATCTCGTAGCCGGCCTCGGCCAGCCCTCCGCGCAGCGCGAGGCGCAGGGCGTCGCGGCCGGCGGCGTCGCCGAGCAGGCGCGGGTGGACCTCGGCCACGAGCACCGCGCGCTCGGTCTCGCGGCGCGGGTCGAAGACGCCGAAGGCGGCCGCGCGGTCGACGCCGTCGGCCCGGGTCGCCAGCTCCTCGACGCGCTCGGGCGAGTAGTTGCGCCCGCCCTTGATGATCACCTCGCGCGTGCGCCCGGTGATGAACAGCTCGCCGTCGTGGACGAAGCCGAGGTCGCCGGTGTCGAGCCACTCGCCCTCGCGCGGCGCGGCCACGCCGCGGTCGAGCACGTGGCTGTAGAGCGAGGGAGAGGCGAGCAGCACGCGGCCGACCCGCTCCGCCGGCAGCTCCTCCCCCGCCGCGTCCACCACCTTCATGCGCTGGCCGGTCAGCGGAACGCCGACCGCGGTCCACTCGAGGCCGTCGTGCTCGCGCAGGCGCGGGCCGCGCCCGACCGGCGGCATGGTGGCGGCCAGCGTGATCTCGCTCATGCCGTAGACCGGCTTCAGGCCGTCGGCAGGCGCGCCCAGCGGCACCAGCTCGGCGGCGAAGCGGCGCACCAGGGCGGGCGTGACCTGCTCGGCGCCGCAGAGCCAGCGGGTGCACCGCGACAGGTCGAGGCCCTCCAGCGGGCGGCGGCGCTGGAACTCGAGGGTGGCGCGGTAGGCCGACGGCGGGCCGACCGTGATCGTGCAGCCGCAGGCGTCGACCACCCGCAGCCACAGCAGCGGGTTGCGCGCGAACAGCGAGGGGTCGAACAGGGTCAGCGTGCAGCGCCGGTGCAGCGCGATGAGCAGCGTGCCGAACAGGCCCATGTCGTGGTAGAGCGGCAGCCACGAGACGATGTGGTCGTCGGCGTGGAGCGGGATGTGGCGCACCATCGCGCGCAGGTTCGCCACCACGCCGGGCAGGTCGAGCTGCAGCGCCTTCGGCGTCCCGGTGCTGCCCGAGCTGAACTGGACGTAGGCCACCTCGGCGGCGGGCGCGCGCGGCCCGGCCTGCGCCCGGTCGGCCGCGAGCAGCTCGCCGGCCGGCAGGAAGGGGACGCCCGCGGCCGGCGGCGGGTCGAGCGAGACCACCAGCGCCGGCTGCAGCCGCTCGACCAGCGCGCCCCACTCGGCCTCGGCGGCGCCGCTGCGGCGGTGGCGCAGCGGGGCCACCGCGGCCGGCCAGGCGCCGAGGTGGAAGGCGCCGAGCAGGGCGGCCAGGATCTCCTCGCCGGTCGGCAGGTCGAGCAGCAGGCGGTCGCCGGGGCGCAGGCCCGCCGCGCGCAGGCCCGCCGCGCCGCGCCGCGCCAGCTCGAGGATGCGGGCGCGGCTCAGCTCGCGGGCGTTGCCCTGCAGGTCCTCGACCAGGCGCAGGCCGACCTCGTCCGGCGCCTCGCGCGCGGCCGCCTCGACGGCGTCGAACAGCTCCTCGCCGCAGGCCGGCTGCACGGCGATCAGGGGCGCGGCCCCGGGACGCGGCGGATCCAGCCCTGCGGCGACTTCTGCGCCGCGAGCAGGAAGCACTGCGTCTGCTCCATGCGGTAGGTCGCCAGCGCGAGCATCAGGTAGCGGCGCAGCAGCGGGAAGAACTCCGGCGCGGCGGCCTTCATCTCTTCGCCGTGGCGGTCGAGGTTCTCGCACCACTGGGCCAGCGTGCGCTTGTAGTGGTTCGAGATGTTCTCGAGGTAGACCGGGGAGAAGCCCTGCTCCTCCATCTGCTTGAGCATCTCGCCGGCCGAGACCATCACCGTGGTGCCGCCGAAGGCCTCGTCCACCGCCCCGAAGCCGCGGTCGCCGCGGTACTCCTCGGTGCGCGAGTCACGGTCGTAGCAGCTCTCCTGCACGAAGAGCATGCCGGAGGGCTTCAGCGCGGCGTGGCAGCGGGCGAAGATCTGGTCCTTCTCCCACATGTGGATGATGCTCTCGAGGAAGACGACGTGGTCGAAGCGGCCCTCCTCCAGCTCGGCGTCGAGCACGTTCTGCACGCGGATGTCGAGGCGGTCGGCGCAGCCGCGCGCCTCGGCGCGGGCCATGGCGAAGTCGCGCTGCACCTCGCTCAGGGTGTAGCCGGTGACGTGGCAGCCGTGGACGTCGGCGAAGTAGGTCGCCGGGCCGCTCCAGCCGCAGCCCAGGTCGAGCACGCGGTCGCCGGGGCGGAAGCCGCACATGGCGGCGATCTTGTCCATCTTGGCCGTCTGCGCGTCGTCCAGCGACTCCTCCCCGGTCAGGTAGTAGCCGGAGGAGTAGTTCATGTTGCGGTCGAGCAGGCGCTCGAACACGAGCGGCGGCGTGTCGTAGTGGACGCCGCTGTCGCCGGTGGCGACGCGCGCGTCGGGCGGGACGGGGGAGGTGCTCATCAGCGGGCTCCAGGGGCGGCGGCGCGCCCGGCGGCGAGCTCGCGGGTCAGCCGCACCAGGTCGGCGCGGCGGGTCAGCTCGCGGCCGCTCAGCCGCGAGAGGGTCTTCAGGATGCGGCGCTCGAGGCGCGCCTCGTCCTCGGCGGTGACGTTCTCCTGCACGCGGCGCAGGAAGGCCTCGTAGCCCTCGATGTGGTCGGACACCGCCAGCCCGTCCGCGCTGCCCTCGGCGAAGGTGGTCGGGTGCTTGTCGCCCTGCGGGTTGACCAGCATCCACTTGGCCGTGTTGAGGAAGTCGAGCAGCAGCGCCGGCTCGCGCTCGAGGGCGCGGTGCATGAAGTCCTCGTAGCACTGCGCGTGGCGGTACTCGTCCTCGGCGATGGTGCGGAAGATGCCGGCCAGCACCGGGTCCTCGCCGTCGACCGACTCGGCCCAGCGCAGGTACCAGATGCCCAGGCGCAGCTCGCCGCACCAGTGCATGGCCAGGGTCGGCGCCCACGGCGCCTCCTTCAGCTCGGTGTCGAGGGCCGGCAGCTCCTCGGGCTGCGGCTCGAGGCCGAAGCGCTTGAGGTACTCCGCGAGCACCAGGTAGTGGCGCATCTCCTCGAAGTACCAGATGCTCATGAACTGGCAGAAGTCGGTGTCGTGGCGGAAGTCGCGCAGGAACATCCGCGTGGCGTACAGCGAGCTCAGCTCCATCAGCGCGTTGACGCGCACGAAGTCGAGCGTGTCCCGCGTCACCCGCTCGCGCGGGATGTCGTCGAAGGGCACCTCGGCCAGGCTCCACCGCACGGGCTCGAGCCGGCGGTAGAGCTTGTGGTAGAGCGCCTCGGCCATCTCAGCCGGCGGCCGGCTCCTCGGCGCCGAGCTGCTCGACGGCCTCCTCGACCGGGTCGGCCAGGTCCTCGACGCGGTCCTCGAGCGGCTTGCGGAAGCGGCCGAAGTACTGCGTCAGGTAGAGCACCATGCGCGACCAGTCCTGCGCGTCCCAGAAGCTGTGGTAGAGCTCGCTGCCCATCTGCTTCTCGTCGAAGTAGGCGACGTGGGCCTGCGGCATCTCGAGCTCCTTGATCACGCGGCGGAACATCGGCCAGATCATCTCGCGCTGCTCGGCGGGGCAGTAGCGCACCATCGACTCGAGGCCGACCTGGTTGAAGCGCGAGTGGCGCACCTCGTCGCGCGCGATGCGCTTGAGCACCTTGGCCAGCCGGGGGTCGCCGCACTGCTTGGCGGCGGCGGTGTAGGCCACCGCGGCGGAGTGCTCCTGCACCACGCCGAAGACCAGCTGCTCCATGCGCGGGTCCATGCCGTCGATGCGCAGGCGGTGCAGGTAGGCCACGTAGCTGTCGTAGAAGTCCCCGCGCTCGAGGCCGGCGAAGTCCTCCGCGGTCAGCCCGTCGCCGAGCGCCTCGAGCATGCGGCGCAGGACGAGGTAGTGGGTGTACTCCTCGGCCGCCCAGATCGCCGACCACATGGCCAGCTTGAAGTCGTGGCCGTAGAACTCGAGGTAGCCGCGGACGTACTGCGAGACGCCGTACTCGATCAGCGAGGTGCTGCGCAGGAAGTCGATGACCTTGTCCGGCACCTGCGTCCGGTCGAGCTCCCACTTCTTGAACTCGTCGAGGTCCGGCCACATGTTGCGGCCGGCGACGAAGTAGCTGTCGAGCGTGTCGGGGTCGGGGAAGCTCGGGAAGGGCGGCGGGGTGTAGGCCATCTCAGGCCGCCTTCTTCGCCAGGTGCTCGAGGACGAGGTCGACGATGTGGTCCACCGTCTGGATGGCGGTCAGGTCGGTGTTCGAGGCCAGCTTCAGCTCGAAGCTCTCCTCGACCAGCGTGACCATGTCGACCATGCCGAGGCTGTCGACCTGGAGGTCGTCGACCAGGCGGCTCCCGGCCTGGATCGAGTCCTCGGACTCGAGGTTGAGGAGTTCGGCGAGGAGGGACCGGACCTGGGCGAGGACCTCGGCGCGCGCGGGCAGCACGGGGCCCGCCTCGGGAGAGGATGCGGACATGGGTGGCGGGGACGGGGAAAAGGAAGCGGATTCCGGCGGAATCGGGCCGCCGGGGGGAGTTTCCGAGTATAGCCCAGAACGGGGTGTTCCGCTTTGGAACACCCCGCTCCGGGGGCCGAGGAGGGCCGGATTTCAGAGGATCGTGTGGTCCTCGGGGTAGGAGAGGCGGAGGTCGGAGCTGCCGGTCACCTCCAGGGCCTGGTAGTAGACCCGGAGGCCGGTCGGGATCGTGGCGGGCAGCACGCCGGCGTACACCCCGCTGCCGGCGGCGTCGAGCTGGAGCAGCCGCTGCATCGGGAAGCCGGCCTCGAAGGGCCCCTGGAGGCCCAGGTCGAAGCCGCTCGCCGCGCCGACCGCGGTGCGGCCGAAGCCGTTCAGGCCGACGTAGAAGTCGATCCAGGCCCCGGGCTTCCCGTCCTGGACCACGAGGTAGTACGGCTGCCCCGGCGACAGGCCCGGGATGCGCGCCTCGAGGTGGTCGTCGGTGTTGTCGAGCGGGTCGGTCTCCCCCATCTCGACCGCGCCGTTGCGGTTCAGGTCCTCGCGCCCGTCGTGCAGCGGGCCGTCGAAGGGCGAGCCGAAGTCGCTGTCCGGGTTGAGCGGGTCGGTGTGGGTGGCCGGGTCGGCGTCCTCGACGAAGACCGCGAGGTTGGTGTCCGGGCAGACGTCGGCGGTGGTCAGGCCGGACTCGGTGCCGTCCTGGATCCAGTCGCCGTCGGTGTCGATCTTCGCGGCGTCGGTCTCCCCCGGGTCGGCGTGGCCGTCGAGGTCGCGGTCCTCGTCCGACTCGCAGAAGCCGTCGTCGTCGGTGTCGCGGTCGAGCGGGTCGGTCCGCGTCGCCGGGTCGTTGTCGCGCTGCCACACGGCGAGGTCGGTGCCCAGGACGTCGAGCCGCGGCTCGCCGATCCACGGCGCGGTGACACCGAGCTCGGTGCCGTCCTGGACCCGGTCCCCGTCGGTGTCCCGCACCAGCGGGTCGGTGCCGGTGCTGGCCGGCTGCAGCCACTCCTCGAGGTCGGAGAGGCCGTCGTCGTCGGTGTCGAGGTCGAAGGGCGAGGTGCCCGCGCCGATCTCGGCGTCGTCCAGGACGCCGTCGCGGTCCATGTCGCCGTGCATGCCGGAGACGCGGCCGCGGACGATCCCGCTGGCCTGCGGCGGCAGGCGCAGCGGCGAGCGGTCGGCCAGGCCGGGCGGCTGCCCGGCGTGGAACAACTCGGGGAACTCCGCGGTGACCAGCAGCAGGGTGTCCGGGTCGGCCGGCCAGTGGCCGTCGAGGCCGGGGTCGCGCGGGGTGAAGGGGGCCGCGTAGCGGGCGACCCGCGACACCCGCAGGGCGCTGATCTGCCAGCCGGAGGCGCCGAGGCGGCCCACCACGGTCATGGCGTTGACCGAGTAGCCGGTGAAGCCCGGGCCGAGCGGCTGGCTGGCGGCCACCGCGCCGTCGACGAAGACCGTGGCGGCGGCCTGCCCCTCGTCCACCACCAGCGCCACGTGGTGCCAGTCCTGGTCGAAGGGCAGCGCCCCCGGCAGGGTGTCGAGCGGGCCGGTCAGCGGGCCGTAGTAGTGCGCCTCCACCGCGCCGTCGAGGTGGAGCCGCAGCAGCTTCGTCTCGTTCGGCGGGTCGAAGCGGCGCAGGAGGTCGAAGGGGCCGGTGACGAGGGGCGTCGCGCGCACCCACGCCTCGGCGGTGAAGTCGCGGCCGGTGGCGAAGGCCAGGTGGTTGCCGTAGGACACCTCGCCGCCCATGAACTGGACGGCGTGGTCCCCCGCCGGCAGGGACTGGGCCGCGAGCGGGGCGCACAGGGCGCCGGCGGCGGCCAGGGTCAGGAGTCGTTGCGTTCGCATGTCGGGTTCTCCAGGGCTCGTGGCCGGGTCACAGGACCACCACCGAGCGGGCGTAGGACAGGCGGTAGCTGAGCCCGAAGGGCCCGGGGACGGACTCGACCGCCTGGTAGAAGACGGGGAATCCGGAGCCGATCCACGGCAGGGTGTCGAAGTGGACGGCGTCGCCGTTGGCGTTGGCGTGGATGGGCGTGTCGTAGCGCGCCCACATGGCGTCGAGGCGGATGGTCAGGCCGATGTCGAGCAGGTAGCTCGGCCCCCACCCGTGCCGCGTGTAGAGCGTGTGGACCGTGGCGTAGGGGCGCGCGCTCATCACGTCGATCACGAAGGGCTGGCCGCTGACCAGCATGGGGATGTCGATGCGGAAGTGGTCGTCCGCCGGGTGCAGCGGGTCGAGTTCGTTCAGCAGCGGCTCGTAGGCGCCGTTGCGGTTGAGGTCCTCGCGGCCGTCGCTCATCGGGCCGTCCCAGGGCGAGCCGCCGTCGGTGTCGGGGTCGAGCGGGTCGGTGACGGTGCCCGGGTCGGCGTCGGGGATGAAGACCGCCGGGTCGGTGTGCGGGCGGCCGCTGGTCAGGCCGGACTCGGTGCCGTCCTGCAGCCAGTCGCCGTCGGTGTCGGGGTCGGAGGCGTCGAGCTCGTCCGGTCCGACGGCGCCGTCGCGGTCGAGGTCCTCCTCGCCGTCCTCGAGGCCGTCGTCGTCGCTGTCGCGGTCGGTCGGGTCGGTGGTGGTCGCCCCCGCGTCGCCGTCGGGCACGAAGCGCCACGTGGCGGTGCCGGCGATGCCGTGGCTGGCGAGGTCGGGGATCGGGAGGGCCACGCCCAGCTCGGTGCCGTCGAGCAGGCCGTCGCCGTCGCTGTCCGCCACGGCGGGGTCGCTGCGCCCGTAGGTGTGGCGCGACTGCAACTCGTCGATGTCCGACACGCCGTCGTCGTCGCTGTCGAGGTCGAAGGGCAGGCAGCCGAGGGCCAGCTCCTCCTGGTCCTGGATACCGTCGTGGTCGGCGTCGCCGCCCTTGCCGCTCATCCCCATCAGCACGCGGCCGCGGACGGTCCCGAGCATGCCGTGGGAGGAGTGGTCGACCACCAGGGTCGCCCCCTGCCCCTCGTCGAAGTCGACGAGCAGGATGGTGGCCGGGTCGGAGACCCAGTCCTCGCCGGGCGGGTCCCAGGCCTGGGTGTAGCGCGGGACGCGGGAGACGCGCAGCTCGGTGACCTGCCAGCCGGTGGCGCCCGGTGCCCCGAGCAGGGCGGGCAGGCCGACCGCGTTGCCGACGTTGCCGGCGCGCAGCTGCATCTGGGCCTCGCGCACCCCGTCGAGGTAGATCGAGGCGCGACCGTTGGCGTCGTCGATCACCAGGGCGACGTGGTGCCAGTCCTGGTCGAAGGGGTAGATGCCGGGGGGCGTGCGCAGGTCGCCGGGCAGGATGTCCTGGTAGAGCGCGGACAGGCTGCCGTCCGGCTCGATGCGCAGGCACTTGTTCTCGGTGTTGCCCGGGTCGCAGCGCGAGAAGAGGTCGAGGTTCCCGCCGGGGAAGGCGGTGTCGCGCACCCAGGCCTCGAGGGTGAAGTTCCGCCCGGTGATGAAGGCGGCGTGGAACGGGAATTCCACCTCGCCGTTCATGAACTGGCCGCAAGGCTCCTGGGCGGAGGACCCGGCGGTCGCCGTCAGGAGGACCGCGACGGCTGCGGCGCTACGGAAGATGAGTCGCATGGGTACGCACTCCTCACGGTGCGAGCTGTTGCTCATGCTTGGAGGGAACGCTGGCAGGGACTACCAGCGGAGGAGGATCGCGCCGTCACCGCCGGGGGCGGTGCTGGTGCTGCCGCGGCCGTTCTCGCGGAAGGCGAAGCCCTCGCGCGGCGCGGGGTCGGCCCCCGGGATCCCGGGGTCGAGCGGTTCGCTCGGGGCCGTGGCCCCGCCGCCGCCGGAGGCGGTCCAGGTCCCGGCCACCGCGACGACGCGCGAGGCGCCGCCGGGGTCGGCCGTCGCGCCGGCTCCGGTCACGCTGGCGCCGCCGCCGCCCACGTCGAGGCTCAGGACCTCGCCGGGGGTGACGTCGACCTCCTGCAGCCAGATCGTGGCGCCGCTGCCGCCGGGGGCGGTGGTGACGCCGTAGATCCCCGCGCCGCCGCCGGCTCCGGCCAGCGTGACGCGGACGCGGGTGACCCCGGGAGGCACGGTCCAGCTGTGGCCGCCGACCGAGTCGAACCGGGCCTCGCCGTGCAACGTCGGAGCGACGTTCAGGACGAAGTCCTCGACCACGGCCATGCGGCCCTCGAGGGCGGTGATGCGGGCGTCCGCCTGGGCCACCGCTCCCTCGACCGCGGCCGTCCGCAGCTGCAGGTCGGCCAGGGCCCCCTCGGCGGAGGCCATGCGCGTCTCGAGGATCGAGCTGCGGCCCTGCAGGTCGGCCAGGGCGGCGTCGTGGCCGGCCAGCTCGAGGTCGTGGTCGTCCAGCCGGACGGCCTGGTCGAGCAGGTCGGCGTCGTGCATCGTGAGCCAGCCCTCGTGGTCGTCGAGGGTGCTCAGGACAGGACCGTCGATCTGTTCGACGATCCGGCAGAAGTTGTTGTTGACCTCTTCTGCCATGGCGCGCGTGTGCGGCTGGAACAGGACCGCCGGGCCCATGCTGGGCGGGCCGGCGGCTTCACCCCAGAACCAGTGCGGATCCGGGTCCTGCGGGGAGAGGATCGAGCCGGCGGCGTGGCCGGCGAGGAGACCCGCCGCGCAGGCCAGCGCGGACGGGAGGAGCAAGGAAGGACGCATGGGAGAGCAACCGGATCAGAAGGTCCGGGTGACCCTGGGGGAGGGTCGGGGGTGATGGTCAGGTCCGCTCAGGACCAGGAGATCTCGTTCCAGCGCCCCTCGTCCCAGCGGGTCGGAGAGGCCTGGTTGTTCGCGCCGGCCTCGGTGCTGGAGGATCTCCAGGGGGCTCGGCAGGCTGCCACGGTGAGGACACCGGCGAGCAGCATCAGGAAGGCTGTCCAGGTCCGGGGTCGCTTCTTCATATCCTTCGCCGCTAGGCCCGCCGGCGCGCGACTCAAGGGGGGATCCGCGCCGGGCCGCGCGGAGATTCCGCGGCCGCCGCGCGACAGGCGACGCGCGAGGACCTCGTGCGGTCGAAGGTCGTGATCACGCCTGACCCGCGGCGCGATCCGCCGCCGCGAAGCCTGCGAAGGTGCTTTGCGCTGCGCGAGCGACGCAAGCCGCGTGCCCCGTCGGGTGCCGGGGGGGAGCCCCGCGTCCGGCCGCGACGGATTTTTCTTCCCGCCCGCGCGGCGCCGCCGGGAAGGATCAGAGGCTGAAGAACTGCAGCTCGCCGAGCTCGCCCTCGAGGCGGCGCAGCGGCGGCGCCGGCGCCGCGGCCAGCTCTCCGGCGAGGCGCTCGGCCTCGGCCAGCGCGTGGGCGTACTGCCGCCGGCGCTCGACCGCCCCGAGCTCCGGCTCGGGCGGGCGCAGCCGCAGCGCGGCGGCCAACTCGAAGTCCTCCGGCTCGACCGCGCGCTCGCGGTGCGCCCAGGTCGCCGCGCGCAGGTCGAAGTCGTAGAGCGGCAGGAAGCGCCATCCTTCGCGGGCCACGAAGTCCACCGCCTCGACCAGGTAGCCGACCTCGGCCTCGTCCATCGCGTAGTGCAGCCCGACGCGACACCAGCCCGGCTTGATCCCCAGCCAGCCCTGCCGCACCTGCTCGCGGTAGCGTTCGCTGGTGGCCTCGTCGATGCCGAGCAAGGCGTGCCCGTAGGGGCCGGCGCAGGAGCAGCCGGCGCGGCTCTGCACGCCGAACAGGTCGTTCAGCAGCACGGTGAGGAACTTGGGGTGCAGGACGGGGCCGCGCGGGTCGCGCACGTTGAAGGAGACGATCGCGCAGCGCCGCGACGGGTCGGGGTCGCCGAGGATCTCGACCGCCGAGTTGGCCGCCCAGCGCTCCATCGCGCGGGCCAGCAGCTCGTGCTCGCGCGCCTCGATGCGCTCGATCCCGACCGCGTCCTTGACCAGGAAGGCCAGCGCGGCCTTCATCGTCTGCAGCACCCCGGGGGTGCCGGCCTTCTCGCGCTCCTCGACGTCGCGCAGGAAGTCGTGGTCGTGCGGGCCGACGTAGTCCACCGTGCCGCCGCCGGCCACGGTGGGCGGCAGCTCGGCCGGGTAGAGGCGCTCCTGGAACACGAGCACGCCGCTCGAGCCCGGCCCGCCGAGGAACTTGTGCGGCGACAGGAAGACGGCGTCCAGGCTGGGGTCGCCCCCCTCCGGGCCGGGCGCGGGGTTCATGTCGATGCGCACGTAGGGCGCGCAGGCGGCGTAGTCGAAGCAGGCCAGCGCGTCGTGCGCGTGGAGCAGGCGGGCGATCTCCCCCACCGGGGCCAGCCGCCCGGTGACGTTCGAGGCCGCCGAGAAGGAGCCGATGCGCAGCCGCCCGAGGTAGCGCGGTTCGGCGAGCAGCGCGGCGAGGTGGGCGAGGTCGATGCCGCCGTCGGCGCCCAGCCGCACCGGCACCACCTCCGCCAGGCTCTGCCGCCAGGTGATCTCGTTCGAGTGGTGCTCGAAGGGGCCGAGGAAGACCACCGGCCGCCGCGCGCGCAGGGCCTCCTCGAAGCGCCCCATCCCCTCGCCCAGGCTGGCGCGGGCCAGCTCGGTGAGCAACCGCGCCGTGGCCGGCGGCAGCTGCACGCCGAGGATCTGCTGGAACTTGTCGATCGCCGCGGTGCAGCCCGAGCCGACCGCGATCAGCTTGCCGCCCGGCCCGGCGTGGACCCCGTCCTTGATCGCCTGCTCGGCCTGGTGGAGCAGCCGCGACATGCTGCGCCCGCTGACGTCGTCCTCGGTGTGGGTGTTGGCGTAGAGCCGCTGCACCCGCAGCAGGAAGCGCTCGACGAAGCCGAGGCAGCGCCCCGAGGCGGTGTAGTCGGCGTAGGTCATCGGGCGCCGGCCGAAGGGCGTCTCGATGCTCGCGTCGGCGCCGACGATCTCGCGGCGCAGGGTGTCCAGGTCGAGGCGGGGCAGGTCCATGCGTACCCCCGACCGCGCGGAGCCGGGGCTCGCCTGTCCCTAACCCCTCCAGGGACTGTTTCCCAGGCCCGGCCAGACCCGCGCCAGGCCGAAGGCGGCCCGGACGGTGATCCACAGGCCGGTGACCCACCAGACGGCGGTCAGGGCGCCCGGCCGGCCCAGGTCGAGGGCCAGCAGCAGGCCGGCGCCGACCAGGAAGGCGGCCGTCATGGCGTTGCGCAGGAAGGCGTAGTCGCGGGTGCCCCAGTGGAGGCCGTCGGTGACGAAGGACACCGCGTTGAGCGGCTGGGCCAGGGCGGCCGGCAGCCAGGCAGCGGCGAACAGCGGCCAGGCCTCGGGGGGCACCAGCCAGGCGGCGACGGCGTCCTGCGCGGCCAGCATGGCGGCGGCGATCAGCCCGCCCACCACGAGCCCCCGGCCGCAGGAGACCGCGGCCACGCGGCGGGCGGCGGCCACCGCGCCGGCCCCGAAGAAGCCGCCGACCAGGCTCTGCGCGCTGACCGCGATGGCGTCGAGCACCAGCGCGGTGAACAGCCAGACGCTGCGGATGGCGTGGTGGGCGGCGCCGGCCTCCGCGCCGATCGAAGTGGCGGCCCGAGTGCCGAGCACCAGGAAGACGGTGAGCAGGCCGGTGCGCACGAAGAGGTCGCCGCCGATGCGCAGCAGCGCCCGGCCCTCGCGCAGCGGCGCGCGCACCGGCAGCCCGAGGCGGCGCACCAGCATCGTGAGGGCCATCGCGGCGGCGAGCCACTGGCTGGCCACGGTGGCCCAGGCCGCGCCCGCCACGCCCAGCGCCGGGAAAGGTCCGACGCCGAAGATGAGCAGCCAGTCGAGCAGCACGTTCAGCCCGTGGGCGACCACCGCCACCACCAACGGCGCGCGCATGTCCAGCGCGCCGCGCAACGCGCCGAAGGACGCCACGATGAGCAGCACGGCGGGCGCCGCCAGAAGGCGGATGTGCAGGTAGGTGACCGCGTCGTCGTGGACGGCGCCCTCGGCCTCCATCGCCGTCACCGCCGCCGGGCCCGTCAGCCAGCCGAGCAGCGCGATGCCCAGGCCGAGGACGAGCGCCCAGGTCAGCGCCAGGCCGACCGCGCGGCGGCTCCCCTCGGGGTCGGCCGCGCCGGCGGCTTGCGCCACCTCCGACTGGGTCGCCACGCCGAGGAAGTTGAAGATCCAGAACACGCCCGAGAGCAGCGCGCCCCCCACCCCCACCGCGGCCAGCGGCACGGCGCCGAGGCTGCGCACGAAGGCGGTGTCGACCAGCGCCGCGACCGGCTCGGCGATCAGCGACAGCAGGACCGGGAAGGCCAACCCGAGCAGGGTGCGGTGCGGGCGGGCGAGGAAGGCCTCCGGCGCGGCGCTCATGCCGGCTCCGCGTCGGCCGCCAGCGCCTCGAGTGCGGCGCCGGTCAGGCGGAAGCTGCGCCATTCCTCGAGCGGCGCGGCGCCGAGCCCGCGGTAGAAGCGGATGGCGGGCTCGTTCCAGTCGAGCACCGCCCACTCGAGCCGCCCGCAGCCGCGCTCGACGGCCAGCGCCGCGAGCCGCGCGAGCAGGGCGCGGCCGTGCCCGCGGCCGCGGTGCTCCTCGGGCACGTAGAGGTCCTCGAGGTGGATGCCCGGGCGGGCCAGGAAGGTCGAGTAGGTGCCGTGGAACAGCGCGAAGCCGACCGCCGCGCCCCCGCTGAAGGCGAGCAGGGCCTCGCAGGCCGGCGGGTCGCCGCCGAGGTGCTCGCGCAGCCGCGCCTCGGTCGCCACCACCTCGTGGGCCAGGCGCTCGTACTCGGCCAGGCCGCGGATCAGTTCGAGGACGAGCGGCGCGTCCGCCGCGGTGGCGGCGCGGATCACGCGGTCGGCGGGGGGATGCGGCGCGGGCATCCCCCTCAGCCTATTCCCGCCGGCCTCAGGCCGGGACGGCGGAGAGCTGCTCGAGGACCATGTCGCCCCACTCGGTGGTCGAGTGCAGGCCGGCCTTCAGGCCCTTGACCCGGTCGCTGCGCAGCAGGTCGCCGATGGCGCTCTCGACCGCGGCCGAGGCCTCCTTCTCGCCGAGGTAGTCGAGCATCAGCGAGATCGCGCTGATCGTCGCCACCGGGTTGGCGGTGTTCTTGCCGGCGGCCTTCGGCATGCTGCCGTGGATCGGCTCGAACAGGCTGAGCCGGCCGGGGTGGAGGTTGGCCGAGGCGGCGACTCCCATCCCGCCCTGCACCATGGCGCCGAGGTCGGTGATGATGTCGCCGAACAGGTTGGTGGTCACGGCGACGTCGAACCACTCGGGGTTCTTCACCATCCACATGCAGGCGGCGTCGATGTAGGCGTGGTCGGTGGTGACCTCGGGGTACTCCTCCGCGACCTCCTCGAAGACGCGGGTGTAGAGGTCCTGGGCGCGCACCGCGTTGGCCTTGTCGATCAGGGTCAGCTGCTTGCGCGGGCGGGTCATGGCCAGCTCGAAGGCGTAGCGGATGATGCGCTCGGTGCCCTTGCGGGTGTAGCGCATCGGCTGCTCGGCCACCTCGTCGGCGGTGCCCTGGTGCTGGAACACCGGCGGGTGGACGTAGGCGTCCTCGGTGTTCTCGCGCACGATCAGCATGTCCACGTCGGCCGGGCCCTTGCCCTTCAGCGGGCAGTAGCGCTCGTCGTAGAGCTTGATCGGGCGCAGGTTGACGTACATGTCGAGCTCCCAGCGCAGCTTGCCGATGATGCCGCGCTCGATCAGGCCGACGGGGGCGCGGGGGTCGCCGATCGCCCCGAGGAGGACGGCGTCCATCTGCTGGACGGCCTCGAACTCGGCGTCGGGGAAGATCTGCTCGGTCTTCAGCCAGTGCTCGGTGCCGAAGGGGTACTCGACCCGCTCGGTGCGGAAGCCGAAGCGCTCCTCGACGGCGTCGAGGACGCGGAGGCCCTCGCGGACCACCTCGGGGCCGATGCCGTCGCCGGCGAGGACTGCGATCTGGTGCGTCTTGCTCATTCTCAGGGGTCTCCGGAACGGCGCATTCTAGCAGCCCCGGCCGCCCCGGAGCCGCCGATCAGCGGCGGACGAGGCGCGCCGGGCGCTCGGCCAGGACGCCCAGGAAGGCCTCGGCGGCGGGGTCCCAGAAGGGGAAGCGGTGCATCACGCGGCCCTCCTCGCCGAGCAGCTCGAGGCCGCCGCGGGCGGTGCGGCGCCAGGCCAGGACGCCGCCGAGGTTGGCGCTGCGGGCGCTGCCGTCGGCCCCGAGGGTGAGCGGCAGGCCGCCGTCGAGGGTGGCCGGGAAGACCTCGGCCTCCACCCCCCACTCGCCGGCGACGGCCTCCTCCTCGGGGCGCGGCCGGGCGGCGGCGAAGGCGGCCAAGCGTTCCTTCAGCTCCTCGAGCAGGGCCTCGGCGCGCTCCGGCCGCTCGGCGGCGAGGTCCTCGCGCTCGGCCCGGTCGGCCGCCAGGTCGTGCAGCGCGCCGTCGATCCACTTCTCGTCGCCGACGCGGATCGCGCGGCTGCCGCCGTGACGCCAGACCAGCGTGCGCGGGGCGGACGCGGCCCCCTCGAACCACTGCGGCGCGCGGTCGAGGCCGTCGAGCGGGCCCTCCGGCAGCGGCGCGCCGGCCAGCGCGGCCAGGGTCGGAAGCAGGTCGAGGGTCGAGTGCGCCTCGGCGTCCACGCGGCCGCCGTCGGCGCGCCCGGGCCAGCGCGCCAGGGCCGGCACGCGCACGCCGCCCTCGTAAAGGCTGTGCTTGGCGCCCCGCAGCGGGCCGCTGTCGCCGGCGTTCGACGGCGTGGCGTCCGGGCCGTTGTCGGCCACGAAGAGGACCAGCGTGTCCTCGGCCAGGCCGAGGCGGTCGAGCTCGTCGAGCAGCTCCCCCACGCCCTCGTCGAGCGAGCCGACCATGGCCGCGTAGGCGCGGCGCAGCTGGCCGCGGCTCGGCGCGAAGGGGTCGACCCCCTCGACCGCCGCCAGCGCGGCGGCCGGCACCTGCAGCGTGTTCCAGCGCTGCAGCGGCGCGCCGCTGCGGGCGTCGCGGTCCGGGGGCCCGGCCTTGCGCGGCGCCAGGGTGAAGGGCGGCAGCGGGTCGTCGCGGCTCTTGCCGTAGTGCGGCGCGGTGTAGGAGGCGACGAGGAAGAAGGGGCGCGCGTCCTCGCGGCGCAGCCAGGCCAGCGCCTCGCGCGTGATCAGCTCGGTGGCGTAGCCCTCCTGCTCGAGAGGCTCCTCGTCGCGGTACCAGTCGGGGATGTCGCCGTAGGCGTGCGTCCAGTAGTCCACGCAGCCGCCGGCGGCGCCGAGGAAGGCCTCGAAGCCGTGCGCGGTGGGCAGCGCGCCGGCGTCGCCGTGGCCGAGGTGCCACTTGCCGAACAGCGCGGTGCGGTAGCCGGCGGCGCGCAGCAGCTCGGCCACCGTGGGCTCGGCGCCGGTCAGGCGGTGCGCGGTGTGCGCCGGGTCGGTCATCATCCCGACCCGCTCGAGCCCGGCCAGCGCGCGCTCGGGGTGCCGCCCCGTGAGGATCGAGTAGCGGCTCGGCGTGCACACCGGCGAGGTGGTCGTGAAGTCGGTGAAGCGCACCCCCTCGGCCGCCAGCGCGTCGATCCGCGGCGTGGCCAGGTCGCCGCCGTAGCAGCCGAGGTCGCCCCAGCCGAGGTCGTCGGCCAGCACGAGCAGGATGTTCGGCCGCGGCGCCGCGGCGTCGAAGGCGGGCGGCGGCGGCGCGGGCGGCGGCGGCAGCGGCGGGACGTTGACGCAGGCCGCGGCCAGGGCGGCGAGGACGAGCAGGCCGGGGAGCGGTCTCATCGGGGTTCCTCCTCGGGGGCGGGCACGCGCAGCTCGCCGCCGAGCGCGGTCTCGGCGACCGCGAAGCGGCTGGCCAGCACCCGCACGGGCTGCTCGCCGGCCTCGCTACTGCGCACGAAGGTCCAGAACATCACGTAGCGGCCCGCGCTCGGCAGGTCCGCGCTCAGGCGGCCGCCGGGACTCAGCTCGCCGTCCAGGGCCGGCGGTTCGGGCGCGGCGGCGTCGGCCTCGCCCGGCTCCCAATCGCGCCGCAGGGTCAGGCGCAGGCGGGCGCCGGGCGGGGCGGACGGGAAGGCCTCGGGCAGGAGGAGCGTGGTCGGGCGGACCGGCTCGAGCAGCACCTCGGCGTCGCGCGTCAGCGCCGGCAGGCGCGCGGGGCGGTGTCCCTCGAGGCGCACGGTCACGTCGCGTGGGTCGGCCAGCACCACCGGCACCGCGACGCGGAACTCGTCGAGGGCGCGGAAGCCGCCCACGCCGCCGCGGCCGTCGCGGGTCAGCCGGCGCACCGTCGCGCGCCGCGCCGCGCCGCGGCCCTCGCCGTCGACGAGGGTCAGGCTCACCCAGGCCAGCGCGCCGCGCAGGTCGGCGCCGCTCAGCTCGGCGGTGGCGCCCGCGGCGACCGGCACCGGCCCGCGACGCAGGACGGGCTCCTCGAAGCCGCGCAGCCCGACCTCGAGCTCGTAGCGGCCCGGCGGCAGCGCGTTCCACTCGGCGCGGTCGCCGTCGCGGTCGCCGGTCAGGCGGCCGGCCCGCGGGCTCGCCGGGTCGGCGAGCGGGCGCGCGACCAGCGCGAGGTCGCGACTGTCGAGGCCCGGCGGCACCTGCAGCGGCAGCACCACTCCGCCGGCCGCGCCGAGGACCAGCTCGAGTCCCTCCGTCCCCGCATCCAGCGGCAGCGGACGCTCGAGGTAGCGGCCGCGCGCCGTGGCCCGCAGGCGCAGCCCGCCCGCCGGCGCCTCGCCGTGGATGCGGAAGCTCCCGCCGGCGCCGGTGGTCACCCGCGCGCCGAACCACGAGCTCCAGCGCTCGCCGAGATCGGGGTCGCGCTCGACCATGCGCTCGACGCTCACCATCGCGCCGGGCAGCGGCCGGCCGTCCGGGTCGACCACGCGGCCTGCGGCGAGCAGCGGACGCTCGCGCACGGGGACCTCGCCGAGTTCGAGCAGCCCCTCCAGCGGGCGCCCCGGCAGCTCGACGGCCGCCTCGAGGGATGGGGTGGCGGCGTCGAGCGGACCGCGCGAGACCGGCGCCAGCTCCAGGCGGCTCAGACGCCAGACGCGCTGCGCCTCGGGAACGAGGAGGAGGAAGCCGCCGTCTGCGGCCACCTCGACCGTGTCCCCGGCGGAGGCGCCGTCGGTGCCGTGCAGGCGGTACTCCCAGCGCCCCGCCGGGAGCTCCCAGGACTCCCGCACCAGCCTGCCGTGCAGCAGCGGCAGTCCGCCGAGGTCGAGGACCAGCTCGACCTCCTCACCCGCACGCGCCGGTCCGCGCCCCTCGACCTGCGGCGCGCCGTCGACCCCCGCCAGGTCGAGCGTGGCGACCACGCGCTGACCGAGCGGGACCGGCGCGAAGCGCGTGCTTCCCCCGGCCAGCGGCTGCGCCCGGCCGGCGAAGGGCGACCAGGGCTGGGCCGGGTCGGCGGGGCGGGCGACCAGGCCGACGCTGCCGCGCGGTTCGGCGAGGCCGCTCACCCGCACGCGCACCGCCCCGGACGGGGGCAGGCGCAGCTCCACCGGCAGCGCCGGCAGCGGGTCGAGGAGGAAGGGCGTCCAGCGCGGCTGCGGCTCGGGCAGCTCCGCGGCGAGCCAGGCGCGGCGGCCGGCGGCGGCCTCGGCCAGGAACACGGCGAAGTCGGGGAAGCGCGCCACGCCGTCCGCGCCGGAGACCGCGCGCGCGTTGCCGCGGCGCGCGCCCTCCGTGGCCGAGAGCATCACCCCCACCCCGGCGACGGGCTCGCCCGCGGCGTCGACGACGCGGGCGGCGAAGTCCACCCGCGGCCACACCGCCAGGACGAGCTCCGCCCCGCTTCCCGGGCGCCAGCGGCCGAGGCCGACCGGGTCCTCGGCGGCGACGACCACCACCGCCTCACCCGAGGCCTGCCAGCGCAGCTCGCCGGCGGCGTCGGTGCGCACGGCCCGGCCGAGCGAGGTGAAGGCGGGCGCGAAGTAGCCCGGGCCCTGCACCGCGGCCTCGACCGCGGCGCGGTCGGCGCGGCCGAAGTCGACGAGGTGGAGCGGGCAGTCCGGCACCGGGGCGCCGTCGCGCGCGTCGACGACGCGGACGGTGAGCTCGCCGGCGCGCGGCGCGGCGGCGGCATCGTCGAGCGTCCCGCGGCCCTCGGCCGGAGCGGGCGCCGCCTCCGGTGCGGCGGGCGCCGCAGGGGACGCCGCGCCCGGCGCGGGATCCGCACCGCCCTCCTCCAGCGGCGGCCGCTCGAGCGGCGGCCGCGTGAGGACGGCCAGCGTCCCGGCGGCCAGCGCCGCGAGGACGAGGAACAGGACGGGGCGCCGCATGCCGCCGCCAGTCTACGCCCCGAGCACCCTCACCAAGAGCGCCGCGCGCGCTGCATGCCGAGCACCAGCCACAGCGCCAGCGGCGCCGCCATGTTGGGCAGGCGCTCGACGAAGGCCCAGACCTCGGTCGCGCCGCTGAGCGGGCGCGCGGCGGCGGTCGCCAGGCCCCAGAAGGCGGCCCACAACAGCGCCGGCCGCCACGGGCGCAGCAGGGTCACGGCGGCGATGCCGAGGTCCACCGCGCCGATCACGACCAGCGCCTTGCGCGCGGTCTCGTCCTCCACCGGGAAGACGCCGGTGATCAGCGCGCGGAAGGACTCCGTCCCGCGCAGCGCGTACACCCCGTGGCCGAGGAACTCCCCGACGACGGCGAGGCGCAGGATCCAGGCGAGCGCTCTCATCCGCCCCATCCTAGGGCGGCCCGCCGCCGCCGGGCTAGGCTCCGCGCGTGGGCCAAGCACCTCCTCCTCCCCCCTTCGGCAGCCTCGGCTGGCACGACCTGACCGTCGAGGACGCCGCCGGCGTTCGCGACTTCTACGCCCGCGTGGCCGGCTGGCAGGCACAGGAGTTCGACATGGGCGGCTACAGCGACTTCGTCATGTTGACCCCCCAAGGCCAGCCGGTCGGCGGCATCTGCCACGCGCGAGGCGAGAACGCCGACATCCCGGCCGCCTGGATGTGCTACGTGGTCGTCCCCGACCTGGACGCGGCGCTCGCCGCCGTCGAGGAGAACGGCGGCGAGCTCGTGACGCCGGTCAAGCCGCAGGGCGAGGCGCGCTACGTGGTCGTGCGCGATCCGGCGGGCGCGCTGTTCGCGCTCTACGAGCCCGGACCCTCGGCCGGTTGATCGAGCTCGTCGATCAGGGCGTGCGCGGCGCGCAGCTCGCGCGCGGTGCCGGTCAGCACCAGCGAGTTGGTGCGCGCGTCGGGGACGACGCGCAGCCGGGGCAGGTGCTTCAGGCTGTCCTTCATCACCGAGGCGAGCTGGTGGGCCACGGCGTGCTGCAGGGCCACCACCTCGACCTCGAAGGCCGGCTCGGCGGCGGGCGCCTCGCCGCCGCGCTCTTCGGCGCGGCCGGCGTGGATCGCGCAGGCCGGAGTGAGGAACAGGAGGAGGACGGTCAGGATGCGGTTCATCGGCTGGCTTCCGGGTCGGAGAGGAGGATCGCGTCGAGGCCGAACATGTGCCGGGGCAGCGCCGCCTCGTGGCGTCCTACGATTCGGACGCGCAGCACATTGCCCTTCTTCCGCAGCTCGTGGACGCCGAGCTGCACCTCGGTGGTCTCCACCGACGGGTGGTAGCGGTCGAAGCGGCCGGCGGGGCGGCCGTTGAGCTCGAGCTCGACCACCGCGTAGTCGTTGGCGCGGGTCAACCGCGCGGCGACCGCGCGGGCTCCTGCCGCGGGCGCGTCGAAGGCCAGCTCGAGCGCGTCGCCCGGCGCGCCGTCCATCCACCACAGCTGGCGCTCGTTGCTCCAGCCGAAGGTGGACGAGTCCTGGGCCTGGGTCCGGCCGCCGCCGGCCTCCAGCACCGTGAAGTCCTCGCCCTCGAGCGCGCCGGGGACGACGAAGACCTCGACCACGTCGCTGCGCCGGCGCGACAAGGCGCGCGCCGCGGCCGCCGGGTCCGGCGCGACCGAGTCGCCCGCGCCGGGCCGGGCGTACCAGAAGCTGGCCGGCGCGTAGTCGATCCCGGTGCCGGCCCAGTGCCACAGCTCCATGTCGAAGCGCAGCCGCTCGCGGAAGGGGATGGCGTCGAGGATGCGGTAGCGCGAGTTGGTCGAGGCGCCGACGCTCAGGTTGCCCGAGCCGTCGGGCTGCGCGTGCCAAGGTCTGGAGAAGGCCTCGGGGCGGCACCAGGCGTAGCCGTAGTAGTCCTCGGTGCCGGTGCCGAAGTGCGACGGGAAGGCGTCGTCGTCGACCCAGATCTTCTCGTCGCCCTCCCCCCACCAGGCGGCGGCGCCGTTGAACAGGCTGAGGGTGTCGCCGACCCACACGCCGCGGCCCTCGGCGGCGAGGTAGGTCACGTCGAAGGCGCCGTCGCCGTCCATGCCCTTGCCGCCGCGCGTGTCCACCGCCTCGAGCTCGTGCCAGTCGGCGTGGAAGTGCATCGAGCGCTCGTCCCAGCGCCAGGACATCGCGGCGGCGTCGAGCTCGAGGCGCACCGGCTGGGCGCCGAGGTTGTGCAGCCGCAGCTCGGCGGCCTCGGCGTACGGCATCGGCCAGGCCAGGCGCAGGTCCACCACACCGCCCTCGACCGCCGCGGAGGTCCACCAGGTGCGGAAGGCGCGCGGCGCCGGCCCGCTGCCGAAGAGCTCGCCGACCGGACACCAGACGGTGGCCTCGCCGTCGAAGACCGCCTCGAGCACCGTCGAGCGCAGGGCCTGGCCGAGGTCCTCCGCAGCGAGCTGCAGGCGCACGCCGGAGAAGGCCCTCGGACCGACCGGGCCGCGCACCGCCACGCTGGCGCCGGCCTCGAGCTCCTGGACCAGGCGCACCGCGGAGTCGCGCGGCGCGGACTCGGGCACGCCGCCCAGCAGGCGGGCGCCGAGCCGCTCCAGCCGCTCGGCCTCGACCGCGAGCTGCGCGCGGTCGAAG
The DNA here is from genome assembly GCA_964342475.1 of uncultured Planctomycetales bacterium. Lineage (GTDB taxonomy): Bacteria > Planctomycetota > UBA1135 > UBA1135 > UBA1135 > J029. The sequence goes on from CAYFGE010000005.1 coordinate 169,309, forward strand.
CTCCGCACCGCCGTCCCGGGCGCGTAGCGGCGGAAGTTGATCTGGTAGTAGAGCGCCTCGCCCTCGCGCGCGCCGCGGTCGACCAGCACGTCGGTCTCGTAGGTGATGCGGCAGCCGTCGGCGTACGGGACCGGCAGGTAGAGGTTGTGCCCGCGCCGCGCGTAGTCGGTCTGCGGCGAGACCGACTCGCTGAAGGGCGCGCCGACCAGCGCGCCGCCGGAGATCAGCTCGGCCATCGGCCCCTCGATGGCCGGCGTGTCGCTGCCGTCGAGGTAGAAGCGCAGGGTGCCGTTGCTGAAGGGGCCGCCCCCCGGGCCGTGCCAAGTGGCCCAGAAGCGCACCACGGCGCCCGGGCCGCGCTCCTCCATCAGCACGTACTCCTTCCGCCCCTCGCGCTCGTCCACGCGCACGAACTGGCTGCGGTCCCAGTTGGCGAACCAGCCCGGCTGGTCGGGCGCGACCGAGTCGCGGTCGTAGCTGGAGGCCTGCGCGCAGACGTACTCCGGCGCGGGCCAGCGGGCGATCGCGGCGCGGTCGCCCATCTCGTCGAGCAGGCTGCGCAGGCTGACCTCCTGCGCCGGAGCGGCGGCGGCGAGGAGGAAGGACAGGAAGGAGGAGGCGAAGAGGAGGATGCGGCTCACCACCGCCGGATCCTACTCCTCGTCCGCCTCCTGCGCCGGGCCGTCGAAGAGGTTGCCGGCCGCCGCGAGCTCGGCGAGGTGGGCCTCGGCCAGCGCGCGGAGCCGCGCGCCCACCTCGGGATTCTCCGCCGCCACGTCGACCGTCTCCGAAGGATCGCGGTCGAGGTGGAAGAGCAGCGGCAGCTTGCCCTCGAAGTAGTCCTTCCCGGTTTGGCTCGAGGTGGCGAGGTGGAGCTTCCACGGCCCCTCCTGCACCGCGTGGAGCACGTGGTACGGGCCGTGGTGGAACAGCGGGCGCCGGCGCTCCTCCGCCTCGCCCAGCAGCACGGGCAGCAGGTCCTCGCCGTCGAGGGCCAGGCCGTTCGGGCCGCGGCCGGCCTCGCGAGGGCGCCCGGCCAGGCGCTGGGCGGTCGGGAACAGGTCGAGGGTGCTGCCGCGCGCGGCGGTGGTCCGCCCGGCCGCGATCGTGCCCGGCCACCAGAAGATGCCCGGCACGCGGATGCCGCCCTCCCAGGTGCTGCCCTTGCCGTCGCGCAGCAGCCCCGAGGAGCCGCCCCGCAGGTGCTTGATGATCCACGGGCCGTTGTCGCTGGTGAACACGACGAGGGTGTCCTCGGCCACGCCGAGCTCGCGCAGCCGCTGCAGGATCGCGCCGACGCTCCAGTCGATCTCCTCGACCACGTCGCCGTACTCGCCGCGCGGCGAGCGGCCGGCGAAGGCCGCGCCGGGGTTCAGCGGCACGTGCGGCATGGCGTAGGGCAGGTAGAGGAAGAAGGGCCGCGCGTGGTTGCGGTCGAGGAAGTCGAGCGCGCGCTCGGTGTAGCGCCGCGTGAGCGTGGTCTGGTCGGGGTCGTACTCGACCACCTCGTTGCCGTCGAGCAGCGGCAGCGGCGGCCCGTGCGGCGGCTGCATGTCGTTGCTGTAGGGCAGGCCGAAGGCCTCGTCGAAGCCGTGCTGCAGCGGCAGGTACGCCTCGGGCCGACCGAGGTGCCACTTGCCGAAGACTGCGGTGGCGTAGCCGGCCGCGCGCAGCTCCTCGGAGACCAGCACCTCGTCGGGGTGGACGCCGCGCTCGCTGGCCGGGCCGAGCACCCAGGCGAAGCCCGAGCGCGCGGCGAGCCGCCCGGTGAGCAGCGCGTAGCGGCTGGCGGTGCAGGCCGGCGAGGCGGAGTAGAACTGCGTGAAGCGCAGGCCCTCGTCGGCCATGCGGTCGAGCTCCGGCGTGCGGATCACCGGGTGGCCGTAGCAGCCGAGGTCGCCGTAGCCGAGGTCGTCGGCGAACAGCACGACCAGGTTGACCGGGCGCGCGCCCTCCTCCAGGTGGCCGGGCGCGCCGCAGGCGGCGGCGAGCAGGGGCAGGATCCGGAAGAACCGCGCGGACCAGGACATGGGGCCAGTCTACGGAGCCGGCGGGAGCGCGGTTGGTGAGATCCGTTTGCAGGAGCGACTGCTGCCGGACATAGTCGGAGCACCCCCCTCTGCCCGGGTTCCCCCCCCTGGTCGGCCCCCTGGAAGCCACCCCACCTCCCACCCCGATGAAGCAGATGCTCTCCTCCCCCCGCCGCCGTCTGGCCACCGGCCTGGGCGGCTTCCTCCTCCTCGGCGCGATGGTCGCCGCCGCCGGCACGCAGGACCGCAACCCGCGGCCGATCCCTCTCGGCATCTCCGGCGGCAACATCCACGACATGGACGGCTTCTACTGCTGCGGCGGCACGCTCGGCTCGCTGGTCGAGGACGCCGCCGGCAACCAGTACATCCTGTCGAACAACCACGTGATCGGGCGCAGCGGCCGCGCCACCGTCGGCGACGCCATCGTCCAGCCCGGCCTGCTCGACGTCGGCTGCCAGACGATCCCCGGCGACGCGGTCGCCGACCTGACCACCTGGGTCGACCTGAAGTACAAGGGCGGCACCAACCTGGTGGACGGCGCCATCGCCGCGGTGCGCCCGGGCATGGTCGACCCGAGCGGCGCGATCCACTCGATCGGCACGCTCAGCGCCGACACCCTGCCGGCCTCGATCGGCCTGGCCGTGCAGAAGTCCGGCCGCACCACCGGGCACACCTTCGGCACGGTCAGCTCGCTCGACGCGACCGTCAGCGTCAGCTACCCGACCCGCTGCGGCGGCAACCGCGGCAAGACCGCGACCTTCGTCAACACCTTCTTCGTCACGCCGGGCAGCTTCAGCGCCGGCGGGGACTCGGGCTCGCTGATCGTCGAGAACGGCGGCGGCAGCCCGCGCGCGGTCGGCCTGCTCTTCGCCGGCAGCTCGAGCTACACGATCGCCAACCCGATCGGCCACGTCCTCGACGCCTTCAACGTGTCGATGGTCGGCGGCGGCGGCCCGCCGGCCGGCACCGGCTCGATCACCGGCTTCGTGCGCGACGCCGCCACCGGCAGCGGCATCGGCGGCGCGGCGGTGAGCGTCGACAGCGGGCAGTCCACGATCTCGAACGGCGACGGCAGCTACACCGTGTCGCAGGTCGCCATCGGCACCCGCGCCGTCTCGGTCTCGGCTGCGGGCTACTCGCCGGCGAGCGGCGCGGTGGACGTGCTCGAGAACCAGACCGCGGTCCTCGACCTGGCGCTCGACGCCATCCCAGGCGGCGGCGGCGTCAAGGCCGACGCGGTGGGCTACGACACCACCGGCGGCTAGAACGGCGACAAGAACCTGCTGATCACCGTCACCGCGGTCGACGACGGCGGCGCGCCGGTGGCGGGCGCCTCGGTCTCGATCCAGCTGCTGCGCGACGGCGCCAACGCCGGCACCGGCACCGCCGACACCGGCAGCGACGGCACCGTCACCTTCCAGCTGCGCAACGCCGCCGACGCCTGCTACTCCACGGTGGTCACCGACATCAGCGCCAGCGGGCTGAGCTACGCCGGCGTCTACCCGGCCAACGGCTTCCAGAAGGGCGTCGACGCGGCCCCGGACGTGGACACCCTGGCCGCGGGCGACGACTGCGGCGGCGCCCCCTTCGGCGCCTCGGCCGGCAAGGGCCTGCCCGACCTCCACCGCGAGCTCGAGCCGGTCATCCGCATCAAGCGCCGCCACGAGGCGGCCCTGATGCAGACCCAGGGCGTGATCGGCGTGGCGGTCGGCTTCGAGCCGGGCGCCGGCAACGTGATCCAGGTCTTCACCGACCGGACCTCCGCCGCCTTCCAGCCGGCCAGCCTCCCCTCGGACGTCGAGGGCATCCCGGTGCGGGTGATCCCGACCGAGCCCTTCTCGGCCAGCTGGTAGACCGCGCGGTCAGGGGGCGGCGGGCGCTTCGACGCGCGCGCCGTCCCCTGGCCGGCACACCGCGGTCCACGGCTCGCGGCCCAGGGCGCCCACCACGCGGCGGGAGAGGTCGGCCCCGTAGGCCGCGGCGTCCGCCTCCTCGACCAGGTGGAGGGTGATGCCGCCGAAGCCGCCGCCGCTCAGCCGCGCGCCGAGGCAGCGCGGGTCGGCCTGGGCGACCTCGACCAGGGCGTCGAGCTCCGGGCAGCTGTTCTCGAAGTTCTCGCGGCTGCTGTCGTGCGACTGCTCGAGCAGGGTGCCGAAGCCGGCCGAGTCCCGCGCGCGTAGCCTGCCGACGGCCGCCTCGACCCGCGCGTCCTCCCCCACCACGTGGCGGGCGCGGAACCAGGCGCGCTCGGGGAGGCTGCCGCGGTGCTCCTCGAGCAGGCGGGCGTGCACGTCGCGCAGGCTGCTCACGCCGGGCACCAGCGCGGCCAGGCGGCGCGCGGCCTCCTCGCAGCTGGCGCGGCGCTCGTTGTACTCCTCGGCCAGGTCGTGCTGGACGCCGCTGTCGGCGACGACGAAGCAGAGGCCCGCGGGGAGCGCCAGCATCTCCGTCTCCATCGTGCGGAAGTCGGTGTGCAGCAGCATCCCGGCGCGGCCGCGCAGGCTGCTCATCTGGTCGAGCAGGCCGGTGCGGGCGCCGACGACGCGCTCCTCGGCGGCCTGGCCGATGCGCGCGACCTCCTCGGCGCTCCAGCTCGTGCCCATCGCCGCGCCGAGGGCGAGCACGACCGAGACCTCGAGCGCCGCCGAGCTGCTCATGCCCGCGCCGAGCGGCAGCTCGCTGGCCACCGCGAGGCGGAAGCCCGGCAGCTCGACGCCGCGCTCGCGCAGCGCGACGCAGACGCCGCGCAGGTAGTTCGACCAGTCGCCGGAGGGCGCCGCCACGCCGGCCTCGTCGAGCGCGAAGCGGCGAGGCTCGTCGGGCAGGCGGTCGCTCCAGGCCTCGACGCAGCGGTCGCCGGTCAGCGCGACCGCTGCCCAGGTGCGCTGCCCCACCGCGCAGGAGAGCACACGGCCCTCGTTGTAGTCCGTGTGGTTGCCGAGCACCTCCAGTCTCCCCGGGGCGGAGGCGAGCGCGTCCGGCGCACCGCCGAAGGCGGCCTCGAAACCGGAGAGGAGGACGGAGCGGAGGAACAAGGGCCATGAGTCTAGCCCTGCGCGTCTTCGACCTAGGATGGAGGCATGCGCCGCGTCCTCCTCCTCGCCGCCCTGCTCTGCGCCGTGCCGGCCCCCCGCCATCTCGCCGGGCAGGACGGGTCGACCGAAGCTCCGCTTCCGGTGACCGTGTTCCTCCTGCGCCATGCCGAGACCGCGGCCGACACGCGCACCGACCGCGACCCCGGGCTGTCCGAGGCCGGCGAGGCCCGCGCGGCGGCGGTCGCGCGCCTGCTCGGCAGCGCCGGCGTGACCCACCTCTTCGGCACGGAGTACCGCCGCACCCGCGAGACCCTCGGCCCCCTGGCAGCGGCGGTCGAGCGCGAGGTGGAGACCGTCGGGGCGGCCGAGGGCGAGGCCCTGTTGGCCGAGCTGCGCGGCCTTCCTCCGGGTTCGGTGGCGGTCGTGGCCGGCCACAGCAACACCGTCCCGGCCCTGGTCGAGGCCCTGGGCGGCGCGCCGGTCGGTGGCCTGGAGCGCGGCGCCCTCGCGCACGACCAGCACGACCGCTTGTTCCTCGTCGTGCTGCCGACCGCCGGCGCGGCCGCGCGCAGCCTCGAGCTCGCGGTCGGCGCCCCGCGGCCTCAGGCCGGGCGGCCGAGCAGGTAGAGGCCGAAGCCCAGCGTGGTCCGCCCCCACTCGCGCGAGGCGGCGGCCCAGCGCTCGATGTGCTCGCGCAGCGGGCCGCTGGCCGGGTCGTCGGCGTGCTCCTCGCACCAGGCGAGGACGTTGGCCTCGTAGCGGTCCTCGTAGGCGTCCCAGTCGGCCTCGGCGGTCTCGTGGGCGCGCAGCACCTCGAGCCCGGCCTCCTCGGCCAGGCGGACGTTGACGAGGTGCGAGTGGAGGTCGCCCACCCCGCAGCCGAGCACCTCGAGATAGGCCGGCTCGGGCTCGCGGCGCCAGTAGCCCTCGCCCACCAGCAGGTGGCCGCCGGGCTTCACCAGTTCGCGCAGGGTCCACAAGGCGCCCTCGAAACCCTCGAAGGCCTGGGTGGCGCCGAGGCAGATCGCCAGGTCCTGGCTGGCGGGCGCGAGCAGGCCGGGCTGGTAGGGCGACTCGCGCAGCTCGACCGCGGCTCCGCGGACGCACCGCTCGGCTTCCCGCCGCGCGATGCCGAGCGCCAGCGGGTTCGGGTCGAGGCCGAGGGCCTGGCAGCCGAAGCGCTCGACGAGGCGGATGAGCAGCTCGGCCCGGCCGCAACCGACGTCCAGCACCCGGCTCTCACGCTGGAGGGGGAGGCCGGAGCAGAAGTCCTCCAGGATCCGCTCGGGAACCGGATTCCAATAGGCCATGCCGTCGTGGCCCACGGTGGTCAGGAGGCGTCGGTCCAGGGTCATGTCGCTCGGCAATCTCATTCTACCCGAGGAATCCGGCACGGATGCCGCCCGCCGGTAGAATGAAGCGTTCGAGCGCGTCGCCGAAGACCCGGGTTGGGATGGGTCGGGAGCCTCCGCTCCCGGTGGAACCATGACCGAATCCGACCCCGCTGCGCCCCGTTTCGACGAGATCGGGCTGCCCGCTCCCCTCCTCCGCGCGCTCGACGAGTCGGGCTACGAGGCCCCGACCCCGATCCAGGCCCGCACCGTGCCGCTGCTCCTCGAGGGCGGCGACGTGATCGGCCAGGCCCAGACCGGCTCGGGCAAGACCGCGGCCTTCGCGCTGCCGGTGCTCGCCCGACTCGAGCTCGACCGCCGCGAGCCGCAGGCGCTGGTCCTGGCGCCGACGCGCGAGCTGGCCATCCAGGTCGCCGAGGCCTTCCAGCACTACGCCCGCCACCTGCCGGACTTCCACGTCCTGCCGGTCTACGGCGGCCAGTCCTACACCGCGCAGCTGCGCCCGCTGAAGCGCGGCGTCCACGTGGTGGTCGGCACCCCCGGCCGGGTGATGGACCACATGCGCCGCGGCACCCTGAAGCTCGGCGGCCTGCGCACCCTGGTGCTCGACGAGGCCGACGAGATGCTGCGCATGGGCTTCCTCGAGGACGTGCAGTGGATCCTCGAGCAGGTGCCCGAGGAGCGCCAGATCGCGCTGTTCTCGGCCACCATGCCGCCGCCGATCCGGCGCATCGCCGAGAAGCACCTGCGCAACCCCGCCGAGGTCCGCTTCCAGGTGCGCGCCAGCGCGGCCGAGTCGATCCGCCAGCGCTACGCCGTCGTCGCGCCGAGCCGCAAGCTCGACCTGGTCGACCGCCTGCTCGAGGCCGAACCCACCGACGGGGTGATCGTCTTCGTGCGCACGAAGACGGCGGCCGTCGAGCTGGCCGAGCGCCTCGAGGCGCGCGGCCACGCCGCCGCGGCGCTGAACGGCGACGTGGTGCAGAAGCAGCGCGAGCGCATCGTCGACCACCTCAAGCGGGGCAAGGTGGACGTGCTCGTGGCCACCGACGTGGCCGCGCGCGGCCTCGACGTCGAGCGGATCAGCCACGTGATCAACTACGACGCGCCGCACGACCTCGAGAGCTACGTCCACCGCATCGGGCGCACCGGCCGCGCCGGGCGCTCGGGGGAGGCCGTCCTGCTGCTGGCCCCGCGCGAGCGCCACGTCGGGCGCTCGATCGAGAAGGCCACCGGCTCCCGCCTCGAGCCCTACACGCCGCCGACCGCCGACGCGGTGAACGAGCAACGCCGCTCGCGCTTCAAGCAGCGCATCGAGGAGGCGGTCGCCGCCGAGGAAGGGCTCGAGCCCTTCCGCCAGTTGGTCGCCGAGTACCTGGCCGAGAACGAGCACGACCCGCTGCTCGTCGCCGCCGCGCTCGCCCGCCTCGTGCAGGGCGACCAGCCGCTCCTCGTCGAGGAGCTCCGCGGCGGGCCGCGCGAGTCCGACGAGGACCGCGGACCGCGCGAGCGGGGCCGCGACCGCGACCGCGACGAGCACCCGCACGGCGGCCGCGTCTTCCACGTCCCGGCCCCCGAGGAGGGCATGGAGCGCTACCGCGTCGAGGTCGGCCACTGCCACGGCGTCCAGCCGGGCAACCTGGTCGGCGCCATCGCCACCGAGTCCGGGCTCGAGGGCCGCCTGATCGGCCGCATCGAGCTGTACGAGGACTTCTCGACCATCGACCTGCCCGAGGGCATGCCCGAGGACGTGTTCCAGCTCCTCGGCCGCCTCCAGGTCTGCGGCCGCTCGCTGCGCCTGCGCCTGCTCGACGCCGAGGAGGTCGAGGCGCTGTCCGTGAAGCAGAAGGGCGGGCCGCGCCGCGGCGGCGGAGGCGGCGGCTTCCGCAAGGGAGGCCCGGGCAAGGGCGGCTTCGGCCGCGGCGGTTTCGGCAAGGGCGGGCCGCGCAAGGGCGGCTTCCACGGCGGCGGACCGCGCCGCGGCGGCTTCGGCAAGGGCGGCTTCGGCAAGGGCCGGCCGCCGAAGGGCGGCGGCCACGGCCGCTAGTCCCCGCCGGACGCTCGCTCGAGCTCGGCGCGCAGCGCGGCGAGCCGGCGCGGGCGGAGGACCAGCTCCTCCTTGGCGGCCTTCGGCAGGCGCTTGACCCGCGCCTCGAGGCGCAGCGCGGTGGAGCGGTCCCCCGCCGCGCCCTGCAGCACCAGCTCGAGCGGCCCGCGCCCGCGCAGGTAGCGCGCGCCGGTCCCGCGCCGGTGCTCCTCGAAGCGGCGCGCCACGTCGGTGGCGATGCCGCAGTAGAGCGAGTCGTCGGCGCAGCGGACGAGGTAGAGGTGCCAGGAGTCCATGGGACGGCGCGCCGGCCCGCGGCGCCGTCGGAGCCTAACGGGACTCGAGGGAGGCCGCCAAGCGGCTCCCCTGCGGCGCCCCGGCGCGGACCAGCGAGCGGCCGAGCGCCAGGAACCAGCAGGCCGCGCTCAGGAACAGGAAGCCGTACAGCGCCTCCTTGACCTCGAGGATCTGGCGCAGCCCGCCCATCGCGCCGAGGCGGTCGTGGAGTCCGCCCCCCTCCCGCTCGACGGCGCGCGTCGTGATCCACTCGAGGACCGGCGGATGCTCGAGCACCTTCTGCACCGCGTGGTTGAGCAGGAAGCAGGCGCCGATGCCGAGCGGCACGAGCGGAACGCCGAGGCGCGCCACGAGCCGGCGCAGCGCCGGGACCAGCCGCACCGCCACGGGCAGCGCGCAGCAGTAGGCGAACCTGAACAGGCTGAACAGGCGATCGGCGGTGAAGCGCGCGCCGAAGAAGCTCAGGTTGTGGAGGTTCGTCTCCCCCTGGCGGTTCGCCTGCTTCCAGGCCTCGGGGGTCTCGATCCCGAGGAAACGCTGCCCCCAGGAGACCTCCTCGGCGAAGCACAGGAACATCAGGGCGCCGAGGAGCAGGAGCCAGACCCCCTGCCGCGGTTGACCGGCGCGGCGCACGAGCCGCCCGGCGCGGGCGAGGACCAGGGCGGCGCCGAGGAAACAGAAGGCGCCGAGATTCTCCACCAGGCCGTCCTCATCGGTCAGTCGGGCCAGGCCGCCGCGGTCGAGCAGGAAGAAGACGGAGTAGAGGGCCACCACGCCCACCACGGTGTGGAGCACGGCCGGCGGGCGCAGCGTGGCGGAGCGCATGGGGAAGGAAATCGGAAGAGCTGAAATGCTTTTCCGTCATCAGCTTGCGCCAAGTCTACCCCCTCCAGCGAGGGGACTCCCGCGGGAATCCTCCGCTCAGCCGCCCGCTTTCTTCACCGTCCAGCCCCGCTCGCGCAGGAGCCCGACGATGAGGTCGCGGTGGTCGCCCTGGATCTCGATGGTGCGGTCCTTCACCGCCCCGCCGGTGCCGCAGCGCTTCTTCAACTCCTTGGCCAGCGCGGCCAGCCCGGCACCGTCGAGCGGCACCCCCCGCACGGTGGTCACGCCCTTGCCCTTGCGGCCCTGGGTCTCGCGGCCGACCCGCACCACCCCGTCGCCGCGGATGGCCGCCGCCTCGGCCTCGGCGGCGGCCCGCGCCTCCCGGTCCGCCGTGCCGCACAGGCACTCGGCGCCGGGCACGCTGAAGGCCGGGCAGAACAGCTTGTGGGCCGCCATCCCGCTCAGCGCGCGGCGCCGTCGAGCGGCAGGATCTCGACCCGGCGGAAGTCGAGCGGGTGGCTCTCGCCCTGCAGCGAGATCGTGCCGTGGTCGAGCAGCAGTGCGCCGTCGACGATCAGGCCCTTCGCGTCGGCGTCGTTCGGGTCGAGCTGCGGCTGCTGGTACTCGAGCACCACCTCGCCCTCGACCTCGTGGCGGATCACCTCGCTTCCGCGCACCTCGAACTCCACCGTGACCCACTGGTCCCCGTGGTAGGTCTCCGAGCGCGAGTTCGTGCAGTGGCGCGTGACCAGCTCACCGTCCATGACGACGTTGGTCCCCGGCGTGCACAGGTTGGCGGTCTGCCGCTCGTGCTCGCCGTCGCCGCCGAGCAGCTGGATCTCGATCGACACCGGGAAGTCCTGCTCCAGGCCCATCGAGGCGGCCGGCTGGCCGTGCACCATCACCCCGCTGTTGCGGAAGGCCCAGCCCGGCCCGCCCGGCGTCTGCTCGCCGACGAAGCGGTACTCGACGCGCATGCGGTAGTGCGACCACTCCCGCTCGTGGAACAGGTGGGCGAAGCGCCCGGCGAAGCCCTCGTAGCGGTCGTGGCGCACCTTCAGCAGGCCGTCCTCGACGCGGAAGGTGTCGTAGGGGTCCTCGCCCAGCTCGTGGCCGACGATCTTCGGCGTCCAGCCGGCCAGGTCGCGGCCGTTGAACAAGGAGATCCACTGCGCTTCGGCCGCGGCGTGACCGGGGCCGCCGCAGGCGCCGGCGAGGGCCAGGGGGAGGAACGGGAGGAGACGGAGGAGGCTGGTTCGCATGGTTCGGGTGGGCGGCGGCTTCAGACCAGGGTGGCGCCGGCGGCGGCACCGGGCGGGGCGAGCGCCTCGAGGCGCGCGAGCAGACCGTCGTCGAGGCGCAGGGCGGCGGCGGCGGCGTTCTCGCGCACGCGCTCGGGCCGGCGCGAGCCGGGGATCGGCAGGAGGTCCGCCCCGCGGTGCAGCAGCCAGGCCAGCGCCAGCTGGGCCGGCGTCGCGCCGAGCTCGTCGGCCAGGCCGGCCAGGGGCGCGAAGCGGTCGCGGTTGGCCGCGCGGGCCTCGCCGCGGAAGCGCGGGTTGAAGCGGCGGAAGTCGCCCTCGGGCGGCTCGCCGGTCGCGCCGGCCAGGAAGCCGCTGCCGAGAGGCCCCCAGGCGACCAGGGCGATGCCGAGCTCGCGCAGGGTCGGCAGCAGCTCGGTCTCGGCTTCGCGCCGCCACAGCGAGTACTCCACCTGCACCGCCGCCACCGGGTGGACGGCGTGTGCGCGGCGCACCTCCTCGGCGGTGGGGTTGCTCAGGCCGAGGTGGCGCACCTTGCCGGCCGCGACGGCCTGGGCCATCGCGCCGACTGACTCCTCGACCGGCACCGAAGGGTCGGGGTAGTGCAGGTACCAGAGGTCGAGGTGGTCGACGCCGAGCCGCGCCAGGGTGGCGTCGAGGCTGCGCGCGGCGTACTCGGGCGTGCCGTTCAGGCGCAGCTGGAAGCCCCAGCCGGTCGGCCGCTCGGTGAAGGGCACGCCCTTCTCCCACACGATGCCGAACTTGCTGCACAGGAAGGCCTCGTCGCGCCGCGCGCCCAGGGCGCGGCCGATGCGCTGCTCGTTGGCTCCGTTGCCGTAGGCGTCGGCGGTGTCGATCAGGGTGGTGCCGGCGTCCAGGCAGGCGAGCAGGGCGTCCTCGCCCCCGCCGTCGAGGGCGCCGTAGTAGCCCTCGAGGCCCATGCCGCCGTAGCCGACGCGGCCCACCGCCGGGCCGCCCGCGCCGAGGGGGACGGTGTCGATCATGCCGCGGAGGATAACCGCCGCCGCCTAGCCGGGCTCCGCCAGGGCGGCGCCGCAGCGCTTGCAGTGGCGCGCGTCCTCGTCGTGGTGCTCGAGGCTGCAGGCGGCGCAGCGCCGCCGCCCCTCGCGCGCGGCCGTGGTCAGCTCCGCGGTCACGATGCCGGTCGGCACGGCGATGATCGCGTAGCCGAGCACCATGACCAGCGCCGCCAGCGCCTGGCCGAGCGGCGTCTGCGGCGAGACGTCGCCGTAACCCACCGTGGTCAGCGTGACGATGGCCCAGTAGACGCTGCGCGGGATGCTGGTGAAGCCGTTCTCCTCGCCCTCGACCAGGTACATCACCGAGCCGATGATCACCACCAGCGCGAAGACGGTGAACAGGAAGACGGTGATCTTGCGCCGGCTGGCGTAGAGCGCGCGCGACAGCACGCGCGCCTCGGACACGTGGTGGGCCAGCTTGAGCACGCGGAAGGCGCGCAGGATGCGCAGCACGCGCACGACCAGCAGGTACTGCGCGCCGGGCACCACCGCGCTGACCCAGGTCGGCAGGATGGCGAGCAGGTCGACCACCCCGAAGAAGCTGGCCGCGTAGCGCGCGGGGCGCGCCACGCAGGCCAGGCGCAGGACGTACTCGGCCGTGAACAGGAGGGTGAAGGCCCACTCCGCCGCCCGCAGCAGCGGGCCGTGCTCGGCGCGCACCTCGGCGACGCTCTCGAGCATGACCACCGCCACGCTGGCCAGGATGGCCAGGATCAGCCCGACGTCGAAGGCCTTGCCCGCCGGGGTGTCGGAGCCGAAGACGACGACGTAGGCGCGGTGGCGCCAGTCGCCGGGCGGCGGAGCGAGGGACTCCATGCGGCGCGGACGGATCAGGCCGCGGCGGCCGGCCACAGCCAGGCGAAGGCGCCGGCGGTGGCGAGGGCGTAGACCAGGCCGTCGAGGACGTACTTCAGGCTGACGCCGAGGCGCTGGCCCTTCCAGATCGAGTCCTGCAGCGCGGGCAGGCCGTAGCCGAGGAAGGCGACCGAGCCGGTGATCTGGAACACCTTCAGGTACTCCGCGCCGGCGTCCAGCGCGTGGTGCGCGACGTAGGCCACGCAGGCGCCGATCAGGATGGTGAACCCGAACCACTGCACCAGGCTCCTGCCGATCTGCGGCATGCCGTTGGGCATCACGACCATCATGCCGACCGGGCCGCGGGCGAACTTCTCGGCCATCTCCGGCTTCTTCAGGTCCTCCATGCAGCCGAAGGGGAACATGTAGGAGCCGGGCGGGATGCTCCGCTCGCGCATCGCGGCGAGCAGGCCGTCCTCGTCGGGCAGGGTGGCGTGGTCGCTCTTGTGGATCGGCAGGAACATGTGCATCACCGAGCTGACGACGAAGACCAGCACGGCGGCGACGAGGATCGGGAGCCAGAGCGCGGAGAGGAATTCCATCGGACCTCCTGGAGGATCGGGGGGCTGGGGGTGCGGCAGGGAAGACCGCTGCCCCTCACGGTGACGCGCGGGGCGGCGCGGGGCAAGCGCTCAGCGCGCCTGCGGGTCGCCGCTGCCGTCCATCCAGCCCTGCAGGACGGCCTCGAGGCGGGCGCGCCGCGCGCGCTGGTCGGGCTCCTCGGCCAGGTCGCGGAGCTCCCAGGGGTCGGCGTCGAGGTCGAAAAGGTCCACCTCGCCGCTGTGCAGGTAGCGCACCAGCTTCCAGCGCCCCTCGCGCACGCAGCGGATGCCGGCCTCGCCGCCGGCGTCCGGCGTGTAGGCGCCGAAGACCCGCGCCAGGCCGGCGTCCGGCTCGCCGCGCAGCAGCCCGGTGAAGGCGGCGGCGCGCGCGTGCGGCGGCGGGGCGAGGCCGGCGAGCTCGGCCAGGGTCGGCAGGGCGCCGTGCAGGTAGGCCCCGCCGGCGCGCCGCTCCCCCCGCGGCAGGCCCGGGCCGGCGACCACCAGCGGCACCCGCCAGGAGGCCTCGTCGAGGTTCTGCTTGCCCATCAGGCCGTGCTCCCCCATCGACAGGCCGTGGTCGCTGGTGAACAGCACCAGCGTGTCCTCGCGCAGGCCGAGCTCGTCGAGCAGGGCGAGCAGGCGGCCGGCGCGAGCGTCGAAGTGGCGCATCATCGCTAGGTGGACGGCGATCTCGCGCCGGTGCAGCGCCTCGTCGCGCGGCGGCGGGAGGACCTGCTCGTCGCGCACGCCGAGGTCGCCGGTGCCGCGCGTCGGCTCGGCGCTCAGGTTCGGCGGCAGCGCCATGCCGTCGCGGTCGATCGCCGCGAGGTGCTCGCGCGGCGCGTGGCGCGGGTCGTGCGGCGCCAGCGTGGCGACCCAGGCGAAGAAGGGACGCGCCGGGTCGCGCTCCTCGCGCAGGAAGCGCTCGGCGGCGTCGAACACCAGGTCGGTGCTCCAGCCCTCGCCGCGGTAGCGCAGCCGCGCCCCGGTCTGCGGATCGAAGCGCACGAGCGGCGGGTCGAGGTGCCCCTGCTCGACGGCCGCGTCCCCCACGCCACCGTACGCGCGCTCGTTGTAGAGCAGCATGCCGCCGAGGAAGACGGCGTCGGCGCGCTCGAAGCCGCGCCGCAGCGCCGCCTCGCCGTTGTGCCACTTGCCGGCGGCGAAGGTCTGCCAGCCGGCGCCGCGGAACAGCTCGGGCAGCAGCGGATCGGCGGTGTCGAGCTGCGCCGGCGCCTGGTAGCCGAAGCGCCCGGGGGTCACCCCCCACACCGGCCGGCCGGTCAGGATCATCGCCCGGCTCACCGTGCAGATCGCGCCGCTGAAGCCGCCCTGGTGCACGGCGCCGGCGAGCACCACGCCGTTCGCGGCCAGCGCGTCGAGGGAGGGCGTGTCGGCCGCCGCGCCGCCGGAGAAGCCCTGGCTGCGCACGCTGGCGTCGTCGGCCAGCAGCACGAGGACGTTGGGGCGCGGGGGCGCGGGCGCGGGCGCCGCGTCCTGCGCGCGCGCGGGGAGCAGCGCGGCCGCAGCGGCGAGGAAGAGGAGGAGCCGGGCTTGTGGATTCCGCATCCGACGCCCAGGATAGGGCCCGTCATGGCTCCCTCCCGCCACTCCGCGCTCGCTCCCCTCGCCCTCCTCCTCGCCGCCGCCTGCTCCGGGCCGGCGCCGGAGCCCGCGCGACCGCCCGCCGCCGAGCTCACCCCGCCGCGCGTGAAGACCTGGGGCACGATGCGCGAGGTGCTGCGCCAGGGCCGCAGCGAAGGACGCGCCGAGCTCACCGCGCTCCACGGTGTGGCGGTCGGCGTCGGCGCGCTGGAGGGCCTCGCCGGCGAGGTCACGGTGCGCGACGGCGAGGTCCTGGTCAGCCGCGCGCCCGACGGCCCGGACGGCCGCGTCACCGTGGGCCCGCCGCGCGAGGGCGAGCGCGCCGCCCTGCTCGTCACCGCCGAGGCCGGGGCGTGGGACTCCTTCCCCCTCCCCGCCTGCGGCAGCTACGCCGAACTCGAGGCGGCGGTCGCCGCGGCGCTGGCGGCCGCAGGCTTCGACCCCGCCGAGCCGACGCCGGTGCGGGTGCGCGGGCGCGCCGCGAGCGTCGAGCTGCACGTGATCGCCGGCGCCTGCCCGATCGCCCGGCCGGAGGGTCCGCCGCCGTGGCGCCACCGCGCAGCCGGCGCCGTGGAGCTGGTCGGCGTGGCCGTGGAGGGCGCGGCCGGCCGCCTCACCCACCACGACCGCAGCTCGCACCTCCACGCGGTGCTCGACGACGGCGCCACCGCCGGCCACCTGGACGCCGTCGCGCTCGAGGAGGGCGCCGTCCTGCTCCTGCCGGCGCGCGGCTGACCGGGCGCCGGGGCCGCGCGTAGACTGCCCGGCCGCCATGGCCCTGATCACCCTCACCGGCGTCGCCAAGAGCCACGACCCCAAGCGCCCGCTGTTCCGCGACGCCTCGCTGGTCGTCGGCGAGGCCGACCGCATCGGGCTGATCGGCGCCAACGGCAGCGGCAAGTCGACCCTGCTGCGGCTGCTCGCTGGCGCGGCCGCGCCCGACGAGGGCAGCCGCGTGGTCCGGCGCGACCTGAACATCGGCTGGCTCGAGCAGGAGCCGACCTTCCCCGCCGAGGCCACGATCCGCGAGGTGGTCCGCGCGGGGCTGAGCGGGCGCGAGGAGCTGCTCGCCGAGCTGGACGCGCTGTACGCCGAGATGGCCGCCCCCGGCCTCGCCGACGAGCGCCTCGAGGCGCTCAGCCACCGCCAGGAGAGCCTGCAGCACCGCCTCGACGCGCTCGGCGGGCACGACGTCGAGCACCGCGTCGCCGCGGCGGTGGACGGGGTCGGCCTGCCCGACGCCGGAGCGCGCTGCGGCAGCCTGTCCGGGGGCGAGGCGCGCCGGGTGGCCCTGGCCCGGCTGCTGGTCAGCGGCCCGGACCTCCTCCTGCTCGACGAGCCGACCAACCACCTCGACGCCTTCGTCGTCGCCTGGCTCGAGCAGCAGCTCGCCGCGCTGAAGCTGCCGCTCGTCCTCGTCACCCACGACCGCTTCCTGCTCGACCGCGTGGTGGACCGCATCGTCGAGATCGACGGCGGGCGCCTGCACGCCTACGACGGCGGCTACCGCCGCTACCTCGAGCTGCGCGCCGCCCGCCTCGAGGCGGAGGCGCGCGCCGAGCAGTCGCGCCTCAACCTGCTGCGCCGCGAGACGGCGTGGATGCGCGCGGGCCCGCCGGCACGCTCGACCAAGGCCAAGGCGCGCATCCAGCGCTTCCACGAGCTGGCGGACGCCGCGCCGGCCGCCGACCCCGGCGAGCCCGAGCTGGCCTTCCCCCGCGGCCAGCGGCTGGGCACGAAGGTGGTCGAGCTGCGCGGCGTGAGCCACGCCTACGGCGCGCGCGAGGTGCTGCCGCAGCTCGACCTGAAGCTCGAGCCGGGCATGCGCCTCGGGGTGGTCGGCCCGAACGGCGCGGGCAAGAGCACGCTGCTGAACATCCTGCTCGGCCGCCTCGCGCCGAGCGGCGGCGAGCGGGTGGTCGGCGAGACCGTCCACCTCGCCACCGTGGACCAGCGCCGCGAGGAGCTCGACCCGCAGCGCACCGTGCTCGAGGAGGTGGCGGGCAAGAACGACCACGTGGTGATCGGCGGACGCGCGGTGCACGTGGTCGGCTTCCTCGACCGCTTCCTGTTCCCCGGGACGCAG
The DNA here is from genome assembly GCA_964342475.1 of uncultured Planctomycetales bacterium. Taxonomy (GTDB): domain Bacteria; phylum Planctomycetota; class UBA1135; order UBA1135; family UBA1135; genus J029. The sequence continues at coordinate 186,282 of CAYFGE010000005.1, forward strand.
AAGGAGCTCCAGGTCGGCAGCCTGTCCGGCGGCGAGCGCGGCCGCGTGCTGCTCGCCAAGCTGATGCTGACCGGCGCCAACGTCCTGGTGCTCGACGAGCCGACCAACGACCTCGACCTGGCCACCCTGCGCGCGCTCGAGGAGGCGCTCCTGGCCTTCGAGGGCGCGGTGGTGGTGGTCAGCCACGACCGCTGGTTCCTCGACCGGGTGGCGACGCACGTGCTGCACCTGGACGGTCGCGGCGGCGTGCACCTGCACACCGGCGACCTCAGCTCGCTGATCGAGAAGCGCGCCGCCGAGGAGGCCGCCCGGGAGGCCGCCGCCCCGCCCGCACCCGCGGCGTCGAGGGCCGCCGCCCCGCCGCCCGCCGCCGCCCCGGCGCCCCGCGAGCGCAAGGGCCTGAGCTGGAAGGAGCGGCGCGAGTACGAGGCCGCCTTCGAGCGCATCGGTGAGCTCGAGGAGCGCGTCGCGGCGATCGACGCGCAGCTGGCCGACCCGGCCACCTACCAGGGCGAGCCGGAGCTCGTGCGCGGGCTGCGCGCCGAGCGCGAGGCGGCCGAGGCCGAGCTGCTCGAGAAGATGGCGCGCTGGGAGGAGCTCGCCGCGCGCGACGCCTAGGCGCCGAAGTGCGCCAGCTGCAGGCGGCCGTCGGCGGTCACCGGCGGGCACCAGAACTGCGCCCCGGTGAGCGGCCGGGTGAAGCGGAAGAGCGCGTCCACGATGCCGTCCTCGAGGCCGACCATGCGGCGGCAGATCGCCTCGAAGGGGTCCAGCGAGGCGGCGAAGGCGACGAAGACCAGGCCCTCTCCGCTGGGGTCGGCCCACGGCATCGAGCGGCGCACGAGGAAGGCCTCGGGGTCGTAGCTCTCCTGGGCGGTGCGCTTGACGTGCGCCGAGGCCGGCGCCGCGTCGAACTCCTCGTTGTCCTCGAGGCGGCGGCCGATGCAGTCGTCGCGCTCGCCGGGGTCCATGCAGTGGAAGGCGTGGAGGTCGTGCACCCAGATCTGCGTGCTGACGAAGCTCGAGCCGTCGAGGCCGGCGCCCGCGCCGCCGACCAATGCCACGGCAGCGGCCTGCTCACCGGTCGGGTTCTCGGTGCCGTCCACGTAGCCGCTCAGGTCGCGCCCTTCGCGGTGGACGAAGGCGTCGCTGACCTCGACCAGCTCGAAGCAGCCGGCCAGCTCCTCGGCCAGCGCGTAGGTCGCGTGGACCAGCTCGCCGCGGTCCTCGCCGCGCAGCCAGCACCACAGCGCGGCCGGGGTCGAGGGCATCTCGACGCCGGCGCCGACGAGGTGCGGCATCGGGCGCAGGCCCGGAACCTCGGCGCCGAGCAGGGCGGCCACCGGCGGGCCGATGCCGACCACCAGGCGCTCGTCGAGCTGCAACGCGCCGAGCTCCTCGCGCACCACCTCGGCGGTGGCGTCGGCGGCGAGCTGGAAGCTGAGGAAGCGGGCCTGCGGCGGCAGGTCGGCGAGGATGCCCGGCTGGCTGGGGAGCGGCGCCATGGCGGCGGATTCTAGCCGCGCGCCGGCGCCCTCCCGCTCAGACCTCGTCCGGCACCGCGAAGGCGCCGCGCGGCGCGCGCGCGAGCAGCGGGTCGGTCATCTCCTGAGTCAGCGGGCCGGCGGCCCACTCGCCGGTGAAGCGCTCCGCCGCGCCGTCGAAGGCCAGCGCCGGGCCGACGCCGAGCTCGAGCGCGGCCGGGTCGAGGCCGTTGGCCTTCAGGTGGCCGAGGGTGGCCGCCCAGGCCGTGTCGGCGGCCTCGTGGGCGAAGGGGGCGGTGTTCTCCGCCATCGGCTTCGCGGCGGCGAGCTTGGAGCTGATGTTGGCCAGGTGGCCCATCGCGGCCGACAGGTGGCCCTCGATCGGCGGCGCGTTCACCGCGGCCGGGTCGCCGGCCTTCACCGCGTCGAGGAAGTTCTGGTAGTGGTCGGCCGAGCCACGGAACTCCTTCACCGGCTTGCCGTCGAGGTCGAAGGCCTGCAGCTTCTCGTAGCTCGCGCTGACCAGGTAGCCCTCCTCGCCCTGGAACACCACGCCGATGCTGGCGCCGCGCGGGTGGGCCGGCGTCTCGAGGCCGCGCACCTCGAACAGCACCTCGCGGTCGCCGTAGTCGAGCAGGGCGAGCTGCGTGTTCGGCGTGTTGCCGTCGTCCACGTAGCCGTAGCGCCCGCCGACCGCCTGCACGCGCTCGGGGTGGCGGTCGAGGCCGAGGCCCCAGCGCGCGATGTCCATCTGGTGCACGCCCTGGTTGCCGATGTCGCCGTTGCCGGTGTCGAAGTCCCAGTGCCAGTCGTAGTGCAGGTTGGTCCGCATCAGCGGCTTCATCGGCGCCGGGCCGGTCCACAGCTCGTAGTCGAGCGTGGCGGGCGGCTCCTGCGGGCCGTCCACCTTGCCGATGGACTGGCGGCGCTTGTAGCACAGGCCGTAGGCGCGCTGGACGCGGCCCAGCCCGCCCTCGAGCAGCCACTGCATCGCCTCGCGCGTGGCCGGTTGGCTGCGCGCCTGGGTGCCGACCTGGACGACCTTGCCGTACTTGGCGGCGGCCTCGACCAGCTTGCGCCCCTCGAACACCCGGTGGCTGACCGGCTTCTCGACGTAGACGTGCTTGCCGGCCTGCAGCGCCCAGATGGCGGCCAGCGAGTGCCAGTGGTTGGGCGTGGCGATCGACACCGCGTCGATCGAGTCGTCGGCCAGCAGCTCGCGCAGGTCGCGGTAGTACTCGGCCTCCGGCACCGACTTCTGCGCCGGCCCGATCACGCCCTCGTCGCAGTCGCAGATCGCCACGACCTCGGCGTCGGGCGACTTCTTGAAGCCGCCGATGTGGGCCCGGCCGCGGCCGCGGACGCCGATCACGCCGACGCGGATCCGCTCGTTCGGCGAGACCCGGCGGCCGTCCAGCACGCGCGAGAAGGCGGGGGCGGCGGGGCCGGCGGCCGCCATCGCGGCGACGAGGAGGCTCTGGCCGAGGAAGTGGCGACGCGAGGTGTCCGACATGGCGGGGGCCAGTCTAGGACTTCGGGCCGGAGCGGACGACGCGCAGGCCGAGGTGGTCGCCGTCGGGCACCCACCAGACGCCGGGCGGGAAGTTGGGGTCCTCGAGCGTCCAGTCCTCCTCGAAGCCGAGGCGGGCGTCGGGGCGGACCTCGTCGGCGTCCTCGCGCCAGGAGCCGCCGCGCAGCACGGCGCGCTCGGGCTCGCTGGGCGAGAAGGGGCCGGCGCAGTACTCCCACAGGTTGCCCAGCATGTCGTGGAGGCCGCGCTCGTTGGGCGCCCTGCCCCCCACCTCCTGGGTCATGTCGCCGCTGTTCGCGGCGTACCAGGCGCGCTCGGCCAGCGGCCTGCGCCCGCCGCTGCCGCAGGCCAGCGCCCACTCCTCCTCGGTCGGCAGGCGGTACTCGACGCCGGTGTTGGCCGACAGCCACTGGCAGTACTTCTGCGCCGCGTTCCAGCTCATGCCCACGGCCGGGCGGCGACCGACCCCCCAGTCGTGGTCGTAGGGCGTCCAGTCGAGCGGCTTCGACGGCTTGCTCACCGCGTCGGCGCCGGGCTCCGGCTGCCCGGTCTGCTCGAAGTCGCAGTAGAGCAGGAACTCGTCCCAGGTGACCTCGTGGCGGCCGATCCAGAAGCCGCCTTCGGGCACCCAGACCAGGTCGAAGGACACCTCGCTGCCGCGGATCGTCTCGGTGTAGTCGGCCGGGCCGGCGGCCTCGGGGGCCGGGTCGGGCGCGGCGGCGGGGCCGGCGCAGGCGGCGGTCCAGACGGCGGCGAGGAGGAGCAGGAGCGTGGAGGGACGCGTCACGACGGCCCCGGTTCTAGGGCCGCCGCCCGCCGCCGGCCAGCCGGGTTCAGGGGAGCAGCGTGATGCCGCGCGCCTCGCTGGCGACCAGCGGGCGGAAGGAGGCGTCGAGCACGACGAAGGCGTGGTCGAGCACCAGGCCGGCCAGGGCCGGGTTGCTGCCGGCGGCGAGTCCGAGACCGGCGGTGGCCCGCCCCCGCGCGTCGAGGACGCCGCGGAAGCCGGAGAAGGCCGGGTGGCCGGGCTGGAAGCGGGTCATGCGGAAGTAGGCCCCGTCGTTCAGCGGTAGGTGGACGCCGAAGGCGCTCTGGCCCGGCGAGGTGCCGGTGTGCGAGCCGAGCAGGGCGTAGGCGCGGTGGGCGAAGGCCGCGCCGGCTTCGAGCGCGAAACCGACCGAGCCGCCGGCGGCGAGGCTGACGGAGTCGGCGTCAGCGGTCAGCATTCGCGGGCCGAGCGCGCCGTCCGGCAGCAGGTTCTGCCCGTAGAGGTCGTCGTCGCCGTTGCGGTCGTCCTCCCAGAAGACCGCCGCTCGCCCGTCGGCGGCAGCGGCGACCGCGTGCCGCACCGACTTCACGCCGGGCAGGGTGCACAGGTCGCGCGGCCCACCCCAGGGCTGCGCGCCGGCGGCGTCGAGGTGGTAGGCCTGGACCAGGTCGGTGCCCCAGCTCGGCGTCGGCGACCAGGTCAGCACCGCGGTCGCGCCGGCCGCCGTGGCGAAGGCGCTCGGCGGCTGCCACTGGGCGGTGCTCAGGGCCTGGAGCTGCAGCCCGCCGCCGCCCCACTGACGCACGCCGTTGCCGTCCAGGCGCTGCGCGAACAGGCCGCTGAGCGACTGGCTCGCGTCCTTCTCGTTCCAGAACACGTAGGTGTCCTGGGTGGCCGCCACGAAGGCGGCGCGCGGCGCGAGGTGGTGCGTGCCGCCGGCGGTCGAGACCGTCACCCCGTTGTGGCCGAAGCGTTCGCCGCCCTGCGCGTCGAGGCGCTGCACGAAGGCCTCGTAGAGGTTGGTCGAGGGGTTGCTGGCGTGCCAGCAGAGGACTCCGCCGCCGGCGCCGTCGGCGAGCAGCTGCGGGCCGTAGCCCATCGGCAGGTTGAAGGCGTCGAACACCTCGACGACCGCAGGCCACACCGGCGCGCCGGCCGCGTCGAAGCGCTGCGCGCGCAGGTGCTTGACCGAGGTCAGGAAGGAGATGTCGCGCACCCAGGCCACGATGACGTCGTCGCCGGAGGCCGCCACGCGGGCGAAACCGGGCAGGCGGCCGGCCTCGGCCGCCACCACCACGCCGCCGGCGGCGAGCTGCGCGGTGCCGGCCGCGTCGTAGCGCTGCATGCGCACCGCGGCGGGCGAGCCGTAGGAGTCCCACACCACGACGACGTCGCCGCTCGCCGTCTCGGCCAGGCGCGGGTCGGCCTCGTAGTCGGCGTTGCTCGAGACCGCGATGCCGTCCGGCCCCCACACCGGGCTGCCGGCGGCGTCCACGCGGTAGAGCACCACGTCGAGGTCGGCGCCGGCGCGGGTGTCGGTGAAGGCGACCACCGCGTGGTCCCCGGCGGCGGCGATCAGGTCCCAGTCCACCAGCGAGGAGCTCTGCGGGTGGTCGCTGAGCAGCAGGCCGCCGGCGGCGAAGCGCGCCCGGCCCTGCGAGTCGAAGCGCTGCAGGCGGACGTCGTAGTTGCCGGAGGCGTTGTCGAACCAGGCCACCCAGCTGCCGCCGTCGGGGGTGGGCGCGGCCTTGGCCAGCACCTGCTCGCCGGGGCCTGCGCCGACCGCGAGGTTCTGGGCGGGGTCGTCGCTCCACTGGGCGGCGAGCGGGCCGGCGAGGAGGACGAGGGGGAGGACGAAGGCGGAGCGGGGACGGAGGTGCATGGCGAAGAGCCGCGCGACGGGCGCGATCTCCGATCATACCCCGGGCTCGAGGGAGCTAACCTCGGCAGGGATGGCCACCTCCCCCGCCGACGGCCCCACCCGGCGCGAGCTGCTGCGCGCCGGCGCCGCCCTGCCGCTGTTCGCGCTCCACCTTCCCGCCGGGCGGCCCGCCGCCGCCGCCGCGGTCGAGCGCTGCGAGGTGTGGGCGCTGCGCTACGCGATGACCGGGCACTTCAAGTTCTTCACCGGTCCGCACGGCTCGCGCGGGCGCGCCTCGGTGCTGCTCAAGCTGACCACCGCCGACGGCGCGGTCGGCTGGGGCCAGAGCGTCCCCATCGCGCGCTGGAGCGACGAGACGCTCGAGACGGTGGAGGTCGCGCTGCGCGACTACTTCGGCCCGGCCCTGCTCGGCCACGACGCCGCCGACCTCGACGGCGCCGAGCGCCTGCTCGACGGCGCGGTGGCCGGCGGCTTCAGCACCGGCATGCCGATCGCGCGCGCGGCCGTCGACCTCGCCCTGCACGACCTGGCCGGCAAGCGGGCCGGCCTGCCCCTGGCCGCGCTGTGGGGCCGCGAGGCGGCGCGCCCGCTGCGCCTGAGCTGGACGCTCAACCCGCGCAGCCTCGACGAGGTCGACGACCTGGTCGCCGCCGGCCGCGCGCGCGGCTACCGCGACTTCAACATCAAGGTCTCGCCCGACCCCGAGGCCGACCTCGCCCTGGCGCGGCGCGCGCGCGCGCTGGCTCCCGAGGGCTTCCTGTGGGCCGACGCCAACGGCGGCTACGAGCCGGAGGCCGCGCTGGCCCTGGCCCCGCGCCTGGCCGAGGCCGGCGTGGACGTCTTCGAGGCTCCGCTGCGGCCCAACCGCATCGCCGGCCACCAGGCGCTGCGCGCGCAGGGGGCGCTGCCGATCCTGATGGACGAGGGCGTGGTCGCGCCGCAGGACCTGGCCGAGTTCCACCGCCTCGGCATGCTCGACGGCGTGGCGATGAAGCCCTCGCGCTGCGGCGGGCTGCGCTCGGCGCGGGCGCAGATCGAGTTCCTCGAGCGCGAGGGGCTGATGTGGCTGGGCAGCGGGCTGACCGACCCGGACGTCTCGCTGGCCGCCACCCTGGTCCTCTACGGCGCCTACGACCTGCGCCGCCCGGCGGCGCTGAACGGGCCGCAGTTCCTCACCGAGAGCCTGCTCACCGAGCCCTTCGAGGTGGTCGACGGCGCGCTGCTGCCGCCGAGCGGCCCCGGCCTCGGCGTCGCGGTCGACGAGGCGCGCCTCGCCGAGCGGGTGCGCGCCGGACGCGCGCGGACCGCGGTGGCCGGCGGCGCGGCCGGCGC
>CAYFGE010000006.1:0-169488 GCA_964342475.1 uncultured Planctomycetales bacterium
GGCGCGGATCGGGCAGGCCCTCGTCGCGGCGGGCGGGGGCCGCCGCGACCGCCTCGCGCAGCGCGGCGGCGAGGGCGGGCGCCTCGGCCGCGCGGGGGTGGGCCTCCTGGGCGCGGCGGGCCTCGAGCTCGAGCCCGAGCCGCTCGGCCTCCTCGGCGAAGCCGGGCGGGTCGAAGGCGTGCGCCAGCGCCGTGGCGCGCTGCTCCTCGTCCCCGTGCTCCACAAGGCCCCGCACCAGCGCCGCGCGCACCTCGTAGTCCGGCGGCGCCTCACCCAGGTAGCGCAGCAGCCAGGCGCGGCCGGCCGGCACCTCGGCCAGGCGGTCCAGCGCGGCGGCTCGCGCGCTCGAGGCGTAGCCCGGCTGGACGGCGATCTCGCGCAGCAGCGGCAGGTCGCGCTCCTCGCCCGCCCGGGCGAGTGCCCGGACCGCGTGCTGCTGCAGCAGAGCCTCCGGCGCGGCGAGCATCCGGCGCAGCGCCTCGCGCGCGGCCTCGCTGTGCGCGGCGCGCGCCACGGCCAGCGGCCGCGTCACCTGCTCGGGCACGCCCTCGGTCTCGAGCAGACGCGGCAGCCAGGCGTCGATCTCCGCGCTGTCGGAGAGCTCCCGCGCCACCGCCGCGGCGTAGCGCAGCTGCTCGTGGCCGCCATGGGCCAGCCACTCGGCCGCAGCCTTGCGCGCCGCCGGAGCGGGGACGCGGGCCAGCGCGACCATCGCCTCGGCGCGGGCCTCGGGCCGCGTGGGCGGAGGCAGGCGCTCGAGGAGCAGAGCGGCGAGCGGCTCGGGCGGCCAGAAGGCGGGCAGCAGCATCTCGGCGAGGCGGCGCATCTCCGGCTCCGGGTCCTCGAGCAGGACGAGGATCGCGGTGCGGAAGGCCTCCTCCTGACCGTTCGACGCCAGCGCGCGCAGCGCGCTGCCCCGCACGGAGGCCGCGCGGTGCAGCGCGGTGGCGAAGAGGTCCTCGCGGCGCGCCGGATCGGTCTCGTGCTCGGCCCACACCGGCAGCGCGGTGTCGGCGACCGACTCGACCGGGTCGTGGGCGAGGCGCTGCAGCCGCGGCAGGTCGTCCGCGCGCACCTCGGCCGACCACAGCGTGATCAGCCGCCGGCGCAGCTCGGGGGGGCCGTCCTCGATGCGCGCGTCGAGCGCGCGGTCGAGCGCCGGGCGACCCGCGGCCCGCACCCAGCGCTCGAGGAACTCGAGCTGGCTCGCGGTGTCGAGCGTGTCGTCGAGCGCCAGCGCCTCCCAGGCCGGCAGGCCGAGCCGGGTCGGGGCCGCCAGCAGCAGCTCGCGCGCGCGCTCGGCACGGTCGAGCAGGGCGAGCGCCGCCTCCTCCTCGTCCGGTTCGGGACGAGCGGCGAGCGCGCGGACCTCCGCGACCAGCTCCGCCACGGCGGCGGCGTCGAGCGCGGCGCGCAGGCGCTCGACGAGCAGCTCGGGCTCGCGCGTCTCGGCCCCGGCCAGCCAACCCTCGAGGGCCAGCGCGAGGGCCCGCGCGCGCAGCTCCCCGCGCAGCGGCGGCAGGCCGCAGCTGCGCTCCGGCGCGAAGGCGGCCGCGGCCAGCAGCAGCCGCTCGGACGGATCCCCGGGAGGCGCCTCGAGGGCGCGCCGGCGCGCGGCGACGTCCTCGAAGCCCTCGTGCAGCGCGGTGACGGCGGCCTCGCGCCCGGAGCCGGCCGCCGGGTCCTGCAGGAGCGCCGCCAGCAGGAGGGCGCTCAGCATGCGATCGGGTGCTGGCGGATGGCGTCCGGCAGGAAGCGCAGGAGGTCGGTGGCGACCAGCGACTCCTCGCCCAGCGCGGCGGCCGCCAGGTCCCCGGCCCGGCCGTGCAACCAGGCGCCGAGTCGCGCGGCGTCGAGCGCCGGCAGGCCGCGCGCGAGCAGCGCGGCGATCAACCCGGTGAGGACGTCGCCCGCGCCGGCGGTCGCCATGCCGGGGTTGCCGCTCGGGTTGGCCCACGGAGCATCGCCGGGACCGCCGACCAGGGTGCCGGCGCCCTTGAGCAGGACGACGCAGCCGAAGCGGGCGACCAGCGCGGCGTGCGCCGCGAGGCGGTCGGCCTGCACCGCGCCGGCGCCGTCGAGGCCCAGCAGGCGCGCGGCCTCGCCCGGGTGCGGCGTGAGGATGCTGGCGGGATGCAGGGGCGGCGCCTCCGCCGAGGCGAGCAGGTTCAGCGCGTCGGCGTCGACCACCCACGGCCGCTCCAACCCGCGCCAAAGCGCCGCGAGCAGGCGCGCCGTGCCCGGGTCGGTCCCCAGGCCCGGGCCCATCGCCAGGGCCTGCGCCTCGGCTGCGGCGGCGAGGACGCGCGGCGCATCCTCCTCCGCCAGCCGCTCGCGCGCGGCGTCGCCGCACAGGCACAACACGGCGCTGGGCGCGGCGGCGGTCAGCTCGGGCGAGATGCCGCCGGGCGCGGCGAGCACGGCGTACCCGGCGCCGCCGCGCAGCGCGGCCTGCGCCGCCAGCACCGCAGCGCCCGCCATCCCGCGTGAGCCGCAGACGAGCAGCACGCGGCCCATCGAGCCCTTGTGGGCTTGGACCGGGCGCGGCGGCAGCGGCGGCAGGGCGTCTTCCACGACTCCAGGATAGGCCGCGCCGCGCGCCCGGTTCCCCTACCATCCGGCGCATGGACGGACCGCGCCCGCCGAAGCTGGAGAGCTACCGCTCCGCCGAGGTGGCCCGCGACTACGACCAGCGCTGGGCCGGGTCCGCCGGGCAGCGGCGCGACTGGCGCAAGGCGCGCGCCCTCGGCCGCGCCCTCGAGGCGCTGGCCGCGCGCTGCGGCGAGCAGCCGGCCAGCATCCTCGACGTCCCCTGCGGCACTGGCCGCTTCGCCGCGCTGCTCGGCGCCCGGGACCTGCGCTACACCGGGGCGGACCTCTCCCCCGCCATGCTGGCCCAGGCCCGCGCCAAGACCCCCGGCGCGCGCTGGCTGGTGGCCGACGCCGCGCGCCTGCCCTTCGACGACGGCGAGTTCGACGTCGCGCTGTGCATCCGCTTCCTGCACCTGGTGCGCGACCCGGCGCTGCGCGTCGCCTTCCTGCGCGAGCTCCGCCGGGTGGCGCGCCTCGGTGTGGTGGTCGGTTACCACCACTCGCGGACGCTGCGGGTGGCCGGCCGCAGGCTGCGCCACCGCCTCGGCCTGCGCGAGCGCGCGCCGTCCAACCCCAGCCCCGGCCGCATCCGCGCCGAGCTGCGCGAGGCCGGGCTGCCGGAGGCCGAGTGGATCACGGTCCACTTCGCGCCGCTGCTGTCCGACAAGGTGGTGCTGGCGGCGCCGGTGGCGGCGGGAAACGCGCCTCCCGCGTCCTAGAATGGGGCCGTGAGAACGCCCCTCCACGAGCTCTTCGCCGGCTGGGACGCGGACTTCGCCGAGCAGGACGGCGTCGAGCTGCCGCTGCGCTGCGGCGGGGTCGGCGCCGAGTACGAGGCCGCGCGCGACGGCGTCGCCCTGGCCGACGGCGGCGACCGCGGCTGGATGGAGATGAGCGGGCCGGACGCGGCCACCTTCCTCCAACGCCTGCTGTCGAGCGACGTCCTCGCGCTGGGCGGAGGCGGCGGGCAGTTCTCCGCATTGCTCGACGGCCGCGGCAAGTGGCTGGCCGACCTCCTGCTCTTCCGCTTCGACGCCGGGGAGCCGGCCGGCCTGGGCCTCGACCTGCCGGCGGCGCGCGCCGCGGCGGTGCACGAGGCGCTCGACCGCATGCACTTCGCCGAGAAGCTGGCCTGGACCGCGCCCGGCCACGCCCGCCTGCTCGTGCTCGGCGCCGGGGCGGAGGCCGCCCTGGCGGCCCTCAGCCTGCCGCTGCCAACCGCCTCCCCCGCCGGGGCGACCGAGGCGGGCGGCCTGCGCATCCTGCGCCGGCCCGACCGCGGGGTCCCCTGCCTCGAGCTGCTCGGCCCGGCCCCGCTGGTGGCCGTGCACGCCGCCGCGTTGCGCGGAGCCGGCGCCGTCCCCACCGGCCTGGTCGTGCTCGACATCCTCCGCGTCGAGGCCTTCGAGCCGCGCTTCGGCACCGACTTCGACGGCGAGGTCTCGCTGCCCGAGAGCAACGAGTGGCGCCGCGTCAGCTTCACCAAGGGCTGCTACCCGGGGCAGGAGGTCGTCGCGCGCGTGAACACCTACGGCGAATCGCCCCGCCAGCTGTGCCGTCTGCGCTTCGACTCGGGCACGCGCCCGCTGCACGGCTGCGAACTCGTGGACGAGGAGGGCAAGCGCCTCGGCGTGGTCAGCTCCTGGGTCTACTCGCCGCTGCACGACGCGCCGCTCGGCCTGGGCACGCTGCGCCGCGCCGCAGCGCGGACCGGCGCCCGGCTGTGGGCCGTCGCCGGCGAGGAGCGCGTCGGCGTCACCGTCGAGCTGCCCGAGAAGGTGGCCGGATGAAGCTGCGCACGGTGCGGCTGGTGCTCGGGCCGGCGATGCTCGTCGTGCTGGTCGCCCTGGTCGGCTCGCTGGTCTGCCCGCCGATCTCCGAGCGGCCCGAACCGCCCCCGGCCGAGCTGGTCCGTCCGCTCGCCGACCCGGTGGCGGCGCCGCTCGGCCCCGAGGAGGAGGCCGCCGCGCGCGAGGTCGAGCCGCAACCCGAGGAGTACCGCGTGCGCCTGCGGGTCCGCGACGGCGACGCGGGCCTGCCCCTGGCCGCCGCCGAGGTGGAGTTCCTCGGCACCGCCCCGGACGGGCGGGAGCTGCGCGGCCGCGCCGCGCTCGACGCCGCCGGCGCCGCCGAGCTGACCGGCCTCTCCCGCGGCGACTACCGCGTGGTCGCGCGCCTCGAGGGCTTCTTCCCCGCCGAGGCCGAGTTCGGCCTGCCCGCCTTCGAGGCCGCCGAGCTGGTGCTCGAGCTGGCACCGGCGGCGGCGATCCGCGGCGCGCTGGTCGGCGTGGACGGCAGCGAGGTCCTCACCGGCCTGGTGCAGCTCACCCGCCGCGACGGCGGCGCCTTCCACCTGTGCCCGGTGGACCCGCGCTCGAACCGCTTCGCCTCTCCCCCGCTGACGGCCGGCGCCTGGCAGGTCGAGTACCTCGAACGCTCCGGCGCCCGCCCTGTGGAAGGCCTGAGCACCGAGCTCGCCGTCGTCCCGCGCGAGGCGCTGGAGGTCCGCCTCACGGTGCCGGTGCGCGGCGCCGCCCCGACCGGCGGCCGCGCGGTCGGGGTCGAGGTCCTGCGCTGAGCGCCCCGGAACGAAGTCCGGGGGCCCCGCCGCAGCGGGGCCCCCGGGATCAGCGTTCGCGGGGAGGGGCTACTTCTTCGGCATCACGCCGGTCGTGGCGTACTGGTGCTCCGGCGCCGCGAGCACCTCTTCGAGCACCGCCTCGGCCTTCTCGGCGCCGGCCTTCTTGGCCGGGTCGTGCTTGGCCTCCGCGATGATGTGGCGCAGCTCGGGGATGAACTCGTTGTACCAGCGGTCGGCGACCTCGAAGGTGCCGTGCCAGTGCGCGTAGTCCGGGGCCATCATCGAGGCGCCGTGGCGGCCGCGGCGGCCTTCGTGGTGCCAGATGTAGAACCAGGTCCACTCGACGGTCTCGTCGAAGTTCGGCTTGGTCAGCAGGCCGTTGTCCTTCATCGCGGCCATCAGCTTGAGGCCCGGGTTGGCGTACTTGGCGTTGTACAGCTCGACGAAGTCGTCGTACTGCTTGAAGAAGCCCTCGACGTAGTTCGAGGAGTGGCAGTTGACGCAGACCTGCTCCATGGTCGCGCGGCGCTCCTGCCAGCTCATCTCCTCGTCGTCGATGCGCTTCGAGGCGGCCGGACGGTTGTTCCAGGCGATCCGCTCGCGCGGGTCGTGGGTCACCGGCAGGTCGCGCGTGGCCGACATGTGGCAGGTGGCGCAGGTCGGCGCCGCCGAGTAGTCCTCACCGAGCACCCAGGTGTCGGCGTCGAGGTTCATGTCGTCCTTCAGGTCGCGGTAGGCGATGCCGTGCTTGGACTCCTCGTAGATCTCCTTCTGCGGGTGGTCCGGGCCGAGGTGGCACTTGCCGCAGTTCTCCGGCTGGCGCGCGCGGCGCGAGGAGAAGTCGTGGCGGCTGTGGCAGGCCGTGCAGGAGCCCCGGCTGCCGTCGAGGTTGAGGCGGCCGATGCCGGTGTTGGGCCAGGTCTTCGAGTCGAACAGCGGCTGGCCGTTCTCGCCGCGCGCGATCTGGTCGCGGTCGACCAGGGCCAGGTCGTGGGTGACGGCCGCCATGCCGCCGCCCTCGGGCAGCTTGAGCGTCCAAGGAGTGACGGAGCCGCCGTCCTTGGTCTCGAGCGCGACCTGGCTGCCGTGGCACTGGTGGCAGCCCGAGTTGGCGAAGGCCAGGCCGTTCACCTCGAGGGTCTCGCCGGGCTTGTGCGGGTGCGGGATGGTCACCGGACCGCGGTGGCCCTCGACGACCTCGGCGAGGAGGTTGTCGAGCGAGTGGAGGATGTTGCCGCCCTTGGCGTGGTGGCTGGCCTCGAACTCCTCGGTCTCGGCGTCGTGGCACTGGCCGCAGTCGCGCGGGGTCACGATCGTGGCGACCCACTCGCCCTCGTGCTCCCAGGCGTCGAGGTCGGAGGGATCGGCGCGGTGGCAGTCGATGCACTCCACACCCATGTCGGCGTGCTTCGAGTTGCGGTAATGGTCGACGATGCCCGGGTTGTTCTTGCCATGGCACTCGACGCAGCTGTTGGCGCCGGCGACCTGGACGGTCGCGACGGGGTCGGACTTCTGCTCGGCGCGGAGGCTCTGCGAGCAGCCCAGCGCCAGGGTGGCGGCGGCCACGAGGGGCACCGCGAGGAGGAAGGAGAGATTGCGGGGGTTCATTCCGTGTCGGGGTCCTGGGGCGATTCGATTGCTCCGGGCGCGAGGCCGGACCTCTCCGATTAACCCCACCAAAATAGTACGCAATGGTGTTTTTGACAGAACCGTGACACGCCGGAGCGATTCAGGAGTCCGAGAACTCCTGAACCGCTCTTTCTCGTTTCAGAACAAGGTTTTCAGTCCTCGAGATCGCCGACGCGTTCGCGCCGCACGACCTGCCCACCGGTGTGGACCTCGTAGCCGTCCACCTTCCCGTCCTCGCCGCGGGTGAAGCGGATCCGCACCGCCGGGTTCAGTTCGAGGGTGAAGAAGCCACCCTCGTCCGGCCCGGCGAAGCCCAGCGGCATGGGCACCGAGGGGTGCATCGCGGTGAGCTTGCCGTCGCGGTCCACCATCTCCAGGTCGGCGTCCGCCTCGGGGTCGTGGTAGACGCCGACGAAGGGGCTGAGGTCGGCCTCCGGTCCGGCGGGCGCGGGCTCCTCCGGCGGCGCGGCCGGGTCGAAGCGCTCGGCGCGCCCCCCCTGGCCCTGGACCTCGTAGTCGAGGGCGTCGCAGGCGCCGTCCGCCAGGTCGAAGCGGACGCGGACCTCGGGCCGCAGCTCGAAGGACCGCCAGCCCTCCTCGTCGGCCTCGGTCAGGGCGAAGACCAGCTCGCCGGGGACGTCGAGCGAGAGCTGGCCGTTGTTCACCAGCACCTCGACCCGGCGGCCGGCCAGCGGCCCGTCGGCGACGAGGTAGTGGCCGTAGAGGCTCCCCCACTCGGCCGGGGCGTGGTCGTTGATGTCCGGCTCGAGCAGCAGGCGGTGCACGTCGGACTCCAGCCGCAGCACCTGCGTCGAGCCGCGCGACTGGGTGAAGACCGCGGCCACCAGGCCGTGGTCGGGCCAGGCCCAGGCGATCGTGCCGTCGGAGCCGCTGTGGCTGATCACCGGGCTCGGGTCGCCGGCCGCGGCGTCGAGCGGGCGGTAGAGCACCGCCATGCGGCCGTACCAGACCTGCATGCGCGGGAAGCCGGTCGGCATCGACATCGCCGAGCCGAGCGCGCTCATCGGCGACAGCGGTTCGAGCTGGCTGGCCACGCCGCGCTCGGAGACGACGCGCTCGCCGTCGGCGGCCAGGCCGCGCGCCGCCCACATCTCGAGGAAGCGGCAGTAGTCGCGCGCGCTGCCGTAGAGGCTCTGCGAGCCCCAGGCGAAGGGGTAGATCGACTTGCCGTCCGGCACCATGATGCGGACGAACTCGCCGGTGGCCGGCACACGCATGTAGACGCTGGCGACGCGCGACCAGCGCGGGTCGTCCGGCGGGGCGGAGAAGAAGCTGTCGGTCATGCCGAGCGGCTCGAGCACGCGCCGCGCGACGAAGGCGTCGAGCCTCTCGCCGGAGACCGCCTCGACCACCGCGCCGAGCACGTCCGCACCGGCGTCGCTGTACCAGAAGCGGCTGCCGGGCTCGAACTCCGTGCCCTTCTCGGCCACGCCCGCCGCCTGGGCCTGCAGGTCCTCGAACTCGTCGAGCTTCTGCAGGATGGTCAGCGGGAAGCCGGCGCGGTGGCTGCTCACCTGGTCGACGGTGATCCCGCGCAGGCCGTCGCGGTCGAAGGCCGGCAGGTAGCGGGCGACCGGGGCGTCGAGCTCCAGCGCGCCCTCGTCGACCAGGATCTGCGCCGCCGCCCCGACCACCGACTTGGTCATCGAGCGCAGGTTGTAGATCGTGCCGACGGCGAGCGGCCGCTCGTCCTCGCGGTCGAGCCAGCCGAAGGCCTCGTGGAGGAGGACCTCGCCGTCCTTCAGGACGAGCACCTCGGCGCCGACCACCGCGCCGTCCTCGCAGGCGGCGCGGACGACCTGCGCGAGCTCGTCCAGGCGACCGGTCAGGGCGTCGGGCGGATCCTGCGGCGGGGAGGCCAGCGCGGCGACCCCGGACAGGAGGGTGGAGGAGAAGAAGGAGAGGAGGAGGCTGCGGATCATGCGTTTCTTCCGAGCAGGCGGTCCTGGAGGGACACGACGGGGATGCGGGCGAAGGCGGCCTCCGCCCCCAGGTAGGCGGCGACCGCGACGGCGACGGCGAAGGCCCAGGCCGTGGCCGGGCCGCCGAGCGCCTCGCCGAGGGCCAGCGTGAACTGCTGCACCGGGTCCGCTCCGTCCTCGGAGCGCCCGAGCAGGCCGCTGGCCATCGGGAAGTGGGTGGCGAAGAAGGCTGCGGTGAGGTGCAGGCCGAGGAGGCCCCAGCGCGCCGCGGCCTGGACCGGGGTCCGGGGCGACTCCCGGTGGAAGTGCGGCACGAGGCTGACCGCCACGAACCAGACCACCCACCAGCAGGCGACGCCGGCCGCGGTGGAGGCCGAGGCGAGCTCGACCTCGAGGGTGGACTCGACCGAGGGGAAGAGGAGGCGGATCACCCCCGAGGCGGCGAGCAGCAGGCCGAGGCCGGCGAGGGCGAAGCCCTGGAAGGCGCCCTGGGCGAAGATCCGGCGCCGCGACACCGGCAGGAAGGCCAGCCGGGGCAGGCCGAAGGAGGCGAACAGCAGCAGGACGGCCTGGATCGTCGGCACCCAGGCGAAGGCACCCCACTCGCCGGTCAGGGCCATCATCGTGCACAGCGCGGCGACCCCGAGGACCAGGCCCAGCAGGTTCAGGCGCATCACCGCCTGCGGCGCCAGGGCGCGGTTGAGCGGATGCCACGGGCTGAGGACCGGGACGCGGTCGAGGCCGAGCGGGGCGCGGCGTGCAGGGGCCGCGTCGGGCGCCGCGGCCGCGGCCGCCGGGTCCGACGCCGAGGGCGCGACCTCGAAGGCCGCCGGGGCGGCGCGGTGGTTGGTCCAGGCGAGGGCAGCCGCCAGCAGGAGGCAGGCGGGCGCGACCGAGGCGAGGGGCAGGGACAGCTTCGTCACCAGCGCCGCCCCCGCCACCACCGGCAGCATCACGCGGATCCAGTAGCACACGGGGCGCTTGGCCTCGAAGCTCTCGCGGGAGCCGCCGCCGGTCTGCGCCAGGAAGGGCAGCAGCAGGCAGACGCTCACCATGGACAGGAACCAGGAGAGGTAGGGGTGGGTCTCGGCGCCCCCCACCACGGCGACCACCGCCGCCCAGGTCCCGCCGAAGACCAGCAGCATCCACGCGCCGGCCAGCGCGCGGCTGGTGGCGAGCTCGGCCGGGCGCAGCGGCAGGGTCAGCTGGAAGGCGTGCGCCCGCAGCTGGGGCTGGCCGCGCTGGACGAAGATGAAGAGCATCCAGAAGACGTCCATCCAGAGGATCGGGGTCTCCTTCTCCAGCCAGGCCAGCGGCAGGTGGAAGGCCCCGAGCAACAGGCCGGCGAGCGCCCACAGCCAGGTCCGCCGGACGACCGGGTCGCGGCGCGTGAGCTGGAGGATCACGCCTCCCCTCCCAGGAGCTCGACGAACAGCTCCTCGAGCGGGACGGTGGTGGCCGCGGCGCGCAGGCCGGCGGCGCGCAGGCGCCCGCCGACCTCCTCGACGGACCCGGCGCAGACCGCGCGCAGCGCGCCGAGGTGGCGGCGCACGCGCAGGCAGCCGGGCAGGGCCTCGAGGCCGGCCGCCGTGGCCGGGTCGTCCTGCTGGGCGGTCACCAGGCAGTGGCGCTCGCGCACCTCGTCGGTCGGGCAGTCGATGCGCAGGCGGTGGCCGTCGAGCAGGACGACGCGGCCGGCCATCCGTTCGACGTCGGTCATGTGGTGCGAGGAGAAGACGATCGTGGTCCCCGACTCGCTGAGCAGCTGGATCGAGGTCTCGAGGAACTCGCGGCGAGCGGCCGGGTCGAGGCCGCCGGCCGGCTCGTCGAGCAGGAGCAGCTCGGGGCGGTGGGCGACCGCGCAGACCAGCGCGAGCTGGCGGGCCTGGCCCTTGCTCAGGGCCTGGACGCGGGTCCGCGGCGAGAAGCGGAAGCGCTCGCACAGGCGGCGCTCGAGGGCGGTGTCCCAGTCCGGGAACAGCCAGCGGTGGAACTCGAGGACCTCCTCGGCGCGCATCCCGGCCGGGAGCACCTGGTCCTCCGAGACGAAGCCGACGCGCCGCTTGACCGCCACCCCCTCGCGGAAGGGGTCGAGGCCGAAGACGCGCACCGCGCCCGCGTCAGGCCGCATCAGGCCCATGGCGAGGTGGAGCAGGGTGGTCTTGCCCGCGCCGTTGCGGCCGAGCAGGCCGACCACCTCGCCGGGCTGGACCTCGAGGGAGAGCCCCTCGAGGACGCGGGTCCTCCCGTAGCTGCGGGAGAGCTGGGTGAAGGAGAGGAGTGCGGTCATGACGGATCGGAGGCGTCGAGTTCGCGCAGGAGCTGCTCGACCCGGTCGAGGGGGACGCCCGCCAGGCGGGCCTCGGTGAGCAGGCGGCGGGCAGCGCGCGCGAGGCGCTCGCGCGACTCGTCCGGCGCGGGAGCGGCCGGGGTCTGCCGGATGAAGCTGCCGAGCCCGCGGCGGGTCTCGATCAGCCCCTGGGCCTCGAGCTCGTCGTAGGCCTTCTTGACGGTGAGGGGGGCGACGGCCAGCAGGGCGGCCAGGTCGCGGTGCGAGGGCAGCTTGTGGCCGGGCGGGAAGCTCCCGGACGCCACGCCTTCGCGGACCTGGTTCACGATCTGGCGGTAGATCGGAACTTCGTCGCCGGGTTGGACGGGGGTGAACATGGCTCAGGTGCACTAGTGATACGCCTTTGTATATCACCTGGGGAGCCAATATATTTTTCATGCCCCGCGACCGGGGCCAGGAAGCTCTCGCCAACCCCCGGAAACCCTTTCAGGAAAAGGATTTCCGGATTCGGGGCCGATCAGCGGCGACGGAACAGCCAGAGGCCGGCGCCGAGCAGCAGGACTACCGCGGCCAGGCGCTCGGCGGCGCTCCAGCTCAGCAGCAGTTCGGCCAGGGCGGTCGGCGCGGCCAGGGCGGCGCGGGCGGTCGAGCGGGCCCACGGGCGCTCGGCGATCCAGTCGGCAGCGACCGGGCCGTGCTCGTAGTAGCCGCGGACGAAGGCGCGGCCGGGCTCGCTGGCCAGCAGGTAGTCGTCGCGGAAGCGGCGCAGCACGCGCACCTCGCGGGCGTCCTCGTCGCCGTGGGCGGCGGTGGCGACGAAGCAGCCGGTGCCGCCTCCCCCGCCGCTGCCGACCTCGGTCACCTCGAAGGTGAAGGAGCCGACCTGCCCGCCGGGGAGCACCACGTCGAGGCGCCACACTCCCTGCTCGCTGATCTCCGGCGTGTCGAAGCTGAAGCCGCTGCCGTCGGCGAAGACCACCGGGTCGACCTGCAGGGTGGTGCCGCCGCGGGTGATCGCCGCGATCATCTGCGCCACGGCGGCGGCCGGGTCGTCGTTGTCGACGAAGCCGCTGTTCGCAGCGGCGCGAACGACCACGGTGGTGGCGGTGTTCTCCGTGACCCGGCGCGGCGAAAGAGTGGCGGAGAGGATCTCGACGAAGACCGGGTCGAGGTCGACGGTCGACTCGAGGACGGTGCCGAAGTCGATCGTCTGCCGCGCGGTGAACAGGTCCACCGCCCCCCAGAAGTTGCCCTCCGCGGGCAGCGGGGCGAGCAGGGTCAGGTAGTTCGCCATGTCGTCGTCGAGGACGAGGTTGGCGTTCGAGTTGCTCTTGAAGGTGTTGCGCCCGGTGTTCGCCGAAGCGGTGCCGAGGTCGGGCTTGCAGTTCACCCCGCCGGTCTTCGGCAGCAGGACGGCGCAGACCATGCCGTCGTTGACCGCGTTGATCACCAGGTTGCCGGTGAAGGCGCAGGTCAGGTCGGCGTCGGAGAAGCCGTTGTTGTTGGTCTCCAGCCGCACGTTGACCGTGTTCCCGCTGATCTGGTTGTAGGACACCGCGCTGTCGCAGGAGGCCAGCGGCCCCTGAGTGGAGCTCACCTCGACCCACAGGCCGATCGCGCCGGACTCGAGCAGGTTGCTGTGCACCTCGGCGCTGTTCGTGGCCCCGCGCGCCGCGCTCGCCTCGGCCAGCAGGTGGAGGTTCGCGGTGCCGGCGTCGGTGATGTTGTTGCCGCGCACCTCGGTGGTCGAGGAGATCGAGCCGCCGTCCGAAGCCTCGAGCGCGACGCCGACCGCGCAGTTGGTCACCGTGTTGTCGCGCACCACGCTGAGGGCCAGGCCGGTGCCGCTGCCGCTGACCTCGATGCGCACGCCGTGGGGCGCCGTGACCGGGGTGAACGCGCAGTCGCGCACCCACAGCACGTTGGTCGCGCCGTTGCTGGTCAGCGCCCGCACGCCGGCCACGCTGAAGCCGTCGAAGGTGCAGGAGTCGATGTCGAAGGGAACCCCCGTGGCGCCGCCGCTGCTCGTCACCTCGACCCCGATCGTGCAGTTGGTCACGTTCACCCCGCGCAGCGCGCCGCCGGCGGTGGTCGTGGTGGTCAGGCGGAAGGCCGAGGTCGTGCCGCCGGCGTTGAAGGAGGCGGCGTGGTCGCTTCCGGGGTAGACCAGGGTCACGCCGTCCTCGAGGATCAGCGGGTAGGTCTCGCCGACGTTCACCGCGCCGGCCACGTAGTCGCCGTCCTTCAGCTCGATGGTGTCGCCGGAGCCGGCCACGGTGAGCGCGTGGGTCACCGTCTTGAACGGCGAGCCCGCGGCGCCGGAGTTGGCCAGGTCGTCGCCCGCGACCGGGTCGACGTAGTAGATGTCCTGGGCCAGGGCCGGGACGGAGCAGAGCAGGAGAGCGGCGAGGAGGACGATGCGGCGCATGGTTCGGTCGTGGCAGCGGGGCACGCGGAAGGGTGGATTCTAGCCCTGGATCAGCGAGCGGCCGTCCATGACTTCGGGCTGCTCGACGCCCATGGCCCCCATCAGGGTCGGGGCGACGTCGGCCAGGACGCCGTGCCCGCGCAGGCGGGCGCCGCGGAAGCGCTCGCCGATCAGCAGGAAGGGCACGGGGTTCAGGGTGTGGGCGGTGTGCGGCTGGCCCGTGGACGGGTCGCGCATCTGCTCGGAGTTGCCGTGGTCGGCGGTGATCGCCACCGTCCCGCCCTGGGCCAGGGCGGCCGCGACGATGCGGCCCAGACAGCCGTCCACCGCGCGCACCGCGGCTTCGGCGGCGCTCTGGATGCCGGTGTGGCCGACCATGTCCGAGTTGGCGAAGTTGACCACGTAGAGCTCGTGCTCGTTGCGCGCCAGGCGGGCCAGCACCTCGTCGGTCACCTGCGGCGCGGACATCTCCGGCTGCAGGTCGTAGGTCGCCACCTTGGGCGAGGGGACGAGCACGCGCTCCTCGCCGGGGTAGACCTCCTCGCGGCCGCCGTTGAAGAAGAAGGTGACGTGGGCGTACTTCTCGGTCTCGGCGCAGCGGAACTGGCGCATGCCGCGGGCGGCGACCAGCTCGCCGAACAGCGAGCGCAGCTCCTGCGGCGGGAAGGCCACCGGGCAGGGGAAGTCCTCGCGGTACTGCGTCATCGTCGCGTAGTGCACGCGCGGCAGGCGCCCGCGCTCGAAGCCGGCGAAGTCGGGCTCGAGGAAGGCCTGGCTGATCTGGCGCACGCGGTCGGCGCGGAAGTTGAAGCTGAGCACGGCGTCGCCGTCCTCGACCGTGCAGCCGCCGCCGATGCGCGTCGGCTGGACGAACTCGTCGGTCTCGCCGCGCGCCGCCGCGGCCTGGACCGCGGCCGCGCCGGTCGCCGCCTCGTGCTCGGACCGCCCCAGCACGAGGAGGTCCCAGAAGCGCTTCACGCGCTCCCAGCGCTGGTCGCGGTCCATGCCCCAGTAGCGGCCGCAGACCGTGGCCAGGCGCCCGCCGTGCTCGGCCAGCATCGACTCGAGCGTGGCGAGGAAGCCGGGCGAGCTGTTCGGCGCGGTGTCGCGCCCGTCGAGCAGCGCGTGGAAGACGACGCGCTCGCCGGGCAGGCCCATCTCGCGGGCGAGCGCGAGCAGCGCGCGGTAGTGGCCGTCGATGGCGTGCACCCCGCCGTCGCCGAGCAGGCCGAAGAGGTGCAGGCGGCCGCCGCCGTCGACGGCGTGCTGCACCGCGCCGCGCAGGGCGCCGTTGAGGCGGAAGCTGCCGTCCTCGATCGCCGCGTCGATGCGCGAGATCGTCTGGTACACCACGCGGCCGGCGCCGAGGTTGGTGTGGCCGACCTCGGAGTTGCCCATCAGGCCGAGCGGCAGGCCGACCTCGCGCCCGCAGGCCGACAGCAGGGTGTGCGGCCACTCCTCCATCCAGGAGAGGAAGTTCTCGGCCGGCGCGCGGGTGATCGCGTTCCAGTCGGTGGCCGGGGCCTGGCCCCAGCCGTCGAGGACCAGCAGGAGGGTGGGTCGGAGGACGCTCATGACGGGGGGCGCGGCCGCCCCGGGCGGGGAGCGCGGCGCGCGCGGAGCACTAGGATAGGGGCCGGTATGGCCCGCTCCCTCCTGCTCGCCCTGCTCCTGCTCGCCTCCTGCGCCTCGGTGCCCGGCTCCGGGCGCTCGCAGCTCAAGCTGATCCCGCTCGACAAGGAGATCGCCCTCGGCTCCCAGGCCTACGACGAGACCCTGCAGGAGGCCACCCTGATCACCAGCGGCCCGGACTACGAGATGGTCCAGCGCATCGGCGACCGCGTGGCGCGGGCGGCGCGGCAGATGTACCCGGACCCGGCCCGGCGCTTCGACTGGGAGATCGTGCTGATCGACGACCCCGGCACGGTGAACGCCTGGGCGCTGCCCGGCGGCAAGTCGGCGGTCTACTCCGGCCTGCTGCCGGTCACCGGCGACGAGGACAGCCTGGCCGCGGTGGTCGGCCACGAGGTCTTCCACGCCCTCGGCCACCACGGCGTCGAGCGCATGAGCCAGCAGATGGGCGCCGGCGTGCTGCTCACCGCCGTCGACCTCTACCTCGGTTCGCGCGACCGCGACCCGCAGGAGCGCCAGCGCATCATGATGGCGCTCGGCATCGGCTCGACGGTCGGCGTCATGCTGCCCTTCTCGCGCCTGCACGAGTCCGAGGCCGACGAGTACGGCCTCTACCTGGCCGCGGCGGCCGGCTACGACCCCAACGCGGCGGTCGGCCTGTGGGAGCGGATGGCCGCCCAGGGCGGCGCGCGCCCGCCCGAGTTCCTCTCGACCCACCCGAGCGAGGGGACGCGCATCGAGCGCCTGAAGAAGGCGATGCCCAAGGCGATGCGCATCTACCGCCGCGCCCTGCGCGAGCAGCAGGCCGGCAACTGAGCCCGCCGTGATCCCCGCCCTGCTCCTCGCGGCCGCGGCGGCGGTCCAGACCCCGGGCGCGGCCGAGTGGCCGCACCCCGCCGCGCTGCACCCCGACCGGCTGCGCGCCGACCTGGCCTTCCTGGCCTCGGACGAGCTGCAGGGCCGCGACACCGGCAGCTTCGGCGCCGAGGTCGCCGCGGCCTGGATCGAGGCCCGCTTCCGCCGCCTCGGGCTGCAGCCGCTGGAGGGGCGCTGGACCCAGGAGTTCCCCGCCGCGCCGCTCCACCTCGACCCCGCCACCTCCCTCGCCTGGAGCGGCGCCGACGGCGCGAGCCGCCGCCGCGTCGAGGCCGGCGAGGACCTGCTGCCCCACCCGATGGCGCCGGCCGGGCGGGCCGCGGGCGAGGTGGTGTTCGCCGGCTACGCGATCACCGCCCTCGAGCACGGCTACGACGACCTCGGCGGCCTCGACCTGCGCGGCCGCATCGCGCTGGTGCTGCGCTGGGAACCCGGCGCCGACGACGAAGCCAGCCCCTTCGAGGGCACCCTGCTCACCGCGCACGCCGCGCTGGCCGCCAAGGTGCGCCGCTGCCAGGAGCTCGGCGCCGCCGCCGTGCTGATCGCCCCCGCCCCGGGCCGGACGCAGGAGGCCGACGCCCCCGGAGCGCCCTACTGGCCGTCCTTCTCCCCCTTCTTCGAGGCGCTCGAGCCGCTGGTCGCCCGCCAGGTCGACCCCGCCGAGCAGGACCGCAACAACCTCACCCCGCGCAAGGTCGCCGAGCAGGTGTTCTGCACCCTGCAGGCCAGCGCGCCGCTCGGCGCGCGCATCCCGGTGGCGATGGTCTCGCGCCGCGAGGCCGAGCGGCTGGTGCGCGCCGGCGGCCGCGACCTGCGCGCCTGGGTGCGCGAGACCGACGAGGCCGGCATGGGCGACGGCTTCCCCCTCGGGGTCCGCGCCGAGCTGGTCGTCGCCCACCGCCCGCCGCGCACCGTGGGGCGCAACGTGTTCGGCTTCCTGCCGGGCTCCGACCCGGCGCTGCGCGACGAGGTGGTCGTGGTCGGCGCCCACTACGACCACGTCGGGGCGAACCCCGACGGCCGGGTGTGGAACGGCGCCGACGACAACGGATCGGGCACCGTCGCCCTCCTCGGCGTGGCCGAGGCCTTCGTCCGCGCCCCGTCCCCCCCGCGCCGCTCGGTGCTGTTCCTCGCCTTCTCCGGGGAGGAGCTCGGCCTGCTCGGCGCGCGCTGGTTCCTCGCAGCGGATCTGCTGCCGCCCGCGCGGATCGCGGCGATGGTCAACCTCGACATGATCGGCCGCTCGGTGGGCGGCTCGGTCCACGTGCTGGGCAGCGAGTCGGCCGAGGGCCTGGCCGCCCTGGTCGACCGCGAGGCCGCCGGGCTCGGGCTGCGCCACGACTTCGAGAACGAGCAGTTCTTCGACCGCAGCGACCAGGCCCCCTTCTACTTCCAGGGCGTCCCGGTGCTGTTCTTCAACACCGACGAGCACCCCGACTACCACCAGCCCAGCGACACCTGGGAGAAGATCGCCTTCGGCCCCACGGCCCGCATCGGCGTGCTGGCCTGGCGGGTGGCCTCGGCCCTGGCCGCGGCGGACGGGCGGCCGGTCTACCAGGACGGCTACGGCCGCCTGCGCCGCCGCTTCGGCAGCCGGCCCGAGCTGACCATCCCCTTCCCGGTGGCCTTCGAGGACCGCCTGGACTACTGAGGCGCCCGTTCGGCCGCCCCGGGGGCGTTGCTAGAGTGATGCCGTGTCACGAGGCCCGACCGACTGGCTGGTGGCTCCGACCCTCCGCCTCAACCAGGGCGAGGGTCTGGCCGAAGCGCTCCGCTGCCTGCGGGAATTCGACCCGCGGGTCTTCCTGATCTTCGGCGGCGACGCCGAGGACGTGGCCTGGCTCCACGAGACCCTCGAGGAGCAGGCCGAGCACCCGATCCTGTTCGCGGCCGACCTCGAGCGCGGCGCGTACCAGCAGTTCGAGGGCCTGACCCCGCTGCCGGACGCCTGGGCGCTCGGCCAGCTCGGCGTCGAGGCCTGCTACGACTCCGGGCACCGCACCGCGGCCGAGGCGGCCTCCGCCCACGTGCGCTGGATCTTCGGCCCCTGCGTCGACCTCCACCGCACCGGCCCGGGCGCGGTCAACTCGCCGATCATCGCCAACCGCGCCTTCGGCGGCGACCCGATGCGGGTGATCGAGTCGGCGCGCGCCTGGACGCAGGGCCTGCAGGACGCCGGCGGCCTGGCCTGCGCCAAGCACTTCCCCGGCCACGGCGGCTGCCCGCAGGACAGCCACACCGAGCACGCGGTCAGCTTCGAGGAGCTCACCGAGCACCTCGTCCCCTACCGCGAGCTGCTGTCGATGATGCCCTCGGTGATGATCGGGCACATCGAGTTCCCGCTGTTCGACGACGAGGGCCTGCCGGCCACGCGCTCGCCCAAGCTGATGAGCATCCTGCGCGAGGAGCTCGGCTACGACGGCGTGGCGGTGACCGACTCGCTGCGCATGAGCGGCTTCGGCGACGGCCCCGAGGAGGAGATGGCGGTGGAGTCGCTGCACGCCGGCGTCGACCTGCTGCTCGACCCGAGCGACCCGGTGGCGCTGGCCCTCAGCCTGCGCGACGCGATGAGCCGCGGCGACCTGGCGGCGAGCGTGGTCGAGAAGGCCGCGATGCGCGTCGACCGCCTGATCCGCCAGGCGCTCGACACGCCCGCGCAGCCGCCGCGGCCGCTGGTGCTCGGCGCCGGCACGAAGCGCCTGCTGCGCCCGCTGGCCGGCGGCAAGCCCGGCCGCGGCCAGGCCACCGCGCCGCGCCTGGCGCTGGCCCTCGCCAGCGTGCCCGACGCCGACCGCTTCCTCGAGGAGTGGGGCGTGACCGTGCTCGGTCGCGACGAGCCGCCGCCCAGCCCGCTGCCCGACAGCGTGCTCGTGCTGTGCGGCGCACGCGAGGGCCACGGCCTGCCCCAGCTGCCCGGGGACTGGATGGACGCGCTCGCCCGCGAGCGGCCGACGGTCTACGTGGCCGGCGCGCCCGACGCCTTCGACCTGCCGCCGGCGAGCACGAAGGGCTACCACCTGCCCGGCCTGTCGCCGGCGCTGCTGGCCCTGTTGTTCGCCGCGGGTGAGGAGTAGCGCGGTCCTCGGCGGCGCGGTGCGGGGCCTCGCCGGGCTGCTGCTCGCCGCCGCCCTGCCCGCGCAGGAGACCGCGCCGCCCGCCCCGGAGGCGGTGCTCGAGTGGTCCGCCGAGGCGGACCTGCCGGCCGCCACCGGTCGCGGCGGCCCCTTCGTCGGAAGGCTCGGCGCGGCGCTGCTCGTCGCCGGCGGCGCCGACTTCCCCGACGCGCCGCCGTGGCAGGGCGGGGCCAAGGTCTGGCACGACGAGCTGTGGCTGCTCGACGCTCCCGGGGAGCCCTGGCGCGCGGCCGGGCGCCTGCCCGAGCCGCGGGCCTACGGCGCGGCGGTCGCCGTCGGCGAGACGCTCTGGCTGCTCGGCGGCTGCGAGGCCTCGGGCGCGACCGATGCGGTGCTGCGGCTCGAGCCCTCGCCCGATGGCGGAGTCCGCACCACTGCGGGCCCGCCCCTGCCGCGGGCCAGCGCCTTCCACGGTGCCGCGCTCGCCGGCGGACGGATCTGGCTGCTCGCCGGCAGCACCGACGCCGCCGGGGCGGAGGGGCTGTCCTCCGCCTTCTGGTCGCTCGACCCCGCCGACCCCGCGGCCGGCTGGCGCGAGGAGGCCGCCTTCCCCGGCGCCCCGCGGGCCAAGGCCGCGGTCGCGGCCCAGCAGCTCGGCGACGGCCGCGAGGCGGTCTTCGTCCTCGGCGGCGAGGGCCCGCCGGCCGACCCTGCCGAAGCCGGCAGCGGCATCCTCCGCGACGCCTGGGCCTTCGTGCCCGGCGCGGCCGCCGACGCCGGCTGGCGGCGCCTGGCCGACCCGCCACGCCCGGTCGCCGCCGCCGCGCTCGCCCGCCTCGGCGCCTCGCACCTGCTGCTGCTCGCCGGCGACGACGGCAGCCTGCGCGGCACCGACCCGGCCGAGCACCCCGGCTTCCCGGCCGCCACCCACGCCTACCACACGATCACCGACACCTGGACCGCCGCCGGGCCGATGCCACTGCCGGTGGTCACCACCGGGGCCGTGCCGTGGGACGGCGGCCTGGCCGTGCCGAGCGGCGAGACCCGCCCCGGGGTGCGGACACCGTCCGTCGCGGTGCTCCGCGTGCGCCCGCGGCCGGCCGCCCTCGCCGGCCTCGACTGGGTCGTGCTGGTCGCCTACCTCGCCGTCCTGGTCGGGATGGGCGCGTGGTTCTCGCGCCGCACCCACGGCAGCGACGACTACTTCCTGGCCGGCCGGCGCATCCCGTGGTGGGCGGCCGGCCTGTCGATCTACGGCACGCAGCTGTCGGCGATCACCTTCCTGGCCACTCCGGCGCTGGCCTACGCCACCGACATGCGCTACGCGCCGACCTGGGTCTCGATCCTGCTGGTCGTGCCGCTGGTCACGCGCGTGTTCCTGCCGCGCTTCCGCCGCCTCGGCCTGCGCACGGCCTACGAGTACCTCGAGGAGCGCTTCTCGCCGCTCGTGCGCCGCGTCGGCAGCGGCTGCTTCCTCGTCATGCAGACCGCGCGGATGGGCATCGTGGTCTACCTGCCGGCGCTGGCGCTGGCCACGGTCACCGGCCTCGACGTGCGCGCCTGCATCCTGGTCACCGGCGTGCTGGCGACGCTGTACACCGTGCTGGGCGGCATGGAGGCGGTGATCTGGACCGACGTGCTGCAGGTCTTCGTGCTGATCGGCGGCGTGCTGCTGGCCCTCGGCCTGGCCTTCGACGGCGCCGGCGGCGCGGCGGCCTTCGGCGACGCGGCGGCCGAGCTCAAGCTGCGCGTGTGGGACGGCGGCTTCTCGTGGACCGAGGCCGCCTCGTGGTCGCTGCTGCTCGGCTCGCTGATCCTGATGGTGCCGCCCTACATCACCGACCAGGCCGTGGTGCAGCGCTACCTCTCGGCGCGCGACGAGCGCGCCGCCGGCCGCGCGGCCTGGCTGAACGGCTGGATGTCGGTGCCCGCCGGCCTGCTCTTCCCCGCCCTCGGCGTCTGCCTGTGGGCCTTCTACCGCGCGCGGCCCGAGGGGTTGCAGCTCGGCATGCCGAACGACGGCATCCTGCCGCTGTTCCTCGGCGACCACCTGCCGGCGGGCTTCGCCGGCCTGATCCTCGCCGGCCTGCTGGCGGCGACGATGTCGACCCTCGACTCGTCGATGCACTCGATCGCCACCGCGGTGGTCAACGACTTCCACCGCCCGCGGCACCCCGAGGCCGACGACGCCGCCGTGCTGCGCGTGGCGCGGCGCTGGACGGTGGCCGCCGGCCTGTTCGGCACGCTGAGCGCCGCGGCGCTGGCCTCCTTCGAGATCACCTCGCTGTTCCTGCTGTTCCTCAAGGCGCTCGGCCTGCTCAGCTCGGGCCTGGCCACGCTGTTCCTGCTCGGCGTGTTCACCCGCGTCGGCCCGCGCGCCGCCCTGCTCGGCGCCGCCGCCGGCACCGGCCTGCTCGGCGCGCTGGCCTGGACCACCGGCCTGCACGCCTTCTGGTTCGGCGCGGTCGGCATCGGCGCGGGCCTGACCGTCGGCGTGCTGGTCGGCCGCCTCGGTCGGAGGCCGGCGTGAGCCTCGGCCCGGCCGAGCTGCTCGAGCGCCTCGAGCGCGCGCTGGCCTTCTGGCTGCGCCACGGCCTCGACCGCGAGCACGGCGGCTTCCTCACCTCGCTCGACCACGACGGCTTCGTCGTCGACGACGACAAGTCGGTGTGGATGCAGGGCCGCGCGGCCTGGATGTACGCCCACGCCGCGCGCACCCTCGAGGACCGCGCCGAGTGGCGCGACGCGGCGCGCTCGGCGGCCGGCTTCCTGCTGCGCCACGGCTTCGACGAGCGCGGCCGCATGCCCTTCCTCGTGACGCGCGACGGCCGGCCCCTGCGCCGGCGCCGCTACGCCTACTCCGAGGCCTTCGCCGCGATGGGCTTCGCCGAGGTGGCCGCGCTCGACGGCGACGCCGTGCTGGCGCGGCGCGCGCGCGAGCTGGCCGAGACCTTCCTCGCCCACCGCGACGACCCCGAGCGCCACCCGCCGAAGTGGGAGCCGGAGACCCGCGCCCTGAGCGGCCTGGCCCCGCCGATGGTCGCCCTGTGCCTGAGCCAGGCGCTGCGCGACGCCGGCGGCTGGGAGCGCGGCCGCGCGGTGGCCGACGCGGCGCTCGCGCGCATCCGCCGCCACGCCGACGCCGGCCGCGGCGCGCTGCTCGAGCTGGTCGACGCCGACGGCGACGCCTCGCCCCACTTCGACGGCCGCACCCTCAACCCCGGCCACGCCCTCGAGGCGGCCTGGTTCGTGCTCGAGGAGGCCGCGCGCCGCGACGGCGCCGAGGCGGAGGAGCTCCGCGCGCTCGGCCTGCAGCTGGCCGAGTGGACCTGGCGCCGCGGCTGGGACCCGGAGCACGGCGGCATCCTCTACTTCGTCTCGCTCGACGCGCGGCCGATCCAGGAGTACTGGCAGGACCAGAAGTTCTGGTGGCCGCAGCTCGAGGCGCTGCTCGCCGCGCTGCACGCCCACCGCGCCGGCGGCGGCGAGGCCTGGCTCGAGCGCGCCGAGCAGGCCTGGGGCTGGTTCGCCGCGCACCACCTCGACGCGGCGCAGGACGAGTGCCTCGGCTGGCTCGACCGCGCCGGCCGCCCGGTCCACACGCTCAAGGGCAGCATGTGGAAGGGCCCCTTCCACTACCCCCGCGCGCTGCTGACCGCCGCGCGGCTGCTCGCCGCCGGCGGCCGCTAAGCTTCCCGGGTGGACGCCTTCCACCCGCTCGACTGGATCGCCATCGCGGTCTACCTGGTCTTCGCCCTGGGCGCGGGCACGCTGCTGACGCGCCGGGCGAGCGGCTCCACCGACGACTTCTACCTCGCCGGCCGCTCGCTGCCCTGGTGGGTCGCGGGCACCAGCCTGGTCGCCACCACCTTCGCCGCCGACACCCCGCTGTTCGTCGCCGGCCTGGTGCGCACCGACGGCATCGCCGGCAACTGGCTGTGGTGGAGCTTCGTCGTCGGCGGCACGCTGTGGTTCCTGTTCCTGGCCGGCTGGTGGCGGCGCCTCGAGCTGACCACCAACGCCGAGTTCACCGAGGTGCGCTACAGCGGCCCGCAGGCCAAGGCGCTGCGCGGCTTCTACGGCGCCTACCACACGGTGGTGACCAACACGATCGTGCTGGTCTGGGTGCTGCTGGCGATGCTCAAGATCGTGCGCGCGGTGCTCGGCCTCGACGCGGGGGCCGAGCTCGCCGGGGTCCCCGCCGACGTGTGGATCGTGGCCGGCGCCGTGCTCATGGCGCTGCTCTACTCGATCCTCGCCGGGCTGTGGGGCGTGGTCGTGACCGACCTGTTCCAGTTCGTGCTGGCCATCGCCGGCGCGGTGGTGCTGGCCTGGAAGGCGGTCGAGGCCTGCGGCGGCCTCGGCGAGATGACCGCCACGCTCGAGCAGCAGTTCCCCGACAAGCTCGCGATGCTGCCCGCGCCCGGGCCGGGCGGACCGCTCGACCCCGCCTTCTGGAGCCAGGGCTTCACCGCCTTCCTGGTCACGGTGTGCCTGGTCGGCTGGCTGAACAAGAACGCCGACGGCTCGGGCCAGGCGGTGCAGCGCTTCCTCGCGTCCAAGGACGAGGACCACGCCCGCGGCGGCGCGCTGTGGTTCCAGCTGGCGCACTACGTCCTGCGCAGCTGGCCGTGGATCCTGGTCGGTCTGGCCTCGCTGATCCTGCTGCCGGACGCCGAGCTGCCGCTGACCTCCTCGGGCGCGCCCGACCACGAGGCGGCCTACCCGATGTTGATGCGCCAGCTGCTCGGCCCGGGGCTGTTCGGCCTGCTCTGCGCCAGCTTCCTGGCCGCCTTCATGAGCACGCTCGACACGCACTTCAACACCGCCTCGGCCTACGCGGTGAACGACCTCTACCGGCGCTTCCTGGTGCGCGACCGCGGCCCGCGGCACTACGTCGCGGTCGGCCGCCTGGTCGAGGTGCTGGTCGGTGTGCTCGGCGCGGCCCTCGCGCTGCGCGCCGACAGCATCAAGGACCTGTTCACCTTCTCGTTGCAGCTCGTCGCCGGCCTCGGACCGGCGCTCTTCCTGCGCTGGGTGTGGTGGCGGGTCAACGCCTGGACCGAGATCAGCGGCCTGCTGACCAGCACCGCGCTGGCGGTCGGCCTGAGCTTCGTCCCGCCGGCCGCGTGGCCCGCCGCCCCCTTCAACGGCTGGGCCGCCGGCGCTGCCTGGGACTTTTCCGGCAAGTTCCTGCTCATCTCGGCGCTGTCGACCGCGGTGATGGTGGCCGTCACCCTGCTCACCCGACCGGTGCCGCGGGAGCAGCTGGCCGCCTTCCACGCCAAGGTGCAGCCCTTCGGCCTGTGGGGCCCCTTCCGCCGCAGCGGCGCGCGCCGGCCGAGCCGCGTGCTGCCGCTGGCGCTCGGCTGGGCCGGGGGCATGGCGGTCACCTGGGGGCCGATGCTCGGCATCGGACAGTGGCTGCTGGGCAGCGATCCCGCCCCGGCGCTGCTGGCGGGCGCGGCCGGCGGCGTCCTGCTGATCTGGAGCTGGCGCCGCACCGCGGTCGGCCCCGCGGCGGAGGGGGACGCTTGATCCGAGGCCTGCTGCTCGCCGCCGCCGCACTGCTCCCGGCCTGCGGTCCGCCGCCGCCCGACCCCTTCGGCCCGCCCGAGCTCTTCGTCGAACAGGTCGCCGAGCACGCCTTCCGCATCGCCCGCGGCCACCTGCCGCAGCTCGACCCGGCGGAGCTCGACGCCGCCGGCCTGCGCCCCTCCGCTCCCGCCTGGGACGACCTGGTGGCCGAGCTGCGCGGCTTCCTCGAGCCCTGGCTGCACCCCGAGGTGGTGCCCGACTGGCGCTGGGCGCCGGTGCGCGAGGCCTGCTGCCGGGTCTGGGCCCACGCCTTCGCCGCGCTGACCGGCGGCGCGCCGACGGTCGAGCTGGTCCGCCTGCGCGAGGACACCGAGCCGGCGACGGCCACGGTGCGCATCGAGCTGTGGGCGGCCGACGGCGGACTGGCGGCGCGCTACCTGCTGTCGCTCGAGCGCGGCGAGGCGGGCTGGCGCCTGCGCCACCGGCCGCGCATGCCCGGCCGCTGAGGCTCAGCGCGCCGCGCCGGCGTGGCCCTCGGCCCACACCGCGCGCGCCTCGAGCACCAGGCGGCCGATCTCGTCCCAGTCCTCCGAGCGCGGCGAGGCCACCTCGCGGTTGGTCGAGTTGCCGTGGACGATCACCTGCTTGCCCTGCGCGCGCAGCGCCTCGACGTTCTTCTGCGTGTCCTCGATGTAGAGGTCGGCGCCGACCTCCTCCTTGTCGCCGACGAAGCACAGGCCGTAGTAAGGGATGTCGTACTGGTCGAGCCAGTCCACCGTCTGCGCCACCGCGGCCCGGTGCGAGCGCGAGATGAACAGCCGGTGCGTGATGATGCGGATGTTCACCCCGGCGGCCGACAGGGCGCGGATGACCTGCGGCGCCCGCGGCATCGGCCGCAGGGTGCGGAACAGGTCGCGCTGGGTCACGGCGTAGCGGTGCAGCGCGGCGTAGCCGCCGGGCGCGTCGGGGATCCCCCACTCGGGCAGGCCGTAGGACACCTCCTCCGGCAGGGTGTCCAGCGGCACGCCGAGCCACTCGGCGGCGATCGGCCGCAGGCCGCCGTAGAAGTCGGCCACGCAGCCGTCGAGGTCGAGGCCGAGGATGAACTTGCGGTCCGCCATCGCGGAATCCTACCGCGGTCAGGACTCGATGATCATCCCGTCGTAGGCGAAGAACTCGCCGGGGTCGAGCTCGGCGGTGAGGACCAGGCGGACCGCCTGCTCCTGGCCGAGGTCCCGGCTGCGCTCCGCCGGCGCGCCGAGCGGGTCCTGCAGGTCGAAGACCGCCGAGCCCAGCAGCGCGCCGCTGTGGTAGTCGAAGGCCTCGACGCGCAGGGTGCCGCCGTTCGGCGCGGTGAAGGTCTGCAGGCGGAACTCGCGTCCGTAGCCCTCCCAGTCGACCCAGCTGCCGTCGAAGAAGGTGTAGCGCAGGCCGCGCCCGAAGGGCACGAAGCCGAAGACCTGGCGCGCGTCCTTCTCATCCACCCAGCGCCACGGGAAGGGGCGGTCGGGCTGCGGGTTGAGCGGGTTGCCCGGCTCGTAGCTGGTCCAGCCGAGGTCGATGTCGTCGATCATGTTGACCATCGGCACCTGGGTCCAGGCGGCGCCCGGAGCGGTGCTGGCGTGGGCGATGCCGCGCTGGGTGGAGGCCACGATGCGGTCGGCGGCGGGGAAGTCGGGGGCCAGCTCGACCTCGGTGGCCCACACGTCGGGGAAGCCGGTGCCGACCGCGGTCCACACCGGCGACGGGGCGGACAGGTCGAGCTGCAGGACGCCCTGCCCCCAGGCGCTCGCGTAGACCACCGGGTTCTGGGCGAAGTCCGGGTGCAGCTTGATCGAGGTCAGCGCGCCCTCGAGGCCGGGGTAGCGGTGCTCGATCACGACCGGCCCGGCCGGGTCGTCGATCACCTCGGCCAGCTCGCCGTCGCCGCGGAAGGCGACGAAGAGCCGCGGGTTGCCCGGCCGCGACCAGTCGGGCGCGACCGCGATCGAGGAGGCCGGCGCGTCGAAGCGGTGGACGAAGGTCCAGGAGGTGTCGTCGAGGCGGAACAGCTCGCCGTTCAGCGCGGTGGTGTAGACGCCGGTGCGCCCGGCGGAGCTGGCGGCGTCGTAGGCCGGCGCCCAGCCGAAGGCGGTGAGGGTCTTCATCGCGCCGCCGCCGGTGCGGAAGCTGATGTCCTCGACGGTGCGGCCGAGGTCCGGCGTGCGGTAGATGTTCGGCACCAGCGAGCCGTACTCCTGGCGGAACCAGATCACGGTCTGGTCGCTGCCGGCTGCGCCGAGGTTGGCGTGGAAGTTGGGCGACAGGGCGATCAGGCGCGTGCCGCCGAACTTGGTCTGCACCCAGCCGGTCGCGCCCAGCGGGTTGTTGACCGGCACCGCGGGGTCGAACCAGCCCGCGTTGCCCTGCGCGCCGCCGATCACCACCGTGCCGTCGTCCTGGAACTGCGGCGAGACGTCGATGTCGCGCTGGTAGGCCAGCGTGTTGAGGAAGATCGGCTCGCTGGTGTTGTTCGAGACGTTGGCCCGCAGCGTGCCGCCGCCGTAGGTGCAGCCGAAGGCGATCAGGTCACCGCCCGGCTCGTAGCCGACGCCGCAGCTGCGCAGGAAGTCGGTCTCACGGCTGCGCACGGTGCGCCAGCGCTGGCCCTCGTCGTCGGTGCGGAACAGCGCCGAGCTGCGGCCGAAGAAGACCTGGCCGTCGGTGGCGTAGTCGGGCGAGACGGCGAAGCCGAGGAAGAAGGCCCACAGCCCCTGCACCGACCAGTCGGCCTCGCGCATGTAGAAGTCCTGGTAGTTGCCGAAGTCGTCCCAGGTCTGGCCGTCGTCGCTGCTGCGCAGGATGCCGATCAGGCTGACGCCCGGCACCAGCGCGGAGTTGCCGCGGTCGGGGTAGACGATCGTGGTGGCGTAGATCGCCGCCTGCCCGGAGGGCCCGACCGGTGCCGCCTCCAGGCCGGAGATGCCGACCTCGTAGTTGCCGGTGCGCGTGAAGCTGCCGCCGGCGTCGCCCGAGCGCCACAGCTCGCCGAGGAAGCCGGTGGGCGAGCCGTGGTCCTGGCCCGGCGCGGAGGTCGGGTGCGTGCAGGAGCGCGACAGCACCACCGTCCCGCTGCTGGCGAAGTCGGCGGCGCACTCGATGGCGAGGATGGCGAAGTCGTCCGAGGACAGCGTCGGGGTGGAGAACTGCGGGTGGACGCTCCAGCTCTGGCCGCCGTCCAGCGTCGAATAGAGCATGCCGCGGCTGGCGGCGTACATCGCCCGGTCGTTGGCCCCCGCGCCGGAGGGGTCGAAGTCCGGCGCGATGACGATGGTCGCGGTCTCGTCGGCGTAGCCGCTGTCGTACATCCGCACCCAGCTGGCGCTGGCCGCGTCCCAGCCGTAGAAGCGGCCGCGGGTGGTGCTGAGCACGACGGGGCCGACGCCGTTCTGCGCCGCCGACACCTCGGTCACGAAGCGGTCGTTCAGCGGCAGGCCGTCCGACATCGGCTCGACCTGGCCGGTCGCCGGGCGGTAGCGGAAGGCGCCGCCGTCCGTGCCGATCACGAAGCAGGGGTCGATGGAGTCGGGCCAGTACTCGACCCGGGTGGCCTCGAAGCGGTCGAGGCCGCCGCCGGCCAGCGGCAGCCAGCTCAGCCCCTCGTCGAAGCTGTGCAGGACGCGGGTCTCCTCGCTCATGCAGGCGACCAGTTCGCGCGACGTGCGACCGGTGTTCGGCGCGAAGGCCACGTCGCGGACGACCGCGTGGGGGATGTGGGGGGCGGGCGTGACGAGGCCCACGGCCATCGCCAGGAGGATGGAGGACGCCATGAAGTGCCGGGTTCGGAGGGGATGTCTCCAGGGGGCGGAGATCAACCGAGGCTAGCACAGGAACGGCGCCCTCGCGGCTATTCCGCCGCTCCGCACAGGAATGAAGACATCGCCTCGCCATAGGAAGGAAATGAGGACAAGTCGTTGTGACCGGCGGCGGCGATCTCGACGTGTTCGGTGGTGGCCGCCGGCAGGGCGGCGAGCAGGGCCTCGGTCGAGCGGCGCGGCACCACCCGGTCGACCCCGGCGCGGATCACGAGCACCGGCATGCCGAGCCCGGGGGCGCGCCGCGTGGACTCGAAGCGGTCGCGCAGGATCAGCCCGAGCGGCAGGAAGGGGAACTGGCGTCGCGCGAGTTCCAGCACGCTGTCGAAGGGCGTGACCAGCACCAGCCGCTCGACCGGTCTCTGCGCCGCGACCGCCGCGGCCACGCCGCTGCCGAGGCTGCGCCCGACCACGGCGACCCTGCGGTGGCGACGGGCCAGCTCGTCGAACACCGCGAGAGCGTCGGCCACAAGCGCCGCCTCGCTCGGCCGCCCCGGGTTGCCGGAGTAGCCGCGGTAGGGCACCACGTGGACCGCGCGCGGCGCCAGGGCGGCGCCCAGCAGCGGCAGCGAGGCCTCGACCGCCTCGGCGTTGCCGCCGAGATAGAGCACGGCGTCCTCGGCCCCGGACCTGAGGGCCCAGCCGCGCAGCTCCATCCCGTCCACGGCGAAGCGCGTCTCCTCGGCCGCCACCGGGCCGGGGTCCGGCGTCGGGAAGTAGAGCAGCCGCCGCTGCAGCGCGAAGGCCAGCAGGACGAGGAGGAGGTAGGCGGCGGCGAGGACCTGGAGCACGGAGAGGGCGCGGCGCATGCTCGGCTCCCCCACCCTATCCCCCGGACGGGAACGCCGGGCCGCCGCGTCCTAGAATGCGGGCATGACCGTGCAGTCCCCCGCTTTCGAGCGCCGCCACGAGGGCATGCTCGCCATCCAGGTCGGCACCGCCGAGCGCATGGCCTTCCTGCGCAAGGTGTACTCGCTGTTCAGCCTCGCCATGGGCGTCTTCGCCGCCACCGCCTGGTGGGCGACCGAGAACGAGGCCGCCCTGCGCCTGGTCGCCCCGATCGCCGGCGGCGGCTTCCTCGGCCTGCTGCTCTTCATGGGCCTGGCCTTCTTCATGCTGCGCGTGGCAGCCGGGCGCTTCCCGCTGAACCTGATCGCGCTGGTCGCCTTCGCCGCCTTCGAGGGCCTCTTCGCCGGCGTGCTGATCACCTCGGTGATCGCCACCCGCGAGGCCTTCGGCCCCGGCGACGGCCTCGAGGTCGTCACCCAGGCCGCGGTGCTCACCGGCGTGGTCTTCGCCGGGCTGACCCTGTTCACCCTGACCTCGAAGCGCGACTTCAGCTTCCTGCGCGCCGGCCTGTGGACCTGCTTCTGGGTCCTGATCGGCATGGCGCTGATCGGCTGGCTGTTCGGCTTCGACCTCTACGGCTGGGGCATGTCGCTCGGCTGGGTGCTGCTCATGGCCGGCTTCCTGATCTACGACACCTCGAACATCATGCGCCACTACCCGGTCACCGCGGCCGTGCCGGCGGCGATCGCGATCTTCCTGGACGTCGTGATCCTCTTCAAGCACCTGCTGCTGCTCCTGTCGCGGCGCGACTGAGCGCGTCCCCTTCGCCTTATCCTGGGGGCGTGACCGCCGCCGCGATCGCCCCCCTCGTCCTGGCCCTGGCGCCGCTGCTCCCGCAGGAGCCGGCGCCGGCCGACGCGCGCGAGCTGGCCCAGCGCGTCGAGGCGGCGATCGAGCGCGGTGCGCCGGCGGCCGAGCTCGTCACCCTGCTCGTCCGGCTGGGAGCGGTCGGCGACGCGCGCGCCGCCGAGGAGCTGGCCGGCTTCGCCCTCGAGCTCGACGGCTTGCCCGCCCGGCGCGCGGTGATGGCCCTGGCCGGCTGCGCCACGCCCGAGGCCGGCCGCGAGCTGCGTGACCTGGCCAAGCGGGCGGACCACCCCGCCGCGCGCGACGAGGCGCTGCGGCGCCTGGCGGCGAGCGGCGAGGAGGAGGACCTCGAGTGGCTGCGCAAGCGCTGGGGCCGCGAGGACGACGAGGTGGCGCGGCGGCTCATCCTGCAGCAGCTCGTCCAGCGCGAGGCGCCGGGGCTCGAGCGGCTGGTGCTCGAGGCGGCGGAGGACCGCGACCCCACTCTCCGCGCGCAAGGTCTGCGCGGGATCGGCCAGCTCGGCCTGGCGCGCGCGCTGCCGCGGGTGAAGCGCGAGCTGGGGGACGCCAACGTCGGCGTCCGCCGCGCCGCGGTCGAGGCGCTCGGCGGCATCGGCGGCCGCGAGGCCTTCATCGCCCTGGTCGGGGTGGCGACCGACGCGCGCTTCACCGCGCTGCAGGGCGACGTCGACCGCGCGCTGCACTCGGCCGACGACGCCGACGAGGTCAACGTGCTGGTGCGGGCCCTGTCCACGCGCGACGAGGTGCTCGCCCAGCGCCTGCTCGAGGCGGTCGCGGCGGCCGCCCCGGCCCAGCCGCAGCTGTGCGGCAAGGCGCTGTTCCGCGGCCTGGCCAACCCCGACGAGGCGGTGCGCTCGGCCGCCGTCCGAGGCCTGGTGCGGGCGCGCATCCGCGGCGCCGCCGAGGCCCTCGCCAAGCGCGTCGACCACCGCAACCTGGCGACGCGCACCGACGCCGTCTGGGGCCTGTCGCGCCTGGGCGACATCCCCACCCACCGCCACGACGCCATCGTCCACCTCGCCGGCCACACCGACGACGCCCTGCGCCGGCACGCCACCGCCGCGCTGCGCTGGGTCGGCAGCGAGGAGGCCCTGGCCGCGGCGGGCGTGGCGCTGCAGGACGAGCACTGGCCGGTGGTCTCGGCCGCGGTCGAGAGCCTGCTCGCCCTGCGCCGCCCGGAGAGCCTGTCCTGGCTGGTCGAGGCCGGCGCGGCGCGCCAGGACCGCCTGCGCGGCGACATCGCCGACGCCCTCGAGCTCCTGACCGGCGAGGCCTTCGGGCCGAACTTCGCCGCCTGGCGGCGCTGGCTGGCCGACCAGCCCGCCGACCTGCGCCTGCCCGACCCCGAGGTGGCCGCGCGTCTGGTCGAGCGAGTCCGCGCCGCCCGCGCCGCCTCCCCGCAGGAGACCACGACCTACCACGGCATCCCGGTGCCGCCGGGCCCGGTGGTCTTCGTCCTCGACCACAGCGGCTCGATGGCCTCGCGCCGCGGCGGCCGCAAGGTGTCGGACCTGCGCCACTTCGCCGACGCGCTCGAGCAGGTGCTGCGCGGCCTGCCGCAGAGCCAGCGCTTCAACCTGGTGCTGTTCGGCTCCGGGGTGCGCGCCTGGCAGCCCGCGCCGGTCGAGGCGACCACCGACAACGTCGACGCGGCCTGCCGGCTGCTCGCCGCGACCACCCCCACCGGCGGCACCAACCTCTACGACGCGCTCGAGGAGGCCGTCCTCATGGACGGCGTGCAGACCGTCTTCGTCCTGACCGACGGCCAGCCCAGCGCCGGCCGGCGGGTGGCGACCGGCGACATCCTGCTCGGCGTCGAGTACGCCAACCGCGACCTCGGCATCCGCATCCACACGATCGCCGCGGGCAGCGTGGCGGCCGACTTCCTGCAGCAGCTGGCCGAGACCAACGGCGGCGAGGCCGTCGACCTGCGCCGCGCCGGCGGCCGCTGAGGTAGAAAGGGGGGGCGCGCTGTCCCGCCCGGCCGCCCCCCACCGGACCTCCGTGCTCGCCTTCCTCCTCGCCCTCCTCCCCCTGCTGCCGGCCCCGGTCCCGCAGGACGCCCCCGCCCCCGCCACGCTCGAGGAGCGCCTGGCCCGCGTGCAGGAGCTCCTCGAGGCCGAGGACAACGGCCGCCAGCTCGGCGCCGCCCTGCTCGCCGTCGCCAACCTTCGCAGCGCCGAGGCGGTCGCCGCCCTCACCGCGCTGATCCCCGAGCTCGACGGGGTCGGCCGCGTGGCCGCGATCCAGGCCCTCGGCATGACCGACCACGCCGACGCGGTGACCGAGCTGCGCCGGATCGCGACCGAGAGCAAGCAGATGCCCGACCGCACCCTGGCGGTGCAGGTCCTCGCCGGCGAGAAGGACGTCGAGTGGCTGCTCGGCTTCTTCGACCAGGAGAAGAACGGCCTGGTGCGCGGCGCGGTGCTGCGCGAGCTGCTGCGCGCGCGGGTCGACGGCCTGGAGGAGCTGGTCCTCGACGCCGCCAAGGACAAGAACGGCGACGTGCGCAGCGCCGGCCTCGAGGGCATCGCCCAGCTCGAGGTGGCCAAGGGCGGCAAGCTGGCGATCAAGGCGCTGAAGGACTCCAGCCTCGCCGTGCGCGTCGCGGCCTGCCGCGCCGCCGCCCTGACCGGCGGTCCGCCGGCCTACAAGGCGATGGTCTCCGAGCTGCGCAAGACGAAGAATCCCGAGTTCCGCGACGCGCTGACCGCGGCGCTGATGCTGGCCAGCGACCCGGACGAGATCGACTCCGTGCTCAGCGCGCTCGGCCGCGAGAAGGACGAGGAGATCGTCGTGCGCCTGATGGCGGCGCTGGGCGCGGCGGCCGAGCACAGCCCCGAGGCCAGCACCAAGGTCCTGCTCAAGATGCTCGACCACCCGAACCCCTCGGTGCGCGAGCACGCCATCCGCGGCCTGGTCGGCGCGCGGCCGGCCGGCGCGCTGGTGCTGCTCGCCGGGCTGCTCGAGCACGACGACCCGGTCACCCGGGCCGACGCCGCCTGGGCGCTGGGGCGCATCGGCGAGCTGCCGCCCGAGGCCGAGGCCAAGCTGCTGCCCATGCTGCGCGGCGACGCGGTCTCCCTGCGCGTCAACGCCGCGCGCGCGCTGGCCGGCGCCGGCAGCGACATGGCCCACGCCGCGCTGCTCGACGCGCTGGGCGACTCCTTCTGGTCGGTGCGCGCCGCCGCCGTGGCCGCGCTGGTGAAGCAACGCCGGGCCGCCTCGCTCGGCCCGCTGGTCGACCTGATGGAGAAGGAGGACTCGCGCGTCCGCGAGGAGATCGCCGCCGGCCTCGCCGAGCTGACCGGGCGCGACTTCGGCGAGAACCCGCCGTCCTGGCGCCACTGGCTCGAGGACCAGCCCACCGACTTCGCGCTGCCGACGCGCGAGGAGGCCCTGCGCGAGCTGGCCGCCGCCGAGGCCGCCCGCCGCGCGCAGCCGGCCGACACGGTCACCGACTACCACGGCATCCCGATCCCGCGCGGCGGGGTGGTCTTCGTGCTCGACGTC
This sequence comes from uncultured Planctomycetales bacterium, assembly GCA_964342475.1. GTDB lineage: Bacteria > Planctomycetota > UBA1135 > UBA1135 > UBA1135 > J029. The sequence continues at coordinate 33,628 of CAYFGE010000006.1, forward strand.
AGCGGCTCGATGAACGAGCTGTGGGACATGACCACCACCGAGGGCACGACGCGCTACCAGCACTTCTCCGGCCAGCTGCAGAAGGCCTTGTCCAACCTCCCCGGCGGGACGCGCTTCGACATCGTGGTCTTCGCCAGCGGCGCGCACCTGTGGCGGCCGGCGCTGATCTCCGGCTCCAAGGACAACATCGAGGAGGCCAAGCGCTTCCTGCAGCAGAACAGCGCCTTCGGCGGAACCAACATCTACGAGGCGCTGGGCGTGGCGCTCAGCGTCCACGACGTGCAGACGATCTACCTGCTGACCGACGGCGACCCGACCGTCGGGGTGACCAACCCCTCGACGATCATCCAGCGCATCGCGCGGCGCAACCGCGACCTGGGCGTGGTCATCCACACCCTGGCCGCGGGCGAGGCCAGCGCCGAGTTCCTGGCCGACCTGGCCGCGGCCAACGGCGGCCGCACCGTGGACCTGCGCTGACCCGGCCGTGCTCGCGCTCGCCTTCACCCCGGCCTTCCTCAGCCTGCTGGCGCTGGCCGCCCACTTCCTCCGCGGCGGCCACCTCGTCCTGGCCGGGCTCTCGCTCGGCGCCGTGGCGCTGCTCACCGTGCGACGGCGCTGGGCCGGCGCCGTGCTGCAGGCCTACCTGGCCCTCGGGGTGGTGGTGTGGGCGCTGCAGGCCTGGGTGATCGCGCAGGCCCGCATCGACCGCGGGGAGCCCTACGGCCGCATGCTGCTCATCCTCGGCCTCGTGGCCGCGGTGGCCGGGGTCTCGGCGCTGCTCCTGCGCGGGCGCCGCGCGCGCGCCTGGTTCGGCGGCGCGGCGGCGGCCTGAGCGCCGAACCCCGCGCGGTCGGCGGCGCGGGCGGCCCGCCCCCGCCCTCAGCGTCCGCCGCCCCAGGCCGGGTTGGGGCTCGGCATCCGCGCGCCGACCTCCTCGCGCCAGGCGGCGAGGCGCGCGCGCAGGGCCGCCACGCGCTCGGGCTCGCGCGCGGAGAGGTCGGTGGTCTCGCCGGGGTCGGCGGCGCGGTCGTAGAGTTCGGCGTGCTCCTCACCGGCCCACTCGATCAGCTTCCAGCGCCCGGCACGCACGGCGGAACCGGGCCGACCGCCCTGGTTGCCGTAGTGCGGGTAGTGCCAGAACAGCGCCTCGCGGTCGAAGCCGCCGGTGCCGCGCAGCAGCGGCACCAGGCTGCGCCCGTCGACCGGCTGCTCCGGCTCGAGGCCGGCGATGTCGAGCAGGGTGGGCAGGAAGTCGATGCTCGACACCGCCTCCTCGCAGGTGGCGCCGGCCGCAGCGGCGCCGGGCCAGCGCACGATCATCGGCTCGCGCACCCCGCCCTCGTACAGCCATCCCTTGCCGGCGCGCAGGGGCAGGTTGCTCGTCGGGTGGCCCTCCGAGGTGGACAGGCCGCCGTTGTCGGAGAAGAAGACGACCACCGTGTTGTCCGCCAGGCCGAGGCGGTCGAGCGCGGCGAGCACCTCCCCCACCGCCTCGTCCATGGCCTCGACCATCGCGGCGTAGACCGCGTGCTCCTGCACCAGCCGCACCTTGCGCGCGCCCTCCTCGCCCCACCGCGCCTCGAGCCCGCGTTCGGCCTTGCGCGCGCGGTACTTCTCGACCAGGTCGGGGCGCCCCATCAGCGGCGTGTGCACCGAGTAGAAGCTGAGGTAGGCCAGGAAGGGGCGGTCGCGGTTCTGCTCGAGGAAGGCGACCGTCTCGGCGGCGAGGCGCGCCGGCAGGTGTTCGCCGGGCGGCCCGTCCTCGAGCCGCGGGTTGCCGTAGGGCGAGAAGTACCGGTCGCCGCCGTAGGGGCCGCCGCGGGTGATCCCGCCGCGGTTCACGTCGAAGCCCTGGTCCTCGGGCCAGAAGCCCTCAGGGCCGAGGTGCCACTTGCCGGCGAAGAAGGTGGCGTAGCCGGCCGCCTTCAGCTGCTCGGCCAGGGTGCGCTGCTCGAGCGGCAGGCGGTCGAGGTAGGGTGCGGGCAGCAGCGGCGTGTCGCGCTTCCACTGCGCCGGCTGGGCGGCGCCGAAGTAGTCGGTCGTGCCGAGGCGCGCCGGGTAGCAACCGGTCAGGATCGACGCGCGCGTCGGGCTGCACACCGGGCAGGCGGCGTAGGCCTCGGTGAAGCGCACGCCCTGCGCCGCCAGGCCGTCGAGCGAAGGGGTGTCGTAGAAGCTGCTCCCGCTGACCCCGAGGTCGGTCCAGCCGAGGTCGTCGGCGAGCAGGAAGACGAAGTTGGGCGGCGCGGGGGCGGCACCGGCCCCGTCGGCCGCGCCGGCGGGCGCGGGGCAGGCGGGCAGGGCGGCGGCCAGGAGCAGCGCGGGGAGGAGGCGGCTCATCCCGGCGGATCGTACGGCAGGTAGCGGGCCTGGACGCGCTTCTGCAGCCCGAAGAAGACCTTCAACGCGCGCGACGGCGAGCGGCTGCGCCAGGCCTCGGCGGCCAGGTCAGCGTAGACGTGCAGGTTCAGCCACAGCAGGTTGTGGCTGCGCACCGGCTTGGTGATGCCGTAGACCACCGGCTCCCCCTCGGGCTCGAAGGTGCGGTACAGCCGGTCCCACACGATGAGGATGCCGGCGTGGTTGCGGTCGATGTAGCGCGGGTTGCTGCCGTGGTGCACGCGGTGGTGCGAAGGCGTGTTGAACACGCGGCCGAAGCCCGGCAGCTCGCCGACGAAGGGCGTGTGGATCCAGTACTGGTAGACCAGGTTGACCGCCTGCTGCGCCAGCACCCACTCGGGGCGGAAGCCGAGGAGGCAGAGCGGCGTCCAGAAGATCCAGGCGTACCACCCGGTGGTCCACGGCTGGCGCAGCGCGGTCGCCAGCGTGTAGTGCTCCGAGCTGTGGTGCACGACGTGCGCCGCCCAGAAGGCCGGCACCTCGTGGCTCATGCGGTGGTACCAGTAGTACTGGTGGTCCTCGAGCACGACGAGCAGCAGCACCGACCACCAGGCGAAGGGGACGTCGAACAGTCGGTGCTCGAAGCCGGTCGAGTAGGCCGCCCAGGTCAGCAGCCCCCAGGCCGAGGACAGGGCCAGGAAGCCGAGGCCGAGCGCGATGCTGGTCAGGGCGTCCTTCGCCAGGTAGTGACCCGTGCGGCGGCGGCGGTCGACGGCGATCTCCCAGGCCATGAGCAGCAGGAAGCCGGGGATCGCCAGGATCAGGATCCGGGTGTGGAGGGGCAGGTCTTGGAGCGGCATCGAGGGAGCGCGGTCCTGGGGCGGGACGAGGAGCGCGCCGGAGGGGGCGCCGGCAACCCTCCCAACTTACAAGCGCTCGACCGTGATGCCCTGCTTCTGGCACAGCTCGTAGAGCGCGGGCAGCAGCGGGTGCAGGGCCGCGGCGGCGGGTGCCTTGACCAGCACCTGGCGGCGGTGGCGGCCGCGCAGCTTCTCGATCCGGTCGCGGGCGGGGCCGAGCAGCTGGACGCCGGCCGGGGCGGCCGCGGCCAGGGCGTCGCGCGCCTCCTGCGCCAGCTGGTCGGCGCGCGGGTCGTCGGCGGCCTCCACCAGGAGGCGCACGCCGGCGCCGTGCGGCGGGTAACCGAACAGCTCGCGCTCGGCCAACTCGCCGGCCGCGAAGCCGGGGTAGTCGTGGCGCGCGGCGGCGCGGATGGCGGCGTCCTCCGGCATCCAGGTCTGCACCACCACCCGACCGCCGCGGTGGCTGCGCCCGGCGCGCCCGCTGACCTGGCAGATCAGGTCGAAGCAGCGCTCGCGCGCGCGGAAGTCCGACTGGTGCAGCGCCGTGTCGGCGTCGAGCACACCGACGACGGTGACCTCGGGGAAGTCGAGGCCCTTGGCGACCATCTGGGTGCCGAGCAGCAGGTCGTAGTCGCCGCGGCCGAAGGCGTCGAGCACCTCCTCGTAGGACTCGCGCCGCACCATGGTGTCGCGGTCCATGCGCGCGATGCGCACCCCGGGGAACATGCGGCGGATCGTGTCCTCGGCGCGCTCGGTGCCGACCCCGACCAGGCTGACCGGGTGGCCGCAGTCCCCGCACTGGCGCGGCTCGGGCTGCTCGCCCATGCAGTAGTGGCACACGGCGCGCCGCCGCCAGCGGTGGTAGGTCACCGCCACGGAGCAGCTCGGGCACTTCACGCAGCTGCCGCAGGAGCGGCAGTGCCATGCCGGTGCGTAGCCGCGGCGGTTGAGGAACAGGATGCCGCGCTCGCCGCGCGACAGGGCGCCCTCGAGCGCGCGCCGCAGCGGCTCGGAGACCACCAGCCAGTGCTCGCGGTCGGCCTTCTCGCTGCGCATGTCCACCACCTCGACCTCGGGCAGGCTGCCGCCGGCCACCCGCTCGGGGAGCTCGAGCAGGCGGACGCGCCCCGTGCGGGCCTCCGCCCAGGTCTCGAGCGCGGGCGTGGCGCTGCCGAGCACGCAGACCGCCCCCTCGAGCTCGGCGCGCTCGCGCGCGACCTGGCGGGCGTGGTAGCGCGGCGTGGACTCCTGCTTGAAGCTCGACTCGTGCTCCTCGTCGACCACGATCAGGCCGAGGTCGGGCACCGGGGCGAACAGCGCCGAGCGCGCGCCGACCACCACCCGCAGGCGGCCCTCGCGCAGCGCCAGCCACTGGTCGTGCCGCTCGGCGTCGGTCAGCCCGCTGTGCAGCACGGCGACCTCGCCCGCGCGGGCCCGGAAGCGGGCGACGGTCTGCGGGGTCAGCGCGATCTCGGGCACCAGCACGATGGCGCCGCGGGCCTGCCCCAGGCAGCGCTCGAGGGCGCGCAGGTAGACCTCGGTCTTGCCCGAGCCGGTGATGCCGTGCAGCAGGAAGTCGTGGTGGCGGCGGGTGTCGAGCGCCGCGCACAGCTCGTCGATGCAGGCCTGCTGCTGCGGCGTGGCGGCGTGCGGCTCCTCGATCTCGACGGACCCGCCGAAGGGGTCGAAGAACTCGCGCCGGCGGCCGAAGCGGACCACGCCCTTGCGCGCCAGGCTGTCGAGCGGCGAGCGCGACAGGCCGGTGCGGTTGCAGAAGTCGCGCACCTCGACCGGGCCGCCCGCCTGCCGCAGCCAGGCCAGCGCCCGCTCCTGCTTGGGGAAGCGCTCGGCCAGCTCCTCGACCGCGGCCTCGTCGAGGTCGCGCACCAGCTCGACCACCGGCACCGTGCGCCGCGGCCGGTCGCGGCGGAGGGCGGCCGGCAGCATCGCCGCCAGCGCCTGGCCCCACGAGCAGAAGGTGTCGTCGGCGATCTGGCGCGCCAGGCGGAGCAGGGCCGGGGTGAGCATCGGCCGCTCGTCGAGCAGGCGCGCCAGCGGCCGCAGCCGCGAGCTCTGCACCCCGGGCGGCGGGTGGCCGTCGATCCCGACCACCACCCCGACCAGCTTGCGGGCGCCGAAGGGGACCTGGACGCGGCAGCCGGGCTCGAGCGCTTCCATCCCGGGCGGCACGAGGTAGCTGAACTCGCGCCGCACCGGGGTGTCGAGCGCCACCCGCGCGAAGGGGCCCTCGGCCGGCGCGGGGGGATCCCCGAACAGGCTGGGCTGGCCAGGTGCGGCGGGCGGCATGGACGGGCATTCTAGGGAGGCAGACGCGCCGCTCCCGCGGCCGTTACGCTTCGTCCCGGATGAGCCTCCCCGCCGACCCGCGCACCCCGGTCACCCTGCTCACGGGCTGGCTCGGCGCCGGCAAGACCACGCTGCTCAACCGCCTGCTCGCCGACCCCGGCGGCCGCCGCTTCGCCGTGCTGGTCAACGAGTTCGGCGACATCGGCGTCGACCAGCGCCTGGTCTCGCGCCTCGACGAGGACCTCGTCGAGCTGACCAACGGCTGCGTCTGCTGCACCGTGCGCGGCGACCTGGTCGCCGCCCTGGCCCGCCTGCGCAAGCGCCGCCTCGGCGGCCTCCTCCCCCGCCGTCGCTTCGACCACGTCCTCCTCGAGACCACCGGCATCGCCGAGCCGGCCCCCCTGCTGCGCACCTTCCTGGTCGAGGACTCGGTCGCCACGGCCTACCGCCTGGCCTCGATCGTCACGCTGGTCGACGCCCGGCACGCCTCGCGCGCCCTCGGCGAGGCGGCCGCCCGCGAGCAGGTCGCGCTCGCCGAGCTGCTGCTGCTCAACAAGACGGACCTCGTGGACGCCCCTGCCCTCGACGCGCTCGCCGGCCGGCTGCGCGCCCTCAACCCGGTCGCCCCCCAGCTGCGCTGCGAGCGCGGCGCGGTCGACCCGGCCGAGATCCTGGCCGAGCGCTCGCCCCGGCCCCACGACGACGCCGACTCCCGCGAGGGCCACGACCACGGCGACCTCGCCTCGGTCGCCCTGCGCTGCGAGGAGCCGCTCGACGAGCTGCGCGCCCAGCTGTGGCTGGACGGCTGCGCCCGCGGCCTGTTCGGCGAGCTGGTGCGCTGGAAGGGCTTCCTGCGCCTGGACGGCCACGAGGGCGCCGCCCTCCTCCAGGGGACCTACGAGCTCTACACGGTCGACGCGGCGGGCCCCTGGCAGGACCCGCCGCGCACGGAGATCGTGTTCATCGGCCGCGGCCTCGACCGCGAGGCGCTCGAGCGCGGCCTGCGGGCGGCGCGCGCCGGCGCGCCCCCCGCCTGAGGGCCTACTCCTTCTCGGCGCAGGCCGCGCACTCCTTGCCGAGCGCGGCGGCGTCCTTGCAGCACTGCTTCATCTCGGCAGCGCCGTCGGCCGAGCACTCGGCGCAGGCCTCGCCCTTCGCGGCGGCGGCCTCGCAGCAGCTCATGTCCTCGTGTCCGGCGTGGCCGACGCAGGCCGGCAGCAGGACCAGCCCGAGGAGGGCGGTGGCGAGCAGGAACTTCTTCATCGGGACTTCTCCGGTTCGGGGTCGGGCAGGGTCTCGAGGAGCGCGAGCAGCGAGTCCTCGAGGTGCTCGCGCTGCCAGTCGTTCAGGCTGACGACGGCGGCGAGCTCGTCGCGCGTGCGGGGCAGCCGGCGCCCGATCTCCTCGAGGTGCCGGCGGTGCATCAGCCGCTCGCTGGGCAAGCCGAGCTCGTCGGCGCGCAGCTTGCGCCACTTGCGCAGCGCGTCCTGGTTGTCGCGCTGGCGGCGGCGGCGCTCGCGCTCGGCGCGGCTGACCTTCTCCGGCACGTGGTCGGTGGTCGCCTCGCCCTCGGCGCCCTTCAGCGCGCCGAGGATGGCGTCCCCCACCTTGCGCGCGTTGCCCCAGCCGACGCCCTTGCGCCCGGCGAGGTCGCGCATGTCGGCCGGCGGCCGCTTGGCCAGGTCGATCAAGGTCTCGTTGGCCATCACGCGGAACACGGGCTTGTCGCGCTCCTGCGCGGTGAGCTCGCGCCAGCGGAACAGCGCGCGCAGCCGCGCGGCGGCGGACGGGTCCATGCCGCGCGCGCCCTTCAACCGCTTCCAGCCCTCGAGGTCGGGCTCGCGCGGCGGCAGGATCTCCTGCTCGAGGCGCTGGAACTCGCCCTCGGCCGCGGCCGCCAGCCCCTTCTCCTCGAGCTCGGCGCGCAGGCGGCGGTGCAGGTCGGGCAGGAAGTGGGTGTCGATGCGCGCGTAGGCGACCTGCGAGTCGGTCAGCGGCCGCTTGCCCCAGTTCGAGCGCTGCTCCTTCTTCGACAGGACCATGCCGTAGTAGGACTCGATCAGCGCGGCCAGCCCGGTCTTCTCGTGCTGCAGCAGGGTCATCGCCACCTGGGTGTCGAACAGCCCGCGCACCTCGGCGCCGAGGTCCTTGCGGATCAGCATGAGGTCGAACTCGGCGGCGTGGAAGATCTTCACCACGCCCGGGTCCTCGAGCAGCGGCTTGGCGGCGCGCAGCTCGTCGCCGAGCGAGATCGGGTCGACCAGGTAGTCCTGCCCGTCGGCGGTGACCTGGAACAGGCACAGCCGGTCGGTGTAGGCGAAGAAGCTGTTGGCCTCGGTGTCGACGCCGATCACGGCGGCGGCGCGCCACTCCGCAAGCGCCCGCTCCAGCTCGGGAGCGGTGCGGACGTGACGGACGGGAGGCCAGTCGGCGGGGATCCTGTCGGGCATGCGGCCGGCTGACCTCGTGCGTTCCTAGCGGATGAAGATGAACACCGGCGAGGTGATGCCGGCGCGGCTGCCGTCCGAGTGGGTCACCTCGGCGCGGTACCAGGCGGTGGCGTTCGGCTCGACGGTGGCCGGGAAGACCACGCTGCCCGAGCCGGTGATGCCGTTGAAGCGCGCGATCTCGACCTCGTCGGCGCCGCCCTCCTCGCCGCGGTGGATGGTGACCACCGAGTCCTGGGCGACGTTGTAGAAGACCTCGACGTCGACCGGGTAGCCGGGCGGCACCTTGCTGCCGTTGACCACCACGCGGGCGCCGGCGTCGGCGCGGCGGCCCGAGTTGTCGCGCATCTGCATGTCGACGAAGGGGCCGTTGCTCAGGTAGTAGCGGCCGGCGGCGATGCCGTCCATCAGGCCGGCCTCGTCGTAGACGCCGTCGACCCACACGTGCGCGGCGCCGAAGTCGTAGGCCGAGTCGTGGGTGTCGCTGCCCGACATCGGGTAGGTGTACTCGCCCGACAGCAGGCGCTGCTTCCACCACCACATGTGGTCGCCGTTCGGCGTGTTGGTGTCGCCGTTCCACACCTCGGTGCCGAAGGTGTAGCCGTGGTTGAAGCCGCGGAAGCCGGCGGTCGAGTTGAAGCCCCACATGCCGTTGGGGTGGTTGGCGATGGCGAAGCCGCCCTCGCCGTTGATCAGCGGCACGTTCTTCCACTGCGAGCGCTTGGGGTCGTCGCAGAAGTCGAGGAAGCCGTCGTCGCCGCCGAACTTGCGCGAGGTGATGCCGTGGGCGCCCATGTGGTGCATCGGGCTGCCGAGGCCGAGGTAGCACAGGGCGTCGGCGCTGTCGCTGCCCCACTGCGGGCCGGTCTCCTCGCCGGAGACCTCGGTGCCGCAGATGACCACGAAGGCGGCGTCGTCGAGCGTGTCGGCCTCGTTCTTGACCGCGTCGAACTCGGTGACGCTGTTGATGCAGTAGGAGTGGGTCGTGGTGCTGAAGAAGTCCATCCCCAGCGCCTGGTACTGCGGCTTCAGGTCGGCGTTGGTGAACGCGCCGGTGATGTTGACCGACTCGGCGGCGCAGCTCGGGCAGCCCCCGATGGCCTCGTCGCGGCAGTTGTGGACGTGGAAGTCGCCGGCGTAGAAGGCGCCGGCGGCGCGGCCCAGGCCCTTGGCGGCGTACCACTCGGCCGGCGGCTCCATGTAGGGCGGCAGCAGCTCGATCCCCGAGCCCAGCACCGAGCGGGCCAGGCTGCCGTCGGCGCGGCGGTAGTCGAGCGCGACCTCGAAGCTGGCCACGTCCCCCACCTCGGCGCCGGCCATCAGCTGGGCCAGGTCCACCTCGAAGTGGACGTTGCGCAGTTGCAGCGCGCCGCCCTCCTTGAGGGCCTGGACGCCGTCCACGATCTGCAGGAAGAGCTGCGCCTCGCTGTCCGGTGTCAGCTCGGGGCGCTCGTCGAGCGGCACGAAGACGCGCTGGCTGTGGCGGTGCGACAGCTCGGGATCGATCAGCTCCTGCTTGAGGTAGAGCTCGGCGACCTCGCCGCCGTCCCCCAGCAGGCGCTCGCCGTGCAGCTCGACGCGGGCCAGCTCGGCGCCGGCCGCCTCGCGCACCACGAGGCGCTCGAGGGTGACCGCCTCCTCGCCCGGGTTGTAGACCTGGACCTTCATCGGCACCACGCCGTCGGTGGCGCGCACGTGCTCCATGAGGCCGAAGGGGTAGACCTGGACCTGCCCCTGGGCGACGGGGGAGCCGGCGTCGTCGGCGGCGACCGGTTCGGTCAGGAAGCCGAGGGCGAGGCCCGCGGGGACCAGGAGCAGACTGGGGTGGACACGCATGAGCGGTGGTGGCTGGGGACGAGGGGAAAGAGGGAGCCTCCCCGTGGAAAGGGGAGAACCTATTGTAATACCACAGAATGGGACGCCGGCTGCCGCTTCCGGTCCTGCTCGTCGCGGGCCTCTTCCTGACCCAGCTCCTGTGGTGGGGCTACACCCTGTGGACGCGGGGGGAGACCCAGCACGAGACCGCCTTCCGCAGCCTGCAGCAGCTGCAGGCCCTGGCCGAGGGCGAGATCGAGGACCGCGAGCGCCTCGGCGAGACGCGCGAGCAGGCCTGGCGCGAGATCGCCGCCCGCTTCCCCGGGGTGGTGGGCGTCCCCGGCCGCGAGGGCTTCGGCCTCCAGCTCAGCGCCACCGAGCTCGAGCGCCTGGCCGGCGAGCGGGCGAAGCGCCAGCGCATGGTGGTCTTCGAGGGCAGCTTCTTCCTCGTCATGTGGTCCGGCGCGCTGGTGTTCCTGCTGCGCACCGCGCGGCGCCGCTCCGAGTTGGCGCTGCAGGAGTCCAACTTCCTGCACGCCGTCACCCACGAGTTCCGCTCGCCGCTTCAGTCGCTGCGCCTCGCGGTGGAGTCGATGGTCCGCCGCCCGGACCCGTCGCGGGCCCGGGTCTACGCCGACGGCATGCTCGAGGACCTCACGCGCCTCGACGGCCTGGTCGAGAACGTCCTGGCCGTCGGGCGCCTCGACGCCAAGGCCTTCGACGCCCGCCCCCGCCGCATCGACCTGGCCGCCGCCGTGCGCCAGGAGGTCGACCGCTACCGCGCGCGCGCCGCCGGCGAGGACGGCTGGCTCGAGGTCGACCTCCCCGAGCGGCTCGACGCCGAGGCCGACCCCGCCGCCCTCGGTCCGATCCTCACCAACCTGCTCGACAACGCCCGCAAGTACGGGGAGGGCAGCCCGGTGGCGGTGCAGCTCGAGGCCGAGCGCGGCTACGCCGAGCTGACCGTGGCCGACCAGGGCCGCGGCTTCACCGCGGACGAGCGCCGGCGCTTGTTCGAGCGCTTCTGGCGCGCAGGCGACGAGCGCGTGCGCACCGCCCCGGGCAGCGGCCTCGGCCTCTACCTCGTGCGGGAACTCGCGCGGGCGCAGGGCGCTACCATTCAGGCCCACAGCGACGGACCGGGCCGCGGGGCCCGCTTCACGGTCCGCTGGCCGCTGGCGGGAGCAGAACAATGAGCAGCCGCATCCTGGTCGTGGAGGACGAGCCGCGCATCGCGCGCCTGGTCTGCGACAACCTCGAGGCCGAGGGTTACCGGACCATCCACGCCGCCGACGGCGCCACCGGCCTGCGCGAGGCCCGCACGGGCGGCATCGACCTCGTCCTGCTGGACGTGATGCTGCCCGAGATGGACGGCTTCGAGGTGTGCAAGAACCTGCGCGCCGAGGGCGTGCGCACCCCGGTCCTGTTCCTGACCGCGCGCGACCTGCCGCACGACCGCGTCGAGGGCCTGATGGCCGGCGGCGACGACTACCTCGTCAAGCCCTTCCACCTCGACGAGCTGCTGGCCCGCGTCCACGCCCTGCTGCGCCGCGCCGTGTGGTCGGAGTCCCCCGCCGAGGGCAAGGTCGAGGTCGGCGAGGGCTGGATCGACCTGGTCACCCACGAGGCCCAGGCCGTGGACGGCAGCAGCGAGACCCTGCCGGTCAAGGAGTTCGGCATCCTCAAGCTGCTCATCGAGTCGCGCGGGGCGATCGTCAGCCGCAACGAGATCCTCGACGCGGTGTGGGGCGGCGAGGCCGACCCGACCCCGCGCACGGTGGACAACTTCGTCGTGCGCCTGCGCCGCCGCTTCGAGGCCGACCCCTCGAACCCGCAGCACATCCTGACCATCCGCGGCGTCGGCTACCGCCTGAAATGAGCCGCGGCGGGGGCCGTGGGCCGGCCCCCGCCGCGTGCGGACCCGCGCGGGGTCACTTCAGCTGCAGCACGCCGGCGTAGCCCTGCGGGCCCACCGGGACGTCCTTGCCCTCGATGCGGAAGTACCAGGTGCCGCCGGGCGGGTTCTGGATGATGATCTGCTCGACGGTGTTCTTGCTGTCCTGCGTCGCCGGGTTCGCCGTCGCGAGGCCGGTGGACGTGCTGCGGATGTTGCCGTGGTACACGTTGCCGTTCGGGTCGCGCGCCAGCAGGTTGAGGTCGTTGACGGTCGGCGCCGAGCTGAAGGCGGCCCCCGGCTCGTCGGACCACACCAGGGTCAGGCGCAGCTCGCTGCGGCCGGCGGGCAGGGTGGCCTTCACCGTGCGGTTCTGGCCGTGGCCCAGGCCCTGGGCGTGCGGCACGTCGATCAGGCGCACCAGCTCGCCGTCGCCGCCGAAGTAGGCCACGTTGTCGAGCAGGATGCGGCCGTAGCCCTCCTGGTTGCCGGTGTAGCCGCTGATGCCGGTCATGTCGACCGCGCAGCTGATCAGCGCGGCGCGCAGCAGGGCGCCGGAGGGCGTGAAGCCGTCGGCCGCGTTGGCGCTGCCGCTCGGGTAGAAGCCGTCCTCGAAGTACTGCTTCAGCTGGGCGGCGCCGCCGACGACGACCGGGCAGGCCATCGAGGTGCCGCACATCGTGGTCACGCCGCAGGAGGCGGTGCTGGCCGAGAAGGTCGAGCAGCCGGGCGCCCACACCTCGGGCTTGAGGCGGCCGTCCGCGGTCGGGCCGCGGCCGCCGCTGCCCTTCGCCTCGGGGTTCGTGCGGCTGGCGGCGGCCACCGCGAGCACGTTCTTGGCGTTCTCGGGGTTCTTCAGGGTCGAGCCGTTGGTGACGGCGAAGGCCACCATGCCCTCCTCGTTGTCGTGCGAGTAGGCGTCGATGTCGCGCGACCAGGCGTCGTAGGAGGTGGTCCAGTCGTTGCCCCAGGAGTTGGTGTGCACGCGGGCGCCGTGGCTGTGCGACAGGTTCAGGTAGCTCAGCATGGCCGAGCTGCTCGGGAAGCCGGAGTTGTGCACCAGCCAGGCGTCGGGGGCCATGCCGTTGTAGGTCGTGGTGCCGTTGACCGGGCGGGCGTCCCCGGCCGCCGAGCCGGCGGTGTGGGTGCCGTGCGAGTCGGCGCCGCCGGACACGCTCCACCACTTGATCTTGCGGTGAGAGCTGCCGGGGGCCGCGCCGCTCGGGTCGTCGAAGTAGCAGCTCGACTCCTGGATGCGGCCGTCGATGTGGCCGACGGTCACGCCGGCGCCGGTCACGCCGCGGTTCCACAGCTTGCGGTCGTTCGACACGTAGGTCTGGACGACCCACTGCGACTTGTCGTTGCGCTGCTCGGCGACGGCCGACTCCTGCATGAACTTGACGCCGCTGAGGCGGGCCAGGCCGAGGACCTCGGTCGAGTTGGCGCGCACGGTCAGGCGCAGGTAGCGGCCCGATTCGACCACCTCCTCCACCGGGATGTCGAGGGCGCGCACGCGCTGCTCCTCGGCGAAGAGGTCGACGTCGGGCCAGAACTCGACGGTGACCAGCATGCGGCCCAGCGGGTCGCCGGCGTGGGTCTCGTAGCGGCCCATCTCGGGGTCGATCTTGAAGCCCGGGTGGACCGGGACGACGGCCTGCGCGGCGGCCCGGACGGCGCCCAGCGCCTCGACCGGGATCCACGCCTCCATGGCGTTGTGCGGCAGGTAGTCGAAGACCTTGCCGCCCCGGGCCAGGATCAGCTCGCGGGTCTCGAGCCAGGCGTCGGCCGAGGAGGCCTGGACGAAGGCGTAACCGGAGGCGAGGGCCTCGGCCTGCGAGTAGGCCAGGCCGGCGGGCAGGGTGGGCTGCCCGTTGCGGGTGTCCCAGTCGAGGGTCTTCAGGACCAGCCGGGTCGGCTCGGTCCGGCGGTCGGTCTCGGCCAGGGGCAGCAGGGCCTGCTGCGGGAGGAGGGGGGCCGAGGCCAGCAGGAACAGCGCGCTGAGCATCGTAAGTCGTTTCTTCCTGGTGATTTGGGGCGAACGAAGAGCGTCCGGCCGGACGCCTCCGCCTGTGGGACGAGGGCGGACGGCGGCCAGTTCCGGGATTTCACCCGGCACTTCGATCCTACTCGGCTCTTTCGGATAGAAAATCGCAAATCTGGGCCGGAAAGCCGATAAAAATGAGGGTCGGAGCCCTGTGCTGCAGGGCGCGGACCCCGCTCCCGAGCGGGCGTCGCCGGTCCGCCTCCGCCCCTCCAGGCCCTCCTTCCTCCATCCCCCGCCGGGTTCCCCGGCCCATCCACGACCCGACTCCATGAAGATCCTCCACAGGCTCGCCTCCGCGGCCGCCGGCCTCCTCCTCGCCGGAGGGGCCCTGGCCTGCATCGAGGCCCTCGACCTGAACGCCATGGTCCAGCGCACGGACGCCGCCGTGCGCGGCGAGATCACCGCGGTCCGCTCCGTCCTCCACGAGGCCGGGCCCGAAGACCGCCGGATCTACACCGTCCTGACCGTCGAGGGCACCGACCTCTACACCGGCGAGCCCCGCACCCTCGAAGCCGCCTTCCTCGGCGGCACCTTCGGCGGCGAGACCATGAACGTCACCTGCATGCCGAGCCCGGCGGACTACCGCCTCGGCAACCAGGTCGTCGTGTTCAGCGCGCCGGTCGAGGGCTGGGGTCCCGAGGTGGACCGCTGCGTCTACGCCGCGATGGGCGGCATCTTCCGCGAGATCGCCACGCCGCGCGGCCCGGTCGTGATCGGCAAGGGCGAGGGGACCGCGGTCGAGAAGAACACCCGCCTGGCCGACCTGCAGGCCGGCATCGTGCGCGCGCTGGCCGAGAAGGCCCGCGGCGAGGAGGAGGCGAAGCGATGAGGAACCTGCTGCGCACCTCCCTCGGCATCGTCCTGATCGGCGGCACGGCCACGCTCGTGGTCCCCGAGCAGGCCACCGGCTTCTCGACGATCGGCGGCAACCTGGGCCTGACCCAGCGCGACTGCCGCATCTACGACAACTTCATCGACGCGGCCAGCCACAACAACACGCAGGCCGACCCGAACTGGCCCGGCTTCACCCAGATCGAGCTGTCCTGCTGGAAGGCGATGGCCGAGTGGGGCAGCAAGCCCTTCGGCACCGGCGCCGGCGACCCGACGCAGTTCCAGATCGGCGACGGCCGCGCCAACTTCGACTTCTTCTGGAACGGCGAGGCGAGCGGGGCCGGCGGCTACAACGGCAACATCGTCTCCCCGATCTCCGGCTCGAGCGGCGGCGTGCTGGCCTACTGCGAGACGCCGATCAGCGACGGCTGGCGCATCCGCTTCTACGAGTCGTGGACCTGGGCCGACGGCCCCGGCAACCTGGCCAACGGCGAGATGGACCTCCAGGGCGTCGGCACCCACGAGCTGGGCCACGCCCTCGGCCTGGGCCACTCCACGGTCAGCGCCGCCACGATGTACGCCTACGCCTCCGGCAACGGCGTGCCGGACCGCTCGATCGAGTCGGACGACCGCGCCGGCGTGCAGTTCATCTACGGCGTCCGCGACGACAACGTGAAGCCGTGGATCGACGCCGTCGGCGGCTCCACCGGGGCGGGCGGCACCTGCGTGCTGACCGGCGGCAACTTCTCCGCCACGGGCAACGAGATCTGGCTGAACAGCTCGGTCATCGGCTCCGACAACGCCTCCGGCGAGCCCTACAAGATCACCAACGTCGCCTCCTCCAACGGCGGCACGCAGATCTCGTTCACGGTGCCGGCCAGCGGCATCCTCCCCGGCGCCGTCCACGTGAAGCGCGCGGGCGGGACCGGGCACAAGTACCTGAGCAACGCCATGCCCTTCGACCTCGGCGGCGTCGCCGGGACGGACGTCATCCTGCTCACCGGCCCGAACCTGATCTTCACCAACCAGGCGACGATCTTCGACTTCGCCGGCGCCGGCGCGAACCTGCCCACCTACCTGGTGTACAGCTTCAGCAACGCCGGGACGACGATCATGGGCCACCCCTTCGACATCGGGACGCCGTGGAACATCGGCGCGGTGACCGGCTCGGACTCCGCCGGCAACGGCAGCTGGACGGTGACCGCCCCGCCGGCCGCCTCCGGCCGCGTGGTCTACCTCGAGGTCGGCCAGGACGACAACGGCACGATCAAGGACTCGAACCTGCTCGTGCTGAACATCCTCTGAGGCCGCTGCGCCCCGACGCCCGCCGGGCCCCCTCCTCGGAGGGGGCCCGGCTCCATTTTTGGCGGCCGCCTCAAGGCGGAGCCGGGCGGCGGCCGATGGAGGCTCCCCCCGTCCCTCTCCCGTCGACCATGAGTTCCACCGCCGAGAACCTCCAGCGCGCCCGCCAGCTCCAGGACGAGGGCCGCTTCCTGGCCGCCGCCGACCTGCTGCTGGCCGCCTTCCGCGCCGCCCCGCACTCCGGGGAGGTCGCCTGCGAGCTGGGCCAGGTGCTGCTCGCCGCCGGCGACCCGGCCGGCGCCCTGGGCTTCCTCGAGCGCGCCCGCCACGCCGACCCGGCCGACCCCGCGCCGCTGCGCGCCAGCCTCGAGGCCCTGAACCTTCTCGGCCGCGAGGAGCAGGCCGCCCGCGTCCTGGTCGACGGCCTCGCCGCCGGCATCGACCCGGTCGAGCTCGCCCTCGACCTGGTCCGCGACGCCGCCGCCTGACGGGAGGGCGCACCGCGTCTAGGCTGGATCGCCTTGATCGAGCCCACCCCCCCTCCCGGCGGCGACCCGCCGCCCGTCCAGCCCGCTCCGCCGAGCGGCGACGAGGAGCCCGTCGTCCTCGAGGACATGATCGCGGTGGTGCGGCTGCCGGCGCTGTTCCGCAAGCTCGACCGCGTGCTCGAGCGCATGGCCGCCTCCTTCACGATGCCGGCCGACTCCCCCTTCCAGGCGGTCGGCTCGAAGCCGGCCGACGGCGTCCACGAGTACGGCCTGCGCTGGGTCGATCCGCAGGCCGGGCTGCGCCTCTTCGCCGGCATGGCCTGGGGCGACCTCGGCCACGACCCGCTGTGGGAGGTGCGCCTGCAGGCCCACCCCGACGCCGACATCGCCTCGCTGCGCTCCAGCGGGATGCTGCGCATGGCCGCGCGCCGGGCCGAGAGCCGCTTCAGCGAGTGGGACCGCTTCTGGCACGAGGACCAGGCCGAGCCGGGCTACCTGATCGGGGCCAGCGCCGCCTGCACGCGCTTCCTCGAGGAGGCCAACCCCGACGCCGTCGCCGCCGAGTACCTCGCCGGCGCCCTGCACGCCCTGCACCGCTCCGGCGCCCTGTCGGCGCTGCGCGAGGCCTTCCTGACCGGTCCCGACGCGAACTGAGGCCCCCATGGAGTGCGACCACTGCGGTTGCGAGATCTCGACCTACACCGAGGCTCTCGAAGCGCTGGAGGCGGGCGGCCGCTGCCCGATGTGCGACAGCCGCCTCGACCTCGACGCCCTGGAGGTCCTCGTCGACGAGTGGGACGAGGAGGAGCTGGCGGCGGAGGGCTCCCGGCGCTCGGCGGACCTGGCCGACTTCGACGAGGAGGAGGACCTGTTCGAGGGGGTCCCCGACTTCGGTGACGACGGCGAGGACGACGAAGATCCGGTGATCTGACCCCCGGGTCTGCCATTCCTGCAGGCGGCGCCCGGCGCCGGCCTCCGGGCGAACGCCCAAGCCCTTTCCCCGCATGGATTTGGGTTTCCGAGCCGGATCCGGCCCCGGATGGCACAGGGGTTGCACGGTAGCGTCGCCTGATCCGCCATGACGTACCGCATCCTCGTCGCCGACGACAACCACGACTGCCGCCAGGGCATCCACGCCCTGCTGGTGGCCGCCGGTTTCGACGTCGAGCTGGCCGAGGACGGTTCGCAGGCCCTGGAGCGGTTGATGGCCTCCCCCGAGGCCTTCGCCCTCTCCCTGCTCGACGTGCACATGCCGACCCTGACCGGGCTGGAGGTGCTGTCGCAGCTGCGCGTCCTGGGCATGGCGGTCCCCAGCATCCTCATGACCGGACACCCGTCGCGGGCCCTCGAATCGGCCGCCATGGAGGTCGGCGCGCGCACCATCCTGCGCAAGCCGATCCCGGCCGAGATCCTGCGCATCACGATCCGGCAAGTCATCCGCGAGATCCGCCCCCCCCACGGGCACGAGTAGAGAAGAACACCCCGATGGCCAAGACCGCCAAGAAAGTTGCCATTCGCCCCCTGGGCGACAAGGTCCTCGTCCAGCGCCTCGCCGCCGCCGATGTGAGCGCGGGCGGCATCGTCCTCCCCGACTCCGCCAAGGAGAAGCCGAAGCAGGGCACCGTGATCGCCCTCGGCGACGGCCGCCTGGCCGAGGACGGCACCCGGACCGAGTTCACCGTCCAGAAGGGCGACACCGTCCTCTTCACCTCCTACGCCGGCACCGAGGTCGAGTGGGACGGCGAGGAGTACCTGATCCTGTCCGAGGAGGACATCCTCGGCATCGTGGGCTGAACCGCCTGATCCCGCGAACCCCGAACGAACGAGAATCATGGCTGCCAAGAAGATCGCCTACGACCAGGACGCCCGCGAGCACATCCGCAACGGCGTGCGCAAGCTCGCCGCCGCGGTGAAGGTCACCCTCGGCCCCCGCGGCCGCAACGTCATCATCGAGAAGAGCTTCGGCACTCCGACCGTGACCAAGGACGGCGTCACCGTCGCCAAGGAGGTCGAGCTCGAGGACAAGTACGAGAACATCGGCGCGCAGCTCGTGCGCCAGGTGAGCTCGAAGACCAGCGACGTCGCCGGCGACGGCACGACCAGCGCCACCGTGCTGGCCGAGGCCATCTTCGACGAGGGCCTGCGCAGCGTCACCGCCGGGGTCAACCCGGTCGAGCTGAAGCGCGGCATCGAGGCCGCCGTGGCCGAGGTGGTCGCCTTCCTGCAGAAGAAGTCGACCCCGGTCAAGAGCATCCAGGAGATCGAGCAGATCGGCACCGTGGCCGCCAACAACGACCCGGAGATCGGCAAGAAGCTGGCCGAGGCCTTCGAGAAGGTCGGCAAGGACGGCGTGATCACCGTCGAGGAGGGCCGCTCGCTCGACACCGAGATCACCTGGGTCGAGGGCATGCAGTTCGACAAGGGCTACCTGTCGCCGCACTTCGCCACCGACATGGAGTCGATGACCTGCGAGCTCGAGGACCCCTACATCCTCATCTTCGAGAAGAAGATCGCCAACGTGCGCGACATGCTGCCGGTCCTCGAGGAGGTCGCCAAGGCCGGCAAGCCGCTGCTGATCATCGCCGAGGACGTCGAGGGCGAGGCCCTCGCCACCCTGGTGGTCAACAAGCTGCGCGGCATCTTCAAGTGCTGCGCGGTCAAGGCCCCCGGCTTCGGTGACCGCCGCAAGGCCATGCTGCAGGACATCGCCGTCCTGACCGGCGGCACCGCCCTGATGGAGGACCTGGGCTACTCGCTCGAGAAGGCCACCGTCGAGGAGCTCGGCCGCGCCAAGCGGGTCACGATCACCAAGGAGGAGACCGTGATCATCGAGGGCGCCGGCTCGGCCAAGGAGATCAAGGCCCGCATGGACCAGATCGACGCCGAGATCGACAAGGCCAGCAGCGACTACGACAAGGAGAAGCTGGTCGAGCGCAAGGCCAAGCTGGCCGGCGGCGTGGCCGTGGTCAACGTCGGCGCCGCGACCGAGGCCGAGATGAAGGAGAAGAAGGCCCGCGTCGAGGACGCCCTGCACGCGGTCCGCGCGGCCGCCGAGGAGGGCATCCTGCCCGGCGGCGGCACCTCGCTGATCCGCGCCCAGGCGGTGCTCGACAAGCTCGAGCTGCCCGGCGACCAGAAGTTCGGCGCGCAGATCGTGCGCCGGGCGCTCGAGGCCCCGATCCGCCAGATCGCGGCCAACGGCGGCCTCGACGGCTCGATCGTGGTCGACCGCGTCCGCAGCCAGAAGAAGTTCAGCCAGGGCTACAACGCCGCCACCGACGAGTACGTCGACCTGGTGGCCGACGGCGTCATCGACCCGACCAAGGTCGTGCGCTCCGCCCTGCAGAACGCGGCCTCCGTCAGCACCCTGCTGCTCACCACCGAAGCCTTGGTCACCGAGATCAAGGAAGACGTGGCGCCCGCCATGCCCCCCGGCGGTGGCATGGGTGGCGGCATGGGCGGCATGGGCGGCGGCATGGGCTTCTGAGTCCGGCCCCCGGCCGACCCCAGCGGCGGCGCCCTCCGGGGCGCCGCCGCTCCCCGTTCCGGCCGGCCCTCGAGGCCGGCGGCGGCCGGATCTTCCCCTAGAATCGGAGCAGGCATGTC
The DNA here is from genome assembly GCA_964342475.1 of uncultured Planctomycetales bacterium. GTDB lineage: Bacteria > Planctomycetota > UBA1135 > UBA1135 > UBA1135 > J029. The sequence goes on from CAYFGE010000006.1 coordinate 53,565, forward strand.
CCTGCCCCGCTCCGCCACCGCCCTGCTGCTCGCCGGCCTCGCCGCCGCGCTGCCCCTCGCCGCGCCGGCCTCCGGCGAGCCCTCCGGGGATCCGGTCGACTTCAACCGCGACGTCAAGCCGATCCTGTCGGAGAACTGCTTCCTGTGCCACGGCTTCGACGCCTCGACGCGCAAGGCGCGGCTGAGGCTCGACACCTACGAGGGCGCCACGCAGGAGGTGCGCGGCTTCGCGGCGGTCGTCCCCGGCGACCGCGAGGAGAGCGAGCTGTGGTACCGCATCACCACCGACGACGCGGACGACCGCATGCCGCCCGCCGAGCACGGCAAGTCGCTGACGCCGGAGCAGGTCGAGATCCTCGGCCGCTGGATCGACCAGGGCGCGGCCTACGAGGAACACTGGGCCTTCGTGCCGCCGGCGCGGGCCGCGGCCCCGGCCGTCCGCGACGCCGCCTGGGCGCGCAACCCGCTCGACCGCTTCGTCCTCGCCCGCCTCGAGCAGGAGGGCCTCGCCCCCGCCCCCGAGGCCGACCGTGCCACCCTCCTGCGCCGCGCCAGCCTCGACCTGACCGGCCTGCCGCCCTCGCTGGAGGCCGTCGACGCCTTCCTCGCCGACCCGGCCCCCGACGCCTTCGAGCGCGCCGTCGACCGCCTGCTGGCCAGCCCGGCCCACGGCGAGCACGCCGCGCGCGAGTGGCTCGACGCCGCGCGCTACGGCGACACGCACGGCCTGCACCTCGACAACGAGCGCACGATGTGGCCCTACCGCGACTGGGTCATCCGCGCCTTCCAGGAGAACAAGCCTTACGACGAGTTCGTCGTCGAGCAGCTCGCCGGCGACCTGCTGCCCGAGCCGAGCACCGCGCAGCTGGTCGCCACCGGCTTCAACCGCTGCAACGTGACCAGCGCCGAGGGCGGCATGATCGCCGAGGAGTTCCTGGCCAAGTACGCCATGGACCGCGTGGACACGACCTCGACCGTGTTCCTCGGCCTGACCATGGGCTGCGCCCAGTGCCACGACCACAAGTACGACCCGCTGACCCAGCGCGACTACTACCGCATGCTGGGCTTCTTCAACAACTTCGACGAGAAGGCCACCGACGAGAACATCCTCTCGCCGCAGCCGGTGCTGGCCGTGCCGAGCCCGGAGCAGGAGGCCGCGCTGACCCGCGACCGGGCCGCCCTCGAAGAGGCGCGCGCCGCGATGGAGGCGCCGATGCCGGAGAGCGACGCGGCGCAGGCCGAGTGGGAGCGCGAGCAGCGCTGGGCCGTCGCCGACCGCTGGCGCGGCTGGGTGCCGCGCGAGGTGGCGAGCCGCGAGGGCAGCCTGATGCTGCTCGACGCCGACGGCACGGTCCACGCCGACCCGGCCGGTCCGAACCCCGACGTCGAGGTCTACGAGCTGCGCGGCACGGTCCCGGTCGGCGGGCTGCGCGCGCTGCGCCTCGACGCGCTGGCGACGGAGGGCGGGCCGGGCGTCGGGCGCTTCGCGGTGAACGGCAACATCGTCCTGAGCGGCTTCGAGGTCGAGGCCGCGCCGGCCGGCAGCGAGGACTTCGCCCCGGTCCCGCTGGCCGCGGCACTGGCCGACTGGTCGCAGGACCAGTACCCGATCTCCGCCGCGATCGACGGCCAGGTCGACAGCGGCTGGGCGCTCCTGCCGCGCACCGGCGAGGACCACCACGCGGTGTTCGCCCCGGTGCAGCCCTTCGGCTTCGAGGAAGGCACCGAGCTGCGCGTGCGCCTGCGCTTCGAGTCGGTCCACAAGCAGCACACGATCGGCCGCTTCCGCCTCAGCTGGTCCACCGACCCGGCGATGTCGCCGGTCGCGCTCGACGGCTGGCGCAAGGCCGGACCCTTCGCCGCCGGAAGCGGGCGCGAGGCGCACGACCAGGACTTCGGCCCCGAGGCGGACCCGGACGCGGCCGCCTGGGAACCGCTCGACGCGCCCGACGGCCAGCTGCACCAGCTCCCCGGCGGGATCGCCGCGACCTACCTCGCCCGCAGCCTGCACGTCGCCGAGGCGCGCGAGGTGCAGGTGATGATCGGCACCGACGACAGCTTCAAGCTGTGGCTGAACGGTGAGCTGCACACCGACCGCTTCGTCGCCCGCGCGCTCGCCGCCGACCAGGACCGCCTGACCCTGCAGCTGCGCGCCGGCGAGAACCGCCTGCTGCTCAAGGTGGTCAACCACGGCGGCGGCTACGGCTTCGCCTTCCGCCTCGCCGAGCAGGAGCTGGGCGGGCTGCCGCGCGCCATCGCGCAGGCGCTGCGCCCCGCCGCAGCCGCGCGCACCGAGGCCGAGCGCGTCCGCCTGCGCGACCACTTCCGCCGCCGCTTCTCGCCCGAGTGGGCCGCGCTGCAGGACCGCGCCGGCGAGCTCTCGGCCGCCATCGCCGCGACCGAGGCGGCCGTCCCGCGCACCCTGGTCGTGCGCGAGCGCATGGAGCGCCGCCCGCTGCACCTGCTCGAACGCGGCCAGTACGACGCGCCGGGCGAGGCGCTGACCCCGGGCATCCCCGCGCTGTTCGGCGCGCTCGGCTCGGCCGAGGACCCGCCGGACCGCCTCGACCTCGCGCGTTGGATGGTGCGGCCCGACCACCCGCTGACCTCGCGCGTGATCGTCAACCGCTTGTGGCAGCGTTTCTTCGGCGCCGGCCTGGTCGAGACCGCCGAGGACTTCGGTTCGCAGGGCAAGTGGCCGACCCACCCCGAGCTGCTCGACTGGCTGGCCGTCGAGCTGGTCGAGAGCGGCTGGGACCTGCAGCACGTCCAGCGCCTGATCGTGACCTCGGCCACCTACCGCCAGGACTCGCGCACGACCCCCGAGCTGGAGGAGCGCGACCCCGCCAACCGCCTCTACGCGCGCGGCCCGCGCCACCGCCTCGACGCCGAGCAGGTGCGCGACCTCGCGCTGGCAGCCAGCGGACTGCTGGTCGAGCGCGTCGGCGGCCCCAGCGTGCGGCCCTACCAGCCGCCTGGCCTGTGGAAGGCGGTCGGCTACAGCTCGAGCAACACCGCCAACTTCGTGCGCGGCGAGGGCGACAGCCTCTACCGCCGCAGCATGTACACCTTCTGGAAGCGGACCGCGCCGCCGCCGACGATGAGCCTGTTCGACGCCCCGGCGCGTGAGGCCTGCGCGGTGCGCCGCGCGCGCACCAACACGCCGCTGCAGGCGCTGGCGCTGATGAACGACGAGCAGTTCGTCGAGGCCGCGCGGGTGCTCGGCGAGCGCGCCTGGCGCGAGGCCGGCCCCGAGCCCGCGGCGGTGGCGGCGCGCGCCTTCCGCCTGGCCACCTCGCGCGAGCCCGACGCCTACGAGCTGGGCGTCCTGCTCGAGCAGTTCGAGGCCCAGCGCGCTGTGTTCGCGGCCGACGCCGAGGCCGCCGCCGCGCTGCTCGCGGTCGGTGAGGCGATGGCCCCGCCGGACGCCGCGCCCCCCGCCGAGCGCGCCGCCTGGGCGGCCGTCGCCAGCCTGGTCCTCAACCTCGACGAGACGGTGAGCAAGTCCTGATGAGCGCCCCCTCCTCCCCCGATCCCCGCGGCGGCCTGCGCCGCGAGCTCACCCGCCGCGCCTTCCTCGGCGGCGGCGCCTCCGTCGTCGGCAGCGCCGCCCTGGCCTCGCTGCTCGGCCGCGACCTGGGCGCGGCCTCCAGCCGCGTGCTCGGCGGCCGCGAGCCGCAGTTGGGCCCGGGCGCCGCGCTGAAGAGCTTCCACCACCCGCCGAAGGCCAAGGCGCTGATCTGGCTGTTCATGTCGGGCGGGGTGTCGCAGCTCGACACCTTCGACCACAAGCCGCAGCTGAAGGAGCGCTTCGACGAGGACCTGCCCGAGTCGGTGCGGAAGGGCCAGCGCCTGACCACGATGACCTCCGGCCAGGCCCGCTTCCCGGTCGCGCCCTCGGTCTTCCGGTTCTCGCAGCACGGCGAGTGCGGCGCGTGGATGAGCGAGCTGCTGCCCCACATGGGCGGCGTGGCCGACGACCTCGCCATCGTGCGCAGCTGCCACTCGGAGGCGATCAACCACGACCCGGCGATGACCTTCATCGCCACCGGGCATCAGCTGCCCGGCCGGCCGAGCCTCGGCTCGTGGCTCAGCTACGGGCTGGGCAGCGGCAACCAGGACCTGCCCACCTACGTGGTCATGACCCCGACCTGGACCGGCCGCCTCGAGGCGCAGGCGCTGTTCTCGCGCATGTGGGGCACCGGCTGGCTGCCCTCCGAGCACCAGGGCGTGGCGCTGCGCGCGCAGGGCGACCCGGTCCTGTTCCTCAACGACCCGCCCGGCGTGGACCGGGACGGCCGCCGCCGCATGCTCGACGGCCTGGCCGCGCTCAACCGTCACCGCATGGAGCAGCACGGCGACCCCGAGACCGCCGCGCGCATCGAGCAGTACGAGATGGCCTTCCGCATGCAGAGCTCGGTGCCCGACCTGGTCGACACCAGCGGCGAGCCCGACAGCGTGAAGCAGCTCTACGGCCCCGAGGTCGACACCCCGGGCACCTTCGCCGCCAGCTGCCTGCTGGCGCGGCGCATGGTCGAGCAGGGCGTGCGCTTCGTTCAGATCTACATCCGCGGCTGGGACCACCACTTCGACCTGCCGAACACGATCCGCCGCAGCTGCCGCGACGTGGACCAGCCGACCGCCGGCCTGGTCCAGGACCTCAAGCAGCGCGGCCTGCTCGACGAGACGATGATCGTGTGGGGCGGCGAGTTCGGCCGCACGGTCTACAGCCAGGGCACGCTGACCGACAAGGACTACGGCCGCGACCACCACGGGCGCTGCTTCACCACGGTGCTCGCCGGCGGCGGCATCCGCGGCGGTGTGCAGCACGGGGCGACCGACGACTACAGCTACTCGATCACCGAGGACCCGGTCCACATCCACGACCTGAACGCGACGATCCTCCACAACCTGGGGATCGACCACACGCGGCTCACCTCGCGCTTCCAGGGCCGCGACTTCCGCCTCACCGACGTCCACGGCGAGGTGGTGCGCAAGCTGCTGGCCTGAGCGCCGCCGCGCCGGGCGCGGCTACTTGCGGAAGATCAGCAGGTGGTTGAAGCCGCGGAGGAAGAAGTTCGTCTCCTCCGCTGCCTTGTGGTAGTTGCCCCGGCCCAGGTCCTTGTTGCCGCGCTTGACCGCGACGTGGTCGACCGGCTCGAAGCGCTGCACCAGCTGGTGGACGAAGCGCGCGCCGATCGGCACGAAGCTGCCGCGGGTCCACACGTCGCAGACGTAGACGCCGAGGTAGCGGTCGCGCCGCAGGACCCGGTCGATCTCGGCGAAGACGGCGTCCATCGCCTCGAAGTAGGCCTCGTCGCGCGCGTCGAGCTCGCCGATGCAGGCCTCCTTCCCCGAGTAGCGCAGGTTGCGGCCGTAGGGCGGGTCGACGAAGACGAAGTCCGCCTTGCCGTCCTCGAGCGGCAGCTTGCGCGCGTCGGCGCGGAAGATGTCCTTGCGCGTCGGCTGCAGGTCGTAGCCCAGGGCGCGGCGCTCGAGCTCGCGCGCCACGTCGAGCGTCGTGCCGCTGCCGGCCATCGGGTCGACGACCAGCATGCCGGGCTCGGTGTAGCGCTGCAGCAGATTCCAGATCACGTAGGCCGGCGTCGCGCCCTTGTAGTCGTTGCTGCCCTGCTCGCGCTTGCCGTAGGTGCGCGAGTCCGACTCCCACAGCGTGGTCGTCTGCAGGACCGGAGGGCGCGAGGACACCGGCTCAGGCCTCCGCGCCGCTCAGCTGCGCCTGCAGCTCCGCGCACCACGGCGCGACCTCGAAGCCGGCCAGCTCGACCTCGCGCACGTGGTAGTCGTCGCGGTCGGGCTCGTCGCTGCAGTAGTCCGTGCTGAGGTACTTCTTGTTGCAGTCGCAGAACACGGTGGCGACGTGGGCGCCCTCGCCGATCTCCTCGGCCACCTGGAGCGCGCCGAGGAAGTTGGCGCCCGAGCTGATGCCGACCGCCAGGCCCAGCTCGCTGGCCAGGCGCTGCGCCATGAGGATGGCGTCGCCGTCCCACACGTCGACGATCTCGTCGAGGCGGCCGAGGTCGACGATGCTCGGGATGAACTCGTCGCTGATGCCCTGGATGCGGTGCTTGCCGACCTTGCAGCCGGTGCGCATGGTCGGGGAGTTGGCCGGCTCGAGCGGGTGGATGCGGACGCCCTCGACCTGGGGGCGCAGGAAGCGCTCGACCCCCATCACGGTGCCGCCCGTCCCCACGCCGGCGACGAAGGCGTCGGGCTCGACGCCGCGGCTGCGCATCTGGGCGAGGATCTCGGGGCCGGTGCCGGTGGCGTGCGCCTCGACGTTGGCCTGGTTGTCGAACTGCTGCGGCAGGAAGACGTCGCCGCTCTCCTCGGCGTAGTCGCGCGCCATCGCGATGCTGCCGAGGAAGCCGCCGGCCTCGGCCGACACGGGGATCACCCGCGCGCCGAGGCTGGTGATCACCTGCACCCGCTCGATGCTCATCCAGTCGGGCATGAAGATGCGCACCTCGTGGCCGAGGGCGCGTCCGGCGGCGGCGAAGCTGATGCCGGTGTTGCCGCTGGTCGCCTCGGCGATGCGGTCGCCGGGGCGGATCTTCCCGGTGCGGTAGGCCGTGCGCAGGATGTGCAGGGCCATGCGGTCCTTGATCGAACCGGTCAGGTTGGCGCTCTCCTGCTTGGCCCAGACGGTGTAGCGCGCGCCGCGGTAGCGCACCGGGATGCGCAGCAGGGGGGTGCGGCCGATCAGCTGCTCGAGGGCGCGGAGGCGGTCCTCGGCCGGCAGCGGGGTCAGGGGGGCGGAAGGACTCATGGGGGGAGGCGGCGGAGGAACCGCCCTGCCAGGATAAGCCGCCGGAAGCAGAGCGGGCCGCGCCCGGAGGCGCGGCCCGTGTGATCTGGTGCCGGGAACAGGGGTCGAACCTGCACGGGGTTTTAACCCCACATGGCCCTCAACCATGCGCGTCTGCCAATTCCGCCATCCCGGCTGGGGGGCAGAGATTCTACCCGTGCCCCCCGCCCCGTCAATCCGCCGCCGGGCCCGTCATTCGAGGGCCAGGTCGCCGGACACGACCAGGCTGGCGGTGCGCAGGCTGAGCTCCAGCGAGGCGGAGAACCAGTCCAGGGCCTGGGCCGGCAGGAAGGCCTTCTGGGCCTCCTGGATCAGCGCCGCCTGCTGCCGCCCCCACTCGGGCTCGAGCCGCTGGTAGAGGGCCTCGTCGACCGCGTCGGCCAGCTGGCCGAGCTGGGCCTGGTTCAGGTTGGTCACGCCGGGGAACAGGAAGTCGCGCTGCTTGCGCTCCTCCTCGGGGCGCCACTGGGCGGCAAGCGAGTCCGAGCGGTCACGGAACAGGCTGCGGGCGACCTCGACGGCTAACTCGTCGGACCAGGCGGCGGCCTGGTCGGGGTCGAAGTACACGAAGAGGTTGGCGCCGCGCTCCAGGGCGTCGGTGGCCTGCTCGAAGCCGGCGCGGCGGGCCAGCTTGCTGTTCGCCGCGCGCGGGTCGTTGTCCGCCAGGAAGGCGGTGTCCTCGACGTGGCGCAGGTACTTGAAGGAGTTGCTGATCAGGACGTACTGGCGGCGGCCGACCGTCAGCCGGTGCATGACGATCTCGCCGGTGCCCGGGATCAGCGGGGTGGCGAAGGAGATCGCGTTCTCGCCGCCGCCGACCGGCACCGAGGTCACCTGCGGCGCCTCGGCGCCGGAGAACATCAGCGAGATCTTGCTGCGGAAGAACTCCTCGAGCTCCTGGTAGGCGGCCTCGCTCTTCGGCCGCCCGATCAGCACGAAGACCGGCGCGGGGTAGTCGTCGTGCTCGACCTCCAGCCCCTCCATCTCGGGGTAGTCGTCGTGGCGCAGGGCCAGGTGCAGCCCGCTCTGGAAGCTCTCGCTGATGTCGCCGAGCAGGTGGGCGAGCCCCTGGTACTGCCCGGAGTTGATCAGCGCCTCGTCGATCAGCTGGCGCAGGTCGGCGGGGATGACCACCGACAGCTCGCGCAGCATGCTGCCCGGGTTGCCCGAGACGCCGACGTAGAGGAAGGAGTCGGCCGGCACCATGCCGCCGTACTCGGCCAGCGTGTTGGCGCTGAGCGAGGCGCTCTCGGCCCAGGAGCGCTGGTAGGGCGTCAGCAGCGAGCGGTCGATCTCGCCCGAGAAGCGGCCCTCGAAGCGCTCGCCCGGCTTCCAGTAGCCGGCCAGGTAGCGCAGCAGGTCCGTGTTGAAGAAGACGCCGACCGCCTGGGACACCAGCTGACCGGGCTGGGCGTCGGGCCAGCGCCCGATGCGCTGGCGGACCGGGTCCCAGCGCATGAAGACCTCGACCGGCTGGTCGCCGGGGGCGAGGTAGGCCGCGACGTTGTCGTGGAACACCGAGGCGCGGGCCAGCGAGTTCTCGCCGCCCTGCAGGTCGAGCTGGCGGGCGCGGTCGATCCACTCCTGGCGCGAGGCCAGCAGCAGTACGTCGCGGATGCGCGCGAGGTAGGCGTCCTGGTAGCCGAAGGGCGCGAACTGCGGCAGGCGGAAGGTGCCGTCGCCCAGCTCCTCGATGCCCAGCGAAGCCGGCAGCTTGGAGCGCATGAAGTCGTAGCCGAGCATGGACACGCCGGCCTTGATCTTGAAGCTCACGCGCAGCATGAGCATGCCGTCGAAGGCGGCGTCGAGGGCCGGCGCGCCGCGGCCGGCCAGCGCCACCTCCTGCAGCAGGTCGCCCTCCAGGCTGAGGCCGGGCGGCAGGGCCTCGGCCGTCGAGGCGAAGCGCTGGACGATCTCGCCGACGCCGAAGGACTGGTCCCACTCGGCGAGCAGGCCGGCCGACTCCATGCGGCCGTGGGCCGCCGAGCGCTCGAATTCGGTCCACACCCGCGGCACCGGGAAGGTGTCGAAGCGCTCCCCCGCCCCCTTCCAGCGCACGAAGTACTCGGCCTCGCGCGGCACCACCTCGGCGGAGTCGGCCAGCGGCTCCTCGAAGGGGTTGAAGAAGAAGGTGACGAAGAGGAAGAAGAGGACCACCACCAGCGCGAAGAGGCTGGTGAGGATCCAGAGGAACTTGCGGCTGGTGAGGAACTCACGCAGCCGCTCCTGGAATCCGAGCTCGACCATGGCGGACTATTTTGGACGTTCTTCGGCTAGAATCCCGTCCCCTTTTGAGCCCGATCGTGAGCCGCACCTCCTCTTCCCCCGCTCTCTCGGCCCGCGCGGCCTCGCTGCAGCCCTCCGCCACCCTGGCCATGGTCGCCCGGGTCGCCCAGCTCCGCGCCGAGGGGGTCCGGATCCTGTCGCTCACCGCCGGCGAGCCCGACTTCGGCCCGCCCAAGGCCGCCGAGGAGGCCGGCATCGCCGCCATCCGGGCCGGCCAGGGCCGCTACACGGCCGCCTCCGGCACCACCGAGCTGCGCGCGGCCGCCGCGCGCATGATCCGCGAGGAGATCGGGGTCGAATACGCCACCGAGGAGGTCATCGTGACCACCGGCGGCAAGCTGGGCATCAACCAGGCCCTGCTCGCCCTGGTGGACCCCGGCGACCGCGTCCTCATGCCGACGCCCTGCTGGACCTCCTACCCGGAGATGGTGCGGATCGCCGGCGGCGAGCCGGTCGAGGTGCCCTGCGGCCCCGACCACCTGCCGCGCGTGGCCGACCTCGACGCGGCCTTCGGCCCGGGGGCGACCGCCGTCCTCCTGAACACCCCCTGCAACCCGACCGGCGCGGTCTACCCGGCCGAGCTCTGCGCCGAGATCGGGGCGTGGGCCCTGCGCCGCGGGGTGACCGTGATCAGCGACGAGATCTACGCCGCGCTGACCTACCACGGGGCGCAGCACGTCTCCCCCATCGCCGCCACGCCCGGCCTGCGCGAGCAGGCGGTGTGGATCGGCGGGATGAGCAAGGCCTACGCCATGACCGGCTGGCGGATGGGCTTCCTGGCCGCGCCGAAGCCGCTCGCCCAGGCCATCGGCGGCCTGCAGAGCCAGCTCGCCAGCAGCCCGAACGCGATCTCGCAGATCGCCAGCCTCGCGGCCCTCGAGCAGGGCGCGGCCGAGCGCGAGGCCATGCGCCGGGCCTTCGAGCGGCGCTGCCGCACCGTCTCCGAGGCGCTGCGCGCCATGCCCGGCGTCGTCTGCCCCGAGCCGCAGGGCGCCTTCTACGCCTTCCCGGACGTCTCGGCCCACTTCGGCAAGGCCGACCCGGCCACCGGCCGCACGGTGCGGAGCGGCGACGACTTCGGCGAGGTCCTGCTCGACGCGGACCACGTCGGCGTCATCGGCGGCAGCGCCTTCGGCGCGCCGGACTGCTTCCGCCTGTCCTTCGCCGCCTCGGACGAGGTCCTGGCCGAGGCGCTCGAGCGGATCGGCAACCGCCTCGCCGCCCTGCGCTGAGCCCGCTCAGTCGACGAAGGGGTAGCCGCGGTTCTCGATCGTGACCACCCAGCCGGCGGTCGCGCCGGGGGTGCCGATCAGGCGGCTGAGGTCGGGACAGGCCACGGTGTGCCGCCCGCGGTCGAGGGCCATCAGCCGGTCGAGGTCGCGCAGGTAGACGTCGATCACCACGCCGTTGTCCTTGGCGGTGACCGCCAGCACGTCGAGCCCCTTGGCGCTCTCCTCGAGGCCGTTGACGCTCAGCCCCTCCGCCTCGGCCTCGAGCGACAGCTCGTGGTGGTGGAAGGCCAGCTGGATGTCGGCCTTGCGCAGCGCGTCGAGCAGCTTGTCGGACTTCAGCTTGGGATCGTGGAAGACCCAGACGGTGCCCTCCCGGAAGTCCAGGTGGCTGGCCCAGACGTACTTCTCGGCCCGCTCGAACTCGCGCAGCTGCGCCTTGAGGACCGAGCCGGACACCCGGCCGATCGTCGTCAGGGCGGTGGCGCGCAGCTCGGTGAGGGTGTAGCCCTCCTTCTTCATCGGCCGGAGCATCTCCTTGCGGAGGTCCTTGAAGGCCTTCTCGGTGCGGATGGCCCACACCCGCTGGCCCTTGTCCGTCATGCTGCGGACGGGGGAACCGACCACGTTGAGGCCGAATTCCTCGCCCAGACGGTCGCGCATGGCCAGCTCGACGTCGTCGGAGTAGTCGCCCTCGATCCCGATGAAGATCAGGGCTTCCTTCGATTCGATCGGGACCCGGCTCGGGCCCCCGAACTGGGGCGCCGCGGGCGTGGTCCCGCTCAGGCCCAGCCAGACCAGGGGCAGGGCGACGAGGGTGTGGATCAGGCTCAAGGCTGGCGAAGGATGGGGGGTCCAGGGGATCGCCTCTCTTCCACGACACTCGGGCCACGGAAGGCGTCAGGCAGGGCGCGACATCTTAGGGGGAGTCCCGGAAGCCGTTTCCCGAAAAGTCCGCGTCAGCTCTGGAGAGGAGCCCGGGAATCCGCCTCGAGGAGGTTGACAGCTCCCGGGAATTCCTCTACGCAGAGCTCCCGCACCGCCTGGAGAGCGCGCGGATCTTCAGTCATGGCAAGGACATAGAACTTCCAAAGTCGTTGGTAGCTCTGCTCGAGGTCGCCCAGGCGCGGGATCTCCTCCTTGTGCTCGCTGAGCGGGTGGAGGTCCTCCCGGCCCGGCCAGCGGACCAGAAGGCGGGCGGACTTGAGCTGCATGTGACCGGCCGGGCAGTAGAGCAGGACCGGGACGTCCTTGCCGACGGCGAAGCGGACGGCCTCCCCCATCCGCTCCTCGACCCGGCGGCGCTCGGCGGCCGAGCCGGCGCCGAAGAAGCGGTCGATCAGGTTCCCCTGGACCTCGCGGTTGGCGTAGACCGGGTAGACGGCGGCCCGCTTGGGCAGGCGGCGGGTCTGGTAGGCCTCGACGAAGGTCTGGAGGCGCTGGCGCTGCCCGGGGTCGACGATGCGGGCCCGCGACAGGCGCTCGATCAGGCCGGCGTCGGTGCTCCGCTGCAGCTGCTCGAAGGTCACGGCCTTCTCGAGCAGGGCGATCTCGACCGCCTTGGCCACCAGGGCCCCGGAGCTGATCTTGGCGTGGTGGTAGTAGACCCGCTCGCTGAAGTAGTAGCGGGCCTCGAGGCAGCGGACCACCTCGCTGAGCAGGGCCTCCTTCAGGTAGCCGCGGCTGACCAGGTCGACGTAGAGGCGTTGGGACAAGCGGTCGACCTTGAACATCCCGAAGATGCGCGGGTCGTAGGTCAGCTTCAGGCCGGTGTAGAGGGCGTCCCGGCTCAGGTAGTCGAGCATGTCGGCGTCGATCGTGCCGCTGACCAGGCCGCGCCAGTGGAGCGGCGGGCGCTGGGCCTCGGGCACCGCGTCGGGGGCCAGGATGCCGAGCACCTCCTGCCGCACCCCGCTGGCCTGGAGCACCTTGCCGAGCCCGGTGTCGTCCGAGAACAAGCGCTCGAAGCGCTCGGGCACGTCGTGCCGCGGCAGCAGGCCGGTCTGGTCCTCGATGTTGTGGCCGAAGGGCAGGTGGGTCGCGTCGTGGACCAGCGCGGCGAGGCGGATCACCCGCTCCTCGTGCTCGTCGAAGCCGCCGTAGGTCGGGCCCTCGCGGTCACGCACGTGGTTGATCGCCTCGATCATCCGGCTGGCCAGGTGGGCGGTGCCGATCGAGTGCTCGAAGCGCGAGTGCTGCGCCCCGGGGTAGACCAGATAGGCGGTACCGAGCTGCCGCACGTTGCGCAGCCGCTGCATCTCCGGGGTGTCGAGCACCCGGATCTCCTCGGCGGTGAGGGGGATGTCCTCGTGGACCGGGTCGCGGAGGATGGAGTCGAATCGGAGCATCAGTTCTTCGTCCTGCGGCGCCGAGGGGTGGGCGCCGGGGTCTCCTCGGGGGTCTGCCGCGCGAGCGCGACCAGGCCGTCGCGCTCGGCGCGGGTCAGCGGCCGGATGCCGCCGCGCTTCACCCCCTTCACGCCGAGCTCGCCGATGCGCACCCGCTTCAGGTTCTTCACCTTGAAGCCGACGCGGGCGAGGAGCCGGCGCACCTCGCGGTTGCGGCCCTCGCGCATCGTGATCTCGACCGTGGTGGTCGTCGAGCCGCGGCGGGAGATGCGCACGCGCTCGGGGAGGACCTTGCCGTCGGCCAGCCAGACGCCCTCGCGCAGCTCGCGCACCGCGTCGACGTGGACGTGACCGGGCACCTCGACCAGGTAGGTCTTCGGCACACCGTGGCTCGGGTGGGCGACCAGGTTGGCGAAGTCCCCGTCGTTGGTCAGCAGGATCAGGCCCTCGGAGTCCTCGTCGAGGCGGCCGACGGTGTAGACCCGGCCGGCGACGAGGGAGGCGACCAGGTCGCTGACGCGCGTGCGCGTCTCGCGCGGGTCGTCCGTGCAGATCACGCCCTTCGGCTTGTAGAAGAGGTAGTAGAGCCGCCGGACCTCCTTGACGGGCCGGCCCTCGACGCGGATCTCGTCGCCCTCCTTCACCCGGTAGCCGGGCTCGAGGAGGATCTCACCGTTCACCTCGACCGAGCCCTCCTGGATCAGCTCATCGCACTTGCGCCGCGAGGCGACGCCGCGCTCGGCCAGCCAACGGTTCAAGCGCACCCCCTGCGGGTTGGCCTCGGTCACCCCCTCGGCGGCCGAACCGGCGGCCACCACCGCGCCGTGCGCGCGGCGGCGCTGGGCGTCGGTGCCCTTGGCGTGGCCCTTGCCGGGATGGCCGGTGGCGTGCTTGCGGCGGGGCTTCACGGCCCGCTTGCGCGCGGGCTTGCCGGGGCGTCCTTTGCTCACAGGGCGGTCGCCTCGATCAGCTCGAGGCCCTCGTCGTCGGGTTCCAGGCGGATCGGCCCCACGTCGGCGGGGACCAGGAAGACGTCGCCGAAGCGCAGGTCGCGCCGGGCGGAGGCGCCGGCCGGGTCGACCAGCTGCCCGCTGCCGCGGACCACCGCCATGACGTGGGCGTAGCTGCGCGGGCGGAAGAGATGGGCGACCGGCAGGCGCAGGGCGCGGGCGAGGAAGGCCTCGCAGTGGACGAGCAGCGCGGCCTCGCAGCCGTCCTCGGTGGCGCGGTAGTCCGGGGCGAAGGGCCCGGGGCAGGGCGAGGCGTCGTCGAGCACGGCCAGGCCCTGCTCGAGGTGCAGCTCGCGCGGCTGGCCGTCGAGCCCCTTGCGGTCCCAGTCGTACAAGCGGTAGGTCGTGTCGCAGGTCTGCTGGATCTCGAGCAGGCGGACGCCGGCGCGGATCGCGTGGGGCTGGCCGGGCGGCACGAAGAAGAACTCCCCGCGCCTCGCCGGGTGGCGGCGCAGCAACGGCACGACCTCCGCGGTGCCCGCCGCGGCGCGGAAGGCGTCGGCGCCGGAGCCCTCGGCGAAGCCGCACCAGACCTCGGCGCCGTCGAGGCTGCCGTCGAGGAAGGTCCAGCACTCGGTCTTGCCGCTGCGGCCCACGCCGGCGGTCGCGTCGCTCGGGTGCACCTGGACCGAGAGGTCCTGGGCCGCCTCGAGGAACTTCACGAGCAGCGGGAAGCGACCGCCCGGCCCGGGCTTGGAGCGGCCGAGCAGGTGACGGCCGTGGCGCTCCATGAGCTGGCGCAGGCTGGTGCCGGCCCAGGCGCCGCCGCGCACGACGGTGGCCATGCCCTCGACGTCGCTCAGCTCCCAGGTCTCGCCGAGCGGGCCGTCGAAGGGCGGCGTCCAGCGCAGGTCGCGCGCCAGCGAGCGACCGCCCCAGACGGTCTGCTTGCCGATCCGCTCGAAGAAGAGCGGCTCGCGAGGGCGGGACGGGGTCTCCACGGCCCGTCAGTCTACTCGCGCGGCGCGGGCCGGCGGCCTCACCAGAGGCGCCAGGGCGGCTTCCAGCGCGGCTTGCGCGGCTTCCGCGGCCGGCGCCGGCGCGGGGCCGCGCGCAGCCCGCTGACGTCCAGGTCGTGGGTGGCCCGCGTGTCCTCGCCGGCCTTGCGCATGTAGCCCTTCCACACCTTGCCGTGCGGCGCCTCGCGCGGGCCGAAGAGCCGCCGCACCACCAGGTGGGCCGCCTCGTGGACCAGCACGCTGCGCACCTGCTCGGGGTGGCGGGCGAGCAGGCGCGGGTTCAGCTCGAGCACCAGCTCGTCGAGCATCGCGCGGCCGACGGTGGTGCGCAGGCGCGGGTTCCAGCGGATGCGGATCGCGGCGCGCAGGTCGATCACCTGCCACAGCTCGAGCACCTCGTCGAGGGCCTGTTTGAGCCGCTCCGGGGTCCACTCGGCGAGCAGCGCCGCGAGGGCGGCGGCCTCGTCGAAGTCCTCAGGCGGGCTCATCGCCGTCCGGCGGCGCGTGCCACCAGTAGATCGAGGTCGAGCCGTAGTCGCGGCGCTCGATCCCGGGCAGGAGCTCGCGCTCGGCGTCGCTGAGGATGCCCTTCGGCGTGTGGACCACCGCCGCCCCGCCCGGGGCGAGGCGACCGGCCAGGGCGCAGAACAGGGACCACACCGCCTCGCGGCCGGGGCCGCGGAAGCCTGCGTAGGGCGGATCGAAGAAGACCAGGTCGGGCGCGCCGGACTCGGCGGCGAGGAAGGCGCGGGCGTCGCGCTGCAGCACGCGGACGCGGTCCTCGTAGCCGAGCAGCCGGGCGCTCGCGGCGAGCTGGCGGGCGGCCTTCGGGTGGCGCTCGACGGCCAGCACTGCGCCCGCGCCGCGCGACAGGGCCTCGAAGCCGAGGATGCCCGAGCCGGCGTAGACGTCCCACACCAGGGCGCCGGGCAGCAGCTCGCGCAGGTGGTCCATGACCGCCTGCCGCGCCCGCTCGACCAGCGGCCGAGTGGCGCGGACCTCGGGGACCGGCAATTTCCGGCCCCGGTGCTCTCCGGCGGTGATGCGCAGCACGCGTTTAGAATAAGCGGCCGATGCCCCGGCTCCACGTCAACATCGACCACGTCGCCACCGTGCGCCAGGCGCGCAAGGAGCGCAACCCCGACCCCGTCGCCGCCGCGGTGCTCTGCGAGCTGGCCGGGGCGAACGGCATCACCGTGCACCTGCGGGAGGACCGGCGGCACATCCAGGACCGCGACGTCCGCCTCCTGCGGCAGACGGTCAAGACCTTCCTCAACCTCGAGATGGCGCTGACCGACGAGATGCTCGGGATCGCCCTCGAGGTGCTGCCGGACGCGGTCTGCATCGTGCCGGAGAAGCGCGAGGAGCTGACCACCGAGGGCGGCCTGGACGCCGCCGCCGCCGCCCGCCACCTGGAGCAGGTGCTGCCGCCGCTGCACGAGGCCGGGGTGGAGAGCAGCATCTTCGTCGACCCCCTGCCCGAGCCGATCGAGGCCTGCGCCCGCGCCGGCGCGCGCTTCGTCGAGCTGCACACCGGCCGCTACGCGAACGCGCGCGGCGCCGCGCGCGAGGCCGAGCTGCAGCGCCTCGAGACCGCCGCGCGCTACGCCCACGAGCTCGGCCTGCGCGTCAACGCCGGCCACGGCCTGGACTACGACAACGTCCAGCCGGTCGCCTCGCTGCCCTTCGTCGAGGAGCTGAACATCGGCCACGCCATCGTGTCGCGCGCCGTCCTGGTCGGCCTCGACAGCGCCGTGCGCGAGATGCAGGACCGCATCCTCGCCGCCGAGCAGGCCGAGGCCTGAGGGGCGGCCCGCGCTTGGCCGCGCCGCGCGAGCTCCACGTCAACGCCCGCTTCCTGGCGGAGCCGCTGACCGGGGTGCAGCGCGTCGGCCGCGAGGTGCTGGCCGGCTTCGACCAGCTGCTCGCCAGCGGCGAGGTCGACGCCGCGCGCTGGCGCGTCGTGCTGCACAGCCCGGTCGAACCGGCCGCGGACCCCGGCCTCCCCCACCTCGAGCTGCGCGTCGGCGGGCCGCTGCGCTCGCACGCCTGGGAGCAGCTCGTCCTGCCGCGGCGCGCGCGCGGCGGCGTGCTGCTCAACCTCAAGGGCACCGCCCCGCTGCGCCACCCGGCCAACCACGTCCACCTGCACGACGCGGTGACCTTCGCCTGGCCGCAGGCCTACTCGCGCGGCTTCCGCGCCTGGTGGAACCACGTCGTGCCGCGCGCCGCGCGCCGCGCGCGCGTGCTCAGCGCCGTGTCCGCCTTCACCGTCGGCGAGTACGAGCGGCGCTTCGGCATCCCGCGCGAGCGCTTCACCGTGGTGCCGAACGGCCACGAGCACGTCTTCGCCGTCCCCGCCGACCCGGCGGTGCGCGAGCGGCTCGGCCTGCGCGCCGACGGCTACCTGCTGGCGGTCGGCAGCCTCGACCCGCGCAAGAACTTCGCCGGCGCCGCCGCCGCGGTGCGCGCCGCCGGTATCGAGGACTGGCCGCTGGTCGTCGTCGGGGACCCCAACCCGCGGGTCTTCGCCGAGCGCGGCGCCGAGCTGCCGCCGGGCGCGCTGCACGCCGGGCGGGTCAGCGACGGCGAGCTGCGCGCGCTCTACGAGGGCGCGGCCGCGCTGGTCTTCCCCAGCCACTACGAGGGCTTCGGCCTGCCGCCGCTCGAGGCGATGGCCCTCGGCTGCCCGGTGGTGGCCAGCGACGCCGCCTCGCTGCCCGAGGTCTGCGGCGACGCCGCCCTGCTCGCAGCGCCGGACGACGTCGCGGCGCGCGCCGCCCAGCTGCGGCGCCTGCGCGAGGAGCCGGGCCTGCGCGAGCGGCTGCGCGAAGCAGGACGGGCGCAGGCCGCCCGCTTCCGCTGGGATGCCTGCGCCCGTGCGCTGTGGCGGCTGGCCGCCGCCGCGGCCGAGGACTAGAAGTCCTCGCCGCCGCCCTCGCCCATCGCGCCCATCATGGCGCCGATGTCCATGACCGGCGAGCCCTCCGGGGGCTCGTAGGTGAAGGCGTCCTTCGCGATCTCCTCCTTCTTGGGGAACTTCAGGTTCTTCAGCTGGATGACCATCGCGTCCTTCTTCCCGTCGCCCATGGCGGTCTCGATCGGGAAGCCCGACTTGGCGTCGAGCACCATGCGGAAGCGGGTCAGGCCCATGCCGGCGAAGTCGCCGCGCTCGGCGATCTCCTCGGTGATGTCCCCGGTGATCGTCACCTTGCCGTCGGCCTCGGTGACCTCGAAGTTCTGGAAGAAGTTGGTGAACAGGTCCTGGATCTGGGCCAGCTGGTTCATGTTGCCGCCGGGGCTCATGCTGGTGCCCTGCGCCTGCAGCTTCTTCATGACCGTCACGTCGGCCTTCATGATCTGCTTGCCCATCATCGGGTTGTCCGACTCGATCCACATCGTCTGGCCGTCCATGACGGTGAGGAGGTTCATCTCCATCGCCGGCATGATCTCCATCTCGATGTTCATCTTCATGGTGGCGCGCATGTGCGTCTCGTCCAGCATGAGGATGTGCCCGGTGCTGCTCATCTTCATCTTCTGGCCCTGGGCCTCCATGTCCATCACCATGGTCATGTCGTACTCAGCGGCCTTGCCGACCAGCTTGCCCAGCTTGTCGACCCACACCTTGACCTCCTCCGGGACGGAGGGGGCGGCCTGGGGCGCCTCGGTGACGGGGTCCTGAGCGGCCAGGAAGGGGGCCGTCGCCAGGACGGCGAGGGCGGTGGAAGCGAATCGTTTCATCTGCGGTCTACTCCTGACCTTGGTCACGGGGCTGGTCCCCGTCGGCGGCGCCGCCCTCAGCGGGGGTCTCGATGATCTCGCCGGCGGGACGGAACACGAAGCGGGCCCGGTCGATCTTCTCGGGCTCGGGGAAGCGGACTTCGGCGAAGTCCATGCGCAGCACGGTCTCACCCGTGAAGCGGCGGATCTGCCAGGACCGCGGGAAGGCGGTCTTGCGGTCGATCTCGACGATGAGCTCCTTCGGCACCACGCCGCCGAGCATCGGCACCAGCTTGCCCTTGCCCTCCTCGGAGATCTTGGCGGTCAGGGTCAGCAGGTCGCCATCGGCGGCGATCTCCTCGGGGTCGGTGTAGTCGAGCATGACCAGCAGCTGTTGCAGCGGGTGCACCTTGCCCTGGTAGAGGTCCTTCTTGCTCAGGGCGGCGACCTGCTCGAAGCTCATCTCCTGGTGGCGGCCCTGGCCGGTCTCCAGGTTGGTCATCTCGTTCCACTGCTTCTTGCCGTCGCCGATCGTGCGGCGGCGGGTACGGACGCGCTGCTCCTGCTCGGGCCAGTAGGTCTCGATGTCGGCGACGATGGCGAAGTGCTTGTCGTCGAGGAACAGCACGTCGCTGTTCATCGTGACCTCGGTGCCGCGGATGAAGAACTTCATCGACTGCTTGGTCTCGACCGGCTTCTCGGCGACCGCGGCCATGCGCGAGATCCAGGCCTCGGGGGTGTCCTGGGCCGCGGCGGGCGCGGCCAGCGCGGCCGCGCTCAGCAGCAGCGGGGCGAGCGCGCGCATCAGAACTCCTCCTCGCCGCCGCCGGCCAGGTCCATCTGCATCTGGATCTGGGCGGTCAGGTCGATGGCCGGCGCGCCGGTCCAGCGGAAGCTGTCCTGGTCCATCTCCTCGGGGAAGCTCACCTTCTCCATGCGCAGCGACACGCTGCCCTCCTCGCCGCCGTCCACCGTGAGGGCGAGCGGGAAGCCGGTCTTGGTCTGGAAGTCCATCTGGACCGTGGCGCCCGCGGGGATGTCCGCCGCGCCGCCGTCCTGCAGCTGCTGGAGGTCGAGGCTCAGGTGGGTGCGGTCGCCGTCGACCTTCTCCTGCATCTCCAGACCGGCCAGGGCGGCGAGGATCTCCTCAGGGCCGCCGACCGGCGAGTCGATCATCCCGGCGAGCGCCTCGGGGCCGTCCGCGAAGAGGTCGAGCGAGACGCGGAAGGCCATCGCCGGCTGGTCCTCCTGGGCGACGCTGACGTAGAAGTTCTCGTCGTCGCACAGCATCTCGAGCTTCATCGCCTGCGGGGCGGGTCCGTCGACCGCCACCTCGAAGGTGGCGTGGAACATCCGCTTGTAGAAGAAGCGGACGTGCCCCTTGCCCTGGGCCTTGCCCTCGGGCGAGTCCATGTCGAGGACGAGGTCGCACTCCCAGGGGCGCTCGAGGTTCTTCGCCGCGAGGACGAACATCGGGTGCAGCTTCGCCTCGGGCGCGCTGACCTCGGGCGTGGCGGGGGCGGCGCCTTCCTGCGCCACGACGGGGGCGGCCAGGGCGGTCAGCGCGAGGGGGAACAGGAGGAGGCGGTTCAGCATGATGAGCCGGACATTCTACGGACGCACGGCGGACGGGCGGGGCGCGCGGCCGGGCGTCGGTGCAGGGAAGGGGTTCCGGCGCGCCCCGGACCCTTCTGGTCTACGGCAGGATCGGCCGCGCCCCCGAGCAAATTCCCCGCGGCGGCCGCAGAAAGCCGCGGAAAAGGACCCGCCGGGCGGCGGGGTTCAGGTCCACAGCGCGAAGGCCAGCCAGGCGACCTGGAACAGGCCCAGCCACAGCTTGAGCAGGCGGCCGAGCAGGGTGCCGAAGAAGGCGCCCATTCCGACCTTCAGGCTCTCGTCCCCGGCCCGCTCGGAGAAGCGGTACTCGAACAGGGCGGCGCCGACGAAGCTGCCGATCGCACCGCCCAGCAGGGTGCCGATCAGGGGCAGGACCGGCGTGAGCAGGAGCGCCCCCGCCACACCGCCCAGGAAGGCGCCCCACATCCCCGTCCGGCTGGCGCCGGTCTTCCTGGCCAGGCCGAGCGAGGCGACGAACTCGACCGCCTCGGCCACCGCGGCCGCCCCGGCGAGGATCCAGAAGTCCTGCCAGGGCAGCTCCAGGAGCAGCGGCCCGGCCAGCGCCAGGAGCGCGACGAGGAGGTTCCCCGGCAACCCGAGCGGGATCAGCACCAGGCTGGCCGTGGCGGCGAGGACGAGCAGCAGCTCGGCGAGGAAGAGGAGGGAGGCGGTCAGCACGGATCGACTCAGTCGTGGAAGTCCGAGTCGCCTTGCGTGTAGTGCCAGGCGTCCGGGTCGTAGGCCTCGAGCAGGGTGTGCTCGTCCTGCCCCGGCTCGCCGCGGAAGGGGAGCATGCAGCAGACGACGCGGTCGAGGGGCTCGCGGCGGCTGACCCGGCAGCCCGGCAGTCCGGCGAGGGCCCGGCCCGCGGGGGAGTCCGGGAGCGCGGCGACGTGGAAGAAGTCGGCGCCGCAATCCGCCGCGTCCCGGCCGGCGCGCGAGAAGAGCGCGCGCAGCAGCGCCTCGTCCCGGCCGGCCAGCCAGTCGAGGGCGGTGGCGAGGCGGACGCCGTGGCGCTCCCACAGGCGGACCACCACGAAGCCGGCCGCCTCTCCGCCGCTGCGGGCCAGCCACACGCGGTGCTCCCCCACCGGGCACTGGGCGTAGCGGTAGTCGAGCGCGCGCGCGTCGCGCACGGCGGCCACCCGGTAGCGGTCGCGCAGGCGGTCCCACAGGCGGTCGAACTCGGGGCCGAAGCCCTCCACCCGCTCGAACTCCCAGCCCTGCTCCTCGGCGGCCGGAGCGACCCGGCGGAAGCGGTCCCCGACCGCCGCGAAGAGGCGCCCCCAGAAGCGGCCGAAGCGGCGCTGGAAGGCCACGCGCAGCCGCAGGCGCCGCTCCCAGGTCGGCAGCTCGAACAAGGTGTGGTAGCGGAAGACCTTCGCGCCCAGCCGGGCGGCGGCCTCGCTGGTCCGGCCGCCGTAGGCGAAGCGGACGCCGCGGTCGCGCGCCTGCAGCGCCACCCCGAAGGTGACCTTGCGGAAGAGCGAGAGGCTGCGCGCGTCCGGAGCAGTCGCGGTCTCGCACACCTGCAGGAACTCGAAGTCGCGGCCGGCCACGCGGAAGCGACGCGGGCGGCCGTTGTTCACCCCGACGACGCGGCCGGTGGCCTTCTCCACCCCGACCGTGGCGAGGCCGGGGCGCTGCTGGTCGTCGAGGAACTTCCAGCGGTAGTGCGCGGCGGAGCGCTGCTCGCGGAAGACCTCCTGGAACAACGCGTTGACCGCCGGCGCGTTGGCCTCGGTGAGCTCCTCGTAGCGGTAGCGCGCGTCCTCCGTGGGCTCCGGACCCCGCGGGATATACTCCGCGAAGTCGATGTCGGCCGTCTGGTTCTCGCTCTTCGCCGTGGCGCTCGCCTCCGGCGCGCTCGGCTGCCTCGGGGCGGCCGCGGACTGCTGGTCCGGAGGCTGGATCGGCTCCGGGGACGGCTTCTCGTTCTGGTTCACCTGGGGGGAGGACCTGGGCGGGAGACGCCTCCTCCTCGCTGCGGGAGCGGCCGCCGGGATGCTGCTGGCCGCCCGATCGTCGAGGAGAGTCGCCCTGCTCCGACCTGCGCAGCATATCGTCCAGGTCTTCGGCCGTCCCTCTGCGGCGGCCGCCGCGGTCGCCCTGGCCCTGCTGCCCCTCGGCGTGGTGCGCGCCTTCGGCCCCGACCCGGCGGGGAAGCCTTCGGTCCTCGTGGTGCTGCTCGACACCGTGCGCCGCGACCACGTCGGCTGGACCGGCGGTGGCGCCGGACGGACGCCGCGCCTGGACGCGCTGGCCGCCCGCGGCGTGGCCTTCACCCAGGCGGTGTCCACCTCGAGCTGGACCAAGCCGGCGGTGGGTTCGCTGCTGACCGGGCTGGTGCCCAGCCACCACGAGGCGATCGGCCGGCCGACCCTGGACTGGTACGCCGGGCTCGAGGCCGACCAGCGCACGCTGGCCGAGGCCTTCGCGCGCGCCGGCTACTTCACCGCGGCGGTGTCGAGCAACCCGAACATCGCCGAGCGCACCGGCTTCCGGCAGGGCTTCCACCGCTTCCGCCAGGACACCTCCTTCCGCGCCGAGCGCATCCTGGAGGAGGGCGAGCGCTTCCTCGCCGAGCGGGGGAACCGGCCCTTCTTCCTCTACCTCCACTTCAACGACGCCCACTACCCCTACCGCGCGCCCGACGCCTGCTGGGGAACGGAGGGCGACCCGGCCGGCCGCGTCCGCCTCGACGGCGAGGCGAAGAACGCCTTCCGGTTGGGCCGCGCCGATTGGAGCGCCGAGGAGGTGGCCGGGATGCGCGCCGCCTACGCCGAGGAGATCCGCTGCCTCGACGAGGCGGTGGGCGCGCGCCTCGAGGCCTGGTTGAGCGAGCACGAGGACCTCGTCGTCGTGGTCCTCTCCGACCACGGAGAGGAGTTCCTCGAGCACGGCGACATCGGTCACGGCCACACCCTCTACGACGAGCTCCTGATGGTGCCGCTGCAGTTCGCCTGGGGCGCCGCGATCGACATCGCCCCGCGGGAGGTGAGCAGCCAGGTCAGCCTGCTCGACGTCGCCCCCACCCTCCTCGAACTCGCCGGTCTCACCTGGCCGGAGGGTGCCCGCCCCCTGGACGGGACGAGCCTGCTCCCCCTGTTCGCCGAGGACGGCCCGGACCGCCCGGCCTTCGCCGAGACCGAGAGCCCGGGCAGCCCGCGGAGCGGCTGGAGCGGCCCGCTGCGGGCCTGGCGCCGCCCGGATTCCAAGCTGGTCGTCACCGATCCCTGGTCCGAGGGGCCCCAGCGGTGGTGGCGCTTCGACCTCGGCCAGGACCCCGCCGAACGCCACAACCTGGCTGCTGAGAACGACTTGCAGCGCGAGGCCCTGGCCGCGGAGATGGCCGCCTCCGGCTGGTGGATCGAGAAGCCGGGTCCTCCGCCGGCGAGCGCGGACGCCCCTCCCGAGGTCCTGGCCGAGCTGGCCGAGCTCGGCTACGTCGACGTCGAGGCCGAGGAGGAGCCGGGGAAGGCGGTCGAGCTGGCCCCCGGCGCCGTGCCCTGGTGGTCGCCAAGCCCCGATCGGTGAACCGAGTTTTCCACAATTCCGCACCGACCTCCGGTTCACCTCGGGCGGATTCTGGCCAGAACCAGAAAAACTGAACTCCGGATCTGGCGTTTTCGACACATTCACCGGTACACTTCCGCCACTTCCCAGGAATCGGAGGAACCATGACCGTGTCCACGCCCAGCAACCGCCATCTCGAGGCCTCCCAGGCCATCACCACCGACATGGGGCGCGAGCAGATCCTCGCCCACATGAAGCAGCACGACGTCCGTTTCCTGCGCATGCAGTTCACGGACATCACCGGCGCCAACAAGAACGTCGAGGTCCCCGCCAGCCAGTTCGAGAAGGCGCTGGACGGCGAGATCATGTTCGACGGGTCCTCGATCGAGGGCTTCACCCGCATCGAGGAGTCCGACATGCTCCTCAAGCCCGACTACGGCACCTACCGCATCGACCCGTGGCCCAGCCACGGCAGCGACTGGAGCTACCACGGCCAGGTCGCCCACATCATCTGCGACGTGCTCGACTCGGACGGCTCGGCCTTCCACGGCTGCCCGCGCCAGACGCTGAAGCGGATCGTCGCCCAGGCCGCCGAGCTCGGCTACACGATGAAGTGCGGCCCGGAGGCCGAGTTCTTCCTCTTCCTGCGCAAGGAGGACGGCAGCGCGACCACCGAGACCCACGACGCCGCCGGCTACTTCGACCTGGCCCCCGTCGACCTCGGCCAGGCCTGCCGCCGCGAGATCGTCATCGCCCTCGAGGCCCTCGGCTTCGAGATCGAGGCCGCCCACCACGAGGTCGCCCCCGGCCAGCACGAGATCGACTTCAAGTACGGCGACGCCCTCGACACCGCCGACAAGCTCTCCACCTTCCGCTGGGTGGTGCGCAAGGTGGCCCGCGACATGGGCCTGCACGCCACCTTCATGCCGAAGCCGATCTTCGGCCAGAACGGCTCGGGCATGCACGTGCACCAGTCGCTGTTCACCGACTCCGGAAACGCCTTCTTCGACGAGGAGTCGGGCGACGGCATCTCCGACACGATGCGCTGGTACATCGGCGGCCTGCTCAAGCACGCCCGCGCGATGGTCGCGGTGACCAACCCCACCGTGAACAGCTTCAAGCGCCTGGTGCCGGGCTACGAGGCCCCGACCCACCTGGCCTGGTCGATGCGCAACCGCTCGCCGCTGATCCGGGTCCCCGCCCGCCGCGGCCTCGGCACGCGCTGCGAGCTGCGCATGCCCGACCCCGCCTGCAACCCCTACCTCGCCTTCGCGGTCATGCTGGCCGCCGGCCTCGACGGGGTGAAGAACCAGATCGAGCCGCCGGAGCCGGTCACGGGCAACGTCTACAAGATGAGCGACCGCGAGCGGAAGCGCCTGCGCATCAAGAGCCTGCCCGCCGACCTCGGCGAGGCGGTGACGCACTTCGAGAAGAGCACGGTCCTGCGCGACGCGCTCGGTGAGCACATCTTCGCCCAGTTCGTCCACGCCAAGCGTACCGAGTGGAGCGAGTACATCGCCGCCGTCCACCCCTGGGAGACGGACCGCTACCTCACCACGCTGTGAGCTCCGCCGGGCGGCGGCCGGCTCAGTCGACGAGCCGGTCGCCGCGCGAGGCGGTCAGCTCCGAGTAGAGCTGCGACAAGCGCCGGGTCATCGGGCCCGGCGCTTCGCCGTTCCCGATGGTGCGGCCGTCGACCTTCGAGATGCCGGCGAGCTCGCCCATGGTCCCGCTGCAGAACATCTCGTCGGCGCGGTAGACCCAGGTCAGCGACCAGTCGCCGACCTCGCAGGGGATGCCGTGCTGCCGGCAAAGCTCGATCACGGTGGCGCGCGTCACGCCCTCCGGGCAGGCCTTGGTCGTGGGCGTGCGGACCACGCCGCCCTGCACCAGGAAGACGTGCGTGGCGTTGGTCTCGGCCACGAAGCCGTCGCGGTCGAGCATCAGCGCGTCGTCGGCGCCGGCGTGGTTGGCCTCGACCTTGGCCAGGATCGACTGGATCAGGTTGGCGTGGTGGATGTTCGGGTCGAGGCAGTCCGGCGGGAAGCGCCGCACGCTGCTCGTGACCAGCTCGAGCCCGCCCTTCGAGTAGACCGGGGCCTTGTGCTCGGCCAGCACGATCAGCGTCGGCCCGGCCTGGTTCAGGCGCGGGTCCATGCCCGAGGTGACCTTGACGCCGCGCGTCAGGGTCAGGCGGATGTGCACCCCGTCACGCATGCCGTTGGCCTCGAGCGTGCGGCGGATCTCGGCCACGATCTCCTCGCGGGAGGGGATCGCGGCGAAGGCCAGCGCCTTGGCCGAGCTGACCAGGCGCTCGAGGTGCGCGTCCAGTTCGAAGACGCGGCCGTCGTAGACCCGCAGCCCTTCCCACACGGCGTCGCCGCCCTGCACCGCCGAGTCGAAGGGGCTGATCCCCGCCCGGTCGCGGTGGACCATCTCGCCGTTGATGTTGACCAGGAGATCCCGGTTGCGCTCGTCGTACCGCTGCAGCATCGCGGCAGTCTAGCGGGCGCAGAGTTCCACCGCGCGCTCGAGCGCGAAGCGGAAGCCCGCGGCCGAGGCGCGCCCGGTGCGCGCGAGGTCGTAGGCCGTGCCGTGCATCGGGCTGAGCCGCAGGATCCCGCCGCCGACGGTGATCGTGTAGGCCGTGTCGCGGCCGAGCAGCTTGAGCGGGATGAAGGCCTGGTCGTGGTAGAGGGCGACGACCACGTCCCAGGCGCCGGCAGCGCCCTCGGCGAAGACCACGTCGGGCACCGCCGGGCCGGCGGTCTCCCAGCCGTGCTCCTCAACGACGCGGCGGATGGCCGGCGCGAGCACCTTGCGCTCCTCGTTGCCGAAGGCGCCGTTCTCGCCGGCGTGCGGGTTGAGGCCGGCCAGGACGATGCGCGGGCGCTCGACGCCGAGGAGCTCGCGCGCGGTCTCGTGCGCCAGGCGGAGGTGCTTCTCGACCAGGGTGATCTCGAGCCGCTGCAGCGCCTGCTTCAGGCTCATGTGGCGCGTGGCGAGCAGGACCCGCAGCGGCCCGTTGCAGGCCAGCATGCCGTAGCGGCGGGTGCCGCCGAGCTCGCCGACGATCTGCGTCTGCCCCTCGAAGGCGTAGCCGGCCAGCCGCATGCTCTGCTTGGAGAGCGGCGGGGTGACCAGGGCGTCGGCCCCGCCCTCCACGCACATCGTGCCGCCCCGCAGCACCGCCTCGACCGCGGCCATGCCGAAGGCGGCCGAGGGCGCGCCGGGGGCGTCGGTGGGCCGCGGGCTCTCCAACTCGAGGACCGGCACCGGATCGCCGGGCTCGACCGCGAAGCCCGCGGCCGGATCGGGCACCGCCTGCAGCGGCACCTCGACGCCTATGGCGTCGGCCACCTCGCGCAGGGCGTCGAGGTGGCCGAGGAGCAGCGGACGGCAGGAGGCGCGGACCTCCGGCGAAGCCAAGGTCGCCAGGGCGACCTCGGGACCGATCCCGCCCAGGTCCCCCTGGGGAACGGCGAGCCGCGGGAGCATCAGGGCCGCGGGATCAGGGGCGGTAGTCGATCAGCAGCAGGCCGCCCTGCATGCTGATGCGGACCTTGCGCACGGCGAGCGAGGATTGGCGCGGCGGGCTGAAGGTCAGCTCGACGATGGCGCTCACCTCGGGCATCGCCGCGTAGCTCGCGAGGGCGATCGGGGTGCCGTTCGAAAGGATCGGCTGGTCGACCTGGCCGTTGGGGCCGATGACGCGGAGGTTGCCGCCCACGTAGCCGGGGGGCAGGAAGTGCCAGAGCTGGGTCATGCCGCCGGCGACGAGCCAGCGGTCGAGCACCACGGTGCCCTGGTCGACGAGGCCCAGGCAGGCCCACTCGTTCTTGGCGTCGACGAAGCCGTAGTTGGCGCCGTAGGCGTCGTAGAGCTCGTACTCGAGCTCGGAGGAGCCGATCACGCCGAGCACCGGAGGCGCCGAGCGGAGCAGGTAGTCGCCGGGCTTGGTGCGGTTGAACGGCACCCAGAACAGGTCGAGCAGCTGCGGGTCGACCATGCAGGGCAGGCTGCCGACGACGGGGTTGTCCCCGCGGTCGACGGAGCCGCCGTTGAGACCTCCTCCCCCGCCCAGGAGGGGCGGTGCCGCCGCCAGCCCGGTAGCCAGGGCGAGGCCGAGGAACAGATCACGGATGCGGAGGGTGCGGGCCATCAGGCTGCGAAGAAGGCAGGCTCGGCTGCCTCGATCTCGAGACGGAAGTCGGCGTCCTCGCCGAGCTTCTGGAGCAGCTCCGGGGACTGGCCGAGCCAATCCCGGCACTTGCCCCAGAGTTCTTGGTTCTCCTGGCGGACGCGGCGCAGCACGGCGGCCGCGGCGCGGGGGTCGTCCAGGGAGAGGTGCTCGACGGCGATGTTGAAGAGCACGAAGGCGAACTCCGGCTTGCGCTGCAGGAGTCCGCTGGCGACCACCCAGCGGTAGACGCGGAGGGCCTCGCGGTGGCGGCCCTGGCGGTCGTAGAGCTGGCCGAGCTGGATGGCGGCGTGGGCCCGGTTGGTGTGCCGCTCGGTGCGCAGGAAGACCTCGCGGTACTCGGCGCCGGCGCGCTCGAGCTCGCCGGCCAGCTGGTGCAGGAAGCCGGAGTAGAGGCGGGCCTCGGCGAAGCGCGGCTTGAGCCGCAGGGCCTCGTCGATCAGCTTGCGGCCCTGCTCGCGGTGGTCGGCGGCGCGGCCGCGCAGGACCTCGGCGTCGATCATGCAGGCGCCGGTGCTGCGCGCGGCCTCGGCCGCCTCGGCCGCCTCGGTGCGTTCGAAGTCGTCGATCTCGACCGGCGCCTCCGCGACCTCGAGCAGGTAGTCGCCGCCGTTGGCCAGCAGCACGTAGGCCTTGCCGAGCTGGTAGAGCGCGGAGGCCAGGCGCCGCACGATCTCGGCGTCGGTCATGCCCTCGAACAGGTCCTGGCCGCGCATCCGGCCGAGCCGGCGCGCCAGGCTGCCGGGGACGGCGTGGTCGCGGTGGGCCAGCGCCTGGAGGCGGATGGCGCGGAAGAACTCGCCGCAGGGCTCGCAGCACTCGAGGTGGGCCAGGGACCGCTGCGCGGCGCGCTCGGGCAGCTCGCCGTCGAGCAGCGCGCTCAGGTCGCGCTGGAAGCCGGCGCAGAGCAGGCGGTTCGACCCCTGCACGCTGCGGATGACGTCGAGGAACTCGGAGCGCTCGTGCATCAGACAGCCCCCCGCTGCGCCTCGGCCCGCGCCAGGCGGATCCGGTCTGCGGCGTCGCTGCCGGCCTGGAACTTCCGCTTCATGATGGTGAAGATCTTCCGGCGGGCGCGGAAGACCATCATCTTGAGGTTCTCCACCCGCACGTCGACCTCGGCCGCGGCCTCTCGGTAGGGAAGCCCTCGGACCTCCACGAGGTAGAGCACCCGCTTCTCGCGCGGGGTCAAGCAGCGGTAGGCCTCGAGGTAGAAGTGCAGGTAGAGCTTCCACGCCCCGGCCAGCTCGTCGGCGGCCTCCCGCTCGACGGAGTCCTCGAGGGGCGTGGACATGCGATCGTCGGCCAGCTCGAGCGGGACCAGCTCGTCGCTGTCCCGGTCGGCGGCGCCGATCGGCAGCACGCGGTCGCGCTGCGCGCGCCGGCTGTGCTTGAGGACCGTGTTCCGGATGATGGAGTGGGTCCAGTTGCGGAAGGCGGACTTGCGGTCCGGCTTGAACTTGAACGGGTAGCGGTAGACGTTGAAGAAGACCTCCTGCAGCACGTCCGAGGCGTCGACCGAGTAGTACGAGCGCTTCAGGTGGTGGTAGATGAGGCGCAGGAAGTCCTCGTGGTTCAGCTCGTAGAGGAGGGCGAAGGCCTCCTTCGAGGCGGTGTCCTTGTAGACCGCCATGAGCGAGGTCGAGACCGCGTCGCGGTGGCGCGAGGGCTCCTTGCGGTGGTCCGCCGCCAGCACGCCGAGGTCGCGCCCGCCCGCGTCCCCTTGGAGCTCCGCCGCGAAGGCTTCCAGCCGGTCGGCGAAGCCCTGGAGGCGCGGGGAGGTGGGTCGGGCAAAGGTCATCGGGGCGATCAAGCTAAATCTAAGGCAAACCACCGGTAACGCAAATTGCGCGGAAAAGGTGCTCTTGCCCGTGGCGGCGCCATTCCGCTCGTTTCCGCGCCGATTCGGCCCCGATGCCGCGCCAGGTGGGGCGCGGGGCGGGAGATCTGCTGCCTCCCTAGACTGGACGCATGACGGAACCGGCTGCGCCCCTGCCCGGGAATCTCCGGCGGGTCCGGGATCTCGCCGCGGAGCTCGGCCTGGAACTGCGCGCCTGTCTCCCGGCCGCCCCGCTTCCCGCGGAGAACCTCCGGCGGCTGGACGCCTGGCTGGCGGCCGGCCACCACGGCGAGATGGGATGGCTCGAACGCTCCCGCCCGGCCCTCGAAGGGCCGCACGCCTGGAAGCCCTGGGCCGGCAGCCTGTTGCTCTTCGCCGCCGCCTACCCGCGCGCCGCGGGCGGCTTCCGGGGTGGCGGCCGGGTCGCGCGTTACGCCCTCGGACGCGACTACCACCACGTGCTGGGGCGGCGGCTGGAGAAGCTCGGACGCCGGATGGTCGCCGAGGGCGTGACCACGCGTTTCCGCGGGGCGACCGACGCCGCCCCGCTCCTCGAGCGCGACTGGGCGGTCCAGGGCAGCGTCGGCTTCCGCGGCAAGAACACGCTGCTCCTCGACCAGCGTTCCGGGCCCTGGCAGCTCCTCGCCGAACTGCTCCTCGACGCCGAGCTGCCGGAGTGGAGGCCGTCCCCGCCCACCGCCGACTGCGGCAGCTGCACCGCCTGCCTCGAGGCCTGCCCGACCGACGCCTTCCCCGAGCCCTTCGTGCTCGACGCCCGCCGCTGCATCTCCTACCTCACCATCGAACTGCGCGGCCCGATCCCGCGTCCGCTCCGGCCGGCGATCGGCGACTGGGTCTTCGGCTGCGACGTCTGCCTCGAGGTCTGCCCCTTCGGCAGCCGCGCCCCGGATCGTGCCGAGGACTGGGGCAGCCTGCCCGCCCTCGAGGCGTGGAGCCTGGAAGACCTCCTCGCCTGCACGGAGGAGGAGTTCGAGTCCGCCTTCCGCGGCAGCCCGATCCGCCGACCAGGCTGGGCGGGGCTGCTGCGCAACGCCTGCGTGGCCCTGGGGAACCTCGGGCGGGGGCAGGAGGCCCTGGCCGGGGCCCTGCGGCACACCGAGCCCCTGGTCCGCGGCCACGCCGCCTGGGCGCTGGGACGGCTGGGCGAGAAGCCTGCCCTCGAGGCCGCCCGCCGCACGGATGGGGACCCCGGGGTGCTGGCGGAGATCGAGGCCGCACTCTCGGACGAGTCCTGATTCCAGGACTCGTCGGGTCTTGTTTTCAGGACTCGAGCGCCTCCGGCGGGCCGCCCCGAGCGAATCTCCGACCTTTTTCCGACTTCCTAAAAGTCCAGGCCGTGATAGGGTTTGCGGGAACCCACCTCGTGGGCTTCGCGTCCTTCGGCAAGCTCTTTGCATTCCGTGGAGGTCTCCCCGGACTCCTCTCCTCCTTCCCCCACTTCCTCCCCCACCATGTCCCAATCCGGCTTCTACTCCGACACGAAGTACTGCCCGAAATGTGACACCTACGTCCGCTACCTGCAGAGCGTCCAGTCCTGCTACTGCGTCGAGTGCGGATCGAAGGTCAGCCTGTTCAGTCGGTCCGATCGCAAGGCCTTCCTGAACGGGATCAAGGCCGCCAAGGCCGCCCGCAAGGGCGACCAGAAGCGCGTTTCCTGATCCCCCACGCCACGGCGGCTCCTCAGTCCCGGCCCTCCTGGGCCGGAGGCCGCCGGGGCGGATCTAAGCTGCGCGGGTGCGCGAACCGCTGTTCCGCCTGTGCTTCCTCCTGAGCCGCGAACTGTGCGGCGGCCGGGACCCCCTCGCGGTGCTCGAGGCGGCGGTGGCCGGAGGGGTCGACTGCGTGCAGCTGCGCGAGAAGGAGGCGGGTACGGCCGAGCTCCACTCCTGGGGGACCAAGCTCCACCGCGCCTGTCGAGAGCTCGGGGTGCCCCTGGTGGTCAACGACCACGTCGAACTCGCGCTGGCCCTCGGCGCCGAAGGCGTCCACCTCGGGCAGGAGGACCTCCACCCCGGCGACGCCCGCGCCCTGGTCGGCGCCTCGATGTGGATCGGATGGAGCACCCACGACCTCGAGCAGCTGGACGAAGCAGCCGAGTGGGGCGTGGACTACGCCGGCTTCGGCCCGGTCTTCGCCACCGCGACCAAGGGCTACGAGCAGGGGCTCGGTCCGGAGCACCTGGCGGCGGCCCTGGCCATCGCCCGGGTTCCCGTGGTCGCGATCGGAGGAATCCGGCCGGAGAACGCCTGGATGATCCCGGCGCAGGCGGGGATCGCCGTGTCCAGCGCGATCGGGCTGGCCGAGGACCCGGCCGCCGCTGCGCGCGGTCTGCTCGGAAGCCGCCTCTGATCCGCGCCCGCGGGGCGGGGCGCGCGTTATCTTGCTCGCGTGAGCCTCTCCCGCCGAGAGTTCCTCTCCCGCTCCGCCGTCGCGGCGACCGCGGTGCCCGCCCTGGGCGCCGGCGCCGATGCGGCAGCGGCCGAGGAGTCCCCGTCCTCCTTCGGTCCCGGACCGGCCCCGCTGACGCTGCGCGTCAACGGCGCCGACCACGACCTGGATGCCGAGCCCCGCACCACCCTGCTCGAGGCGCTGCGCTGGCAGCTCGGGTTGACCGGGAGCAAGGAGGTCTGCGGCCGCGGTTCCTGCGGCGCCTGCACCGTGCTGCTGGACGGCCGCCCGACGCTGGCCTGCATGACCCTGGCGGTCGACGCGGTCGGCCACGAGGTCACCACCGTGGAGGGCCTCGGCGAACCCGAGCAGCCCGGCCGCGTGCAGCAGGCCTTCGCCGAGAACGACGCGCTGCAGTGCGGCTACTGCACCCCCGGCATCGTCGTCGCCACCGAGGCCGCGCTGCGCCGCAACCCCTCGTGCGGCTCCGCCGAGCTGCGCGGCGCGATCGCCGGCAACCAGTGCCGCTGCGGCAGCTACTCGAAGGTGTTCGACGCGCTCGGCGAGCTGAGCGGCGAGGGTGCCGCACCGGTGATCGAGGGCAACCGCGAGGCCAGCCTCGAGCCCGACCGCGCCCGCGTCGACGGCCCGCTCAAGGTCTGCGGCCGCGCCGAGTACAGCGCCGACAAGCACCGCCCCGGCATGCTCTTCGCGCGCCACGTGCTGTGTCCCTTCGGCAGGGCACGCCTGGTCTCGGCCGACGTCGAGGCCGCGCGGCGCCTGCCCGGTGTGGTCGAGGTCGAGATCGGCGTGGGCCGCGACTACGGCTTCAGCGGCGCCCCGGTCGGCCACGTCTGCGCCGAGTCGCCCGCCGCGGTGCGCGACGCCGTCGCCGCGCTCGACCTGCAGTGGGAGTTCGACTTCGTCGAGACCGACCCGCTGGTGCTCCACGCCGACCAGCACGGTCCCTTCCCGCCGCCCGCGGAGGCGCTGGCCGGCTTCCGCAACGCGGAGGCCGCGCAGGCCGCCCTCGACGCCGCCGACGTGGTGGTCGAGGGGGTCTACGGCACCCAGGTGCAGATCCACACCCCGCTCGAGCCTCACGGCGCGATGGTCGACCCGACGGTCCAGCCGGTGCAGTGCTGGGTCAGCACGCAGGGCACCTTCACCTGCGTCGAGGCGATGCAGAACGGCCTCGAGCTCGACCCGGAGGACTTCGAGGTGCGCTGCGACCACGTCGGCGGCGGCTTCGGCTCGAAGTTCGGCGCCGGCCGCGAGGGCCTGCTCGCCGCGCAGCTGGCCAAGCGCACCGGCCGCCCGGTGCGGGTCTTCAACGACCGCGAGGGCGAGCTGCTCGACACCGGCAACCGGCCCGGCTCGCTGCAGTGGTACCGCCTCGGCGCCCGCCAGGACGGCAAGGTCCTCGGCGGCTTCATCCGCACCTCCGGCACGGTCGGCGTGGGCGGAGGCGGCGGGGTGACCACGCCCTTCCTCTACGACTTCGGCGCCGTCGCCCGCTCGCACGACGACGTGCGCGGCAGCCACGGCGCGCCGCGCGCCTTCCGCGCGCCCGGCCGGCCGCAGGGGGTCTTCGGCATCGAGAACTGGCTCGACGAGCTGGCCGAGGCGCTCGGCCTCGACCCCGTCGAGGTGCGCAAGGTCAACGAGACCAGCGCGGTGCGCCGCCGCATGCTCGACGCGGGCGCGGAGCGGATCGGCTGGAGCGCGCGGAAGCCGAACGGCAGCGCCACCGGCCGCCTGCGCCGCGGCCTCGGCTGCGCCGGCGGCGACTGGGGCAACGGCAAGGGCCGCTGCGACATCCGCATGACCGCCAAGCCCG
The DNA here is from genome assembly GCA_964342475.1 of uncultured Planctomycetales bacterium. Taxonomy (GTDB): domain Bacteria; phylum Planctomycetota; class UBA1135; order UBA1135; family UBA1135; genus J029. Next base: position 87,369 of record CAYFGE010000006.1, read on the forward strand.
ACGGCAGCATCCACATCTACTCGGGCACGCAGGACATCGGCACCGGCCAGCGCACCGTGATCCTCGACCTCGCGGCCGAGGCGCTCGGCGTCGACCCGGGCCGCCTGGTCCTGCACCTCGCCAGCTCGCACTTCCCCTACGGCCCGGCCAGCGGCGGCTCGACCACCGCGCGCCTCACCGCGCCGGCGGTGCGCGACGCCTGCGCCAAGCTGAAGCCGCTGCTGCCGGCGGCCGAGGAGGTCACCGTCGAGGGCTCCTTCAACGACGAGTACTGGGGGCGCGGCGGCTCCGAGGCCGTGCAGTTCGTCGACCTCACCGTGGACACCCAGACCGGCGTGGTGCGCATCCACAAGGTCGTCGCGCTGCAGGCCTGCGGGCTCGCGGTGAACCGCAAGACCGCCGAGAACCAGATCTACGGCGGCGTCATCCAGGGCCTCGGCTACGCGCTGTTCGAGGACCGCGCGACCGACCCCCAGCTGGGCTACATGCTGAACTCCACCCTCGACCGCTACCAGTTCCCCGGCGCGCTCGACGTGCCGGAGATCGAGCCGGTGCTGTGGAAGGAGGAGGACGGCCTCGGCGTGCGCAGCCTGGGCGAGCCCTGCACCGTGCCGACCGCCGGCGCGGTGGCCAACGCGGTGGCCAACGCGATCGGCGTGCGCGTCCGCGAGATCCCGATCATCCCCGAGCGGGTGCTGCGCGCCCTGGAGGAAGGCCGATGAGACGCTTCGAGTACCAGGTCGCGGCCGACGCCGCCGAAGCCGGACGCCTCGGCGCGGCCGGCTCCGCCCGCATGAAGGCCGGCGGCATCGACCTGCTGGACCGCATGAAGGAAGGCCTCGACCGCCCCGCGGTGGTCGTCGGCCTGCACCGGGCGCTGCCCACCACCCTCGCCCTCGACGACGACGGCGCGCTGGTGCTGGGCGCCGGCCTGACCCTGGCCGAGATCGGCCGCAGCGAGCTGGTCCGGGCGCAGCTGCCGATGCTGGCGACGGGCGCCGGCGAGGCCGCCACCCCGGCCGTGCGCGAGGCCGCCACCCTCGGCGGCAACCTCCTGCAGCGGCCGCGCTGCTGGTACTTCCGCAGCCGCCACTACACCTGCCTGAAGAAGGGCGGCGGCGTGTGCTGGGCGCAGGACGGCCGCCACGAGGGCCACGCGCTGTTCGACAACGACACCTGCGCCGTGGTCCACCCGTCCAACGCGGCGCCGGCCCTGATCGCGGCCGACGCGCGTGCGCGCCTGTCCGGCCCGCAGGGCGAGCGCGAGCTCCCGCTCGACCGCCTCTACACGGCCGCCTCGGCCGACCCGACCGTCGAGTTCGGTCTGAAGCCCGGCGAGGTGCTCACCGAGCTGGTGGTCCCGGCCGTGATGCTCGGCCCGCGCTGCGCCCACTACGAGGTGCGCCACAAGCAGAGCTTCGACTGGCCGCTGGCGATGGCGGCGGCGAACCTGAACCGCGCGCCGCGGCTGGTGCTCGGCGCCGTGGCCTCGGTGCCGATGCAGATCCCGCTGCCGGGCGTCCGCGGTCTCACCGACGCCGAGCTGCCCGACTACGCCCGCAAGGTCTCCGCGCAGGTGGCCTCCGAGGCCACGCCGCTCGAGCGCAACGCCTGGCGCCTGCCGCTGCTGCGCGCCGCCATCGAACGCGCCCTGATGTCCGCCGCCGGAATCCCGGAGGAGCAGTGGTAGACCCGACCATGGAACCCGACCGCGAGACCTCCTTCGGCGCTCCGGCGCCCCGCTTCGTCCGCGCCTGCGTCCAGCTGCGCGCCAAGTCGATGTACTACCGCGCCGAGGACCAGGCCCAGCCGCCCGGCATGGTGGCCGACAGCGACACCAACGGCTACTGGTGCGCGCTGACGCAGGACTCGACCGGGCCGGACCAGGCCGCCTGCACCCCGGGCGGATGCCAGCCCGGGCGCGGGTGCTTCGTGCCTCCGGTCGAGGTCTGAGCCGGGCGCGGGCGCGGCTCAGCCGTCCTGGCCCGCGTCGTCCGGGGCGCCGCCGAAGCGCCCCTCGGCGAGGAAGCGCTCCACCGCCGCGAGCACCTCGGGCGCGTTCATCAGCCAGGTGTGCAGCCGCGGCACGACGAGGAAGTCGGCCGCGCCGGGCAACCGCGTCTCCTCGACGCTGACCACGCCGTCGTCGTCGCCGGCGAGCAGCGGGTTCCAGCCCTCGCCGTCGCCCTTGCCCCCGGCGATGATGCCGAAGTCGACCGGCGGCGGCGGGACCAGGCCGCCGTCGCGCAGGGCCAGCTCCTGGCCCACCGGGCCGGCGAGCCACTCGAAGGGCAGGAAGTCCTTCAGCGTCTCGGCCATCGAGGAGCCCTGGCTGGGAGGCGCGAGCATGACCACCCGGCCCGGCGCGATCGAGCGGCGCCAGGGGTCGCCCTCGCGGGCGAGCAGCGCGCGCACCACCAGGCCGCCGAGGCTGTGGGTGACGAAGCTGACCTGCTGGGCGCCCTCGGCGTGGTCGAGGATGCCGGCGAGCTGCGCGGCGTGCTCGTCGAGCGAGCGTCGCGTGCTCGGGTAGGTGATCGTCGCGACCTCGTATCCCGCGGCGCGCAGGTGCTCCTCCATGCGGCCCCAGGCGAAGGAGGCGCGGCCGAGGCCGTGGACCAGCACGACGAGGTGCGTCGCCGGGACGGGGAAGCCCTGCTCCACCCTCGCGCGCTCGAGCGCTGCGCGGCACTGCTCCCAGCTGCCCCAGGCGCGGCGGCGGCGGTCCGGGTCGAGCAGGCGGAAGTGCCCGGTGTAGACGTGCTCCTGGATGCGCCAGCGCGCCAGCCACATGCGGTCGGCCCACAGCTGAAGGCCGCCCAGCGTGCGCGCCGGCAGGTTCGGCCGGCCGCGGCCGAAGCGCGCCTCCAGATCCGCGACGAGGCGCGCCTCGCACGCGCCGAGCTCCCCCTCGGCGAGCACCTCGGTCACCGCGCCGTGCTCGTCCACGCGCACCAGCCGGTAGCGCTCGGCCTCGGCGGCGTGCTGCAGGGCCAGCCCGAGGACCGGCGGACGGAGGGGGCGGAATTCGGTCTCGGGCATCGTGGGGAGGGCCTCCGGCGGCGGCGAGGCGCAGAAGCTGAGCAGGGCGGTCCCGGCCAGGGCGGCCAGCAGGAGGCGCAGGCGACGGGGCGGGAGGCGCACGGGGAGTCCTGCGGAATCCGTCCGGGAGGGTTTCAGCCGACGCCGTGCTCGGCCGCCTCGAGGAGGGCGTCGGCGAAGCGGTCGGCCTCCTCCTTCAGCGTGTAGACGTGCGGCGAGACGCGAACGCCCTGCACCTCGTCGTGGCCGATGGGAGTGACCACGATCTTCTTCTCCGCCCACAGCCAGTTCGTCAGCTCGGAGGGGGTGACCCCCTCGACCTCGACGGTGGCGATGCCGCAGCTCCAGCGCGGGTCGCGGCTCGTGTGCAGGCGGATCCGCTCGTGCTGCGCGCGGGCCGCCCAGCGGTCGCGCAGCCAGCGCAGGCGGGCCTCCTTGCGCGCGTCCCCGATCAGCTGGTGGAAGGTGAGCGCCTCGCCGACGGCCAGCAGGTTGGCCAGCGGGTGGGTACCGATCTCCTCGAACTTGCGGATGTCCTCGCGCTGCGACTCGGCGGCCGCCATCAGCGGCCAGACCTCGGGGATGCGCTCGCGGCGCATCCACAACAGGCCGGTGCCGTGCGGCGCGCTCAGCCACTTGTGCAGGCTGGTGGCGTAGAAGTCGCAGCCGAGCTCGGGGAGGCGGAAGGCGACGTGGGCGAAGCCGTGCGCGCCGTCGACCAGCAGCGGGATGCCGCGCTCGCGGGCCAGCGCCGCCACGCGGCGGACCGGCAGGACCTGCCCGGTCAGGTTGACCACGTGGCACATGAGGATCAGCCGGGTGCGCGGGGTGATCGCCGCGGCGAAGCGGCGCACGACCTCGTCGTCGTCCTCGGCCGGCACGGGCACCTGCACGGTGCGCAGGCGGATGCCCTCGCGCGCCTCGCGCTGGCGGAAGGTGTTCAGCATCCGCGGGTAGTCCTGGGTGGTGGTCAGCACCTCGTCGCCCTCGGCCAGGTCGAGGCCGAACTGGACGATCTGCAGGCTCTCCGAGGCGTTGCGCGTGAGGGCCACCTCCTCGGGGTCGGCGCCCCAGTGGCGCGCCAGCCGCTGGCGCACGCCCTCCTTGCGCGGCTGCTGCACCGCCCACAGGTGGCGCGAGGGCAGCTGGTGGGCGAAGTCGAGGTGGCGCTTGGTGGCCTCCTGGACGGTGTCGGGCGCCGGGCTGACCCCGCCGTTGTTGAAGTGGATCAGGCTGCGGTCGACCGTGTAGGCGCGGGCCACGCCGGCCCAGAAGTCCTCGTCCTGCGCTGCGGCCGCAGGGTCGGCAGGGCCGCTCGCCAGGTGGGACTCCAGGCGCCGCCAGTCCGGGTCGAGGCGGGGCAGGGCGAAGGAGGTGCCGGCAAGGGCGCCGAAGGCGCCGGCGGCGGTGCCGAGAAAACGACGGCGGGAGGTGGGCATCGGGGCTCCGGGCTGCGGGAGGGCCGGAACCCAGGTTAGGGGCCGTGGAGCAAAAAAAAACAGGGGAGGGGTGCCCCCCTCCCCCGCGAGCCAATGACCTTTTGACAGGATCGACTCTTCGCCAAGCAGTTCGGTCTCGCCGAGGCGGTCGGGAGACTCCGCCGGCGCGCGCACCCCTGGGACGAATATCGTCCCTCATCCTCCAATGGGCGCGGTGCGCTGTCGGAACCCACTCCTGTCCGGTTTCCCTGGATTTGACTCCGGGCAGGAGCTCCGACCGCCAAGGCGTGCCGGCGTTCGGCTTCCTCAGGGCCGCGGCAGGAGCCGCAGCGACTGACGCAGAAAGATCGCGGAGCCCCCCGAAGGAAAAGCCGGGGGAGGCGGCGGCGGAAGGCCGCGCCACCCCCTCCGGAACGTGACGAGGGGTCGGCCCTCTACTTGCAAGGACCATGCCACCCCGTTCCGTGCCGAAATCCGCTCCAGCCTGTCTCAGGGGGAACCGAAAGAGGAATCGAACGCCCTCGAACTGGATCGAAACGAAACAACCTCGTCGACCTGTCTCGCCTCGTTACTGCCCTCGATCTTCACCCCTGGAGAGAAAGGGCCCATACTCCGACTGGTATGACCCCGCCGGAAGATCCCCTCCTTTTGGACTCGACCTCCGACGCCCCCCGGGAATCCCGCCCCGGAGGCAGTGACCCGCCCCGCTTCCTCGTCGTGGAGGACGACCCCTCCATGCTCGAGTACCTGCAGCTCGAGCTGCAGCAGCTGGGATACGAGGCCGTCCTCGCCGCCAGCGGTCGCGAAGCCCTCGCGCGCCTCCACTCGGACCTGGCCGGCATCCTCCTCGACCTCGGGCTGCCGGACATCTCGGGCCTGGCCCTGCTGACGCGCCTGCGCGCGAAGCAGCCGGCCGTCCCGGTGGTGGTCCTGACGGCATCCGGCCGCGTCGAGGACGTCCGCGACTGCATCCAGGCCGGCGCCAAGGACTACCTGCAGAAGCCGGTCGAGCGCGAGCGCCTCGAGCGTGTGCTGCAGAACAGCGTCCAGGAGGCCCGCCTCCACCGCCGCGTGGACCGGCTGCTCGACCTGCGCCGGGCGACCGAGGGCACGGCCTCCTTCGTCACCCAGTCCGCCGACTTCCTCGACGTGGTGCGCCGCATCGAGCTGGTCGCCGGCACCGAGCTGACCGTGCTCCTCGAGGGCGAGAGCGGCGTCGGCAAGGAGGTCGCGGCGCGGGCCGTCCACGTCGAGAGCAGCCGCAGCGAGAACCCCTTCGTGGCGGTGAACTGCGGCGCGATCCCGCCGAGCATGATCGAGGCCGAGCTCTTCGGCCACACCAAGGGCGCCTTCACCGGCGCCACCCAGGCGCGCAAGGGCCACTTCGAGGCCGCCGACGGCGGCACGCTGTTCCTCGACGAGGTCGGCTCGATGGAGCTGGCCACCCAGTCGCGCCTGCTGCGCGTCGTGCAGGAGCGCGAGGTGCAGCCGCTCGGCGCGCCCCGCCCCATCCCGGTGAACGTGCGCCTGATCGTGGCCACCAACCAGGACCTGCGCGAGCTGGTCCAGGCCGGCAGCTTCCGCGAGGACCTCTACTTCCGGCTCGCGGTCTGCCCGGTGCGCATCCCCCCGCTGCGCGAGCGGCGCGAGGACGTCCCCCTGCTGGCCCAGACCTTCCTCGGGGAGGCGATGGTCCGCCAGGGCAAGGCCGGCCACCAGTTCACCCCGGCCTTCCTCGCCGCGCTCGGCCACTACGACTGGCCCGGCAACGTGCGCGAGCTGCGCAACGCCGTCGACCGCGCGCTGGCCCTGGCGCCGACCGACCAGATCGACATCGGCCTGCTCCCCGACGCGCTGCTGGACGGCTACCTCGAGCGCGAGGTGGACGGCTTCCAGGAGGACGACGGCGGCGAGAGCGGGAACGGGGCCGAGATGGTGTTCCGCAGCGGCACCCTCGAGGAGCTCGAGCGCCAAGCGGTGGAGGCGGCCCTCGAGGACTGCCGCTGGAACGTCAGCGCCGCGGCGCGCCGCCTCGGCATCAGCCGCGCGACCATCTACCGCAAGATGGAGGCCTACGGCATCAGCAAGTCGTCGAACGGGCCGAGCCAGTCCGCCGAGTCGCGCTACCACCAGCTGCGCGACCGCTTCCTCACCCGCCTCCGCGGGGAGCTCCCCGAGTTCGAGGCCCAGCTGGCGGCCGAGGACTGGGAGGGGCTCGCCGCGCGCGCCCACCGCGTGGGCGGGGCCGCCGGGCAGTTCGGCTTCACCGCCGCCTCCCGCAGCGCCCTGGAACTCGAGACCGCCCTGCAGGAGGAGGCGCTGCAGCCCGAGCGGCTGCGCCTCGCCCAGAGCTGCCTCGACCACCTCAAGCAGATCTCCGGATACGACCATGCAGAATGACACGGCCATCGTCCTCATCGGGTACCAGAACGAGATGTTCCACCCGGAGGGCTTCCTCCACGGCTCGATCAAGGACTGCGCCGCCGAGAACCAGGTGCTGCCGAACACGGTGGCGCTGATCGAAGCCCTGCGCGAAACCGACGTCCCGATCATCCACACGACGATCAACTTCACCGACGACTACGAGGAGCTCGAGCAGCCCGTCCGCCTGCTGAAGATGATCGTCGACTCGAACGCGCTGAAGGCCGGCTCGTTCGGCTCGGAGACGATCGGCGAGCTGCGCGCCTTCGGCGACCGCATCCTCGACGTCCCCGGCAAGCGCGGTCTCAACGCCTTCATCGGCACCGACCTCGACGAGGTGCTCAAGGCGCGCGGCGTGCGCACCATCGTGCTGGCCGGCGTGGCCACCTCGATCTGCGTCGACTCCACCGCCCGCCTCGGCATGGAGCTCGGCTACCGCGTCGTCGTGCTCGAGGACTGCACCGCGGGCCGCACGATGACCGAGCAGGAGCTCTACTGCCAGAGCATCTTCCCGATCTACTCCGAGGTGATGAAGAGCGGCGAGCTGCTCGATTCGCTCGGTGTCGTCCATGCCTGACCGCGACCGGCGCTCGCACGAGGTCTCCACCCAGATCCACTACCGCCTGGTGGAGGAGCTGGCTGCGAGCCGTGCGCAGTACCAGGAGCTGGTCGAGTCGATCCCCGAGATCGTCCTCGAGCTGGACCGGGAGGGGCGGCTGAGCTTCCTCAACCCCGCCTGGCGCGCCAAGCTCGGCTACAGCCTCGAGGAGTCCCTCGGCAAGGAGCTGACCGGCTTCGTCCACCGCGAGGACCTCGGCAATTTCCACCTCGCGCGCTCCGAGGGGCGCGAGGAGAACGCCGCGGCCTACCGCCTGCAGGACGTCTTCCGCCTGCGCACGGCGACGGGCGAGACGCGCTGGTTCGCCTGGGCCGGCGGCAACTCGAGCGCGACGAGCACCACCGGCCTGCTGATCGACGCCACCGACCAGGTGCGGGCGGACGAGCTGCAGCGCGTGCTGCACAAGGAGCTGCTGTCGCAGAACCTGGTGCTCGAGCGGCAGAGCAACCGCATCAAGAACCTCTTCGACCACCTGTCGGAGGGCGTCTTCCTGCTCGACAGCGGCTTCCGCATCATCCACGTCAACCTGGCTGCCAAGGCGCGCCTGGGCTTCCCCTCGGGGGCCGAGGACGGCCAGGACTTCTTCGCCCTGCTGGCCACAGCGGGCGTCGGCGACCTGCCCACGGACGTGCTCGACGGCGAGTCCGGCGGCTTCGAGGCCGAGATCGTCGACCGCACCGACGAGCACCGCTTCCTGAGCTTCTCCTTCCGCCAGATCCTGGCCTCGGCGAAGGAGCGCCCCTACCTGCTCGTCGTGCTCCGCGACGTCACCGCCGAGCGCAAGGTGGCCGCCGAGAAGCAGCGCTTCCTCGACAACTTCTCGCACGAGCTGCGCACGCCGCTGACCTCGATCTACGGCTTCACCCAGACCCTGCTCGACACCGAGGACATCCCGGCCGACCAACAGCGCCGCTTCCTGACCATCATCCAGCGGCAGTCGCAGCGGCTGCGCCGGCTGATCGACGGCGTGCTGCAGCTGAGCGAGACCAACGTGGAGCAGGGCGAGATCGTCACCGAGGCGGTCGAGCTGCAGCCCCTGCTCGAGCGGATGCGCGAGGAGTTCGCGCCGGTGGTGGCGGAGAAGGGGCAGCGGCTGCTGCTCGAGACCGGCGCCGGGACGCCGCGCGTCACCTGGAACCGCAAGCACCTCGAGACGGCGGTCAGCAACCTGCTGTCCAACGCGATCAAGTACTCGCCGGAGGACGCGACCATCCTGCTGCGCGCCGTCGAGGACGACGAGGAGCTGCGCATCGAGGTGCTCGACGAGGGCATCGGGGTCCCGCCCGGCGACCGCTGGAAGATCTTCCAGCGCTTCTTCCGCACCTCGATCTCGCGCGACACCGAGGGCGGCACCGGACTGGGCCTCGCCATCTCGCGCGAGACCATGCAGCTGCTCGGCGGCGACGTGCGCTACGCGCCGCGCGAGGGGCAGGGTTCCTGCTTCTCGGTCGTGGTGCCGCTCAGGACGGCTCCGCGGACCTGAGCCCCTCGGCCACGACCACCGGCAGCTCCTTCGGCTCGAAGGGCTTGGCGACGAAGGCGAAGACCTTGCTGTCGGCGGCCTTCTCCGCCTCCTTGACCGAGGCCGACAACAGGATCACGGGTGTCGACTCGGTGGCCGGCTCGCGCCGCAGGCGCTCGAGCACCTGCCAGCCGCTGAGGTCGGGCAGGACCAGGTCGAGCAGGATCAGGTCGGGCCGGATCTCGGCCGCACGGGCCAGGGCCTCCTCGCCCGTGGCCGCCTCGGTGACCGCGTAGCCGGCGCGCTCGAGGTGGAAGGCGGCCAGCTCGCTGACCGTGGGCTCGTCGTCGACGAGGAGGATGCGGGGCGAGGGCGTTTCGGACATGAGGGTTCCTGATCCATCTGCGGACGTGTGGATTCTAGCCCCACCCTTTCTCCGGCCGCGCCCGGCGGCGGCGGCGGGGCCGGATAGAATCCGGCGCGCTCCCGCGCACCGCAGCCGGCCCGTGACCTTCCTGCTCCCGCTCAGCATCCTCGCCCTCGCGGCCGGCCCGCTCCTGTTCCGGCTGACGCGGCTGTCGCGCCCGGCGGCGGCGGGCCTGGACGGCTTCGTCCGCGTGGCGGTGGCCGGCCTGCTCCTGGTCCACGTCATGCCCGAGGCCTTCGAGGTGTCGGGCTGGGCGGCGGCCGCCGCCTTCCTCGGCGGCCTGCTCGTGCCGCTCGGCCTGCACCGGGCCATGCGCGGCACCGGAGGCACGGGGCTGCTGGCCGAGCTCGGCCTGGCGGTCACCGCCTTCGCCCTGCACGCCTTCCTCGACGGGGCCGCCCTGGTCGAGCACGACGAGCACGCCGGCTTCAGCAGCCGGATGCTGGCCGCGGCGGTGGTCCTCCACCGCCTGCCGGTGGGCATCGGGGTCTGGTGGCTGGTGCGCCCCCGCTTCGGCCGCACGGCGGCCTTCTCGGTGCTCGGCATCCTGGCCGCCGCGACCGCCGCCGGCAGCCTGTTCCACGAGAGCGCGCTGGCCGGCGCCGGCTCGACCGGGCTGGCCGCCTTCCAGGCCTTCATGGCCGGCGCCCTGCTGCACGTCGTCGTCGGCCACACCTTCCAGTTGAAGGAGGGGCTGCGCCCGGGCGCCGACCGCGCCTGGTCCGGGGTCGGCGGCCTGGCCGGCATCGGCCTGCTCGCGCTCTTCGCCAGCCTCCACGGCCGCGCCAAGGGCGAGCTGCCCGCCGCGCCCGCCCTGCGCGCCTTCGTCGAGCTGGCGGCGCAGAGCGCGCCCGCCCTGCTCGCCGCCTCGTTGACCATCTGGCTGACCAAGGCCCTCGTCCCCGGCAGCATGGTCCGCTTCTTCCACGGCCGCACGCGCTTCGGCCAGGCGCTGCGCGGGACGGTGGCCGGCCTGCCGCTGCCGATCTGTTCCTGCGGGGTGATCCCGATGTACCGCAGCCTGATCCAGGCGCGCACCCCCGCGCCTGCCGCGATGGCCTTCCTGGTCGCCGCGCCCGAGGTCGGCTGGGCCGCGATCCTGCTCTCGCTCGGCCTGCTCGGGCCGGAGATGACCGGGCTGCGCCTCGCCGGGGCCGCGCTGCTCGCCCTCGGCGTCGGCGTGCTGGTCGGCGGCATGGCCGAGCGCTCGCGGCGCGAGGGCGAACCCGAGCCCGCCCCCGAGGCGCGGCCCCCGCTCGGCGAGCGCTTCCGCGCCGGCTTCCGCTACGGCTTCGGCACGGTGATGGACGACACCGCGCCGTGGATCGTCTTCGGCCTGCTGGTGGCGGCGGTGCTCGAGCCGACGCTGGAGGCCGACCTCCTGCTCGGCCTGCCGGCCGGCGTGGACGTGCTGCTCGCCACCCTGATCGGCCTGCCGCTCTACGTCTGCGCCTCCGGCTCGACCCCGCTGGTCGCGGTGCTGCTGCTCAAGGGCCTGTCGCCCGGCGCCGCCGTCGCCTTCCTGTTGACCGGCCCGGCCACCAACGTCACCACCGCCGGCCTGCTGGCGCAGATGCACGGCAAGCGCGTCGCGGGCGCCTTCGCCGCGGCGATGATCGCGCTGGCGGTGGCGCTGGGCCTCGGCACCAACGCCTTCCTCGGCAGCTACCGCGTCGCCGACGCGCTGCCGCACCACCACGAGCACCTCGGCCCCTTCCAGTGGCTGACCCTCGGCCTGCTGGCGGCCGCCTACCTCGCCAGCCTGCTCCGCCTCGGTGTCCCCGGCTTCTTCGCCAAGGTGATGCGGCCCCACGCCGACGACGCGCCGCCCCCGCCCTCCTGCTGCGCCGAGCCCACGCCGCCCCCGGCCCCGGAGCCCGAGCCGAAACCCTCCTGCTGCCACGCCCACGAGAAATGAGACGACTGCTGACCCTCCTGCTCCTCCTCGCCCTCGCCCCGGCGCTGGCCGCCCAGACCGCCCGCGGCGAGGCGCGGCCGTGGCCCCACGAGTCCTCGGACATCCCGGTCGACCCGCGCATCCACTTCGGCAGCCTGCCGAACGGCCTGCGCTGGGCCTGGGCCGACCACGCCGAACCCGAGGAGCGCTGCTACCTGCGCCTGCACGTCAACGCCGGCAGCCTGGCCGAGCAGGACAGCGAGCAGGGCATGGCCCACTTCCTCGAACACCTGGCCTTCAACGGCTCGCGCAACTTCGCGCCGGGCACGCTGATCGAGTGGTTCCAGGAGCACGGCATGAGCTTCGGCGCGGACACCAACGCGCACACCTCCTTCAGCGAGACGGTGTACAAGCTCGACCTCCCCACCGGCGACGTGGAGACGCTGCGCGAGGGTCTCACCGTGATGCGCGACTTCGCCGACGGCCTGCTGCTCGAGGAGGAGGAGGTCCAGGCCGAGAAGGGGGTGATCGACGGCGAGCAGCGCGAGCGCGACTCGGCCGGCTTCCGCATGTTCCTGCAGCAGATGGAGCGGATGTACGCCGGCACGCGCTACGCCGAGCGGCTGCCGATCGGCAAGAAGGAGGTGCGCGACGCCTTCACCGCCGAGTCGGTGCGGGCCTTCTACACCAAGTGGTACCGCCCCGAGCACATGACCCTGGTGCTGGTGGGCGACCTCGGCGGCCTCGACCCGGCGCCGCTGTTCGAGGAGGCCTTCGGCGGCATGGTGCCGCCTCCCGGCCGCCCGGCGCTCGAGCCGGTCACCGGGCGCGTGACGAGCTACGAGCACGCCTTCTCCATCCACGAGGCCGAGATCCCCTCGGTCAGCCTGACCGTCTCGGTGCTGACGCCGTGGGAGGACGAGATGCCGACGCAGGCGGCCTGGGTCGAGCAGCTGCCGCTGCAGTACGCCCACAGCATGCTCAACCTGCGCTTCGCCGAGCTGGCCAAGGACGAGGACGCGCCCTTCCTCGGCGCCAGCGTCGGCGACGGCGACGAGCTGACCGCGATGCACAGCGAGAGCCTGTCGGTCCAGTGCAAGCCCGAGCAGTGGAGCGAGGCGCTGGCCTTCTGCGAGCAGGAGCTGCGCCGCGCGCTGGAGTTCGGCTTCCAGCAGGCCGAGCTCGACGAGCTGCGCGCCGACATGCTGCGCGGCCTGGACGAGGCGGTGGCGCGCGAGGCGACCCAGCACAGCTCGGGCATCCTCGGCGAGATCCTGCTCGCCGCGGAGGAGCGCTACGTGCCGACCGACGCGGCGACCGTCCGCGCGATCCTGCGCCCGGCCATCGAGGCGCTGACGGTCGAGCAGTGCCACGCGGCCCTGGCCGCGGCCTGGGACGCCGGCCCGCTGTCCATCACCGCGATGGGCAAGCTCGACCTGGGCGAGGAGGCCGGCGCGCAGCTCCGCGCCGCCCTCGAGGCCAGCCGCGCCGTCCCGGTGGAGCGGATGGCCGACATCGTGGTGGACGCCTTCGCCTACGCCTCGAGCGCCGACGCGCCGGGCGAGGTGGTCGAGCGCCGCCACGTCGAGGACCTCGACTTCCACATGCTGCGCTTCGCCAACGGCGTCACGGTCAACATCAAGAAGACCGACTTCAAGGAGAAGCAGATCCTGATCCAGGGCAACCTCGGCGAGGGCGGGCTGGCCTCCGCGCCGAGCGCCGAGACCTCGGCCGTCTCCTTCTTCGCCGACGCCGCCTTCAACGGCGGCGGTCTCGTCGCGCACGACAACGAGGACCTGCGCCGCCTCACCGCCGGCCGCACGGTCGGCAGCGGCCTCGCCGTCGGCGAGGACCGCATCGTGGTCGGCGGCTCGACCACCGCCGAGGACCTGCTGCTGCAGTGCGAGCTGATGTGCGCCTGGCTCACCGCCCCGGGCTGGCGCGAGGACGGCATGGTGCAGATGAAGCGGCAGATCCCGCTGGTCTTCCAGGGCATGGCGCACCAGCACCAGGGCCCGCTGCTCACGGAGTTCCTGCCGGCGGTCTACGGCGGCGACCCGCGCTTCGGCCTCCCCGCCCAGGAGACGCTCGAGGCCGTGACCATGGAGCAGGTCCGCGCCCTGGTCGACCCGCAGCTGGCCGACGCTCCGCTCGAGCTGAGCTTCGTCGGCGACCTCGACGTCGAGGAGGTGGTCGCCGCCTGCGCCCGCACCTTCGGCAAGCTGCCGCCGCGCCGCGCGCTGCGCGAGCACGCCGAGCACCGCGTCGTCCCCGCAGCGCAGACCGGGCTGAAGCAGCTGCACACGGTGCAGACCCAGGTGCCGAAGTCGATGGTGCTGCTGCTCTACCCGGCCACCGACGGCCGCGACGCCGCCACGCGCCGCACCCTCTCCTTCCTCGGCACCGTGCTCAACGACCGCCTGCGCCTCGAGGTGCGGGAGAAGCTCGGCGCGGCCTACTCGCCCGGCGCCGGCACCCAGCTCAGCGAGGTCTTCCCCGGCAACGGCATGATCATGATCCAGGCCATGGCGGACCCGGAGAACGTGGACACGCTGGTCGAGGCCTGCCTCGCCGCCGCCGACTCGCTCGCCACCGAGGGCGTCACGCAGGAGGAGACCGACCGCCTGCGCGAGCCGGTGCTCAACCAGATCCGCGACGCGCGCCGCACCAACGGCTACTGGCTCGGCGCCATCGAGGACGCCCACCGCGCGCCCGCCTCGATCGAGAACGTGCGCACCGTGACCGCCTTCTACGAGGCGCTCGACGCCGCCGCGCTCAGCGCGATGGCCGCCGAGTACCTCGGCCGCGCGCGCGCCGACGTCCTGGTGGTCGACCCCGAGTGAGCCCGGAGCCCGCTCCCCCGCCACCATGCAGGACGAACGCCGACGCGCCGAGATCCTCGACCGCATCGCGGCCGCGGGCGGCCTCGACGCCGGCGTCGCGGCCGAGGTCGCCGCGGCGACCGGGGTGCCCGAGGCCGAGGTGTGGGGCGCGGGCAGCTTCTTCCACCTGCTCGACGACCCGGCGGTGAAGCTGCGCGTGTGCACCGGCCTGTCGTGCGCCCGGCGGGGCGCCCACGAGCTGCTCGCCCGCGCGCGGGAGGCCGGGATGCCGGCCGCCGGCTGCTCCTGCCTGGCCGCCTGCGACCTCGCCCCCGCCGCGATGCGCGAGCGGGAGGTCCTGCCCGCGCTCGCCGCCGCCGAGCTCGACGCCGCTGGCGGGGACTGGCGCGCCGTCCGCTCCGAGCAGCCGGACTGGCGCGGCGCGGTCGGCGCCCTGCCCGGCGAGCGGGCCATGGACCTGGAAGGCGCGCCCGACCGGAGCGGGACGGCCTTCGCGCGCGCCGCCGAGCTGGGCGCCGAGGCCGTGATCGCCGAGCTCGAGGCCGCCGGCCTGCAGGGCCGCGGCGGCGCCGGCTTCCCCGCCGCCTTCAAGTGGAAGGCGGTGCGCGGCGAGGCCTCCCCCACCCGCTACGTAGTGCTCAACGCCGACGAGGGCGAGCCGGGCACCTTCAAGGACCGCGAGCTCCTGCTGCGCCGCCCCGACCTGGTGGTCGAGGGCCTCGCCATCGCCGCCGCCGCGGTCGGCGCGCGCGAGGTGTGGTGCTACCTGCGCGGCGAGTTCGGCGGGCCGTGGCGGTCTCTGCAGGCCGAGGTCGACGCCGCGCGCGCGGACGGCCGCTACCCGGGCGTCACCTTCCACCTGCACGCCGGCCACGGCGCCTACATCTGCGGCGAGGAGACCGCGCTGCTCGAGGCGCTCGAGGGCAAGCGCGGCATGCCGCGGTTGAAGCCCCCCTTCCCCACCCAGGCCGGGCTGTGGGGCGAGCCGACGCTGATCCACAACGTCGAGACGATCGCCTGCGTCCCTGCCATCGTGCGCCGCGGCGGCGCCTGGTTCGCCGCCCTCGGCCGCACCGGACCGGGCACCAAGCTCTACTGCCTCAGCGGCGACGTCGCGCGGCCCGGCGTTTACGAGGCGCCGCTCGGGGCATCGCTCGACGAGCTGCTCGAGCTCGCCGGCGGAGCGGTCGGGAAGCTCAAGGCCTTCTCGCCCGGCGGCGCGTCGTCCGGTTTCCTGCCGGCCAGCGAGTCGGGCCGCCCGCTCGACTTCCGCAGCCTGGCCGAGGCCGGCTCGATGCTCGGCTCGGCCGGCGTCGTGGTGCTCAACGCGGAGGTCTCGGTGGCCGAAGCCGCCCTCGAACAGCTGCGCTTCTTCGAGGCGGAGAGCTGCGGGCAGTGCGCGCCCTGCCGCATCGGCACCCGCTTCCTGCGCGAGGCGGTCGAGCGCGCGCAGGAAGCGGGCGGCGCCGAGGAGCGCCGCGCCGCCCTGCGCCACGTCGCCGACGCAGCCTGGCAGATGAACGAGGGCTCGATCTGCGGCCTCGGCCAGGCCGCCCCCCTGCCGCTGACCAGCGCGCTGAAGTGGTTCCCCGAGGACTTCGCACCGTGATCCAGAGCCGCCACCAGCTCACCCTCGACGGGACGCCCGTCTCCTTCGCCGCCGGCGAGACCGTGCTCGACGCCGCGCGCCGCGCCGGGGTGGAGATCCCGACGCTTTGCCACGACCCGCGCCTCGCCCCGGCCGGCTGCTGCCGCTCCTGCCTGGTCGAGGTCGAGGGCCGGCCGCGCCTCGCTCCCGCCTGCGCCACGCCCGCGGCCGACGGCATGGTCGTGGCCACCGACAACGAGCGCGTCGCGCGCCACCGGCGCACCCTGCTGTCGCTCTACCTGGCCGACCAGCCGGCCGACCCCGAGCGCGGCGGGCACTCCTGTGAGCTGCACGGGATGGCCGCCGCTTACGGCGCCGACCCGGACTGGCCGCGGATGGCGCCGCTGCGCAGCGGCCGCGAGGACGTCAACCCCTACATCCTCTTCGAGGCCGACAAGTGCATCCTGTGCGCGCGCTGCACGCGCTACTGCGCCGAGGTCGAGGGGGTCAGCGCGATCGCGCTGAGCGGGCGCGGCGCGCGCACGACGATCTCGACCGCCGACCGCCGCGGGCTGCTCGACACGAGCTGCGAGCTGTGCGGCGGCTGCATCGACGCCTGCCCCACGGGGGCGATGACCGAGAAGATGCCGCGCGCCGCCGGCGCGCCGGCCGAGGCCGCGCTGGAGAAGGTGCGCACGACCTGCAACTACTGCGGCGTCGGCTGCCAGATGGACCTCAACGTCGACCGCGCGGCGAACCGCGTGGCCAAAGTCACCAGCCCGCCGCCGGGAACGACGACCAACGACGGCAACCTGTGCGTCAAGGGGCGCTTCGCCTACGACTTCATCGACCACCCCGACCGCCTGACGGCGCCGCTGGTGCGCGGGGCGGACGGGCTGCTGCACGAGGCCTCGTGGGAGGAGGCGCTGGCGCGCGCCGCCGACGGCCTGCGCGGGGTGGCGGCGCGCCACGGCGCTGACGCCCTCGGCTTCGTGTCGAGCTCGCGCTGCACCGGCGAGGAGAACTACCTGGTCCAGAAGCTGGCGCGCGGGGTGTTCGGCACGAACAACGTGCACCAGTGCGCAGCGACCTGACACGCTCCGACGGTGGCCGGTCTGGTCACCACCTTCGGCGCCGGCGCGATGACCAACTCGATCGGGGAGATCCGCGAGGCGGACTTCCTGTTCGTCACCGGCAGCAACACGACCGAGGCGCACCCGATCATCGCCATGGAGATGAAGCGGGCGGTGCGGCGCGGCGCCCGCCTGGTCGTCGCCGACCCGCGCGCGATCTGGCTGACCACGATCGCCGACCGCCACCTGAAGCTGCGCCCGGGCACCGACGTCTGGCTGCTCAACGCGATGGCGCACGTGATCCTCGCCGAGGGCCTGGCCGACGAGGCCTTCATCGCCGCCAACACCGAGAACTTCGAGGCGGTGCGCGAGGCCGTGGCGCGCTACACGCCGGAGGAGGCCGAGGAGGTCACCGGCGTGTCGGCGGCCGACATCCGCGCCACGGCGCGCGAGTACGCCACCACGCGCAAGGCCGGCATCTACTACACGCTGGGCATCACCGAGCACACCCACGGCACCGACAACGTCTACGCGCTGTCGAACCTGGTGCTGATGACCGGCCACCTCGGCGTGGCCTCGGCCGGGATGAACCCGCTGCGCGGCCAGAACAACGTGCAGGGCGCCAACGACGCCGGCGCCAGCCCTGTGTTCCTGCCCGGCTACCAGCGCGTGGACGACGACGCGGCGCGCGCGCGCTTCGAGCGGGACTGGGGCCGGAGCATCCCCGCCGAGCCCGGCCTGAACCTGAACCAGATGATGAAGGAGGCCGGCAAGTCGCTGAAGGGCTTCTTCGTCATGGGCGAGGACATCGTGCTCAGCGAGCCGAACGTGGCCCGCCTGGAGGAGGGCCTCAACCGCGTCGAGTTCCTCGTCCTGCAGGACCTCTTCCTCAACGAGACCGCGCGCTTCGCCGACGTCGTCCTGCCCGGCGCCTGCTTCGCCGAGAAGGACGGCGTGTTCACCAACTCCGAGCGCCGTGTGCAGCGCGTGCGCAAGGCGGTCGAGCCGCCGGGACAGGCGTGGGCCGACCTCGAGATCCTGCAGCAGCTCGCCGCGGCCTGCGGCGGCGACTGGCCGGCGCAGGACGCCGCCGCGGTCTACGCCGAGATGGCCGCGCTGGCGCCGAAGTTCGCCGGCATCGGGCACGCGCGGCTCGACCGCGACGGCGGCCTGCAGTGGCCCTGCGAGACGCCCGACTCGCCCGGCACGCGCTTCCTCCACGAGGGCGGCGTGCTGCGCGGCAAGGGCCGCTTCGAGCCGGTCGAGTACCGCCCCTCGGCCGAGCAGGCCGACGCCGAGTACCCGCTGGTGCTGTCCACCGGCCGCACGCTCTACCACTACAACGCGGCGACGCAGACGCGGCGGGCGCCCGGCCTGTCGGTCAAGCAGCCCGAGGCCTACGTCGAGCTGCACCGGCGCGACGCCGGCCGCCGCGGCATCGCCGACGGCGACCTGGTCGAGGTGCGTACGCGGCGCGGCGTGGTGCGCTGCCGCGCGGCGGTCAGCAAGCAGGTGCGCGCCGGCTGCATCTGGATGCCCTTCCACTTCTCCGAGGCGCGCGCCAACCTGCTCACCGTGGACGAGGGCGACGCCGTCACCGGCACGGCCGAGTACAAGGTGTGCGCGGCCGAGGTCAGCCGCGTGGCCGACGCCGAGCCCGCCGCCGTCTTCCCGGGCGCCTTCTGGGTGTGAGCCCTCCGCCGCCGTGATCCGCTACGCCGGCCAGCTCTACCGCCCTCCGTCCGAGGCCGACTCGCTGATCCTGCAAGCCACGCTGGGCTGCAGCTACAACGAGTGCACCTTCTGCGGCATGTACCGGGACAAGGCCTTCCGCGTGCGGCCGCTCGAGGAGCTCGAGCGCGAGATCGCCTGGGCGCTGGCGAACCTCCCCGGCGTGCGCAAGGTCTTCCTGGCCGACGGGGACGCGCTGGTCGCCAAGGCCTCCTTCCTCGAGGCGCTGCTCGACCGGCTGAACGCGGCCTTCCCCGCGCTGCGGCGCATCAGCGTCTACGCCTCGCCCCAGTCGCTCCAGCTGCGCACGGTCGAGGAGATGGCGCGGCTGCGCGAGAAGGGGCTGACGCTGTACTACCTGGGCATCGAGAGCGGCGACGACGCGGTGCTCACGGAGCTGCGCAAGGGTGTGGACGCTGCGGAGATGGTGCGCGTGGCACGCAAGGCGGTGGACGCCGGCGTGAAGCTGAGCACGATGATCCTGCTCGGCGCCGGCGGGCGGGCGCGCTCGCGCGAGCACGCCGAGAACTCCGCGCGCGTGGTCAACGCGATCCAGCCGCGCTTCGTCAGCACGCTGGTCATGACGCCGGTCCCCGGCACGCCGCTGGGCGAGCAGCACGCCCGCGGCGAGGTGGACGAGCTCGACCCGGTCGAACTGGCCGCCGAGCTGCGCGTCTTCCTGGCCGCGCTCGAGCTCGACGGCGCGGTGTTCCGCAGCAACCACGCCAGCAACTTCCTGGCGCTGGGCGGGACCCTGCCGAAGGACCGCGACGCGATGGTCGCCGCGCTCGACCGTGCGCTGGCGGACCCGGCGGCCGCGCCCTTCCGGCCGGCCTGGATGCGCGGGCTCTGAGGCGACCGTAACTCCTGGTGGCGCGGCGCGTCTGCTCCGGCAGAACCGAAGCCGACCCGGCAGGAGGAACCATGAAAGCCATCACCCTCGCGGCCTGCGCGCTGCTCACCGGCGCGGCCGCTGCCCAGGAACCCGGCGGCGGCAGCGCGCCGCTCTGCCCCGACCTCGGGGTGGTCCACCACGAACCCCTCAGCGTCACCTACACCGGCCTCCAGGCCTGCGACTGGGGCCTGGTCGAGTTCCGCTTCGGCGGCGTGACCGTCACCTGGGAGGACCCGGTCTGCCCGCTCTTCATCCTGGTCGAGCCGAACTGGACCGAGATCGGCGAGAAGCACGGCGCCCGCATCATGGCGATCAAACTGTCCGAGGCGATGAAGTTCAACTTCGCCTGCGACGAGGAGACGGAGAACTGCACCCAGATCTCCGTGGACCGGATCGGGATCTACGCCTACCACATCGACTCGCCCTGCGGTCCGCCGCCGGAGATCACCCCGCCGCAGCGATGAGGCGCGCCGGCTGCCTGCTCCTCGCCTCGGCCCTCCCCCTCGCCGCTGCGCCGCTCCTGCTGCGGGGACCGGGAGTGGAGGAGGTCGCCGCGGCCCCGCGGCCCAGCGCCGGAGCGCCGGCGGCCGCGGGTCCGGCCGCTGGAGGATCCCTGCGGACGCAGCGGACACCCGGGACCTCCGCCGCAGCCCTCGACCTCGGGCTGCTCGAGCGCGTCCACCAGCGTGAGGGTCGGGGCGCCGCCATCGAGGCCGCGTTGCGGCGTCCCGAGCTCCCCGCCTGGGTGCTCGAGCGCCTCGAGCGGGAGGACTTCCCGCCGGAACGCCGCCGCTCGCTCGCCTGGCTGCTGCGCGCCGTGCTGACGGTGTGGGACGAGCTCCCCGCCCCCGCACCGGCGCCGCGCGACCCGTACCTCGCCCGGGTGGTCGCCGCCGGCGCCGGGTCCGACCGTTCCGCAGCCGTCGTGCGCCTCTGCTGGAGCCGGCAGCGGCTGCTCTCCGCCGACCACCTCGGTCTGGTCCAGGCCGCGCGTCCGGCCGACCTCGAGCTACCGGACGGCGCCGAGGGTGCCGAGCGCGCCGCGATGCACCTCGCCCTGCTCGAGGACGCGTGGCGCGGCTGCCTCGAGCGCGGGCTCGACGCAGCGGTGCTCGAAGGGCTGGAGGATCCGAGCCGCGCCGTCCGCCAGCTGGCGCGCCGCCTCTGGTTCGCCACCGAACGCAGCGGAGGCTGGAAGGAAGCTCTGCTGCTGCTGAGCGGGTGGCCGCACGAGGAGCAGGCCGACCTGCTGGCGGCGATGGCGGCTGCGGCGCCGCCGGAGGAGGCCCTCGCCGCCCTGACCGCGGCCGAGTTCGCCCCGCAGGAACGCGCCGGCTTCCTCGGCGCGTGGATCGAGCTGGCCCGGCGCGCGCCCGAACGGGTCAGCGACCGCTACGCCGAGCTGCTCGCCTCGGGGCAGCGGGCGGTCCTGCCGCAGCCGCGCGGCTGGGGCGACACCGGGCCCGATGCCGACCCCGCCCTCGCCCTCGAGGACGTCCTGCGCGAGGGCCGGGGACGCAACCACCTGCTCACCGCCGGACTCCTGGCCGGCGGCGCGACCGGACGCACCGACTGGGGCCGGGTGGAGGACGCCGCCTGGATGGAGTGGAACCCCGTGGTCCGCAGCACCGCGTGGCGGGCCCTCACCGGCGGCGGTCCGCCGGCCGCCGCGACGGCCCTCCAGCAGCTGATGGATCCGTCCTGGGTGGACGGCGCGCGCCTCCCGGGCGTCGAGGACGACGGGCACCTGATGCCCGGCCTGGTCGCCCTCGCCAGCACCCTCCCGTCGGGCCGACTCGGCGACCTCGAGCGGGGTGCTGCCGGGCTGAGGTTGGCGGAGGAGCAGGCCGCTGAACTCCGCCGGCTCCTCGAGGAGCGCCGCCGCGAGGCGTCCGACATGTGACGGCGACGGCGACGCCCCGCCCGGCGGGCGCTGCTACGGTGGCGCCATGACCCCCCCCTCCCGCCGCCTCGGGCGAGAAGACCTCCTTCCTCTCCCAATTCACCCAGTTCTCCGGGCTCTACTGGATCGCCAACTGGATGGAGCTGGTCGAGCGCTTCGCCTACTACGGCGTGCGCGTCGTCCTGCCGGTGTTCATGGTCGCCTCCTTCAAGGACGGCGGCCCCGAGTTCGACCACCTGCAGAAGGGCTTCGTCTACGCCATCTGGGCGTTGGTGCAGAGCTTCGTGCCGATCTTCACCGGCGGCTTCGCCGACCGCTACGGCTACAAGCTCAACATCGCGATCAGCACCGTGCTGAAGATCGTCGGCTACCTGCTGATGGGCTTCTGCATCCCGCTGGCCGAGCGGCTCGCCGGGGCGGAGCTCTCGGTGGCGCGCGCCGCCGGGACGGACCTCACCTTCGAGATCTTCTTCGCCGGGGCGATGTTCCTGGCCCTGGGCACGGCGATCTTCAAGCCCGGCCTGCAGGGCCTGATCGCCCACCAGATGCCGAAGAAGTCGGCCGCGCTCGGCTGGGCGCTGTTCTACCAGATGGTCAACATCGGCGGCTTCATCGGCCCGATGATCGCCGGTTACCTGCGCGTGCTCGAGTGGCAGTACGTGTTCCTGGCCTGCTCGGCCGGCATCGCGCTGAACTTCATCCCGCTGCTCCTCTTCAAGGAGCCGGAGCACCACGGCGACGACAACCAGGCCGGCCCGCTCAAGCTGCTGGCCGACGCCGTCCACGGCCTGCTCGAGCCGCGGCTGTTCTTCTTCACGATCAGCTTCGCCGGCTTCTGGCTGATGTTCTACCAGCTGTTCGACATCCTGCCGAACTTCATCGACGACTGGGTCGACTCGCGCGCCGCGGCCTCCGCCCTGGCCGGGGTCTTCGGCGACGGTGCGGTCCCCACGGTGAACGAGGGCAACCTGACGCAGGAGTGGATGATCAACTTCAACGCCCTGCTGATCAGCTGCCTGGCCTTCGCCATGGGCTTCCTGACCGGCAAGGTCCGCTCGCTGACCGCGATCGTGGTCGGCATCGCGGTGTCGGCCGCGGCGATCTACGGGCTGGGCATGTCGATGAGCGGCTGGTGGACGCTGGCGGCCATCGGCCTGTTCTCGCTCGGCGAGATGTCGGCCAGCCCGACCAAGATGCGCTACCTGGCCTCGATCGCCCCGCCCGGCAAGGAAGGCCTCTACATGGGCTACGTGAACTTCACCGTCGGCATCGGCTGGTCGATCGGTTCGGTGATCGCCGGCGAGATGTACCAGGAGGGCGGCGACAAGATCGTGCTCGCCCGCCGCTACCTGGTCGAGGAGCAGGGCGTGGCGCAGGAGGTGGTCGACGGGCTCGGCCGGGCCGACGTCCTCCCCTTCTTCCAGGAGACCCTGGCCATGGACCCCTGGCAGACCCGCGAGCTGCTGTGGAACACCTACGAGCCGCAGTCGATGTGGCTGGCGTTCACGCTGATCGGTCTGGCCTCGATGCTGCTCATCCTGGTCTACGACAAGGTGACCACCGCCGCCAACGAGCGCCCCGACCACCCCTTCAACACCTCCGGCCACCTGTGGGTGCGCACCGCGCTGGTGCCGATCGTCGGCGCATTCGGCCTGGCCTGGTTCCGCCGCCCGGACGACTACTCGGTCGCCGTGCTCATGATCATGTTCCTGATCATGTTCCTCGCCTCCTTCACCAAGAAGCACGAACCGAGCACCGCGATGATGGCGTGACGCCGCCGGCGGCCGAGCCGCGGCCGCCGCACACGAACAGGAGGGGCGGAGCCCGGCGGGCTCCGCCCCTCGCTGCGTCCAGGCGGCGGTTCGTCTAGCTGGCGCCCTTGGCCATGAAGACGGCCGGGATGGTCATGAGCAGGATCTTCAGGTCGAGCGCCAGCGACCACTGGTCGATGTACTCGAGGTCGAGCCGCACCCACTCGTCGAAGTCGGTGATCTCGCTGCGTCCGCTGACCTGCCACAGGCCGGTGATGCCGGGCTTCACGCTCAGCCGGCGCTTCTGGTTGCGCTCGTAGAGGTCGACCTCGCTCGGCACCGGCGGGCGCGGACCGACCAGGCTCATGTTGCCCTTCAGCACGTTGAACAGCTGCGGCAGCTCGTCGACGGAGAACTTGCGCAGCCAGGCGCCGACGCGCGTGATGCGCGGGTCCTTCTTGATCTTGAAGACCGGCCCGTCCATCTCGTTCTGCGCCTCCAGCTGGGCCTTCATCGCGTCCGCGTTCGGCACCATGGTGCGGAACTTGTAGCAGGTGAAGAGCCGGCCGTTGAGCCCGACGCGCTCCTGACGGAACAACACGCCGCCGCCGTTGCGCTCGAGCAGCAGCAGCGCGGCGACCACCAGCATGAGCGGCGCGGCGGCCACCAGCACCAGCGCGGCGACGGTGGCGTCGAAGGCCCGCTTCACCACCCGCGCGATGTCGGTCATCGGCGAGTGCGCCGCCGACACGGTGGTCAGGCCCTCGAAGTTGTCGAAGCCCCAGCGCACGCCGGGGAAGAAGTTCTGCGGCATGATGTAGCGCAGCGCCACGCCCTGCTCCGCGGCGGCGGAGCTCAGGTCGTAGGTCGCGCCGCTCTCGTCGGGCAGCCCGTCCACCCAGATCTCGTCGATCGGCTCCTGGTCGAGGAAGGGCACCAGCTGCTCGCGCGCGAGCACCGGCGGGTTGCCGGGGAGGTCCTCCCCGCTCCACTTCGGCTGCTGCTCGGCGGGCGGGTAGACCACGGCGAGCACGCGGAAGCCCCAGTAGTCATGCCCCAGGACCTTGCGCAGCAGCTCGGCAGGATCGCGCTGCGCGTTGGCCAGCACGACGAGGTGGCGGTAGTTGTAGCCCTTGCGGCGGACCACCCGCGCGGCGGTGCGGATGCCGATCCGCGCGGTCATCGCCGCGACCGTGTTGAGGGTCTGGAAGACCATCACCGCGACCATGTTGGCCGGCGGCGCCTTCAGGCTGGTCAGCAGCGCGAGCAGGATCAGGAAGCAGAGCGCGTTGACGAGCAGGATGCGCCAAGCCTCGCCCAGCATCGAGCGCATCCGCTGGCTCTGGTACAGATCGACCAGCTTGTAGCCCGTCAGGACGACGAAGATCGCCAGCAGGACCTGGAAGGAGTGCAGCAGCTCCGAGCGGAAGAAGGGGCTGCCACCGGGGATGAACAAGGACCGCAGCCGCACGCCAGCCGCGTAGGCCAGGAGCAGCAGGCTGCCGTCGAAGTAGACGAGCAACCTATGGACGAGCAGGCGGTGCCGCCGGAGCATGACAGGGGGATGAGCTTGTCGGAGTGGGCGGGGACTCCCCGCCTTACTCCATCGGCGATTTCCAGTATAGCCGGGAAGGAATCGGTGCCCCGTTCGCCAGGGCGAGGAACAGGTCCTCGCGATCTGCCACCATCTTCGCGGCGCTGAAATTCGCCTCGACCGTCTCCCGCGCGCGCTCCCCCATCTTCCCGGCAAGAGCAGGATCCTTCACCAATCGGAGAATCCGCTCCGCCAGCGCGGCGTGGTCCCCCTCCGCGATCAGGAAGCCGTTCTCGCCGTCCTCCACCTGCTCGTCGATGCTACCGACGTCAGTGCAGACGACCGGCCGGCGCGAGGCCATCGCCTCGAGCACCGAGTTGGGGAAGGTCTCGACCATGGCGTGGCTGCACAGCACCGACAGGTCCGACGCGGCGAGCAGCTCGGGGATGTCGGAACGCCGGCCGAGCGTCATCACCGCCTCGTCCAGACCGAGCTCGGCGCGCATGGCCTCGATGCGCGGGCGTTCGGGGCCGTCGCCGATGAGCAGGAAGCGCGTCTGCGGCACCTCCCTCACCACCTCCGCCGCCGCGCGCAGCAGCACGTCGTGGGCCTTCTCGATGCGGAAGGCCGCCACGTGTGCCACCACCGGCGCGTCCGCGGGCAGGCCGAGCGCCGCGCGCGCCTCCGCGCGACCCGCTCCGGTGTAGCGCGCGAGGTCGACGCCGTTGTGGATGACCAGGACCTTGTCGGGCGGGAAGCCCTCGTCCTCGACCAGGTAACGCGCCGCGCCGCGCGCGACGGCGACGAAGGCGTCGGTGATGCCGAACAGCCAGCGGTTCGGCCGGTCGAGGATCGAACCGCCGTGCGGGTTCCGCGTCGAGTGCAGCGTCGACACGATGCCCTTCACCCCGCTCAGCCAGCCGGCCAGGCGGCCCCAGAACATGCGGTCGCCACCGTCGCCGATCGTGCACACGACCTGGATCCCCTCGCGGCGGATCAGCCGCCGCAGGCGCCACAGCACGCCGAGGTCGGTCTTGCGCTTCAGCAGGTGCGCATGGACCGGGATGCCCGCGGCCTCGATCTCCGGCGCCAGCGGCCCAGGCTCCTTCAGACAGGCGACCACCGGCCGGACGCGGCTGCGGTCGGTCTTCTGCACGATCTCGGCCACCTTGCGCTCCATGCCGCCGACGCGCAGGTCGGTGAGCAGGAACAGGACGGGGACGGGGGGAGCGGGCGGCGCGGCGGTCATCGGACGGGGGGTGGCTAGACTGAGCGCGCTCCCAGGCTAGCAGCCCATGGAACGAGACCGCGTCGCCCTCCAGCTCCTGCCCACGCTCAACCGCGGCGGCGCCGAGCTGTACGTGCACCGGCTGACCCGCCTGCAACGCGGCGGCCGCTGGGCGCCGGCGGTGTGCAGCATGCTGCGTGGCGGCCCCGTCGAGCAGCTGCTGGCCGACAGCGGGGTCGAGCACACCGTGCTCGGCATCGAGCGCGCCTCGATCCGCCGGCCGTGGGCGGCGGTGCGCGACTGGCGCCGCATCCGCCGCGGCGTGCGCGACTACGCGCGGGAGGTCGGCGCCGGCCTGATCCAGACCCACCTGTCGGACGCCGACTGGATCGGGCTCTCGGTCGGCCGCGAGCTGGGCGTCCCGGTGGTGCTGACCTTCCACTCCTCGAAGCTGATCCCGCCGGAGCGGGATCCCCGCGAGCTGCGCGCCCGCCTGCGCACCGCGCTGCAGTCGCGCTTCTACCGCCGCGCCGACGCGCTGGTGGCGGTCGGTTCGGACGTGCGCGACAGCCTGCTCGCCTTTCCCGGGGTGCAGCCCGACCGGGTCCACCTGGTGCCCAGCGCGATCGAGGTGCCGCCGCGGCGCAGCGCCGAGGAGCGCGCCGCCCTCCGCCGCCGCCACGCCGGATTCCTCGGCGACGCCGACGCCGTCCTGGTCACGGTCGGCCGCGCGGTGCCGAGCAAGGCGCACCACCGGCTGATCCGGGCCATGCCGCGGATCCTGGCCCGCCGGCCCGGCGCGCGGCTCTGGATCATCGGCGACGGCCCCGAGCTCCCCCGCCTCGAAGCCGAGGTCGCCACCCACGGGCTGGCGGGCAAGGTGCAGCTCCTCGGCGGGCGCGACGACGTGGCCGAGCTGCTGCCCTGCGCCGATCTCTACGTCACCGGCACCGAGCGTGAGGGCCTCGGGCTGGCCGTCGCCGAGGGGATGGCCGCCGAGCTGCCGGCCGTCGGCTTCCGCGTCAGCGGCATCGTCGACATCGTCGAGGACGGCGAGAACGGCGTGCTGGTGCCCGACGGCGACCTCCCGGCCTTCGCCGCGGCGGTGGTCGAGCTGCTCGAGGATCCGGCGCGTCGCGCCCGGCTCGGGGCGCGGGGCCACACCACCGCGCAGCGCTTCGACGTGCGCCACGTCCGCGAGCGCACCGAGGCGATCTACGACGCGCTGCTCGCCGCGCGGGCCTAGCGGCCGCCGCGCAGCATCCAGAGCAGGCGGCCGAGGTCGTCGCGCTGCGGGATCAGGAGCTCGCGCATCGGCACCCCGGCCAGCCGCTGGTAGATGTAGGCCAGCACCAGCCCGTGCTGGGTGTAGCAGACCAGCGAGGCGATCGCCGCGCCGACGATGCCGTACCGCGGGATGAGGTAGACGTTCAGCCCGATGTTCACGACCAGCGCGAGGGTGGCGCTGATCGAGGCGTATCCGGGGAAGCCGCGCCCGAGCAGGTCGGTGTTGGCGATCTGGCCGACGTTGCCGATCACCAGGCCGGGCAGGATGATCGCCAGCGGCAGCACCGCCCCGGCGAAGTCCTCGCCGAAGAGGAGCGGCACCATCGGGTAGGCGGCCAACGCGGCGACGGCGGCCAACGGGGCGCCGAAGAGCAGGAAGGAGCGCGTGGCGATCGGCGTGAGGACGGCGGTCTCCTCGCCGCTCCGGCTCATCAGGCGCGGCACCAGGGCGCGCTCGACGCTGAAGCCGACGATCTGGAACAGCATCGCCAGCGAGGCGGCGATGGCGTAGACCCCGACCTCCTCGGCGGTGCGCCAGGCGCGGACCAGGGCGACGTCGATGCGGAACAGCAGGTAGACCGAGATCGAGGTCGGCAGGGTCTTCACCCCGAAGAGGAAGGCCTCACGGGCCAGGCCCAGGTCGGGTCGGCGTCGGCCGCGCAGGACGAGGAGGAGGGCGAAGAGGGCGACCGCGTCCCCCAGCGCAAAAGACAAGACCCAGGCCTTGACCGCAACTGTGACCGTCACCCCTTGGGAGTGGAACAGGACCGGAACCAGCAGCGCGAAGCTGCCGGTCTGCACCACCTTGGCCACGTTCGCCGCCAGGATGGCCCGGCTGCCCACCAGCGCCCCGCCGAGGTAGCCCTCGAGGAGCAGGAGGGGCACCGCCAGGATGGCCAGCCGGATCGCCCCGGTCACTCCGTCCCCCATCGCGGCCACCGTGCCGGCCGAATCGGCCGAGACGAAGCGCTCGAGCCAGGGGAATGCCGCCCAAAGCCCGATACAGAAAAGACTTCCGACGACCAGCGCGAAGACCAGCAGGTTGCCGGCGATCGCGCCGGAGCGCGAGGGCTGCTTCACGATCTGCCGGGTGCAGGCCGTGCCGAATCCCATGTGGGCCACCGCCCGCGCCATGTCCGGGATCAGCACCACCAGCGCCTGGATGCCCTTCCCGTCCGAGCCCAGGCCGCGGGCCACGAGCACCCCGGCGAGGAACTGCAGACCGGCCGCGAGGATCTGGAGGACCGCGGCGCCGCCGCTGTCGCGCAGGAAGCTCATGCTGGAGGTCGGGACCGGCCGATGGAATCCGGCACCCTCACGGTGAGAATAGCATTTTCACCGTGGGGTCCATGTTCAAAAACATGGCACAGCAATAGACTTACAGCACCCCCTGGATCGATCCGGTATGCGCTTCTCCCACCCGGGACGGATACCACCCCCCGCACGCCTCTTCCCGAAGTGAATCAGGCCCACCGTCTCCTCGCCCTCCTCCTGCTCGTCGCGGCACCGGGATGCGCGAGCGTGGCCACGCTGAACGAGCCCTACGAGGCCCCGCCAGCGACCCCGCTCCCCGCCCCCTACCGGGTCTCCCCCGGTGACCGCCTGAGTCTGGAGTTCTCCCGCGTCTTCAACCCCGTGTCGGACTACCGGCTGGGGATCAACGACCGGCTCTCCGTCCACGTGCAGAAGCGCGACGACCTCCAGCTCGACACCAAGGTCGCGCCGGACGGCACCATCGCCTTCCACTTCGTGCCGCGCTTCAAGGCCGCGGGCCTGACCATCGACGAGGTGCGCCAGGTCATCCAGGACGGCCTGTCGGCCTCCGGCATGGACAAGGCGACGGTCGACGTCTTCCTGATCGAGGGCGACACCCTCACCGAGGCCTTCATCCAGATGCTGCTGCAGAGCCCGACCGGCTCGATGCGGGAGCTGGTGGTGAACCGCTCCGGCGCCGTCTCGATCCCGGGGGTCGGGCCGGTCACGGTCTCGGGGCAGACGGTCGAGGAGGTCGAGGCCAGCCTCAACCGCACCCTGCAGGAGATGATGCCGAGCCTGCAGGTCATCGTGAACACGGTGTTCAACGCCTCGGCCACCTTCACGGTGGTCGGCGAGGTGCTGAAGCCGGGCACCTTCACGATGACCGGCGACATCTCGCTGGTCGAGGCGGTCGCCACCGCCGGCTGGGAGACGGAGTACGGCGACCTCAGCCGCGTGCTCCTCATGTCGCGGGCCGAGGACGACGTCATCGAGGCCAGCCTCTACGACGTCGACGAGGCGCTCGCCCACGGCGACCCGCTGCCGCTGGTGCGGGTGCGGCCGCGTGACGTGATCGTCATCCTGCGCACCGGCGTCGGCAACTCCAACCGGGCCATCGAGCAGTACATCCGCCGCAACCTGCCGATCAACATCGGCGCCTCGTACCGCCTGAACAACCCCAACTAGCGATGAGCACGAACCTCCAAAGCGAACGCCGGACCGACACCCCGCGGCGCGTCATCCGCGCCCTGTTCGAGTTCCGCAAGGCGATGCTCGGCTTCTTCGTCGTGTTCTTCGCCTTCCTCATGCTGATCGCCTACGTCTTCCCGCCGATCTGGGAGGTCAAGGGCCAGGTGCTGGTCAAGTCCGGCCGCCAGAACGCCCCCACCGGCGTGGCGATGACCAACGCCGGCGCGCGGCTCGACACCAGCATGGAGGACGTCGTCTCCGAGATGACGATCATGATGAGCGAGCCGGTCCTGCAGCGCGTGGCGGAGCGCCTGCTCGCCGACGTGCCCGAGGAGCAGAAGGAGACCTTCGTCAGCCGGATGAAGGACGGCTTCCAGGACTTCTGCATCTCGCTCGGCCTGCTGCCCGACCTGCCCGAGGGCGCGAACCTCGTGCAGCAGCTGGGCAAGAAGGTCACGGTGGAGATCGAGCCCGGCTCGCACGTGATCAACCTGAGCTACCAGCACCAGGGCAAGGGCACCGCGGTCCGCACGATCAACTACCTGCTCGAGGAGTACCTCGAGCAGCACACGGCGATCCACAGCGAGACCGAGGCGCTGCGCTTCTTCGAGCAGCAGGTCGTCGACAAGAAGGCCGAGCTGGACCAGCTCCAGGGCGAGATCACCGCCTTCCGCATGGAGCACGACGGCGGCGACCTGACCCTGCAGCGCACCCTGCTGCTGCAGGACCTGACCGAGGCCGACCAGGCCCTGCGCAGCCTCAGCGACGTCGACGCCACCGAGGACGGCCTGATGCAGGCCAGCTCGCTCAGCGAGCACCCCGAGCTGGCGCCCTTCTACCAGCGCCTGCTCGACCTCGAGCTGGAGATCGCCGAGGCCGAGGGCATCGACGCCACGCTGGCCGCGCAGAAGCGCGAGCAGGCGGCGACCACCCGCGGCAAGCTGCTCGAGCAGCTGCGCAACAAGCGCGCCTACCTCGCCCGCCGGGTCGAGGAGCTGCGCGGCGAGCTGCGCGCGGTCGAGAGCGAGCGGGCCCGCTTCGAGGACCTTCTTGCCCAGCGCAACATCGTCGAGGCGACCTACCAGCAGTACGTCGCGAAGCATGAGGAGGAGCGCATCGCGCAGGCGATGGACTCCAACCGCCTGACCAGCGTGCGCGTGCTCCAGAAGGCCACGCCGCCGGTCAAGCCGTACTTCCCCAACCGCTTCGTGATGGCGATCCTGGGCTTCCTGCTCGGCATCCCCGGCGCCATCGCCTTCGCCCTGCTGCGCGCCTACTTCAGCGGCCGGGTGTCGACCGTGCAGGACATCGAGACCGAGCTCGGCCTGCCCGTGCTCGCCTCGCTGGCCCGCCTGCCGGGCAGCGCCTTCCGCAGCGGCATGCCCGAACCGGTCATGCGCGGCGCGAAGATGGTGCTCGCCAGCGTCGACCAGGCCGGCGTGAAGTCGGTCTGCCTGGCCTCCTCCTCGACCGGCGAGGGCGCCGCGACGATCGCCGCGGCGGTCGCCCTGGCCGCCGCTCAGGACGGTCGCTCGGTGGTCTTCGCCACGCCGGACGGCGCCGGCACCGAGGCGGTCGCGGCCGCCGGGGTCGAGGTCCTCGACCTGTCGGGCCGCGGCGTCAAGGAGCAGCGCGCGGCCATCGGCGAGGCCGCCGGTCGCAGCGACCTGGTGGTCATGGCGGCGCTGCCGCTGGCCTCGGCGGAGGGCGGCCTCTACGCCTCCTCGGCCGAAGCGGCGGTCTTCGTCGTCAGCGGCTCCGGCGTCCACATCGAGGTGGCCCGCCGCGGCCACGGCGTGCTCGTCCGCTCCTGCGGCAAGGTCCTCGGCGCCGTCCTCACGCAGCGCCGCGACCCGATCCCGAGCCTCCTCTACCGCCGCGTCTGATCCACCGTGGCCCTGGGCAGCCACCGCAGCACGCTGGACCTCGACGGCCTCGCCGGCTCCAAGGCGGCGCCGTCGGGGGTCACGGCCGTGGTGACCGCCCTGGCCGGGATGCTGTTCGCGGTCGCCGCGACCGCCACCCACTACGGCGGCGGTCGCTGGCAGCTCGTCGTCCTCGCCGGGCTGATCCTCGGCGCGGGCCTGTCGGCCTGGCTGCTGACCTACCGGCAGTTCATCGGCCTCACCGCGGGGCTGCTGGCGTTCACCTTCCCCATGGCGCTGAACGTCCAGCTGTACGAGTTCCCCACCGTGCGCCTGAGCTCGGGCATGCCCCCGGGCGTCGCGCTGTGGGAGAAGGACATCTTCCTGTTCATCCTTTGGGCGGACTGGTTCGTCGACGCCTGCCTGCGCCGCCCGGTCCGCTCGGCGCGCGTCGGCGGCGCCGCACGCTGGCTGGGCGTGATGCTGCTGGCCGCGCTGCTCTTCCCGGTCCACTCCACCTACCTGCCGGGCTCGATGATGCTGTGGGTCGAGTTCGCGCGCTACGCGACGGCCTTCCTCTACCTGGCCAAGCGGGTGGACAGCGTCAGCGTGCTGCGCTGGATCGTGATCGGCATCTGCGCGCAGATCTGGATCGAGAGCCTGATCTCCTGGGCGCAGTACGCCACCGGCGGCAACCTCGGCCTGTCCTTCCTCGGCGAGACCAAGGTGCGCGCCGAGGAGATCCCCGGCGGCGCGCTGATCCGCACCGGCGCGCTGATGGGCCACCCCAACCGCTTCGCCGAGTGGCTGGTCCTGGTCGGCCCCTTCCCGCTGGCCATGGCCCTGCGGCGCAACCTGAGCTTCCTCGCCCGCGCCGCCTACTGGGCCACGTTCGTCGTCCTCAACGTCACCCTGATCCTGACCTTCAGCCGCGCCGGCTGGGTCTGCGCGGTGTTCAACTGCTTCGCCACCTACCACCTGGTGAAGCGGCGCGAGGGCAAGCCGACCGCGGTCAGCCTGTGGGGACCGCTGATGGCCGGCGTGGCCGTGATGGTCGCGCTCTCCTTCGGCATCGACGAGATCCGCGCCCGCCTCACCGCGGACGACCGCGGCTCGACCTTCGCGCGCATCCCGCAGTTCGTCACCGCGCTGAACGTGATCGCGCACATGCCGCTGTCCGGCACCGGGCTCGGCTCCTACACCTCGTATCTGCACCAGTTCGCCGCCTTCGACGGCCGCTACATCAGCACGCTGCAGTTCCGCGTCCACAACGGCCTCCTGCTGTGGACGGCGGAGACCGGCCTGATCGGCGGCTTCGCCTACGTCATGTTCTGGTTCCACAACCTGAAGAAGGCGTGGGGCGTCTGGCGGCTGAAGGACGATTTCCTCGCACTCACCGGCATCGCGACCCTCGTGGGCCTCTGCTCCTGGTGGATCAAGAGCATGTACAATATCCACTCGCCGTTGACCGACCACGGCATGTGGATGCACGCCGCCATGATCTACATCGTCTACAATTGCGCTCGGCGATTGGAGAGGAGCGAGCAGTCCCCCGCGAGATGAGTCGACAGAACCCGGTCGTACGCGCCTTCCGCAAGCTGCGGGACGGCGGCCTGAAGGGCGTCCTCGAGGCCCTGAAGTGGAAGCTCTACCGCCGCAAGGTGATGGTCGTCGCCGTCCGCGAGGTGGGCGCGCCGATCGAGGTGCCGAAGCGCTCGATGGTGCCGCCGGGCTTCCGCGTCGAGCTGGCCACGCTCGAGCACCTCGACATGATGGCGGCCAACTTCCCGCACAAGCGGGAGTGGTACCGCGAGCGCCTCGGGACGCCGGGCTACTACTGCTCGCTGGGCATCGTCGAGGGGGAGGTCATCGCCCACAACTGGTTCTGCACCTGCCCGCACTTCGACCCGGAGATGCGGACCTGGGTGCGCCCCGCCGCGGACGAGGCCTACTGGTTCGAGGGCTGGTGCACGCCCGACCGCCGCGGGATGGGCGTCGGCTACTACGCCTTCACCCACGCCTTCGAGGAGATCCTCCCCGACACCCCGGTGAAGCGCGTCTTCACCTACCTCGAGCCGAGCAACAGGCCGACGCGCCGGATCCACAAGCGCTACGGCTTCGTGGACACGGGCATCAAGAAGCACCTCCGGCTCGGCCCGTTCTACTTCAACTCCAAGACCAAGCCCCTGCCCCCGGACCACGAGGCCTGAACCGTGTCCCCCGCCCGCCGCGTCCCCTTCCTGCTGTTCCTCGGCTTCGCCGCCGGGTGGGCCGTCGGCGCGCTCGAGACCGCCGCGATCCGCGCCACCACCGAGCTCGCCTTCCCCGATCCGCTCGGGGACTCCGTCCAGGTCGCCTGGCGCTACGGCTTGGTCGGCGCGGCGCTCGCGCTCGCCCTCGGCCACCTGCCGCGCAAGCTGCGCCCCAACCGCGCCGCCTCGGTCCTGGCCACCACCCTCGCGGTGATGGTCTTCGTCTCGGGCACCTCCTGGATCCACCAGAAGAGCTTCCCCGGAGTGCCGGCCTGGTCCCTGGGGCCGCTGGTCGCGAACGGCGTGCTCGCCGCCTTCTGCCTGGTCGTCGGCTACGGGCTCGGACGGCTGCGCGCCTCCTTCGCCGCGGTCCTCGTGCTGGCCGTCGCCGGCCACGGCGGCGCGATGATCGCCGGCGGCAGCGAGGCCGCGACCACCGAGGCGCCCGCCCCTGCCCCGGAGGGCGCGCCGAACATCCTCTTCCTGCTGGTCGACACGCTGCGCGCCGACCACCTCCAGAGCTACGGCTACGAGAAGCAGACCTCGCCGGTGCTCGACCGCATCGCCGCCGAGGGCCTGCGATTCCACGCCGCCTACGCCCAGGCGACCTGGACGCGGCCGTCCGTCGCCTCGCTGATGACCTCGCTCTACCCGGCGAGCCACCTGACCAACAGCACCGAGATCCGCGTGCCGGAGGAGCTGCCGACCCTGGCCGAGGTGGTCCGCGCGCAGGGCTACGCCACCGCCGGCTTCTCGGCCAACCGCAACGTCTCCGAGATCTTCGGCTTCCACCAGGGCTTCGACGTCTTCTGGACGCACGCCTCGGACGAGCTGAACTCGATGCTGCGCTTCACCACCTGGGAGCGCGTGATGGAGATCCTGCGCGGCCTCGGCCTCGTCGGCCACAGGTCGCCCGCCAACCAGGCCGAGCACATCACCGACCGGGTGCTGCGCTGGGTGGAGGAGCACGACGGCTCGCCGTACTTCCTCTACATCCAGTACCTCGACCCGCACGGGCCGTACGACCCGCCGGCGCACTACCTCGAGGAGGTCGGCATCGAGCCGTTGGACCGCGCGCTGGCGGCCAAGATGAACGTCACTCACGGCGCCGACCCCTTCCCCTTCTTCGAGGTGGAGGGCGTGGACGAGGCCTCGCTCGCCCGCGTGCGCGAGCTGTACGACGCCGAGATCTCCTACTGCGACCGCGAGATCGGCCGTCTGCTCGACGCCATGCGCGCCAAGGGCCTGCTCGACAACACCTACGTGGTCGTCACCTCCGACCACGGCGAGGAGTTCTGGGAGCACAAGCAGTTCGGCCACGGCCAGTCGGCCTACGACGAGCTGGCGCGGGTGCCGCTGCTGATCGACGGCCCCGGCATCGAGCCCGGCGTGGTGCCGGGCGCGGTCGAGCTGATCGACCTCTACCCGACCATCGCGACCTGGGTCGGCGCGCCGCTGCCGCCGCGCATCCAGGGCCGCGACCTGAACGACCTGATCGCCGGCGGCGCGCGCGAGGAGGCCGCCGAGGCCCTGGTCAGCAACATGAAGGGCTTCGAGCTCACGGCCTGGGTCTTCGGCCGCGAGAAGCTGGTCCGCATCGAGCTGCGCGGCGAGGAGGCGTGGATGCTCTACGACCTCGACGCCGACCCGCTGGAGCAGGACGACCTCGCCGCGGCGCGCCCCGAGCGCCTGGCCGAGCTGAAGGCGCTGCTCCTCGAGCGCCGCGAACGCGCCGGCGAGTACCGCGTGGACGGCGTCGAGACCACCACCATGGACCGCGACCTCGCGCGCGAGATGGAGGGGCTCGGCTACGTCGACGAAGGGGAGGACGACGAGTAGGCATGGCCTCCGCGTCGCTCCAGGTCTTCGAGGGCCCGCGGGTCTTCGCGGAGCACGGCGCGCGCTGGCAGGAGCTCCTCGACCGGACGCAGAGCCCGGTCTTCTTCCTCCGACCGGACTGGCTGCAGCTCTGGGCCGACCACTTCGGCTCCGGCCGCCGCTGCTTCCTGGCCGTGGCCGAACGCGGCGGCGAGTGGATCGGCGGCCTGCCGCTGATCCTCGGCGAGGGCCGCATCGGCCAGCGCTGGGCCGTGCCCAAGCTCGAGGCCGCCGGCACGCCCTACTTCGACCGCATGGAGGTCCCGGCGGCCGACGACGCCGACTGCCGCGAGACCCTGCGCCTGGTCCTCGACTGGGCCCGCGCGACCGGCGGCTGGTCCGCCTTCGCCTTCCACGAGGTGCCGGCCGGCTCGCCGACGCACCGCGCCCTCGAGTCGCTCGCCGCCGAGCGCGGCTTCGACCTGCACGCACAGCTCGCCTCGCGCGCACCGATCGTCGACCTGGAGACCGGCGGCAAGACCTCGTCCAAGTACCGCCGCCAGCTGCGCCAGTCGATGGAGCAGCTCGAGGAGGAGGGCGCGGTGGAGTGCGCCTTCGAGTTCGTCGACGCGGCCCGCATCGGCCCGCTGATCGCCGAGTGCAAGCAGGTCGAGTGCAGCAGCTGGAAGGGCGACCAGGGGGTCGGGGTGTTCCGCCGCGGACCGGTCGGCGACTTCATGCGCGGGCTGTGGCGCGAGCTCGTCCCGCGCCAGGAGCTGGCGCTGGCCACGATCCGGCTCGACGGCCGCCTGGTCATCTACCACTGGGGCTTCCTCCACCGCGGCCGCTTCCTCAGCTACAACCTCGCCCAGGTGCCCGAGACCAACCGCGTGCGCGGCGGCTCGCTGCTGCTCAAGCACATGGTCGAGACCGGCCGCGACCTCGACATCGAGGTGATCGACGCCTCGCGCGGCTCGCTCGAGAGCCCGAACATCATCGGCCGCTACAAGGGCCCGGTCCGCTCGCACGGCGACTTCCTGCTCTACGCGCGCAGCGCGCACGGCCGCTTCCTCGAGGGGGTGCGGCACCGCGCCATCCCCGCAGCGCGCCGCTTGCTGCGCCAGGGCGGGCCGCCCGCGCTCGACCCGGACGAGGCCTTCGTCGACTGACCGTGCACCGCCGCCTCTGCCTCGGGCGGGTCCCGATCCTGACCCTCCACAGCGTCCGCCGGCGCCACACCGAGACGCTCGGCCCGGGCGGCGAGCTGAGCCTGCCGGACGACGTCTTCGAGCGCATGCTGCGCGGGCTGCGCCGCGACGGCTTCGAGGGGATCACCTGCGGCGAGCTGTTCGCCCACCTGAGCGACGGCGCGCCGCTTCCGGCGAAGCCGCTGCTGCTGACCTTCGACGACGGCTACCTCGACAACTGGACGATCGTCGCGCCGCTGCTGCGCCGCCACGGCTTCCGCGGCACGGTCTTCGTCGCCACGGACTACCTCCACCCCGACGCGGAGGCCGTGCGGCCCACGCTGGAGGACACCGATGCGCCGCCGGAGCGCGGCTACCTCAGCGCCGCCGAGCTGCGCCGGCTGCAGGAGGAGGGAGTCCTCGAACTGCAGTCGCACACCGCCACGCACGGCCGCCTCGCGGTCAGCGGCGAGGTGGTGGACTTCCACCGCCCGGACGCCCGCTGCTGGTGGCTCGAGCGGCAGCGCGCCACGCCCGCCCAGCTCTCCGACGAGGAGCGCGGCGCCACCGCCGGCCTCGTGCCCTGGGGCGCCCCGGTCCACCGCTCGGAGTGGGCCTCGGCCGCGCGCGCCGTCCATCCCGACCCGCGGCTCGAGGACGCCCTCACCACGCACGTCGCGGCGGGCGGCGGCGCCGAGTTCTTCGCCCGGCCGGCCTGGCGCGAGGAGCTGGCCGCCGTCGAGCGCGAGGGCGCGTGGGACCACCGCCCGGAGACCGAGGAGGAGCGCCACGCGCGCATCCTCGACGACCTGACGCGGGCGAAGGCCACGCTCGAGAGCATCCTCGGCCGCGAGGTGCCCTACTTCGCCTGGCCCGGCGGCGGCTCGAGCGCGCTCGCGGTCCGCATCGCCCTCGACGAGGTCGGTCACCGCGCCACCTTCGGCACGCACCGCGTCTGCGAAGGGGTGCCGCTCGGCCTCGAAGCGATCCCGCGGGTCTACTTCCGCCAAACCTACCGCGGGCGCGCCGACCGCGTGCTGCGCGCCTGGCACGCGCGCGGGCTGGCCGGCTGGGAGGCCGGACGCCTCGGCGGCTACCTGCGCCTGTTCGCAGCCAACCGCCTGATGAGCCTGCTCGGCGACGCCTCGCGGCCCAACCAGCCGCGCCGCGTCCCGGGTCGGGCCTAGTGGTCGTCGCCGATGTAGCCCAGCTGCTCGAGCGCGTGAGTGTCCTCCGCCGTCAGCTCCCCCACCGCCTCGCGCTGCGGCAGCGCCTCGAAGTAGGCGCGCCCCTCGGCCAGCATCTCGGCCAGCCGCGCCGGCTCCTCGGCCGCGCGGTCGACCGTGTCCCCGGTCTCGGGGTGGTAGAGGAAGCTGCGACCGTCGAGGGTCCAGACGACCTTCCAGCCGTCCTTCATCCACCCGGACATCCGCGTCTCCTCGAGGCGGCGCTGGTAGGCCTCCATGTAGAGGCCGCGCGCGGCCCCTCCCTCGGCGCCGCGCAGGACCGGCAGGAGGCTGTGGCCGTGCAGCTCCTGCGGCGGGTCGATCCCGAGCAGGTCGAGCACGGTCGGCACGAGGTCGACGTGGGCCGCGGCGGCCGCCGAGCGCACGCCGCGGGGCGCCGCCTCCTCGGACGCCGGTAGGCGGATCACCGCCGGCACGTGCTGCGTCGCCGCGTAGAGGCTCTTCTCGTGGTTCAGCTCGAGGCCGCCCTCCCCGAAGCACTCGCCGTGGTCCGCGACCAGGAGGAACAGGGTGTCGCGCAGGCCGGGGTCGCGCGCCTCGAGCGACTCGCGCAGCGAGCCGAGCAGTTCGTCGAGCAGGCTGATCTCGGCCTTGTGCAGCAGCCAGTCCTCCTCGAGGGCGGGGTCGAAGGCGTGCGGCCCCTCGTCGCGGCGGGCCAGCACGGCCTCGCGGTGCGCCGCCGGCGGCTCGAAGGGACCGTGGGCGTCGTAGAGGTGGACCCACAGGAAGGTCGGGCGGTCCTGCGCCTCGTACCACTCCTTGGCGCGCGCGACGGTGAGCGGGCCGGGGACGGTGTAGGTCAGCCGCGCCTCGGGGAAGAACAGCGTGCGCAGCAGCGAGGAGCTGAAGCGGCACAGCTCACGCAGCTGGTCGGGCAGCGAGGAGCCGGAGCGGTCGTCGAAGACCTGGAAGCCCTCGGCGAAGCCGAAGCGCGCCGTGATCGGGTAGCCGGAGACG
Source organism: uncultured Planctomycetales bacterium (assembly GCA_964342475.1). GTDB lineage: Bacteria > Planctomycetota > UBA1135 > UBA1135 > UBA1135 > J029. The sequence goes on from CAYFGE010000006.1 coordinate 126,280, forward strand.
AAGCCGCCGGTGGCGTAGCCGTGCTCGCGCAGCAGGCCGGGCAGGGCGTGCAGCTCGGCGGCGGCGAACTGCTCGCCGTTCGAGCGCAGGCCGTGGCTGGGCGGGTAGAGCCCCGACAACATCGTGGCGTGGGCCGGGCCGGTGATCGAGGCGACCGACTGAAAGTCGTCGAAGGTGGTGCCCTCGGCGGCGAAGCGCTCGAGGCTCGGCATGTCGAGGCCGCCGCCGCCGTAGAGCGGCAGCAGGTCGGCGCGCACCGTGTCCCAGCTGAGCAGGACGATGTGCGGCGCTTCCGGCGCGGGCGAGGTCGGCGCCGGTCCGGTGGTGACGCGCTCGCGGCCGACGAAGACCATGGCGGCGAGGACCAGGGCCGGGGCGGCCCAGCTGAGACGGCCGAGCAGGCGCGGCGCGGCCTCGGCGCGGCCGAGCACCGCCAGCGCGGTCAGGGCGAGGAGGCCGACGAAGCCCGCGGCGATGGAAGGCCAGGCGGCGAGGTTCGGCAGGCCGACGCGCCGGTTGAGGAACCAGAGGCCCCCGGCGCCGAGCAGGACGAGGACGGCGAGCAGCGGGCGCCAGCCCCCCAGCCGGCCGAGCGCGCGGCCGAGCAGCCAGCCGCCGACGCCGTAGAAGAAGAGGTTCAGCAGCGGGGTGAGCAGGTAGACCCAGCCGGTGCCGGCGAAGCCGGCGTTGGTCAGGGAAAGGCCCGACTCCCATGCGCCGAGCGCCCACCCGGCGATCATCCCGTCCAGCGCGGCCGATCTGCGTTGCATCGACCGGATTCTAGCCCCGGCGGCGCGTGCGCGTGGCGTGGTATCTTCTGCCGATGGACGATTCTCCCACCGGACCTTCGTTCCTCGGCCGGGCCCTGCGCGGCGCGCTGGCCGGCGCCCTGCTCGGCCTCGCCGTGGGCGCGATCGAAGGTTGCGTGCTGCTCGTCGGCGTCGGCATGGGCGTGCGCTCGCCGATGGCCGAGATGCTGCGCATCGACGTCTACTACGCCCTGTTCTGCGGCGGCATCGGAGCCCTCGTCCACGCCCTGTTCGCGCGGCGCTGCTTCCCCAATGCGTTGCGCTGGACGATCGGTCTGACCGTCTTCTTCCTCGGCCTGATGTGGCTGCGCGACGGGCTGTTCATCGGCAAGGACGCCGGCGCCGGCCTGTTCCTCGGCGCGCTCGGCGGGGCGGCGGTCCTCGCGGCGGTGGTCGGCTGCACCCTCGGCCGGCTGGGCCGCGCCCCCGCGGCCGGCCTGGTCCTGGCCCTGGTCGCCGCCGGCGCCGCCCACGGCGTCGCGCTGACCGCGACCGACGACGGCCAGGGCGCCGACCTCGGCATCCCGCGCTGGAGCGACGAGCGGCCGCCCAACCTGCTGGTCGTCCTGATCGACACGCTGCGCGCCGACCGCCTCGGCTGCTACGGCTACGACCGGCCGACCTCGCCCGTGCTCGACGAGCTCGCCGCCGGCGGCACGCGCTTCGACGCCGCCTACGCCCACGCCTCGTGGACGCGGCCCTCGGTGGCCTCGCTGATGACCTCGCTCTACCCGTCGAGCCACGACATCCAGAAGGACCTCGACTCGCTGCCCGCCAGCCTGCCGACGCTGGCCCAGGTGCTCGACGCGCGCGGCTACGAGACGGCGGCCTTCTCGGCCAACCCGCAGATCTCACCGGTCTACGGCTTCGACCGCGGCTTCGACACCTTCGGCAAGGGTGGCAGCCACCTCGTCCGCCGTACCGCGATCGGCAACCTCGAGCACATGGCGAAGCGGGTGCTGCGCATCCAGCTCCTGCCGCTGCTGCGCGGCGGCGCGGCGGCGAAGCCGAAGGCGGAGAAGGACGCCGACGGCCACCCGCTGGAGAACACCGGCGCGGCCGCGATCAACGAGCAGGTCTACCGCTGGATCGACGGCTACACCGCGGACGAGCCCTACTTCCTCTACGTCCAGTACATCGACCCGCACACGCCCTACGCCCCGCCGGTCGACCTGATCAACGAGGGCGGCCAGGCGCCGGTCTCGATGCCGGCCAGCTTCATCGACAAGGACGCGCCGCCCTTCCCGCTGGCCGAGTCCGCCGCGGCGACCGAGGAGGTGCTGGCCGGCCTCTCGCGCCTCTACGACGCCGAGGTGCGCTTCGTCGACCGCGAGGTCGGTCGCCTGATCGAGCGCCTCGAGGAGCGCGGCATGATGGAGAACACCTTCGTCGTCGTCACCTCCGACCACGGCGAGGAGTTCTACGACCACAGCCAGTGGCTGCACGGGCAGTCGCTGTTCGACGAGCTCGTCCGCGTCCCGCTGATCGTCGCCGGCCCCGGCGTCGCCGCCCAGGTCGTGCGGCTGCCGGTCGAGCTGGTCGACGTCCTCCCCACCGCCGCCGGCTGGGCCGGCGCCCCGCTCGGCTTCGACCACCACGGCCGCGACCTCGGCGAGGTCCTGCGCGGCGGCGAGCCCGACGGGGACCGCGTGGTCTACAGCGAGCGGCAGGGGACCTACGCGATCGACGCGGTGCGCCGCGGCGACCGCAAGCTGATCCGCATCACCTCGCCCGAGGGCGTGACCTGGCTCGAGTACGACCTGGCCGCCGACCCGGGCGAGCGGAACAACCTCGCCGCCTCGCGCGCGCCCGACGCCGAGCTGCGCGCCCTGCTCGAGCAGGTCGAGGTGGCGGCCGGCGCCTACCTCGGCGAGCGCTCGGGCAAGATCGAGGCCGAGGGGGAGCTGGCCGAGGAGCTCGGCGCCCTCGGCTACATCGACACGGAGGAGGACGAATGAAGCTGGACCACGTCCTGCTGACCACCGACCTGTCCGAGGAGGCCCGCCGCGCCTACGCGCCGGTGGCCGAGCTCGCGCGCGAGAACGGCGCGCGGCTGACGCTGCTGCACGTCGTCGTCGACGTGCGGGTGGCGCCGCACGGCGCGCCGCTGGCGCCGCCGCTGACCGGCCCCGACGTCGGCGACCAGCTCGAGGCCGCGCGCGCCGCGCTGGCGGTCGAGCGCGAGCTGATCGACCCGGACCTCGACGTCGAGCTGGTGGCCGTGGCGGGCGGCGACGTCCCCGAGGCCATCGCCGAGCACGCCGCGCGCAGCGGCGCCGACCTCATCGCGCTGTCCACGCACGGGCGCGCGGGCTTCCGCAGGCTGATCCTCGGCAGCGTGGCCGAGGCCGTCCTGCACCACGCCCACGTGCCGGTGCTCTGCTTCCCGCGCCCGGCCTGAGCCGGCCGCGCGCGCTCAGCGCCGCAGCACCTCCGCCACGCAGCAGGTCAGCTTCTTGGCGCAGGGCACGTGCAGGAACTCGTTCGGGCCGTGCGCGTTCGACTTGGGGCCGAGCACGCCGGTGATCAGGAACTGCGCGTCGGGGAAGCGCTCGCCGAGCATCCCCATGAAGGGGATCGAGCCGCCCTCGCCCATGTAGACCGGGTCGTGCCCGAAGTAGGCGCGCGAGGCGCGGGCGACGGCGTCCTCCAGCCACGGGGCCAGCGCCGGGGCGTCCCAGCCGTTGGCGCCCTTCTCGGGCGTGAAGCTGACCTTCGCGCCGGAGGGCGGGTCGGTCTCGAAGGCCTCCTTCACCTGCGCGGTGGCCGCCTTCCAGTCGGCCGTCGGCGGCAGGCGGAAGCTCAGCTTCACCGCGGTGAAGGGACGCAGGACGTTGCCGGCGTCGCTCAGCGCGGGCATGCCGCCGGAGCCGGTGACCGACAGCGTCGGACGCCAGGTCCGGTTGAGGATCATCTCGACCGGGTCGTCGGTCATCGGCCGCGCGCCGGCGAGGAAGGGGTATTTGTCGGCCACGCCGCCCATCGCCGCGGCGGCGACGCGCGCCTGCTCGACGCGGGCCTCCGGGACCTCGACGTGGAAGCGGTCCAGCTGGATGCTGCCGTCGGCCGCGCTCTCCACGCGGTCGAGCAGCTGGCGCAGGATGCGGAAGCTCGACGGCACGATGCCGCTGGCGTCGCCGGAGTGCACGCCCTCGCTGAGGATGTCGATGCGCAGGTCGCCGGCGACCATGCCGCGCAGGGAGGTGGTGCTCCACAGGCGCTCGTAGTCGCCGGCGCCGGAGTCGAGGCAGACCACCAGCGAGACCTGGCCGATGCGCTCGGCCAGCAGGTCGACGTAGTGGGGCAGGTCGACGCTGCCGCTCTCCTCGCAGCCCTCGATGATCACCACGCAGCGGGGGTGGGCCTGGCCGTGCTTCTGCAGGGCCTCCACCGCAGCCAGCGAGGCGAACACGGCGTAGCCGTCGTCGGCGCCGCCGCGGCCGTAGAGGAGGTCCCCCTCGCGCACCGGCTTCCACGGGCCGAGGTCCTCGCGCCAGCCGACCATCTCCGGCTGCTTGTCGAGGTGGCCGTAGAGCAGCACGGTCTCGTCGCTCTGCCCCGGCACCTCGAGGTAGAGCAGCGGCGTGCGGCCCTCCTCCTCGATCCGCTCGACCACCAGCCCGGGGATGTCGCGCGCGCGGCACCAGGCCTCGGCGAGGTCGAAGGCCCGGTCCATGTGTCCGTTGGCCTTCCAGTCGCGGTCGAACAGCGGCGACTTGTTCGGGATGCGGATGTACTCGGTGATCTGCGGGAGGATGTCCTCCTCCCAGACGCGGTCGACCCAGGCGGAGAGGGCGGCGGAATCGAGTGCGGTGCTGCCGGCTTGCATGCCCTCAGGATAGCGGCGGCCCGGGCCGCCGCCGGGGCCGCTAGGATGCGCGCATGAACGCACCGGGTCCGGGCGCTGCGCATTCCTCCGGCCGGGGCTGCCTCCTGTGGGGCGGCATCGGCGTCGCCTTCGTCGTGCTCGGCCTGGGCGCGATCGTGTTCTGGCTGGCCACCCACTCCACCCAGGACCCGGCCGAGGCCCGCGCCTGGGCCGAGGAGATGATCGACCTCGAGTTCCCGGCCGAGACGCCTCCCGCTTCGGGCCTGCGGCTCGACGACGTCCGCTTCGTCTTCGCCGGCGAGGACGTCGAGGACCCCTCGCGCCTCAGCCTGACGGTGGTCGGCTCCGCTTCGGAGCAGTCGCTCGAGTTCGACCAGCTCGCCCGCTACGGCGAGACCGACGAGGACGCCGAGGTGAAGGTGCTGGACCGCCAGGAGCTCGGATTCCTCGTCCGCGGCGAGGAGGTGCGCACGATGCTGGTGCGCTACGACAACGGCACCACCGACTACTCGCTGCTGCTCGAGGGCAAGCCCGCGATGGAAGGCCGCAACTGGCGGGTCATGCTCGTCTTCCACGGGCCGCCCGAGCGCAACACGGCCGAGTGGGTGCAGCGCGCCCTCGACGGCGTGCGCTGAGGCCGCGGCCTACTCGCTGCTCTTCTTGCGGGCGCCGGTCTTCTTGCCGGCGGCCTTGGAGCTCTTCTTGGCCGTCTTCTTGGCGGGCGCCTTCTCGGCCGGCGTCTTCTCCGCCTGCGCCGCTGCGGGCTTGCCGCCGATCTTGGCCTCCTGGGCCCGCTTCCGCGCCTCGGCGCGCTCGCGGTTGGCCTGGATGATCGGGATCGCCCCGTCACCGGCCTCTCCCCCGTCGGCGCCGGAATCGCCCTCGGGCGACTCGACCGGCTGGAGGACGCCCTCCCACCAGCCGCGCAGGACGCCGCCGTCCTGGCTGCCGATGATCACCTGGCCTCCCTCGCAGTGCTCGTTCGAGGCGACGAAGTCGTCCACGAGGTCGCGCAGCTGCTGCCGCGCCGACTGGTGGACCAGGGCGACGAGGACGTTGCAGGCGCCGCCGAGGGTGAGGCGGGTTCCGAACAGGCCCTCCTGGCGGCCGGCCTCCTGGAAGGCCTGCACGAAGGAGTCGGCCACGGAGTGCGAGATGCCGCACTTCTCCTGCAGGCTGCGGTGGCTGCTCTGCAGGCAGCGGCCGCCCTCGCCGAGGAAGGTCTCGCGCAGGGTCCGCGAGTACTCGTTGATGTTCGACACCAGCCGCCGCACGCGGTTGCTCTCCCGCACGAGGTGCTCGGAGTTGGCGCGCATCCGGTAGCTGGATTCGGGATCCACCAGGGCCGCGAGGTCGGCGTGTTCCTTCCGGCGCTTGAAGATCTTGAGCCAGTCCGCCCCACCCTGGCTGGCCGGGACGTGGTTGCGCAGGCCCTCCTCGAACTCGTTGGGCGGCATCTGGCCCCAACTGCCGAAGAGCTGCTGCTTCTCCTTCTTGAGGGCGGCGTTCAGGTGGGCCAGGGCCATCTCGGTCGAGACCCGGACCTGGTCGCGGGGCCCCGGGCCCACCTCGTGCTGGTAGCCCAGTTCGACCGCGGCGAAGGAGCACTGCGGCGGCACCGGGATCCACTGCATGTCGAGGTCGATGCCGTGCTCGATGGCCAGGGCGCAGTCACGGCGTCCCAGCGCGCTGGTCAGCGCGTCCGACATCGGGATCTCCTCGCCGAGGACCTCGCGGGCCCCCTGGATCACCGCGCGGGCGACCTGGACGCCGTCCACCCGCTTCTTGGCCAGACCGGTGGAGGCCTTGAAGGCCAGGGCGGCGGCCACCCCGAAGGCGGCGCGCTCGCCGAAGCCCAGCCCCTCGGGGACCCGGCTCCAGATCACCATGTCGAAGCCCACCTTCGGGGTGTTCAGCTGGCGGGTCCGGCGCAGGCCCAGCATGGCCGCGATGATCCGGAGCATCCACTGGCTCTCCTCCTCCTCGAAGACCTGGCCCAGGACGGCCAGGCTCCGCGGGGGGCCCTTCTTGGTGTAGAGGACGTCGACGTCGCCCTCCCACAGCTGGCTCCCGCCCCAGCGGGACGGGAGAACGCTACGAATTCGGATCTTGCGGTCCTCGCGGTTCTGGATCGCGCAGTAGACCGAGCGCGAGAGGGGCAGCGTCAGGGTGCTGGTGCCCGGCCCCTCGACCAGGCCGCCGATCAATTCCAGGCGGCACGGAGCCTGCGTAAGCCACAGCGGCTTATCGAGTTGCAGCAGTTCACCCGCCTCGCCGCTGAGCAGCGAAGCGAAGGGGAGGAACGATGCGGGGAGTGCGGGCTCCGGCAAGAAAAATCGTCGGTTACGGCAAGCCTCTCGCCTTGCGAATGTTATGGCTGTTTCCCCTCCAGGATGCAAGTGCCATTGTCCGAAAGATGGGGTAAGCTTCCGACCCCGAGAACCCGGTCTCAACGGACCGGGAGCCTCCGTTCACGAGGAAATTCGCGTCCATGCACCTCCCCCGAACCCTCGCCCTGGCCGCCCTGGCCGCCTCCGCCGCCCTTATGGCCGCCTCCTGCGGCGGTAGCGGCGGCTCCGGCTCGACCTCGGCCGGCGCCACGAACAACGGCGGCGTCCTGCCGACCTTCCCCGGCATCGGCACGGCCGACGCCATCTCCCCCACCGAGGTCCTGGTCTCCTGGCCGGACGCGATCGGGGGGACCGCCAACAGCTCGGCCAACATGCGTTACCGCGTCTTCCGCGGCTTCGACAACGCCTCGGTTCTGCTGTCCAACGCCCTGGTCCACGAGACCGGCGCCGGCGTGACCAGCTTCGTCGACCGCGGCCTGCCGCCGTTCACGACGATCTACTACCGCGTCGAGGCGGTCGACACCCGCGGCAACGTCGCGAGCAGCTCGCGGGTCTCGGCCGCGCGCACCCCGTCGACCTACATGCCCGGCTCGGCCAACTACACCAACGACGTCCTGCCGCTGTGGAACGCCGCCGATCCGAACGGCGCGACCTGCATCGGCTGCCACGACGGCAGCGCCGCCGGCGGCCGCCTGAACCTGAGCACCGCCCTCGACGTCCTGATCGGCGTCGGCACCCTCCAGGATCCGGACAGCTTCATCATCGCCTACGACGGTGAGGGCACCTGGAACGAGTTCGTCGCCCGCTTCGTGCAGCGCCCCTTCGAGCACCGCGGCTACTTCACCTCGCCGAACTCGGTGCTGGCCATCGAGGAGCCGCTGAGCAACTGGGTCGACGAAGGCGCCCTGTCCTCTCCGGACGGCACCCCGCCGGTCTTCAAGTTCGACGCCATCGCCAACGCCGGCAAGTACTACGGCCGCTTCGTCGACTACCAGACCGCCGAGGTCACCTGGTTCCACGCCTCCGACCCGGAGAGCCTGCCCTTCACCGGCAGCACCCAGAACCAGCTCGAGTACCACGTCTACGCCGGCCTCGACAGCGCCACGATCGACTGGGAGAACCCGGTCGCCGTCGTGATGAGCCCCGAGCGCACCCCGACCAACGACACGATCACCACCACCTTCCCGTGGACCGGCGATCGCCTGACCGTGGTCGTCCGCGCCCTGGACAGCTCCGGCCGCTCGGTCGTCCTGCCGCCGATCGGCGACCCGGGCTACCGCGACGCGCTCAAGCTGCGCTGGCGCAACATGTCGGTCAACGAGCGGGAGATCCGCCTGACCCGCTGATCCCCCGCACGCGGGAGATCCACGCCGGCCGCGGCCCTGCCGCGGCCGGCGTTCTTCATTCCTCGTCGTCCTCGCCGCCCTCGAGGTAGCCCAGCTCGGCGAGCTCGGCGGACAGCGCCTCGTCGGCCACCACCTCCACCTTCTCGACCTGGCGGAAGCCGCGCTGGCGGAACTCGGCCAGCGCCTGCCGCAGGGCCTCCGCCCGCTCGGGAGAGGCGCCGAACAAGTCCTGCTGCTCGCCGGGGTCGGCGGCCAGGTCGTAGAGCTCCATCCCGGCGGGGCCGGCGATCAGCTTCTCGCTGCCCCGGACCGCCGCCCACAGGTGCAGCGGCTCGGGCAGGACCTGGAAGCGGTGGGCGAACAGGGTGCGGCGCTCGAAGGCCGCCGGGGCGTCCCGTTGTCCCTGGATCAGCGGGGCCAGGCTCATGCCCTCGAGGCCGGGGGGCACCTCGACCCCGGCCAGCGCCAGGGTGGTGGGCAGCACGTCGATGAGGCTGACGGAGGTCGGCACGCGGCGCCCCTCCATGCCGCCGGGCGGCCGCACGAGCAGCACGATGCGGTTCAGCTCGTCGTAGAGGGTGAACTCGTGGCCCATCTGCCCGTGCTCGCGGAACTCCTCGCCGTGGTCGCTGATCACGACGAGCAGGGTGTCCTCGGCCCAGCCGAAGTCCTCGTAGAGCCCGCGCAGCTGCTCGTCGAGGTAGCGCAGCTCGCTGTCGTAGCGCTCGCGCATGTCCTGCACGGTGCCGCGCTGCTTCTCGTACCAAGGCTCGCGCTTGTGGTACGGCTCGTGGACGTCCATGAAGTGCAGGTAGACGAAGTCCGGCGCGCCCGGAGCGAGCAGCTCCTCGCGCCACTCCCCCATCTGCGCGGCGACCTCGGCGGCGTCGCCCTTGCGGATCTGCTCGAAGCGGTCGAAGCCGCGGTCGAGGCCGATCTCCGGGCCGACGTTGAGGTTGGTCGCGATCCCCCAGGTGCGGTAGCCCGCGGCCGAGAACAGCTGCGGCATGGTGCGCAGGTCCTCGGGCAGGCGGTTGAGCGGAAGCACCTCGGCGGCGCCCTTCTGCTCACGGCGGAGGAAGGCCAGGAAGCCCTCGATGATGCCGTGCTCGGTCGGGTAGAGGCCGGTCATCACCGAGGTCACGGCCGGCGCGGTCCACGAGGAGGTCGACAGCGCGCGCTCGAAGACCGCCGCGGTCGAGCCCAGCTCGAGCAGGAAGGGCGAGGTCTCCTTCTCGGCGCCGTAGGTCTGCATCGCGTCGGGGCGCAGGGTGTCGAGCAGGATGACGACGACGTCCGGGCGCGGGTCGTCCTCGACCGGGGCCGGCGCCGGCGCGCCGCCTTCGTCGGCGCAGGCGGGGAACAGGGCGAGGAGGGCGGCCAGGGCCGCGCAGCGGGCGCGGGCCGTCAAACCTCGATGCCGGATCCGGCGGCGGGGGCGCCGCGCTCCTTCTCTTCCTTCCACTGGGCGATCTCCTCGAGCAGGGCTTCGACCATCTGGTCCTCCGGGACGACCCGCACCTGCTTGCCGTGGCGGTAGAGAATTCCCTTCCCGCCGCCGCCGGCGATGCCGATGTCGGCCTCCTGCGCCTCGCCCGGCCCGTTCACGACGCAGCCGAGCACGGCGATCTTGACCGGCACCTTCTCGCCCTGGAGGCGCTGCTCGAGCTCCTCCATCAGGGCCTCGAGGTCGATCTCGATGCGGCCGCAGGTCGGGCAGGCGATCAGCTCGGGGCTGGTCACCCGCGCCCCGGTGGCCTTGAGGATGTCGAAGGCGACCGGGATCTCGACCGCCGGGTCGGCGGTCAGCGAGACGCGGATCGTGTCCCCGATGCCGTCGAGCAGCAGCGCGCCCAGGCCGGCGGCCGACTTCAGCGAGCCGTAGCCCGGGCGGCCGGCCTCGGTGACCCCGAGGTGCAGCGGCACGTCGGTGCGCTCGGCGAACAGGCGGTTGGCGGCCAGCACGGTCTGCGTGTCGGTGGACTTGAGCGACACCAGGTAGTTGCTGAAGCCGAGCTCCTCGACCGTCTCGCAGTGGCGGAGGGCGGACTCGACCATGGCCTCGGGCGAGGGCCAGCCGTGCTTCTCGAGCAGGTCCTTCTCGACCGACCCGGAGTTCACCCCGATGCGCAGCGCCACCCCGGCGGCGTCGGCGGCCCGCACCACCTCGCGGACGCGGTCCAGCGAGCCGATGTTGCCCGGGTTCAGGCGGACCTTGTCCACCCCGGCGTCGATGCTGCGCAGCGCCAGGCGGTGGGTGAAGTGGATGTCGGCGACCAGCGGGACCGGGCAGTTGCGCCGGATCTCGGGCAGGGCGTCGGCGGCCTTGTCGTGGTTGACGGTCACGCGGACCATCTCGCAGCCGGCCTCCACCAGCCGCTGGATCTGGTCCAGGGTGGCCGGGACGTCGTCGGTGTCCGAGCTGGTCATCGACTGGACCCAGATCGGGTGTTCGTGGCCGACCAGGAGGTCGCCGATGCGGACGGTGCGGGTCGTGCGGCGGGGCATGGTTCTCCGGGCGGCGATTCTAGCCGCGGGGGGCGGCAGGACCCGCCCGCGCGGATTTCCGCCTTTTCCCCCTTGCGGGACCGGGCCACCAGACCGACGATTCCGCCGACATGGCCGAACCGGCTGTCCTGCGTGGATCCTGCCACCTCCTCCAGGCCTTCGACGTGGGTTTCGAAATCGACCTGCGCAAGGCCATGGCCGCGCTTTCCGAGCCCGGCCGCACCCGCAGCTACTTCCGCAAGAGCCGCCTGCCGCTGGCCGAACAGACCCTCGGCCAGGCGGTGCGCTCGCTGCGGCGCTGCGAGGCCTTCCGCCTGGGCGCCTTCGAGACGGCGCCCGAGGTCGAGCTGACGATCTACCGCTTCGGCGTGATCAGCCTGACCTTCTCGGTGCCCTTCGAGGGCCCGGCGGGGCAGCTGCGCGAGCTGGCGGTGGCGGCCTACGACTCGAGCGAGCTCAAGGCCTTCGCCGCCGCCCGCGTCGAGGAGGCGCTGCGCGACCTCGGCGAGGCCGTCAGCCAGCCGCGCCTGTCCATGGTCCACGAGGACTACCGCCTGTTCGTGCTCGACCCGGCGGGCGGCGCCACCGTCGCCGCCCTCGAGGCCGCGCCCGACCTCCTCGCCGGCGTGCTGCGCGCCGAGGTCGGCCCGCTGGCGGCGGACGAGGTGAGCGACGCGCTCAAGGAGCGCGCCTCCTACTCGCCGCAGGAGGCGGTGTGGGTCGACTGGCTCAGCGCCGTGCTGGTCGGCGAGGACATGGACGAGGAGTGCGACGTGCTCGAGCTGGCCACCGCCGAGCTGACCGCGATGCGCTTCCTCGACGCCCAGCTGCAGGAGTCGCTCGAGGCCTCCTACGGCGTGCTCGAGCGCGCCGGGACCGGCCTCGGCCGCCTGCGCCTGCGCTCGGGCGAGCTGCAGCGCGCCGCGCGCCTGCAGGCCGACCACGCCCTGCTGCGCGAGATCGCCGACAACCCGCTCAAGCTGCACGGCGACGACTACCTGGCGCGCATCTACGACGCCGCCTCCCGCCGCTTCCGCTTCGACGCGCGCGACAGCGCCGTCGAGCGCAAGCTGGCCACCCTGCGCGACATCTACCAGCAGGTGCTCGACCTGGCCGGGGTGTTCCGCTCCGAAGCGCTGGAGTGGATCATCATCATCCTGATCGCAGTCGACATCCTGGTCTACTTCACGCCATGAGCGCGCGCGGCGCCGGCCCGGCCCTCTCGGGGGGGATGCTCCCCCAGCCCGACCTGACCACCTGCGGCCCGACCTGCCTGCACGCGGTCTACCGCCACCTCGGCGAGCAGCTGCCGCTCGAGCAGGTCATCCGCGAGGTGCCCACGCTGCCGATGGGCGGCACGCTCGCGGTCTGCCTGGCCAACCACGCGCTGGCCCGGGGCTACCGCGCGCGCCTCTACACCTTCAACCTCGAGGTCTTCGACCCGACCTGGATGGACCTCCAGCCGGGCGAGATGATCGACCGCCTGGACAAGCGCATCGCCAAGCGCCGCGGCCGCCGCTTCCGCGAGGCCGCGCAGGCCTACCGCGAGTACCTGGTGCGCGGCGGCGAGATCTGCATGGAGGACCTCTCCGTCGAGCTGGTGCGCCGCCCGCTCGACGCCGGCGCCCCGGTCATCGCCGGGGTCAGCGCGACCTACCTCTACCGCGAGAAGCGCGAGATCCCCGAGACCAACCAGCCCGACGACGTCGCCGGCGAGCCCGCCGGCCACTTCGTGGTGATGACCGCCTACGACCCGGCGACCCACGAGTTCGAGATCGCCGACCCCCTGCAGCCCAACCCGCTCGCCCCGGGCCCGTCCTACTATGTGGACGCGCGCCGGACGCTGACCGCGGTCCTGCTCGGGATCCTGACCTATGACGCCAACCTCCTCCTCCTCCGCCCGGGGCGCTGAGCGCGGCGCGCGCAGCCCCAAGGCGGTCCTCGTCGTCGACCGTGTGGAGGACTGGCCCGACCCCGCGCCCGGGGTCATGGTGGTCACCGCGCGCACCTACCTGCGCGACGAGGACTGGCAGGGCCGGCCCGGGCTGCGGGTGTTCAACCTGTGCCGCAGCTGGCGCTACCAGAGCGCGGGCTACTACGTCTCGCTGCTCGCGGTGTCGCGCCGCCACGTGCCGATGCCCAGCCTCGACACCGTGCTGCGCATGCGCTCGCGGCCGCTGCTGCGCGACCTCGACGAGGAGCTCGACCGCCTGATCCAGCGCAGCCTGTCGCACGTGCGCAGCGAGCGCTACGAGCTGAGCATCTACTTCGGGCGCAACCTCGCCGCGTCGCAGTCGCGGCTGGCGCGGCGCCTGTTCAACGAGTTCCCCGCGCCGATGATGCGCGCCCGCTTCCGCCTCGACGACGGCCACTGGCACCTGGCCTCGATCGTCGCCATCCCGGCGCGGGAGGTCCCGCCGAACCACCAGGACTTCCTGCACGAGGCCGCGCGCGAGTACTTCGCGCGGCCGAGCTACCGTCGCCGCTCGCGCAGCCTGCCGGACACGCTGGGCATCGTGGTCGACGGCAACGAGGAGCTGGCGCCGAGCAACGAGCGCGCGCTGCGCCGCATGGAGCGCGCCTTCCGCGAGCAGGGCTTCGAGGTCGAGCGCATCGGCAAGGACGACCTCAGCCGCGTGGCCGAGCTCGACGCGGTGTTCCTGCGCGAGACCACGGCGGTCAACCACCACACCTACCGCTTCGCGCACCGCGCGGAGCAGCTCGGCATCCCGGTGATCGACGACCCCGAGTCGATCCTGCGCTGCACCAACAAGGTCTTCCTGGCCGAGACCATGCAGCTGGGCCGCATCCCCCACCCGCGCACCCTGGTCGTCGACCGCAACGACCTCGACCGCGTGCCGGACGAGCTCGGGCTGCCCTGCGTACTCAAGTACCCCGACAGCAGCTTCTCGCGCGGCGTGAAGCTGTGCCGCACGGCCGAGGAGTTCGAGACCCACGCGCAGGCCATCCTGGCCGAGTCCGACCTGCTGCTCGCGCAGGAGTTCCTGCCCACCGAGTGGGACTGGCGCGTCGGCGTGCTCGACGGCCGGGTGCTCTACGCCTGCCGCTACCACATGGCGCGCGGCCACTGGCAGATCGTGCGCGCCGACGGCAAGGGCAGCTACTCCTACGGCAAGGTCGAGCCCGTGCCGCTGGACGACGTGCCGCACGCCGTGCTGCGCAACGCCGTGCGCGCGGCCAACCGCATCGGCCGCGGCCTCTACGGCGTGGACCTGAAGTACGTCGGCCGCCGCGCGCTGGTCGTCGAGGTGAACGACAACCCGAACCTCGACGCCGGCTGCGAGGACGCCATCCTCGGCGAGGAGCTCTACGCCGCCATCGCCCGTTCCTTCCGCCGCCGGGTCGACGCCCGCCGCCGCCGTTGAAGCCGCCCCCCTGGAGCCTGTTCGAGGTCGCCGGCCTCGAGATCGAGGTCATGGTGGTCGACCCGTCGACCTTCGAGCCGCTGCCGGTCGCCGACCGCGTGCTGGCCGCGCGCGCCGGCGTCGAGCCGGGCGTGGGCGACGCCGACGACGGCGCCACCGGCTGGTCGAACGAGCTGGTCAACCACGTCCTCGAGTTCAAGAACCCGGGGCCCTTCGACCGCTTCGCCGGCGTCGCCGCCGAGCTCCACCGCAGCATGCTGGCCTGCGACGCTCTCGCCGGCGAGCAGGGCGGCGTGCTCGTGCCGGGGGCGATGCACCCGTGGATGGACCCGCGCCGCCAGACCTCGATCTGGCCGCACGAGGGCTGCGAGGTCTACCAGCAGTACCACCGCATCTTCGACTGCCACCGGCACGGCTGGGCGAACCTGCAGAGCTGCCACCTCAACCTGCCCTTCCGCGGCGACGAGGAGTTCCGCCGCCTGCACTCGGCGCTGCGCTTCCTGCTGCCGGCGCTGCCCGCGCTGACCGCCGCCTCGCCCTACCGCGAGGGCATCTGGTCGGGCGCGATGGACCACCGCCTGCAGGTCTACGCCTTCAACTCGGCGCAGGTTCCCGAGATGACCGCCGGGGTGATCCCGGAGGTCGTGCGCAGCCAGCAGGAGTACCGCGACCGCATCCTCGCCCCGCTGCTGGCCAAGGTGCGCGAACTCGACCCGAGCGGCGTGCTGAACGGCGAATGGCTGAACGCGCGCGGCTGCATCGCGCGCTTCGACCGCGACGCCGTCGAGCTGCGCCTGCTCGACGCGCAGGAGTGCCCTCAGGCCGACGTCGCGCTGTCGGCGCTGGTCTTCGCCGCCGCGCGGATGCTGGCCTTCGAGACCCACGCCAAGATCGAGGAGCTCGAGGCCTGGAGCCACGCCGAGCTGCGCGGCCTGCTCGACCAGGCCGCCATCCTGGCCTCGAAGGTGAAGCTGCCCGCGGCCTACCTCGCCGCCTTCGGCATGAGGGCGCCCGACGGCGCCACCGGCCGCGAGCTGTGGAAGCACCTCGCCAAGCGCGCGCTGCTGCCCGCCGAGGCCGACGCGGTCGGCTTCGACCTCGAGACCATCCTCGCCCGCGGCACGCTGGCCGAGCGGCTCGTCTCGCGCGCCGGCCTGCGGCCGCAGCGCGCCGACC
Source organism: uncultured Planctomycetales bacterium (assembly GCA_964342475.1). Lineage (GTDB taxonomy): Bacteria > Planctomycetota > UBA1135 > UBA1135 > UBA1135 > J029. Next base: position 141,685 of record CAYFGE010000006.1, read on the forward strand.
TCGAGAGCATCATGGTGCAGCTGCGCACCTCGCTGCTCTCCGGCCACATCCTGGCCGGCCGCTGAGCGGTGGCGCGACGCGCCGCCCCGCCGCGGCTGGTCCTCAGCTGCGAACACGCGCGCGGCGCGGTGCCGCCCGAACTGCGCGCCCTCTTCCGCGGGACGGCGGAGCTGCGCGCCGGGCACCGGGGCCACGACGCCGGCGCCCTGGCCCTGGCGCGCTCGCTCGCCCGACGCCTCGGCTGCCCGCTGCACGAGGGGCGGTGGACGCGGCTGGTGGCCGACCTCAACCGCCCGGCGGGCCATCCCGGCCGGCTCGGTCCGGCCCTGCGCCGGCTGCCCGCCGCGGAGCAGGCCGCCGTCCTCGCGCGGCACTGGGAGCCCTGGCACCGCGCCCTGCGCGCCGAGCTCGACCGGGCCGCCCACGGCGGCCGGGTGCGCCACCTCTCCGTGCACAGCTTCACCCCCGTGTGGCGCGGACGGCCGCGCGCGGTGGGGATCGGGGTGCTCGACGACCCGCGCCGCCCCGCCGAGCGGGCCTGGAGCGCCGCCCTCCTGGCGGCGCTGCGCGAGGGGCTCCCCGGCGTCGTGGTGCGGCGCAACCAGCCCTACCGCGGCTGGACGCCGGGCGCGGTCAGCGCGCTGCGCGCCGAGCGCGGCGCGGGCTACCAGGGCCTCGAGCTCGAGGTCTCGCAGGCCCTGCTGGCCGGCCCGGAGGCCGCCGCCGTCCGCCGCGCCGTGCGGGTGGCGGTGGAAGCCAGCCTAGAATGCGCCTAGGAAGCCCCCGATGCCCATCCCCCTCCAAGAAGGCTGGCTCTACGGCCCGGTGAACTCGCGCCGCTACGGCCGCAGCCTGGGCGTGAACCCGCTGCCGGTCGACCGCAAGCTGTGCTCGCTCGACTGCCTGTACTGCCAGTACGGCTTCACCCGCGCCCAGGACGTCGCCGGGCGCGCCGAGGTGCCGGGGGTGGCCGAGCTGGCCGAGGCCTTCGAGCGCGAGTTCGCCCGCCTCGCGGCCGCCGGGGATCTGCCCGACCGGATCACGGTCGCCGGCAACGGGGAGCCGACCCTCCACCCCGACTTCCTCGAGATGTCGCGCGCCCTGGTCGCCGCCCGCGACCGCCACTTCCCGGGCGCCACGATCGGCATCCTGTGCAACTCGATGCACCTCAACCGCGAGGACGTCGTGACCGCCCTCAACGAGTGCTACGACGAGGCGGCGATGAAGCTCGAGTGGGGCTCGGCGGCCTGCTTCGCGGCGATGAACCAGGTCTCGGAGAAGGGTTACGAGCGGGTCCTGGCGGGGCTCGAGCGGGTCGATCGCTTCGTGGTCCAGGCGCTGTTCATGCGCTCGCCGCGGGCGGACAACGCCACTCCGGCCGAGATCGAGGGCTGGCTGGCCAACCTCGAGCGGCTGCGCGAGCGGATCCGCTGGGTCGAGCTCTACTCGCTCGACCGTCCGCCGGCGGAGGCCGCCGAAGCCGTCCGCCTGGGCGGCGAGGAGCTCGCCGCGATCGCCGAGCGGGTCCGCGGCCGCGGTTTCGAGGCCCGCGTGGCCTGAGGGGCTGCCGGAACGGCGGTCGGACTGCCGTTCTGGCGGGGAAACCTCCGCGGAAGCGGCTTCCTGATAATGATCCAAGTCATTCTTTTTGAATGACTTAGGTTTTTCTATGCGGTTGGCATGGGGCTTGCATCTTATCGGACGTCCCTGGACCCCGAAAGGAGAACATCCATGAGCCCGACCCTCTGCAAGACCCCTGCCCCGACCCCCGCGACCCGTCGCCGCCGCAACGGCCTCGATCTGTGGGACGGCTTCTTCGACAGCCTGTTCGAGAGCCCGCTCCTGCGCTGGCCGGTCGGCGTCTCCGGCGCCCCGTCCGCCGCCCTGAGCTTCGCTCCGCGCCTCGACCTGACCGAGGGCGAGAAGGGCTTCACCCTGACCGCCGAGATGCCCGGCCTGACGAAGGAGGACATCGAGCTCGAGCTGCGCGAGGACGCCCTCGTCCTGCGCGGCGAGAAGAAGCCCGAGCCGGAGGCCGACGAGGAGACCGTGCTCCACACCGAGCGCCGCTGGGGCCGCTTCGAGCGCAGCCTGCGCCTGCCGACCGACATCGACCCCGACGCCGTCGAGGCGAGCTTCCGCAACGGGGTCCTGGTCGTGAACCTGCCGAAGGCCTCGCCGGGGGGCGGGCCGCGGAAGATCCAGGTGAACGACTGATCCAGGAAGAGAGAGAGAAGAGGAATATCCGGGGGAGCCGATCGGGAGAGCCGGCTCCCCCACCTCTCTGCTCAGGCGCCGTCCGCCGCCTCCTCGTCGCGGATCGGCACCGGGCGGCGGTGCTCGTCCACCGCCACGTAGGTCACGGTGGCCTCGGTGACCTGGACCTCCACGCTGGGGTCCTGCCGCCGCTGCGCCACGACGTCCACCGCCACGGTCACCGAGGTGCGCCCGACCTTGACCAGGCGGGTGTAGAAGCTGACCAGGTCGCCGACGAAGACCGGCTCGTGGAACACGATCTGGTCCATCGCCACGGTGACGTAGGCCCGCCGCGGGTTGAGGTCGTGGGCCTCCACCACCGCCGCGAGGTCGATGTGGCTGAGGATGATGCCGCCGAAGATCGTGCCGTTGGCGTTGGTGTCCTTCGGCATCAGGATCGTGCGGATGGCCGGCTCGCGACGCGGGGCGCTCATGGGGGCATTCTGCCGCCGCGCCCGTTCCGCACACCACCGTGCGGATCCGCAACGGGGCCGGGGGCGGAGGTTCCCGGCCGGCTTGGCACGGCAGTTGCCCCTCTTGCGGTGTTCCGAAACTCGAACGGACCCGGGCCGCCGTGGGGGCTACCCGGCCCGCTTCGAACCTTGAAGAACAGGGGGTGGCCCGACCGCCAGCGGCGGTCGGGCCTTTTTTCATCCCGCCCAGCCGTCGCCGGCCAGCCAGCCCTCCAGGCTGCGGGCGGTGAAGGCGCGCACCTCGTGGAGCTGCCCGGGGAAGAAGTGCCCGGCGCCTGGCAGCAGCTGGACGCGGCCGCCGTGCTCCTCAGCCGGTCCCATGCGGTGCAGGTCGACGAACTCGTCGTGGTCGCCGGCCAGGAAGGCCATCCGCTCGGGCCAGCGCTCGAGCTCGGGCCAGGAGTAGAAGCGGGTCGGCCAGGCCACCGCCAGGTACCCGGCGGCCCGGCGGCCGAGGCGCGCGGCGAGCTGCAGGCCGACGCGCGAGCCGAAGCTGAAGCCCCAGACGAAGACCGGCAGGCCGCCGCCCTGCTCCTCGAGCCAGTCGAAGGCCGCCTCGGCGTCGTCGATCTCGCCGACGCCCTGGTCGTAGCTACCGTCGGAGCGGCCGACCCCGCGGAAGTCGATGCGCAGCGCGGCGCAGCCGACCTCGAGCGAGCCGAGCGCGCCGTGGCGCACGACGTTGTTCTGCCGCGTCCCGCCGTGCTGCGGGTGCGGGTGCAGGTGGAGCACCAGCCCGCGCGCGTTGCCCTCCGGGCGCTCGAAGGTGGCGTCGAGCCGGCCGGCGGGGCCGTCGAGGAAGGGCCGCTCGGGCGGCGGGGTGTCGAGGTCGCGGGGCATGGCGGGGCGGCCGGGCTGGAGCGGCGGCCCGGGCGCCGCTAGTTTCGCCTCGCGGTGCCCCTCCTCGCCACGTTGCTGACCGACCTCCCGCTGCCCGACGAGGCGGCCTTCCGCGGCGTCCTGCTCGACTGCAGCCGCACGGCGCTGGCCGGCTCGATCCTGCAGGACGGCATGAGCGCCTCGCACGCCTACGGCGAGGCCGAGACCGACCGCGAGCTGCGCGAGGTCCGCGTGGTCTGCCGCAAGGCCAACACGGCCCACCGCGCGGCGCTGGTCGAGCTCGAGAAGATCGGCTTCCGCCCCGCCACCGCGCTCGAGTTCCACACCGCCGGCGACCACGAGTCCAACGAGGACGCCTGGGCCCTGTGCGAGGTCTACGCCGAGGAGCTCAAGGGCTGGGTGGTCACCGCCTACATCGACTACGAGACCGCCGCCGAGCGCGCCGGGAGCGAGGAGGGCCTGATCCACGCCCCGGTCGGCGGCCGCCACAAGGGCGTGCTCATCGCGGCCAGCACCCTGCGCCTGCTGGCCTGAGGCTCAGCCCGGGAAGGGGCCGCTGAACGCAGCGATGTCGGGCCACAGCGGCGCCTCGACCACCAGCTGCCTTCCGGTCATCGGGTGCTCGACCTCGAGCTTCCAGGCGTGCAGGGCCTGGCGCTCGAGCACCAGCAGCGCGCGGTCGGTGTCGGTCAGCTCGTCCTGCACCGCGCGGATGAAGACCTCCTCGCCGCCCTGGTAGAGCTTGTCGCCGAGGATCGGGTGGCCGATCGCGGCGAGGTGGACCCGCAGCTGGTGCTGGCGGCCCGTCTTCGGCCGCAGCTCGACCAGGGTGCGCCCGGGCAGGCGCCGCGCCACGCGCCACTCGGTCAGCGAGGGCTGGCCGCCGTCGTCGTGGCGCACGGTCATCTTCAGCCGCACCGTCGAGGTCAGCGCGCGGCCGAGCGGCAGCTCGATCACGCCGGCCTCCTCGGCCATCTCGCCCTCGACCAGCGCGAGGTAGGTCTTCTGCACCGTGCGGGCCTCGAACTGCCGCCCGATGCGGGTGCGCGAGAGCTGGTCCTTGGCCGCCAGCACGATGCCGCTGGTCTCGCGGTCGAGGCGGTGGCACAGCGTCGGCACCTCCTCGGTCGCGCCGTGCACGGCGCGGTGCCGCTCGTGGATCAGGTGGATCAACGAGCCGGTCAGGTGGCCCTTCGAGGGGTGGACGCTGATGCCCGGCGGCTTGTTCACCGCCACCACCGAGGCGTCCTCGAAGACCACCTCGAGGCCCGCGGAGGCCACCACCGGCACCGGCGTGTCGTCCTGCGGCTGCGGCGCCGGCGTGCGCAGCACGACCTCCTGGCCCCAGCGCAGCTTCAGCCCGTGGCGCAGGCTGCCGACCGGCGCCTGCTGCGGGTCCTTGCCGGGCAGGACCTCGACCCAGCCCTGCTGGATGAAGCGGCGCACGCCCTCGCGCGAGTGCCAGGACACGCGCGCGGCCAGGAAGCTGTCGAGCCGCTGGCCGTGGTCCGGCTCGCCGACGTCGAAGCGCTGCTCGACGTGGTCGAGGCTCAGGTCGCGCTGGCCGCGACGCTTCTTGCGGCTGGGTCGGCGGGGCATGGCTGGGAGAAACGAAGCGGGCCCCGGCGCGGCTGCGCCGAGGCCCGGGCGGAATCCTCGGTCCGGATCAGAAGCGGGCGTGGCGGCGCATCCGCTCCGCCTTCCGGATCACGCGGATCCGCTCCAGCTTGGCCTTCCGACGGGTGGTCGTCGGCTTCTCGAAGAAGGACTTGGCCTTGGCGACCTTGAAGATGCCGCTGTAGTTGCACTGACGCTTGAAGCGCCGGATGGCGGCTTCGAGCGACTCGTTCGGACGGACTTGGACTTTCACCATTCTGTAAGATTTGGATTCCGCGGCCTCCGCCGCCGGATCCCGAAGACCGGGACCGCTCGGCAAAGGGCCGAATAGTCTAGCCCTCGAGCCGGAATCCGTCCACACCGGGCCCCGACCCGCCCCTTTGCCGCGCCCTCCCGACGCCGAACCCGCCCACGAGTTGCTCGAGGGCCAGGTCGCCTGCGTGGTCTACAGCAGCGAGGAGTCCGGCTTCGCCGTGGTCTCGCTGATCACCGACGAGGGCCCCCGGACCGCCGCCGGCAGCCTGGCGCCGGTCCACGAGGGCGAGATGCTGCGGCTCCACGGCCGCTGGGACCGGCACCCCAAGTACGGCCGCCAGTTCAAGGCCCAGTGGTCGGAGCACGCCACCCCCACCTCGCGGGTGGGCCTGGAGCGCTACCTGGGCAGCGGGGCCTTCCCCGGGATCGGCCCGGACACCGCCGCCAAGCTGGTCGAGCACTTCGGCGAGGGGGTGCTGGACGCCCTGGCCGAGGGCCCGGCGCGGCTCCAGGAGGTCCGCGGCATCGGCCCCAAGCGGGCCAAGGGGCTGGCGGAGGCCTTCTCCGAGGGCCACGAGCGCCACCGGCTGATGGCCGAGCTGCGCGGGTTGGGCCTGAACAGCGCCCAGGCGCGCACCCTCTACGAGCGCTTCGGGCCGGGGGCGGTCGAACGGGCCCGCCAGGACCCCTACGCCCTGGTCGGCGCCCTGCGCGGGGTCGGCTTCGAGACCGCCGAGCGGATGGCCCAGGAGCTCGGCATCCCGCGCGACTCGGTGGTGCGGGGGCGGGGGGTGATCACCCACCTGCTGCGCCAGGCCGGCAAGGACGGGCACGTCTGCCTGCCGCAGGACGAGGCCTGGGACAAGCTCCAGAGCTTGGGCCTGTCCACCGAGACGGTGGCCCAGTCGGTCGCCGGGCTGGTCGAGGCCGGCCGCCTGGTCGTCGAGGAGGAGCCCGGAGCCTGGTACCTCTCCGGCCTGTGGCAGGACGAGACCGGGGTGGCCGAACACCTCGCCCGGCTCACCGGCCAGCGCCTGGCCCCCGCCGCCATGCCCGACCAGGTCGCCGCGGCCATGCGGCGCAGCCCCTTCCCGCCCGATCCCAGCCAGCGCCGGGCGATCGAGACCGCCCTGCTCGAGCCCTTCTCGGTGCTCACCGGCGGCCCCGGCACCGGCAAGACGACCACCCTGCGCCTGCTGCTCGACGTGCTCGAGGCCGCCGGGGTGCAGCCGGTCGCCCTGGCCAGCCCGACCGGGCGCGCCGCCAAGCGCCTGCAGGAGGCCACCGGCCGCGAGGCCGGCACGATCCACCGCCTGCTCCAGTTCGACCCGGTGGCCAACGAGTTCCGCCGCGACGAGGACGACCCGGTCGACGCCGCCTTCCTGGTCCTCGACGAGGTCTCGATGATGGACCTCCCGCTGGCCCACGCCGTGCTGCGCGCGGTGCCCGACGGCTGCCGCGTGCTCTTCGTCGGTGACGCCGACCAGCTGCCCTCGGTCGGCCCCGGCAGCGTGCTGCGCGACCTGGTCGAGGCGCGCTCGGTGCCGACCGTGCGGCTGCAGCAGGTGCACCGCCAAGGCGCGGGCTCGGGGATCACCGAGGCCGCCCACCGCATCCTGCGCGGCGAGCTGCCGGGCACGGCGACCGGCCCGGGCGGCGACTTCTTCCTCAGCGAGCTCGACGAACCCGAGCGCGCCGCCGAGATGGTCGAGCGCATCGTCTGCGAGCGCATCCCCGAGCGCTACGGCCTCGACCCGCACCAGGACGTGCTCGTGCTGTCACCGATGTACGCCGGCCCGCTCGGCGTGGACGCGCTGAACGAGCGCCTCGGCCGCCGCCTCAACCCCGGCGGCACCGGCCTGCCCCTGGCCGGCGAGGAGGAGGACGCCGGCCCGCCGCGCGGCGCGGCGCGCTTCCGCGTCGGCGACCGCGCGATGGTCGTGCGCAACGACTACGACCGCGAGGTCTTCAACGGCGACACCGGCCGCGTGGTGGAGGTGGCCGAGAACGCCGTCACGGTCGAGATCGAGGGGCGGCCGCAGACCTACGCCGCCGAGCAGCTCGGCGACCTGATCCCGGCCTGGTGCGTCACCGTGCACCGCTCGCAGGGGAGCGAGGCCCCGGCGGTGGTCGTCGTCCTCGGGCGCTCGCACCACCTCATGCTGCGCCGCAACCTGCTCTACACGGCGGTCACGCGCGGCAAGCGCCTGGTCTGTCTGGTCGCCGCCCCGTCGGCGCTGCGCCGCGCCGTCGGCCGCGACGACGAGAACCAGCGCTACGGCCGGCTGCGCGCGCGGATCGACGCCTGAGGCCCGGACCTACTCGGGCAGGCCGTAGCGGGTGCGCAGCGGCTGGCCGGCGCGGTAGCTGGTCAGGCGCTCGCGCATCTTGCCGGACAGCTCGTTCAGCTCGAGCTGCATCGCGCCGAACAGCGCGTCCTGCTGCGTCTGCGCCGCCAGCTGGTACTGCCCCTTCTCCGCCAGCGCGGCGGCGCTCGCGTCGAGCACGCGCGGGTCGCGCGCGGCCTGGCTGCGGCGCAGCTGGTCGACCCAGTACATCGCCTGGTCGCCGTCGCGCACCGCCGGGTCGGGGTGCGTCGAGTAGACCCACACCAGCGCGATCGCCGCCCGCACCGCGGTGGCGCCGGCCTGCGTGGCGTAGCGCAGGTCCTCGATCGCCTGCTGCGGCTGGCGCGCGACCAGGCGCAGCTCGCCCAACATCACCGAGACCTGCGGCACGCGGCCCTCGGCGCCGGGGCCCTGCAGCCGCTCCATGCTCCGCGCGTTCATGCGGTTGGCCGTCTCGTAGGCCGCGATGGCCTCCTCGACGCGGCGGTTGCGCCGCATCAGGTCGCCGAGGTTGACCCACGGCTTGACGTACTCGGGCGCCACCTCGACCGCGGTGCGCAGCATCCCCTCGATGCGCGCGTCGAGCTGCGCGGACGGCGGGCGGTGGTGCAGCAGGAGCTGGCCGAGGTTGTTGAGCGCCTGCGCGTGCTTCGGGCCGGTCTCGACCGCCTTCTCGAGATACTCGATGGCCTGCTCGCGGGCGGCCTCGACCGCGGCGGCGTCGCCGGTCGGCTCGAGCGCGAGCGAGCGCTCGTAGGCCATCAGGCCGAGGTTGTTCCAGCCGATCGAGGCCTCCGGGTTGCGCTCGACCGTGTCGAGCCACAGCGTCTCGGCGTCCTCGTAGACGAAGCCCTGGCGGAAGGAGAGCACGCCGAGCAGGACGACCAGGGCCGGCGCGCCGAAGGAGGTCAGCTCGGCGCGCGGCGCCCCGTCGCGGCCGAAGAAGAGCGCCCGGCCGAGCAGGACGATCAGCGCCGGCGCGGCGTGGTACTGGAAGTGGTCGGCGGTGAAGCTGAACTGGTGCGGGTAGACGTTGAGGAAGCCCAGCGCCGGGAACAGCACGCCGCCGAAGATGAGCACCGCCGCCAGCGGGCCGCGGCCCCAGGCCTTCGTGCGCAGCGCGAGGACGGCGATCAGCGCCAGCGCGGCGAGCGGGAACAGCCAGCCCAGGAGCTGGCCGGTGTCCACCTCCCACTGCGGGTAGATGAAGATCAGCTCGGCGGGCCAGGCCAGGGTCCCGGCGTAGCTCCACGCGATGCGCCCGGCGATCAGCGCGCGCTGGGCGTAGGTCCAGGCCCAGAACTCGCCCTCGGCGCCGACGTGCTCGACCTCCATCATCGCCGTCTTCCAGCCGGCGAGGCCGCCGAGCAGGAGCAGCAGGCCGAGGCCGGCCCACACCTGCGGGCGCAGCGGGCGCCCCTTCCACCACAGGAGCAGCAGCGCGACCGCGGGCGCCGAGGCGACCACCGTCTTGCTGGCCAGCGCGCCCGCGAAGCACAGCGACCCGAGCAGGAAGGCGGTCCAGTCGTCGCGCTCGTCCCACTTCAGCCACTGCAGCAGCGCGCCGAGGGCCAGCGCGAGCGACAGCACGTTCTTGCGCTCGGTGACCCAGGCCACCGACTCGACGTTCACCGGGTGCGCCGCCCACAGCGCGGCGAGCAGCCAGGCGCCGGGCAGGCCGAGCCGCAGCAGCAGGCGCCACAGCAGCACCGCGCTCAGCCCGTGCAGCAGCACGTTGGTCAGGTGGAAGCCGAAGGGGTTCGGTCCGCCGTCCTCGGCGTCGCCCCACAGGCGCCGCTCGAGCCAGAAGGTGGTGTGGACGAGCGGGTAGTACTGCGGCAGCGCGCTCGGCTCGCTCCAGATGCGGTCGAGGCCGCCCTCCTCGGTCAGCAGCGGGTTCTCGGTGACGTAGTCGTCGTCGTCCCAGATCCAGCCGTTCGGCAGCGCCGAGCCGAAGGCGACCAGGACGAGGAGGACCATCCCGAGCGCCTTGGCCCAGGGCGGGAGCGAGCGCAGCGACTCCATGCCGCAGCCTAACCGCGCAGGAAGCGGATCGCGCCGTTCGGCAGCAGGTAGAGGATGAGCATCGTGCCGCCCTCGACGGTCGGCACGTGGCGCGAGCCCGGCCCGTAGACCGTCCAGCCCGGCGGGTTGCCGTCGAAGCGCGGCGCGCCCTCGAGCGCGAAGCAGAGGTCGATCTCGCCCTCGGGGTGCTCGTGCAGCGGGCCGGGGGCCGACATCAGGACGGCGTCGGCGCTCAGACCGGCGCTCTCCTCGGACTCGCCGAACAGGCGCGAGTACTGCAGCGGCGGCGCGCCGTGGTCGCAGATGCGGCCGGCGGCGGCGGCCTCCTGCATCGCGGCGCCGAGCTCCTGGACGAAGGGGCCGTCGAAGGGGAACTCGCGCTCGAGCGCGGCGCGCGCGGCGTCCGGGTCGCTCAGGTCGAGGGCGGCGGCGAAGTCGAGCAGCGGGCGAAGGTGGAGGGGATCCAGCTCCATGGGGCGACCATCCTAGCCGTCCGCGGGCGGCGCCTCCGGCGCGGGGCCGGGCAGCCACGCGGCCGGCAGGAGCCAGCCGAGCGCGGTGTGGCGCTCGAGCGCGGCGCGGTGACGCGCGGCCGCTCCTGGCGGGGCCGGCGCGTCGGCGCCGCCGAGGACCGCGCCCGCGAGGGGCAGGCTCAGCGCCGCCAGCACGACCAGGACGGCGGCGAGGGGCCGGGGCGGCGCGAGGCGCTCGCCGAGCCGCGGCGCGGCGAGCAGCACCACGCCGGCCAGCGCGGCGGTGGCGGGCATTTCGAGCAGCAGCCGCGGCGCGGCGCCGTGGAACAGGAAGCCGTGCGCCAGCGGCGCGAGGCCGATCCCCCAGCCGATCCAGAAGGCGGTGGCGTGGCGCGGCGGCTGCGCCGGCAGGCGCAGGCGGGCGAGCAGCACCACGACCGGCCAGGCCAGCGCGGCGGAGAGCAGGGCCCCGTCGGCGCAGGCGGCGACCTGCGCCGCGCGGAAGGCGCCGCCGGGATCGGGCAGGCCCAGCCAGCCCTGCACGAGAGCGGGCCCGGCCGCGCCCCCGAGCAGGTGCACGAAGGCGCCGAGCCAGCTGCGCGGGCCGCGGCCGCTCATCGGCGCAGCCGCTCGACGTCCTCGAGGTCGCGCGGCACCCTCGCGGTGAGCAGCTCGTGGCCGTCCTCGGTGATCAGCACCACGTCCTCGATGCGGATGCCGAGCGCCTCGTCGCGCAGGTAGACCCCCGGCTCGATGGTGATCACCATGCCGGGCTCGAACTTCGCCATGACGTTGCCGACGTCGTGCGTCGCCATGCCCAGCCAGTGGCCGATGCCGTGCGGCGGCTGCCCCGGGAAGCCGCGGCGGCGCAGCTCGGCCACCGCCGCGCGGTGCACGCGCATGATGTCGCTGCCGGGGCGGCACTCGGCGAAGGCCGCCTCCTGCGCGGCGTGGACCGCCTCGTAGACCTCGCGCTGCCGATCGCTGAAGCGGCGCCCGGAGGGCCACGAGCGCGACACGTCCGCCACGTAGTGCTGGTACTCGGCGCCGTAGTCGATCATGACGACCTCGTCCTCCCCCACCGCGCGGCCGTTGGCGTTGTAGTGGAGCACGCAGGCGTTCGGCCCGCTGCCGACGATCGTCGCGTAGGCCGGCCCCATCGCACCGAGGCGCAGCATGGTGGCGGTCATCTCGGCGGCGAGCTGCCACTCGCGCACGCCGGGCTCGGTCATCCGCATGGCCGCGACGTGGGCCTCGCCGCTGATCTCGCAGGCGCGGCGCATGGCCGCGATCTCGGGCGCGGTCTTCACCACGCGCAGCGCGTCGAGCATCACGGTGAGGTCCTTGACCTCGACGCCGTAGCGCTCCTCGAGCACCGCGCGCAGGCGCTCGCCGCGGCCGGGGCGGCCGTCGAACAGGTCGTTGCGGCGGGCGCGCGCCGCGGCCTGCAGGTTGTCCCGGCTCATCATCCAGTTCTCGGCCGGCTGGACCTGGACGAGGAAGGTGTCGTGCTGCTCGGCCAGCTCGGAGAGCAGCGCGTCGAGGCCGCCGTGGGCGCGGCCGCCGGCGTGCAGGTCGCGGCTGTCCTCGATGCCGGTGAGGGCCGCGGCCTCCTCGGGGTCGATCAGGTCGCCCATCCAGCTCTCCATCGCCGGGTCGGCCGGCGGCACGAGCAGGGTCTGCTGCCCGGTGCTCGGCACGAGCACGAGGACGGCGTTCGGCGTGGTCAGGCCGGTGAAGTACCAGAAGTTGTTGTCCTGACGGAACTCGCGGTAGTCCGCGGCGTCGCCGGCACCGCGCAGGACGATCACCCCTTCGCCGGCGCGCTCCATCAGCGCGGCGCGGCGGCCGGCGTGCCAGGCGGCGTCGAACAGCTCCTGGCCGCGGCCGTCCTCGGGAGCCTGCTGGGGAAGGGACGCGGCGGCGGCCGCGAGGAGCGCGAGGAGAGCGGGCGGCATGGGGTGGGCGATTCTACGCCGCGTCTGGGAAGATGCGGCCCGTGGACGCGCCCCTCTACCTCGACCACGCCTCGACCGCGCCGCCGCTGCCGGAGGCCCTCGCCGCCTTCGAGCAGGCGGCGCGCGGCGCCTACGCCAACCCGAGCTCGCCGCACGGCCTCGGCGCCGAGGCCGCGCGCGTCCTCGAGCGGGCGCGGCGCGAGTTGCGCGCCGCCTTCGGCGCCGAGGGCTACCGCGTCGTCCTGACCGGTACTGGCACCGAGAGCGACCACCTCGGCATCCAGGGGCTGGCGCGGCGGCAGCGGGCGAAGGCCGAGCGCGCGGCCGGCGGCGGCCCGCCGCGGGTCCTGATCGGCGCCAACGAGCACCCCGCCGCGCGCGACGCCGCGCACGCGCTCGGGGCCGAGGGCTTCGCCGTCGCGGAGGTCCCGGTCGACGCCGGCGGGGTGGTGCAGCCGGCCGCCCTGGCCGGGTGCCTGGGCCCCGACGTGGCCCTGGTCGCCGTGATGTGGGGCAACAACGAGGTCGGCTGCCTCAACCCGGTGGCCGAGCTGGTGGCGGTGACCCGCGCGCGCGCGCCACACGCCGCCTTCCACTGCGACGCGGTGCAGGCGGCGGCCAAGCGCCCCGAGACCTTCGACGAGCTCGGCGCCGACGCCTTCGCCGTCGCGGCGCACAAGATCGGCGGCGTGCGCGGCTGCGCCGCCCTGCTGCTGCGCGAGGGCGGGCCGCGGCCCGTGCCTGCCTTCGTCGGCGGCGGCCACGAGGACGGTCTGCGCTCCGGCACCGAGAACGTGATGGGCGCGGCCGCCTTCGCCGCGGCCGCCCGCGCGCGGCGCGCGCGCCTCGACCGCGAGCCGCGCGCCTGGCTCGAGCGCCGCGCCCGCCTGCTCGCCGAGCTGCGCCGCGTCGCCCCCGACCTCGTCGTGCTCGGCCCCGAGGACGAGGCGCAGGTGCAGGGCTCGATCCTCAGCGTGGCCTTCCCCGGGCAGCGCGCCGAGCCCCTCCTCCACCGCCTCGAGGCTGCCGGGGTCTACGTCGGCAGCGGCAGCGCCTGCAGCCACGGCGGCCACACCGAGTCGCCCGTCCTCGCGGCCATGGGCTTCCCCCGCGAGCTGCGCAACTCCGTGCTGCGCTTCTCGCTCGAGGGCTCGGAGAGCGCGGACGAGCTCGTCCGCGTCGCCGACGCGGTCGGCGCGGCGCTGGCCGGCTGAGCCGGCCGCCGGCCGGGTGGAAAAGAAGGCGGGGACCGTCGCCGGCCCCCGCCTCGAACCTCAGAGACAGTCGGTCAACTCAGCACTGGCTGTAACCGCAGCCGTAGCACTTGCAGCAACCTTCTTCGAAGGTGAGCACACCCTCGCAGGCCGGGCACTTGACCTTGAAGGCGCCGCCGGTGCCGCTGCCGAGCTTGGCGCCGGGCTTGGGAGTCATCGCCGGCGCAGGAGCGGTCGCGGTCAGCGTGGTCGCGGCGGGGTCGACCTCGCCGAGCAGGATGGCGGTCAGGCCGTGCTCCTGCTTGGTCCAGAGGTACTTCCGCAGCGCCTTGGCCAGACCGTCGGCCAGGGACATGATGCGGCCGTCCTTCGACGGCACGGTGAGCGAGCTGCCGATGCCCTCCAGCTGCTGCAGCGACATCTCGAGGCGGCCGCCGCAACGCAGGAAGAGGCTGATCATGCGGCAGATCGCCTCGAGGTCGGAGTTGGCGACGTCGCCGCCCTTGCCCAGCTGGGCGAAGACCTCCATCTCGCGGTCGGCCTTCGGGTCGACCGAGATCTTGACGTGGACGTTGCCGAAGGGGGTCATCTGCCGCACGCGCACGCAGGGCATGATCTCGGGCAGGCGCATCGGCGCGATCTCCCGGGTGGCGGGATCCTCGACCGGCTTGGCCTCGGCCTTCTTCTCCTTCTTCAGCGCCATCGGCTGCATGTCGCGGCAGCCGTCGCGGTAGACGGTGACGCCCTTGCAGCCCTCGCGCCAGGCCAGCAGGTAGGCCGTGCGCACGTCGTCCGTGGTCGCCTCGTGCGGCAGGTTGATCGTCTTCGACACCGCGTTGTCGATGTGCGCCTGCCAGGCGGCCTGCATCATGATGTGCTCCTCCGGCACCACGTCGTGGGCCGTGACGAACACCTTCTTCAGGTCCTCGGGCAGGTCGGTGTGGGCGATCGTGCCGTCGGCGAGCGCGCCGTCGATGGCCTGCTCGACCTTGGCCGGGCTGCAGCCCGCCTTCTCCATCGCCTTGCGGAAGGCCGGGTTGACCTCCTTCATGACCACCGGCTTGCCGTCGGCGTTCTTCATGACCTGGCGCTGGAAGGCGAGCGAGAACAGCGGCTCGATGCCGCCCGAGCAGCCGGCGATGATCGAGATCGTGCCGGTCGGGGCGACGGTGGTGAGGTGGCTGTTGCGGCGCGGGGCCTTGCCCTCGAGCTGCGGCTGGCTGCCCTCCCAGGCGCCGAAGGGCTCGCGGCCGTCCTCGCTGACCAGCTGCTCCGAGGCGACGATGGCCTGGTCGCGCAGGCGCTTGCCGATCACGCGACCGACCTCGTAGCTCTTCTCCGAGCCGTAGCGGATGCCCAGCTTGTAGAGCAGGTCGGCGAAGCCCATGACGCCGAGGCCGATGCGGCGCTCGAGGTCGGCCTGCTCGCGGATCTCGTCGATCGGGAAGCGGTTGATCGAGACCACGTCGTCGAGGAAGCGGACGGTGTCGTGGACGACCTGGTCGAAGGCCTCCCAGTCGACGCGCTCCTCCCAGGTGGCGGCCTCGCCGGTCCCGGTCTTGTGGAAGCGGCCGAGGTTGATCGAGCCGAGGTTGCAGGAGCTGTAGGGCAGCAGCCACTGCTCGCCGCAGGGGTTGGTGGACTCGAGCTCGCCGAGGTTCGGCAGCATGTTGTCCTCGTTGGCGCGGTCGAGGAACAGCATGCCCGGCTCGCCGTTCTTCCAGGCGAACTGGATCATGCGGTCCATGACCTCGCCGTAGGTCCAGTACTCGGCGCCCTCGGTGGGCTGGCCGGCGGCGAAGGCCTCGTAGTCGGACTCGCTCTGGCGGCGCACGCCGTCGACCTTCTTCAGCCAGGCCTTGCGGCCGTCGCGCGGGTTGACCGCGACCATCTTCTCGTCCGGCTTGTCGACCACCGACTGCATCCACTCGTTGGTCACGGCGACGGAGACGTTGTAGTTCGTCCAGCGCGTCAGGTCGTCCTTGGCGGCGACGAACTCGACCACGTCGGGGTGGTCGCAGCGCAGCACGCCCATGTTCGCGCCGCGGCGGAAAGCGCCCTGCTGGATGGCGTCGGTGCCGGCCGAGTAGGCGTCGATGAAGGACAGCGGGCCGCTGGTCATGCCGCCGCTGGTGCTGACGATGTCGCCGTCCGGGCGCAGGCGGCTGAAGCTGAAGCCGGTGCCGCCGCCGGCCTTCTGGATCAGGGCGACGTGCTTCAGGGTGGTGAAGATCGACTCGATCGAGTCCTCGACCGGCAGCACGAAGCAGGCCGACAGCATGCCCATCTCGCGGCCGGCGTTCATCAGCGTCGGCGAGTTCGGCACGAACACGTTGTTCGCCATCAGCTCGTAGTAGCGGCGGGCCCAGCGCATGCCGAGCTCCTCCGAGACCGCGAACTCGGGCGCGGCGACCGCAGCGGCGACGCGCCAGAACATGTCCTTCGGGACCTCGACGACCTCGCCGGTCACCTTGTCCTTCTTCAGGTAGCGGTTCTGCAGGACCTTGACGGCGTTCTCGGTGAGCTTCGGCTCGGGGAGGTCCGCGGGCTGGGCGGGAATGGCGGGAGCAGCGGATTCCACGCGCTCCGAGGTCTTCTTGGTCTTCTGGCGGCGGCGGACAGCCTTGCTCACTTCGCCTTGGGGCTCCATCGGGTGGCCTCCCTGGGGGTTTTCAGAGGGGAAAAAGGGGATTCTGCGTGTTGGGGGGAGCGTTGCCGCGACCGGAACTCGTCTCCGCAGTGGATCGGGCGAACGAGGACCGACGATAGCCAGCAATCGGGCCCGTTTCAATCGGCCGAAAACCCTTTCTTTCGTGGTCCTTCCGTCCACCACCACAAGGGCTTGTGGATCAGCTCCGGACAAGCTGTGGACAAGCCGGGGCGGACGGTGGGCGGCGGGACCTAAGTCCCGACCCGCTCACGGATTGCCGCCAGCGCCGTGGCCGGCTCGAGATCCCGACCGCAGCGGAAGTGTTTTTCTGGACACTCCGGGTGACCGTGGATGCCGCAGGGCCGGCAGGCCAGGTCGGTCCGCTCGAGGACCACGTCGCGCGGTCCGCGTGGGGCGAAGCCGAAGGCGGGGACGGTGCTGCAGTAGACGGCGACCACCGGGATGCCCGCCGCCACGCCCAGGTGCATCGGCGCCGAATCGTTGGTGAGCAGGGCGGCGGCGCGCTGCAGGACGGCGTGGCTCTCGCGCAGGCTGGTGCGCCCGGAGAGGTCGTGGACGCGCTCGGAGGCCGCCTCCGCGGCGATCCCGGCGCACAGCTCCGCGTCGGCCGGGCCGCCCAGCAGGGCCACCTCGAGGCCGTCCTCCACCGCCAGGGCGCGGGCCACCGCGGCGAAGTGCTCGGCCGGCCAGCGCTTGGTGGCCCAGATCGAGCCCGGGGCCAGGGCGACGAAGCGGCCGGGCGGGGCCAGGACGGCCGCGCGCTCGCGTTCGGCCGGGCCGGGGTGCATCCGCGGAGCCTCCCAGGGCCCGCCTCCGACCAGCGCGAGGTTCCGCTCGATCTCGTGCAAGTCCTTTCGGTACTTGATCTTGTGCGTGTAGAACCAGGCCGCCGAGGCGTTGTCGAAGCCGGTCCGCTCGGGGATCCCGGCCCAGCGCAGGAGCGCAGCGGTGCGCCACGACCGGTGCGAGCAGAGGGCTCGGGCGTAGGCCCGCGCGCGCAGCCGGCGCGCCACCCGGCGCAGGCCGAGCAGTCCGCCGTCGACGCCGCGCTTGTCGAACACGATCAGCTCGCGCAGGTCGGGGTGGCCGGCCAGCATCTGCGCCCCGCCCGGCGAGGTGAGGAAGTCCACCGGGCCGTCCGGCCAGCGCGCCGCCGCCGCGCGCACCAGCGGCTCGGCGCACAGCACGTCGCCGAGGAAGCTGGTGTCGACGAGCAGGGTCGGGGCGGCGCTTCGCTCCATGCCCCTATTCCACCAGCACGGCGGCCTCGCCGCTCGTCAGATCGACGCGCAGCACGCGGTGGTGGTTGGTGTCGGCGACGAACAGGGTGTCGCCGTCGACGGCGATGCCGCCCGGCTCCCACAGCGTGACCGGCGCGCCGTCGAGGCGCAGCTCGAGCGTGTGCAGCGTGCGGTCGCGCGGGTCGAAGCGCTTGACCTTGCCGTTGAAGGTGTCGGCCACGAGCACCTGCTCGCCCCACGCGGCCACGCCGAGCGGGTGCTGCAGCAGCGCCTCGGCGGCCGGGCCGTCGGCGTCGCCGAAGTCGAACAGGCCGGTCCCGACCACCGTGCCGACCTCGCCCTCGTCCAGCTCGACGAAGCGCAGCGCCGACACCTCGCTGTCGGCGAACCACAGGCGCCGGCCGATGCGCGCCAGCCCGCTCGGCTGGGCCAGCGCCGCGCGCGCCGCCTCGCCGTCGACGATGCTCTCGCGGCCGCTGCCGGCCAGCGGCTCGAGGGCGCCGTCCTCGAGGCGCAGGGTCCACAGCTGATGGCTGCCGGCCATCGCGACGTGCAGGTCCCTGCCGTCGGCCTCGAGCGCCCACGGCGAGTTCAGCCGCGCCGCGAGGGCGGGGCCGGGGCGCGGCAGCGGGCGGGCCTGCTCGCCGGTGCCGGCCACGGTGGTGACGGCGCCGCTGCCGAGGTCGACGCGGCGGACGAGGTGGTTGTCGGTGTCGGCGACGTACAGCGCGTCCCCCACCCCGGCCATGCCCTGCGGGTTGCGCCACGGCGGGTCGGCGGCGAAGGCGCGCAGCACGGCGCCGCTGGCCGGGTCGCACTCGAGCACGCGGCCGCCGCTCGAGTCGGCCACGAAGAGGCGGCCGGCGTGGACGTGCACCTTGCCCGGGAAGCGCAGCGCGGAGTCGGGCGGCGGGATGCGCGCGAGCTCGAGCGGGCCGTCGGCCAGCACGCCGCGGTCGCGGGCGTCGTCGAGCACCTCGCGGATCTTCAGCCGCAGCAGCTCGCCGTGGCCCTCGCCGGAGACCCCGCCGATCACGTAGCCCTCCGCGTCCACCAGGACCAGCGTCGGCCAGGCGCGCACGCCGAACTGCGACCAGATGCTCATGCCGCGGTCCACCACCACCGGGTGCTCGACGTGGTGGCGCAGGACCGCCTGGCGGATGTTGCGCGGGTCGCTCTCCTGCTCGAACTTGGCCGAGTGCACGCCGATGACCAGGAAGGGCTCGTCGGCGAACTCGCGCTCGAGCGCGGCCAGCTCGGGCAGCACGTGCAGGCAGTTGATGCAGCAGTAGGTCCAGAAGTCGAGCAGGACGACCTGCCCGCGCAGGTCCTCCTTCCACGACTCCAGGGCGCGGTCGGTGTTGAGCCACTCGACCCCTTTCAGGTCGGGCGCATGCGTTTTCGGGTCCTGCATGAGGGTGAGGAGGAGGTCGGCCAGCATGGTCGCGGAATCCGGCATACCTTATCCCTCGGCATGCTCCGTCCCCTCCTCACCCTGTCCCTGGCCTGGATGGCGGCCCCCCTCGCCGCCCAGGTCGACCTCGGCCGAGCCCCGCAGGACGGCCGGCTCTACCCGCGCGAGCTCGCGACGGACACCGCGACCGCCCCGGTCAGCGGCGCCGTGACCCTCGCCGGGCAGGACCGCGTCCACCTCGTCGTGCGCCGCGACGGGGCCTTGTGGTGGAGCGGCAGCGTGGACCTGGCCTACGCCGGCGGCAGCGCCCCCTTCGCCTTCCACCCGGTGATCGAGGCCGGGCTGCACGACTACCGCTTCGTCCTCCACCTCGAGGCCGGCGGCCAGAGCCAGCCGGTGTGGAGCGCCGAGCACGTGGTGTGCGGAGACGCCTACCTGGTCTGCGGCCAGTCGAACGCCGTGGCCAGCGACTACCACAACGAGAACCTCGCCAACCTCGACCAGTCGCCGTGGGTGCGCTCCTTCGGCACCGCCAGCCTGAGCGCCGCCGCGGTGGTCGCCGACCACGAGTGGCGCATGGCCGAGGGCGAGGAGATGTACGGCCCCGGCGCCGTCGGCGCCTGGGCGCTGCGCGCCGGACGCCTGCTGGTCGAGCGCTTCGGCGTGCCGGTGGCGCTGCTCAACGGCGCGGTCGGCGGCACCGTGATCCAGGCCCACCAGCGCGACGACGCCGACCCCGAGAACCTGAACACGATCTACGGCCGCCTGCTCTACCGGGCGCGCGAGGCCGGGCTCGACCTGAACGCGCGCGCGATGCTGTGGCACCAGGGCGAGTCGGACGGCGCCAACGACCCGGGGGTCTACTTCAACCGCTTCGCCGCGCTGCGCGACGACTGGCTCGAGGACTACCCCTCGCTCGAGCGGCTGTTCGTGTTCCAGATCCGCAAGGGGTGCGCGGTGCCCGACATGGACATCCGCGAGGCGCAGCGCCGCTTCGGCGACCTGTTCCCCGACCTGACCGTGCTGCCCACCGCGGGCATCGACGAGCACGACGGCTGCCACTTCTACACCGCCGGCTACCAGCGCATGGGCGAGTGGATGGCCGCCGCCATCGCCGCGCAGCTCCACGGCCTGGGCCTGCCCCCCGAGGCGGCGCCGCCCAACGTGCGCGAGGCGCGCTTCACCAGCGCCGCGCGCGACCGCATCGAGCTCGTCTTCCGCGACCCGGCGCAGGAGATCGTGCTCGACCCCGGCATCGAGGCGCGGCTCAAGCTGCGCGACGGCGTCGCCGAGACGGTGGTCCAGGCGACCGCCGCGCGCGGCCGCGTCTTCCTGCAGCTGTCGGGGCCGACCACCGCGACCCGAGTGGCCTGGATCGGTCAGGCCCTCGAGGGCCCCTGGATCCTCAACCGCCGCGGCGTCGGCGCCTTCACCTTCGAGATCCCCATCCTCCCGTGAGACTCTCCGCGCTCCCCTTCCTCCTCGCCGCCGCCCTGGCCGCGCCCGCCGCCGCCCAGGTCGACTTCAGCGAGGGCCCGCTGCACGGCCAGCTCTACCCGCGCGACGCGCACGACAGCGCGGTGGTCGCGATCACCGGCGAGGTCACCGAGCCCGGCTGGACCGCCGCGCGCCTGGTGGTGACCCGCGAGGGCGCGCCCTGGGCCGAGTCGGTCGTCACGCTGCAGTACGCCAACGGCGTCGCCCCGCTGTCCTTCGCGCCGACCATCGCCGCCGGCCTGTTCGAGTACGCCTTCGAGCTGCCCCTCGAGGGCGGCGGGCAGACCCTCGTCGCCCACCGCACCGAGCACGTGGTGTGCGGCGACGTGTTCCTGATCCAGGGCCAGAGCAACGCCGTCGCCGGCGACGGCTTCGGCGAGGGCCTGGCCAACCTGGTCAGCCAGAGCCGCTGGACGCGCAGCTTCGGCACCAGCGACATGTGGACCACGGCCGACGACCTGAAGTGGCACGTCGCCGACGGCGAGGCCGGCGGCGCGCCGGGCGCCATCGGCGGCTGGGGCATCCGCCTCGCCCAGCACGTGGTCGAGCGCGTCGGCGTGCCGGTCGCCGTCCTCAACGGCGCGGTCGGCGCGACGCCGATCCAGTGGCACCACCGCAACGACGCCGACCCCGAGGACCTCGGCACGAACTACGGCCGCCTGCTGTGGCGCGCGCGGCAGGCCGGGCTCGACCGGCACGTCAAGGCGATCCTGTGGCACCAGGGCGAGGCCAACGGCTCGACGCCGCCGGCCGAGTACCTGTTCTGGTTCAAGCAGATGCGCAACGACTGGCTGGAGGACTTCCCCGCCGTCGAGCGCATCTACGTGTTCCAGATCCGCGACGGCTGCGGCGTGGACGGCATGGGCGTCCGCGAGGTGCAGCGGCAGCTGCCCGACCGCATCCCCGGCGTCAGCGTGATGTCCACCAGCGGCGTCGGCGGCCACGACGGCTGCCACTACCGCTACACCGGATACCGCGAGTTCGGCGACCGCATCGCGCGGCTCGTGCTGCGCGACCTCTACGGCTTCCCGGTGCCGGCCGCGGCGGACGCGCCCAACCCGGCGGAGGCGGTGTGGACCAGCGCCGCGCGCGACGCGATCCGCATCCGGCTGCGCGACCCGCACGAGGTGCTGCGCGTCGACGCGGGCATCGAGGCGTACTTCGAGGTCGACGCCCCCGAGACGGTCACCGCGGTCACCGCCGGCCCCGGCGAGCTGCTCGTGCAGCTGTCCGGCCCGTCGAGCGCCACCCGCGTCACCTGGGTCGGCCACGAGAAGGGCGGGCCGTGGATCCGCAACCGCCTCGGCATCGGCGCCCTGACCTTCTCGGTCGAAGTGCGCTGATTCCCGGTCGGGCCGGCCCGAATCCGGCTTGCAGGATTGGTGGGGTGGTTTAGTGCTCTTTGCAACCGAACCGCCTCCACCATGAAGGACTCCCCCGTTCCGACCGCCCACGGCGCCTGGCTGATCCTGGCCACCGCGATCCTGCTGGGCGTGCTCTCCGGGGAGGAGGCCGGCGCCGGCACCCTGGCGCTGTCGCTCTCGGCGGTGTTCGGCTTCTGCGCGGTGGACCGCTTGCTCTGCGGCCTGAAGGATCCCGAGCGCCACCCCGTGGCGCTGCGCCTGGGCCTGGTCTACGCCGCCGTCGGCTTCCTCGCCGGCGTGTTCGCCGCCGCCGAGGTCGGGCCGCTGCGCCTGCTCTGGATCGGAGGCGCGGCGCCCTTCCTCGGCCTCCTCGCCTGGTGGCTGGCGCGCCGGCCGCGCTACCGCCGGGCCTTCGAGGTCTTCGGCATGGTCAGCCTCAGCCTGGTGCTCCCGGCGGTCAGCCTGAGCACCGGCTGCCCGGTCGGCTGGCCGATGTTCGCCCTTTCGGCGGTGTTCGCGCTGCACGTCATGCACGCGAGCTTCCGCACCCGGGCGCACCTGCAACCGCGCCAGCGCCAGCTGGCGCGCTGGAGCGGAGTGGCGGGAGGCCTGGTCGTGCTGGCGCTGTTCGGCAGCGGAGGGATCTCCGTGCCGCTGGCGCTGGCGGTCGCGATCGGGCTGGCCGAACCGTGGGCTCCGGACTGGAAGCCGCTGCCGGCCAAGCGGATCGGCTGGCGGGAGACGGCCTTGATCAGCCTCTTCCCGCTCGCCCTCCTGCTGGAAGGCTGGCTGCTCGGCTGAGTCCGGCGCGTCATACTGGCGGGTTCCTCCTGCCATGGCACCCCCCGCTGCTCCGCTCCCGGGATCCCGTCGCGAGGTCGCCTCCCTCGCCTGGCCCATCTGGGTCTCGATGATCTCGGTCACCGCCAAGGGTGTCGTCGACACCCGCATGGTGGGCGAACTGGGCACCGACTCCATGGCCGGCGTCGGCCTGGCGATGGTGCTGGCCTTCAACGCGCTGTGCTTCGGCATGGGCGTGCTGCGCAGCCAGAAGTCGCTGGTCAGCCAGTACCTCGGCGCCGGCGACCGGACGACGAGCTACGCCTACGGCGTCCACGCCTTCTACGCCGCCGTCGCCTTCGCGGCCCTGTGCGTGCTGCTCGGCGCCGCCGCCGGCTCGGTGTTCGACGCCTTCGCCGGCGGCACCAAGCTGAGCCCCGCCGCGGTCGCCGCCGGCACCGACTACTTCGGTGCGCGGCTCTACTGGTCGGGCACGATGCTGCTGGCGCTGTCGGTGGGCGAGTACCTGCGCTCGACCGGCCGCACCCGGCTGCCGATGGCCGCCGACCTGATCTCGCAGCCGCTGAACGTCCTGTTCAACTACGCCCTGATCTTCGGCAAGTTCGGCCTGCCGGAGATGGGCGTGGTCGGCGCGGCGGTCGGCACCGGCCTGTCGGACCTGTTCACGCTGGCGCTGATGCTGGCCTTCGCGCGCCCCGCCGGCCGCTGGCGGCCGCAGAGCTGGGAGCCCTACCGCCTGCGCCTCGACCACCTGTGGCGCGTGCTCTCGGTCGGCTTCTACGGCGGCGTGCAGTTCACCATCGAGGTCGGCAGCTACACCCTGATCACCTGGTTCATCAGCTACCTGAGCACGGTGGCGATGGCCGCGCACCACGCCGCGATCCAGGTGCTGCACTTCAGCTTCATGTCGGCGGTGGCGATCGCCGACGGCGGCTCGGTGCTGGTCGGCCGCTACGTCGGCGCGCTGGACTGGGAGGCGGTCAAGCGCAGCTACCGCAGCATGCTCAGCCTGGCGCTGCCGGTGATGGCCGGCATGGGCCTGCTGTTCCTGGCCTTCGGCGAGTGGATCATGGGCCAGTTCCTGCACAACGACGACCCGGCGGTGCAGGCGGAGGCGGTGCGCCTCGGCACCGCGGTGCTGGCCGTGGCCGCCGCCTGGCAGATCGGCGACAGCTTCCAGATCTGCTACCGCTTCGCGCTGCGCGCCGCCGGCGACCACCGCTGGGTGATGTGGGTCGGCATCGGCTGCTCGTGGCTGATGAGCGCGCCGCTCGCCGCGGCGGCCGTGTTCTGGATCCGCGGCGACCTGACCACCGTGTGGTGGATGTGGAGCGCCGAGATCTACCTCGGCGCGCTGATCTTCGGCCGCCGCTGGGCGGGCGGGAAGTGGATGGCCAAGCGGCTGGTGCGCGACGGCGCCGAGGCGCCGCCGGTCAGCCCCGGCGGATGAGCGCGACGACCTCGCCGGGCTCCGGGAAGCGCGGCACGCCGTGGAGCTTGTCCCACACGACCGCGCCGTCCACCTCGACCAGGAACACGCCGCCGCTGCCCTCGACCAGCTCGGCCTCGGCCCCGAAGGCCGCCTTCAGTTCGGCGGCCAGACCGGCCGCGCGGGGCAGGAAGTTTCACTCCCCGCAGTAGGTGATGCGGATCTGCATGGCGGAACTCTAGCCGCCGGCGGGCGGCGGGCGGAGGACCGACTTGAGGCAATTTTCCGTGGTAGGGTTCCCCTGTCCCGTGCCCCGCCACGCGCTCCTCGCCGCGGCCCTGGCCCTGCTCGCAAGTTCTTGCTCGGTCACGGTTTCGCGCAACGACCTCGACATGCTGCTGCGTGCCTACGAGGTGCGGACGGCGGTCATGGAGCCGCGCTTCACGGTGATGTCCGCCTTCGGCGCCGAACGCACCGCCGACGTGGTCGACGCCTTCCGCGAGGACCTGCCGCGGGTCGAGGAGCTCTACGGCGTCGAGGTCGGCCGGCGGCTGCAGGTCCACCTCCTGCCGATGATGGAGGCCGAGGTGGTCGAGAGCGCCGAGGGCTACCTGTTCCGCCTCGGCGACCGGCCCGGCTACCAGGCCTACACCGACCACGTCGAGCGCATCGTCGTCCTGCTCCACCCCGACCTCGAGCTACCCGACGGCCGCGTGGTCTTCGCCGCGCACGACCGCGTCGACTACCGCGACTCGCTGCGCCACGAGCTGGCGCACATCTGCTCCCACCTGGTGGCCGACGAGCTGCCGACCTGGCTCGACGAGGGCCTGGCGCACCACGTCGGGCGCACGCGGTGGGTGGACGAGCGGCCCGTGCGGCCCAACCGCCTCGCCCTGCTCCCGGGCGACCGCGCCGTGCCGTTGGCCGAGCTGCTCGACTGGCGCGAGGACGGCGCCGCGGTGGTCGCCGGCGAGGCCGCCTCGCGCGCCGACCTGCGCCGGCTGGCGCTGGCCTTCGTGACCTACCTGCTCGAGCGCGAGCCGCGACCCGATCTCGCCAGCGCGCTGCGCGGGATCACCAGCACGCCGCGCGCCGAGCTGCTGGCGCACGAGGACGACTTCCGCGCCTGGCTCGAGCGGGGCTGAGCGCGCGCGCCGTCCGCCTAGGATGGCGCCCATGAAGCACCGGTGGCTCCTGTTCCTCGCCCTGGCCGCGGCCTGCACCCGCGTGCCGGACCCGGAGACCGCGCTGTTCAACGGCGTCGACCTCTCCGGCTGGCACGGCGACACCACGCACTGGAGCGTGGAGGACGGCTGCCTGGTCGGCCGCACCACCGAGCCGCTGGCGCGCACGACCTACCTGTTCACCGACCTCGAGGCGGACGACTTCGAGCTGCGCTTCGAGTACCGCATCGCCGGCGGCAACTCGGGCGTGCAGTACCGCAGCGAAGAGCTCGCGGGCGGCGACGTGGCCGGCTACCAGGCCGACATCGAGGACGGGCCGAACTACACCGGGATCCTCTACGAGAGCAACGGGCGCGCGATCCTCGCCCCGCGCGGCGCGCGGCTGTGGGTCGGCCCCGACGGCGAGCGCCGCGAGGGCGAGGCCCTCGGCGACGGGGCCGCGCTGCAGGGCGCGGTGCGCGCGGGTGAGTGGAACGAGTACCGCGTGGTCGCGGTCGGCCCGCGCCTCGTGCACGAGATCAACGGCGTGCGCATGGTCGACGTGTGGGACGAGGAGGCCGCCGCGCGGCGCGGCAGCGGCTGCTTCGCCGTGCAGCTGCACCAGGGTCCGCCGATGGAGGTGCGCTACCGCGGCATGGTGGTGCGCCGGATCGCCCGCGCGGAGGAGGCCGGCCTCGAGTCCTTCCCGCGCGTCGCCGCGCCGCCGCCGGTGGTGCGCCGCGCCGAGTGGGTGTGGAGCTCCGCCGCCGCCGAGCCCGGCGAGCGCCGCTGGTTCCTGCACCGCTTCGAGCTCGACGCGCCGGCCCGCGTCGCCGGCGGCGAGGTGTCGAGCGACAACGCCTTCCGCATGCACCTCGACGGCGAGCCGCTGGCCGCCGGCGAGGACTGGCAGCGGCCGAGCGCGGTGCCGGCGGGGCGCGAGCTGGCCGCCGGCCTGCACTGGCTGGCGGTCGAGGCCTGGAACCTCGACGGCCCCGCCGCGCTGGCCGCGGTGGTCGAGCTCGAGGGGGCGGACGGCGCGCGCCGCACGCTGGTCACCGGCGAGGGCTGGAGCGCCACCGCCGTCGAGCCGGCCGGCTGGCCCGCCATGGGGGGCGACCCCCTCGGCGCCGCGCCGTGGGCCGCGGTGCACAGCTTCGGCCCGGTCGGCGCGCACTCCGGCCCGTGGGGGCAGACCCTGGCGCCGCGCATCGCCACGCCGGTCGAGAGCTTCGTCCTGCCCGAGGGCTTCCGCGCCGAGCTGGTCCACTCGGCACGCGCCGCCGAGGGCTCGTGGGCCAGCATGACCTTCGGCCCCGAGGGCGAGGTCTACGTCTCGCCCGAGCGCGGCCCGCTCGTCCGCCTCCGCTTCCCGCAGGGCCACGACGCCCCGCCGCAGGTCGAGGTGCTCGACACGCCGGTGGGTTCGGCGCAGGGCCTGCTGTTCGCCCACGGCGCGCTGTACGCCAACATGGCGGGCGGCGAGTCGGGCACCGGCGGCCTGCACCGCCTGCGCGACGCCGACGGGGACGGCGTCTTCGAGCAGCACGACCACCTGGCGCGCTACGGCCCGCCGAGCGAGCACGGCGCGCACGGCATCGTGCTCGGCCCCGACGGCATGCTCTACGTGGTCAACGGCAACGCGACCAGCCTGCCCGAGGGGATCGCCGCCGACTCGCCGCACCGCCACTGGCGCGAGGACGTCCTGCTGCCGCGCATCTGGGACCCGCGCGGCCACGCCGTCGGCTACCGCGCGCCCGGCGCGGTGGTGCTGCGCACCGACGCCGACGCCACGCGGTGGGAGGTGGTCGCCGGCGGCATGCGCAACCCCTACGACCTGGCCTTCGACGCGAACGGCGAGCTGTTCACCTACGACGCGGACATGGAGTGGGACATCGGCGCGCCGTGGTACCGGCCGCCGCGCGTCGTGCACCTCGTCCCCGGCGCCGAGTTCGGCTGGCGCTCGGGCAGCGCCAAGTGGCCGGTGGCCTTCCCCGACTCGCTGCCGCCGGTGCACGAGACCGGGCCCTCCTCCCCGGTCGGCGTGGTGATCGAGCGCGACAGCGGCTTCCCGCCGGAGTGGCGCGGCCGGCTCTTCCTCGGCGACTGGGCCTACGGCCGCATCCTCGCCGTGGACCTGCATCCCGACGGCGCCAGCTTCCGCGGCGAGGAGCGCGAGTTCCTGCGCGGCAAGCCGCTCAACATCACCGACCTGGAGTTCGGCCCCGACGGCGCGCTGTGGTTCGTCACCGGCGGCCGCGGCACGCAGAGCGGGCTCTACCGCGTGGTGTGGGAGGGCGCCCCGCCGCCGCCGCGCGCGCAGCCGCCGCTCGACCCGGCGGTGCTGCGGCGCCGCGCCCTCGAGCGGGCGGACGCGCCGCAGGAGGCGCTGCTCGCCGCGCTCGGCGACCCCGACCGCTGGATCCGCTGGGCCGCGCGCAGCGAGCTCGAGCGGCGCCCCGCCGGCTCCTGGCGCGAGGCCGCGCTGGCCGCCGGCGACGAACTGGCGCGCGCCGAGGCGCTGCTCGCCCTGACCCGCGTCGACGCCGGCGCCGCGCCCGAGCTGCGCCGCCGCGTGCTCGCGTGGGAGCTGGCCGGGGCCGCGCCCGAGGTGCGCTGGCTGGTGCTGCGCGCGGCCATGCTGCTGCGCACGCGCGACGCCGCGCTGGGCGACGCCGCCTCGGAGCGGGTCGCCGCCGACCCCGAGCTCGCCGCGCGCTTCCAGGAGGAGCAGATCCACTACGCGATGATGCTGCGCCTCACCA
>CAYFGE010000006.1:169588-193124 GCA_964342475.1 uncultured Planctomycetales bacterium
GCCGCGCGCTTCCAGGAGGAGCAGATCCACTACGCGATGATGCTGCGCCTCACCACGACCGGCTGGACGCCCGAGCTGCGCCGGCGGGCCTTCACCTGGATGCGCGAGGCGCGCGGCATGCCCGGCGGCCTCAGCCTGTCCGGCTTCCTCGGAGCGATCGAGACCGAGGCGCTGGGGCGCGTGCCGGAGGGCGAGGTCGAGGACCTGCTCGCCGCGCTGCCGCCGGCGGCGACGCAGGCCTACGTCCCCCCCGCCGAGCCGCGGCCCTTCGTGCGCGCGTGGACGCTGCCCGAGGCGCTCGACGCGCTCGAGGCCGACGGCCGCCCGGCCGACCCGGCGCGCGGCGAGCAGCTGTTCCGCGAGATCGGCTGCGTGCAGTGCCACCGCTTCGGCGGCGACGGCGGCAGCCTCGGGCCCGACCTCAGCGCGGTGGGCAACCGCTTCGGCCGCCGCGACCTGCTCGAGGCGGTGATCGACCCGCAGAAGTCGGTGAGCGACCAGTTTCCTCTGGTGCCCATGCCGCCCGCCCTGCTCGACACCGTCGACGCCGCCGGCATCCGCGACCTGGTCGGCTACCTCGAGGCCGGCCCGCCGCGCTGAGCCGCTGCCCGGATCGGCTCCTGCCTGCTAGCGTGGGAGCATGATCCCGAGCCTCCTCCTTCCCCTTCTGGCGACCGTGGCGCAGGATCCTGCGCCGCAGGCGTTGTTCGTCCCCGAGCCCGGCCGGCACGAGTTCTCCGGCCGCATGATCGCGCGTCCCGTGCAGGACGACCCGCTCGCGCGCCTCGCCGCGCGCGCCGAGGTCGAGGGCCGCGTGCTGCGCGAGTACCCGGAGGTGGACGAGCTCATCCTCGACCTCCCCGCCGGCATGGACGAGAACACCTTCGCCGCGCAGCTGCTCGCCTCGGGCAACTGGGAGTACGTCCACCCCGACTGGATCTGCTACCCGGTCGGCGCACCGAACGACCCCTACTTCGGCAACCAGTGGCACCACGCCAAGATCGGCTCGGCCGCGGCCTGGGACCTGATCCACGACGCGCCCGGGCGCATCGCCGCCTGGACCGACACCGGCGTCGACCTCGGCCACCCCGACCTCGCCGCCTCGCTGATCCCCGGCTACAACGCGGTCGAGGACCTGCCGCAGGCCGCCGGCGGGACGATGCAGGACATCAACGGCCACGGCACGCTGACCGGCGGCACGATCGGCGCCATCGGCGACAACGGTGTCGGCGTCGCGGGCGCCTGCTGGAACATCGACCTGATGCCGATCCGCGTGTCGAACGACCCGGGCGGCGGCGCCTACCTGTCCGACCTCACCGAGGGCGCGCGCTGGGCGGTCGAGAACGGCGCCAACACGGTCAGCGCCTCCTACACCGGCGTGCAGGACCCCTCGATCCAGACCACCGGGGCCTACATCCGCTCGCTCGGCGGCCTCTACTTCTACGCCGCGGACAACTACGCGCAGAACCACGGCGGCTTCGACTGGGCCGACGTGGTCGTGGTCGGCGCCACCGACCAGAACGACAACCTGGCCTGGTTCTCGAGCTACGGCCTGGCCATCGACCTGGTCGCGCCGGGCGTCGACATCTGGTCCTGCGCCCTCGGCGGCGGCTACGGCGCCTACAGCGGCACCAGCCTGAGCACCCCGCTGGCCAACGGCGTCGCCGCGCTGGCCTGGGCGGCGAACCCGCACCTCAGCTCGCTCGAGCTCGAGGCGCGGCTCAAGGGCTCCTGCGTCGACCTCGGCGCGCCGGGCGAGGACGACGTCTTCGGCACCGGCCGCGTGGACCTCGAGGCCGCGGTGCACGCCGCGCTCGAGGGCGACATGGTGCTGACCGTGCCGGCCCTCAACGCCGGCAGCAGCGCCAGCTTCGGCGTCAGCGGCGCTCCCGCCAGCCGGCCGGTCTTCCTGGCCTACTCGCTGAGCGGCGAGGGCATCACCGACGTGCCGGCGCTGCACACCACGGTCGGCCTGGCCGCGCCGCAGGAGGCCGCACGCGCCGGCGCCGACGCCGGCGGCAACGCCACGATCACGCGCACCGTGCCCGCCGGCGCCGCCGGGCGGACGGTGTGGTTCCAGGCCGTCGCCGACGGCTCGACCTCGAACATCGAGGTCGCCACGATCAATTGATCGCGCAACCGAGCCGGGGGCCGTGGCCGCGGCCCCCGGAAGGCGCCCCTTCCCGGGTTGCCCGGCCGTGGCCGGGGACTAGGAAGGGGCGCCATGCGTTCGGTGGCGGTCCCCATCCCCCTCCTCTCCCTCCTCCTCGCCCTGGGCGCCTGCGCGCGCGGCGAGGGCGACCCGTCCTCTCCGTCGGCGGACCCGATCTCCGTGATCCTGGTCAGCCTCGACACCTGCCGCGCCGACGCGTTGACGCCCTTCGGCGGCGAGGCGCGCAACAGCCCCCACCTCGAGCGGCTGGCGCGCGAGTCGGTGGTGTTCAGCGACTGCCTCAGCCAGAGCAGCAACACCGCGCCCTCGCACCGCAGCCTGTTCAGCGGGCAGTTCGTCCACCGCCACGGCCACGACGTCGACAGCTTCCGCGAGGCGCCCGCCGGGCTGGCGCAGCTCCTGCAGGACGCCGGCTGGAGCACGGCGGCCTTCACCGGCGGCGGCTTCCTCGCCCGCGGCTACGGCTTCGAGGACGGCTTCGACACCTACGTCGACCGCGACGACGAGGCGCGCGGGGTGGTCAACCGCGGGCTGGCCACGATCCTGCCGCAGGCGCAGCGCTGGCTCGACGCGCGGGAGCCGGACGAGCCCTTCTTCCTCTTCCTGCACACCTTCGACATCCACTGCCCCTACGAGCCGGCCGAGCCCTGGCGCAGCGAGTTCACCGCCGGCTACGACGGCGACCTCGTGCTGGACGGGCTGTGCGGGCAGGAGGACTTCCGCGAGGTGCTGGCCCGCGCCGGCGCCCCCGGCCCGGCGGCCTGGGCCGCCGACGTCCAGCTGCTCCACGACAGCTACGACGCCGGCGTGGCGGAGGCCGACGACCAGCTCGGCCGCTTCCTCGAGGGGCTGCGCGCCGACGGCACGCTCGACCGCAGCCTGCTCGTCGTGCTGAGCGACCACGGCGAGAGCCTGGCCGACCGGCGGCCCTACATCGGCCACAACCGCCTGTGGGAGGAGCAGCTCGAGGTGCCCCTGCTGGTCCGCTTCCCCGGCGGCCGCTTCGGCGGCGCGGTGTGCGACGAGCCGACCATGCTGGTGGACGTGCTGCCGACCGTGGCCGAGCTGCTCGACCTCGAGCCGCTGCCGGGTGTGCAGGGCGAGAGCCTGCTTCCCCTGCTCGACGGCCGCCGCAGCTACGGCGGCGAGCGGCTGCGGATCAGCCAGTTCCTCAGCCTGTTCAGCTTCCGCTACGACGAGCGCTGGAAGGTGCACGGGCAGCTCGGCGCGGAGGGCCGCGGCACCTTCCTGCTGTACGACCTCGAGGACGACCCGCACGAATCGGTCGAGCGGCCCGCCGGCGCCGCCGCGCAGGCCGACCACGACGCGCGCATGCGTGAGCTGGTCGCGCGCTTCGCCGCCTGGCGGCGCAGCACCTCGACCGCGGACCGCGAGCACCAGCAGCCCCTGCTCGAGGCGGTGGACGATCCCGCCCAGCTCCGCGACCTCGAGGAGCTCGGCTACACCTCGCGCTGAGGCGGGTCAGCCGCGGCGCGGACGCAGCGCGCGCTCGAGCCGGTCGAGGGCCTCGGTCCCGGCCAGGCCCTCGTTGTCCTGGGCGAGGTCGAGGGCGGTGCGCCCGTGGCGGTCGCAGGCGCGGGGGTTGGCGCCGGCGTCGAGGAGGGCGGTGACGGTCGCTGCGGAGTTGGCGCGCGCGGCGAGCATCAGGGGCGTGACGCCCTGCGGGTTGCGCACCTCGACCTCGGCGCCGGCCTCGAGCAGCGCGGCCACCGCCTCGGCCGAGTTGGAGCCGGCCGCGGCCATCAGCGGCGTCCAGCCGATGTCGTTGCGCGCCTCGCGCTCGGCGTCGGCGGCGAGCAGCTCGCGCAGGACGGGCGCCGAGCGGTTGTAGCGGGCGGCGAAGAGGAGCGGCGTCCAACCCTTGGGGTCGCGGTGGCCGAGGTCGGCGCCGGCGGCGAGCAGGGCCTCGACAACCTCCGCCGAGGGATTGAAGGCGGCCGCGGCAGTCAGCGCCGTCCAGCCGAGCGGCGTGGCCTGCTCGATGGAGGCTCCCGCCCCGAGCAGGGCCCGGATCACCTCGGGACGGGGGTTGGCCTGCGCGGCGAAGAAGAGGGCGCTGCGGCCCAGCGAGTCGGTCGTCGCCAGCCCGGAGTCCGCCGGCAGTTCGGCGACCGCGGCGAGGACCTGCTCGGCGCTGCCCTCGGCGAAGACCGTCCAGTCCTGGGCGCGGGCAGGGGCGGCGAGGAGGAGGCAGGGAAGCAGCTGGAGGAGCCGTCGCATCCGGAGAGCCACTCTAACCCTTGCCGCCCCCTCGCGGCCCCGGCTAGCATGGCCGGCGACCATGCGTTGGCTCCAGGGCTTCGGCCACGCCGCCCGGCGGCGCGGCTACCAGCTCGCGATGTACACCGGAGTGCGCGCGCTGGTGAACCGCACCGTGCGCGGCGCGCGCGTGGCGGAGCCGCGCCTCGCCGCGCTCGCGGGTCGCCGCTTCGCCGCGCGCGGCCTGGGCGAGCTGGTCCTGCGCGTCCACCTGCGCCGGAGGACGGCGCCCGGCGCGGGCCTCGGCTACTTCTCGCTGCGCCAGGCCGCCCCCAGCGTCGGCCCCCTGGCCTACCGCTACTTCTGCTGGACCAGCCACTTCGGCTGCGGCCACGTCGAGGTCGCCTTCCGCCTCGAGGAGAGCGCCGTGGTCTTCCTCGGCGTGCGCAACATCGCTCACGCCAACGCCCGGCGCCTGGGTCTGCGGGGGCTGGCCGAGCGCTTCCGCCTCGCCCGGTCGCGCGAGGACCACCGAGTCCTCCACGCGCTCGCAGAACACCTGCGCGCGAACGGCCTGGCGGTCCGTCACGCGCCGGCGGAGGCCTGCGTGGACCTCCTGCTCGACGGCCGGCTGGTCTCCGACACGCGGCGTAGCGCCCTGCGACGCGCCCTGCAGCGCAAGTACGAGCGCCTGCACGCCGCCTTCTCCGAGTGAGGCCGCCCGCGCCGGCTGCCCGGGTGCTGGTGGGCCGCCCAGGACTTGAACCTGAAACCAACGGATTATGAGTCCGCTGCTCTGACCATTGAGCTACCGGCCCGGGGGGTGGGATCGCGCTCCTACCATAGCGGACAGGAGGCCCCGCATGACTGCCGTCGAGCTCGAGTCCGTCACCAAATCCTTCGGTCCGTACCGTGCGGTGGACGGACTCTCGTTCGCGGTGCCCCGCGGAAGCGTCTATGGCTTCACCGGGCCGAACGGCTCGGGCAAGACCACCACGCTGCGCATGGTCATGCGCATCCTGCTGCCGGACGCCGGCCGGGTCCGCGTGCTCGGTGAGGAGGGCCCGGAAGCGGCCACCGAGAGGGTCGGCTACCTGCCGGAGGAGCGCGGCCTCTACCGCAAGATGAAGGTGCGCCCCCTGCTGCGCTTCTTCGGCGAGATGAAGTGCGGCCGCGACGTCGCCGCCGAGGTGGACGACTGGCTCGAGCGCTTCGGCCTCGCCGCCTGGGCCGACAAGAAGGTCGAGGCGCTCAGCAAGGGGATGAGCCAGAAGGTGCAGTTCATCGCCGCGGTGGTTTCGCGGCCCGAGCTGCTGATCCTGGACGAGCCCTTCTCCGGCCTCGACCCGGTCAACACCGACGTGCTGCGCGAGGCGGTGCTCGAGCTGCAGCGCGGCGGCGCGACCGTGATCTTCAGCACCCACGACATGGCCGCCGCCGAGCGCATGTGCGACGCCATCCTGATGATCCACCGCGGGCGCAAGGTGCTCGACGGCACGCTGCAGGAGATCCAGGACCGCTACGGCGCCGACACCGTGCGGCTGCGCCTCGAGGGCGGCGCCGGCGGGCTGCGCGCCCTCCCCGGCGTGGCCGAGGTGCGCGACCACGGCCGCCTGCAGGAGCTCCAGCTCGAGCCCGGCGCCGACGGGCGCGCGCTCCTGCCGCGGCTGCTCGAGCGCGGCGCGGTGAGCCACTTCGAGATCACCCAGCCCTCGCTGCACGACATCTTCGTGCGCATCGCCGGACGCGACGCGGCCGCGCCGGCGGCGCCGCAGGAGGCGGAGGCGTGAACCGGGTCCTTCGCGTGGCCCGCCGCGAGTACGCCGCCCAGGTGCGCACCAAGGGCTTCCTGCTCAGCCTGCTGCTGTTCCCGGTGCTGTTCAGCGGCAGCACGATCGCCTTCGTGCTGCTCAAGGACCGGGTCGACACCGCCGACAAGCGCATCGCCGTGGTCGACCGCAGCGGCGTGGTCGCCGAGGCCCTCCTCGCCCGCGCCGAGGCGCGCAACGCGCAGGACGTCATCGACCCCGCGACCGGCGCGCAGACGGCGCCGCGCTACCTGCTCGAGGAGGTCGCCCCCGAGCCCGACGCCGCGGCGCAGAAGCTGGCGCTGTCCGACCGCGTGCGGGCGCGCGAGCTGCACGCCTTCTTCGAGATCGGCCCGGACGTCCTCCACCCCGAGCGGGAGGGCGGCGACACCGGCCTGCGCTTCTACTCGGAGAACCCCCTGCAGGGAGAGATCCGCGGCTGGCTGTGGTGGCCGGTCAACCAGCGCCTGATCGAGCTGCGCGCGCGCGAGGCCGGGCTCGACCCGCAGGAGGTGGCGCGCGTCACCGGCCGCATCGGCACCGAGTCGATGGCCCTGCTCACCCGCGACGCCGCCACCGGCGCGGTCGGCGGCGGCCAGCGCACGAACGAGCTCGAGACCATCCTCGCGCCGATGGCGGTGATGATGATCCTGTTCATCATGACCATCCTCGGCGCCCTGCCGCTGCTCGGCTCGACGATGGAGGAGAAGAGCCTGCGCATCGCCGAGGTGCTGCTCGGCACCGTCTCGCCCTTCGGCCTGATGCTCGGCAAGCTGCTCGGCGGCGTCGCGGTCAGCCTGACCGTGCTGGCCTTCTACTCGCTGGTCGCCTGGATCGTCACGGCGGCCACCGGCGGCGGCGAGTTCGTGCCCTTCGACCTGCTGCCCTGGCTGCTGGCGATCACCAGCGCCTCGATCCTGATGTTCGGCGCCCTGGCCGCCGCGGTGGGCGCCTCGTGCAACGACCAGGCCGAGGCCTCCGCGCGCACCCCGCTGGTGATCGTGCCGGTGTTGATCCCGATGTTCATCTGGTTCCCGGTGCTGCAGGACCCGCTCGGCGGCTTCGCCACGGTGGCCAGCCTGGTCCCGCCCTTCACGCCGGCGCTCATGACGCTGCGCCTGGCATCGCCGGCCAGCATCCCCCTGTGGCAGCCGGTCGCCGGGATGGCGGGGGTCCTGCTGTTCACCTTGGCCACGGTGTGGGCCGGCGCGCGCGTCTTCCGCGTCGGGCTGCTCATGCAGGGCGCGGCGCCCAAGCTGCGCACCCTGCTGCGCTGGGCGCTGCGCGGCTGAAGCGGGCCGCGCCCACCCCCACCGCGAAGATTTCTCCACCGCCTCCGCGGGCGGACTAAGGGATTCCGCCGGGCAATCCCGCCCGGATCGTTCAACACCCCAGGAACCATGAGACTCTTCGCCGCGATCCCCGGTCTCCTCGCCCTGGCCACGGCCCTCCCCGCCCAGGAAACCCCTGCCACCGGCGCGATGTCCAACCGCGACTGGTGGCCCGAGCAGCTCGACCTGAGCGTGCTCCACCAGAACTCCGCGCGGGGCAACCCGCTGGGCAGCGACTTCGACTACGCCGCCGCCTTCGCGCAGGTGGACCTCGACGCCCTCAAGGCCGACATCGCCCGGGTCATGACCGACTCGCAGGACTGGTGGCCGGCCGACTGGGGCAACTACGGGCCGCTGTTCATCCGCATGGCCTGGCACAGCGCCGGCACCTACCGCGTCGGCGACGGCCGCGGCGGCGCCTCCGACGGCACGCAGCGCTTCGCCCCGCTCAACAGCTGGCCCGACAACGCGAACCTGGACAAGGCGCGCCGCCTGCTGTGGCCGGTCAAGCAGAAGTACGGCAGCAGCGTCTCGTGGGCCGACCTGATGGTGCTGGCCGGCAACGTCGCGCTCGAGCAGATGGGCTTCGAGACCTTCGGCTTCGGCGGCGGACGCGAGGACGTCTGGGAGCCGCAGAACGACATCTTCTGGGGGCCCGAGGGCGAGTGGCTGGCCGACCAGCGTCACTCCGGCGAGCGCGAGCTGGCCAACCCGCTGGCCGCGGTCCAGATGGGTCTGATCTACGTCAACCCGGAGGGCCCGAACGGCGTGCCGGATCCCCTCGCCGCCGCGCGCGACATCCGCGAGACCTTCGGCCGCATGGGCATG
Organism: uncultured Planctomycetales bacterium; assembly: GCA_964342475.1. GTDB lineage: Bacteria > Planctomycetota > UBA1135 > UBA1135 > UBA1135 > J029. The sequence goes on from CAYFGE010000006.1 coordinate 177,949, forward strand.
GACGACGAGGAGACCGTCGCCCTGATCGCCGGCGGCCACACGCTGGGCAAGGCGCACGGCGCGGCCAGCCCCGAGGGGCGCGTCGGCCCCGACCCCGAGGGCGCCCCGCTCGAGCAGCAGGGCCTCGGCTGGAAGAGCCGCCACGGCAGCGGCAAGGGCGGCGACACGATCACCAGCGGCCTCGAGGGCGCCTGGACCGTCACCCCCACCCGGTGGAGCCAGGGCTACCTCGCCAACCTGTTCAACTTCGAGTGGGAGCTGACCAGGAGCCCGGCCGGCGCCCACCAGTGGCAGCCGAAGGGCGCGCCGGCGATCGTGCCGGACGCGCACGACCCGGCGAAGCGGCAGACGCTGATGATGCTCACCACCGACATCGCGCTGATCCGCGACCCCGCCTACCTCGCCATCTCGCGTCGCTTCCACGAGAACCCCGAGGAGTTCGACGCCGCCTTCGCGCGCGCCTGGTACAAGCTGACCCACCGCGACATGGGCCCGGTCACGCGCCTGCTCGGACCGGAGGTCCCCGAGGCCCAGCTGTGGCAGGACCCGGTCCCCGCCGTCGACCACCCGCTGATCGACGCTGGTGACATCGCCGCCCTCGAACGCGCGGTGCTCGCCACCGGCATCGACCCCGGCCGCCTGGTGTCCACGGCCTGGGCCGCCGCCGCGAGCTTCCGCGACAGCGACAAGCGCGGCGGCGCCAACGGCGCGCGCATCCGCCTCGCGCCGCAGAAGGACTGGGCGGTGAACGACCCGGCCGCGCTGGCCGAGGTGCTCGCCGCGCTCGAGGCGGTGCGCCAGGACTTCAACGCCGAGCAGACCGACGGCACGCGGGTCTCGCTCGCCGACCTGATCGTGCTCGCCGGCGGCGCGGCGATCGAGCGGGCCGCGGCCGAGGCCGGCTACGAGGTCGAGGTGCCCTTCCTGCCCGGCCGCACCGACGCGCCGCAGGAGTGGACCGACCCGGTCTCCTTCGCCCACCTCGAACCGGCGGCCGACGGCTTCCGCAACCACCTCGGCGCGCGCGAGACGCGCCGGCCGGAGGTCGCCCTGGTCGACCGCGCCAACCAGCTCACCCTCAGCGCGCCCGAGATGAGCGTCCTGGTCGCCGGCCTGCGCGTGCTCGGCGCCAACACCGGCGGCAGCGAGCTCGGCGTGCTGACCGATCGCCCGGGGCAGCTCAGCAACGACTTCTTCGTCCACCTGCTGAGCATGGACACCGAGTGGGCCCCGGCCGGCCCCTACCGCTACGAGGGCCGCGACCGCGCGACCGGCGCGCTGCGCTGGACCGCCAGCCCGGTGGACCTGGTCTTCGGCTCGAACTCGCAGCTCCGCGCGATCGCCGAGGTCTACGCCGCGGACGACGCCGGCGCGAAGTTCGTGGCCGACTTCGTCGCCGCCTGGACCAAGGTGATGGAGCTCGACCGCTTCGACCGCTGAGGCGGATCCGCCCTCCCCGTCCTGCCGTTCCGTGGCAGGATGGGGAGGGTTGCTCCCTCTCTTCCTCACCCTCCTCCTCCCGCAGGGAGGTTTCGAACTCCCCGGGGGCGTCCACTGGGACGGCCACGGGCGGACGGCCTTCTTCCTGTCCGACGTGACCGGCGACGGCGTGCCCGAGATCGGCACCTCGGCCTTCTGCCAGGACTCGGGCGGCTTCAACTCCGGCGCGGTCTACGTCTACGACGGCGCGACGCGCGCGGTGCTGCGCCGCCACACCGGGCCCGGCTGCAACGTGCGCCTCGGCGAGGCGGCCGCGGTCGTCGGCGACCTCGACGGCGACGGCCACCCCGAGTACGCCAGCGGGGCGCGCTACACGAACTTCACCGCGCCGCACTGCGGCTCGCTCTACGTGTGGTCGGGCGCCACCGGCGCCGCGTGGCTGCGCCTCGACGGCGCCGCGGCCGACGAGGAGTTCGGCGCGGCGGTGGCGGCGGTCGGCGACCTCGACGGCGACGGCGTGAACGAGCTGCTGGTCGGCGCGCCCGGCGCGGTGCTCGGCCGCGGCCTCGTCCGCATCCACTCGGGCCGCACCGGCGCGCTGCTGCGCACGCACAACGGCAGCCTGAGCCGCGGCGCGCTCGGCCGCGCGGTGGCCGGGCTGGACGACCTCGACGGCGACGGCGTGGCCGACTACGCGCTGGCCGCGCCGGGAGCCCTGCAGGACGCCGGCGCGGTCGTCGTCCACTCCGGCGCCGACGGTCGTGAGATCGGCACGCGCACCGGCGGCGGCCCGGGCCGCTTCCTCGGCGCCGCGCTGCTCGCCCCCGGCGACTGCGACGGCGACGGACTGCCCGAGCTGCTCATCGGCGAACCGGGCGGCGACGCCGTCCACCTGCACTCCCCCGCCGGGGACCGGCTGCTGCGCAGCCACACCCTCCCGCCGGCCCTGCGCGGCCGCGGCTTCGGGCTCGCCCTCGGCGGCTGCGGCGACGTCGACGGCGACGGCCGCGCCGACTACCTGCTCGGCCTGCCGGGGCGCTGGCGCGGGGTCGAGTTCCTGGCCGCCGGCGGACCGGCCCTGGCGGTGTCGGGCGCCAGCGGCGTGCCGCGCCAGGTCTTTCCGGCCACCGGGCCGGACGACGCCTTCGGCATGGCCCTCCACGGCGGCGCGGACCTCGACGGCGACGGCCGCCCGGACTTCCTGATCGGTGCTCCGGCCTGGGGCGACCGCCTCGGCGGAGCGGCCCCAGGAGCCCTCTGCGTGCGCTTCGGAGGCTGATTGTCTTCTTCGACCGGATCTTTCTGGCCGAATTCGGCGCGGCACCCGGGTTTTCTGTCCCATTTCGTGACGAATTCGCCTTGATGAGTTGAAGGCACAAAGCGCGAGTCCCTGGTGCTCGTCACCCAAGGGGATGGACCGGCGAACACGGGATGCAGGGACTCGCCTCTCCTTTTCACCTCCTTGCGATTTGCAATGGCCGTTCCCCCCGTTCCGGATCGACCGGGGCGGGGGGTTCGGCCTTTTCCGCCGCAACGCCCGCCTAAGTTGGAGGCCGATGCGCCGCGCCTCCCTGCTCTCCGTCCTCCTCCTCGGCGGCTGCGCCGCGGGCGGTCCCGGCCCGGCCGAGCCAGCCGAACTGCGCGTCGGTCTGATCGCCGACTGCCAGTACGCCGACGCTCCGGACGCCGGAGCGCGCCTCTACCGGCGCTCGGTGGCCAAGCTGCGCGCCTGCGTGGACGACCTGAAGGCCGACCCGCCCGCCTTCGTGGTCAGCCTGGGCGACCTGATCGACCGCGACGCCGCCAGCTACGACGCCGTGCTGCCGCTGCTCGACGAGCTGCCCGTGCCGGTGCACCACGTGCTCGGCAACCACGACTTCGAGGTGGCCGACGCCGAGATCGCCGGGGTGCCGGCCCGCCTCGGGATGGACGCCCGCTACCACGACTTCGCCCGCGGCGGCTGGCGCTTCGTCGTCCTCGACGGCAACGACCTCAGCCTGCACGCCTGGCCGGCCGCGAGCAGCGCGCGGCGCGCCTCGATCGCCTGGCGCGAGGCCTGGGCCCCGGACGCGCCGACCTGGAACGGCGGCCTCGGCGGCGAGCAGCTGGCCTGGCTGGACGCCGTCCTCACCCGCGCCGACCGCGCCGGTGAACGCGTCGTCCTGCTGTGCCACTACCCCGCCATCCCCGGCGACCGCCACGCGCTGTGGAACGCCGCGGAGGTGGCCGAGCTGCTCGACCGCCACGCCTCGGTGGCGGCCTGGATCCACGGCCACGACCACGCCGGCGGCCACACCGAGCGCAACGGCGTCCACCACCTGGGCCTGCGGGGCATGGTGGACACCGAGGAGACGGCCTGGGCGGTGCTCACGCTGACCCGCGAGGCCCTGCTCGTCGACGGCCGCGGGCGCGAGCCGGATCGCCGCCTGCCCCTCCCCGCCGGCGGCTAAGATCGCGGGCGAACGATGTTCGCCCTCCTCCGCCAGCTCGCTCGGGCGTTGACCGGCAAGGTCGACCCGCTCGAGTTCTCCCTGGGCATCCTGTTCGGCATCCTGCTCGGCCTGATCCCTTCCGAAGCCGTCGACCCCGGAACCGGCTTCCTCGGCGGCAACGGCCTGTGGCAGCTCGTGCTGGTCGTGATGCTCGTCGTCCGCAGCTCGATCCCGGTGGCGCTGATCGTCTTCGCCGCCTTCAAGCTGCTCGGCATCCTGTTCCTCGGCGGAGTCGCCGCCGGCCTCGGCCAGACCCTGCTCGAGGGCGCGCTGCCCGAGTCCTTCGGCCGCGCCTGCTACGAGTCGCTGCCCAGCTGGCAGCTGCACACCTACTGGGGCCTCGGCGGCGCCCTGCTCGGCCTGGTCGTCGGCCTGGTCGTCTTCCTCCCGGTCCACCTCGTCATGAAGCGCCGCCTGCCCGTGTGGCGCGAGCGCTTCGGTGAGACCCGCCTGGCCAAGGCGATGGCCGGCTTCTTCCTGTTCCGCTTCCTGGGGTGGCTGCTGCGATGAAGTTCTTCCGCACCGGACTGCTCGTCCTCGTCCTGCTGCTCGTCGTCCTCGTGGTCGGCGGCCTCACCCTCGGCGGCGACCCGCTGTTCGCCTCGGCCCTGCGCACCTACGGGCCGGGCGCCACCGGACAGCCGATCGACTTCACCGACGCGCGCCTCTCCGTCCTCGGCGGCTCGGCCGGCATCGACGGCCTGCTCGTCGGCACGCCCGAGCACCCCGTGCTCGAGGCGGCGTCCGTGGCCTTCGACGCCTCGACCTTCGACCTGCTCGCCGGCCGCCTGCACCTGCTCGAGGCCAGCCTCGACGGCGCGGTGCTGCACCTCGTCGTCGACGAGAACGGCCGCCTGTCGATCGACCCCGGCCCGCCGCCGCCCGAGGTCGCCGCCGAGAAGCCGCCGCGCGAGGGGCCCGGCCGCGAGGAGGTCCCCGCCGAGGAGCGCGACTTCGTGCAGATCGTGCGCGAGTACTGGGAGCGCCTGCAGGACTACGAGGAGTACTACGACGAGATCGGCTCGGTCTTCGGCGGCGACGAGGACCCGGAGGCGGCCGAGGAGCGGGCCGCCCGCACCCGCTCGGCCCACCCCGGCCGCGCCAGTTACCTCGGCGACGCCGAGGAGGAGGGCCTGTCCTTCTGGCTCGGCCGCGCCGCGCTGACCGGCTTCCGCTGGGAGACGCGCGACGAGCGCACCGGCCAGCCGCTGCTCCCCCCGATCGACTCGCTGACCCTCAGCGCCGAGCGGCTCGGCGCGGCACCCGAGGGCGAGACCGGCCCGGCCAGCTTCGTCGGCCAGGGCCGCTTCACGAGCGGCGGCGAGGTCGACTTCCAGCTCGATCTGGCGCGCGACGGGACGCCCTCGCGGCTCAAGCTGAAGGCCGGCGGCATCCCGGTCGAGTCGGTGGTCCACCTGGTGTCCAAGTCGCTCCCCTACCGCCTGAAGAGCGGCACGATCGACTTCGACACGCGCCAGCTGCGCTTCACCGACGAGTCGCTCAGCGGCAAGGTGAAGGTGAAGCTGGTCGGCGTCGAGCTCGGCACCACGCCGCGCTCGCCCGAGGTGCTCGGCCTGAAGCCGAAGGAATTCACCCGCCTGCTCAACCAGGCGCTGGCCTCGGCGCCGGTGGCCTTCGACTTCGTGCTCGGCGGCACGCCGACCGAGCCGAGCTTCGACATCGAGAACGAGACCTCGCTGAAGGACCTGCTCACCGGCGCTATGAAGGCCGAGATCGAGGACCGCGGCAAGAAGCTGCTCGAGGAGAAGAAGGACGAGCTGCTGCAGGGCAAGGACGCCAAGGACGTGCTCGGCGGCCTGCTCGGCGGGGACGACAAGAAGCCCTCGCTGCCGAAGAAGGGCAACAAGAAGGGCGGCGGCTGATCCCAGCCGCCGCCCCGTGCGGAGTCCGCCGCCGGCCTAGCCGATCGGCAGGGCGAGCGCGTTGCTCAGCGCCGCCTGCGGTCCGCCGTAGTCGACCACGGTCTGCAGGTACACCGTGCGGCCGGACAGGCCGGCGTTGTTGGGCACCGTGACGGTCTGCACCGCGCGCCCGTCGGCGCCCAGGCTGCCGCCGAGCAGGATGTTCGGGCCGCCGTTCAGGTAGTAGAGGCCCTCCACCCCGCCGACCGTCTGGCCGGCGTTGCGGCCGAAGCTCCACAGGAGCTGCCAGTTGGTCCCGGCCGGGCCGTCGAGGAACAGGTCGACCGGGCCGCCGACGGCCGCCTCGCCCCAGGACCCCAGGGTGGGCAGGCCGCTGAAGGTGGTCAGCCGCAGGTCGTCGAGCAGCGCCTCGGTGAGGTCGTTGTTCGGGTTGTCCTCGGCGCGGAAGCGCAGGCGCATGGCGTCGGTCAGGGCGACGAAGGCCTCGAGGTCGAAGGACACCGTCTGCCAGGAGTTGGCGTTCGGGCTCACCTCGAGGTCGACCCAGCTCGCGCCGCCGTCGTTCGACACCTGGGCGAGGAAGACGTCGTCCTGGGCGTTGCCGGGCAGGTTGGCGAACCAGCGCGCGTACTCGAGGCCGACGTGGGCGAAGCCGCCGGCGGCGAAGCGCGGCGAGGTCAGCCAGGTCGTGCCGTCCACGTCGTTGGTGCCGGCACTGCCGCCGGCGGCCGCCCCGGTCACCCAACAGCGGGTGCCGCTGCCGGCGGGGTTGTCGCTGCCGGGCTGCACGGTCTGGCCGCCGCTCGTGGTCTGCTGCGGCACGGCGCGCTCCCACGACCAGTTGGTCGAGTTGCTCACCGTCCAGCCGGCCACGGCGGTCTCCATGTCGTCGTGCGCCAGCAGGCGCTCGCGGCCGAGCACGACCTGCAGCGGCTCGACGGTCGCGCTGCCGTCGTAGTCGAGGCCGAGGTCGAGCGCGTAGGCCGCGCCGTTCTGCGCGTTGGCGTCGAAGGCCACCGTGAACGGGCCCACCGTGCCCTGGCCGCGGGCCGGCACCTGCAGCGCGAGCGGGCCGCCGCTGACGGTGACCAGCGGGTCGCTCGAGCCGAGGTCGGCCGTGCCGCTGACCGCGAAGGCGCCCTGGTTGGCCAGCACCAGGCTGAGCTGCCAGGTCTCGCCGGGCTCGCGGAAGGCGTCGCCGTTGCCGCTGAGCTCGCTCCACACCTGGTCCTGCACCGCGGCCCAGCCGCCGCTCCACTGCGCCACCATGAGGTAGCCGGGGCGCACCGCCTCGGCGAGGGTCTGGATGCGGTTCGGGTTCGGCCAGAAGCCGTCGCTGCTGCTGCCGATCTCCGGCGTGAAGGCGTAGGTGCCGTGCGCGCCGTAGTGGTAGTCGTCGCTGCAGCCGTTGGCGGTGTAGAGCACCTCCCAGGCCGTGCCGTAGGTGAAGCCGTTGTTGGCCGTCATCGCGGCGCCGAACTGGCGGTAGAGCGCGTTCTCCGAGGTGTAGACCGTGTCGTAGCCCCAGGGGTAGATCCACAGGTTGGAGTAGGTGTGGGCCGAGATCGACATGCCCGGGGTCTGCGCCGCGAGCAGGTCGCGCACGGCGGCGGTCTCGGGCTCGGAGAAGGGCGCGGTGCCGCGGTAGGTCTCGCTCGACGGCGAGCCGCTCGAGCCGCTCCACTGCGGGCCCCACTCCCAGTCGTAGTTGCGGTTCAGGTCGACGCCGTAGCTGCCGCCGTTGTTGCGCCGGTTCTTGCGCCACATGCCGCCGCCGTTCGGGTTGGTCTGGCGGTTGTACTCGTAGCCGTCCGGGTTGATGCAGGGCAGGAACAGCAGGTTGCGCGACTCGACGACGCGGGTGACGGCCGGGTCGACGCCGTAGTTGCTGCCGAGCCAGTCGGCGAAGTTCAGCAGCGACTCGCCCGACATGGGCTCGCGCGCGTGGTGGATCGCGTCGTAGTAGGCGACCGGCTTGTTCGGGTCGTGGACGTTCGGCGTGGTCGAGACGCGCATCGCCCAGATCGGGCGGCCCTGGATGCTGGTGCCGACCGAGAACTTCGGCGAGACCAGGCCGGGGAAGGCGGCGGCCAGGCGGTCCATCTCCTGCTCGATCTCGGCCAGGGTGCGGAAGCCGCCCATCGAGCCGACCGCGGCGCGGGCCGGGGCGGCCGCCGCGCGCGCGGCGTAGTGGCCGGGCAGGTCCTCGACCTCGACGTAGAAGGACCACCCGGCGGCGGCCAGGCGGGCCTGCTCGGCGTCGTCGGCGTAGACCGTCAGGTGGCCCGCGGCGTCGGCGCCGGCGTGGTCGTCCACGTCGAAGCCCTGCGCTTGCAGGGCGTGGAAGTCGGCCGGCGAGGCGGCGGCGACCTTGACGAGGTCCGGGGGAGCCGGGGCGGGCTGCTGAGGGGCCGCCGCCGGGAGGGCGAGGAGGATGGGGACGAGGATGTGCATGGCCGGGGAGCCCCCCGGCGACCGGCCGGAGGGCTCCTCCAGGATGACGGATCAGGCCCGGTCCGGGTTCCCCGATCCGGGCATTTCCCGCACCCACAGGTCCCGCTGCGGGAAGGGGATCGTGATCCCGTCGCGCTCGAAGCGGGCCACCACCGCGGTCAGCAGGGCGTCGACCGCCTGCCCGCGCAGCTCCGGCCGCTCGATCCAGCCCAGCAGCTCGAAGTCCAGGCTGCTCTCGCCGAGGTTGCGGAAGCGCACCCGCGGCTCGGGGTCGTCGCAGACCAGCGGCTCGGCCAGGGCGACCTCCATCAGGGCGGCGCGCACGGCCTCGACGTCGCTGCCGTAGGCCACCCCCACCGGCACGCGCAGCCGCCGCTTCGGGCTCGGCCCGCCGGCCTCGTTGGTGATCTTGGCCTTGCCGATGACCGAGTTGGGGATCGTGATCTCGATGTCGTCGCGGGTCAGGATGCGCGTCGAGCGCAGCCCGATGTGGTCCACGCGGCCGCGCTCGCCGCTGTCCAACACGATGTAGTCGCCGACCGCGAAGGGTCCGTCGGCGATGATGAAGACGCCGGCGAAGAGGTTGCCCAGGGTGTCCTGCGCGGCGAAGCCCAGCGCGATGCCCATCACCCCCGCCGAGGCCAGCCAGCCGGTGGCGTCGAGGTCCCACACCACGATGGCCAGGTAGACCGCCACCGCGAAAAGCAGCAGCTTGGCCAGGTTGTCGAACAGCGGGTAGGTGCGCGGCTGCACCACGTGGGCGCGCGTGTCGTCGTCGCTCAGCGCGCGCAGCACGACCCGGGTGAAGCGGAAGGCGAAGCCGGCCCAGACCAGCAGGACCAGGGTCATCAGCACCCGCACCGTGAAGGTCTCGATCGGGCGCGGCTCGCCGGCGGCGGCGGCGTCGAGGCCGAGCTGCCGCGCCGCGAGGACGAAGCCCCCGAGCACCACGCTCTTGACCACCGGGCCGTGCAGCAGGGCGACGAGCTGGTCGTCGAACAGCATCCGCGTGCGCCGCACCAGGCGGCGCAGGACGGCGCTGAGGACCCAGTCGGCCAGGCGGGCCGCGACCACCGAGCCGAGCACGATCAGGACGGCGCGGAGCCGCGGGTCTTCGAGCGCGCCGGCCAGGGCCGGCCAGTCGCGGCGGATCGATTCGATCAGGTCTTGCATGGCGGCGCGCCCGCACCCGGCGGGCTCCGGCCGGATTGTAGGCTGTCCGCCCATGGAGCCCTCCCCGACCGCCGGCCTCGCCCAGCACTGGAGCCTCGACCCCGAGGTCGTCTTCCTCAACCACGGCTCCTTCGGGGCCTGCCCGCGGCCGGTGCTCGCCTACCAGGACGAGCTGCGCGCGCGCATGGAGCGCGGTCCGGTCCGCTTCCTGGCCCGCGAGCTCGAGGGGATGATCGACGGCGCGCGGGCGATGCTGGCCGCCTTCCTCGGCGCCGAGGTGGACGACCTGGTCTTCGTGCGCAACGCCACCTCGGGCGTCAACGCGGTGCTGCAGCACCTGCCGCTCGCGGCCGGTGACGAGCTGCTGGTCGGCGACCAGGAGTACAACGCCTGCCGCAACGTGGTGGACTTCGTCGCCGCGCGCGCCGGCGCCACCGTGCGGCAGGTCGCCGTCCCCTTCCCGCTGGCCTCCGAGGACGAGGTGGTCGAGGCCTTCCTCGCCGGGGTCGGCCCGCGCACCAAGCTGGCGCTGTTCGACCACGTCACCTCGCAGACCGGCGTGGTCTTCCCCGCCGCGCGCCTCGCCGCCGCCCTGCGCGAGCGCGGCGTGCGCGTGCTGGTGGACGGCGCCCACGCGCCGGGCATGCTGCCGCTCGACCTGTCCGCGCTCGGCGCCGACTACTACACCGGCAACCTGCACAAGTGGGTCTGCGCGCCGAAGGGCGCCGCCTTTCTGTGGGTGCGCCGCGAGCTCCAGCCCGAGGTGCGGCCGGCGGTGATCAGCCACGGCGCCAACGCCGACACCCGCGCGCGCAGCCGCTTCCAGCTCGAGTTCGGCTGGACCGGCACCGACGACCCCACGCCGTGGCTGTGCGTGCCCGAGGCGCTCCGCTTCCTCGGCGGCCTGTTCCCCGGCGGGTGGCCCGAGCACATGCGGCGCAACCGCGAGCTGGCCCTGCGCGGGCGCGCGATCGTGGCCGAGGCGCTGGGCGCCGAGCTGCCGGCCCCGGACGACATGATCGGCACCCTCGGCGCCGTGCCGCTGCCCGACGGCGGCGGCGAGCCGACCTCCTACCTCTACGTCGACCCCTTGCAGACGGCGCTCTACGACGAGCACCGGGTCGAGGTCCCCGTCATCCCCTGGCCGGCCCCGCCGAAGCGGCTGGTCCGGGTCTCGGCCCAGGCCTACAACCGGGAGCAGGACTACCGCATCCTGGCCGACGCGCTGCGTATCATGTTGCCGGCATGAAGGCCTTCCTGCGCAACTTCCTCGCGACCGTCCTGGGCGTCCTCGCCGCGGTCTTCCTCCTCGCCCTGATCGTCTCGACCGCCCTCCTGCGCGAGGAGCTCCCCGACCTCGAGGACGGCAGCGTGCTCACCGTCGACCTCGGCGTCGCGCTGAGCGACCGCGGGCGCGCGCCGTCCCCGCAGGACATGATCCTGTCCGGCGAGGACGAGGCGCTCGAGCTGCGCGCCGTGCGCGCGGCCCTGCTCGAGGCTGCGGCCGACGAGCGCATCGCGGCGCTCTTCCTGCGCGGCGACGCTGCCCTCGGCACCGCCACCCTCGAGGCCCTGCGCGAGGGGCTGGCCGCCTTCCGCGCCGCCGGCAAGCCGGCCGTCGCCTTCCTCGACCAGCCCGGCGAGGCCGAGCTCTACCTGGCCTCGGCGTGCAGCTCGGTCCACGTCCCGCCGCTGGCCCTGGTGGAGTTCAACGGCATGGCCCTCTCCTCGATGTACTTCAAGGGGCTGCTCGACCGCCTCGGCGTCGGCGTGCAGGTGACCCGGGTGGGCAAGTACAAGTCGGCCGTCGAGCCCTACCTCCTCGAGGAGATGAGCGAGGCCAACCGCGAGCAGCTGCAGCGGCTGGCGGACGAGCTCGAGGACGTGGTGCTCGAGCGGATCGCCGAGGGCCGCGGCACCACCGCCGACGCCCTGCGCGAGGTGCTGCGCACGCGCGGCCTGCTGTCGCCCGAGGAGGCCGTGGCGGCCGGCCTGGTGGACAGCGTGATGCCCTTCGACGAGGTGCTGGCCCTGCTCGCCGAGCACACCGGCGCCGCCGCGGACGAGCTGCCGCAGGTCGGCCTGGAGGACTACCTGGCCCTCGTCGAGCACGAGGCGATCGGCGACGACGCGCTGTACGAGCGCGAGGGCGTGGTCGCCGTGGTCTACGCCGAGGGCGAGATCGTCGACGGCGACACCGAGGACGGGGTCGGCGGCGACACGGTGGCCCGCGCCCTGCGCCGCGCCCGCCTCGACGAGGAGGTGGACGCGGTCGTGCTGCGCGTGAACAGCCCGGGCGGCAGCGCCTCCGCCTCCGAGACCATCCTGCGCGAGGTGCGCCTGACCCGGGCGTCCAAGCCGGTCGTGGTCTCGATGGGCGACCTCGCGGCCAGCGGCGGCTACTGGATCAGCTGCCTGGCCGACGAGATCTGGGCCCGCCCCGGCACGATCACCGGCTCGATCGGGGTCTTCGGCATGTTCCCCCACGCCGGCGGCCTGCTGGCCGAGGCCGGCGTCTCGCCGCAGACGGTGAAGACCGGCGAGTTCGCCGACATGGACACGCTGTGGCGGCCCAAGACCGAGGCCGAGCTGGCCCGAGTCCAGGAGGAGGTGGACGGCATCTACGAAGCCTTCCTCGACCGCGTGGTCGAGGGCCGCGGCCTCGAGCGGGAGGCGGTGCACGAGATCGCCCAGGGCCGCGTGTGGTCCGGGCGCGCCGGCCTCGAGCTCGGCCTGGTGGACCGACTCGGCGGCCTGCACGAGGCCGTCGCCTCGGCGGCGCAGCGCGCCGGTCTGGGCGCCGGCTACGAGGTGCGCTGGCCCGAGCGCGGCGGCAGCCTGCTCGAGCAGCTCCTCGCCGGCGTGGCACCGAGCGACCCGCCGCTCAGCCGCGCCTCCGGCCTGGTGCGCGCCGCCGCCGAGATCGAGCGCGTGGCGCGGGCGCGCGGCGTGCAGGCGCGGATGCCCTTCCTGCTGGGCTGGGACGCCGCCGACTGAGCGGGCTCAGCCCTCGACCGCGGCCAGCACGCGCTCGAGCTCCTCGGGCGTGAGCGGCTGCCGCAGCATCTGCTGCTGCGCGGCCCGCGCGTCGTCCATCCGCTCCTGCCCGCGCAGCAGCAAGACGAGGTTCTCGTAGGCCTCGAGGTAGCCGGGGCGCAGCTCGAGGGCGCGCTCGTAGGAGGCCTCGGCCGCCGCCGCCCGGCCGCCCCAGTCCTGGGCGCAGGCCAGGTTGAAGCGGAAGCGGGCGTCCTGCGGGTCGAGCTCGACGGCGCGCTCGAAGTAGCGCGCGGCGCGGGCGAAGGTCTCGCCGTCGGCGCGGCGCACCCCGGCGCGGAACAGGACGCCGCCGGCCTCGGTCCACAGGCGCGGGTCCTCGGCCGCCGGGCCGCGCAGGAGCTGGTCGTACTGCGCCACCCCGTCCTCGGTGCGGCCGGCGCGGACCAGGGCGCGGGCCAGCAGCAGTGCATCGGACTCGGGCAGCGGGCCGGCCAGGAGCTGCGGCTCGAGCTCGCGCAGGACCACCTCGGGGGCGTCCGCCTCGAGGGCGGCCTCGAGCGCCCAGGGTCGGTAGCCCGCGCCGTCCTCGCCGGCGCGGCGGCTGCGCTCGAACCACTCGTGGGCGTCCGCCGGGCGTCCGGCGGCGACCAGCGCGCGGGCGAGCACGTACTGGGCGGCGCGCGCGCCCGTCACGGCGAGCGGCCGCGAGAGCGCGACGGCATCCAGCGGCTGCCCGTCGGTGAGCAGCGCCCAGGCCTGCAGCGCGGTCAGCTCGGGGTGGCCCCCGCGGTCGCGGCGCGCGCGGTCGAGCGACAGCGCGGCGAGGCGCGCATCGCCGGCCTCGAGCGCGCGCAGCGCCCCGAGCAGCGCGTCGTCTTCGGCCAGCGCGGCGTCGGTCGGGCGCAGCGGCGGCGGCAGGAAGGTGGTGCCGGGCAGCGCGGCGAGTGCGGTGGATCCCGGCGACTCGACGAGGACGGGGTCGGTCGCGCCTTCTCCGCTCCGCTCCGCGTCGGCAGGCGGAGGACCGAGGTCCTCGACCGCTTCCCCGCTCGCGCAGGACAACGCGAGCAGCAGCGGGAACACGGAGATGCAGAGCCTCATCGTCGGCGCATTCTAGTCGGGTCGTGGAAGGCGGCGGCTTCCCCTCGTTACAATCCGCCCGCTTCCCCCATGGCACGCACATCCCCCGTCCGCGCCGTGTTCCTCGACGCAGGGAACACGCTGTTCACGGAGCGCCGCTCGCGCGCGGCGATCTACGCCGACGTCGCCGGGCGCTTCGGCGCGACCGTGGACGAGGAGGAAGCCGCCGACCAGATGGGACGCGCCTTCGCCGAGCTTCCTTCCACGCTCGACGGCAACCACCGCTACAGCCTGGCCTGGTTCCAGGCCTTCAACGCGCTCGTCCTGAGCGCCATGGGCGTCCCCGACGAGCGCCTCGCGGCCGGCCACGAGGCCCTGGTCGCCCGGTTCGAGGACCCCGGCACCTACCGCCTCTTCCCCGAGGTGCTCGAGGTGCTCGACGAGCTGCGCAAGCGCGGCGTGACGGTGGGCGTGGTGTCGAACTGGTCCGAGCGCCTGCCCGCTCTGCTGACCGCGCTGGGCGTGGCCGACCGCTTCCAGTTCGTGGTGACCTCGGCCGAGATGCGCGCCGAGAAGCCCGAGCGGGCGATCTTCGAGCGCGCGCTGTTCCGCGCCGGGGTCCCGCCGGAGGAGGCCCTCCACGTGGGCGACCACCTCGACCGCGACGTCCGCGGCGCGCTCGGCGCCGGCCTGCGCGCCGCCCTGGTCGACCGGCAGGGCGCTGCCAACGCCCCCGAAGGGGTCCCGGTGCTCGCCGACCTCGGCGGTATCCTGGGGCTGGTCGAGTCGACCAGCCATGCCTCCCGCGCCTGACCCCTCCGCGCTCGAGAACGCCGCCGCCCGCGCCCTTGCCCTGCGCGAGGCCTTGGGCCGTCGCCACCTCGGCGACGAGGCCGCGGTCGAGCTGCTCGTCGCCGCCCTGCTGGCCGACGGCCACGTCCTGATCGAGGGCGCGCCCGGCCTGGGCAAGACCCGCCTGGTGCGTACGCTGGCCGAGCTGCTCGACCTGCGCTTCGGCCGCGTGCAGTGCACCCCCGACCTCATGCCGGCCGACGTGACCGGCGGCGAGGTGCTCGACGAGCGCGGCGGCGAGCGCGGCTTCCGCTTCGTCCCCGGCCCGGTCTTCTGCCAGGTGCTGCTGGCCGACGAGATCAACCGCGCGACGCCGCGCACCCAGTCGGCCCTGCTCGAGGCCATGGAGGAGCGCCAGGTCACCTCCGGCGGCGCGACCCACGCCCTGCCCGAGCCCTTCTTCCTGTGCGCGACGCAGAACCCGGTCGAGCTCGAGGGCACCTACCCGCTGCCCGAGGCGCAGCTCGACCGCTTCCTGTTCCAGCTCGACCTGGCGCGCCCCTCGCGCGAGACCCTCCAGCAGATCCTCGAGCTGCCGCCCGCCGAGGAGTCCGGCGCCGTCCTCGGCGCCGCCGACCTGGCCGAGCTGCGCCGCCTCGCCGCGCTGGTGCCGCTGCCCGCCGGGGCCACGGCCCAGGTCGCCGCCGTGGTCGAGGCCACGCACCCCGACGCGGACGAGGCGCCGGCCGCGGTGCGCGAGCACGTCCGCTACGGCGCCAGCCCGCGCGCCGGTCTGGCGGCGCTGGCCGGCGCGCGCGCCCTGGCCCTGCTGCGCGGCCGCGCCCCCGTCGCCCCGGCCGACCTG
>CAYFGE010000007.1:0-106191 GCA_964342475.1 uncultured Planctomycetales bacterium
CTCGTCGGCCGCCGCGCCGCCGGGGCCTTCGCCGCGCTCGGCGGCGTCGAGGTCGTGCCCGTCGCCGTGCCGAGCGGCCCCGGGCCGTGGCGCGCCCTCTTCGCCCGCCGCGCGCTGCCCGAGCACCTGCGTCGGGCCGGCGCCGAGGTCCTGCTCAGCGAGACGCCGCCCTTCCCCGGCGAGCTGCCGGTGGTCCTCACCGTGCACGACCCGCGCGCCTGGGACGCGCCGGCGCTCACCCCCGTCGGTCGCCGGCTGTGGATCCGCCGCGTCCTGCCCGCCGCGCTGCGCCGCGCCGACGCCGTGGTCGCGGTCTCGGCGTGGACCGCCGAGCGCCACGCCGCGCTCTTCCCCGGCTGCCGTCCGCGGGTGGTCCGCAACGGCGCCGACCACCTCGGCCCGCCCGCTGCGCGTGCCCCGCGCGACTACGTGCTGGCGGTCGGGCCGTGGGGGCCGCACAAGGGACTCGAGGACCTGCTCGCGGCCTGGCCGCGCGTGCGCCGCGCCTGTTCCACCGCGCGCCTGCTGCTTACCGACGCCGACGCCTCCGCGCGCGGTCGCCTCGCCCGCCCCCCCGCCGGCGTCGAGACGGTGCGCGCCGACGACGCGCGGATGCGCGAGCTGCTCGCCGGCGCGCGCGCCGTGGTGCGCCCCTCGCGCTTCGAGGGCTTCGACCTGCCTCTGGCCGAGGCGCTGAACGCCGGCTGCCCCGTGGTGGCGAGCGACATCCCGGCGCACCGCGAGCTGCTGGGGCGGCGCGCGCTGCTCGTGCGGCCGGAGGACCCGGCCGCGCTGGCCGACGCCGTCACCGCCGCCTTCGACGAACCGCCGCCCGAACTGCCGCCGCACCCGGAGCTGCCGCGCTGGGACGAGGCGGCCGACGCGCTCGACGCGGTGCTCGACGAGGTCCGGCGCCGCTGAGCGGGCTACATCGACTCGCCGAGCCAGCGCACGCCGAGGACGACGCCGACCAGGAAGGCGAGGCCGACGATGCCGACCAGCAGCTGCATGCCGAGCGAGAGCTGGTTCAGGTCGCCCAGACCGCGCGCCTTCGGTCGCGCGCGCAGCTCGGCGTGGAGGCGGGCCCGCTCGGCGGAGGCGGCGGCGGTCGCGGCGTCGTCGCCGCTGACCGGGGCGGCCTCCTCGACCAGCATCGCGCCCGGGGTGACCGGGGCGGCGGCGGTGGCGACCGGAGCGAGCACGTCGAAGGCCACCGCGCCGAAGGTGACCAGGTCGCCGCCGCGGAAGGCGAACTCGCGACCGGTGCGGCCGTTGTGGCGGGTGCCGTTGGAGGAGCCGAGGTCCACGACCCACCACTGCTCGCCGCGGCGCTCGAAGCGGGCGTGACGACGCGAGACGCTGCCGTCCTCGATCTGCAGGCCGCACTCGGCCAGACGACCGACGACCATCCCCTCCTCGAGGGGGGTCTCCACGCCGGTCTCGCGGTGCCGCAGCTTCATGCCGGCGAGCATCCTAGCGCACCCCCGGAACCGTATCCTGGGACGGCGCGATGGTCCGCGAACCCCTCCTCCTCGTCGACGGCCTCGCCTTGCGCCGCGGCGGGCGCGAGGTCTGCCGCGGACTGCAGCTGCGCCTCGACGCCGGGGCCTCCGGGCTGGTCCTCGGCGCCAACGGCAGCGGCAAGAGCAGCCTGGCCCTGGCGCTGACCGGCCTGCTGCCGACCACCGAGGGCAGCGTCGAGCGACCCGAGCGCGTGGGCTTCGTGCCGCAGGAGCCGGCCTTCCCGGCCCGGGCGCGGGTCGGCCGCTACCTCGCCGAGCTGGCCGCCCTCGGCGGAGCCGGCCGCGGCGCCCCGCAGCAGGCGGAAGAGGCCATGCGCGCCTTCGGCCTGCTCGAGCAGGCCCGCCGTCCGGTCGGCGAGCTCTCGCGCGGCTGGCGGCAGCGCCTCAACCTGGCCCGCGGCTGGCTGGGGAGGCCGCCGCTCGTAATCCTCGACGAGCCCCAGACGGCGCTCGACCCCGAGGGCATGGAGCGACTGCAACACCTGATCGAGAAAGAGGATGCGTCCTTCCTCGTGCTCGCTCCGCCAGGCACCGGCTGCGAGCGCCTTGCGCCGCTCCTGCTCGAACTGGCCGGAGGCGCCGCGTGATCCGCCTCGTCCTGGGTGCGGCCCGCGAGCTGCTCGGACGCTGGGGCGCCTGGGCCGCGCTGGCCTGGCTGCTGCTCGCCGCAGGCCTGGCCGCCGACGCCACCCTCGGCAGCGGCTCGCTCGGGGAGTACCTCGGCCTCGTCGCCCTCCTCCCCGCCGCCTTCCTGTTCCGCGCCGCCGGCATGAGCGAGCGGCGGGCGCGCGAGGGCTGGCGCATCGAGGCCTGTCTGCGCGACCCCGCCGGCTGGCGGCTGCCCGTGGCCGAGTTCCTCGCCTCCTCCGGCGTGATCGCCGCCGGGCTGGCCCTGGCCTGGCTGCCCAGCCTCGCCCCGGGCCTGCGCCCGGCCGAGGACCAAGGGGTCTCCTCGACCGTCCTCGTGGTGCGCTCGCGCCCCGACGAATGGCGCGTCCAGCTGCCCCGCCCCTGCCCGGCCGGCGCCGAGGTCGAACTGCTGCTCGAGTGGTCGGCCCCGCCCGAGGGCGAACCGCGCTTGAGCAGCGCCCGGGGACGCAGCATCCCGGCCCCGGCGGGTCAGCTGCTGCGCTGGCCGCTCGACGAGGAAGAAGCCGCCGCCGGCGAACTCGTCCTGCTGCCGCTCCGCGGCGCCCGCCTGGCCCCCGAGTGGACCCGCCTCCTGGCCGACCGGCCCGGCCTGACCGCCCTCCCCGGCCTGCTGGCGGCCCAGCTCCTGTTCTGGCTGCCGCTCCTGGCCTTCGCCCTGCTCCTCGCCCGGCGCGGGGTCCGCGGCGGCCTCGCCGGCCTCGGGGCGCTCGGCCTCGGCACCCTGGCGGCCTGGACGCCGCCGGCCGCCCTCGAGCTCGGCGCCTCGCCCTTCGCGTGGGGGGCCCGCGGCCTCGCCGCGGTGGCCCGGTTCCTGCCCGAGGTCGGCGGCCTGGTCGCCGCCGGACCGGACTTCCACCTCCGCGCCGCCGGAGTGGAGGTCCTGCCCACCCTGGCCTGGCTCGGCCTCGGCGCCCTCGCCCTGGCCGCCACCCGGCGGAGGACGCCGTGAGCCGGCTGGCCGCCCTCCTCCTCGCCCTGGCCCTGGTCCCCTGGCCCGGCGGCCCGGAGACCCCGCTCCACCCGGCCCTCCGCGCCCTGGAGAGCTGGTGGGCCGCCCGCCTAGTCGAGTCCGCCGGGATGCGGATGGACGCCCACAGCCAGCTCGACCACGCGGCCCGCTTCGCTCGGCTGAGTGGAAACCAGCTTCCTTACTTGTTTGCGGCCCACCAGATCGGCCTGGACCAGACCGCGCCCAGCCGCGGCGTCCCCGCCGCCTTCGCCCTCGACCAGGCCCGGGAGGCCCGCGAGCTGCTCGACGGGGCCGCGGCCTGGCTCCCCCGCCCCCTCGAGGCCCTCAAGCTGCACGAGTTCCTGCTCGCCCAGCGCATCCTCCCCCTCGCCGGACCGGCGGAGGCCCTCGAGCGCAGCCGGATGAGCCGCTTGCTCGCCGCCGGCGGCCCCGGACTCCAGCCCGACCCCGCCGCCTACCGCGCCTTCCTCGCGGCCTCACCCGAGGAGCGGAAGGAGGCGATCCTGGGTCGTCTGCGCCTCCTCGGACCCTAGAATTCCCCTCTTGGACGCCATCCTGAGCCTCCTGGCGCAGTACCCGGGCCCCGCGGCCTTCGGCCTGCTGCTGCTGTGCGGCCTGGGCCTTCCGCCCTGGTCCGAGGAGCTCGTGATCCTGGGCAGCGGCTACTACGTGGCCGAGGGCGGGCTGGGCTACCTGCAGGCCGTCCTGTGGTGCTGGGCCGGCATCCTGGCCGGCGACTCGATCATCTACTTCCTCGGAAGAACTGCTGGAGAAAGGGTTTACGGCTGGCCTGTCCTGCGCCGCCACCTCGGCCCCAAGCAGAGGGCGCGCTTCAACCGCCGCTTCCTCCAGGAGGGCACCCAGGCGGTCTTCCTGGCCCGCTTCGTCCCCGGGTTCCGCATGGTCGCCTACCTGGTGGCCGGCAATCTGGGCATGCGGTACTGGAAATTCCTGCTGCTGGACTCGATCGGGGCCCTCCTGACGGTCCCCGTCTCGGTCTGGATCGGCCTCTACTTCGCCGAGAACCTCGACCAGGCCAAGCACTTCCTGCGCACCTGGGAGCTCCCCCTGATCGCCCTCGGAGCCCTCGTCCTGGCCTTCGTGCTGTGGCGCTCGGGCTGGAAGCGGCGCAACCGCCTGCGCGAGCTCCTGCGGATCCGCGCCCAGCGCCTGAAGAAGAAGGGCGGCTGGTGGCGCGGCCGGCCCCCCGGAAGCCATGACGGTTCTCCGCCGAGCGGGTAGAATGCTCGGCTAAAAATTCAGGCGCCACCACGAGCAAGGTGCGCCAGGCCCCTCCCGAAGCGACCACGAAATGGATCAATACCTCCCCTGGATCGGTGCGGCAGTCGCCCTGATCGCCGCCTTCCTGTTCCAACGCAAGGTGATGAGCTCCTCGCCCGGCAACGAGCGGATGCAGGAGCTCGCCAAGGCCATCCAGGAGGGCGCCAAGGCCTTCCTGGTCACCGAGTACAAGATCCTCGCGATCTTCGTCGTGCTGGTGGCCGCGGCCCTCTTCCTGCTGCCCGAGGCCCAGGGCGGCGGCATGAACACCGTGATCGCCTTCCTGGCCGGCGCCTTCGCCTCGGCCCTGGCCGGCTGGATCGGGATGTTCACCGCCACCCGCGCCGCCGTCCGCACCACCGAGGCCGCCCGCACCGGGCTGTCCGGCGCCCTGACCGTCGCCTTCTCGAGCGGCACCGTCATGGGCATGACCGTGGTCGGCCTGGGCGTGCTCGGCATCACGATCTTCACCAACTGGTTCGGGACCTCTGCCGGCGCGCTGCAGAACGTGCTCGGCTTCAGCTTCGGCGCCAGCTCGATCGCGCTGTTCGCGCGCGTCGGCGGCGGCATCTACACCAAGGCGGCCGACGTGGGCGCCGACCTGGTGGGCAAGGTCGAAGCCGGCATCCCGGAGGACGACCCCCGCAACCCCGCCACCATCGCCGACAACGTGGGCGACAACGTCGGTGACGTGGCCGGCATGGGCGCGGACCTGTTCGAGTCCTACGTCGGCTCGATCATCGCGACCATGACCATCGCCGCCGCCATGGTGCTCGGCAACGCGGAGGCCGGCCCGCTGGTCACCCTGCCGCTGCAGCTCGCCGCCGGCGGCATCCTGGCCTCGATCGTGGGCACCTTCTTCGTCCGCACCAACGACGAGCACAAGATCCACTCGGCGCTGTTCCGCGGCCTGCTCATCGCCTCGGTCATCCTGGTCGGCTACGCCTGGTACCTGACCAACGGCATCGCCGACATCGCGGTCGACGGCCGCACCTACACCGGCATGGGCCTGTTCTGGGCCATCGCCGCCGGCCTCGCCTCGGGCGTGGTGATCGGCAAGATCACCGAGTACTACACCGCCTTCGAGTACAAGCCGGTGCAGTCGATCTCCGAGCAGTCGGAGACCGGCGCCGCGACCAACATCATCGGCGGCCTCGGCGTCGGCATGAAGTCGACCGCCCTGCCGATCCTCGTCATCGCGGTGGTCATCGGGGTCGCCTACCACTTCGGCGGCATCTACGGCATCTCGCTGGCCGCGGTCGGCATGCTGAGCACGCTCGGCATCTCGCTCGGCGTCGACGCCTACGGCCCGGTGGCCGACAACGCCGGCGGCATGGCCGAGATGGCCGAGCTGCCCGCCGAGGTGCGCGAGCGCACCGACGCCCTGGACGCGGTCGGCAACACCACCGCCGCCATCGGCAAGGGCTTCGCGATCGGCTCGGCGGCCCTCACCGCGCTGGCCTTCTTCTCGGCCTTCGGCACCACCGCCAAGAGCAAGCTCGGCGAGGACTTCAGCCTCGACATCACCGAGCCGATGGTCGTCATCGGCCTGTTCATCGGCGGCATGCTGCCCTTCCTGTTCGGCGCCATGACCATGCAGGCCGTGGGCCGCGCCGCCTACTCGATGATCGCCGAGGTGCGCCGCCAGTTCCGCGAGATCCCGGGCATCCTCGAGGGTACCGGCAAGCCGGACTACGCCTCCTGCGTGGCCATCTCCACCAAGGGCTCGATCAAGGAGATGATCGTCCCCGGCCTGCTCGCCATCGCCGCCCCGATCGCGGTCGGCATGTACGACATCCAGATGCTCGGCGGCCTGCTGGCCGGCTCGCTCGCGGGCGGCGTGATGATGGCCATCTTCATGGCCAACGCCGGCGGCGCGTGGGACAACGCCAAGAAGTACATCGAGAAGGGCCACCACGGCGGCAAGGGCTCCGAGCCGCACAAGGCCGCGGTGGTCGGCGACACGGTCGGTGACCCCTTCAAGGACACCTCCGGCCCGTCGCTGAACATCCTCATCAAGCTGATGTCGGTGGTCAGCCTGCTGCTGCTGCCGTTCTTCGCCGGCTGATCCCGTGGCCGCGAAGAAGAGCTCCGAGAAGGCCCGTCCCTCCGAGGAGGCGCGTGAGCTGGCGCTGCAGCTGGCTCACGCGGCGGTGGAGCTCAAGGGGGAGGAGGTCCGCGTCCTGCAGGTCGCGGACCTCCTCTTCATCACCGACTACTTCGTCATCGTGACGACGCAGACGCCGCGCCAGACGCGCGGCATGGCCGAGGCGCTCAACGTCGTGGCCAAGGAGCGCGGCCTGGCCAAGGGCCGCCTCGAGGGCGACCACCGCTCCGCCTGGATGCTGATCGACTTCGGCAACGTGGTGGTGCACGTCCTCACCGAGGAAGCGCGCGAGTTCTACGACCTCGACACGCTGTGGGCCGACGCCGAAGAGCTCGGCGACGCCCCCTCCGCGGACTCACAGTCCGCCTGAGACCGACACCACCTCGGCTTCGGGCCAGCGCAGCGCGCCCAGCCGCGCTTCGGTCTCGCGCTTCCAGGGCTGCTGGAGCAGCTCCTCGTTCTGGTAGCCGGTCGAGTAGTCGACGCACCAGGCGTTGTGGCGCGGCCCCAGCGGGCCGAAGGGGTCGCCGCCGCCGCCGGAGCGGAAGGGGCCGGGCACGGCCTTGAGGGGCCGGTGGCGGAAGGGTGAGCGCCAGTAGTGGCCGAAGACCACGGCGGTGCGGTCGTGGTACTCCTCCCACCAGGCGACCCGCTCGGTGCGGCGCAGCTTGCCGCCGGCGCGGAAGGGCTGGGGGGCGTGCCGCTCGCGACCGGAGGTCAGCACCGAGACCGGGTTGCGGTTCTGGTGGACCAGGTCGCGCACCTCGCGCTCCGGCTCGTGGCGCAGGCGCGCGCGCAGGGCCAGCCGCCGGGCGTGGAAGTCGCCGACCACGTCGCGCATGCGCCGCGCGCGGTCGACCGCGCGCGCGTCCCAGCAGGCGTGCACGACGCGCAGGTCGGCGCGCTCGAGGGCCAGCGGCAGGGCGCGCAGCCAGTCGAGGATGGCGCCGCGCTCGCTGGGGCGGATGAGGACCTGGGGCAGCAGGCGGCCGTGCCGCAGCTGCGGCAGGCTGCGGAACCACTCGTTGCCCGCGCGGACCTTGCCGAGCAGCAGGTTGAGCTCGTGGTTGCCCAGCACGCACTGCGCGCGGCCGGCCTCGACCATCCGCTGCACGAGGCGGATCACGCCGGGGCTGTCCTCGCCGCGGTCGACCAGGTCGCCGACGAAGACCAGGCGGCGCCCCTCGTGGTGCCCGCCCTCCTCGTCGTAGCCGAGCCGCTCCATCAGCTTGCGCAGGGCGGCGAGGTGGCCGTGCACGTCGCCGACGACGTCCACCGGGCCCTCGAACAGCGGCTGGACGAGCGACGGCATGCGGGAACCATAGGCCACGGTCGCGGGCGAAGGAAGGTCGGGACGAAAAAGAGCCGGGGCCGCCCGAAGGCGGCCCCGGCAGAAGCGCGAACTTGCTAGCCCTTAGAAGGGCAGGCCCAGCATCGTGTAGACGACGTAGTCCTTGCCGCTGTTCACGTTCTGGTCGACCATCGCGTAGCCGAACCAGGCCTGAACGTTGCCGTTCAGCTGCTTGCCGACCTCGACGTCGAACTCCCAACCATCGATGTTGGAGTTGTTGTTCTCGTCGAAGTGGATGAGGCCGATGCGGCCGTCCCAACCCCCCATCGGGGTGAGACCCAGGTGAGCCTGCCAGGTGTCCGCAGCACCACCCCAGACGCCGCCACGACCGAGGAGGTCGTAGAGGCCGGCGGTGTTGTGGTAGGTCGGGTTGATGGCGACCGTGTCAGACGCGGAGGCCATGCCGAGCTCGAGGGTCGGGGCGAGAGCCTCGGGCATGTCGCCGATCAGCTCCTCGAGGTTCAGGCTCAGGTCGAGGGCCCAGGCCTTCTCGGTGTCGGTGCCGGCGATGTTGTCCGACTTCCACACCAGCTCGGCGTCGTACTGCATGCCAGCGACGGGCAGGGCACCGTTCAGGGCGGCGCCGTACCAGTTGGTGAACATGTCGGTCGAGGCACGACGATCGGACGCGCGGACGATGTACGGGGTCATGTTGATGTCCCCGATGCCCGGCAGGTCCTTGAGGTGGTAGTCGAAGGAGGCGCCGAACCAGTCGTAGTCGCCTTCGCCAGCGCCGCCGTCGGTCATGCCGAAGAAGACGTCCTGGACCATCCACAGGTTGATGTTCCAGTCACCGGCGCCGTTGTTGTACCAGATGCCCGAGTAGGCGTGCGGGCTCTGGTCCCACTCGTCGGTGCCGAGCAGACGGCCCGAGCCGACGGTGAAGTACTTGCGGCCGATGGTGGCGGTGCCACCGTCGCCGATCAGGTCGTCGGCCTGGAACCAGGCCTGCTCGAGGCTGCCGGTGTCCGCGGCGTTACCCGGGTTGTTGGCACCGGGCTGGTTCCACTGCGTCGGGGAGGAGGCGTTGATGGTGCCCCAGCCCTCGGCGCCGTTGATGCTCACGAAGGCGCGGCTGTTCGGGGTGACCTCGAAGCCCATGTTCACGACGATGCGGACGTCGAGGGCCTTCTGGTTACCAGCAGCGCCGGCGGGGTTGAGCCAGGTGTTCCGGGCACGGGCGTAGCCGGAGAAGCTCAGGCTGCTGGACTGCGGGGCATCGACAGAGCCCGGCAGGGGAGCAGCAAGGGAAGTGTTCAGATCGGCGAGAGCACGATCCAGGTCGTTGCCTTGGGACTGGGCCATGCCCTGAGTGCCCATGGCAACGGCGGCAACAGCCGCCAAGGGAAGCAAGCGCACCTTCATCTCCGAATGTCCTCCTAGGGATCCCCCGGTGCGGGGGTCTTTGGGGTGGACCCGCAACTGCGGGCTGTGAAGCCCGCATCTCCCGGCTCCTCCCGGGGTCCGCGGGTACTTTGAGGTTCCAATCCGCCGGGCCGAGGGTGGCTCGGCAATTTGGCGGAACATTGTGCCGTAGCCCCGGCTTCGAGCAAGCCCCTTTCGGGGAATTGCCCTCCGCTGGGGAGGACCGTTGTCCGTTGAGGAGGGAATCGGCAGGCCGGGCCCAGGTTTTCCAGGAAATGGTCGGATCCGCGTGGATTCAGCAACATCCTTGAAACGCGCCTTTCACGGCATGTTTCCGCGCTTTTTACCCCCGGATCACGGGGGGGCAGGCCCCGGGCGGAAGGGCACTCCTCGTCACCTAAGCACTTAGAAATCAAGAACTTGTGGCGATTTACCCAGAACTTCGGCCGATCTGGAAGGTGACCCGGATCGGCTGCCACCGGTCCTCCTCAGGATGAAGATCCTCCACCTGCACGACTCCCCTCGGATCGCCGGGGGGGCCACCGGCTACCTGGGGCAGCTGGTCGCTGCGCTGGAGGCCCGGGGGCACGAGGGGGCCCTCTTCAGCCTGGAGGGCGAGGCCGGGCTGCTGGCCCAGGAGACCACCTACCGCTATTCCTGGCCCGGATCCGCCCTCCGGCGGCGCCGGGACTTCCACCACCACCACGCCCCGCTTGCGGCTGCTCTGGGGGCCTTCCTGGAGGAGGCGGCTCCCGACCTGGTCCACGTCCAGAACTGGGGGGTCTTCCGGTCCACGGTGTTCCCCCTGCTCGCCGCGAGCGGCCTTCCGGTGGTGATGACCGTCCACGACTTCACCCTCCTCGACCCCAATCCCTGGGGCCTGCGCCGGGAGGGTTGGACCGGCGGCATCCGGCGCTGGCTGGACCGCCGCTCGCTCCAGCGGGCCCGCGCCGCCGTCTTCCAGGCCGTGGACCGCTTCCTCTGCCCGTCCGAGGCCCTCCGCAGCGGCATCCCCTTCCCCGCCGGGAGCGCCCGCCTGCTGCGCCTGCCGCTGGCTCCGGCCCCCGCACCGCCCTGCCCCGACGGCCCCCCGCGCCTGCTCTTCGCCGGCACCCTGTACCGTTCCAAGGGGGTGGACTTGTTGTTGGAGGCCCTCTCCCGGGTCGGCCTGCCCCTCGAACTCGACCTCGCCGGCCAGGGCGATCAGGAGGAGAGCTTGATGGCCCGGGCCGCGGAGCTCGGCCTCGGCCCCCGGGTCCGCTTCCTCGGCCAACTCGACGCCGCCGGCATGGCGGCGGCCTACGCGGGCTGCCACGCGGTGGTCCTGGCTTCCCGGGTCCCCGAGAACTCGCCCTATCTATTATTGGAAGGCGGGCTGCGCGGGCGTCCGGGCATCGCCCCGGACCGGGGCGGCTGCCCCGAGATCCTCGATCCCCCCCGCCGCGGCTGGACCTTCCGCAGCGAGGATCCGGACGACCTCGCCCTTATCCTGGAGGAGGTCGCCCGCTCCCCCGAGGAGCGCGCGCGCCGCGGCGCCGCCGCGCGGGACTGGGTGGCACGGGAGTGCGACCCGGCCGCCCACTGGGACGGCGTCGAATCGCTGTACCGCGACCTCCTCCGGTGAAGATCCTGCTCGAAGGCTGGGACCTGCCCCGCACCCAGGACCTGGGCGGGGTGCAGTCCTACTGGCGTCAACTGGTGCCGGCCCTGCTCGCCGAGGCCGGCCCGCGCGAGGACTTCGTCCTCCTGAGCGCCTTCCTCAACCCCCGCCGGGTCGGCGCGCTGCAGGCCTACCGCCGCGCCGGCGCGACGCTGCGCCACTGGTGGGCCAGCCCGGGCTGGATCCGCGCCCTGGGACGCCGCGGCTTCCACGCCGAGTGGTTCGCCGGCGCCCACGACCTGGCCCACGCCCCCGAGGCGACCTGGACGCTGCGCACCTCCGGGCGCCTGGTGATCACCTGCCACGACCTGATGTTCGTCCACCACCCGCAGTACCTGGCGCCCTCGACCGTGGCCCGCCTGGTGGATGGCATGGAGCGCGGCGTGCGCGAGGCCGCCTTCTGGGTCTGCAACAGCGCCTTCACGCGCGACGACCTGGTCGCCACCTACGGCGTGGCTCCCGGGCGCACCGCGGTGGTCCACCACGGGGTGGACGAAGCCTTCCGCGCCGCCGGCGACGCGCGCGCCGAGCGCGGAGGCGACGACACCGGGCGCTTCCTCTTCCTCGGCTCGGTCGAACCGAAGAAGAACCTCGGCCTGCTGCTCCACGCGCTCGCCATCGCCGCCGAGCGCGGGTTGCGCGGTGGCCTCGACATCGCCGGTCGCGCCAGCTGGCAGAGCGACGCGATCCGGCGCCTCCCCGAGCGCCACCCGGTGCTGGCCGACCGCGTGAACTTCCTCGGCTTCGTCCCGGACGCCGAGCTCCCGGCCCTGGTCGCCGGCGCGCGCGCGCTCGTCCTGCCGTCGCGCTTCGAGGGCTTCGGCATGCCGGTGGTCGAAGCCATGGCCGCCGGCACCCCGGTGCTGTGCTCCGACCGCAGCGCCCTTCCCGAGGTCGCCGGCGGCGCCGCCGGGCTGTTCGACGCCGACGACGCCGAGGGGCTCGCCGAGCTGCTCCTCGAGCTCGAGCAGGACGCCGGGCGGCGCGCGGCGATGCGCCGCGCCGGCCGCGAGCGCGCCGCCGGCTTCTCCTGGTCGCGCTGCGCGCAGGAGACCCTGGCCGCCTACCGGCACGCGATGGAGCTGCCGGCGTGAGGCTGCTCGTCGACGCGACGCCGATGGCCCTGCAGGGCTACAGCAAGGCCGGCGCCTACCGCTACTGCCTCGAGCTGCTGCGCCACCTGCCCGCCGAGCTGCCGGAGGACTGGTCGCTCGGTCTGGCCTTCCACTTCTTCCGCGCGCACCACCTGCCGCGGATGCGCGAGGCCGTCGAGCTCACCGGCGTCGCGGACCACGTGCTGTCGCGCTGGCACCCGAAGCTGGTGCGCGCGCTCGGTGTCCGCGCGGAACGGGTCTGGGGCGACCACGACCTGGTCCACGGCCCCTTCGACCGGGTGCCGCCGACGCGCCGCGCCGCGCGGGTGGTCACGGTGCACGACCTGGCCTTCCTGCGCTCGCCCGAGGGCCTCCCTGCCGCGTGGGTCGCCGAGCTCTCGGCCACCGTGCCGCCGGCGGTGCGGCGCGCACACCGCGTGATCACCGTGTCCGAGTTCTCGCGCCGGGACCTGATCGAGCGGCTCGGCGCCGACCCCGGACGCACCCGCGCCATCCTGCACGGCATCTCGCCCATGATGCGCCCTCCGCGCGACCGCGAGGCGGACCTCGCGCGCCTGCGCGAGCGCTACGGTGTCGAGGACGGCTTCCTGCTCCAGCTCGGCACGCTGCAGCCGAACAAGAACGTCGAGGGCTTGTGCGCCGCCTACCAGCAGCTGCGCGCCGAGGGCTTCCCCGGGCAGCTGGTCCTCGCCGGCGGCCAGGGCTGGCTGTTCGACGAGATGTGGAGCCGCATCGTCGCGCGCGGCCACGACGACGGCGTCGTGCGCACCGGCTACCTCGACGAGGAGGACGTGCCGCGCCTCTACGGCTGCTGCCGCGCCTTCGCCCTGGTCTCGAAGCTGGAGGGCTTCGGCATCCCGGTCGCCGAAGCCATGGCTTGCGGCGCGCCGGTGGTCGCCGCCGACGCCTGCTCGCTGCCCGAGGTGGCCGGCGGCGCCGCCCTGCTGGTCGACCCGGGCGACCCCGACAGCATCGCCGACGGCCTGCGGCGCGCCGCCGACGACGGCCCCGAGCGGGACGGCCTGGTCGCCCGCGGCCTCGAGCGCGCGCGCGCCTTCACCTGGCAGCGCAGCGCCGCCGAGCACGTGGCGGTGTATCGTGCGGCCCTCGAGGAGGCCGCCGCCGACCGATGAAGTTCTCCGTCTTCGTGCCGACCTTCCGCCGCCCGGGGCTGCTGCGCCGCAACCTCGAGGCGCTGGCGCTCCAGGTCCGCAAGCCGGACGAGGTGCTCGTCGGCCTGCGCGTCGACGAGGATCCGGAGGGCGTCACCACCGTCGACGACTTCGTCCGCGCGCACCCCGAGCTGCCGGTGGTGAAGGTGCCGGTCGACCGCCCCGGCATCGTGGTGGCCGAGAACGCGCTGCTCGCCGCGGCCAGCGGCGACGTCGCCTGCTTCCTGGACGACGACGCCATCGCGCGGCCCTACTGGCTGGCCAACCTCGCGGCGCACTACGAGCGCGACCCGCGCATCGGCGGCGTCGCCGGACCGGCCATCGACGTGGTCGACGGCCGGCCCCGCGTGCGCCGCGCGCGCTTCCGCAACCGCGTCGTCTTCCCGGGCCTGGTGCTCGACCAGAGCACGCGCCACACCGACCGCCCGGTGGGCGTCGACCACTTCCGCGGCGCGAACATGAGCCTGCGGGTCGAGCCGCTGCGCGCGCACGGCGGCTTCGACGGCCGCCTGGTCGGCGACTGCTACCGCTTCGAGATGGACGCCTGCCTCGGCCTCCGCCGCCAGGGCTTCCGCCTGGTCTTCGACCCCGACGTCGAGGCGGACCACCACGAGGCGCCGCGCCAGGGCAACACCGCGCGGGCCTCGGCCGAGACCCTGCGCAACAACGCGGCCAACGAGACCTACGTCCTGCTCAAGCACTGGGGCCGCGGGCCGCTGGGCTGGGCGCACCTCGCCTACGCCTACCTGGTGGGCAACTTCAGCTGCCCCGGCCTGGCCTGGGCGGTCGGCGGCCAGCTGCTGCGGCTGGTCTGGCGCAACCGCCACCTGCACGGCCTGCGCGGGCTGCTGCCGGCCTGGCGCGGCCGCGCGCTGGGCTGGGCGATGGCCGGCGAGCGCAAGCGCGAGCGCGGGCGATGAAGGTCGCCATCGCGCACGACTTCATCCGGCACGGCGGCGCCGAGAAGTGCCTCGAGCAGTTCCACCAGCTGTGGCCGGACGCACCGGTCCACACCCTGCTCGACGAGCGCAACCCGATGACCGCCGGCTGGGACGTGCGCTCGAGCTGGCTGCAGGGCCTGGTGCCGCCGCGCTACTACCGCTGGCCCCTCGTGCTCTACCCCGGCATGGTCGACCGGCTGCGCGTGGACCCGGACATCGACCTGCTCGTCACCTCCTCGGTGTCGTGGATGAAGAGCCTGCGCGCGCCGGCCGGCGTGCCGCACCTTTGCTACCTCTACCGGCCGATGATGTTCGGCTACGAGCGGCAGGAGGTCTTCCTCGACACCTACCCCCGTGCCGTACGGCCGCTGCTGCGGCGCATCGTGCGGCGCATCGTGCGCTGGGACCAGCGCCACGCCGACGCCCCCGACCTCTACGTCGCCTGCTCGGGCTGGATCGCCCAGCTCGTGCGCAAGCACTACCGGCGCGAGGCCGAGGTGCTCTACCCGCCGGTCCGCATCGAGCCCTTCGTCGAGGCCGGGAAGCGCACCGAGCCCGGCGACTACTTCCTGACCGCGCTGCGCCTCGAGTCCTACAAGCGGGTCGACATCGCGGTGGAGGCCTGCACCCGGCTCGGCCTGCCGCTCAAGGTGGCCGGCCGCGGCCCCGAGCTCGAGCGCCTGCGCCAGATGGCCGGGCCGACCGTCGAATTCCTCGGCTTCGTCTCCGACGAGCAGCTCGTCGAGCTCGTCGCCGGCTGCCGGGCCTTCCTCTTCCCGTCCGAGGAGGACTTCGGAATCGCCCCCGTCGAGGCCATGGCCGCCGGCCGCCCGGTGGTCGCCCTGGGGCGCGGCGGGCCGGCCGAGACGGTGGTCCCCGGGCTGAGCGGGGTCCACTTCCCCGAGCAGACCGCCGACGCCGTGGTCGCGGCCGTCCGCGAGCTCGACCGCATGCCGGTGGACGCCGCCGCCATCCGCGCCACCGCCGAGGGGTACTCGGAGGCCGCCTTCCGCGCCGGGTTCCTCGCGCTGGCCCAGCGACTGGTCGCTGAGGGGCCGAGAGCGCACAATGTCGGCGACCCGCGGCCCGTTCCCGGCGCCGCCCCTCGCTCGTGACCCGCCGCACCGGCCCGTTCCCGCTCTTCCTCCAGCGCTTTCCCGTGGTCCTGCTGGTCTGCGCCGGCGCGCTGCTGGCCGCCTGGTGGTTCTCGGCGACCCTGGAGCCGGTCTACCGGAGCCAGGCGCGCGGCTTCGAGCCGGCGACCGCCGAGAGCTTCTCGCTCGAGAGCGACACGGCCAACCTGCCGGCCGGCGCCAAGCTGCCCTCGGGCAACTCCGAGCGGCAGGCCTCGCTGCTCGGCCTGATGAAGACCGCGGAGATGCGCGTGCGCATCGCCAACCGGGTCGAGGGCGTGACCGCCGTCGAGCTGGAGGACCGCGTCGACGTCGACGTGGACGCCTACAACATGCTCGTGGTCACCGCCTACGACGGCGACCCGCGCCGCGCCGCCGAGGTGGCCAACACCTACCTCGAGGTGCTGCAGGAGGAATTGCAGCGGACCACCCGCCGCGACCTCGGCCGTCGCCAGGTCGTGCTCGAGGCCTCGCTGGACGACGCCGAGGCCGCCCTCGCCGCCGCCGAGCAGGAGCGCCTCGACTACCTCCAGGCCACCGGCTCGGTGGACTACGAGGCCGAGCTTCTGGCCGCGAGCAGCCGCGTGCAGGAGCTGCGCGAGAAGCTGGCCCAGCTCGAGGTGCGCGGCGCGACGCTGGCCGACGAGCGCGCCGAGCTGGTCGCGCAACGCGACGCGCGCCCGGAGTTCATCCCCAGCTCGCGCACCGAGGCGCGCAACCCGCGCCTCGACCAGCTGCGCAACGAGTTGGCCAAGGAGGAGGCCGCCCTGGCCGCCATGCTCGCGCGCCAGAAGCCGGACTACCCTCCGGTGAAGGCGCAGCAGCAGCGGCTCGACCAGATCCTCTCGCTGATCGCGCTCGAGGAAGAGGTGATCGAGAGCTCGCGCAGCTTCGACGCCGACCCGCTGCGCCAGACCTACGAGCAGCGCCTGGTCGACCTCGAGCTCGAGGAGGCCAACCTGGCCGTCCAGCGCGCCGCGCGGCAGGAGCAGCTCGACGCCGCGCTGGCCGAGTGGCGCGCCCTGCCCGGGTTCCGGTCCGGCCTGCGCCAGTTCGACGACGAGATCGCGCGGCAGCGCGCGCTGGCCGAGACCCTGCGCCTGCAGCTGGCCGAGGCGCGGCTGGCGATGGACGGCGACCCGGCCTTCATCGAGGTGGTCGAGCGCGCCCAGGAGCCGGCCGAGCCCTACTTCCCCAACCTGCTCCTCAACCTCGCGATCGCCCTTCTCGCCGGCGTGCTGCTGTCGGCGCTGATGATCGTGATGTTCGAGCGCGCGGCGCGCTGGCGCGAGGAGGCCCCGTGGTAGACCTCGCGCTGACCGAGGCCCTGCCCGGCGAGCTGCGCCGCCGCCTCGACGCCGAGCTGCGCCGCGAGGCCTTCGAGCTGCTGCACGGCGAGGCCGTGCGCGAGGGCCTGATCGCCGCGCCGCCGCGCGCCGCCTTCGACGGCCCGCTCGGCGGCTTGTTCCGCGCCCTCCTCGGCGTCGCCGCCGGCGCCGTCATCGGCCTGCTCGCCATGCTGATCGTGATGCTCGCCTTCACCTCCTTCCCGGTGCCGCTGCCGTGAGCTCCCTGCGCGAGGAGACCGACCGCAAGCACGAGCTGCTCGAGCGCTACCGTGCGCTCCGCCTCGAGGAGATGCTCGAGGAGCTGCGCCCGCGCGCCGAGCAGGAGCGCGAGCAGGGCCGCTTCCCCTGGAAGGGGCAGTTCCGCTCCAAGGCGGAGATCGAGGAGCTCTACCGCGAGCGGCGGCGCTGGGACCGGCGCGTGCTGTTCGACCTGGGGCTGCTCATCGCGCTGTGCTGCCTGGTGCTGGCCGCCGCGCCGGTGCTGATGCGCGTGCTCCTGCCGAGCCCGGTCTGATCCGGCTCAGCCCAGGTCGGCCGGCGTGATGCGCCCGCCGCGGGCGAAGGCCGCCGCGCGGGTCAGCTCGTTCTGCAGCTCGCGGATGTTGCCGGGCCAGTCGCGTTCGCTGAGCCGGGCGAGCGCCGCGTCGTCGATCTCCGCCGTCGGCAAGCCCTCCTCGGCGTTGCGCGCCAGGACGAAGCGGGCGAGGTGCGGGACGTCCTCGCGACGCTCGCGCAGCGGCGGCAGACCGACGGTGATCACGGCCAGGCGGTAGTAGAGGTCCTCGCGGAAGCGGCCGTCGCGCACGCACTGCAGCAGGTCGCGGTTGGTCGCCGCCACCACGCGCACGTCGACCTTCTTTGTCGTGTTGCCGCCGACCGGACGCACCTCGCCGTCCTGCAGGAAGCGCAGCAGCTTGGCCTGCAGGTCGAAGGACATCTCGCCGATCTCGTCGAGGAACAGGGTGCCGCCGTCGGCCGTCTCGGCGTAGCCCTTGCGGCTCTTGTGCGCGCCGGTGAAGGAGCCCTTGATGTGGCCGAAGAGCTCCGACTCGAGCAGCTGCGGCGAGATGGCGGCGCAGTTGACCGCCAGGAAGGGCTTGCGCTTGCGCGGCCCGTGGGAGTGGAGCGCGCGTGCCACCAGCTCCTTGCCGGTGCCGCTCTCCCCCAGGACCAGGACGGTGACCTGGGTCTTCACGATCTTGGCGAGCACGCCGAAGACCTCCTCCATCGCCGGCGAGGCGCCGATCATGCCGAAGCGGCCGGGCAGGTCTGCGGCGGCGAGGGCCTGCGCGGGCGCGGCGGCCCCGCGCTCGGTCCAGGCGCGCAGAAGCTCGTCCGCCTCTTCGCGCGCCTCCTCCGGCGCGGCGTCCAGCTCCTCGAGCAGGGCGCGGAGGCGGGCGAGGAGATCCTCGCTCAAGACCCCGTCCCGCGCAGCAGGCGGGCCGCGCGCACCACGTAGGCCACTCCCGAGTAGACCGTCATCAGGATCACCACCCAGAACAGGCCGGCGAGCAGGTACGGGTGCCAGAGGAAGGAGAGGAAGGGCAGGAAGATCGTCTCGGGGATGCCGCCCAGCGCGCCGAGGATGATCAGCACGTAGATCGACTGGAAGGTCATCTTCCACTTGCCGGACATCTCGGCCGGGAAGGCCTTGCCGCGGCTCTCGACCAGGCCGCGCAGCGCGGTGACCAGGAACTCGCGGGCCAGGATCAGGACCACCGCCCAGGCCGGCACCAGCTCGCCGTAGTCGGCGCTGCGGGCGGCGAAGGGCGCGGCCTCGACCACGAAGGTCGCGGCGGCGAGGAAGACCAGGCCACCGAGGGTCAGCACCTTGTCGACCACCGGGTCGGCGACGCGGCCGACGGCGGTCACCCAGCCGTAGCGGCGTGCGATGCGCCCGTCGAGGAAGTCGGTGGCGACCGCGACGAGGTAGAACCAGAAGGCCCAGAAGGCGCTGTCGGCCACGGCGGGCGCGTCTCCCTCGGCGTGGGCCAGCACGTGCAGGAACCAGAAGGCGACCACCGCCAGGAACAGGCGGCTGAAGGTCAGCAGGTTGGGCAGGTGGCGCGGGTTCATGCGGGCTCCGGCGCGACGGCCTCGGCGACCAGATCGTAACCCTCCGCCGCGGTGACCCGCACGGTCAGCAGGTCCCCCACCTTCAGGCGGCCGGCCAGGTCCTCGACCCGCACCACGCCGTCCACCTCCGGGGCGTCGGCCCGGGTCCGGCCGACGGCCGCCCAGCCCTCGCGGCCGTCGACGAGGCACTCGACCTCCTGGCCGACGAGCTCGCGCTGCTTCTCCGCGTGGACCTCGGCCTGGAGCTCCATGACGGCCTCGAGCCGGTCCTGCGCCTCCTCGGCGCTGCAGCGGTCGGCGTCGTCGCCGGCCGGGGTGCCGGCCTCGGGTGAGAAGGCGAAGGCGCCCAGACGGTCGAAGCGGAACTCCTCGAGGAAGTCGAGGAGCTCCTCGAACTCGGCCTCGCCCTCGCCGGGGTGGCCGACGAGCACGGTGGTGCGCAGAGCGATCCCCGGCACCTCCTCGCGCAGGCGGTCGAGCAGCCGGCGCACGCTGTCGCCGGTGCCGCCGCGCCGCATCCGCTTGAGCACCGGCGTCGCGATGTGCTGCACCGGGATGTCGAGATAGGGCAGCACGTTCGCGTGCTCGCGCATGACCTCGGTCAGGCGCCACGGGAAGGCGTTGGGGTAGGCGTACATCAGGCGCAGCCAGCGCAGGCCGTCGACCCCGGCCAGGGCCTCGGCCAGCTCGGGCAGGCGCGGCCCGCCGGCGCCGAAGTCGGCGCCGTAACCGGTCGAGTCCTCGGCCACCACGACGACCTCCTTCACGCCCTGGGCGACGAGCACCTCGGCCTCGGCCACCACCGACTCGACCGGCTTGCTGCGCTGCCGCCCGCGGATGGCGGGGATGATGCAGAAGGCGCAGTCGTGGTCGCAGCCGTGGCTCGGCCGCAGGTAGGCGTAGGAGCGCGGCGTCTGCAGCAGCCGGATGGTCTCGACCTGCTGGCCGCTCATCGGCCTGCCGCCGTCGCCGGGGCGCACCTTGCGGCCCTTGAGCACCGACTCGACGACCCGCGCGACGTTCGAGTAGTCGCTCAGGCCGAGGATGGCGTCGATCTCGGGGAAGCGCGCCTCGACCTCGGGGCGGAACTTCTCGGGCAAGCAGCCGGTGACCACCACACCCCGCAGCTCGCCCGCCCGCTTGCGGTCGAGCAGGTCACGGATGGCGGCCTCGGACTCGTCCCGGGCAGGCCCGATGAAGCTGCAGGTGTTCAGGACCGCGACGTCCGAGCCCTCGACGGCGCCGGTCAGGGCGTAGCCCTCGGCCCCCAGCCGACCGAGGATGTTCTCGGAGTCGATCAGGTTGCGGGCGCAGCCGAGGTGCACCAGGGCGATGCGGATGTCTTGGTTGGACATGGACTTAGGGTTATCGAGGCGGCTCCGGACCGAGCCCAGGCAGAGGACCCCGGACCGGTTTCCTTCCGGCATCGGCTGAGACCGTCGCAATTCGTAACAGCCCGAGCCCGAATCCTCCGATGGATTCTCAGGCCCGGGAATCCCCACCGGGCGCTCCGCCCTCGATGCCTCCGCAAAGTCTACTCGCCTCCTCCCTCGGGAGCGGCCTCTCCCACGAAGCAGCTTTCGACGCGCCCTCGGAAAGCGCGGAGGACACGGCCTTCGACTTCCGCGCCACGCAGGCTCAGCGGATCGCTCAGGGGCGCCAGCTCCAGACGCGGGAGATCCCCAGGCTGCGGGCGCTCGGCTTCGCCGTCCTCGCCGCCTCGGTCCTGGCCCACGAGCTGGCCTTCGTGGCGCACGTCCACTGGGGCGAGTTCGCCATCGGCGTGGCGCTCACCGCCCTCTGGTGCGTCGGGTCCACCCTCCTCCTCCGGCACTTCTCGGAGAGGCCGGCCGCCTCCGGCCTGGTCGCCGTGACCATGGCCGTCGACCAGGTCTTCTTCCTCCTCGCCATCGCCGCCACGGGCTACGACCGCAGCCTGCTGTTCATCGCCTTCCTGGCGCGGGCCGCCGACCAGTCCATGATCGACCGCGGGAGGATGGTCCGGCTGCTCCACCTGGGGACGGTCGGTTACCTCGGCCTGATGGTGGGCGCCCAGTGGCTCGGCGGCCTGGTGATCGACTGGGGCCGCGTGGTCTTCCAAGCCGGTCTGGTCGAGGGCTTCGGCTTCTACTTCGCCGCCGCATCCGGTCCGATCCACGCCTGGCAGCGCAAGTCCAACCGCGTGATCCGCGTCGCCCGCCAGCTGGTCGACCACATGGCCGACGACGGCCAGCGGCTGCGCCGCGCCGCGCAGGAGGCCGAGCAGGCCAACCGCGCCAAGAGCCGCTTCCTGGCCAACATGAGCCACGAGATCCGCACCCCGATGAACGGCATCCTGGGGATGACCGAGCTCGCGCTCGAGTCGACCGAGGATCCGACGCAACGCGACTACCTGGAAATGACCCAGGCCTCGGCGCGCAGCCTGCTCCAGCTCCTCAACGACATCCTCGACCTGTCGAAGATCGAGGCCGGCAGGCTCGAGATCGAGGAGGTCGACTTCGAGATCCGCGAGACGCTGCGGAGCGCCCTGCAGCCCCATGCGCTGAAGGCCTCCCGGTCCCGGCTGGACTTCCACCTCCACGTGGCGGACGAGGTGCCGGCGAACGTCCTCGGCGACCCGCTCCGCACCACGCAGGTGCTCACCAACCTGGTCAGCAACGCGCTGAAGTTCACCGAAGAGGGCTCGGTCCAAGTGGAGGTCACGCTGGACAGCCGGCTCGGTGAGGAGCGGCTCGTGTTCCGCGTCTAGGACACGGGCATCGGGATCCAGGCCGACAAGCTCCGCGTCATCTTCGACGCCTTCACCCAGGAGGACGGCTCGACCACCCGGCGCTTCGGCGGCACCGGGCTCGGCCTGGCCATCTGCGCCCAGCTCGTCGGCCTCCTCGGCGGCGAGATCCAGGCCCGGAGCGAGCCCGGCGCGGGCTCCGAATTCCGCTTCTGGATCCCGCTGCGCGCCCCGGCCAGCCCGCTGGGCTCGCTGGCGGTGCCGGCCCGGCTGCGGGGCGTGCCGGTCGTGCTCGCCTCGCACTGCCCGAAGCAGGTCCGCCTGACCGGCAACCGGCTGGAGAGGCTGGGCATGCCCTTCGAGCCGACCCGCTCGGCGGCCGAGCTCCGGCAGGCGCTCGAGCGCTCCGCGCGGACGACGAACCCGGCGCAGCTGCTCCTCATCTCCGACCAGTTCGACGGGGGCCGCAGCGCCCAGGTCCTGGCCGAGATGGGCGAGGAAGGGCTCCTGCCCGAACACGTCCTGGTCCTCCAGCACGTCAGCAACCAGGGCGAGGTGGCGGATCACGGCCTCGGCGAACGGGCGGCGATCCCCTGCCCGTCCCCGCCCGCCCTGTTCCTGGACCAGGTCTGTGCGGTCTTCGGCGTCGCCCCGTCGGCGGCGAGCGCGCCGGACCCGCCGCTCGAGCCCGACTGGGTCCGCGTGCCCTGCCCGGAGAAGACGCAACTGCGCGTCCTCCTGGCGGAGGACAACCGGGTGAACCAGCGGGTGGCCACCGAGCGGCTCCAGCGGCTGGGGCACGAGGTCTGCGTGGTCGGGAACGGCCAGGAGGCCGTGACCCACGCCCTCCACGAGGACTGGGACCTCATCCTGATGGACGTGCAGATGCCCGTGATGGACGGCCTCCAGGCCACGGAGCTGATCCGCGCGCGGGAGGCCTCGACCGGGCGCCGCCGCCGGATCGTGGCCATGACCGCCAACGCGATGATCGGAGACCGCGAGCGCTGCCTGAAGGCGGGGATGGACGACTACATCAGCAAGCCGATCCAGCGGGAGGAGCTCGAGCGCGTGCTCAGTCTTGCCGCTTCCGCTTCTGCTGCTCTTCCCACTCCTCGACGGTGAGCAGCACCTCGCGCGCCTTGCTGCCGATGAAGGGGCCCAGCACCCCCTGCTCGGTCATGATGTCGATCAGGCGGCTGGCCCGCGTGTAGCCGACCGACAGCGCGCGCTGGATCAGCGACGCGGAGCCGCGACCGCTCTGCAGGATGATGCGCACGGCGTCCTCGTAGAGCGGGTCGTCGACCTCGCCGTCGCCGCCCTCGGAGCCCTTCATCTGGACCAGGTCCTCGATGAACTCCGGCTTGCCGTGGGCGCGCAGGTGGTCGCAGGCCTCGCGGACCTCCGTCTCGCTGACGAAGGCGCCCTGGCCGCGCGTGTTCGAGGAGGCGCCCGGCGAGCGGTAGAGGAAGTCGCCGTTGCCGAGCAGCTTGTCGGCGCCGCTCTCGTCGAGGATCACGCGGCTGTCGACCGAGCTGGTCACCTTGAAGGCGATCCGCACCGGCAGGTTCATCTTGATCAGGCCGGTGACGACGTCGGTGCTCGGGCGCTGCGTGGCCACCAGCAGGTGGATGCCGGCCGCGCGGGCCTTGGCCGCGAGGCGGGAGATGGCGATCTCGACCTCCTTCGCCGACACCATCATCAGGTCGGCCAGCTCGTCGATGACGAGCACGATGAAGGGCAGCTTCTCGGGGAACTCCTCGGGGTCGAAGCGCTCCTCGCCGATGCGGGCGGCCAGCTCCTTCTTTCCCAGCGCGTTGTAGTCGGCGATGTTGCGCACTCCGGCCAGCTTGAACTGGTGCAGGCGCTCCTCCATCTGGCGCAGCGCCCACTCGAGCACGAAGGGCGCGCGCTTCATGTCGGTGACCACCGGACAGGCCAGGTGCGGGATGTCCTGGTAGAGCTGCAGCTCGACCTGCTTCGGGTCGATCAGGATCAGGCGCAGCTCGTCCGGGCCGCGCGTCAGCAGCAGGGTCATCAGGATGGTGTTCAGGCACACCGACTTGCCCGAGCCGGTGGTGCCCGCCACCAGCATGTGCGGCATCTTGGTGAGGTCCTCGACCACGGCCCGGCCCATGCTGGAGCGGCCGACGACCATCGGCAGCTTGGCCTTGGTGGTGTCGGCCTCCACGAACACGTCCTTCAGGTAGACGGCCTCGCGGCTGTGGTTCGGCACCTCCACGCCGACGGTGCTCTTGCCGGCGAGAGGGTAGTCGATGCGCACGCCCGAGGTGCCGAGGGCCACCCCGATGTCGTCGGTCTGGCTCTTCAGCTTCTTCACGCTGACGCCCTCGTCCAGCTGGACCTCGAACAGCGTCAGGGTGGGGCCGAACTCGGCGCCGATCACCTTCGCCCCGAGGCCGAAGGAGTCGAAGGTCGACTGGAGCTTGCTCCCCATCTCGTCGATCTCGGCCTGCATCTCGGCGCGGTTGCGCTTCTGACCGGAGGTGAGGATCGTCATCGGGGGCAGCGAGCCGAGCCGCGGCTGGCGCTGCTTGCGGCGCGGACGCGCCTGCGGCTCGTCCTCGATCGGCCCGGAGCGGATCGGGGCGCCGTCCGAGATGCCGGGCAGGCTCTGGACCTTCTCGGACGGACTCGGCGACGGACGGGACGGGGCGCCCGCGCCCACGGGGACCGGTTCGGCGACCGGCGGGGCCGGGGCGGCGACCGGGGCGGACCGAGCCCCGGCGGCCGGGGGCGGATCCTCCGTCGCCACCGAAGTGCGCATCGGGATGGACATCGGCCGCACCGGGGCGGAGGCCGCGGCGCTCGGAACGCCGCCGGCCGCCTCGGGCGGAGCGCCTTCGGGGAAGAAGGGGCTGAACAGCCGCTTCACGCCCAGCCACAGGGCGGCGAGGCCGCGCGCCGCGCGCGCCTTGTTCTGCTCGGCCTCGTCCAGCAGGTCGCGCGCGCCCTTCTTCTGCGCCTGCAGCGGGAGCTCCGGCTGGTGC
Organism: uncultured Planctomycetales bacterium; assembly: GCA_964342475.1. Taxonomy (GTDB): domain Bacteria; phylum Planctomycetota; class UBA1135; order UBA1135; family UBA1135; genus J029. Next base: position 24,431 of record CAYFGE010000007.1, read on the forward strand.
AGCAGACCCTCGCGGCTCTTGCGCAGGAGCTCCTGGATGAGGGGGACGAAGGCCCACTCGGTGGCCAGGAGCAGCGAGACGGCGCCGAGGAGGACGAGCAGGATGGTGACGCCGAAGCTGCCGAGGGCGGCGTGCAGCGGCGCGTAGTAGGTGTGGCCGACCCAGCCGCCCGGGCCGCCGGGCAGCGAGGCGCTGGCGCGGTCCTCGGCCAGGCCGCCGGCGACCAGCGCCGCGGTCAGGCCGAGCACCAGCACCCCGACCAGCTTCACCGCCGCCGAGCTGGGCCCCTCGCGCACGATGCGGGCGATGCCCCAGAACACGCCGAAGAAGGCGAGCAGATAGGAGCCGACGCCGAAGGAGTAGAGCAGCAGGTTGGCGATGTCGTGCCCGATCGTGCCGCAGAGGTTGTTCTCCGGCACGCCGGCCTCGAAGTCGACGAGGGCGACGAAGACGACGACCGAGACCGCCGCCAGGACCATGCCGAGTGGCCGCCGGGCGTGCTCGCCGTGCAGGGCCTGCCAGGTGCGGCGGCCCGCCCAGTTGGCCAGCGACCCGCAGGCCATGACCAGGGTCCCGAGCCAGCCCAGGACCACACGGAGTCCCTCGTTCACGAAGCCGGCCTGTTGGACGGCGGCGCGACCGGCATGGCTCGGCTTGCGTCTGCTGTTCCGTTTCTTCGCCACGGTGCTCCCCGAAATCCTAGTGAGAGGAGCCGCGGTATTCCATCCGGAACAGGATGGGGCGGCGCCGATTGTGGCGCCGCCCCGCTTCCCCGGCCTACCGGTGGGGGTGGTCCGGCCTATTCCTCGACCGGACGAGCGATCCGGCCGGTCCGGATGCCGACCTGGTAGCGCCACCAGGCCAGCAGGACGATGGCCAGCTCGATGAGCAGGTAGGCGGCCACGGCCCACTTGCCGCCCGAGCCGCGGCCGTAGGCGTGCAGGCCGGCGCCGAGCACGAAGTTCACCCCGTAGTAGGTGAACAGCACCGCCATGAAGGAGGCGATCGAGGTCGCGGCGAGGCCGAAGTTGTGGATCCAGCCGGCGTAGCGCGCGTGGATCACCGCGAGGTAGACGGCGAAGGTGATCGCCGACCAGGTCTCCTTCGGGTCCCAGCCCCAGTAGCGTCCCCAGCTCTCGTTGGCCCAGATCGCGCCGAAGGCGATGCCGGCGGCGAGGAACAAGACGCCGACCTGCACGGTCTTGTAGAGCAGCGTGGACAGGGTCTTGAGCTGCGCCGTGCGGCCCGGCTGGTAGAGCTGCTTGAACATCACGATGTGCCCGATGCCCATCGCCAGCGCGAAGGCCGAGTAGGACAGCATGATGGTCATCACGTGGATGCTCAGCCACGAGGTGTTGCGCAGCACCGGCATCAGCGGGCTGATCGCGCTGTTCATCACCGTCGGCGGCAGGTAACGCGCGAAGGCCAGGGCGAGGAAGCCGAGCGCGCCGGCGGCCATGCCGAAGTAGCCCTTGCGGTAGACCAGCTCGAGCACGAGGCCGATGCCGATCACGCCCCAGCCCATGAAGACCAGGGACTCGTACATGTCCGACACCGGGGCGCGCCCGGCGATCATCCAGCGCATGCCGAAGCCGACCGAGTGGCCGACGAAGCCGAGCGCGACGAGGGCGTAGCCGATGCCGTAGCCGGTGCGGTTGACGGCGCGGGCGAAGGCCAGGATGGCCAGGAAGCCCGCCAGGTAGAGCCAGCTCGCCTTGCCGAAGGTGTCCCAGTTGTTGTAGCGGACCTCGAGGTCCATCTTCTCCTGCGCCGGGTAGAGCTCGCTGCCGAGCCCGCGCAGGGCGGACTTCAGCCCCTCGGCGGCCGCGCCGAAGCCGGCCGCGTCACCGGCCAGGAAGGCGCCGCGCAGCTCCTCGTAGCGGGCCTGCGCCGCGGCCTCGGGCGAGCCCGCCGCCGCGTCGGCCAGCACGCTGGCCGGGCTCCACTCCTGGTTCGGCCCGATGATCGGCACGATCTCGACCACCGTGCCCTTCACCACCTGGTCGATCAGGCCGAGCTTGTTCCACACGCGCATGGCGTCGCGCTCGATGGCGCTCACCGGCGCGTCGGCTTGGCTCTTGTCGAAGCCGGCGCTGGCCTGCTGGCTGAGCTGGGCGTTGCCGGCCAGCTCACCGAAGGAGAAGCGCCGCGTCTCTCGGTCGAGGCCCATCAGACCCTTCAGGTCGTTGTTGTCGACCTTGATGTAGGGCCGCGCCAGGTAGTCGTCCGGCGCGAACTGGAGGCCCCACAGGTACTCGAGGGCGGTGACGCCGTCGGTCTGCTTCACGCGGCGGCCGCTCACCTGGAGCAGCACCTCGTTGGCGAAGGTGTCGATCGGCTTGAGGCGGCCGTCGGCCACGATCGCCAGGTCGGCGGTCGCGTCGAAGGGCAGCTGGCTGCGGTCGACCTGGGCGGAGAGCGGCGCGACGAGCAGGAGGGCGCCGAGGAGGATGCGGGTGAGGTGGCTGGTCATTGCGCGTTCTCCGGCTGGCTGGCCGACTTGGCGCCGTTGCGCTTCTTGCGTCCGTCCCCCATCACGTACCAGGCGATCCCGAAGATCAGGATGCCGAAGGCCCAGTAGACGACCCCCGCGCCGGGGTCGCGGTTCACGGAGAGGACGGTGGTGTCCGGACCGCCGTTGCGGCCCAGGATGTAGGAGCTCTGGAACAGGCGGAAGCCGAGGAAGTCCAGGGTCCGGTTCATCGAGATCTCGGTCTCGACGGACGGGGCCTCGCCGTTCAGCGCTTCGACCTTCACCTGCGAGGCGTAGGAGGACTCGCGGCGGCTGCCCGGGTGGTACTCGATGCGGAAGTCGTCGAGCTTCACCTGGAAGGGCAGCGGGATCGACTTGCGGCCGAACTCGAGGTTGAAGCTGGCGCCGCCGAGGGCGACGGCCAGCGGGCGGCCGAACTCGAGCCAGCGCACGTCCTCGGCGCCGTTCAGCTCGAGGCGCAGCTGCAGCAGGCTGCTGCCGCCGTCCGCCTTGGGCGGCAGGTGGCGCACCGCGACGCCCTCGACCGCGCTGGGGACGTAGTCCACCACGGCCACGGCGTAGTCGTAACCGGGCATCGGGACGCGCTGGCCCTCGGCGACCGGCACCGCCGCCTCGCGGCCCTGCGGACCCTCGAGCTGGAGCATCAGGCTGCCGTCCGGGCCGACGAGGTAGCGGAAGGCGAGCTTCCCGCCAGCGCCGTCCGGCGCCTCGAGCCACACGCGTGCGGCCAACGGCTTCTCGCCCTGGCCGGTCACGAAGGGCACCTCGGGGTGCTCGCTGAACAGGATGTGGCGCTCCTCGACCCCGTCCTTGCGCAGGTAGAGCACCGCAGCCGGGTTGCGGCGGCCGCCGGGGACGTCCTCGATGCCCTTGCCGCTGACCATCGCGTGTTCGGCGAAGTCGGTGACCTGGGCGACGATGCCGTTGCCGAGGTCGACCTCCTCGCCGATGCGGTCGGGCAGCACCAGGCTGATCGGGACCGGCGTGCCGGCGCCCTCGATGAGTACCTCGAAGGAGCCGCTGCCGCTCTTCATCTCCTCCACCTGCTCGGCGAAGGCCTCGGCGTCGGTGAACCGCTTGATGCCGATGTCGAAGATGTTCAGGTCGATCGCCGAGCGGCGCGCGTCGCCGGCCAGCAGGAAGTCCTGCAGCTCGGGGCCGTGGCCGTGGTCGTCCTCGGCGCCGTGCTGCGGGTAGATGGCGAAGGCCAGGCCGGGGCTCCCCCCCGCGGGCACCGGCTGCAGCTGCGGCGAGAGCGTCGCCTTCGGCGCGTAGTCGAGCACCTCGATGCCCGGCAGGGCGCCGCCGGCCTGGCGCAGGGTCCGCCCCTCGACCTTCGATCCCATCGGCAACGGAATGACCTCGACGGTGTCGCCGCTGCGCAGCGACAGCTGCCGGTCCCACAGCACCAGCTCGCTCGAGGCCGCCCCCTCGCGCACGTAGAGCTGGCCCTCGTAGCCGATCATCGAGGTGATCAGGCCGCCGGCCAGCATGAGCACGAAGCCGGCGTGGACGATGGCGAAGCTGATCTGGTGCCGCTTGAGCGGCAGGCGGTTGACCACCGCGACGATCAGGTTGACGCCGATGCCGATCTGGATGCCCCAGAACCACCAGGTGTGGTAGACGAGCACGCGGGCCGCTTCGGCCGTCTGCTTGCTCTCGATGATCGTGCCCCAGATCATCCCGATCGCCCAGGCGATGATCAGGAACATCGCCATCTGGATCGAGCCGAGGAAGCGGAGGAACCGCTGGATGGAGGTCAGGTTCGTGGCGGCGGCCATGCTTGCCCAGAGGTGGGTCGGGGTGGCGGATCGGGGCCCGGATGCGGAGCCCGCGGTTCCTCCCCTGGTTAACCCACCCAGGGCGATTGGACAGGGAGAGTCGGCGGGGGCCGCGGAATTCTCGCCACGGACAGCAAGACCTTCCCTGGAAAGGACTTGCGTCAGGCGGAGCCGAAGGTGGCGCGGGCCAGGCGGCGCGCAAGGGCGCCCTTCGGCGCCGGGCCCAGCCGGAGCTCGCCGCCGGCCGCGTCGAGCAGCACCAGACTGGCCTCCTCGGCCCCCTGGGCTTCGGGCCCGTTCAGGGCGATCCAGTCCAGGTTCTTGTCCGCCAGCTTGGCGCGGGCGTGGCGCCGGCCCCGGCTGCTCTCCAGCGCGAAGCCGAGCACCCGCCGGGCGCCCTTGCGGCAGGCCAGGGTGCGCACGATGTCCGGGTTGGGCACCAGCTCGATCGAGCGGCCCTCCCCCGCGCTCCGCTTCAGCTTGCCGGCCGCGCGGCGCGCCGGACGGTAGTCGGCCACGGCGGCCACGGCGGCGAGCCCGTCCATGTCGGGCCAGACCTCGCGGCAGGCGGCCAGCATGTCGCGGGCGCTCCAGACCGGCACGTGCTCGACCCCGGCCGGCGGCCGCAGCTCGACCGGGCCGCTGACCAGGACCACCTCGTGGCCCAGGCCGCGCAGGGCGGCGGCCAGCGCGTAGCCCATCCGACCGCTCGAGCGGTTGCTCAGGTAGCGGACCGGGTCGAGGTCCTCGCGCGTCGGGCCGGCGGTGACGAGCACCCGCACCGGCCTCAGCCCCCCAGCGCGTTGAGCACGGCCTCGACCACCTCGACCGGCTCGACCATGCGGCCGGGGCCCTCCTCGCCGCAGGCGGTCAGCCCCTCGGCCGGGCCGATGAGCAGCCAGTCGTCGGCCTCGAGCTGCTGGACGTTGCGCGCCACGGCGGGGTGCCGCCACATCTCCGGGTTCATCGCCGGGACGAGCAGGCGCGGCTTGTCCTGCTCGAAGGCCAGCGCCAGCGAGCCGAGGAGGTCGGGGGCCAGGCCGTTCGCGAGCAGGCCGATGCGGTCGGCGGTGGCGGGGACGACGACGAGCAGCTCGGCGGCGCGGGCCAGCGCGATGTGGTCCATGCCGGCCGGGTCCTGCGGCTGCCACTCGTCGCTCAGCGCCGGGCGGCCGGTGACGGCCGAGAACTGCAGCGGCCGCACGAGCCTGCCGGCGGCCGGGGTGAGGACCGCGGTCACCTCGTGGCCGCGCCGGGTCAGCTCGGAGCAGACCGCCACCGCCTTGAAGCAGGCGGCCGAGCCGCAGACGCCGACGAGGATCGAGCTCACGCCCCGACCTCCTGCAGGCCGAGCAGGCCGAGCACCTCGGCGTACATCCGCTCGAAGTCGTCGTTGACCACGACGTGGTCGTAGCGGGCGGCCTGCTTCATCTCCTCGTGGATGATGGCCAGGCGCCGCTCCATCTGCGCCTCGCTCTCGGTGCCGCGCTTGCGCAGGCGCTCGCGCAGGACCTCCTCGGAGGGCGGCATGACGAACAGGCTGACCAGCGGCAGGCCGCTCGCGCGCACCTGCTCGGCGCCCTGCACGTCGATCTCGAGCAGCAGGTCGAGGCCGGCGTCGAGCGCGCGCTCGACCTCCGAGCGCAGCGTGCCGTAGCGGCGGCCGTGCACCTCGGCGTGCTCGAGGAACTCGCCGGCGGCCAGGCGGCGGTCGAACTCCTCGTCGCCGAGGAAGTGGTAGTCGCGCCCGTCGACCTCGCCCTCGCGCGCCGCGCGCGTCGTGGCCGAGACCGAGAAGGTCACCCCGGGCAGGGCGACCAGGCGGCGCCACAGGGTGGACTTGCCCGAGGCGGTCGGCCCCGAGATGACCACCAGGCGGCCGCGCTCACTCGACATTGGCCGTCTGCTCCTTGAGCTGCCCGACGAGCAGCTTCATCGCCACGACGTGCTCGGAGAGCTTGGCGTCGGCCGACTTGTTGCCGAGGGTGGTCACCTCGCGGTGGCACTCCTGGATGACGAACTCGAGCTCGCGGCCGCAGGGGCCGCCGGCGGCGAGCAGGGCGCGCACGCGCTCGAGGTGGATGCGCAGGCGGGCGACCTCCTCGCGCACGTCGGCGCGCTCGGCCAGCACGACCAGCTCGCGGGTGAGGTCCATCGGCTCGGTCACGCCGGCCGCCTTCCACGCCGCCTCGACGCGGTCCTTCAACCGCGCGGCGGCCGCCTGCTGGGCAGCGGGCAGGCGCTTCTCGGCGCGGTCGAGTGCCTTCTCGAGCTTGGCCGCCAGGCCGAGCAGCTCGCGGCGGAGCTTCTCGCCCTCCTTCTCGCGCGAGGCCTGCAGCGCGTTCAGCGCCAGGCCGACGGCCTCGAGCACCGCGCGGCGCACGTCGTTCGAGGCGCGCGAGGGCTCGGGCGGCTGCAGCACCGCGCCGGGCAGCGACAGCAGGTCGGACAGGCTCGGGTCCTGGTCGGCGAGGCCGACCTCCTTGGCGGCGGCGCGCCACTCGGCCAGGTAGCGGGCCAGCACGCCGCGGTCGATCACCGAGCCGCGGCCCTCGAGCAGCTGCACGCGGACCTGGCCCTGCACGCTGCCGCGGTCGACCGCGGCGCGCACCAGGGCCTCGACCTTGGACTCGAGCTCGGCGCGGTCGGGCGGGAGGCGCAGCTTCAGGTTGAGCGCGCGGCCGTTCACGGCGCGCAGCTCGGCCTCGACCGAGGCGGTCCGGTTCGCCGCGCTGCCGCGGCCGAAGCCGGTCATGCTGCGGAGGGGGCCGCCGTCCGCCATCGGCTCAGGACAGGCCGGGGCGGCTGCCGGGTTTGACCGCCGGGCCGGCGGCGGGGTCGGCGCACAGCGGGCAGTCGGCCGCCTCCCAGGACGGCACCTCGAGGTCGGCGAGGCGGAAGTAGGGCGTCGCGCCGAAGGGGGCGTCGCCGCCCGAGCGGTTGACCAGCGAGGCCACCGCCACCTCGGTCACGCCCATCCCGGCGAGCATGGCGAGGACCTCCTTCACGCTCTTGCCGGTGGTGACCACGTCCTCGGCGACCACGACGCGCTCGCCGGGCTCGACCGCGAAGCCGCGGCGCAGGGCGAAGCCGCCCTCCGCCGCGCGCTCGGCGAACAGGCCGCGCACGCCGAGCGCGCGGGCCAGCTCGTAGCCGAGGGTCACCGCGCCCATCGCCGGGCCGATCACCACGTCGTAGGGCCGCTCCTCGCCGCGCGCGGAGCGGATCATCGCCGCCAGGTCGGCGCAGGCCGCCGCCGCCCGCTCGGGATGCTGCAGCAGGCGCGCGCACTGCACGTAGCGCCCGGCGTGGCGCCCCGACGACAGCAGGAAGTGGCCCTCGAGCAGGGCCTCGCTCGCGCGCAGGTCCTGCAGGAGGCGGTCCGCGGCGGGCGTGCCGGCGGCCACCGTCACCTCACTGGCCCTCTTCGACCGGGGCGCCGGCGCCCGGCTCGGTGGGCGAGTCGACGACCGGATCCGGACCCGGGGCGCCCATCACGGAGCCGGACTCGGAGCCGCCGGCGATCCAGTGCAGGGCCAGGGCGGACAGGATCCACACCCCGAAGAGGCTGAAGGTGAACTTGCTGATGCCGCCCGCGCGCGGACCGAAGGTCTCCGCGCCGGCGCCGCCGAAGGCCTCGGACAGACCGCCCCCCTTCGACTCCTGGAGCAGGATCACCAGGATGAGGAGGACCGCCGAGGCGAAGAAGATGGCGTAGAGCAGGAATTCGAGCATGGTTCCTCAGGACACCGGGGCGGCGTCCAGGATCGGGCCGAACTGGTCGATGGTCAGCGCGGCCCCGCCGACCAGCGCGCCGTCGACGTCGGGCTGCGCGAGCAGCTCGGCGGCGTTGGCGGGCTTCACGCTGCCCCCGTACAGAATGGGCATGGAGGAGGCAGCCGAGTCCCCCAGGATACCCGCGATCATCGATCGTGCCTCGGCGTGGGCCTCCTGGGCCTGGGCCGGGGTGGCGGTCTCGCCGGTGCCGATGGCCCAGACCGGCTCGTAGGCCACCGAGACCCGGTCGATCTGGATGTCCTTGACCAGCTTCAGCACCTTGAGCTGGCGCTGGAGCACGTCGAAGGTGCGGCCGCTGCGGCGCTCGTCGAGGGTCTCGCCGATGCACAGCATGACCTCGAGCTTGGCGCGCAGGGCGACCTTGAGCTTGTCGCCGATCAGGGCGTCGGTCTCGCCGATCACGTGGCGGCGCTCGGAGTGGCCGAGCAGCACCACCTGCACGCCCATGTCGCGCAGCATGTAGGGGCTCACCTCGCCGGTGAAGGCGCCCTCCTTCTTGCTCCAGCAGTTCTGGGCGCCGAGGACGACGTGCCCGCCCTTCAGGTTGCGGCGGACGTGGTCGAGGTGGACGTAGGCCGGGAAGACGATGCAGCGCCGGTGCACGGCCTCGCCGTGGTGGGCGGTGACCTCGCGCGCCAGGGCCGAGGCCTTGCGCTTGGTCAGGTGCATCTTCCAGTTGCCGGCGATGACGGAGGTACGGCTCATCGGGGGCTCGATACGGTCGGAGAGGGCGCGGCCGGGCGCACCAGGCGCCGGTCGCAGGCACCCAGGACGGCCTCGGCGCGGCGCAGGGCGGCGGCGAACTCGTCCGGGGAGAGGGCTTGGGCGGCGTCGGACACCGAGCGCCGGGGGTCGGGGTGGACCTCGACCAGGAAGCCGTCGGCGCCGGCGGCCGCGGCCGCGGCGAGCATCGCCGGGACCAGGGCGGCCGAGCCGGTGCCGTGGCTCGGGTCGACCAGCACGGGGAAGTGCGTCTCGCGCTGCAGCGCGGGCACCGCCGACAGGTCGAGGAGGTTGCGCACCGAGGGGTCGAAGTGGCGCAGGCCCCGTTCGCAGAGCAGGATCCGGTCGCAGCCGGCGTGCGCGAGGTACTCCGCGGCGAGCAGGAACTCGCCCAGCGTGGCGCTCATGCCGCGCTTGAGCAGCACCGGGCGGCCGGCCGCACCGGCCTCGCGCAGCAGCGCGTAGTTCATCATGTTGCGCGAGCCGATCTGCAGGACGTCGGCGTGCTCGGCGACCAGCTCGACGTCGCGCGTGTCGAGCACCTCGGTGAAGACCGGCAGGCCGGTGTCGTCGCCGACGGCGCGCAGGATCTCGAGGCCGGCGTGGCCCAGGCCCTGGAAGCTGTAGGGCGAGGTGCGCGGCTTGAAGGCGCCGCCGCGGAGGCCGCCGGCGCCCGAGGCGGCCAGGCGCCGCGCCAGGGCGAGGAGGGAGTCGTGGTCCTCGACCGAGCAGGGTCCGGCGACCGCGCTGGCGGTGCCGGCGCCGAAGGAGGCGCCCCCCACCGCGACGGCCAGCGGCTCGCGGTCGGCGCGGGCCACGTAGTGGGTCGGGCGGGCGGAGGTCAGCACGGCCTCGACCCCGTCGAGGCGGCGCAGGGCCTCGGCCGCGGTCTCGGCGTCGGCGCCGCGCGGCAGCTCGAGTTCGACGCAGTCGCCCCAGCCCGGCCCGAAGCCGCGCAGGACGCCGTCGTGCTCGGCCGCCCAGGCCTCGAGCCGGCCGAGGACGGCGCGGCGGGCAGGGTCGGCGAGGGCGCTTTGGAGGAGGACGATCAAGACCCGTTTCCTGGAGGCGGAATGGCCCTCGGATGGGCCGAAATCTTAGGTTTCGGGGCGCGAACGGTCAATCCGGAAGCCGGGTCCGTTGTATCCTCTCGCGGCCATGAACCGGCTCGAAAAGGAGGCTCTCGAGCGGCAGACGCTCCATCCGGCGGCCATGAAGTCGGCCGATTCCCTCGGCCGGGCCCGGAAGGAGCTGCCGGACGACTGGCGGACCCGCTTCGAGCGGGACCGGGACCGGGTCATCCACAGCTCGGCCTTCCGCCGGCTGATGTACAAGACCCAGGTCTTCGTCAACCACGTCGGCGACAACCAGCGGACCCGCCTGACCCACTCCCTCGAGGTCCTCCAGGTGTCCCGCTCGCTGGCCTCGGCCCTGGGCCTGAACGAGCCCCTGTGCGAGACCATCGCCCTGGCCCACGACCTGGGGCACCCCCCCTACGGGCACGCCGGCGAGAAGATGCTCGACGCGCGCATGAAGGAGTTCGGCGGCTTCAGCCACAACCGCCAGAGCCTGCGGGTGGTGGACGTCCTCGAGCGGCGCAGCCCGGAGTACCGCGGCCTGAACCTGACCCTGGAGTCGAAGGACGGCCTCAAGAAGCACGAGGAGGTCACCGACGGCAAGACCGGCGAGGTGCTGCGCTTCCCCCTGCTCGAGGCCCAGCTGGTCGACTTGGCCGACTCGACCGCCTACCACTACCACGACGTGGACGACGGCCTGCGCGAGAACATCCTCGACGCCGAGGCCATGGCCCGCGACCTGCCGCTGTGGGAGCGCTGCATGGACGTCGCCCGCCGCCGCCACCCCGACAGCAGCGAGGGCTACCTGCTCTACCGCCGCGCGGCCAACGAGCTGCTCGGCCTGGCCATCGAGGACATCCGCGAGGAGACGACCCGCCGCCTGGCCGCCGACGCCCCGGCCGACGCGCGGGCGGCCCAGACCGGCGCGCGGCGCCTGGTCGGCCACTCGGAGGGCTTCCGCAGCGAGGTCGCCGCACTGCACGCCTACCTCTACGAGCACATGTACTTCCGCGAGGAGGTCAACTGGCACATCCGTCGCGCCACCGACCTGCTCGACCACCTGTTCGAGGCCCTGCTCAAGAAGCCCGACCACATCCCCGCGCGCTACCACGAGACCGCCGAGTCGGTCGAGCGCGCGGCCTGCGACTTCGTGCAGGGGATGACCGACCGCTACGTCGAGAAGGTCGCCCGCGACCTGGGCGTCCTGCCCCACTACTAGGGGCCGAGGCGCTCCTCCAGCCAGGCGCGGACGGCGGCCGAGGCGGCGCGGACGGCCTCCTCGAGCGGGCGGCCGCGGCCCAGCTCGACGGCCAGGGCGCTGCTCAGCGCGCAGCCGGTGCCGTGGACGGCCTCGCCGCCGGGCAGGCGCGGCTGGCGCAGCTCGAGCGGGGGCGCGCCGGGGCGCAGCAGGCGGTCCACCACCTCGCCGCCACCGTCGTCGCCGCCGGTGAGCAGCACCGCCGGGCAGGCCGCGTAGTCGGCCCCGTCGCCGTACTCGGCGCGGTTCGGGGTGGCGAGAGCCGCCCGCGGCAGCAGCCGCTCGACCACCGCGCGCCAGCCGGCCTCGTCGAGCAGGCGGGCACCGGCCACGGCCACACGCGAGGCGCCGCGCACCGGGTCGACCACCAGCGGCAGCGCGGGCCGCGCGGCCAGCGCCCCGGCCAGCGCGCCGACCACGGCGCCGTCGCCGAGCGCGCCGGTCTTCACCGCGTCGACCCCGGCGGCGAGGGCGGCGGCCACGGCCTCCCCCACCTCGGCGGCGGCGGCAGGGCGGGCCGCGTGCAGGCCGGCGGCGTCCTGGCGCGTGTGGACGGCGACCACGCCGACGAAGACCCCGCCGAGCCGCTCGACGAGCTCGCGGTCGCGCTGCAGCCCGGCGCCGGCGCCGGGGTCGTCCCCGGCCACGCACAACACGCGCGGACCGGCCACGCCCGGACCTAGCCCCAGGTGGCGACGGCGTGGTAGCCGTTGTCCACGTAGAGGATCTCGCCGGTCACGCCCGAGGCCCAGTCGCTGAGCAGGAAGACGCCGGCCTTGCCGACGTCCTCGGCGGTGATGCAGCGGCGCATCGGGGTGAGCTCCTCCTGGCGGTGCAGCTTGTCGCGCAGGCCCTTCACGCCCGAGGAGGACAGGGTCTTGATCGGGCCGGCGCTGAGCGCGTTGACGCGGATGCCCTTCGGCCCGAGCTCGGCGGCCAGGTAGCGCACGCTGGCCTCGAGCGAGGCCTTGGCCACGCCCATCACGTTGTAGTTCGGCACCGCGCGCTGCGAGCCGATGTAGGTCAGCGTCAGGATCGAGGCGCCGGGCTTGAGCAGCGGCTCGGCCTCGCGCGCCATCGCGGCCAGCGAGTAGGAGGAGATGTCCTGCGCCACGTGGTAGCCGACCCGGCTGGTGTCGAGGAAGCGGCCCTCGAGGTCCTCGCGCTGGGCGAAGGCGATGGCGTGGAGCAGGAAGTCGAGCTGGCCGACGCGGTCCTTGATCACGCGGAAGGCGGCGTCGATCGACTCGTCACTGGAGACGTCGCAGACCACCGGCTCGCCGGCGCCCAGCTCCTCGGCCAGGGGGGCGACCTTGTCGCGGAAGCGCTCGCTGGCGACGCCGAAGACGAGCTCGGCGCCCTCCTCCTTGGCCCGCTTCGCGATGTGCCAGGCGAGGCTGTGGCGGTTCGCCACGCCGAAGATGGCCCCGGTCTTTCCTTTCAGCATGGCGGCCGATTCTAGGAGAACCGGCCGCCGGAGTCGCGCTCAACGCGGGGCGAAGGCCAGCACGGCGTAGGGCCGGGTGTTGGCGATGCGGGCCTCGTGGACCTGCTGGTCGGAGTGGGCCATGCCCAGCCGGCGCAGCGCGGGACGGAAGCTCTTGAGGTTGAACTGGGTCACCTCGCAGAGCACCACCTGGTCCTCGCCGCCGGTGAAGCTGGCCGTCAGGTCGCCGGCGGCCTGCCAGCGCGACTCGGGCAGGTGGTGGCGGTGGAAGACCTTCTCCCCCTCCAGCTCCAGGTCGCGCTCGAAGGAGAAGGAGTAGCGCTGCACCACCCCGGTGATGCCGTCGCTCGGGCGGTAGGGCAGCTCCTCGTGGTAGAAGCGGCCGAGCACGCCGCCGCGCTGCTTGCGGCCGGCGCGGGCGCGCAGCTCGGCGATCGGGGCGTGGCCCTCGACCACCGGGTGCTCCCCCGGCTCGAAGCAGATCATCTCGTACTCGCCCTCGACCGTCTCGAGCAGGGTGCGCAGCGGGTCGCCGACCAGGTTGAGCCAGCGGCGGCAGCTCTCGACCGTGCGGCCGTGGGGCCAGCCCTCCTTGCGCTGCAGCGAGATGCCGAGCAGCATCCGCGCGTTGGCGGACGTCCACTTGGGGCACTGGAAGCGCCCGGCCCAGGCGTCGAGCTCCTGGAAGATGCGCTGGATCGTCGAGCGCTCGCGGTTCTGCAGGTGGCCGATCGTGTTGCCGAACATGCCGACCACCAGCGAGGAGTCGTGCGGCAGCTGGGGCAGCAGCTGGGCCCACTCCTCCGGCTGCTCGAGGTCGCCCAGGATCGGCAGGACGACCAGCCGGCCGGCCTCGATCTCGCTGCCGAACTCCTGGTAGAAGTTGGCCACCGTCTCGGACAGCAGGACCGGCGAGAAGTCGAGCGGGACGGCGGTGACGCGGCGCGCGCGGTCGCCCTCGAGCAGCTCGCGCAGCACCTGCATGTCGGCCAGGCCCGAGCCGGTGCCGAGCCCGATGTAGACCAGCGAGGCGGTGGCCCAGGGCTTCTCGGCGCCGTGCAGCTCGTCGTAGACCGCCTCGCCGGCGGTGCGCTCGGCCTCGCGGTAGGTCGGGCTGCTCGACACGGTCAGCCAGTTGTCCGGGCCGCGCGAGTCGGTGTAGAGGTGCTTGTGGTTGATCGAGCGGTCGCGCTCGAGGATCTGGAAGCCGGGCACGATCCAGCCCGACCACGAGGAGGGCGGGAACCACAGCTGCAGGTAGCTCGCGCCGCCGCCGGCCACCGGCACCGGGCGGGCCTCCTGGTGGCGCAGGCGGAAGTACTTCTCCGAGCCGCGGCCGTCGGCCTTGCGCTGCCAGCGCTCGTCGAGGACCAGGGTCTTGCCGGGCGGCACCGGCACCGGCCAGCGGGCGGCCTCGATCGCCTCGCGCAGCCGCGACAGCGCCTGGCGGGCGGCGCGCAGCTTCTTCTCGTCGGTGGGCTCGTCGTAGAGCTCGACCGCGATGTCCTGGCTGGTCCTCCACTGGTTGAGGAGGAACTCCCCGAGGCTGTTGGTGCGGCTGGCCATGGAGCCAGCCTAACCCCGGTCGCCACGCTCGGGGCGTGGCGAACCGGAGTTTATTGTCACATGCTACGCTCGGAGTGGCCTCAATCCAGGCCGTCGACCCGGCCCTGCTCGTCGAGCCGGATGTTCAGCGCGGCGGGCCGGCGCGGCAGGCCGGGCATCCGCATGATGTTGCCGGTGATCGGCACGACGAAGCCGGCGCCGGCGCTGATCAGCACCTCCCGCACGGTGACCACGAAGTCCTTCGGGCGGCCGAGCAGCTTCGGGTTGTCGCTCAGCGAGCTCTGCGTCTTCGCGATGCAGACCGGCAGCTGGGCGTAGCCCAGGCGGCCGATGTTGGCGATGTCCTTCTTCGCCCGCGGCAGGTAGTCCACCGCCTCGGCGCCGTAGACGGTCCTGGCGATCGCCTCGATCTTCTCCTCGACGGTGTCCTCGAGGGCGTAGAGCGGGCGGTAGCGCTCGGTGCAGGAGTCGGCCAGCTCGACCATGCGGCGGGCGGCAGCCATGCCGCCCTCGCCGCCGCGCCCCCAGACGTCGGCGACCTCGACCGCGACGCCGAGCTCGTTGCAGCGGTCGACCACCGCGGCGATCTCCTCGTCGGTGTCGGTGGCGAAGCGGTTGAGCACGACCAGCTCGGGCACGCCGAAGTGGTCGATGGTCTCGAGGTGCTTCTCGAGGTTGGGCAGGCCGGCGCGGACGGCGGCCGCGTCGGGCTCGCGCAGCGAGTCGAGCGAGGCCCCGCCGTGCAGCTTGAGCGCCCGCACCGTGGCCACCAGCACCACGCAGGAGGGCGACAGGCCCGACTCGCGGCAGAAGATGTCGAAGAACTTCTCGGCGCCGAGGTCGAAGCCGAAGCCGGCCTCGGTGACCACGTAGTCGGCCAGCGACAGCGCCGTCTTGGCGGCGATCACGCTGCTCGTGCCGTGCGCGATGTTGGCGAAGGGGCCGCCGTGGACGAAGGCCGGGGTGCCCTCGAGGGTCTGCACCAGGTTCGGCTTCATGGCGTCCTTGAGCAGGGCGCACATCGCCCCCACCGCGCCGATCTCGCCGGCGGTGACCGGCGACTCGTCGTAGCCGAAGCCGACCAGCATGCGCGACAGCCGCGCGGCGAGGTCCTCCGGGTCCTCGGCCAGGCACAGCGCGGCCATGACCTCGGAGGCGGCGGTGATGTCGAAGCCGGTCTCGCGCGGCACGCCGTGAACCGGGCCGCCCAGGCCGACCACGATGTCGCGCAGCACGCGGTCGTTCATGTCGAGCACGCGGCGCCACAGCTTGCGGGTCGGGTCGAGCGGCGGGTCGAGGCGGAAGTGGAGGTGGTTGTCCGCCATCGCCGCGAGCAGGTTGTTGGCCGCCGTGATCGCGTGCAGGTCGCCGGTGAAGTGGAGGTTGATGTCCTCCATCGGCACCACCTGCGACCAGCCGCCGCCGGCCGCGCCGCCCTTCATGCCCAGGCAGGGGCCGAGGCTGGGCTCGCGGATCGAGATCGCCCCGTTCAGGCCCAGCCGGCCCAGGGCCTGCCCCAGGCCGACCGTGGTGGTCGTCTTGCCCTCGCCGGCCGGGGTCGGCGTGATCGCCGAGACCAGGATGAGCTTGCCGTCCGGCTTCCGGCCGGCGGCGGCCCCGGGCAGGACCTTGGCCTTGTGGCGGCCGTACAGCTCGAGGTGGTCCTCGTCGATGCCGAGCTTGGCGGCGATCTCTCCGATCGGCCGCAGCTCGGCGCCGCGAGCGATCTCCAGGTCGGAGGGTGCAGTCATCGACACTAGAATAGGTGCGCGTGACGGAACCGCGGGACGCCTCCCGCCGTCTCGAAGACCGTCTCGGCCACCGCTTCCGCGACGCGGATCTGCTGGCGCGGGCGCTGACCCACGCCTCGGCCCGGGACGGGCACAACGAACGGCTCGAATTCCTCGGCGACGCGGTCCTGAACCTCGTCGTGGCGGAGGCGCTCTTCGTCCAGCGGCCGGACCACCGCGAGGGCGAGCTGACCGAGCGCAAGGCGCTGCTCGTCTCGCGCGCCACCCTCGACCGCGTCGGCCGGCGCCTCGGCCTGGCCGAGCACGTGGTCACCGGCGGCAGCCTGGCCGAGCGCGGCAGCCTGCCCAAGTCGGTGCTCGGCAACGCCCTCGAGGCGCTGCTCGGCGCGATCTACCTCGACACCCCCGCCGAGCAGCGGCTGGAGCACGCCGCCGCCTGCGTGCGCGCCTGGCTGGCGCCCGAGTTCGCCCGCCTCGAGGCCGCCCACGCCCGCGCGCGGGCGAAGAGCCGGCTGCAGAACTGGTCGCAGAAGCGGCACGGCTGCCTGCCCGAGTACCCCGTGCTCGACCACTACGAGCACCCCGAGTCGCACGCCTTCCTGGTCGCCGCGGTGGTCGCCAACCGACGCTTCCCCGCCGCCTGGGGCAGCACCAAGAAGGAGGCCGAGCGGCTCGCCGCCTGGGAGGCCCTGCTCGAGCTCGGCGAGGAGGCCGCGGAATGAGCCGCCCGCGCGGGAAGCCCGCCGGCGCGCCCGGCGAGGGCTCGCTGCTCGCCTCCGCGCCGACCTGGCAGGAGCTGGTCGCGGCCTGGCGCGCCGCGGACGCCCCGCTGCACTGGGGCGGCTTCTGGGGCTCGTCGAAGGCGCTGGCGACGACCACCCTGGCGCGCGCCGCCGACGCCCCGCTGCTCGTCGTGGTCGCCGACCACGCGGCGATGGAGCTGGCCCTCGACGACCTCGCCAGCTTCGGCGCCGGCGCCGTCCCCTTCCCCGCCCGCGAGGCGCGGCTCGGCGCCGAGGCCGAGGTGCTGCGCGAGCGCTTCCACGCCCTCGAGCTGGTCGCCCGCGAGGGCTTCGCCGGCCTGCTCGTCGCCCCGGTCGCCGCGCTGGTCCAGCCGGTCGCCGCAGCCGACGACGGCGACGCGGTCCTGGCCATCGCGCAGGGCCAGCGGCTGGCGCCCGACGAGCTGCTCAAGCGCCTGGTGCGCGCCGGCTTCGAGCGCGTCCCCGCCATCTCGCACCCGGGCGAGCTGGCGATGCGCGGCGACATCCTCGACCTCTACGCGCCGGCGATGGGCGAGCCGCTGCGGCTCGAGTTCTTCGACGACGAGCTCGAGAGCATCCGCGTCTTCGACCTGTCGACCCAGCGCACGCGCCACGTCCTGCGCCAGGTGCGCGTGCCGCTCGGCCAGGACCTGGCCGAGGTGGCCGGCGACGACGACCCGCTGCCGCACGAGCGCCTGCCCGCGGGGATGCGCGCGGTGCACTGGGAGCCGGGCCTGATCACCGAGGCCTTCCAGCGCCTCGCGCTGCACGGCGGGGCCTACAAGCGTGCCCAGCGCCGCTACGAGTCCTGGCTGGCGGGCGGCGCGCCGCTGCTCGAGCTGGCCACCCTGCCCGGGCGAGACGGCACGCTCGACGTGCTGTCGGTCGAGGAGTACTGCCAGGGCGTGGCCGAGGGCGCGGCGCTCCTCGCCGAGCGCGCCGGCGGCGGCGAGCAGGTCAGCGTGTGCTGCGCAACCGAGGCCGAGCGCGAGCGCCTCGGCCACCTGCTCGAGGAGCGCGGCCACGACGCCGCGGCGCTGAACCTGCGCCTCGGCGGCCTGGAGAAGGGCTTCCGCGTGCCCGAGGCGCGGCTGACCGTGATCCACCACCGCGAGCTGGTGCCCGGCCACGGCGCGCACCGGCCGAAGCCGCGCCACAAGCGCCACGAGACGGCGGCGGTCGACAGCCTGCTGTCGCTCAGGCCCGGCGACCTCGTGGTCCACGCGGTGCACGGCCTCGGCCGCTTCCGCGCGCTCGACGCCGGGCAGCCGGCGCCGCACGGCGCCGAGGGCGGCGCGCAGGACGTCATCGTGCTCGAGTTCGCCGAGGGCGCGCTGCTGCAGGTGCCGGCCTCCCGCGTCGACCTGGTCGAGCGCTACATCGGCGCAGGCGGCGGCTCGGGCGCGCCGCCGCTCGACCGCCTCGGCTCGGGCAGCTTCCTGCGCCGGCGCGGCAAGGTCGAGGCGGCGGTCGAGGACCTGGCCGCCGACCTGCTCGAGATCCAGGCGCGCCGCCAGGGCAGCGCCGGGGTGCCGATCCCGTGGTCGAAGGAGCAGGAGGACTTCGACGCCAGCTTCCCGTGGGAGGACACGCCCGACCAGGCGCAGGGCACGCGCGAGATCATGGAGGACCTCGGCGGCCCCGCCCCGATGGACCGCCTGATCTGCGGCGACGTCGGCTACGGCAAGACCGAGCTGGCCGCGCGCGCCGCCTTCCGCGCGGTCGCCGCCGGCCGCCAGGTCGCGCTGCTCGTGCCGACCACCGTGCTCGCCGAGCAGCACACGCGCACCTTCCGCCAGCGCTTCGCCGACTGGCCGGTGACGATCGGCCAGCTGTCGCGCATCGTCGCGCCCAAGCAGCGCAAGGAGGTCATCGAGGGCCTGCGCAGCGGCGCGGTCGACATCGTCGTCGGCACGCACCGCCTGCTGTCGAAGGACGTCACCTTCGCCGACCTCGGCCTGGTGGTGATCGACGAGGAGCAGCGCTTCGGCGTGAAGGCCAAGACCGCGCTGCAGAAGAAGCGCGCCGAGGTGGACGTGCTGACGCTGTCGGCCACGCCCATCCCGCGCACCCTGCACATGGCGATGGCCGGCATCCGCGACATCAGCGCGCTGAGCACCGCGCCGGTCGGCCGCCTCGAGGTGCACACCGAGATCCGCTACGGCGACGAGGACGACCTGGTGGCCGACGCGCTGCGCCGCGAGCTCGAGCGCGGCGGGCAGGTCTTCTTCGTGCACAACCGCATCCACGACCTCGAGCCGATCGCGCAGCGCCTGCAGCGGCTGTGCCCGGGCATCCGCGTGGTCACCGGCCACGGCCAGATGGAGCCGCGCGAGCTGGAGAAGGCCATGCTGGCCTTCGTGCGCGGCGAGGCGGACGTGCTGGTCAGCACGACGATCGTCGAGAGCGGGCTCGACATCCCGAACGCCAACACGATCCTGATCGACGACGCGCAGAACTACGGCCTGGCCGACCTGCACCAGCTGCGCGGCCGCGTCGGGCGCTCGTCCACGCGCGGCTTCTGCTACCTGCTCATCCCGCGCGGCCAGCCGCTGTCGCAGGACTCGCGCCGCCGCCTCAAGGCGGTCGAGGAGCTGCGCTACCTCGGCGCAGGGTTCCAGATCGCGATGCGCGACCTCGAGATCCGCGGGGCCGGCAACCTGCTCGGCGCCGAGCAGTCGGGCCACATCGCCGCGGTCGGCTTCGAGACCTATCGCCGCCTGCTGGCCCAGGCCGTCGCGCGGCTCAAGCGGCGCGGCCACGGCCCGCGGCCCGAGGAGGCGCCGGCCGCCGCGCCCGACCCCGCCGCCGACGTGGCGGTCGGCGTGGCCGCCGCGCTGCCGCCGACCTACGTCCCGGACGAGGAGTCGCGCCTGCAGATCCTGCGCGAGTTCGACCAGGTGCGCCGGCCCGAGGAGGTCGACGCCGCCCTCGCCGCGCTGCGCGACCGCTTCGGCCCGCCGCCGCCCGAGGCCGGCCGCCTGGCGCGCCTGTTCTTCCTCAAGCACCGCCTCGGGGCGCTCGGCTTCGACGCCCTGCAGCGGGTCGACGACCGCCTGGTCTGCACGGTGCGCGAGATGCGCCCGGTCGAGCGGGCGCTGGCCGAGCACCGGGTGGACTTCCGCGTGATCACCCCGCGGCAGGCCCACTGGGTGCTGCCGAAGCCGCGCTGGGGCCCCGACGAGGTGCTCGACCACCTGTTCGAGGTGGCCTCCGCTTGCCGCCCCCGCACGAAGGGCCGACAATCGCGCCCGTCCCGCAGCCGCTGATGCTCTTCTCCGCCCTCCTGCTGACCCTGGCCGCCCCGGCGGCCGCCCTCCCCCAGGACCCGCCCGCCACCGGCACCCTGCTGGTCCGCGACCGCCTGCTGGCCGTCGTCAACGACCAGATCCTCACCGAGGGCGACCTGCGCGGCTACCTGACCTACCGGATGGGCTTCCAGCCGGGCCAGCAGCCGACCGAGGACATGCTGCAGGCGGCCTTCGGCGACCTGGTCTCCGACCTGATGTTCCGCGAGGGCTGGCGCCTGGCCGGCCGCGACGAGGCCCTGCTCGAGCGGATCGTGCAGGACGAGCTCGACGCCCGCATCGACCGCGCCGGCAGCCTGGCCGCCCTGAGCGCCGAGATGGCCGCCTCGGGCAGCTCGGTGGACGAGTTCAAGCGCTACTTCCGCCGCATGGTCGTGGGCGTGCTCTACCAGCAGATCGAGATCGGCCGCCAGCCGGAGAAGGGCAGCGCGGTCAAGGTGGCCCTCTACGTCAGCCCGCGGGAGATCCGCGAGCACTACGACAAGCGTCAGAGCTTTTATACAACCCAGCGCCGGGCCCAGGGCCGCATCCTGATGGTCCCCAAGGGCGACGCTCCCGCCGCCACCGCCGAGGCGGTGGCCTCGATCCGGCAGCAGATCGCGGCCGGCGGGCTGAGCTTCGCCGACGCCGTCGAGCAGCACTCGAGCTTCCGCAAGTCGACCGGCGGCAAGACCGGCTGGGTGACCGACAACAGCTCCTGGTCGCCGCTGGTGAAGGACTTCCTCCTCCAGAGCGAGCCGGGCAGCCTGAGCGAGCCCCTCGACCTGGGTGCCGACTGGGCGCTGGTCGTGCTGGAAACCCTTGAGGCCGGAGGAGTTACGCCCTTCGACCAGGTCCAGGAGGAGATCCGCGAGGAGCTGCTCCAGGCCCAGTACACCGAGATCCGCCGCGGCGCCCTCGAGCGCATCCGCAAGCGCTGCTACGTCTGGCCCGAGGAGGCCGTCGACGAGGCGCTGTCGGCTCTCTTCGCCACGCCCGGCGAGGACCTGTAAAATCCCCCGCCCTGCCTGAACCGCGCCGGGTGAGGTGCGTTGTCCCCGACGCGCCCCCTCAGCCCCGGGCCGCCCCAGAAACATGTCAGACATCCAGCCGCTCGACCTCGAGTACCACCGCCCCTGGGAGGAGGAGAAGTCCTTCAACGACGTCCTCGCGGACACGCTGAACAAGGCTCCCTACCTGCTCGTCAGCCTGGCGATCCACGGCCTCGGCGCCCTGCTCCTGGCCGGTTTCGCCTTCCTGCGCAGCCAGGACGTCGAAGCCCCGACCATCGAGATGGCCGCCGCTCCCCCGCCCCCCGAGGTCGAGGAGCCCGAGGAGGAGCCCGAGGAGATCGTCGAGGAGGTGATCGAGGAGCCCGTCCTCCAGGAGGCCGAGATGGAGGAGGTCGAGCAGGAGACCGTCGAGGAGATGGGTGACCCCGACTTCCTCAGCGACGCTCCCTTCGACTCCGACGCCTGGAACAACGACGTCGGCCTGGGCGGCGGCGCCGGCGGCCTGCGCGGCGGCCGCGGCGGTCGCGGCGGCCGGAAGGGCGGCAACCCCACCGAGAAGGCGGTGGCGGCGGCGCTGAAGTGGCTGCACGACCACCAGGCCCCCGAGGGCTTCTGGGACTGCGACGAGTTCATGTACTACGACAAGTACCCGGAGAAGGAGGCCTCCGACGGCCCCGGCAGCCCGGTGAACGACGTCGGCGACACCGGCCTCGCCCTGCTGGCCTTCCTCGGCCACGGCAACACGATGTCCGAGGGCCAGTACAAGGAGGACGTCGTCAAGGGCATCAACTGGCTGAAGAGCATCCAGCTCGACAACGGCCTGTTCGGCGACGAGGTCGGCAACCCGACCCTCTACAACCACTCGATCGCCACCATGGCGATGGGCGAGGCCTACTACTTCGGCCGCTCCCCCATCCTCATGATCCCGCTGAAGAAGGCGGTCGGCACGATCACCCGCGCCCGCAACGAGTACGGCGTGTGGCGTTACAGCCTGACCCCGAACGGCGACAACGACACCTCGATCACCGGCTGGATGGTGTTCGCGCTGGAGACCGCCCACGACGCCAACATCGCCGTCGACACCGCCATCTTCCGCGACTGCGAGGAGTGGTTCGACACGATGACCGACTCGCTCGGCCGCACCGGCTACAACGTCGAGTCCGGCGCCGGCTCGCGCCCCTCGCGCCCGCGCGCCTACATCGAGCGCTTCCCGCCGGAGAAGTCCGAGGCCCTCACCGCGGTGTCCCTGCTGTGCCGCATCTTCATGACCGACACCGACCAGGTGAAGCGCTGGAGCGACCACCCGAAGTACGAGGTCATGAAGAAGCACGCCGACCTGCTGGTCGACACCCTGCCCGTGTGGGACGCCGAGGGCGGCACCTGTGACTTCTACTACTGGTACTACGGCACCTTCGCCATGAACCAGTGGGGCGGCGACCACTGGAAGAAGTGGCGCAAGGCGATCGAGGACGCCCTCCTGCCGAACCAGCGCATGGAGGACGAGCAGGACAACTTCTACGGCTCCTGGGACCCGGTCGGTCCGTGGGGCGAGGAAGGCGGCCGCGTCTACAACACCGCGACCGGCGCCCTGATCCTCGAGGTCTACTACCGCTACGGCAAGGTCCTCGGCCAGCGCGGCTGATCCCGCCGGCCTGCCCTGCCCACCGGGCGGCGAGCGCGAGCTCGCCGCCCGGTTCCCGTTCCGGCCGCTGCGGTGCCGCGCGCCCGGCGGCCGCCGCGGGAAAAGAAGAACCGCGGCGCTCCAGGGAGGAGCGCCGCGGTGGGGACTCGCCGGGCGAGTCCGCGGGGATCACATCTCGTTGACCACGCGGGCCAGGCGCGCCTTCCGGCGCGAGCCCGTGTTGGCGTGGAGCTGGTTCCACTTCACGTTCTTGTCGATCATCTTCTGGGCTTCGAGGAGGCACTTCTGGGCCTCTTCCTTGTTGCCCTCCTCGACGGCGGCGAGGGTGCGCTTGATCCAGGTGCGCATGGACGACTTGCGGCCACGGTTCAGCTCGCGGCGCGCGGTGCTGCGCTTGAGGGCGCTCTTGGCGGACTGGGTGTTCGGCATGATCTGGGCCGGAATCCGAATTCCGGGCCGAACATTCTAGCGGCTGGGGGCCGGCCCGCAAGGGGGTCAGGCGCCCCCTTCCGGCTCCTCCTCTCCCCGGGCGGCCCGCAGGAAGGCCTCCGGATCGACCGCCAGGTCGAAGCCGCTCTCGGCCTCCTCGTACTTCTTGGTCTGCAGGGCCTGCTCGGCGGCCAGGTTCTTGCGGGCCCGCATGGCCTCGGTGTCGCGGGGGTTGGCGTCCAGGGCCTTCTGGTAGAAGGCCAGGGCGGCGTCGACCTCGCCCTGGGCGGCGGCCAGGCCCCCGGCCCGCTTGGCGGCCTCGCCGTGGCGCTCGGCCAGGGCCCCGAAGGCCCCCAGGGCGGCCCCGGCGTAGCCGGCCCGCTCGAGGGCGTCGGCCCAGGCGAAGCCCTTGTCGAGGCTCGACGGGTTCTTGATGAAGGCGCGGCGGCGCGAGCGCGCCTCGCCCTCGGCGTTGCGGGTCAGCTTGCTGAGGCCGGCGGCCATCCCGGCCGGGCCGGCGCCGAGCTTGCCGAAGAGGCTCTTCCTGCCCTCGCCGAGCTGGATCAGCGCCTCGGTCAGCAGGGCGGCCGCGCGCGCCTCGCCGGGGGCGAAGTCGAGGACTTGGTCGCAGAGTTCGGCGGCGAAGTCGGCCTGGCCGCGGCGGAGGGCCTCTTCGGCCCGGTCGAGGTGCTTCTTCAGGTCCATGGGTCGTGAGCGGGTCGCCCCGTCTGGCCGTAGAATAGCCGTTTCATGGACATCGTCCTCTACCCCGATCCGCGCCTGCGGAAGCGCAACGCCCCCGTCGAGGTCTTCGACGAGGCGCTGGCCGCCACCGCGCGGGAGATGTTCCAGGTCATGTACCGGACCAAGGGGGTCGGCCTGGCCGCCCCGCAGGTCGGGCTGAACGTCCAGCTCATGGTCTACAACCCGGAGGGCGACGCCGAGAAGCCCGAGGGCGAGACGGTGCTGTGCAACCCGCGCATCGTGCGGCGGGCCAAGGACAAGGAGTTCGAGGAGGAGGGCTGCCTGAGCTTCCCCGGGGTCTACGCCCAGGTGCAGCGGCCGGCCGCGGTGGTGGTCGAGGCCCAGGACCTGCAGGGCGAGCGCTTCACCCTCGAGCTGGACGGCTGGGAGGCGCGCATCTTCCAGCACGAGTTCGACCACCTCGACGGGATCCTGTTCACCGACCGCCTCACCCCGGCCAACAAGACCCTGGTGAAGGGCCAGCTCGAGGAGCTGGAGGCCGCCTACCAGGCCCGTGCGCAGGCTTGAGGGCCTCGGCGCGCTGCCGGCACCCCTGCCGGGCGGCGCGGTGGCGACGGTCGGCGTCTTCGACGGCGTCCACCTCGGCCACTTCCTGGTCATGCGCCGGGTGGTCGAGCGGGCGGCGGCGCTGGGCGCGACGCCGACGGTGGTGACCTTCGCCGGCCACCCCAAGAACGTCCTGGTCGGGCGCGCGCCGGCCACGGTGACCAGCCTGGAGCACCGCCTGCTGCTGTTCGAGCGGGCCGGGATCGAGGCGGCGCTGGTGCTCGAGTTCACGCCCGGGCTGCGCGAGCTGAGCGCCGCGGAGTTCGCCCGGCGGGTGCTGGTGGACGGGCTCGGCGCGCGCGAGCTGGTGCTCGGCTTCGACTGCAAGTTCGGCAAGGACCGCGGCGGCACGGTCGAGTCGCTCGCCCCGCTGGGCGCCGAGCTCGGCTTCGGCCTGGTCGAGGTGCCGCCGCTGCGGCTGGGCGAGCGCGCGGTCAGCTCGACCGCGGTGCGCGAGGCCGTGCAACTGGGCGAGCTGGACCGCGCCGCGGAGATGCTCGGGCGGCCGGTCAGCCTGCTCGGCACGGTGGTCCACGGCGACGGGCGCGGCCGCGAGCTGGGCTTCCCCACCGCCAACCTCGACCCGCACCACGAGCTGCGGCCGCCGGACGGCGTCTACGCGGTGCTCGTGCTGCTCGACGGCGAGCTGCGGCCGGCGGTGGCCAACCTGGGCCGGCGGCCGACCTTCGGCAGCCCGGGCCGGTCGGTGGAGGTGCACCTGCTCGACTGGGCGGGCGACCTGTACGGACGCGACCTGGAGGTCTTCTTCCTCGAGCACCTGCGCGACGAGGGAGCCTTCGGCGGCGCGGAGGAGCTGGCGGCCCAGATCGCGCGCGACGTCGCCGCGGCGCGGTCCGCCACGGCCGCCGCGCCGGGCCGGTGGTCGATCCCCGGGGCCTACCTCCCCATCGAGCATCCTGGGCCCGGCGCGACGCGCGCCTGAGGCGGGCGAGGACCCCGGGTTCCCGTACCGCCTGCTGGCGGCTCCCCCCGGTCGCCCGGAATCCTGCCGTTCGGAAGAGATGACCCCGCTCGCCCGGCGGACGGCGGGAGGTTTTTCCAGGAGTCGGGGTGAGGGGGCCGCCGCCCGCAGCGGCGCGGGTCAGCGGTGGCGCGCCGGACCGCGCGGGGGTATCCTTTCGGCCCCATGGGCGGGTAGCTCAGTTGGTAGAGCAACGGATTGAAAATCCGTGTGTCGGCGGTTCGACTCCGCCTCTGCCCACCACAACACGACCCCCGTAAGTCACTCGGCTTGCGGGGGTTGTTTCATTCCCCCGATCGGCTTTACGGCCCTGATCGCGCCGCGACTTGACGCGCTTCAATGATTGTTCATTGATTTCGATGCTATGCCGCGCGCCCGACGAACCGGACCCCACCTGTGGAAGCACGCCAGCGGCGTCCGCTACATCGTCTGGCAGGAGGACGGGAAGACCCGGATGCGGTCTACCGGCACCAAGATGGTGGCCGCCGCCGAGGCCGAGCTGCGCGCCTTCCGCGAGGACTGGGAGCGGCGGAAGTGGGGCCGCCAGGAGGAGGCGCCGATCGGCCGCGCGGTCGACGAGTGGATGGCCGAGAAGGCGAAGCCGCGCTGGGGCCTGGCCGCCTCCACCCTCAACCAATACCGCTACCGCTCGTGCTGCGTCAGCCGAATGCGACAGGGTTTCGTTCTACGGGACAGTGGCCTGAACCCATGCGTTGCCTCTCAGCCATCGACTTGGCCCCCAGGACCATTGGTCAGCCGACATGACTGTCTGACCACCCTGACCGGACCACGGTCGACCTAATCGGACACCAGCGCCCAGACCAGGTCGTCGAGGACGAAGTCGATCGAGGCGCAGAAGGACCAGAACTCGATGGGGGTCTGATTCCCCCAGTCCGAGATGAACACCTCCTCCCCGCCCCTCAGGCGGACGCGCAGCTCCGTCCTGTCCTTGGAGACGAACCGCCCCCCTAGGCCTGGTTCGTCTCGCCCGCCGCGTACACCTGGGTCACGCAGCGAGTGGTGAAGCCGAGGGTCTCGTACAGCCGGTACCCGGCCGGGGTCGCGCCCAGGAAGAAGCGCCGCGTCCCGCCGGCCTGTGCCTCGGCCATCACGGTCGAGAGCAGCCGTCGGCCGATCCCCCGCTTCTGCAGGCTCGGGTCGGTCCCCATCGCCCACACCCCGGTCGTGTCTCCGTGGTGGGTCAGCGTCACCGACCCCACGGCGCGGTCGCCCTCGTAGGCCAGATAGACATCCACCGCGGGGCTCTCCGTGAGCGACGGCGGCATCACGCGGAGGACCGAGTCCTCGGGCATGCCGAAGGCGACGCTCAGCACGCGAGCGCAATCCGCAGCGCCCGCCTCTCCCGAGGAACGGCGGACCTCGATCCCCTCGCTCCCCGCCGGCTCGACCGGAGAATCCTCGTGCACCATGAACGGGAAGTCGACGGCGTAGACCAGGCCGAGCTCCTCGGCGATCCCGCCCGTGCCCTCGCCCGCCTCCGGGAAGACGACGGCCAGGAACGGCAGTCCGTGCGACAGCGCGGAGCCGCACAGGGTCCGGAAACGATCGCCCTGGTTCGCGCCGCGTCCGGCGACGACATAGTTGAGGTCCGCCACGGGCTCGTGGCTCAGCGCCGACAGAGCGCCGGGGAGTGCCACGCACTCGAATTTCCCGCCGCCGCTGAGGAAGGCCGCCATCCCCTGCATGGTCAGCCGCTCCAACACCGATCCGTTCAGTTCCTTGCTCATCTCTCGGGTCTCCGTTCTGGCCGGGCATCATACGGAGGGACCCCTCGCGCTCGGCACGAAATCAGCCGGACCGGACCGAGCAGGCCGGCCTCGAGGAGGGGCGTCGCCTCGCTGAAGGGGCGGCGGATGTTCGTCCGCGTCACCCGCTCGTCCTCGGGCAGGGCGGAGTCCCCCACCAGCCGGTTGTGCCAGGTGTTCGCCACCTCGCAGCGCAGCTCGTTCCGGCCGGGCCGAAGGTGGCCCGTCACCGCCACGGAGTAGGGAGGCTTCCACACCACCCCGAGGTCGACGCCGTTCAGGAACACCCGCGCCACGCCGGCGACCCGGCCCAGGTCGAGCTCCACCGTGGCGCCGGGCGTCAGCAGTTCGGCGGGCGCCTCGAAGCCCAGGGCGTACTCCGCGATGCCCGAGAAGTGGCGGATGCCCGGGTCCTCGGAGTCCGCCCACGAGACCAGCTCGGGGAAGCGCGCCTCTGCCTGGGCGCCCCTCCCCGGAGGGAAGCTCAGGCTCCAGGGACCGCGCAGCTCGAAGCCCTCCCGCGCGGGCGCCCGCAAGCCATCGGTGGCCGGGTCGTGGGCGACCCCCGAGGAAACCTCCTGGACGCGGACGCCGGCGACCTCCGCCCCGGCGGAGTCGAGGAAGACGACGCGGTTCAGGCCGACGACGTCGGTCCGTCCGGACCAGTCGTCGGCGTGGTTCGAGACGATGTCGAAGCGGACGAAGCGCGCCCGGGATCCCGGGAGGGGCACCCGCTCCTCGTCACCCCGCTCGCCGATCTCGGCGGCCCGGCGGAGCTCCACCCGCGCCAGCTGCCGGAAGTCGCGGCCGTCGAGGGAGACCTGGACGTCCATCTCGCGGACGCCGCGCGTCAGCAGCCCGCGGACCTGGTCCTGGTAGTTCCAGATCACCAGCCCGCCGAGGTCCACCGCAGCGCCCAGGTCGTAGACGATCGATTCCCCCGCGGCCGGTCCGGCGCCCGAGGAGAGCCAGGCCGGTCCGTTCGGGGTGTCCCCGTGCGCGAGATCGGGCGCTGCGGAGGGGACCCGCGGCAAGGTCGCGGGGG
This sequence comes from uncultured Planctomycetales bacterium, assembly GCA_964342475.1. Classification (GTDB taxonomy): domain Bacteria; phylum Planctomycetota; class UBA1135; order UBA1135; family UBA1135; genus J029. The sequence goes on from CAYFGE010000007.1 coordinate 52,564, forward strand.
CGTACGGGACCTCGTCGGGCGCCGAGGAGTCCTGCACGAACACCACGAACACGGAGCCCCCGGGCGCGAGCCTCAGCGGCACCCGGGTCCGCCCGCCGCTCCTCCGGTACCCGCGCGGCCGGGTGATCTCCCCGCTGGCGGGATCCCACAGTTCCGGTCGCCCGCCGGCCACGCGGAAGACGGCGTCGAGCTCCTCCCACCGCTCCCGGTCGTTGACGACGAAGTAGATCTCGGCGTCCTCGGCCGAGCGGTGGACGTAGCTCAGGCGCGTGCGGGCGTCGCCGCCCTCCCAGGCGAAGTCCGGCGCGAGGCCGTCGAGCGCCTCGAGCACCGTCCGGCCCTGCACCACCCGGCCCGCGCCGTAGCGGCGCTCGAAGACCCGCTCGCCGTCGGTGCCGCCCCACAGCTCCTCGGCGATCGCGCGGACCTCGGCGTCGCCGTCCGGGTAGCCGGAGAGGCCGCTCGCGCGGACCGGGGGACGGCCGAGGACGGTCGCCCCCGCGCGCACCAGCTCGCGGATCCGGCGCAGCGCGGCCAGGTCGACGGCCTCCTCCTCGGGCAGGACGAGCAGCGCGTAGCTCACGCCGTGCGAGAGCACGAGGCGCCCGCCTTCCACCCCCATCGATCCGGTCAGCACGCGCACGTCGACGACGTCGTAGTCGTGGCCGGCCGGCCGGAGCTGCGCGTCCCAGTCCACGGCCAGCGGGTGGAAGGCCGGGGCGCCGTCCCCCTGGTAGAAGCAGACGTCGGCCACCGGGGTCCCCTCCTGCAGCAGGTAGGAGCAGCGCGCGAGGTAGTCGACGAAGGGCCGCGCCATCGGCCACCAGACCAGCCCCGGCCCGACGTGGGTGCCGGCGTGGTAGGCGTGGCCGGGGAGCCCGCGCTCCTCCGCGCCGTGCGGCATGGTGTGGAAGGTGACGTGGTTGAGCCCGTCGACGAAGGCCTGGTCCGCGACCAGCTTCAGGTAGGAGGGGGTGTCCCGCCAATGGCGCCAGGAGGTGAAGGACTCGGCGTCGACGATCGTCCGGCCATAGGTGTGGGCCGCGCAGGCGATCCCCTTCACGTTGAACATGCTGCGGTGCTTCGGCCAGAACTCGCCGCGCATGAGCCCCACCGCGCCGAGCGAGCCGAGGGCGTCGACCGGGCAGCTGTTCCAGATCGGCGGCCCGGGCCCGCCGGCCTCCGCGGCGAGCAGCAGGCCCCGCTCGCGGAGCAGCTGGTCGCCCAGGCGGTAGTGGTTCTCGATCATCAGGTCGCTGACGAGGCGGGTCCAGTCGTGCAGGAAGCGCTCGCCGCGGGCGTCGGCGCGCTCGGGCGCCGAGAGCAGCGCCAGCCAGGGCGTCGCGTCGTAGCCGAAGCGCGCGGAGAAGGCGGGCAGGATGTCCTCGGTCCAGACGCGCAGGCGGCCGCCCTCCAGCTCGAGGCTGTCGACCTCGAGGTAGCGGATCGCCGTCTCCGCCAGGGGCCCGAGCGCGCCCTCGAGGCGGTCGAGGACGTGGCCGAAGTAGGCGCGCGTGTCGTCGGCGTCGAAGAAGTCGATCTGCAGGCCGTCCGAGCCCGGGCTGGGCACGATCAGGCGCTGGCCGGTGTTCGCGAACACGAACCACCGGACGACCCAGTCCCCCTCCGGCGCGTCCCAGCGCAGGCGGCCCTCGCCCCCGAGCCGCGGCGTCAGGTCGAGCACCCGCTCGGGGACGAGGCGGCCCTCGTCCGCCGCCGGGGCGGCCTGGACGGCGACCGTGCGCCAGTAGGCGGGGCGCCCGTCCGCCGCACGCGGAGCGTGCTCTGGCAACTCGGGGAAGGCGAGCTCCAGATCGACCGACCCGGGTCCTCGGACCTGCGTCTGCGAGGAGTAGAGGCCGAGCAGGGCCTGCTCCGGCTCGACCCACGGCCCGCCCGCGTTCCAGCCGCTGGCGGCCAGCAGGCCGAGTTCGAGGCCGAGGCGCTGGGCCTCGCGGTCGGCGTGAGCCAGGTTCTCCAGCCAGGCGTCGCTGAGGAAGGGCGGACCGACCGGCACGCGGCCGTCGGGGTCCTGCAGGGCCAGCACGTCCCAGACCTGGAGGCGCGAGAGGCCCGCGGCGCGGGCGGCCTCCATCTCCTCGGTCAGGCGCGCCGGGTCGGCGTGGCCGTTCAGCCAGGTCCAGAAGGCGTCCGGGCGCGCCCGCGCGGGCGGGTCGACGAAGCCGTCGCGGAGGCGGCCGATCCCGCCGTCGGCGGCGGTGCTCGCGCATCCCGCGAGGAGGGACAGGAGGAGGAGCCCCGCTGCGAGGGCCGAAACCTGGGCGCGCCGTTCCATGCCAGCAGGGTATCGGCCGCGGGGGCGGTCGCCGCCGGTCGGCCTCCCGATCCTGCGGTAGGCTGGGTCATCCCCCATGAAGCACTTCGCCCCCTTGCTCGCCCTGGCCGCGCTGGCCGCGCACGCCCTCTCCCAGAACACCCTCTTCGCCGACGAGTTCGACGACGACGCGCTCGGCGCGGGCTGGGTCGAGGAGTTCAACCCGCTCCAGTTCTGGGACGTCTACGAGGCGGGCGACCACTTCCAGTTCAACGGTCTGTCGGCGCCCTTCGGCGCCAGCGCCGAGCAGTTCCGCATCACGCACGCCTTCGCGCCGACCGCGGGCAGCTTCTCGATGGACTTCGCGCTCGAGTGGTTCGACCCGACCGGGCTGGGCGTCGGCTCCGGCACCGACTCGGTCTTCGTCCAGCTGCTCGACTCCGGCCTGAACCCGGTGGTGAGCGTCATGCTCGACGACCAGAACACGACCGGCGGCGGGCAGTTCGTCATCGACGGCGCCACGCAGGCCACGGTCCCCGGCCTCGCCGCGCCCGGCAGCGCGGTGGTGAACCTGAGCCGCAGCTCGAACGGCCTGGTGAGCTACTCGGTCACCGAGCAGGGCAGCACGACCACCGGCACCGTCGGCGTCGTGGGCGGCACGGTCGAGTTCGTGCGCCTGTACATCGAGCACAGCACGCTGTGCGGCCCCTGCGGCCCGTTCATCGGCCCTTGCTGGGTCGACTACGTGCGCATCGACGATGGCGCGTCGGCCCCGGCGCTCAGCGTGAGCAACCTGGTCGCCGGCGGCGTGGCCACCGTGAGCCTCAGTGACGCGACCCCGCTCGGCCGGATCCGGCTCGGCTACTCGCTGGCCGGCGGCGGGCCCTTCAGCACGCCCCTGGGCGACCTGCTCCTCAGTCCGCCCTTCACCGAGCTGCCGTCGCTGACCGCCGACGCCAACGGCGACGCCGCCCTGGCCGCGCCGGTCCCGGCCGGCACCACCGGCGTCACGGTCTGGCTGCACGCCCTCGACCTGGCGTCCGCGACCTTCAGCAACGGCCTCGCGGAGGTCATCGGCTAGGCCCGGCCCGGCGCATCACGAAGAAGGCGTAGCCGTACCACGCCGAGCAGTCGCGGAAGACCGCGATCTCGTTGCGCGCCTCGGCCAGCACCGCCTGCTGCTCCTCGCTCGCGCCGGCGCCCCACTCGGCCTCCTTCTCGGTGACGCGCGCGGCCAGCGGCTCGTAGTAGGCCTCCGTCCACGCCCGCTCGGGCAGGACGAAGTCGCCGAGCAGTTCGAAACCGGCGCGCGCCGCGGCCTCGCGCTTGCGCTCGACGGGGTCGATCTCGGGGTAGGCCTTCCACAGCTCGACCGCCGCGGCCGGCGGGTCGGGCCGCAGCCAGACCGCCTCGCTCACCGCGAGGCAGCCGCCCGGGCGGAGCAGCTCCCGCAGCCGGCGCAGCCCCGCCTCGAAGCCCAGGAAGTAGATCGATCCCTCGGCCCACACCAGGTCGAAGGAGCGCGGCGGCAGCTCGAGCGCGGTCATGTCCTGCTGGACGAGTTCGACGCGGTCGGCGAAGCCCGCGCGGGCGACGGCCTCCTCGGTGCGCGCCAGCATCGGCGCCAGCAGGTCGAGGGCGACCACCTCGCCCGCGCCCAGCCGCAGCAGCTCGAGGGTCTGCGCGCCCGGACCGCAGCCGAGGTCGAGCACGCGCGGCGCCGCCGGCATCCCGCGCAACAGGCCGTAGGCGCGCCGCGTCAGGTCGTCCGCACCCGGCCCGGCGCGCGGCAACCCGCCGTAGAGCTGGAGGAAGGGGTGGTCCGCGTCCATGCCCGCCACCTTGTACCGCCTCCGCCGCTCCACCACCGCCCTACAATCCGGTCAGCCGGGGGAGGGCGGCGCGCGCCGGCCCGGGAACTCCCGGCGGGAGCTTGCTGTGGTCCGTGCCGTGGAATTCACTCTCAACGGCCAGCCGGTGGCGCCGGCGGTCGATCACGAGCGGAAGCTGTTGTGGGTGCTGCGCACCGAGCTCGGCCTGACCGGCACGAAGCACGGCTGCGGCGAGGGGCTTTGCGGCTCCTGCACCGTGCTGGTGGACCGCGCGCCGCGCCGCGCCTGCCAGCTCGAGGTCGGCGACGTCGCGGGCAAGGAGGTCACCACCGTCGAGGGGCTCGCCGCCCTCGCCGAGGGCGGGGACCTCCACCCGCTGCAGAGCGCCTTCATCGAGCACGGCGCCTTCCAGTGCGGCTTCTGCACCTCGGGCATGCTCATGCAGGCCGCCGGCCTGCTCGGCGAGCGCCGCCCCGCCACTGCGGACCGGATCCGGCGCGGCCTCGAGAACAACCTCTGCCGCTGCGGCGCCCACCGCCGCATCCTCGCCGCCGTCGAGGACGCCGCCGGCCTGCGTGAGGAGGAGCAGCGATGAGCGACTACCTGCGCTACGCCTTCGAGACGCTGACGGAGCCTCCGCAGCTCGACCGCCGCGACTTCCTCAAGCAGTTCGGCGCCGGCATCGTCATCCTGATCAGCCTCGGCGACCTGCTGCGCGGCCAGGACCCGGGCCGCCGCCGCGGCACACCGCAGGACTTCAACGCCTTCCTGCGCATCGCCGAGGACGGCTCGATCACCGGCTTCACCGGCAAGGCCGAGCTCGGCCAGGGGGTGACCACCGCGATGGCGCAGCTGCTCGCCGAGGAGCTCGACGCCCCTCTGTCCTCGATCACCATGGTGATGGGCGACACCGACCTCTGCCCGTGGGACATGGGCACCTTCGGCTCGATGTCGGTCCGCTTCCTCGGCCCGGTCTTCCGCCGGGCGGCGGCCGAGGCGCGCGCGGTGCTCGTCGCGCTCGCCGCCGAGGCCCTGGACGCCGACCCCGCTGCGCTCGGCACGCGCGACGGCGCGGTCTTCGTCGTCGGCGACGAGTCGCGCCGCGTCGGCTACGGCGCCCTCGCCCGCGGTCGGGCCATCCACCGCGTGCTCGAGGGCGAGGCCGCGATCCAGGACGCCCGCGACCACACCGTCGTCGGCCGCGACCACCTGGCGCTCGAGTCGCGCGCCAAGGTCACCGGCGCGGCCGTCTTCTCGGGCGACGTGCGCCGCCCCGGCATGCTCTACGCCCGCATCGTGCGCCCGCCGGCGCACGACTCGACGCTCGAGTCGCTGGACACCGCCCCCGCCGAGGCCCTGCCCGGCGTACGCGTGGTGCGCGACGGCGACCTGGTCGCCGTCCTCCATGCCACGCCCGACGGCGCCGCCGCGGCCCTCGCCGCCGTGCGCGCCCGCTGGACGCCGACCCGCCTGGAGATGGACACCGAGACCATCTTCGACCACCTCATGGAGCGCGCCCCCGCAGCCCAGGCCCAGGACGAGGCGGGCGACCCGGCCGCCGCCGCGGCCCGCGCCGCGCACGTCGAGGAGGCCGAGTACCGCCAGGGCTACGTCGCCCACGCGCCGATGGAGACCCACACCGCCGTCGCCGAGATCGCCGACGGCAAGGTCACGGTGTGGGCCTCGACGCAGACGCCCTTCTCCGCCCGCGACGAGGTGGCGCGCGCGCTGGGGCGCAGCGCCGAGGAGGTGCGGATCATCCCGCCCTTCGTCGGCGGCGGCTTCGGCGGCAAGGGCCACAACCCCCAGGTAGTCGAAGCCGCGCGCCTCGCCGAGCTCGCCGGCGCGCCGGTCCACCTCGAGTGGACCCGCGCCGAGGAGTTCTTCCACGACACCTTCCAACCCGCCGCCGTGGTGCGGGTACGCTCGGGCGTCAGCGCCGAGGGCGACCTGGTGAGCTGGGACTACGCGGTGGCCTTCGCCGGCACCCGCGGCGCCGAGGTGCTCTACCACGTGCCCGACCGCCGCGTCGCCGCCCACGGGCGCGGCTGGCGCGCCGCCCCCGGCACGCACCCCTTCGGCACCGGCGCCTGGCGCGCGCCCGGCGCCAACACCAACGCCTTCGCGCGCGAGTCGCAGATCGACCGCATGGCCGCCGCCGTCGGCATGGACCCGCTGGAGTTCCGCCGCCGCAACCTGAAGGACGCGCGGATGCGCGCCGTGCTCGACGCCGCCGCCGAGCACTTCGGCTGGAAGCCGCCGGCCGAGGAGGGCGTCGGCTACGGCATCGCCTGCACCACCGACGCCGGCACCTGGAACGCCACCATGGCCAAGGTGCGCGTCGACCGCAGGACCGGGCGCGTGCGGGTCGAGCGCGTGGTCTGCGCCCAGGACATGGGGCTGGTGGTCAACCCGCACGGCGCCACGATCCAGGCCGAGGGCTGCATCACCATGGGCCTCGGCTACGCGCTGCGCGAGGAGCTGCGCTTCCGCGGCGGCGAGGTGCTCGACGACAACTTCGACACCTACCGCATCCCGCGCTTCTCCTGGCTGCCGGAGATCGAGGTGGTCTTCGTGGACACCGGCATCGCCGAGCCGCACGGCGGCGGCGAGCCCGCCATCGTCGGCATGGGCGCCGTCATCGCCAACGCCGTCGCCGACGCCACCGGCGCCCGCCTGACGCGGATGCCGATGACGCCGGAGCGCGTGCTCGAGGCGCTCGCCGCGCAGGGCTGAACCGTGATCCTCCGCCGCCTCGCCCACAGCGTCCGCGAGCAGAACTGGTTCGCCGTCCTGCTCGAGCTCCTCATCGTGGTGGCCGGGGTCTTCCTCGGCTTCCGCGTCAACCAATGGGCGGAGGAGCGGGGCGACCGGCAGCAGGAGGTGCTGCTGATCGAGCAGCTCCACGCCGACTTCGTCGCCAGCCAGGAGCGGATGGCCGGGATGATCGAGGACAGCGAGGAGCAGGTCGAGGAGCTCCACTTCGCCACTCAGCGCGTGCACGCCGGGGTCCTGGCCGCGGAGGAGCGCGAGCGCTTCGACCGCGCCGTGGCGATGCGCATCCGCCTGCCCAGCCTGCGGCTGGTGATGGGCAGCTATCGGTCGGCCGTGGCGACCGGCGAGATCTCGCTGCTGCAGAACCGCGAGCTGCGCAGCGCCCTGGCCGCGCTCGCCTCCTACGTCGAGTGGGAGCAGGGGCAGCTCGACTACTTCCGCCGCTCCGACTGGACCGAATGGGGCCTGCTCGACGCGGCCAGCAACGTGGTCTACGACCCGGAAGGGGACCGCATGGTGCTGCGGGTGGACTTCGAGGCCCTGGTCGCCGACCCGGACCTCGCCGGCGTGGTGATCCGCAGCTGGCGCAACCAGTCCGTGGTCCTCGGCTACCGCCGCGGCATCCGTGACCGCCTCGACGAACTCGTCGCCCTGCTCGGTGCCGAGCTGACCCGCCGCCGCGGGGGTTGAGCGCCTCAGTCCTGGAAGGGCGAGGCCTCCAGGATTCGAGCCACCGCGGGGTGGCGGACGCGGCGCTCCAGGCTGATGGCGTGGAAGTGCTCGCGCACCGAGTCGACGACGCCGATGCGACGGACGCGGTACTGCTCGACCACGTCCGCCTCGACGCCCAGCGGCGCGGGGAAGACGCAGTCCTCCTGCTGGCCGAAGCGCTTGAGCAGCGCGCTGTCCTCGAACTCGGCCACCACGCGCGGCGTCAAGCCCTCGCGCGCGAACCACTCCTCGAGCGGGCCGCGCAGGGCGGCGGCGGGAGTCGGCAGCACCATCGGCGCGCCGCTCAGGCTGTGCGGGAAGTCGTGGGCCAGCCGGCGCGCCAGGCGCGGCCGCGCGTAGAGCCCGACGGCGCAGCTGCCGAGGTCGTGATTGAAGGCGCGCACCGGGCTGCCCGGCGCGACCGGCCGGTCGCTCAGCACCAGGTCGAGCCGGCGCGTGGCCAGGTCGGCCAGCAGCTGGTCGGGCTTGCCCTCGTGGACGACGAGGTGGACGGCCGGGTCCTGCGCCTCGAGCAGCCCGCGCAGGATCGACTGCACGGCGATCTTCGGCAGGACGTCCGCCGCGCCGACCACGAAGCGCAGCGGCAGGCCCTGGCCCTGGCTGTGCACGGCGTCGACCAGGTCCTGGCCCAGGTCGAAGATGCGCTCGGCGTGCTCCGCCACCAGCGCGCCCAGCTCGGTCGGTACCACCGAGCGGCCGTGCTTGCGCAGCAGCCGCCCGCCCAGCGCCCGCTCCAGCTTGCGCAGCTGCGTGCTGACCGTGGACTGGGTCAGGTGGAGGCGCCGCGCCGCCTCGGTGACGCTGCCCTCCTGGACCACGGCCCAGAAGTAGCGCAGGTGCTGGAAGTTGAGCTGGTCGGCCCGGAGCATCCATGGATTCTATCGATGCTTCGTGATCAAGGAGTTCATTCGTTCCCCGCCAACAGGGGTCGTAGAGGAGGGCCACGGCGCCGCCACCGGCGCCCTCCGAACCATGAAGATCGACATCCACTCGCGTCACACCGGCCTGGACGCCGCCGCCCTGCGCAAGCTCGAGCAGCGGGTCCGCGCCATCCTCGCCCCCTACGCCCCCCGCCTGGCCGAGGTCCGCCTGCGGCTGACCGACCAGAACGGCCCGCGGGGCGCCGAGGACCTGCTCTGCGTGGCCACCGCTCGCACCGACCGCGGCAGCACCTTCGCCGTCCGGTCGCTGACCGAGCCGAAGGTCGGTCAGGTCACCCCGGCCCTGCGCCGCCTGCGCCGCTGGATCCGCAAGAGCCTCGAGCGCGGGCGCGGCCGCCACCGCGGCGGCCGCCGCGGAAGCTGAGGACGGCCCACTCGATGCGCAAGGTCGCCCTCTATTCGCTGCTCCTCGTCGCCGGCCTGGCCGGCTCGCAGGTGCTGCCCACGCTGCTCGGCCCGGCCCACGAGGCCGTGGCCCTCGCGGTCCGCCTGCTCACGATGAGCGCGCTGGCCTTCATCATGATCCACGTCGGCCGCGAGTTCGAGATCGAGAAGGGCAAGCTGGACGGCTACGGCAAGGACTACCTCGTCGCGATGACCGCGGCGGCCTTCCCCTGGATCTTCGTCACCGGCTACTTCCTGCTCTTGGTGCTGCCGCCGGGCGCGCTGCAGGACGGCCGCGCCTGGATCGAGGCCCTGCTCGCCGGACGCTTCGCCGCGCCGACCTCGGCGGGCGTGCTGTTCAGCATGCTGGCCGCCGCCGGCCTGGGCGCGACCTGGATGTTCCGCAAGGCGCGCATCCTGGCCATCTTCGACGACCTCGACACGGTCCTGCTCATGATCCCGCTGAAGATGCTCATGGTCGGCCTGGCCTGGCAGCTCGGCGTGGTCGTGCTGGTCATGGCAGCGCTGCTGTGGGCCGGATGGAAGTGGCTGCACCGGGTGCCGATGCCGACGGACTGGCGCTGGACGATGGCCTACTCGGTCGGCCTGATGCTGGTCTGCGAGGCGGTCTACCAGGGCAGCAAGGCGGTGCAGGAGGACGTGCCCGTGCACATCGAGGTGCTGCTACCGGCCTTCGTGCTCGGCTGCATCACGCGGCGCGACCCGCGCACCGAGCACGACCCCGGCGAGGCGCGCGCTGCCACCTGGGTGTCGGCGGTGTTCATGGTGCTGGTCGGCCTGAGCATGCCGGCGCTGTCCGGCGCGGCGGGGACCGCGGTCGGCGACGGACCGACCGCGAGCCAGCCGCCGATGGCGTGGAGCACGATCCTCCTCCACGTGCTGGCGGTCTCGGTGATCGCCAACCTCGGCAAGATGTTCCCGCTGTTCGTCTACCGCGACGAGGCGAGCTGGCGCGAGCGCCTGGCGGTCTGCGTGGCGATGTGGCCGCGCGGCGAGGTCGGCGCCGGGGTGCTGATCCTCGCGCTCGGCTACGGCATCGGCGGACCGGTCGTGACGGTGGCGGTGCTGAGCCTGGCCCTCAACCTGGCCCTGTCGGGCCTGTTCATCCTCGCGGTGCGGCGCCTGCTCGAGCCGGCGCCGGCCGCGGTCCCCGTCCTGAAGGAGTCCACGACATGAAGACCACCCTGTACCACCGCGGGCGCGAGCTGCCCGGGAAGCGCCGCGACCAGGTCGCGCGCGCCGTCGAGCTGCGCCTCGGCCCGCTGCGGGAGCAGCTCGCCAGCCTGGCGGTGTTCCTCCGCCCGATCGTCGACCCCGAGATCGGCCCCGGCTGGCGCTGCGAGCTCCACGCCTTCCCCCACCTCGGAGCGAGGCGAGTGACCGTGGCGACGGGCTTCGAGCCCCCCGGCGTCGCCGAGCTCGCCGCGCGGCGGATGGCGGGGGTGCTCTCCAGCCAGGTGCCTGTCCGACCTCAGGCAAGCGGAATGCCTTCTCGCTGAATCTGCTCCGCCATTTCCCCGACGAAGGCCAGCTTCTCCCAGACGCCATAGCGACCCTCGTAATACCGATCGATGTCCCCGCAGTGCTTCACGAAGAACATGACCGTCTCGGCAAAATCCTCGCCGGGATTCGTCGTGGCGTATCCCGAGACGAAGTCCTCCTCCCAGTAGTCGGGACGCCGGTCCGGCGGCCACTTCTCCAGATCGTGGGAAGCGCCGAACACTCTGCGGAAGCGTGCGTTCTTGACCAGGTGAGGATGGCTGAAGGCCAGGGCGTGAGCCATCTCGTGACGAATCACGTCCACCAGGGAAGTCCGCTTCGACCCACGGATCCGCTCTCCGATCCTCGACAGAGAAACCCGCGGGATCTGGATCTCACCGGTTGCTTCGCAGTATCCGAAGGCCCCGCCGAAAGGAATGGAAACGACCTCGCATTCGTGAAGAGACCCTGTGTTCAGCCCGACCTCGCGAAACCCGGCGACCGCACGGTGCGTGGCGTTCTGGACTTGGTGATGAGAAATGATCATGGTTCAGACCTTACAGGGGACCAGAGTGGTCCAATAACCCGAGTAATGGGCCATGGAGTGAGTGGAGGATCTTCCAGGAAATAAATCCGAGAAGTGGAGTTCAGGGCTGCTTTCCTCCCCAGCGACCAGGAGCCTGGACTTGCTTCGCAGGCTTCGCGACTCCGTGAACTCCCGGATCAGCTCAGGGACATTCGATTCGTCGGCCCGGCTGTGAATGGTGGAGTGGTCGAGGCCGGGATAGACCACCTTCACGAGATTCGAGAACTGTGTGTCATCTGCGGTCAGGTCACCCCGCCCCCGCCGCGCCACGACCCAATCGCCGCTTCCAAGAACTTGAAGGTAGCGGACTCCGCTGACCGGCAACTCGTCCCAGTCCTCTGGGCGATGGGTCTTGCTCCATAGCCAATGTGGCGTCGCCAACGACACAACCACCCTCACCTGGGCGCTGAGGTCATGGGATTCCACAGCACACCGAGCCACCAGTCCGCCGAGACTATGGCCGAGCAATGTGACCTGGCGCCAGCCACTCATCTTGATGATGGTGGCGATTTCTTGGCCAGCCCCCTCAATGGTGTGGGATGGTGTTTCCAGGATGGCCGCCGCTCGCGATGCCACGATTCTTCCCACAGCCAAGAGGATTTTGGGACCCAGCAGTCCGGCCAGAGCCGCAGGGCTCCACACCTTTCGATTGACGGAAACATCTCCGTAGTACGCCCAGGAGTCGTATCCCCAGGCCCCGTCGCACTGATCCACGGCGACGAGCTGCTCCGCCAGAGTGGACATGGCCTCGGCGGAGGAGTGCATCCCGTGGACCAGGATGGAGTTGCGGGATCCGTTCGGCTTGCCGGCCAAGAGCCGGAGGGAAGGAAGATCAAGAAATGACCTGGGCATACTCGAGTCTCTCAAATCTCGTGCCGCGGCAAGAAGGTCGCCGCACAGTTGCGGTGCTGTTCTTCCGCTCGTCTTCCTGATAGATCTCGATCAAAATGAGACGCGGAGGGTCTGGAATAAATCCGAGTCACACTTGCAAGCCCGGCCCGCTCATCTTGTTGGGCAATCCCGCCCAAGGAGATGACGACCATGCCCAGATACCGGACCCCGGACGATCTTCCTGACAAGGAGCGCAAGGAATACGAGCGGCACCTCGAGGCGGCCGCAGCCGAAATTGACAAGGAGGGCGCCTTGAAGGACACGAGCTACATCCTGGACAAGTTCGACTCGATCTCGAACAAATTGAGCAAGTCGCGCTTGGGGATCTGGATCCAGCTCCTGCTCCAGCGTGCCAAGCTGATCTACCTCATGCTCCGAGACTGGTATCGCGGCGAGTACAAGCCGACTGCTTGGCGGATGATCGCCGTTGCGGTCGCCGCACTGCTCTATCTCATCAGCCCGTGGGACCTGATTCCCGACTTCATCCCTGTTGCCGGCTGGGTGGACGATGCAGCGGTCGTGGCCTACGCATTCTTGATCCTCGATGAAGAACTCGACCGATTTGTCGCCAAACGCGACGTGGACATTAGCTCGTTCGACCTGATCTACGAGACCGAGTCCTGAGAGCCACGACCCGCTGTCCGAGCCGAGTATGGAGGCATCGGCTATTGCCTTAGGATGAGTCCGGCGGGCGCCCCGGCGTCCGCCGGATGATCCCGTGGCCGCCCCGCTCACCCTCCTCACCGCCTTCCTCCTCGCCGGGCTGCAGTCGCCGGCGCCGCCGGCCGGCTCGCCGGGGGCGGCCCTCCCCCTCCCGGCCGCCAGCCGGGCCTCGCTCGAGGACCACACCGCCCGCGCGCACGTCTTCGCCGACCCCGATTGGTTCCACTGGGGTGGAAGCGTGGCGCGCGGCGACGACGGCGCCTACCACCTCTTCTACAGCCGCTGGCCGCGCGCCGCCGAGCGCGGCATGCGCGCCTGGCTCTGCGAGAGCGAGATCGCGCGCGCGACCGCCGACCGCCCCGAGGGCCCCTTCGTCCACCAGGAGGTCGTGCTGCGCGGCTTCGGTCAGCCGCAGGCCGAGCGCTGGGACGCGGTCAACGCGCACAACCCCTGCGTCGTCCGCATGACCGACCCGGCCAGCGGGCGCGAGCGCTGGTACCTCTACTTCATCGCCAACCGCGACGACGACGACTTCACGCGCGACGGCGAGGAGGACGACTGGTGGGACCACGTCATCCGCCAGCGCATCGGCGTGGCGGTGGCCGACTCTCCCGAGGGGCCGTGGACGCGCCACCCGCGCCCGGTGATCGAGCCGCCGCAGGGACCGCTGAACCACTACGTCGTCAACCCGGCCGTGACCCAGCTGCCGGACGGCCGCTTCCTGCTGCTGCTCAAGAGCCGTGACGGCGGCCCGGGGCGCGGGCGGATGATCCACGCGTGGGCCCTGGCCGACCGCCCCGAGGGTCCCTTCGTCGCGCAGGACAGCCTGCTCTTCCCCGCCGAGCTGCGCGCCGAGGACCCCTGCGTCTGGGTCGAGGGCGAGTGGGTCTTCGCCGCGGTCAAGGACTGGGAGGGTCAGCTCAGCGGCACACCAGGGATCGCCTTCGTCCGCGGCAGGATGGACGGCGCCCGCATCGCCTGGGAGCTGCCCGCCGACAACTCGATCAGCCCGCGCAGCCTGCGCTGGAGCGACGGCGAGCACACCCCGCTGCGCCACCTCGAGCGCCCCTTCGTCCTGCGCGACGCCGCGGGGCGCCCCACGCACCTCTACGCGGCGGCCTGCGTCGGCGATCCCTTCGCCGGCGGCCACGCCGACGGGCCCGGGCCGCGCCTGCCGTTCACCGTCTGCCTGCCGCTCGCGCCGGTCGGCGCCACGGAAGGACCGGCCTCCCCCGCCGCCGTCCTGGTCGAGGCCGAGGCCTTCGAGCACCCCGGCGGCTGGCTGCTCGACCAGCAGTTCATGGACCTGATGGGTTCGCCCTACCTGCTGGCGCACGGCATGGGGCGGCCGGTGGAGGACGCGCGCACCGCGGTCACCCTGCCCGCCGCCGGGCGCCACCGCGTCTGGGTGCGGACGCGCGACTGGGTCGCCCCGTGGGGCGCCGAGGGCGCGCCCGGCCGCTTCCAGCTCCTGCTCGACGGCGCGCCGCTGGCGGTCACCTTCGGCACCGAGGGCGCCGAGTGGCACTGGCAGGACGGCGGCGTGGTCGAGCTCGGCGAGCGCGTCGAGCTCGCGCTCCACGACCTGACCGGCTTCGAGGGACGCGCCGACGCCGTCCTGCTCACGCCGGACCTCGGCTTCCGCCCGCCCGACTCCGGGCCGGCCCTCGAGGCGCTGCGCCGCGAGCTCCTCGGCCTGCCCGCAGAGCCGACCGACGGCGGCAGCTTCGACCTCGTCGTGGTCGGCGGCGGCCTGGCGGGCACCGCCGCGGCGGTCACCGCCGCGCGCCTCGGCCTGAGCGTCGCGCTGGTCCAGGACCGCCCCGTCCTCGGCGGCAACGCCAGCTCGGAGGTGCGCGTGTGGCCCGAGGGCCACGTCAACCAGCGGCCCTGGCCGCGCGTCGGCGACGTGGTCATGGAGCTGGTCCCCGAGCGGCGCGCGGACTCGAAGAACGCGCAGGCCGCCGCGGTCTTCGACGACGCGCGCAAGCTGCGCGTGGCCCGCGCCGAGGAGCGGCTGCAGCTCTTCCTCGAGCAACGCGTCGACGAGGTCGGCGTGGACGGCGCGCGCATCGCCTCGGTGGTCTGCGAGGACGTCCGCACCGCCGCGCGCACCCGCGTGCGCGGCCGCTGGTTCCTCGACAGCACCGGCGACGGCGCGGTCGGCTTCCTCGCCGGCGCCGACCACGAGATCACCGCGACCGGCCACATGGGGGCCAGCAACCTGTGGAACATCCAGTGCCTGTGCGAGGACGAGGACCCGCTCTCCGCCGAGCTGGCCGCGGCCACCGAGGAGGCGCGCTTCCCGCGCACGCCGTGGGCCCACGACCTGAGCGACAAGCCCTTCCCCGGGCGCACGAGCGGCTCGACCGAACCGCAGGCCGGCGCCGCGCCGATCAGCCTGGGCAACTGGTTCTGGGAGTCCGGCTTCGACCGCGACCCGATCGCCGACATGGAGCTCGTGCGCGACAACAACTTCCGCGCGATGTACGGCGCCTGGGACGCGATCAAGAACGTCGAGGGCCGCTACCCCGCCCACCGCCTGAACTGGGTGGCCCACATCGCCGGCAAGCGCGAGTCGCGCCGCCTGCTCGGCGACGTCGTGCTGAGCGCCGACGACCTGCGCGACGGCGTCGAGTGGCCCGACGGCTGCTTCCCCTGCACCTGGGGCATCGACACCCACCACCCCGACCCGCGCTACGCCGAAGGCCACGAGGGGAACGAGTTCATCGCCGACTTCACGCGCGGCGCGGGCTACGAGTACGAGGGACCGTACTGGGCGCCCTACCGCTGCCTGTACAGCCGCAACGTCCCCAACCTCTTCATGGCCGGGCGCGACATCAGCGTGACGCACGAGGCGCTCGGCGCGGTGCGGGTGATGAAGACCACTGGCGCGATGGGCGAGATCGTGGGCATGGCCGCGGCGGTCTGCGCGCGTGAGGGCTGCGACCCGCGCGAGGTGTACACGGAGCACCTCGCCGCGCTGCGCGAGCTCATGGCGGCGGGCGCGGGCCGGGTCGAACCGGTCACCGCCGGCGCCGACGGCAGCTTCACCCTGCCCGCCGCGGACGCGCGCACCTCGGGGCGCTCGATCCGCTACGAGGCCGAGCGCGACTCGCTCGGCTGGTGGCGCGCTCCGGGCGACACGGCGGGCTGGGCGGTCGAGCTGCCGCGCGACGGCGGGTTCCGCGTGGAGCTGCTGCTCGCCTGCGCGCCCGGCGAGGAGGGCGGCGCCTACCGGGTGACCGCCGGAATCTCCACGCTGTCGGGCCGCGTGCCGGCGACGGCCTCGTGGGAGGACTACCAGCTGGTGGTCGCCGGCGAGCTCGAGCTGGCCGCCGGCACGCTCCGCATCACCCTGACCAACGACAAGCCGGACGGCCCGCTGATGAAGCTGCGCGCCGTCCGCCTCGTGCCGCGGTAGGCGGGTCTAGGAGGGATCCTTCGGCTTCGCGATCATCGCCGCCAGGTCGGGGGCGATGGTCACGCCGAGGGCGGACTTCTTCTCGGAAGCCACCTTCTCGGGCTCCGGCTCCGGCTCGGGTTCGGGTTCGGGTTCAGGCTCGGCCTCGGCGACGACCTCAGCGGTCTCGACCTCGGCTTCGACCGGCGCCTCGTCCTCGGCAGCGGCCTCCACGACCGGCTCCTCCTCGACGGCCTCCTCGGCCGGCTCCTCCTCGGCATCGGCTCCAGACTCGGACTCCGCGGACTTGCCGCGACCGCGGCCGCCGCGGCGACGCCGGCGACGGCGCTTGCCGCTGCCCTCCTCGGCGTCGGCCTCGGTCTCGTCGGTTCCGGACCCGTCCTCGGCCTCGCCCTCGTCGAGCTCGCCGACCGCATCGGCCACCTCGGCCAGGGTCGCGGCGGCGCTCTCGATGGCGGCCTCGGCAGCGGCGACCACCTCGGTCACCTCCTCGGCGGTCGGCTCGGCCTCGCCCTCGGCCTCGGCGGCCGGGGCCTCCGAACCCGCGTCGGACGCTGCCGCGCCCTCCTCGACGAAGGGGCTCGAGCGGCGGCGGCGGCGGCGACGCGCGGTCGGGGCCGGAGCCTCGGTCGGCGCAGCGCGGTCACCCGCGGCCGCTTCCGCAGCCGGGGCGCTCTCCTCCGCGTCGATCGGCTCGATCTTCACCGGCTCGAGCAGTCGGCGCTCGCCGCCCTCGCCCGGTGCTGCTGCGGCGACGGATTCGCCCTCCCCACCCGCGCGGCGGCGCCCACGGCCCCCGCGGCGTCCGCGGCGGCGACGGCGGCCGCCCGAGGCGCTCTCGCCCTCGGCTTCGCCTCCCCCGCCGAGGTCGACGTGACCCAGCTTCTTCGCCGGCTCGGCGTCCTCGAGCGGGATCTCGTCCTCGGACAGCGGCGGCACCACCCCGACCGGCAGCACGCCGGCGTCGGACTGGCCCATGCGCAGCGCGCGGCGGTCGCTCTCGGCCTCCTCCTCGCTCACGCCGAGGAAGCGGTTGATGAAGCCGTCGACCTCGTCGAGCGAGATCATCGTCATCTCCTGCATGTCGGAGACCCGGCGGCGTTCGGCCGCGCTGCCGGCGCGGGCCAGCAGCAGCGCCGCGCTCTGGCGGTCGCAGCCCAGCCAGTCGACCAGGATCTTGAAGCGGGTGGCGTAGTCCTGCCACTTCCCGGTCTTGCACTCGATCCAGAACATCCGGCCGTCGACCAGCGCCATCAGGTCGGCCTCGAACTCGTCGCTCTTGCCGGTCTCGGTGGGCTTGGGCAGGCGGCCCTTGACGTTGAACAGGATCTGGAACTTGGCCGGGCTCATGCGCGCCTTGAGGCGGCGGCCCAGCAGCCAGGCGACGTAGATCTCGAGCCACCCCCCGGTGAGGAACTGGGCGGTGTCGCCGTCCTTGGTGGGGATGACGCGCAGGACGAGCTCGGGCTTCCGGTGGTAGTAGAAGTCCTTGAGCATCCCGTGCCGGTACAGCATGGTTCCCAGCTGCACGGCGGCGGAGCGCTCCTGCTCCGACCACTTGTCCATCTTCACCCGCGTCCCCTGGCCCGACGCGACCGCCTTCTTCATCTTCTCGTAGAAAGGCGAGACGAGGTCGAAGTGCGTGCCGATGTGGCGGGCGAGGTGGTCGAAGGCCTCGTTGCTGCCGAGGTCGTCCTGACCTTCGTAGACGATGAACTTCCGCTCCTTGAGGTAGTCGACCAGCGGGCCGGTCGGCGCGTCCTCGGGCGGCTCGGCGGGCAGACCCCGCCGCGGTTCATGCCGCTGCTGGCGGTCGGAGCCGCGGTCGCGGTCCCGATCCCGTTCACGGTCGCCGTCTCCACGACGGCGTCCCTTCCCGCCTCGTCGGCTCCGGCCTGACGACGAGGACGTACTTTCCCCCTCACCGAGTTTGTCGGTGAGGCGGTCGATCGATTCTTTGAGAGCCCGGAAGTCCGCGCGCGTCGGCGCGTCGGATCGGGCTTCTTCCGGGGAGCGGTCGCGGTTGCCGTCGCGTTGTTCCGCTCCCGAAAAGAGGCGGTGGAACAAGCCCATTGAGCACGTTTTCTACCACATCGGAGCCCGCTGACCAACCTCCCTAACCTAAGAGGGGATCCGCCCGGAACCGGCCAGCGCCTCGAGGGCCGCCCTGCAGACCCCCCTCTTCGCCCGCAAACCGTGATCTTCCAGGCACTTAGCGCCATCCTTCCGGCCCTGGCCGGGATCCAGGAGCCCGCCGTGACCTCTCCGCACCCCGCCAACCACCTCGCCGGCCAGAACTCCCCCTACCTGCTCCAGCATCTCCACAATCCCGTGGACTGGTATCCCTGGGGAGACGAGGCCCTCCGCCGGGCGGCCGAAGAGGACAAGCCGATCTTCCTGAGCATCGGCTACTCGGCCTGCCACTGGTGCCACGTGATGGAGCACGAGTCCTTCGAGGACGCGGAGATCGCCGCCTTCCTGAACGAGCACTTCGTCTCGATCAAGGTCGACCGCGAGGAGCGCCCCGACCTCGACGAGCTCTACATGGCGGCCGTCCAGCGCATGACCGGCAGCGGCGGCTGGCCGATGAGCGTCTTCCTGACCCCCGAGCGGCTGCCCTTCTACGGCGGGACCTACTTCCCCCCGCGCGAGAAGTTCGGCCGCCCCGGCTTCCTCGACCTGCTGCGCGGGATCGAGCAGGCCTGGCGCGAGCGGCGGGAGGAGATCGAGAAGGCGGCGGCCGAGCTGGGCGGCGCGCTCGAGGTCCAGCTGCCTGCTGCCGAGGGCGCCGAGCTGCCCGCTCCCGCGGCCTTCCACGCCAGCGAGCGCGAGGCCGTCGCGCGCCTGGCCTCCCGCTTCAACCCGGAGCACGGCGGCTTCGGCCCGGCCCCCCTCTTCCCGCGCGCCGACGAGCTGCGCTGGCTGCTCGCCGCCGCCCGCCGCGCCGGCGCGCCGCAGGCCGAGGAGATGGCGCTGCACACCCTGCGGCGGATGGCCCTCGGCGGCATGTACGACCAGCTCGCCGGCGGCTTCGCGCGCTACTCGGTCGACGACCGCTGGCTGGTCCCCCACTTCGAGAAGATGCTCTACGACCAGGGCACCCTGGTCCCGGCGCACCTCGATGCCTGGCAGCGCAGCGGCGATCCCTTCTTCGCCCGCATCGCCCGCGAGACCTGCGACTTCCTGCTGCGCGAGATGCGCGATCCGGCCGGCGGCTTCTGGTCGAGCACCGACGCCGACTCCGAGGGCGAGGAGGGCAAGTACTTCGCCTGGGACCGGGACCAGCTCGCGGCCGCGCTCGGCGCGGAGGACGGCGCCTTCGCCGCGCGGGCCTACGGCGTCACCGAGGGGGGCAGCTTCGAACACGGACGCTCCGTGCTGACGCGCTGGGCCGCACTCGACGACGCCGAGGCCGCGCGCCTCGAGGACGTCCGCGCGCGCCTGCTCGCCGCCCGCGCCGAGCGCGTCCCGCCCGGCACCGACGACAAGGTGCTGACGGCCTGGAACGGCCTGGTGATCGGCGCGCTGGCGCAGGCCGGCCGCGTGCTCGACGAGCCGCGCTACACCGACGCCGCCGCCGGCGCGGCCCGCTTCCTGCTCGCCGAGCTGCGCGTCGAGGGCCGCTGGCGGCGCAGCTGGCGCGCCGGCGCCGCGCAGCACGCCGCGGTGCTCGAGGACCACGCCTACCTGTGCCGCGGCTTCCTCGAGCTGTTCCGCGCGACCGGCGAGGAGGCCTGGCTCGACGAGGCCGCCGACCTCGCCCAGCGCATGCTCGACGAGTACCTCGACGCGGACAGCGGGGTGTTCTGGAACAACGACGGCCGCGACCCGAGCGTGCTGCACCGCCTGGCCGCGCCGTGGGACGGCGCCACGCCCGCGCCGAACGCCGTCGCCCTCGAGTGCCTCGCCGTGCTGCGCGCGCTGACCCACGAGCCGCGCTGGGAGGAGGCCGCCGCGCGCGGTTACGCCGCCCTGCTGCCGGCGGCGCTGCGCTCCCCCGAGGCCTTCGCCGGCACCCTGCGGCCGCTCCCCCTCGTGCTCGAGGAGCCGGCCGTCGCGGTCGTCGTGGGGACGGGTGAAGGCGAGTCGCTGGCCGCCTGGCGCGCGGCCTGGAACCGGCCCGACGCCCCGGACGCCCTGACCGTCTTCCGCGCCGCCGCGGCGTCGCAGAGCGAGCACCCGCTGTTCGCCGCCCGCAGCGCGGTCGAGGGTCGCGCCACGCTCTACCTGTGCCGCGGCTCGGTGTGCGAGCGTCCGCGCACCGACCCGGGAAGCTGGTGACCGCGCGCGGCGCGGGGCGACAATGCCCCGCATGACCGCGCCCCTCGTCCCGCCGCCCGCCGAGGCGGATCCGGCTTGACCCGGGTCGCCGTGGTCGGTGGCGGCGCGGCCGGCCTGGTCGCCGCCCACTTCGCCGCGCGCGCCGGCGCCGAGGTGGTCCTGCTCGAGGGCTCGAAGGCCTGCGGACGGAAGATCCTGGCCAGCGGCGGCGGGCGCTGCAACGTGCTGCCGTCGGAGGCCTCGGTCGACGACTTCCACACCAGCGGCTCGCGCAACGTGCTCAAGCGGCTGCTGCGCACCTGGCGCCTGCCCGAGCAGCGCGCGTGGTTCGAGGAGGAGCTCGGCGTCGCCCTCGCCGAGGAGGAGGAGACCGGCAAGCTGTTCCCGGTCTCGAACCAGGCCCGCGAGGTGCGCGACGCCCTGCTCGAAGCCGCGCGCGGAGCCGGCGCCGAGGTCCGCGTGCCCTGGCGCGTCGAACACGTCACGGCCGAGGCGGGCGGCGGCTTCCTGCTGCGCGAGGCCGGCGGCGCGGAGCTGCGCGCCGACCGCGTGGTGCTGGCCACCGGCGGCCGCTCGGTGCCGGAGACCGGCTCGGACGGCCACGGCTACGAGCTGGCGCGGCGGCTGGGCCACGAGGTCCTCACGCCCTATCCCGCGCTGGTGCCGCTGACCAGCTCCGACCGCGCGCTGACGGACCTCGCGGGCATCGCCGTCCCCGTGCGCTGGCGCGCCGTGCGCGGGGGCAAGGTGGTCGAGGAGCGCGTGCGCGAGCTCCTCTTCACCCACCGCGGCTTCAGCGGCCCGGCGGTGCTCGACGCCAGCCACCACGCGGTGCGCGACGGCGCCGAGCTCTACGTCGCCTGGCTCGACGGCACCGAGCAGGAGTGGCTCGACCTGGTCAACGCCAAGGCGCGCCGCGAGCTGCGCAAGCTGCTCGGCGACCTGCTGCCGAAGCGGCTGGTCGAGCTGCTGCTCGAGCGCGCGCGCCTGCGCCCGGAGATCCGCAGCGGCAACCTGACCAAGGGCGAGCGCGCGCGCCTCGTCGAGGTGCTGTGCTCCTTCCGCCTACCGATCGACGGCGACGAGGGCTTCCGCGTGGCGGAGGTCACCGGCGGCGGCGTGCCGCTCGGCGAGGTCGACCCGAGCACCCTGCGCAGCCGCTGCTGCGAGGGCCTCGTGCTGTGCGGCGAGATCCTCGACGTGATCGGCCGCATCGGCGGCTACAACTTCCAGTGGGCCTGGCTGACCGGGCGGCTGGCCGGCGAGTCCGCCGCGGCCTGAGGCTTTTCCGCCGATCCGGCCCTTCCTGCCCCCGCGGTGGGGTCTAAGCTGAGGCCATGTCGCGCGCCCTCCTCCCGGTGCTGGCCTCGCTGCTCCTCGCCCCGCTCGCCTCGGCTCAGATCTACACGCTGCAATTCTCCGAGGAGAAGGACCAGAAGTCGCACAAGGACCTGCTGTTCGACTGGAACGGCCAGACCGTGGTCCTGGTCGAGCTGCACTCCGGCACGATCCGCACGCCCACCGGCAAGGTGACCTGGTCGCCCAAGGAGCGGCTGAGCTTCTACGTGCTCGACCCGGACGACCCGCTCAAGCTGCCCTACGTGGTCGAGGACGGCCTGATCAAGAAGGACGTGCGCAAGCAGATCCTGCGTGTCAACGGCGACCGCGTCGCCGCGCTGGGCGTGTTCATGCCCAACGAGAGCTTCTACACCCTGTCGGTGCAGTACCAGCGCAAGCTCGATCTGATCGAGCGCTTCGAGGAGGCGCGCGACGAGGAGGAGCGCGGCAGCCGCCGCTGGTTCGACCTGCACGGCCGCATGCTGCAGGAGCTCGACTCGCTCGCCGTGTGGCTGGCGCGCTCCGGCTACCCGGAGGCCGCGGTCGACGTCGAGAAGAAGGTGGTGCGCGAGGCGCGCAAGGCCGAGGTGGCCAAGCGCAAGCGCATCGAGACCGCGCTCGAGTCGATCAACTGGAAGCCGGCCGCCGACTCGCTCGCCGCGGCCGCGAACAAGATCGGCGGCCAGGACTTCACCTTCTCCGTCGGCGAGAGCGCGCACCTGCGCATCCTGCACCACGACGGCATCCCCGAGGTCAAGGTGCGCGCGCTGCTCGAGCTGGGCGAGAAGGCCATCGAGTCCTTCCGCGTCGCGCAGAGCGACCCCTACCTCGGCGAGGACTTCGCCGACCGCATCCCGGACGGACAGTTCGTCGAGTACTTCCTGTGCGACGACAATCCCCTCCACTACGAGAAGCTGTTGGAGGAGTACTACGGCCAGGGCTGGGGCTCGGGCGAGCAGCGCGCCAAGGCGCTGTCGACCGCCGGCTCGGCGCGGCGCGTGGCCGACCGCTCGCTGCAGTACTGGCGCATCGGCGAGAACGCCGACCTCGAGGGCATCGTGATCCACGGCCTCGGCCACGAGATCGCGCGGCGCCACTACGGCATCCAGGGCAACTCGCAGGACTGGCTCGAGGAGGGCGTCGGCTACCACCTCTCCTTCCAGATGCTCAACCGCAACAACGTCAACTGCACCGCCTTCGAGCCGCCGAAGCAGGAGGAGGGCACGGTGGCGCGCGGCCCCGGCGGCAAGAAGGGCGGCGGCGGCACCGAGACCGCGGTGCTGCTGCGCGGCGCGCGCGACGTGATGGCCGGGGTGGCGCTCGAGTCCGGCCCGCCCTTCACCGTGCTGGCGCGCAAGGGCCTGTTCGACTTCGAGAACCCGGACATGGCCAAGTCCTGGGCCTTCTACGCCTTCCTCGCCGAGAACGGCGGCAAGGAGGGTCAGCTCTGGCTGCGCAGCGTCGGCGCGATCCTCCACGCCGAGGACTTCCCGATCAAGCTGCGCGAGCTGACCACCAAGCTCTTCGCCGACCTTGACGGCAACGCCGTCCAGGCCCTCGAGGACCGCTGGGCCGAGTACCTGCGCAACAACTACCAGCTCTGAGCGCGGCTCAGAAGTCCTCCACCCGCTCGACCTCCTCCTCGAGGCGGACCTCCCGCTCGACGGCCTCGGACCACTCGCCCAAGCCCATCAGGAGGTCGGTGCTGCTGCCGAGCAGCGTGGTGAAGCTGTAGCCGAGGCTGGTGCGGTAGTCGACGACGACGCCGTCCGCCGAGATCTGCCAGATGCCGACGCTCGGGCCGAGGGCGCCGACCAGCTCGTCGAAGCCCGGCAGGGCGTCGAGGCGCGGCAGCCCGTCGGGCATCGGCCCCATGTCGGCCGCCTGGTCGCGCACGCGCTGCACCTGGGCGGCGACCATCTCCGGTCCGCCGTAGTCGATCAGCGCGATGCCGCCCTGCGCGAGCTCCTCGGCGTAGACCTGCAGCGCGCGGTGGAAGGCCGGCGACTCGGCCAGGCGTCCCTCGACCGGGTCGGCGGCCGACTCGGACACCATCAGGCGGTCGCCGCGCACGGCGTAGGCGAAGTCCTTGCCGCCGAAGTGGAATCCCTGGCGCAGCAGGTCGAGCACCGGCGCCGGCAGTTCCTGCACGGCGGCGTCGAGCGCCGTCGGTTCCTGGATGTCGACCCAGATGTCGCCGAGCATCAGGTCGCCGTCCTCGAGCGCGTTCCACAGGTCG
The DNA here is from genome assembly GCA_964342475.1 of uncultured Planctomycetales bacterium. Lineage (GTDB taxonomy): Bacteria > Planctomycetota > UBA1135 > UBA1135 > UBA1135 > J029. Next base: position 76,425 of record CAYFGE010000007.1, read on the forward strand.
TCCTGGCGCACCGTCATGCCGGCCACCGGCCCGAGGGCGGAGGCGATGCGCTGCGCCGTGGCGAGCATCTCGCCCAGGCCGTCGGGCGGCCAGGCCTGCCCCTCCATCCCGGCCAGCCCCTCGGCGAGGCGGAAGAACTCCGAGACCATGGCACCGAAGTCGAGGGCGACGAGGCGGGCGACCGAGGTGTCCGACGGCAGGGCGGCGGCGCGCCCCGGCAGGTCGGCGGCGGCGAGGAGCTCGCTGCTCCACACCGGGCCGCCGAAGCCCGGCAGCAGGACGGCGGTGCGGTCGCGCAGGTCGCGGCCGTCGATCGAGACGGTCCAGGCGAAGCCGCCGAAGTCGCTCAGCCCCATCAGCTCGAGGAAGCGCTCGGCCTCGTCGAGATCACCGGCCTCCTCGGGGAAGGCGGCGCGCAGGCGGTCCATGTCGAGCGCCTCGGCCGGCACCCAGACCCCGATCAGGTCGTCACCGCCCTCGAAGTGCTCGCGCAGGCGGTTCATGCCGGCGAGGTCGTCCAGCCCGGCGCCGCCGGAGCGCGCCGAGAGCACGCGCGCGGCGAGCTCCTCGGCCGCGGCGGGCGCCGTGTCCGCAGTCAGCCCTCCCAGGTCGATCATGCCGGCGAGGACGTCGCCGTCGCGGCAGAAGACGCCGAAGCCCTCCGCGACGGTCACCTCCACCCCGCGGACCGAGAGGGTCGCGGCGCCGGGGAAGAGCTGGTCGAGCTCGAGGACCGCGCCCGGCCCCATCTCGACGGCCATCGCGGCGTGCCCCTCGTCCAGGCCGCTGACCGGCAGGGCGAGCCACATCCGCGAGTAGGCCAGCGCGTTCCACAGCGCGGCGCCGGCGCCGGAGGTGGTCTCGCGGTCGAACTCCGAGGTGGCCTCGATCATCGGGGCCAGCGCGTCCTCCACGCCCTGCACACCGAGCACCTGGTGCAGCCGCGTTCCCTCGCCCAGCCGCGTCCACGGCTCGCGCGAGGCGGAGAAGGCGATCAGGGTGTCCTCGGGCAGGTAGGCCACCGCCGGCGGCGGCTCCTGCGGCGCGGGGAGGACCGGGGCGAAGGAGAGGATCGCGGTGGTCAGCAGCATCAGAATTCCTCGAAGGCGGAGAGGTCGAAGGCGGGCTGGCCGCTGAGGCTCTGGGCGAGCGCCTGCAGCGTGGCGGGGTTGGCGAGGATCATGCCCGCGTAGCCCAGCGGGCTGCGCATCTCGAGCATCAGGCCGGCGGCGTCGATGCGCGAGACCGTGGCGCCCCCGCCGAGCATCCCGGCCACCTCGTCGAAGCCGGGCAGGGTGGAGAAGTCGACCGGGAAGGCCAGCAGGTGCTCGAGCTCCGGCGGCAGTCCGTCGCGCCGCAGGAGGTCGATGCCCTCGGCGTGCACCTCCGGGCCGACGAAGCCGAAGCCGTGCGCGGTGCCGGCGGCGAGCTGCTGCTCGAACCACGGGCGCAGCGCGCGGAAGGCGCGCGAGTCGGCCAGCGTGTCCTCGGCGGGCTCCTCGGCCAGGCTGCGCGCGAGGTAGGCCCGGCTGCCGTCGACCAGCAGGCCGAAGCGGTAGTTGCCCGGGCCGGCGTCGAAGCCCTGCTGGACCAGCGCGAGGATGCCCGGCGGCAGCTCGCCCAGCGCGGCGCGGAACTCGGCCGGGTCGGGCAGCTCGTACCACAGGGCGCCGTTGCGGCCCTCCCACAGGTCGTCGGCGCGCTGCAGGGCCCAGATCTCCTCGCCGGCGGCGGCGGCGATGCGCTTGCCGGTCTCGACCCAGCCGACGATCTCGGGCTTGCGCCAGTCCGTGCCGATCAGGTCGGAGAAGAAGTCCATGTAGCCCTCGGCAGCCCCGATCCAGTCGCGCAGGGGCATGACGCTGACCGAGGCCATCGTGGCGTCGCCGGGCATCGCGGCCATCCGGTCCAGCACGTCCGAGCCGGGCGCGAAGGGCGAGCCGAGCAGCTCGGTCATCGGGCGGTCGCCGGCGAGGAGGATGCGGTCGCGCACCAGCTCGCCGTCGAGGGCGACGGTCCAGCCGAAGCCGGTCAGCCGGTCCATGCCGAGCGGGCGGAGCAGGTCGACCGGTTCGAAGGGGATCTCGTCCTCGTCGATGCCGAGGAGCTTCTCGAAGCGCTCGAGCGACCAGGCGTCGAAGGGGAAGTAGAGGCGGACGAGGTCGGCGTCGGACTCGAGGCTGCCGCGGAGGGCGCGCATGCCCGGCATCGCCGCGGCGTTGCCGTCCGCCTCGAGGGCGCGCTCGGCCACGCGGGCCAGCCGCTGGCGCCAGCGCTCGGCGCGCTCGGGCCCGGGGGGCTCGGCCAGCGGCATCATCCACAGGGTGCGGCGGCCGTCGCGGATCCAGGCGCCGAGCGCCCCCTCGCCGAAGACGGCGCCCGGGTCGAAGGGCTCGACCCCCTCGAGCGGCTCGATCACCAACAGGCCGACGCCGGCCTCGAGGTCGCGCATGCCGAGCCCGAACAGGATGCGGTGGTCGCGGAGGACCCCGTCGATCTCCGGGGGCAGCGGGAACTGGGCGAAGAAGGCCTGCATGCCCTCGTGGGCCAGCAGGCGGCCGGCCTGCGTCGCAGCCCCGCCGCGGCGCCACGGACCGGGGTTCAGCTCGGTGACCAACAGGGTGTCGGCCGGGAAGTAGGCCAGCGGGTCGTCGGTGACGGCCGGCGAGCCGGGCGGGACCGGCAGGGCCTGCGGCGTCAGGGCCAGGGCCAGGGCGAGGAGGACGCTCATCGATCAGTCGAGAGAGGCGAGGAGGAAGGGCAGGCTCACTTCGTAGCGGTGGTCCATGTCGAAGTGACCCCCCTCGAAGAACTCGGCCCGGTGCGGGACGTCGAGGGACTCGAGCCGCTTCAGGAAGCGGCGCAGGCCCCACTGCAGGGCGAACTCGTCGCGCTCGCCCGCGTCGAGGAACAGCGCCTCCAGTCCGCGCAGCGCCTCGGCGCATTCGGGTCGCCCGACCATCCGGACCGGGTCGTGGGCCAGCCAGCGGCGGAACACCTCCTCCCGGAGCTCTCCGGTGTCGGGATCGACCGGCAGGTCTACGCCCAGCGGCGCGGCGTCATTCGGGGAATAGCAGCTGGCCATGGCGATCAGCTCGACCCCGGCGTGCTCGGCGTAGCCGAAGGGAAGCTCGGGGAGCTTGGCGAGGAAGGCCTCGGGGCCGCCGTGGGCCCGCCAGCAGTTCAGCGCGTCGGGGAAGCCGCGCGTGTGGCTGACGTCGAAACCCATGTCCCCGGCGTGACTTGCGACCGCGGCGAAGAAGCCCGGGTTGCGCATCGCCAGGGTCAGGGCGCCGAAGCCGCCGCTCGACTTGCCGGCCACCACCCGCCGACCCGCGCCGCCGCAGCCGTACGCCGCCTCGACCGCGGGGACGAGCTCGCGCAGCACGAAGTCCTCGTAGCGGCCGGTTCCGGGGCTGTTCAGGTACTGCGAGCCGCCGAGGCGGGTCTCGCAGGAGGGCCACAGGTAGACCGCCGGGGGGATCGCGCCGGCGGCGGTGGCGCGGGCGATCCGCTCGGGCAGGTTCTCCGACCAGAGCGAGGGTCGGTTGAGCACCTTGTGACCGAAGCCGGTGTAGCCGACCAGGACCACCACCAGGGGCAGGCCGGCGCCCCCGCCGGCGGGGAGGAGCAGCGGCGAGTGGCGCTCGGCCGGGTCGCCGAGCGGGTTGCCGCGCAGGGCCTGCGAATCGTGGCCGTGGACGGTGAGGGTCGCGCCGTGGACCTCGCGGGAGTACAGCATCCTCCTAGGATACGCAGGCGAAAGCGGCCCGCGCGGCCGCCGAAGAACCCAGCCATGCAGACGCCTCCTCCCGTTCCTTCCGGCTCCGTCCAGCCCCGCCGCGCCCACGAGATCGACTACCGGATCCACGGCGACGACATGCAGTTCGTCGAGGTCGACCTCGACCCCGGCGAGACCGTCGTCTCCGAGGCCGGAGCCATGCTCTTCATGACCGACGGGGTCCAGATGGAGACCCGCTTCGGTGATCCCTCGGCCGAGGACTCCGGCCTGCTGGGCAAGTTCCTGTCGGCCGGCAAGCGCCTGCTCACCCGCGAGTCGCTGTTCATGACCACCTACACGGCCAGCCGCAGCGCGGTCGAGACGGTGGCCTTCGCCGCCCCCTACCCGGGCAAGATCCTCGACGTCGACCTGCGCGAGCTCGGCGGCACCCTGCTGTGCCAGAAGGACAGCTTCCTGTGCGCCGCCAAGGGCGTGACCGTCGGCATCGCCTTCACCAAGCGCCTCGGCGCCGGCTTCTTCGGCGGCGAGGGCTTCATCCTGCAGAAGCTCGAGGGGGACGGCCTGGCCTTCCTCCACGCCGGCGGCACGGTCACCCGCCGCACCCTGGCCCCCGGCGAGCGCCTGAAGGTCGACACCGGCTGCCTGGTCGGCTTCTCCCCCTCGGTGGACTACGACATCGAGTTCGTCGGCGGGCTGAAGAACACCTTCTTCGGCGGTGAGGGGCTGTTCCTCGCCACCCTGACCGGCCCCGGCGAGGTCTGGCTGCAGTCGCTGCCGCTCTCGCGCCTCGCCACCCGCATCGCCGGCGCCTTCGTCCGCCGCAAGGAGGAGGGCTCGGTGCTCGGCGGCCTCGGCAACCTGCTCGACGGGCGCGAGTGAGCCCGCCGGGCGCGGCGGGGCCGTCGCCCTTGAACCCCCCGGTCGCCGCGGGCTAGGCTGCCCGGATGCGCGCGATCCTGGTCGTTCCGTTCCTGCTGGCTGCCTCCTGCCAGGTCCAGCCCGAGCCCGAGGTCACCGGGCTCGACGACTTCGCCATGGAGCTCGCCCCCGGCGAGCTCGGCCTCGTGCCGCTCGGCCCCGGCGACCCGGTGCCGGACTTCAGCAGCGGCTGGTCGCAGCGCGACGAGCTGGCGGCGACCGTGCTCAACAGCCTGAGCTACCTGGCCGCGCCGTCCTCGCAGCAGTACTTCCCCTACGGCCCGATCAGCCACGACCACATGGTGCGCTCGCTCGAGCGCTTCCTCGAGCTGATCGAGACCTCGACCTCGGCCGAGGAGTTCAACTCCGCGCTCCAGCAGGAGTTCGAGGTGTGGATGGCGCGCGGCGGGCAGAACCGCGGCGACGTCCTGTTCACCGGCTACGGCCGGCCGATCCTGCACGGCAGCCTGACCCGCGGCGGCCCCTACCAGTACCCGCTCTACGGCCTGCCCGAGGACCTCGAGAAGGGCGACGACGGCGTCACCCTCGGCCGCCGCACCGCCAGCGGCGAGCTGGTGCCCTACTACACCCACCGCGAGCTGCTCGACAACGGCCACCTGGAGGGCAAGGAGCTGGTCTGGGTGGACGACGCCTTCGAGGCCTACTCGGCGCACGTCCAGGGTTCCTGCCTGATCGAGCTGCCCGACGGCAGCTTCCTCGAGCTCGGCTACGCCGGCAAGAACGGCTACGACTACGAGAGCATCGGCATGATGCTGGTCAACGAGGGCAAGATCGCGAAGTCGCAGCTCTCGCTCACCGCGCTGAGCGACTACTTCCGCGCGAACCCCGCGGAGGTCGACCGCGTGCTGCCGATGAACCCCTCCTTCGTCTTCTTCCAGAAGAGCGAGGGCGGGCCCTACGGCTGCCTCGGCCGCCAGGTGCTGGCCATGCGCTCGGTCGCCACCGACAAGGACGTGTTCCCGCGCGCCGGCGTGGTCTTCTGCGAGGTGCGGCTGCCCAGCCAGGACCCGGGCGGCACCCTCGTGCAGCGCCCGCAGCGCTTCTTCGCCGCCGACCAGGACCGCGGCGGCGCGATCCGCTCGGCCGGCCGCTGCGACGTCTTCCTCGGCACCGGGGACGACGCCATGGCCCGCGCCGGCCACGTCCTGGCCCTCGGCCGGATGTACTACCTCTTCCTGCGCGACGGCCGCGCCCTCGGCTGAGCCGGCCGGGCGGAGCGCCGCCGCTACCGGGCGGTGGTGTGCAGCCGCGGCGCGCGCGCGCGGCGGAGGCGGTCGAGGCTGGCGGTGGTGCCGGCCAGCTCCTGGCCGATCGGGCGGGCGCCGGCCTTGCGGCCCAGGGCCAGGGTGGCGAGCCACAGGACCAGGTTCTCCTGGTCGTCGCGGTCGATCGACTCGGCCACCTGGCCGCGCTGGCGGCGGTCGTCGGGCACGTTGTGGTAGCCGCTGAGGGCGACCGCCATCCCGGCCGAGCGGTAGCCCGCGTCGCAGTAGGCCGTGGCCTCGCAGGCGCCGCCGTCCATCAGCTTGCGCTGCCAGCGGAAGCCGGGCACCTGCTGGGCCAGGCAGCGGGCGGCGTCCTCGAGGCGCGCGACCAGCTCGGGGTCGTAGATGCTGAGGCGGTCGCCGACGCGGCAGATCGGGCCGTCGCCGGGCTGGGCGTGGGGCAGCTTGGGCGAGCACTCGAGCACGACCACCGGCACGCGGCGCGGGAAGCTGCCGAGGTGGATGCCCTCGAGGCAGCCGACGAAGCCGTTCTCCTCGCAACGGGTGAAGTAGCCCAGCACCGGGCGGTCGAGGCCGCTGCGCGCGGCCAGGTCGAGGCCGGCGAGCAGGGTGGCGGCGCCGGCGAGGTCGTCGCACACCGTGTTGCTGACCTTCTTCTTCGTCAGGCGGAAGGGGAAGTCCCAGGTACCGAGCCAGCCGTCGGCCGGCGTCCCGGGCGCGCCCTTCTCGCGGCGCAGCAGGACCGGGACCGCGCCGGTCCGCGGGTCCTTCGCGCCGGCCTCCACGACGCGGGCGCGGCCGCCGCGGCGGCCGTCCGGGGCGGTCAGGCGGACCCGGCCGCCCTTCATCCGCTCGGGCGGGTGGCCGCCGAAGAACTCGGCCTCGACCAGGCCGTCCTCGCGGAGGCCGCCGACCACCATCGCGGGGTGGTCGAGGTGCGCCTCGAAGGCGATCGACGGCTTCGCGTGCGAGCCGTCGCGCGCGGGGACCGAGACCACGAGGTTGCCGGCGGCGTCGACGCGCACCCGCCAGCCCCGCTCCTCGGCGTAGGCCCGCACCTCGGCCGCGGGCAGGGCCTCGGCGTAGGGCGCGGTCGGCAGGGGCAGGAGGCGGCGCAGCGCCTCCTCGGCGGTGGGGCGCAGCTTCGCGGCGCGCCAGTCGGCCCCGCGGCAGCCGCGGGGGAGCTTCCAGGAGACAGCCATGTCGCCGGACAATCTACCTCCGCCGCGGTCCGCGCCCGGCGCAGGTGCGGCCGACCTCAGCGCGGGGGGAAGAGGCGCGCGGGGTTCTCGACCAGGACCTGCCGCTTCAGCCCGTCGTCGATCCCGGGCAGGGCGAGGAAGCGGTCGAGGTTGGCGCGCAGGTCGCGCACGCCGGGGCTGGGCCAGTCGGTGCCCCACAGGACCTTGTCGCCGATGCGTTCGAGCCAGGGCAGCTTGTCGGGGATCTGCTGCGGCGGGATGCCGGACAGGTCCACCCAGACGTTCGGGTGCCGCCGCGCGACGAAGAAGGCCTCGTCGTACCACAGGGGCCGGCCGCAGTGCGCCATCACCACGCGCAGCTCGGGGAAGTCCACCGCCACGTCGTCGACCGCCATCGGGTCGCCCAGGCGGCTGCGCGCGCCGGGGAAGACGCTGGTCCCGGTGTGCACCATGACCGGGACGCCGCGCTCCTGGCAGCCGGCGTAGAGCGCGCGCAGGCCGTCGAGGCCGTCGAGGTAGGCGTTGGCGGCGAAGCCCTGGTGCGGCGGGTGGACCTTGATGCCGTCGAGGCGCAGCTCGTCGAGCAGGCGGCGCACCTCCCCCGCCGGGTCGGCCTCGGCGGCCGGGAACATCCCGCCCCAGGCCAGGAAGACCTCGGGCCGGGCGTCGCGGTAGGCGGCGACGAAGTCGTTCGTCGTCCGGTCGAAGCCCATGACCTCCGGGGAGGGGTAGTTGACCAGGCCGGCGCGGGCGACGCCCTGCGAGGCCAGGTATTCGGCGAAGGCGTGCGGGTCCGCCTCGTACCTGCGGATGGCCTCCAGGTCCTCGCGGCCCGAGCCCAGGCTGGCCCGCACGGCCGGCTTGAGCTGCTCCCAGGGCTGGATGTGGACGTGGACGTCCGTCACCCCTTCCAGCGGGAATTGGCCCTGAGCGGTCTTCATGCGAAGATCTTAGGGCGGCGAAATCCCGCCCCGGGAAATCCCACCAAGGCCTCGTTCCGCGATGGACCAAGCCCACCCCTTCACCGAGCCTCCCGACCCGTTCAACGCGGTCGGACCCGATGGCGGGCACTTCCAGCCGGGCGCCCCGCAGGACATCCCGCAGCCGGGCGCCGCGCCGCCCCCGCCGTCCTTCGAGGAGACCCGCCGCGCCCACCGGCGCTACGGCCACGCGGGCCAGGCGCCTCCGCCGCCGCCCGGTCCGGCCGGCGCCGCCGCCGGGGCGACGATGATCGGCGAGGAGCGCATGTGGTCCACGCTGATCCCGCTCAGCACCTTCGTGGCCGCCTTCCTCGGGCCGCTGGTCCTGTGGCTGATCTTCCGCGACCAGTACCCGGGCGTCGACCGCACCGGGCGCGAGACCCTGAACTTCCAGATCTCGCTGATCATCTACGCGGCCATGTTCGGCGTGCTGTCGATCGTCCTGATCGGCATCCCCTTCCTGGTGATGCTGCCGATCTTCGGCTTCATCTGCACGGTGATCGCGGCCTTCAAGACCAGCCGGGGCGAGCTCTACCGCTACCCGCTGTCGATCCGGATCCTGTAGGCGCGAGGCGGCGGCCTAGAACAGGCGCAGCCGCTTCGGCTTGTGGCCGGGGAAGAAGTCCTTCGGCGCGCGGAAGCCGAAGACGCCGTCGAGGCAGTCGGCCATCACGTCGCGGAAGTCGGTGGTCACCGGCAGGTCGCGGCCGTCCGCCAGCGCCTCGGGCTTCAGCCCGCGCCAGTCGCCGTGCACGCGGCCGCCCTTCACGCCGCCGCCGAGCACGAACATGCCCGAGCCGCGGCCGTGGTCGGTGCCGTTGTTGCCGTTCTCCTTCACGGTTCGGCCGAACTCGGTCATCGTCACCACGGCGGTCCGGTCGAGCGCCTCGCCGAGGTCGGCGGCGAAGGCGGCCATCGCCTCGGCGTACTCGGTCAGCATCTCGTGCTGGCGGCCGTCGGTGGCGCCCTGGTTGATGTGGTGGTCCCAGCCGGGGTAGTCCACCGCGGCGACCTCGAGGCCGGCCCCCGCCTTGAGCACGGTGGCGACCGTCTTCATCGCCTGGCCGAAGCGGCCGGACGGATAGCCGCGGGCGCCGCGCCCGGCGGCCGCGACGATGTCCTGGTAGCGCCGCAGGGTGTCGATGGTCATGCGGCCGGCCTCGACCACCTCCTCGCCGTTGCGGGCCTCCTCGCCCGACATCGCCTCGTCCATGGCGCTCATGCCGTCGCCGTAGAACTCCTCGAAGCGGCCGAGGGTCTTCTGGCCCTTGGCGCGGTCCATCGAGCTCGGCACGGCCAGCGCGGGGAAGTCGCCGCGCAGCGAGCGCGGCAGCGTCTCCTTCATCGCCAGCGCGCGGAACTCGCTGCCGCCGGGCTCCGCGGTCTCGGCCAGGTAGCGGCTGAGCCAGCCGGTGGTGATGTTGCGCAGGCCGGGAGCGGCGCGCTCCATGAAGTCCTGCGCGTCGAAGTGGCTGCGCGTGCCGTGTGGCGAGCCGGTGGCCACCACCGGCGCCAGCTGCTTCGCCTCGTAGAGCGGCGCGAGGGCGGTCAACGCCGGGTGCAGCGCGAACTCGGAGTCGAGCCGCGCGAGGCCGTCGTCCTCGGTCAGCCGGATGGTCGGGCGCACCGACTGGTAGTCGTCGTCCTTCCACGGCACGACCATGTTCAGCCAGTCGGCGCCGCCGCGCAGGTAGACCGCCACCAGGGCGGGGCTGCCCTTCGCGCCGCGTGCGGCGGCGGCGAGGGCGGGGCCGGCCAGGCCGAAGCTGACGCCGAGGGCGCCGGCGCGGCGGAGGAAATCGCGTCGGGAGGGGTGGCTCATTGCTGCTGGAACTCGGGGGAACCGAGGAGGAGGCCGACCAGCTCGGGGCCGAGCTCGCGGACGTCGGGGACGGCGGCGCGCGCCAGGTACTCGTCGGTGACGGAGGAGAGCGCGGCGCGCGTGCGCGGGCCGGCGCCGCCGGGCAGGATCATCTTGGTCAGGTGGTGCTGCCACAGCCGCGGCGGCAGCGACTCCGGGACCTCGTCCCAGAACTCGGTCGGGATGCTCACGCCGCGCAGCGAGCCGGAGGCCAGGTCGAGGGCGAACTGCCAGCGCAGCGCCATCACGCCCGGGTCGAGCCAGCTCTCGGCGGTGTCGTACCAGCCGGTCGGGTCGTCGCAGAGGTAGAGGCCCTGCCCCATCTCGATCAGCCGGCGCATCACCGCCTCGCCCTCGTCGACCCGCGCGCCGGTCGCGCGCAGCGCGCTGAGCACGAACTCGTACGGCGTCTTGAACTTGGCGCGGTAGTTCTCGCGCGCCCAGAAGTCCTCGCCGGCGACGATCGCCCGCACCACCGCGGGGATGTCCCCGTCGCTGCGACGGAAGGCCTTGGACGCGGCGTCCACGGCGCGCTGCGGCGGCTCGTCGGCGATCAGGTAGCGGCACAGCTTCAGGGCGATGAAGTCGGCGGTGCCCGGGTGCGCGGAGAGCATCTCGAGCACCTGCATGCCCTCGCTCAGGCCGTCCTGGTCCTCGGCGCGCACGCGCCGGCCGAGCACGCGCTTGTCGCCGGTGGCGTGCATGTCGTTGCGGAAGCGGAAGCTCCAGTCGCCGTTGCGGCCCCCGTTGTAGGTCCAGCCGGTCAGCGCCTCGGCCACCGCCACGACGTCCTTCTGCTTGTAGTAGTTGTCCACCCCGAGGGTGTGCAGCTCGAGCAGCTCGCGGGCGTAGTTCTCGTTCAGGCCGCGCTGCAGGGCCAGCGCCGCCGCCTCCTCGCCGCGCTCGCGCGAGCCGGTCCGCCGCCGCACCCGGCGCTCGATCTCGGCCAGCTCCTGCTTGGACGGCGGGCGCCGCGAGCTGGCGTTGTCGAGGTAGTGCAGCATCGCCGGGTGCTGCGCGGTGGCCTCGAGGAAGGGTAGGAAGCTGCCGAGCGCGTGCCGGCGGATCACCTCGCGCTCCCAGTCGGTGAGCAGGAAGCGCGCCGGGCCGCCCTTGGTGTAGCTGACGTTGAAGTGGTTGCGCCAGAAGTCGGCCAGCACCTCCTCGAGCTGGTTCGGCGACTCGATCGCGCGCACCAGCAGGGCCTCGAGCAGCTCGCGGCGCGGCTCGTTCTCCTTGCGGTTCTTCTCGCGCCGCACCTCGGCGCTGTCGCCCTCCTCGGCCGGCTGCCAGTAGGTGTCGAGCAGCTCGAGCAGCGGCAGACCGAGCGAGGGGTAGCGCGCCAGGCGGTCCTCGAGGACGGGGTCGGGCGCAGGGGCGAGCTGCTGCTCGATCCAGGCCTCCACCCCCACCTCGAGCACCCGGTCGAGGTCGCCGGGGCGCGGCCCGTAGGCCAGGCGGGACAGGGCGTGGACCGCCCGCTCCCGCTCGGTCAGCGGCAGGGCGGCGTCGGGCTCCTGGGCGGCGGAGAGGGGGGCGCCGAGGAGGAAGGAGAGGGCGAGGGCCGCGGCGGTCCGGCTCATGGTCCCATCCTAATCCCCGGAGGCGGCTCCCGGTTCCTGCGCTTCGGTCTCAGGAAGCCCGGTAGAATCGGGGGCCATGTTCTTCCGGAACGAAGACTTCCCCTTCCCCGCCGTCCTCGAGCGCGAGGCGCAGACGGTCATCGGCGAGCTGAACGCCCTGCCCCAGGGCGACTTCGCGCCGTGGCCGGGCCAGGACCTGTACGAGGGCAAGTGGAACCAGTTCCCCTTCTTCGTCCCCGGCAAGCGCTTCGAGCAGAACATCGCGATGTGCCCGAAGACGGTCGAGCTGGTCGAGCGCTCGATCCCGAACTGCACGATGGCCGCCTTCGCCCTGCTCGAGCCCGGCGCGCACATCCTGCCGCACTGCGGCTTCAGCCACGCCGTCCTGCGCACCCACCTGGCGCTGAGGGTCCCCGAAGGGGAGGCTTGGTTCCGCGTGGCGGACGAGAAGCGCAACTGGGAGGTCGGCAAGGTCTTCGTCTTCGACGACATGTACGAGCACGAGGCCTACAACGGCACGAAGGAGCACCGCATCGTGCTGATGTGCGACTTCCTGCGGCCCTTCCGCCACCGCACCTCCTTCCTCGGCCACTTCAAGCAGCGCTTCGTGCTGGCGCGGCAGATGAAGGCCCAGTGGAAGCGGATCCAGGAAGCCGCCCAGGGCTGAGCCCGGCCGGATCCGCTCTGGGATCCAGCCCCGCGCCGGTTTAGCCGATGGGGGAGCGGCGGCCCGTCGGCCGCCTCCATCCCCCGCGCATGACCCGTCCGCGGCCCGATTTCTTCGAGATCCGGCACTTCCCCTGGGCGCAAGACCTGGAGAAGCAGACGGAGGCGATGCAGGTCGAGGCCGCCGCCGTGCCGCGCGAGGCCTTCGCGCCCTGGCCGCGCGACGAGGAGGGCAGCTGGCTCCTCCTGCCCTTCTTCACCCCGACGCGCCGCTTCGAGGACCACTGCGCCCTCTGCCCCGGGATCGTCCGGTGGGTGGACACGGTGCCCCTGGTCCAGATGGCGACCCTCAGCCTGCTGCTGCCCGGCGGGCGCATCAGCAGCCACCAGGGCTTCTCCCCCACCGTGCTGCGCGCCCACCTGCCGCTGGACGTGCCGGACGCGCCGCCCGAGGTCTCCGGCCTCAAGGTCGGCGCCGCGCTGCGCGGCTGGGAGGCCGGCCGGCTCGTGGTCTTCGACGACCACCTGCCGCACGAGTCCTTCAACGACACCGACCAGCCGCGGCTGAACCTGATGTTCGACTTCCTGCGGCCCTGGCGCTTCCGCACCTCGGGGCTCGGCTTCCTGCGCCAGCGCCTGGCACCCGAGGGGAGCTACGCGCGCTCCTTCGACCGCGTGGCGCGCGACCGCTGAGGCCTCAGTCCCAGCGGTAGAAGCCCTGGCCGCTCTTGCGGCCGAGCTCGCCGGCGGCGACCTTGTCGCGCAGCAGCTGCGGCGGCTCGAAACGCGGGCCGAGCTCGCCGGCGAGGTACTCGGCGATGCCGAGGCGCACGTCGAGGCCGACCAGGTCGGTCAGGTGCAGCGGGCCCATCGGGTGGCGGTAGCCGAGCTCCATCGCCTTGTCGATGTCCTCCGCGCTGGCCACGCCCTGCTCGACCATGCGGATCGCCTCGAGGCCGAGGGCCAGGCCGAGGCGCGAGCTGGCGAAGCCCGGCGCGTCGCGCACCACGATCGGTTCCTTGCCGAGGCGGTGACCGAGCGCCTGCGCGACCGCGGTGGTCGCGGCGCCGGTGCGCGGGCCGGTGACGATCTCGAGCAGCGCCATCAGCGGCACCGGGTTGAAGAAGTGCAGGCCGAGGAAGCGCTCGGGGCGCTCGAGGGCCTCGGCGATCGCGCCGACCGACAGCGAGGAGGTGTTCGTCGCCAGCAGCGCGTCCGGCCCGGCGGCGCGCTCGACGGCGGCGAAGACCTCGCGCTTCAGCGCCAGCTTCTCGGGCACGGCCTCGATCACCAGGTCGCAGCCGGCGCAGGCCTCCTCGAGCGAGGTCGTGCCGCGCAGCCGTGAGAAGGCGGCGTCGGCCTCGGCGGCGTCGGCCCTGCCCTTGGCCACCGCCTTGTCGAGCATCCCGCGGATTCCGGCCAGGCCCTTCTCGAGGGGCGCCTCGGCGACGTCGAAGAGGCGGACCTCGAACCCGGCCTGGGCGCAGACCTGGGCGATGCCGTGGCCCATGGTGCCGGCGCCGAGGACCGCGGCCGTCGAGAGTGCGGTGGCTTCCTTCATGGCGCGGAATGGTAGCAGCCGGGCTGCGGGGGCCCGGCGGCTCAGCGCAGCTCGACCGTGCGCCCGCCGGCCACGTCGGCCTCGGTCAGCACGGCTTCGCGCGCCGCGTCGCCGCCGGCGGCGGCGTCCGCGACCCGGACCCGCGCCGTGCCGGGGTAGGGCAGGCGGAAGCGGGCCACTCCGTCCGCCCCGGCGAGGGCGCGGCGCCGCAGCGCGAAGGCGGCGCCGCCACCCGGCAGCTCGACCGGCAGCTCGAGCGCGACCTCGCTGCCCGCCGGCGCGGCGACCGCGAGGCGCGCCCCGGCGACGCGCTCGTAGACCAGCGCGGCGGGCGCCATCGGTACGCCGGGAAGAAGCCTCGGGTGCGGGTCGAGCTCGGGGAAGGGCGACACCCAGCGCAGGCGGAGGAAGTCGGGGCCGTCCTCGGCGTCGGGGCGGAACAGCGTGCCGGCCATCGAGGTCGGCCACGCCGCCTCGGGCCGCTCCGCCACGCGGCGCAGCTGCGGCCAGGCGTGGATCGCCCCGCTGTGCACGAGGACGAAGCGCGCGGCGCTGCGCTCGAGCAGGAACTCGGCGGCCTCGAAGTCGCCCGAGGTGAGGAAGGCCGCCGCGTCGACGAAGCCGGTCTCGCCGACGTAGTTGCCGAAGTTGGTCGCCACGCTGCCCATCCCGGTCAGCAGCTCGATCGCGTGACCCTGGTCCCAGTGCGCCATCACCGCCGAGTCGGGGACGGCGTGCGCACCGAGCCACTCGTGCGCCGCGCGCAAGCCGTTCTGACGCACCGCCTCGGCGTCGCGCGCGAGCTCGTCGCGATCGCGCCAACCGGCCCAGGAGGCCTGCGCGCCGGGTAGCTGCAGGAGGACGGCGGCCGCCGCCGGAAGGGCGAGGCGCGCGGGCGCGGGCAAGCGGCTGCGGCGCAGCAGCTCGACCATCGCCCAGCCGAGCAGGACGGCCAGCGGCACCGCGGCCGACTCGGCGAAGCGGCGCTGGGCCAGCGCCTGCGCGAGGAAGACCGGCAGGGCGACCAGCCACGGCAGCAGCGCGGGCTGCCGGCGCAACGCGAGCGCGCCGGCGCCCCAGGCCAGCGGGGCGAACAGCACGCCCCAGCCGAGCCAGCCGAACAGGCCGCCGGTGCCGAAGCGGTCCTCGCCGAGCAGCGGCTGCGACTCGGCGATGTCGCCCATGAAGGCGTTGGCGCGGGCGGCCCACTCGAAGCCCTCGCGAAGACCGGCGCCGGCTGCACCGCCACCGAGCAGGAGGACCGCTCCCAACGCGCCGAGCAGGGCGAGGACGACGAAGGGGTGCGCGCGGCGCGCAGCCGCACCGAGGCGCGGCAGCGGCAGGAAGACCAGCCCGCCGAGGAGGAGCAGCGCGGGGTGGAACCAGCTCAGGTTGACCACCATCCAGGGGTGGCTCGCGGCCCACGGGCTCTGCAGCACGGCCGGCATCACCGCGAGCAGCGCGGCGGCGTGGAAGGCGAGGCCGAAGGGAGCGAGGCCCGGCGACGCCTCCGCCCGGCGCGAGTCGCGCAGCACGAGCAGGCCGAGCGCGGCCTGCACGACGAGGATGTGGACCAGCGAGGCCACCCAGCTGCCGAGGAGAAGGCCGGCCAGGATGCCGGCGGCGGCGCCGAAGCGCAGGCCGGAGGCCGCGCGCGCGAGGGCGCCGCGGCGCAGGGCCTCCCCCAACACGAGGAGCAGCGCGACGAGCAGCAGGCCGACGAAGGCGTGGTGGTCGGCGATGCCCGGCACGGCGTACTGCACCGCGCCGAAGCTCAGCGCGTGGAGCAGCCCGGCGGCCAGCGCGCCGGCGCGGCCGGCCAGGGCGGCGCCGGCGGCCGCGACGAGCAGGCTGATGCCGACGCCGAACAGCAGCGGGAGCGTGGCCGCCGCGCGCTCGAGCCACGCGCGCCAGGCGCGCCGCGGCTCGGCCTCCGCCGGCGGCGCGCCGACCACCGGCCGTAGCACCACTCCGAGCAGCGCGTCGTAGTAGGGCGGCCAGGGGATCGCCGCGCCCTCGGGGTAGGAGAGCAGCGGGTCCTCGGCGGCAGGCGGAAGGCCCTCGCCCAGCGCGCGCTCGACGCGGCGCACGTGGTAGAGCCCGTCGGGTTCGACGCTGAACCACTCCTCGAGGGTGGGGCCGCCGTCGGCCGGCAGGCGGTGGAAGCGGGCCGAGCGGCCCTCGCGCGCCGCCCACGAGGCGAGCAGCACGAGGAGGAACAGAGCGGTCCAGCTTGCGGCGCGGGGCATGGGCGGCGTCCGGCGCGGCGCCGGGCGTCAGAAGCGTAGCGAATAGACGACCTTCGCCGTCAGGTCGCGCGAGGCCGGGACGAAGGGGCCGTCGGGCAGCTCCTCCCAGGCGTAGTTGAGCACCAGGAAGAGCTCGCGGCCGTCGGCCTGGATCCAGTGCATCCGCGACTGCACGCCGAGCACGTCGGACTGGTTGTCGGCCTGCACCAGGTTGCGCCAGCTCAGCGACGGCGTGAACGAGTAGTCGGCGTTGACGCGGCCGACGCGGGTGACGAAGTCGCCGCCCGGCATCCAGAAGTGGTTCTCCTGCAGGTCGAGGCCGAGGAACAGCTGGCCGTTCGGGCGCCAGTTGACCTCGCCGCTCGCGCGCACCGCCTCGCCGTCGTACCACTCGCCGGCGCGCAGCTCCACGTCGCCCGACAGCGCGCGCGCCTCCGAGAAGCGGTAGCTGGTCTCGAGGACGTGCCAGTGGTGGAAGCCGACCGGGATCACCGTGCCGTCCACAGGCTCGAAGGGCTCGGTCAGGCGGTCCCCGTCGAAGGCCCAGGTCGCGGTGAAGCGGTCGCCGTCGTGCCACTCGGCGCCGAAGAAGGTCAGGTCGATGCCGTGCGTCTGCAGCCGCCCGCTGCCGTCGGTCCACCAGCGCGGGCGGAGGCCGAACTGGTACTCGCGGACGCTGCTGCCGCCGCCCGGGCGCGGCTCCCAGCGCGTCTCGAGGCGGTAGTAGCGCTCGCCGCCGCGGCGCACGAAGCCGAGCGCGGGCCGGAACTGGTCCTGCGAGCTCAGGGTGTCGAAGCGGTGCGACCAGTCGCGCGAGGTGAGCGAGCTCTGCAGGCCCCAGGCCGCGCCGACGGCGTGCGTCTCCTCGTCGGAACTGCGCACGGCGTAGGCGTTCAGGTTGAGGCGGTAGCCGGGCAGGAAGTCCGTGCGCGTGAAGCGCAGGTCGGCGCCGGTGACCAGGTTGGAGTCGGCCGTGCTCGGGTTGCCGCTGGTCAGCAGCAGGCCGCCGGAGAGCTCGTCGGTGATGCGGTAGCTCGGCCGCGCGACGAACAGCTCGCCGGCCGGGGCGCCCGCGCCGCCGGCGCCGGTGCGCACCGCGAGCAGGCCGAGGTCGAGGTCGTCCACGCGGCCGGTCAGGCGCGCGCCGGCCTCGATCGGCACCTCCTCGCCGTCCTCGGTCAGGCCGATGCGGCGGCTGAAGAAGGGCAGCATGTTGTTGCCGCCCCCGCGGCCGAAGCCGCTCTGCTCGCCGAACTCGAACAGGTTGCTGTCCTGCAGGAAGAAGTCGCGCTTCTCCGGGAAGAACAACGGGAAGCGGGTCAGGTTGACCCGCCGCGAGTCGGCCTCGGTCTCGGCGAAGTCGGTGTTCCAGGTCAGCGAGGCGTTGAGCTGCGGCGTGACCCGCCAGTTGAACTCGCCGCCGCCGGCGCCGACGAAGGTCTTGTGCTCGGGCGACTCGAGCTCGCTCCGGCGCAGCTTGAAGTAGGGCACGAGCTCCATGCCCAAGCCGTCCTCGTGATCACCGAGGCCGGCCAGCTCGCCCGCCTCGCTGACGATCTGCACGCGCAGGTCGCGGCGCGTGGCGGCCCAGCGGTGGCGCGAGCGGTCCGCGCCGCGGTAGCGCTCGACGTTGAAGCCCCAGGTGTCGCCGGGGCCGGTGGCCAGCGTCTTGAAGGGGATGGCGATCTCGGCCACCCAGCGGTCGGCCCCGATGCGCGTGCGGCCCTCCCAGAAGGCGTCCCAGCGCTTGTTGAAGCTGCCGCCGTTGGCGCCGAGCAGCGCGTCGCCGCGCGAGCCGGCCGCGCTCATCTGGAAGAAGTAGCCGGTGCGCCCGTCACGGAAGGTGTCGAGGACGAACTCGAGGCGGTCGTCGTCGTTGAGGAAGGCGTCGCGCACCATCTGCTGCACGACCATCCGCTCGGGCTCGGGCTCGTGGCAGACGAAGGCCAGGTAGAGGAACTCGTCGTCGCGCAGCAGGTAGACCTCGGTGCCCGGGTCGGAGGGAGCGCCCTCGTCCGGGTCGACCTCGGTGAGGGCGCCGATGGAGGGCGCGCCGTCCCACACCTCGGGCTCGAGCACGCCGTCGATCACCGGCGCGGTCCCGGTCCGCGCCACCACGACCCGCGGCCGGGAGGGCGGATCGCCCCCGTCCGACGGCGGGACGAGGACCAGCATGCAGGCGGCGAGGAGCGGCACGGGCGGGCAGTCTAAGGGCGCGCGGGCGCGGCAGCGGCGGGACGGAACCGGCGCGCGACCACCATCACTTGTGGCGGCGGCCCGTCGCGGCCCCAAGCGCGCAAGAGCACGCTGACGCGGCGCCGGATCGTGGTCTAGAATTCGGGACTCGAATGAGCTCGCAACTCTTCCCGCAGAACATCATCGCGGTCATCTGGGACTTCGACAAGACGCTGATCCCGGGCTACATGCAGGACCCGCTGTTCCGCCACTTCCGGGTGGACGGCGCGGAGTTCTGGCGCGAGGTGAACCGCCTGCCGCAGGCCTACCGCGACCGCGGCGCCGAGATCGTGGCGCGGGACACGATCTACCTGAACCACATCCTCAGCTACGTGCGCGCCGGGCGCTTCGGCGGGCTGAGCAACCAGCTGCTGCGCGAGCTGGGCGCCGAGCTCGACTTCTACGAGGGCGTGCCGGAGGTCTTCGACCGGCTGCAGGCGCAGGTCGAGGAGAAGCCCGAGTACCTCAAGCGCGAGATCGCCGTCGAGCACTACGTCGTCAGCACCGGGCTGCGCCAGATGATCCTCGGCAGCCGCATCGCCCCCCACCTCGAGGAGGTGTGGGCCTGCGACTTCGTCGAGGGCGTACCCGGCCCCGGGTACCTGGCCGACGAGCGCCAGTCCAGCTTCCTGACCAAGGCCGGCCCCGAGATCACCGACGTGGCCTACGCGATCGACAACACGACCAAGACCCGGGCGGTGTTCGAGATCAACAAGGGCAGCAACAAGAACCCGGAGATCCACGTCAACGCGGCGATCCCCGAGGACCTGCGCCGGATCCCGTTCCACAACATGATCTACGTCGCCGACGGCCCCAGCGACGTGCCCGTGTTCTCGGTGATCAACCGCAACGGCGGCAAGACCTACGCGGTCTACAAGGCCGGCAGCGAGGCGGAGTTCGACCAGGTCAACGCGCTGCAGCGCCACGGGCGCATCCAGGCCTTCGGCGAGGCCGACTACCGCCCGACCAGCCACACCTCGATGTGGCTGCGCACCGCCGTGCGGCAGATCGCCGACAACATCGTCGAGCGGCACCGGCGCGCGGTGGCCGACCGCACCGGCCGCGCGCCGACCCACATCGAGGACTGAGCCGGCTCAGCCGCCGAGCTCGACCTGGTTCACCCCCTCGACCAGCTCGACCGAGACCGGCTGCCCGACCGCCCCGGCGGCGGTGACCACGACCTGGTAGCTCCCGGGCATCACGCCGCGGAACTCGAAGCGGTCGCCGCGCTCGAGCGGCGCTACCGCCACCCGCTTGCCGGTGGCGTCGCGCAGCTCGGCCACGCGCAGCGAGAAGCCGGTGTTCTGCTCGGGCGGAAGGCCGACGGCGCGGCCCTTCACCACGGCCTCGCGCATCAGCGTCACCACGCCGAGGTCGAGCGGGCTGGAGCCGTCGAAGGCGAGCGGCGCCTCGGAGGTCCAGGGCAGGTAGCCGTCGAGGCTGACGCGGACGAGGAACTCGCCCTGCGGCACGTGCTCGAGCAGGAAGGCGCCGTCGGGGCCGGAGCCGGTCCAGGTGGTCGGCGCGCCGGGCCCGTTCAGCTCGACGCGCGCGCCGGCCAGCGGGCCGGCCGTGCCGCGGAGGCGGCCGGCGACCGAGGACAAAGGCAGATCGATGACCAGGCGCTCGCGCGGCTCGTCCACCTCGATCTGGTCGGGCAGCGTGAACTCGCTGCGGCCGTCGCCGAAGCGCACCGTGGCCAGGAAGCGGCCCGGGCGCACCGGCGGCAGCTCGACGGTGCCGGCCGGGCCGGTCACGCCGCGCGCGTCGAAGTGGCCGGCGCTGACGGCGCGCTGGTGCAGCAGCACCTCGGCGCCCTCCAGCGGGATCCCGCCGGCGAGCACCTCGGCGCTCACCCGCGCGTGGCCCATCAGGCGCAGCTCGACCGGCGAGGTCTGGCCGGGCAGCACGCCGACGCTGGCGACCGAGGACCCGAAGCCCTCGCGCCGCTTCACCCCGCCCTCGGAGCTGCCGTCGTTGACGGCGCTCTCGAGCTCGACCTGCCAGCCCTGGCCGCCGCCGATCACGCGGAAGGTGCCGCTCGGCAGGTCTTCCCAGCGCGCCACGCCCTCGGCGTCGGTCACGCGGCTGGTCGGACCGACCTGGATGCGCAGGGAGGGCTGGTCCGAGTGCAGCTGCACCTCGAAGTCGGCCGCGGGCACGCCGTCGCGGTCGGTGACGCGCACTTCGATCCCGCCGGGCGGTGCCAGGGTGATGGCCAGGTCGACCTGCGCCGCGTCGCGCTGCAGGTGGCGGCGCAGAACCTTGGCGAAGCCGGGCGCGGAGACCTCGAGGATGTGCGTCCCGACCTTCAGGTCGCGCACCCGCGCCACGCCGTCGGCGCCGCTGCGCGCGCGCTTGCCGCCGAAGCGGTCGCGGTGAGCGCCGGCCGGCTCGGTCGTGACCAGCGCGCCCTCGACCGGCGCGCCGGCGGGGTCGGTGAGGCGGACGACGAGGCCGCCGCTGCCCTGCACCCGCACCTCGACCGGATCCATGCCCGCGCGCACCTCGAGCGGGTCGAGCTCCACGTCGGCGCCGGCGGCGCTGCGCACGAGCAGCGCGTAGCGGCCCGCCCCGGGCGCCTCGAGGCGGAAGGCGCCGTCGGCCCTGGTGTCGAAGGGCGCCGGCAGGCCGTCGAGCATCAGGTCCGCGCTGGTCAGGAAGAGCCGCGCGTCGGCGACGGGCGCGCCGCTGCCGTCGACGACGCGGCCGGGAACCTCGACCACGGGCACGAGCTGCAGCGCCACCGGGGCGCCGAGGTCCTCGACCTCGGTGCGGGCCGGCGCGTAGCCGGGTGCCAGCGCGGCGACCGACACCGTCTGCATCGCGTCGGGCACGGCCAGCACGAAGCCGCCGTCGGGCCGGCAGGCCTCCATCCCCTCCTCGAGGCTCGGCCGGTCGAGGCCCATGGCGAGGAAGCCGCCGGACTCGACCAGGCGCACGCGGGCGCCGGGGACGGGGCGACCGTCGGGGCCGGTGACGCGGCCGCGCACGGCCTCGCCGTCGGGGGCGGCCTCGGGGCCGCCGACCACCGTCCGCCCGCCGCCGTCCTGCGGGGCGGCCTCGACCGCGCCGGGGCCGCCGTCCTCGGTCGCCGCGGGGTTCCCCTCGGGCGTCCCGTCGCCGACCGGCTCGGGGAGGCCCGCGCCCGACAGGATGTAGGCGACGCCGGCGAGGACGAGGAGGATGACGAGGTGGGGCAGGTACTTCATGGCGGAAGCGGGGCGGGCCCCGCGGAGGAAGCCCCATCCTATTCGGGCGTCGCCGGGGCGAGGCTGGAGCGCCCGTCTTGACACACCGTTGACAGCTTGTGGGATCGCCCGTCTAGGCTGGTTCCATGCTGCCGGAGCTCGGGAAGCGGACGGGGCGGGCCGCCTGGCTCGAGCGCGGGGCGCTCGGCCTGGGCCTGGGCGCCGGCCTGGTCCTGATGGTCGTGGCCCTCGGCCCGGCGACCGACGCCGAGCGCGCCGGCGAGGCCGGCCTGGCCCGCGCCGCCGCTTCGGTGGTGGACGGGGTGACGGCCGAGTGGCGGCAGCTCCTGCGCGAACCGGAGGTCCGCCTGCTGCTGGCCGACCCCGACCTGGCCTGGAGCGAGGAGGCAGCGGCCCGGGCGGCGCTCCCTCCCGCCGCGCCCGGCGAGGACCTCTCCGCCGCCCTGCTCGGCGGCGGGACGGCCTTCGACGCCCTGCTCGCCTCGGCAGAGGAGGCCGCCGCCGCCGGCCGGGCCGCCGAGGCCCTGGCCGAGGTCGAGGAGGCGCTGGTCAAGACCGAGGACCCGGCCCGCCTCGCCGAGGGCCGGCTGCGCGCGGTGCAGCTCTCCGGCGCGGCCGGGCGGCCCGACCGGGTGCGCGAGCACGCGCGTCGGATGGCCGAGGAGACCGGCCCGGGCGCGGCGCGCGGCGAGGTGGCCTACCTGCTGCTCGCCCACCTCGCCGCGGCCCCCCACCTCGAGGAGGCCGAGCGGGCCGCCTCCCGCGAGCGGCTGCTGGCCGCCTGGGAGGACGGCAGCCTCGCCCTTCCCGCCGCCCCGGCCGGGCTCGAGGCCGGCCCGAGCGGCCGCCTGCGTCTGCTGCGGTCGCCGCTGCGCGAGGCCCTCGCCGACCGCCTCGGCCCGGACGCGCGGCTCGCCACCGACCGCGCCGCCCGCGGGCTGCGCGCGCTGGCGGCGGCCGGCTGGGTCCCTCCGGAACCGCGCGGCGACGAGGCGGCGGCGCTGCTCCGCGGCGAGGACGCCCTGCTCACCCGGCGCGGGCCCGACGGCATGCGCGCCTGGTTCCTGCGTCGCGCCGACCTCGTCGCGGCCCTGCGCGCCGCGGTCGCCGAGCACGGCCTGCTCGAGCCCGGCTTCGCCCTCGACTTCGCCGGCGACGCCGAGGAGCTCGGACCCGCGCTGCGCGACGCGGTGACGCTGGCCGCGCCCGACCTGACGGTCACCGTGCGCCACGCCGACCCGGCCGCCTTCGTCGCCGAAGCCGGCCGCGGCGCCGCCCGCCTGCGCGTGGCCACCGCGCTGCTCGGCCTGCTGTGCGCGGCGGCGGGCGTGGCGATCTTCCTCGCCCTGCGCCGCGAGCAGCGCCTGCAGCGGCTGCGCTTCGGCTTCGTCGCCTCGGTGTCCCACGAGCTGCGCACGCCGCTGAGCTCGATCCTGCTCATGGCCGAGAACCTCGAGTCGGGGTGCGCCGGGGCCGGCGCCGCGCCGCGCTACCACGCGCTGATCCGCCGCGAGGCCCAGCGCCTGCGGCGCCTGGTCGACGACGTGCTCGACTTCTCGCGCCTCGAGCGCGGGCAGGGCTTCGAGCCGCGCTACGACACGGTGGTGCTCGCCGAGTGGAGCGCGGCCCTCGAGCGCGAGGCGCGCGAGTGGGTCGCGCGGCGCGACGGCGAGCTCGACTTCCGCGCCGAACCGCTCGAGGGCACGGCCGAGATCGACGGCGAGGCGCTGCGCCGCGCGGCGCTGAACCTGGTCGACAACGCCCTGCGCCACTCGGGCCGCCGGGAGGTGCGGATCGAGGTGTCGGCGCGCGGCCGGCTGCGCGTCGCCGTGCGCGACTTCGGCCGCGGCGTGCCGGCCGAGGCGCGCGAGCGCATCTTCCGCCCCTTCGAGCAGGACGGCGAGGGCACCGGCGCGGGCCTCGGCCTGGCCATCGTGCGCACGATCGCCGAAGCCCACGGCGGCAGCGCGCGCTGCGAGCCGCCGCCCGACGCCGACGGCGCCTGCTTCGCGCTCGAGGTCCCGCTGCGCCGCGCGTCCGTAGATTGATGCGCATGGACGACCCGGCCCCCGGCGCGCGCATCCTCGTCGTCGAGGACGAGGAGGCCCTGCGCCTCGCCCTGGCCGACGCCCTGCGCGCCGAGGGCTTCGCGGTGCTCGAGGCGGCCGACGGCGAGGCCGGCTACGAACTGGCCGTGCGCGAGGACCCCGACCTCGTCCTGCTCGACCTCATGCTGCCGCGGCGCGACGGCTTCTCGGTGCTGCAGGGGCTGCGCCAGGACCGCCTGACCGCGCCGGTGCTCATCCTGTCTGCGCGCGGCGAGGAGTGGGACCGCGTCCAGGGCTTCGAGTACGGCGCCGACGACTACCTGGTGAAGCCCTTCTCGATGCGCGAGCTGCTCATGCGCGTGCAGGCGCTGCTGCGACGCGCGCGCGGCGGGGCGCCCGGGGTCGAGCGCGGCGGCCGCGCCCGCTTCGGCGCGGTCGAGGTGGACTTCGCCGGCTACACGCTGACCCGCGGCGGCGCGGCGCACGGCCTGTCGCGCAAGGAGCTCGAGCTGCTGCGCTACTTCCTCGACCACGAGGGCGAGGTGCTCCAGCGCGGCGCGATCCTCGACGCCGTGTGGGGCGCCGACGAGTACCCCACCACGCGCACGATCGACACCCACGTGCTCAAGCTGCGCAAGAAGATCGAGGCCCACCCCGACCACCCCGAGCACCTGCTCACCGTCCACGGGGTCGGCTACAAGTTCGTCGCGCGGCCTTGACAGGCCGTTGACACGCGGGCGACCGCGGCGTGACAAGCTGGACGCGGTACCGGGCCACGATCCTGGCATGAAGACCGCCCTCCTCTCCCGCCTGCTGCTCGCCGCCGCGCTGGTCGGCGCTCCCGCCGCCGCCCAGGAGGGCGCGCGCATGTGGAGCGGCCGGGTCGAGGGCTCCGCCGAGCCGCTGCCCGTGACGGCGACCGACGTCGAGGGGCTGCGCCGCGCCTTCGCCGAGCTCCGCCTCGAGTGGGCCGCCCTGCGCGACCGCGCCGCCTGCCGGGCGCGGGTGAGCGCGCTGTGGCGCGACCTGAACGACACCCGCGCGCCCGCCGAGCGCGCCGCGCGCTACGCCGTCTTCGCCGCCGAACGCGCGGCCCTCCTGCTCGAGCAGGGGCGCCTCGAGGAGGCCCGCGCGGCCTGCGCGCAGTTCCTCCTGGCGGCCGCCGACGCGCCTCCCGGCACCGCGCTGGTCCCGGCGACTGCGGAAGGACGCGCCGCCGCGGCCGAGGCCGCGCGCTCCCCCGCCCTGGCCGCGCTGCGGCAGCAGATCGAGCACCGCCTGCAGGACCTCGCCGCGAGTGAGGAGCCGGCGGACGACCGCGCGCCGGCGCGGTTCCACGAGCAGCTCGCCGCCGACCGCCTCGCCTTCCTCGAGCAGCAGTTCGGCCTGCCCACGCCGGCGATGGACGCCGAGGTCGCGCGCATGATCCGCGACCAGAACGACAAGGGCCTCGGCAACCTCGGCCTGCGCGCGGCGCCCTCGCTGGCCGCGCGCGTCCTCGCCGAGCTCGACGACCCGGCGGTGGAGCACCTGTTCGACCCGCTCGAGGTGCTGTTCGGCATCGACCCCGCGGGAACGGTCGCCCTGATGGACGAGTTCCTCGACCGGGCCCCCGAGACCTGGAGGCTGCAGGTGCTCGAGCTGCTCACCGGCTTCCGCGCGCCGAGCGACCCGCTGCCGCGCATCGCTCCGCTCGCGGCGAAGCTGCTGCGCGACGAGCGCTACGGCGCACGCGCCTTCCCCCTGGCCGCGAGGCTCGCCGCGTGGGACGCCCTGGACCAGGACGCCGCCGCCGCCACCGCCGCCCTCCTGCTCGGGCTCCCGGCGGACGAGGCCGCCCGCCGCCTCACCGGGCTCGAGCTCCCCGGCGCCGAGGGGGTGGCCCTGCGCCTGCTCGAGCCGGACGCGCCGGACGCGGTCCGCGCCACCGCCGCGCGCCTGCTGGCCGGCGGCGTGCCGGCCCGCCTGCCGCGGGCCGCGCGCGCGCTGCTGATCGGAGCCGCCCGCGCCGACGCCGCCACCGCCAACGCGCTGCTGCGGGCCGAGCTGCCGCCGGAGGAGCGCCTCGCGCTGGTCGAGGCCCTGCTCGAATCCCCCGAGGCGGACGTGCGCCGCGTGCTCGACGCGCGGCTGAGCGGGCAGTGGGA
The DNA here is from genome assembly GCA_964342475.1 of uncultured Planctomycetales bacterium. Lineage (GTDB taxonomy): Bacteria > Planctomycetota > UBA1135 > UBA1135 > UBA1135 > J029. The sequence continues at coordinate 102,076 of CAYFGE010000007.1, forward strand.
CTGGCTGCGCGACGGCGAGGCCGGACGGCTCGCGCTCACCGCGCGCCTCGCCGACCCGGCCGACCCGCTGGTGGTCGACCGGCGCCGCGGCGGACGCCTCGCGCTGATCCAGCAGGTGGTGCAGACTCCTGCTGCCTTCCGCTGGGCCGCCGAACTGGCGCTGGCGACCGGGGACACGGCGCTGATCCAGCAACTCCTCGGCTTCCCGGCCGAGGTCAGCCTGCCCGGCCTGGCCGCCCTGCCGGTCGGCCACCGCCTGCGGATCGTGTCCGCCCTGATCGCCGGCGGGCAGTCGCCCGACCGCGCCATCGCCGCAGGCCTCGGCAGCCTCGACCCCGCCGCGCTGCCCGCGCTCCGCGAAGCCGCGGCGGCGACGGAGGACCCGGCGGCGCTCGCCATCGCGGCCCGCGTGGCGGTCGGGCTCGGGGCGCCGGGCGCGGAGGAGGAGGTGCTCGGCCTGCTCGCCGACACCGCCGCGCGGGGCGCGGCGCTCGACGCCGTCACCCGTGAGACGCTGGCCGACGCCGTCTTCGACGACCCGGCGCGCCAGGCCGCCTTCCTCGGCCGCGCGCTCGAGCTCCCGGCCGAGCGCGGCCTCGTCGTCCTCGGCTCCTCGCGCGCGCTCACGCGCTGCCGCAACGCGCCGCAGGCCGGCGCGCTCGGCCTCGCCGTCCTCGAGCGCTGCCGCAGCCTGGGCGGCGAGCGGTCCGGCTTCCTCGCCGCTGCGGCCCTCGAGCTGATCGGGCCGCGCGGCGACGCCGAGGGCCTCGCGCTGCTGCGCCGCGCCGTCGAGGAGCCGGTCGGTCCGGCCGCGACCCACGCCGCCCAGCAGCGGGCGGCCACCCTGGCGCTGGCTTCGCTCGGCAGCCGCGAGGCCGCGCTCGCGCTGGCCGAGGCCTCGGCGCGCATCGAGGACTCTGCCGTCCGGCAGGAGGTCCTCGCCGCGCTGCGCCGCATGCGCGAGCACCAGGAGGAGCTGGCCTACTGGCGCCGCCTCGACGCGCCGGAGCCGGCCGCGACGGCCGACCCCGTCGCCGAGCTGCTCGTCCTGCTGCGCGACGAGGACGTCGAGGTGCGCGCCGCCGCCGCCCAGGTGCTCGGCGCCTTCCCGCGCATCGAGGCGGCGCCGGCCCTGATCCGCCTGCTGCGCGACCCCGACGAGGGCGTGCGCGACGCCGCGCGCGCCGTGCTCGACCGCATCACCGCCGCGAACGGGGCGTCCGCGGAGGCGCCGGGAGCCGCCGCACCGGCCGACACCCTGCGCGGCCGCATCCCCTTCTGAGCTCAGCCGCCGGGCTGCTCGGCCAGCAGGCGGAGCAGCTTGCGGCCGAGGCCGCTGAGCGGGACGGACGAGGGCCGCACGCCGCCGGCGCCGTCCCAGCCGTCCCAGCGGTGGGCGTGCGCGATGATGCGGTGGCGCGTGATCACGTGCCGCGCGCTGCCGACCGGCACCAGCTCGCGCGGGTCGTCGTCCGCGCGCGCGGGCGGCTCCCACAGCCCGGGCGTCCAGCCGCCGGACTTCTGCTCGAGCAGTCGCAGCGGGCCGTGCGCGGCCACGACGAAGTGCAGCTCGACCTCCTTCCACTGCTTCGGCTTCGGCGGCAGCGGGTGGGCCAGCGGGTCGGTCGCGGCGCAGCCGTCCGCGACCGGGCACTCGGCGCAGCGCGGGGCGCGCGGGGTGCACACCGTGGCCCCGAGCTCCATCAGCGCCTGGTTGAGGTCGCCCGGCACGGCGGCGTACGCGAGCAGGCCCTCGCCCCACTCCTCGGCGGCGCGGTGCAGGCGGCGGTCGTCGGCGGCCAGCTCGAGCGCCAGCCAGCGCGCGGCCACCCGCTTCACGTTGCCGTCCACCACCGCGGCGCGCTCGCCGAGCGCGATGCTGGCGATGGCGGCGGAGGTGTAGTCGCCCACCCCGGGCAGCGCGCGCCAGCCGGCGCGGTCGCGCGGCAGCGCCCCGCCGCCGGCCGCGACCTCGCGCGCGGCGGCGTGGAGCATGCGCGGGCGGCGGTAGTAGCCCAGCCCGGCCCAGTGGCGCAGCACCTCCTGCTCGTCGGCCGCCGCCAGCGCGGCGACGTCGGGGAAGCGCGCCATCCACCGCTCGTAGAATGGCACCACCGCTTCGACGCGCGTCTGCTGGAGCATGATCTCCGACACCCAGACGCGGTACGGCTCGGTGTCCGCCCGCCACGGCAGTTCGCGGCGGCGGGCGGCGAACCAGTCGAGCAGGCGGCGAGCGAACGTGGCGGAATCCAAACCGGCGGACACGGACCAGGACTGGGGCGCAGCCTACCGCGACCGGTCCATGGCCGCGCGCTACGACAAGCGCTTCCGCGGTCTCGGGCGCTGGAACAACGCCTGGATCTGGCGCCGGCTGGCCGCGCTGCTGCGCGAGGCGGGCGGCGGCGCGCTGCCGCGCCTGGTGATCGACGCTCCGGCGGGCACCGGCCGCTTCACCGAGCGGCTGCGCGCGGCGGGCTGCGAGGTGCTGCACCTCGACCGCAGCCGCGAGATGCTCGACCGCGCGCGGCAGAAGCACGGCGCCGGGCGCTACCTGGTGGCCGACGCGCTCGCGCCGCCGGTCGAGGCGCCGGAGGACGCGGTGGCGATCAGCTTCCGCTTCCTCCAGCACTTCGACCACGCCGGGCGCGTCGAGGCGCTGCGCGGGCTGCGCGGGCTCGCCCCGCGCGCGGTGGTCGCCTACTACCCGGGCTGGCACTACAAGATGGCCCTGCGCCGGCTGCGGAAGCGGCTGGGCCTCCCCTACCATGTGATCCGCGAGCGCATCCCGCGCCGCCGGATCGAGGAGGAGGTCGCCGCCGCCGGCTGGCGCCTCGTGCGCATGCGGCAGAGCCTGCCGCTCCTGTCCGAGAACGTGCTGCTGCTGCTCGAACGCGCCGAATGATCGTCGATCTCAAGCTCTTCTGGTACGCGGCGGCGCTGACCGCGGTGCTGCTCGGCCTGGTCGACAGCGGCGCGCTGGCCTTCGGCGGCTCCTCGCTGGCCGCGGTGGCGGCGAGCGGCGCGGTGCTGCTCTCGCTCGGCCTGCGCCTGGCCGAGCCCGGCGGCTGGCTGCGCCGCCTGCGCCCGCTCGCGCCGCCGGCCTGGCTGGGGCCGCGCACGGTCCACCTCTTCCTCGCCCCGCTCGGGCTGGCCCTGCCCAGCTTCGCGGCCTGGGGCGGCGCGCGCGGCACCGCGGCGGCGGTGGTCCTGCTCTTCCTGCTGCTCCACGCCCTGCTCGGCAGCCTGGGCGCGCGCCTCGGCGGCCTGCTCGCCGGCGGCGGCGGCCTGCGCCGCGAGCTGCTCCTGCCCGGCGCGCTGCTCGGCGCCGCCCTCACCGTGCGCTTCGGCCTCGGGCCCGAGGGCTGGCTGCTGGCCAACCTGGTCGCCTGGTTCACCGTGCCCGAGACGCCGGAGGAGCTGGCCGTGCGGCGCGACGCGGAGGAGGAGCCGGCCGCCCCCGCGGCCGACGCCGAGGCGGAGCCCGCTCCGGCCACCGGCGCCGAGACCGCGGCCTGGCTGCTCGCCGGCTTCGGCCTGGCCGCCGCAGCGGTCGAGCTGGTCCCCCTGCTCGGGCTCTACGACGGCGGCTCCTCGACCGCCGACTTCCGCCGCCTGCTCGCCCTCGGCCTGCCCGCGGTCCTCGCCGGCCTGCTCTTCGGCGGGGCGGCCGGCGGACGCACGCGCCTGCCGCTGGCCGCCGCCGCCGCCGCCGGTGTGGGCATCGGCCTGGTCCTCGCCCAGAACCTGGTCGAGGCCTTCGCCGACCCGCGCGTCTTCGACGCCGTCCTGTCCGACCCGCGCTGGCTGCCGCGGCTGACCGACGAACCGGGCGCGCTGCGCCTCGGCGAGGACGACGCGGCCTACGTCCCCTACCTCGCCCTGCGCCTCGCCGGCCTCGCCGCGGTCTGCGCCGGCGTGCTGCTGCGCGCCGCGGTCGGCGGGCGCGGGCGCTGCGGCCTCGGCCCCCTGCTCGCCGGCGCCGGCGCGGCCCTGGCCTGGCTCGCGCTGAGCGGCCCCGCCGCCGGTCACGCCCCCTTCGACGGTCCGCTGCCGTGGACGCTGTTCGGCGCGGGCGCCCTCGCCCTGGGGACCCCCCTCGCCGCCGTCGCGACCTTC
>CAYFGE010000007.1:106201-129070 GCA_964342475.1 uncultured Planctomycetales bacterium
CGCGCCGGGGCGCGCGCCGCTGCGGCTCGCCCTCGCGGCGCTGCTCGTCGCCGGTCCGTGGGCGGCCCTCGGCGCGCCGGCGCCGCCGCCGAGCTCGGTTCCCTTCTTCGACAACTTCGTCCACCGGGTGTTCGAGTCCGGCGGACGTCGCGCCGAGCTGGTCGGACCCGCGTCCCGCCTGCGCCTGGTCGAGCGCAGCGCGGCGGCCGACGTGCCCGGCGCGCGCCTCCTCGCCGACGGACGCAACTTCCTCGGCCCCGATCCGCCCGGGCGCACGCCGCGCCGCGACGAGGCGGCCTTCCTCGCGCGCCTGCTGCCCGAGGCGCGGGCCGGCCTGCTGGTCGGCACCCCCCACCGCGGCACGGCCGCCGCCTGGCGCGAAGCCGGCTGGGATCGCGCCGAGCTGGCCTGCGATCCGCGCGGGCTGGCCGAGCTGCTCGCCGTCTCGGACGGGTTGTGGGGCCTCGAGGGGCCGACGGCGGTCCACGGCACGCTGGCCGAGGCTCCCGGCGGCCTCGACCTGGTCCTCGTGCGCGACGAAGCCCTGTGGGAGCGTCGCCGCAACCCGCTGCGCGGCTCGCTGTTCCGCACGGCGGCGCGTCGGCTGGCCCCCGGCGGGCGCCTGGCCGTCAGCCTCGACCCCGAGCGCCTCGCCCCCGGCATGGTCGGCGGCACGGCGCGCGCGCTGATGCGCCACTTCGAGCGGGTCGAGCTCTGGGTGGTGCCGCAGGGCTGGGAGTGCCCGCGGTTGCTCCTCCTCGCCCACGGCCACGGGGCGGCCGACGCGACGCTGCCGCCCGGCGTCCCGCCGCTGTGGCGCATCGCCGAGGGCGACACCCTGCGCGCGCTCGACGCGGTCAGCCTGGGCGGGCCCCTCAGCCCGGTGGTCCAGCGGGCCGCGGAGACCGAGTTCCGCCGCCCCGACCGGGGCCGCAGCACGGCCCGCGCCGCGGCGCGCCTGCGCGAGCTGGTCGACCAGCTGGTGCCGGTGGCCCACGGCAGCCTGCTCGAGTTCTACGCCGTCCACCTCGAGGCGCAGGTCTACGACGTGCGCGACGACTACGAGCGGCCGCCCGACCGCGAGCGGATCGAGCTGGCGGAGGCGGCGGTCGACCGCCTGCTCGACCTGACCCGCGCGAACCGCGACGACGCCTTCCTGCGCGGCTTCTGGCCCGAGCTGCTGCCACTGTTGATCGAAAAGCAGGAGCTCGAGTGGGCCGCGCGCTGCCTGCAGGCGCTCACCGCAGAGCTCGGCTGGGACGATGCCGGTCTGCACGCCGCGCTGGGCCGCACCTGGCTCGACATGCTGCTGCCCGACGCGGCGCTGGCTTCCGCCGAGCACGCCCTCGAGTTGCAGCCCGGTCATCCGGCCGCCGCCCTGGTGCGGGCGAGGGCCCTCGCCGCGCTGGACCGCCTGCCCGAGGCGCTGGCCGCCTTCGCCGAAGCGGCACCTGCCGCCGGCAGGCCGCCCACCGAGCTGCTCGCCCCTTGGGCGGAGGCGGCGCTCGCCGCAGGCGAGGGGGACCGGGCCGTCCAGCTCGCCGACCAGCTGCGCCGGGAGCACGGAGAAGGCGCGCTCACCCGCCCGCTGCGCCAGCTCCTCGGCCTGGAGCAACCGGACGAGGTCCACCTGCTGCCCGGGATGGAGCACGGACCGGGCGAGGGGGGTTAGGAAGCCGCATTCCGCTATCCGCGCCTCGCCGCGACACTTCGGAACGCACACGGAATCCTCACGGATATCCGTTCCTTTCTTCCTTCTTGCTTTCGGCCCCTTGGTAGTCTAGTCCCTCTCACGGTTCTGCCGAACCGTCCCGAAATCCTCGGGTCGCCCGTCCCCGGCTGCGGCCTGCCTTCCCCTCGAACCACGCCAGCTCCCCGCTGAACTCCATGCGTACGACGTTCGCCCTTTCCCTGGCCGCCGTGCTGACCGCCGGTGCCGCTTCCGCTCAGAACCCCCGCGCCATCCAGGACCTCACCCCGTCCGCCGCCGGCGCGGTCTACAGCCCTTCGATCGTGTCCGATGGCGACATGAGCGCCATCCTGTTCAACGACAGTGGCGACAAGGGCGTCTACGTCGTCGTCGGTGACGGCCACGGCGTCAACTGGGGTGCTCCGGTCCGCCTCGACAGCGACGTCTCGCTGGCCGAGAAGCGCAACGACGCCTTCAGCCTCGTGATGGACGGCAACACCCTCGTCGCGGTCTGGCGCGACGGCCGCAACAACACCAGCACGACCACCACCTACTACGACACCTGGGTGTCGGTCTCGAACGACGGCGGCGCGACCTGGTCCGCCGACCAGATCCTCGACAAGGGTGGCTACGCCTACGGCGGCAGCAACACCGTGCTCGCCGTGAAGGTCGCCGTCTCCGGCAACTACGTCTACGTCGCCCAGCTGGTCGACAACGGCAACGACGAGCTGTGGGTCAACGCCTCCGTCGACGGCGGCGCGACCTTCCTGCCCGCCGTCAACGCCAGCTCCGTCACCAACGACATCGACAGCATCGCCATCGGCGCCGACGGCGTGAACTGCTACGTCGCCTGGGACGACGACCGCAACGCCACCGCGGACGACGACCTCTTCTTCCGCATGAGCCACGACGCCCTGGCCACCTGGATGGCCCCGGAAGCCCAGGTCGACGCCTCGGGCCCGGCCAACGGCGACATCGAGTTCGGCGGCATCTTCATGGAGGTCGACGGCCAGAACATCGGCCTCGCGTGGGCCGAGGACGAGCTCCCGACCTCCGCCTCCGACGAGGAGATCCACTTCACCTACAGCGCTGACGGCGGCCACACCTGGTGGGCCGAGTCGACCCTGCAGACCGGCTTCGACGCCGACAACCACTGGATGGACTACAGCAACGGCACCTGGGCCGTCGCCTGGGAGGACAACAGCACCGGCGCCGACGAGGCCTTCGTCGCGGTCAGCACCGACAACGGCCTGACCTGGACCACCAACCAGCTGAGCTCGGGCGGCGCGGCCTACCCGCGCGTCAGCGTCGGCACCGACTACGTCGGCTGCGCCTGGGGCGGCCCGGCCTTCCCGGAGAGCCCGTACGCCGCGTTCAGCCGCGACGGTGGCGCCACCTTCCAGCCGGCCCTCGACCTGAGCTTCGGCCAGGCCGGTGACGCCGACTACGTCGAGATGGGCTTCAACGGCACCTACGGCAACTTCATCAGCGCTTGGCTGTCCGACGACACCGGCTTCAACCACATGTACGTCGGCGGCGCCCGCGTCCAGACCCTGACCCCGACCGGCACCTTCACCCCGGGCGCTCCGGTCAGCTTCGCGGTCAGCGGTTACGGCGCCTCCGAGGCGGGCACCGGCTTCGGCACCCTCGTGGCCGCCGGCACCGGCAGCTACGCCCTGCCCTTCGGCAGCGGCCTGGACACCGGCCTCGCCAACGACCCGTACCTGGTCCGTTCGCTGAGCATGAACCCCGGCATGCTGTCGGGTTCGATCGGCGCCAACGGCGACGGCTCGACCGGCACCCTGACCCTCCCCGCCGGCATCCCGGTCGGCACCACGCTCCACTGCGTGTCGGTCGGTTACAGCCTGGTCGGCGGTGTGGTCACCATCGGCTCGCTGAGCGACGTCACCACCGTCCTGGTGCAGTGATCCGCTGCCGGTCCGCCGGCAACCAGGAGGCCGCGGCGAACGCCGCGGCCTCCTTCCTTTTCGCCCCCGCCGCTAGGCTGGGCGCGCGATGACCGACTGGCGCCAGCGCTACCTCGACGGGCACACGCCCTGGGACCTGGGCGGGCCCCACCCTGAGCTGGTGCGACGGCTGGCGGCCGGCGAGCTGGACCCGCCGCGGGCGGGCGCCTGGGCCCTGGTCCCCGGCTGCGGCCGCGGCTGGGACGCCCTGGCCCTGGCCGAGGCGGGCTGGCGGGTGCTGGCGGTCGACCTGGTGGCCGACCTCGCCGCGCTGATCGCCGCCCGCCTCGAGGCCGCCGGCGGAGCCTTCCTGGTGGCCGACGCCCTCGACCCTGCCTGCCTGGCCCAGGCCGGCCCCGGCCCGGGCGGCTTCGACCTCTTCCTGGACCACACCTTCTTCTGCGCCATCCCCCCGGAGCGCCGGCCCGACTTCGGCCGCCTGGCCGCCGCGGCCCTGCGCCCGGAGGGGCGGCTCTGCTCGCTGGTCTTCCCTGTGGGTCGCCCGCCGGAGCAGGGCGGGCCGCCCTTCGCCATGTCCCCGGCGGACCTGACGGCGGCGCTCGGCCCCGATTTCGTCGCGGAATGCGACATCCCCGCGACGGCGCGCGGCTCCGGGCGGGCCTGGGAGGAACGCTGGTGCCGGTTCTCTCCGGTGGCCGACCCGGCTTCACGCTGAGTTCACGCCCTGCCCCTGACGAAGGATCCGCCGGCAGCCTATACAATGCTGGGACGGCCCCCGATCCGTCACCCTCAGAACCCTTCCCGACATCCCCCGACACGCGATGCGCAAGACTCTCGCCTTGTGCGCCCTGCTCCCGGCGGCGGCGCTGCATGCTCAGAACCCGACCGAGTACGTCATCTACGGTGGTGACTGGTCGGTCACCCCGACCAACTACGAGATCCGCCGCACGGTGGACATGGACCAGGACGGCCTGTTCCTGAGCGCGGGCGAAGGCTGGCTGTTCGCCACCGACGGCTCGACCCGCGTCAGCTACGTCGAGCAGATGCGCTACGAGCCCTTCCAGGGCACGCCGGCGGTCTTCGGCGTCAGCGCCGACGACATCGTGATGAAGATGGTCGACCTCGACGGCGACGGCGTCTGCCTGAGCCCGGGCGAGCTGATCGCCTTCGCCGACCACCTCAACACCCACGGCGGCACCTCGAGCCGCCTGAAGGGCCTCGACTTCGACCCGGTCACCTCCGAGCTCTACGTCTCCGACGACTACTGGATCTCGAGCGCCGGCGGCCCGCAGGTCGGCAGCGGCATCACCCGCTACACCGACCTCGACCTCGACGGCCTCGCGCTGAGCGCCGGTGAGGCCCAGCTCTTCGTCGACGGCCAGGGCACCCACAGCGTCGCCGGCATCGGCGGCGCGCCGGTCACCATCGGCGTGACCGACTTCGAAGCCCTGATGGTCGACAGCAACGGGGTCGTCATCGCCTTCGAGCAGCAGGACCTGGTGCTCTACGCCTTCCAGGACCAGAACGGCGACGGCGACGCGATGGACCCGGGCGAGGCCTGGAACTTCCTCAACCTGATCGACGACGTCCCCGGCCTCGAGGTCAACGCCGACGTGGTCGCGGGCCTGATCCCGAACCCCGGCTGCCTGTCCAGCAGCGGCTCCGGCATGTACGGCTCGCTCGAGGGCCTGAACGTGGACCACGGCGCCGGCACCAACGGCGGCGACGTCTACTGGATCACCAGCACCACCTCGAGCAGCTGCTCCCCGGGCAACGGCATGGTCTTCCGCGGCGAGGACCTCAACAACGACGGCGACCTGAACGACACCGGCGAGGTGGTCCTCTACCTCGACCCGAACATCGCCGCCAGCTACATGCTCTACCCGCCGAGCTTCCTGTTCGACTGCTACTCGCACGACGGCGGCATCTCGGTGTTCCAGGCCGACGGCCCGATGGGCCTGACCCAGGCCCAGAACGCGGTCTACTTCCTGAAGGACGCCAACGGCGACGGCGACGCCTCGGACAACGGCGAGCAGACCATGACCTACGCCTGGGCTCCGGACGGCTGCTACGGCGTGAGCATCGCGGCCATGCCCGCCGGCGCCTTCGTCGGCTTCGAGCCGGCCTACTTCGAGATCCTCGGCACCGGCGGCACCACCTCGGGCGGCAACGTGCTGAGCATCGGCCACGTCGGCGACCCGTGGATGGGCGCCACCGTGGACATCACTCTGACCGGCGCCAACCCCAGCAGCCAGGCCGAGCTCCTGCTCGGCTGGAGCGACAGCCAGTACGGCAACTTCAGCCTGCCGCTGGACCTCGGCTTCATCGGCGCGCCGGGCAACACGCTGTACACCTCGCTGGACTACCGCTTCCCGACGGTCACCAACGCCGGCGGCACCGCGGCCAAGACCTTCACGGTCCCGACCAGCGCCGCCTTCGACGGCCGCAACTTCTACATGCAGTGGCACGTCATCGACCCGCTGGCCAACCCGCGCGGCTCGGTGCTGTCCGACTACCTGCACGGCGTCGTCCACTAGCCCCGTCCCCCGCGGACGATCCGGGAGGGAGCCCCTCGAGGGCTCCCTCCCCTCTTTTTCGCCCCGGCGGAGGAAGAATAAATATTCCTGATTGACGAATATTTATTCGCTCCTATGCTGTGCCGCATGACCCCCGTCGAGGAGCGCCGCGCCGCCCTCCGCAGCCTGCTGCGGGAGGGCTCGGCGCGCACCCAGGCCGAGCTGCTGAGCGGCCTGGAGCGGGAGGGCTTCGCCTCGACCCAGCCGGTCCTGAGCCGCGACCTGAAGGCCGTCGGCGCCGGCAAGCAGGAGGGGCGCTACGTGCTGCCGGAGGAGGAGCGGATCACCCCGCTCTCGGCCCTACGCGCCCTGCTGCGCGGCGTCACCGTCTGCGGCGCGAACCTGGTCGTGGTCTCCTGCGAGCCCGGCGCCGCCTCGGCGATCGCCCGGGCGCTCGAGGCCGACCCAACCCCCGGCACCGTCGGGACCGTCGCCGGTGACGACACCGTCTTCGTCGCCGTCTCCTCCCTGGCAGCCGGCCGGCGCCTCCAGCGCCGCGTCCGGGAGCTGCTCTAGTCCGTCCGGCCAGCACGGGACCCCCTTCCCCGAGGAAGCATGCGCATTCTTCTCGCCTATTCCGGAGGCCTCGACACCTCCTACCTCGCCGCCCGCCTGTCGGCCGCCGGCAACGAGGTCGTGACCTGCACGATCGACTGCGGCGGGCTGGACGACGACGCCCGCCGCGAGCTGCGCGAGCGCGCCCTGGCGCTCGGCGCCCGCGACCACCTGCTGGTCGACGCCCGCGCCGAGATGTTCCAGCGCGTGCTGCGCTGGCTGATCGCCGGCAACGTGCGCCGCGGCGGCGGCTACCCGCTGTCGGTCGGCGCCGAGCGCGGCCTGCAGGTCGAGGTGCTGGCGCGGACCGCGGTCGAGGGCGGCTTCGACGCCCTGGCCCACGGTTGCACCGGAGCCGGCAACGACCAGGTCCGCTTCGACGCGGCCATGGCCGTGATCGCTCCGCAGCTGCCGGTGATGGCGCCGATCCGCGACGAGGCGCCCGCTCGCGCCGAGCAGATCGCCTGGCTCGAGGAGCGCGGCCTGCCCCTGCCTCCGGCCGGCGGCCAGTTCTCGATCAACGCCGGCCTGTGGGGCCTGACCATCGGCGGCGGGCCCATGCTGGGCTCCGAGCAGCCCCTCCCCGAGGAGGGCTGGCAGTGGACCCGCGGCGCCGCCGGCCGCGACACCGTCGTCGTCGGCTTCGAGGACGGCGTGCCGGTGTCGCTCGACGGCGTCGAGCTCGACCCGGTCACCCTGGTCGAGACCCTCAACGCGCGCGCCGCGGCCTGCGGCGTCGGCCGCGGCTACCACCTCGGCGACACCGTGCTCGGCTTCAAGGGCCGCATCGCCTTCGAGGCGCCGGCCGCGGAGGTGCTGCTCACCGCGCACCGCGAGCTCGAGAAGCTCGTCCTCACCGAGGACCAGCGCTTCTGGAAGGACCACCTCGGCGAGGTCTACGGCCGCCGCCTGCACCAGGGCCTGTTCCAGGACCCGCTGATGCGCAACGTCGAGGCCTTCCTCGGCAGCACGCAGGGGCACGTCGCCGGACGGGTGACGGTCGAGCTCGCCGCCGGGCGCGCCACGGTCACCGGCCTCTCCTCGCCCTACTCCATGCTCGCCGCCAGCGGCGCGGTCTACGGCGAGGCGCCGGCCGCCGGCTCCGACCCGGCCGGCCCGATGTGGCTGGCCCGCGTGCTGGCCGAGCCCGCCCGCCTGCACTCCCGCGCGGGGGCCGCCGCCGCGGCCGCCCAGGAGGCCTTGGTCTGATGCGCTGCACCCTGAACAAGATCGCCTCGGTCACCCGCAACCTCGGCCTGCACCGCGCGGCCGTGCTCGGCGCCGACATCCCGGCCGTCGAGGGCGCGGTGGTCGCCTGCCGCGTGCTCAACGCCAAGAGCCGCTACAACACGCTCGAGGACGTGCACGGCCGCATGATGGCCCTGCGCCCGGGCGACGTGATCGCGGGCGCGCTCGGCTCGCGCGACGCGCTGCACGGCTACGCCGGCCGCGTGCCCGACGCCGTCGCCGTGGGCGACACGCTGCAGCTGCTCAACCTCGGCGGCGTGATCGGCACCGGCGCCACCGCCTCGCCGGCCCTGGGCGACCCCTTCGCCCTCGAGGTGCTCGGCGCGGTGCTCGACTTCCCCGACCCGGCCAACCGCGTCGGCGTGCCGGCCAACATCCGCAGCGCCGCGCTGCCGCTGGCCGAGCCGCACGGCGCCCTGCCGCCGGTGCTGGCCTTCGTCGGCACCTCGATGGACGCCGGCAAGACGACCGCCGCCAGCCTGGTCATCGCCGAGATGTGCCGCCACGGCCTGAAGGTCGCGGCCGGCAAGCTGACCGGCGTCTCGCTGCGCCGCGACGTGCTGCAGATGGCCGACAACGGCGCCGGCCCGGTGGCGGTGTTCACCGACTTCGGCGTGGTCACCACCAACGAGCGCAACGCGGTGCCGGTCGGCCGCGCGATGCTGCAGCACCTCGCCGAGTCGCACCCCGACCTGATCGTGCTCGAGATGGGCGACGGCCTGCTCGGCACCTACGGCGTGCACGCGCTGCTCGAGGACCCGGTCGTGCGCGGCGCGCTGACCACCGTCGCGCTGTGCGCCCAGGACCCGGTCGGCGTGTGGGGCGCGACCCAGCTCATGGAGCAGCGCTACGGCCTGCGCGCCGACGCGGTGACCGGCCCGGTGACCGACAGCCCGGTGGGCCGCGCCTTCTGCAAGCGCGAGCTCGACCTGCCGGCGATCAACGCCATGCAGGACGCCGCCGGCCTGACCGCGGTGCTGCTCGAGAGCCTGGAGCTCGAGGCGGTGGCGTGACGCAGCCCGTCCCGGTCCACCTGCTCGGCGCCAGCGGCCTGCTGGCCGGCGAGTTCCTGCGCTGCCTCGAGGGGCACGCGGGCCTCGTGCTGGCCTCCGCCGCCTCGCGCCGCGCGGGCGTCGCGCTGACCGAGCTGCACCCGCAGCTCGCCGGCGGGCCGGCGACGGTGGACGAGGCCGGCCTGGCGGCCGCGCTGGCCGCCGACCTCGAGCGCGGCCCGGCCGCGCTGGTCCTCGGCCTGCCCCACGGCGAGACCGCGCCGGCCTGGGGCCGCATCTCCGCCGCGCTCGGCCCGGCGGCGGACCGCCTGCACGTGGTCGACCTCTCGGCCGACTTCCGCCTGCGCGACGCCGCGGTCTACGCGCGCGTCTACGGCCAGCCGCACCCGCTGCCCGGCGAGCTGGCCGACTGGGTCTACGGCCTGCCGGAGTTCGACGGCGCCGCCGTCTCCGGCGCGAAGCGCGTCGCCGCCCCCGGCTGCTTCGCCACCGCCATGCAGCTCGCCGTGCTGCCGGCCGCGAAGGCCGGGCTGCTGGACGGCACCGCGCCCTGGGTGGTCCACGCGGTGACCGGCTCGACCGGCAGCGGCGCCTCGCCGCAGGCCGGCACGCACCACCCCTTCCGTGACGGCAGCTTCCGCGCCTACGCCCTCGACGGCCACCGCCACGAGGCCGAACTGGCCGCGCGCTTCGACACGGCGCCGCCGCTTCACTTCCTGCCGCACAGCGGTCCCTTCCGCCGCGGCATCCACCTGAGCGCCGCGCTGCCGCTCGCCGCGCCGGCGACCACCGCGGAGCTGACCGCGCTCTACGCCGCGTGCTACGCCGGGCGCCCCTTCGTCCGCGTGCTCGACGGCGGCGCGCCCGAGCTGCGCCACGTGACCGGCTCGAACCGCGCCGACCTCGCGGTGAGCGCGCGCGGCGGCGTGGCGCAGGTCCTCCTCGTGCTCGACAACACCCTCAAGGGCGGCGCCGGCCAGGCGCTGCAGTGCCTCAACCTCATGCTCGGCCTCGACGAGGCCGCGGGCCTGCCGGCGGCAGGCCTGGGATGGTGACCATGGGACGCCTCGCCGAATTCCCCGCCTACACCCGCCTGCCGCTCGACCCGGCCGGCGCCACCGGCTCGACCCTCTCCCTGCGCGACGGCCGCGAGCTGCTCGACCTCTACGGCGGGCACTGCGTCAACGCGCTCGGCGCGGGCGACGCCGGCCTCGGCGCCGCGCTGCGCGAGCAGTGGGACGCCCTCAGCTTCGCCACCAACCTGCTGCCGCTGGCCCAGCGCGAGGACTTCCACGCCGCGCTCGAGGCGGGGCTGCCGGACGGCGGGTGGAGCGTGTTCTGCGCCAACAGCGGCGCCGAGGCCAACGAGAACGCGCTGAAGATCGCGCTGGCCGCCACCGGGCGGCGGCGCGTGGTCTGCTTCGAGGGCGCCTTCCACGGCCGCACCGCCGCCGCCGCCGCGGTCAGCGACATGCGCTCGTCGGCCTTCCCGGCCGACCCCTTCGAGGTGCTGCGCCTGCCCTGGGGCACGACCGCGGGCATCGACGACGCGGTCGGCGCGGTGATCCTCGAGCCGATCCAGTCGCTGGCCGGCGTCGTCGACCCGCCCGCCGGCTGGCTCGAGGAGCTGCGCGCCGCCTGCGACCGCGCCGGCGCGCTGCTCGTCTTCGACGAGGTGCAGACCGGCAGCGGCCGCCTCGGCGCGCCGTGGGCCGCGCAGCACTTCGGCGTGACGCCCGACCTCTTCACCACGGCCAAGGGCGCCGGCGGCGGCTTCCCGCTCGGCCTGAGCTTCGCCAGCGCGGCGGTCACCGCCGCCTGCCCGCCCGGCCTGCTCGGCTCGACCTTCGGCGGCGGCCCGCTGGCCCTGCGCGCGGCGGCCGAGGTGGCGCGCCGCGTCAACGAGCCCGCCTTCCTCGCCCAGGTCCGCGCCAGCTCCGCCGTGCTGCAGCGCGCCGCCGGCCGCGGCCCCGTGGTCGCCGTGCGCGGCGCCGGCCTGCTGCTCGGCCTGGTCGTCGAGGACGGCCTCCCGGCCAAGGCGCTGCGCGACGCGCTGCTCGCGCAGGGCGTCCTCACCGGCACCTGCAACGACCCGCAGGTGCTGCGCCTGTGCCCGCCGCTCACCCTGACGGTGGCGCAGGCCGAGTCCTTCCTCGCCGCGCTCGACGCGGCCGCCGCCAGCCTCCCCGCCCGCTCGTGAAGCACTTCGACCACCTCGGCGACCTCGCCCCCGACCGGGTCGCGAAGCTGTCCGCCCGCGCCGCCGAGCTGCGCGCCGGCGCCGCTGCGGCCGACCTGAGCGGCCGCGCCCTCGGCCTGTTCTTCCTCAACCCCTCGCTGCGCACGCAGGCCAGCTTCCAGCGCGCCGCCGCCAAGCTGCGCATGCAGCTCGTGCAGCTGTCGGGCGCCGGCACCTGGGGGCTCGAGACGCGCGACGGCGTGGTCATGGACGGCGCCGCCGCCGAGCACGTGCGCGAGGCCGCCGCGGTGCTCGGCCGCTACGTCGACGTCCTCGGCCTGCGCGCCTTCCCGGGCGGCCGCTCGCTCGAGGAGGACTTGGCCGACCCGGTCATGCGCGGCTTCATGCAGCACGCCGGGGTACCGGTGATCAACATGGAGAGCGCGCGCTGGCACCCCTGCCAGGCGCTGGCCGACCGCGCCACGCTCGACCAGCTCGCCGTGCCGCAGCGCGCGAAGTTCGTGCTGACCTGGGCCTGGCACCCGAAGCCGCTGCCGCACGCGGTGCCCAACTCGGCGCTGTGCATGGCCGCGCAACGCGGCATGGACGTCGTGATCGCCCACCCGCCCGGCTTCGAGCTGCACGCCGACGCGATGGCCGAGGCCCAGCGCCTGGCCGACGCCTGCGGCGGTTCGCTGTCCGTGAGCGACGACCCGGTGGCCGCCTGCCGCGGCGCCGCCGTGGTCTACGCCAAGAGCTGGGGCGCGCTCGGCACCTGGGGCGACGCCGAGGCCGACGCCGCGCTGCGCGCCCCCTTCCGCTCGTGGTGCGTCGGGCCCGACTGGCTCGACGCCGGCGCCCGCTTCCTGCACTGCCTGCCGGTGCGCCGCAACGTGATCGTCCAGGACGCCGTGCTCGACTCGCCGGCCTCCGTCGTGATCGACCAGGCGGAGAACCGCCTCCACGCCCAGACCGCCCTCCTCGAAGAGATGTTCGCATGATCGACCTCCGCCGCGCCGCTCCCCACGTCCTCGCCCAGCGCGACCGCATCCTCGTCGTCAAGATCGGCGGCGCCTGCCTGGCCCGCCCGCGCCTGCTGCAGGCCTTCGCCGAGCAGATGGCGGTGGTCCACGCCTTCGGCGCCTGCCCGGTCGTCGTCCACGGCGGCGGCCCGCAGACCGACGCGCTGCTGCGCCAGCTCGGCGAGGAGCCGCGCAAGGTCGACGGCCGCCGCGTGACCAGCCCCGAGGCGCTGCGCGCGCTGCGCATGACCGTCGCCGGCGAGCTCAACGGCGAGCTGGCCGCCGCGCTGTCGGCCGCCGGCGCGCCCGCGACCGGCCTGTGCGCGAGCAGCCTGGTCACCGCGCGCCGCCGCCCGCCGGTGCAGACCAGCGAGGGCACGACCGACTTCGGCGAGGTCGGCGACGTGACCGAGGTGAACCCGGAGCCGGTGCTGGCCCTGCTCGAGGCCGGCGTGGTGCCGGTCATCGGGCCGCCGGCCGGCGACGGCCGCGGCGGCTTCCTCAACGTCAACGCCGACTCCCTGGCCGCCGAGATCGCGGTGGCCCTCGGCGCCGAGAAGTTCATCCTGCTCAGCGACGTCGGCGGCATCCTGCGCGACCCGGGAGACGCCCACTCGCTGGTCTCGACCCTCGGCCTCGAGCAGCTCGAGCAGCTGCGCGAGGCCGGCGCGCTGGTCGGCGGGATGTCGGTCAAGGCGCGCGCGGTGACCCGCGCGATCGAGGGCGGGGTGAACAAGGCCCACCTGATCTCGGGCCTCGACCCCGAGGCGCTGCTGGTCGAGCTCTACACCAACCACGGCGCCGGCACGCTCGTCACCGCCGACCCGGTCGAGGCGGCGGCCGCCGCCACGGCCTGATCCGATGGGCCTCGACCCCGCGGCCTTCCTGCGCGATCTGGTCCGCACGCCGAGCGTGTCGGGCGAGGAGGCGGCCGCGGCCGGGCTGGCCGCGGCGGCCCTCGCGGCGGCCGGGCTCGAGGTCGAACGCCTGGGGGACAACGTGCTGGCCGCCGTGGACGGCGGGCCGGGGCCGACGCTGCTGCTCCACTCCCACCTCGACACGGTCGGCGCTGGGCCGAGCTGGTCGGTCGACCCGTGGGACGCCGAGTGGCGCGACGGCCGCCTGACCGGCCTCGGCGCCAACGACGCCAAGGGCTGCGCGGTGGCGATGAGCGCCGCGGTGGCCGCCTGGGCGCAGCGCCCCCAGCGCGCCGGCCGCGTGGTCCTCGCCCTCGTCGCGCGCGAGGAGACGAACAACCGCGGCATGCAGGACACCCTCGCCCACCTCGGGCTGCCCGACGGCGCCGTCACCGGCGAGCCGACCGGGCTCGAGGTGGTGCGCTCGCAGGCCGGCCTGGCGGTGATCGAGGCCGTGTGGAAGGGCCGCAGCTGCCACGCGGCGCACGCGGCGCGCGTCGAGCACGACAACGCGCTGCTGCAGGCCGCGCGCGAGCTCGGCGCCTTCCCGCCGGCGCTGGTGCTCGACGCCGGCCACGAGCTGCTCGGCCCGACCACCCTGGTGGCGGCCGCGCTGCACAGCGGCGAGCGGCACAACCGCGTGCCGGACGCCGCCGAGGCGCTGTTCGACGGCCGCATCACGCCGCCGCACGACGCCGCCACCTGCCTGGCCGCGCTGCAGGAGCGCCTGCCGCGCGCCGAGCTGCGCCTGCGCTCCGACCGCCTCAAGCCGGTCGACACCCCCGCCGGCCACCCGCTGGTCGCCGCCGCGCTGGCCGCCGCCGGCCGCGAGCGCGCGATCGGCTCGAACACCCTGAGCGACATGGCGCTGCTCGCCGGGGTGCCGGCCGTGAAGTGCGGACCGGGCGAGACCGCCCGCTCGCACACGCCCGACGAGTACCTGCTGCGCGCGGAGCTCGACGCCGGCGTCGCCTTCTACACGGCCTTCGTGCCGCGCGCACTCGAAGCCCTCGCCTCCTGCCCCGCATGACCGACTCCCCCGCTCCGCACCACCGCCCGATCTGGGACCGCGGCGACGCCGTCGACCCGGAGATGCTCGCCTACACCATCGGCGACGACTGGCTGCAGGACCGCCGCCTGGTGCCCTTCGACATCCGCGGCTCGCTGGCCCACGCTGCGGGGCTGGCGCGCGCCGGGCTGATCGACGAGGCGGCGCACGCCGCGATCCGCGACGGGCTCGAGCAGCTGCTGGCCGGCTTCGAGGCCGGCGAGTGGACGGTGGAGGCGGGCGACGAGGACGTCCACTCGGCCGTCGAGCGCCGCCTGGTCGACCTCGTCGGCGAGCCGGGCAAGCGCCTCCACACCGGGCGCAGCCGCAACGACCAGGTCGCGACCGACGTGCGGCTGTGGCTGCGCGCCGCCGCGGCCGAGGCCGGCGAGGCCCTCGACGGCCTGGTGGCCGCGCTCGACGAGACCGTCGCGCAGCGCGGCGCCACCGGCCTGCCGGGCTACACCCACCTGCGCCGCGCGATGCCCTCGACCCTCGGCGACTGGGCCGGCGCGCACGCCAGCGGCTTCCGCGCCGACCGCGCCGCGCTCGACGACGCCGCGCGCCGCTGGCGCCTGTGCCCGCTGGGCAGCGGCGCGGGCTACGGGGTGCCGCTGGCGCTCGAGCGCGCCCACGTCGCCGGGCTGCTCGGCTTCGACGGGCCCGAGGAGCCCGTCACCGGCCCGCAGCACGCGCGCGGCCGCGCCGAGCTGGCCTACCTGAGCGCGCTCGAGGGCGCGGCGCTCGGCCTCGGCAAGCTGACGGCCGACCTCTGGCTGTACACCACCGAGGAGTTCGGCTTCGCCGCGCTGCCGGTCGAGCTGACCACCGGCTCGTCGATGATGCCGCAGAAGCGCAACCCCGACCTGGTCGAGCTGCTGCGCGCCCACGCGCGCCAGGTGGTGGCCGAGCGCGCCGCGCTGCTCGACGTCCTGCGCGACCTGCCGAGCGGCTACCACCGCGACTTCCAGCTGATCAAGCCGCC
Source organism: uncultured Planctomycetales bacterium (assembly GCA_964342475.1). Taxonomy (GTDB): domain Bacteria; phylum Planctomycetota; class UBA1135; order UBA1135; family UBA1135; genus J029. The sequence goes on from CAYFGE010000007.1 coordinate 121,363, forward strand.
GCTGTTCCGCGGCCACGACCGCGCCGTGGCCTCGCTGCGCCTGGCCGCCAAGCTGGTGCGCGGGCTGCAGTGGGACGAGGAGCGCCTCGCCGCCGCCGCCGCCGACCCCGCCCTGCGCGCGACCGAGCGCGCCCTGCAGAAGGTCGCCGCCGGCATGGCCTTCCGCGACGCCTACCGCGAAGAGGCCTGAGGGTGGGCGGATCCCTGGGGGATGGACTGGGCCCAGTCCGCGCCGTCACTTATATGATCTGAAGCCTTTGACGCCCTGCGGGGCGATCCTGAAAGGCCGCTGGGCCTTTGATTGTCCTGCTGGCCTGCTGCCCAATTCTTCTTCGCCCTTGTACTTCTCTTCACCGAATTCCGCCCTCGTTGCGAAGATCGAGGAGCTCAAGACCGCCGGGTCCTGGTCCGTTGTCGGCCAGACCGAAGCCTTGCTTTGGCTGCAGACCTTGGCCTCCCGCACGTCCTCCCGCAGGGCCGCGCTCGCGCTCATGGCCGTCACGAAGTCTTGCGGAACGGGCATCGCGGGCGAGCAGAACCTGTCTTCCCTCGCCCTGGTCGCGTCCCCCGCTGACTTCCTGGAGTTCCCTTCAATCGGGATGACCAAGGCCCTGGCGATCTTGGACTTCCTCCGCTTCTTCCTTTCTCCATCCGCCAGCGACGTGGACACCGCTGGACGGGGAGGTTCATGCCCGGAGGCGCCTCTGGATGAGGCCTTGGCCATGGTCGGCTCGACCCCCGCTTGGGCCGAAGCAGCCGGGCAGGACACTGACCGGTGGTTCGAGGCGAACACGCCCCCAGGGCGGACGATTCTGAGGAAAGCCATGATCGGCCTCAGGGCCGTCTCCCTCGCACTGACCCATCCGATCTCGAGCAAGAAGCACGTCGCCATCCTCTGCGAGACGGGGCTCCTCCAAAGGCTCAGTGCCGTCGTCGCTGGGACCGGCGCCGCCTTGGTCCCGAATCTCGGAGTCAGCAAGGCCCGGGCCCTCGGCGCCGTCCTAGCCACAGGGGAACTGATCCCCCACCTTCTTGATCTGCCAGGAAACCCCGCGCCGACCTCGGGCTACCTCGGCCTCCGGATCTGGGCCCTGCTGGATGCTCGAGGCGCCCTTCCACCGACGGAACTTGACGCTGCCTCGATCCGAGCAGAGTTGGTCAGGATCTCGCTCCAGGAGGGATTCGACGCCCTGGAGTTCCTGGAGAGGGTCGAGGCCTTTATCGAGATCCCTTGCTTCTCGCGAGCCGCGCTCGCCCTCATCAAGGAAGCGACGATCGAGGATCTCTCCACCCTCCCCAAGCTCGGACCTGCGAAAGCGAGACAGCTAAAAGCTATTGCCTGTCAACCTGGCCTGGGTGCCGCCCCCCCCGAAGATCTCGAATACCTCATCTCCACTGCGGCAGACCTGGACCGGATTCTGGTAGCGCTCATCAACCACGCAACCAGGGGCACTGACCGCGTGAGCGGGATCCTCCGTCGCCGAATTGGATTCCGGTGTGGCCAGTCCAGCCTCGAGGACCTCGCCCGCGAGCACCAATGTTCACGCGAAAGGATCCGCCAACTGGAGGACGCCGGCCTCTCTTGGATCCGGCGATGCCTAGTTCCGCTGCCAGGGGTCGATCTGAGCGGCCCAGACTTCTTCGCCGTAGAGAACTACCCGTTGATTCGTGAGGGTGTCTTGGAGAGGGTGGGAACTCCAATGGCCGAGGACTGCCTTCAGAAGGAGATTCTCGGCATCCTGGCCAAGGTCGGGATCCACTTCGAGGAGCGACTCCTGGTCCCAGGGGCCGCCAATGAGCCCGGCGACGAATCGCTCGCCGACATGGTCCACCAGGTCTTCCTCGAACACCACCCTCCGCTCGGACCCCCAGAGATCCAACAGGTCCTGATCCGAGATCATGGCGTGGAGGAGGGATGGGCGAGGCATTACCTCGACGCGATGTTCGCGAGGGGTGTCATCGAGACCATAGCAGGGACCGGGGTCCTCCCGACCAACAAGACCATCAGGGCACAGTTCCTTGCGCGGCCCCACGCGCGAGGCCTCCACTGGACCTCACTCCGGGCGGTAGTCGACGCGACCTACGGAGTGCGGAACGACCTCCCCTACCAGCCTCACTGGATCCAGGGCAATCCATGGCTCTACCTCTCGGCGAGAGGCACTTACCGTCACATCGCCTGGATGCCCGCCCACCCCCTGGAGGCGGTCGAGCTCCTGGAGCTCATGCGCCGCACCCTCTTGGAGAAGGGAATCGAGCGAACCCACCTGAGCGTCGCCGCGCGCCTCCTGCCTGCCTGGGCGGCCTGCGACAGGTACCAGATCCGTTGGTACCTGAAGATGTTCGGCGAAGACGCGCAGATCTTCCTCGACGGCCAGAGCAGCGTCGATGAAGTCACCCTGGACCCCGACACCGCCTCCGGCTACGGACGCGGCGGGCTTGCCAGGATCGTCGCGGTCCTGGAGGCCCAATCAGAGCCGCTCAACAGAGAGCGGGTCATCAAGGAGGCCGCTCTTGCGGATAGCACGGCCGACATGCTCCTTTCCAAGGTGGTCGCAGGAGGTAGGGCCATCAACCTCGGAAGGTCCCGCTTCTGCTCAGTCGCGCACAGTCGGAGTCAGCCCGAGCACGATTGGGTCGACAGCTACCTTGGTGACCTGGACGCGGCGGCCTGGAATCGCATTACCATCGAACGCGTAAAGGAGTTGGCGGAGAGGGTTTTCGGGCGGTCCATCCCGTTCACCTGGATCCGGTCCATGGTCCGGGCATTCGCCCGTGATAGGAACCTGGACCAACCGCCCGACCGAGTAGTCCCTGGCAAATAATCAAGGCACCGCCCCCAGAAAGCGGTTGCGGCCCAGGGGGCGAACCCCTGGGCCGCAGTGCCTGCGGATCTGAGTCCTTGGTAGGAAAGGCGCGGACTCTGACCAGTTACACTTGGGTACAATCTTATTCGTCGCCGGCCCCCCGTCAAGCACGGCGGCGCTTCCTTTCTTCCCTGGTTTCCATCATGCGCGATTCCGTCCTCGGCCTGGATCTGGGCCCCAATTCGATCGGCTGGGCCCTCCTCGACGCCCGCTTCTTCCAGCAAGGCGAACACGAGACCTACGAGGTCACTGGTTTCGCCGACACGGCCCGAGCCGGCCACCCGCCCGCCGGGGTGCGGGTCTTCGAGGCCGGGCTCCACAACTTCGGCCGCCCGAAGGAGAAGTCCCTCTGCCAGGACCGCCGGGTGGCGCGCTCGATGCGGCGCAATCACCAGCGCCGCGCAGCCCGGCGCAAGGCGCTGCGGAAGGCCCTCGTCCGGGCCGGCCTGCTCCCCGGCGACCCCGCCGAGCAGGAACGCCTCGCCGGTCTCGACCCCTACGAGCTGCGCGCCCGGGCCCTCGACCAAGCCCTCACGCCGCAGGAGCTGGGCCGCGCCCTCTTCCACCTCGGCCAGCGCCGCGGCTTCCAGTCGAACCGGAAGTCGGGCAAGGCGAAGGAGGACCAGGGCATGCTCAAGGAGATCGGCGACCTCGCCCGCGAGATCGACGAGGAAGGCTCCCGGACCCTCGGGGAGCACCTCTTCCGGCTCTCGCGGGACTCGAACGGCACCCGGCGCCCCCTCGAACGCGGGGAGATGCGCCTGCGCAAGCGCCACACCCGCCGCGACATGTACCGGGAGGAGTTCGAGGCGATCATCGCCGCCCAACAGCCCTTCCATCCTGACGCCCTCACCGAGGAGGCGGTCGACGCCTTCCGCCAGGCCATCTTCTTCCAGCACCCCTTCGAGCTGACCGAGGAGCGCCGGCGCCGCGCGCCCTCGCGCGCGAACCTCCACCGGGCCCCCTCCGTCCGGCCCTGCCTCCTCGAACCGGGGGAGAAGTGCTGCGCGCGCGGGCTGTGGATCGCCCAGCAGTTCCGCATCCTCAAGGAGGTCAACAACCTCCGGCTGACCGAGCACTCGGCGGCCGCCTCCCGGCCGCTCACCTCCGAGGAACGCTCGCGCATCCTGGCCCGCCTCGCCAGCAACGAGAAGGCCACCTTCGACCAGCTGCGCAAGGAGATCGAGGAGCTCCTCGCCGACCCCTACGCGGTGTTCAACCTCGAAGCGGGAGAGCGCGGCTACCTCCACGGGAACAGCGTCGAGGACAAGCTCGCCAAGGCCTTCGGGCGGAAGGCCTGGGGTGCGCTGGACGACGCGGTCCGCGCGCGGCTGCGCCTCGAGCTCCTCGAGACCGAGCGGACCGAGCACCTGGTCGCGAGCCTGGTGGAGGCCGGCTGCGACCCCCAGAAGGCCGAGAAGCTCGCGGGCTGGGCGCCTGCCGACGGCTACCTCGCCTATTCGGAGAAGGCCGTCCGGCGCCTCCTCCCCCACCTGGAGGAGGGGAAGAACGAGTTCGAGGCCATCCAGCTGGCCTACCCCGAGCGGGCGGAGGCCGACCGCTTCGACCGGCTGCCGGCGCTGAACGACAAGCGGCTCCCCCACGAGCTGCGCGACATCACCAACCCGGTGGTGCGACGCGCCCTGGTCGAGGTCCGCAAGGTGGTGAACGCCCTGATCCGCGAGCAGGGCCTCCCCCGACGGATCGTGATCGAGATGGGCCGCGAGATGAAGGGCGGGCCCGAGGAGCGGAAGCGCGCCTCGAAGCAGAACGCCCAGCGGCGGAGGGAGCGCGAGGACGCCGCGCTCAAGGTGATGGAGCTGGGCGGCAACCCGCGGAGCCGGAGCGACGTCAACCGCTACCTGCTCTGGAAGGAGCAGGGCGGGACCTGCCTCTACACGGGCAGGCCCATCCCCCAGAACGAGATCGTCACCGGCGGCGAGTGGGAGGTCGACCACATCCTGCCGCGCTGGCAGAGCCTCGACGACTCGCTCGCGAACAAGGTCCTGGTCCACCGCAGCGCGAACCAGGAGAAGGGCGACCGCACGCCCGCCCAGTGGCTCGGCTTCGACTCCCAGGAGCACCGCCAGCTCCTCCAGCGGGCGGAGGACGCCTTCCGGGGCAACCCCGGGCTGCGCGGCAAGCTCGGCCGGCTGCGCCAGCCGGAGGTCGAGGCGGACGGCTTCGCGCGCCGCCAGCTCAACGACACGCGCTACATCACCAAGCTGGTCTCGCGGTACCTCTCCCTCCTCTATCCGGCCGAGCTCCGCCAGGGGGAGAAGGCGATCCAGACCTGCCGCGGCTCGTTGACCGCCGAGCTCCGGCGGCAGTGGAGCCTGAACGACGTGCTCGACCCGCTGACCCACCTCGACGGCAGCGTCGTGATGGACGCCGAGCCGGGCGACGACGGCCAGCCGCGCAAGTCGCGGGCCGACCACCGCCACCACGCCGTGGACGCCGTCGTCGTGGCGCTCTCCTCCCGCAGCGCGCTCAAGCGCTACCAGGACCACTGGCGGGCGATGGCCCACCTCAGCCCGGCCGAGGCGGAGCGGCGCCACCTCGAGGGTGGCGCCTTCCCGCCCCCTTGGGAGGGCTTCCGCGACACCGTCGCCGGCGTGATGCGCGAGATCCTCCCCTCGCACCGCGCCATGCGCCGCGTCCGGGGCGGCTTCCACGAGGAGACCTTCTACGGCCCGGCGAAGGACCGCCGCGGGAACCCCAAGCCGGGGCGCTTCGTGACCCGGAAGGCGCTCGACCAGCTCAGCCCGAAGATGGTCGGGCAGATCCGCGACGGCCGCATCCGCACCCTGGTCGAGGAGCGGCTGAACGAGCGCGGCTGGACCGCTGGGAAGGCGCTGCCCGAGGACTGGCACCTGCCGGAGCTGCGGATGCCCAGCGGCGTCCCGGTCCGCAAGGTGCGGATCGAGGTCACGATGAACGACCCGGTCGCGCTGAACGGCGACACCCGCTTCGCCGTGGTCGGCAACAACCACCACATGGCCCTGCTGCGGAACCCCGAGACCGACGAGCTGCTGGTCGAGGTGGTCTCGCGGATGGAGGCGGCGCAGCGCCTCAAGCGCGGGGCGAAGAGCGCGATCCCGCGGCAGCGGGAGGACGGCCTGGAGCTGGTGTTCTCGCTCTCCCGCAAGGAGAGCGTGCTCCTGACCAGCCCGGACACGGGGGAGACGCGGTTCGCGGTGCTGCAGACCTTGGCTGGCGATTCTCAACCAGGCACCAGGCTCGACGTGGTTCTGAGGGATCTTCGCGATTCAAGACCTGCAAGCCAGGGCAAAAAAGCCCCGCTCGATCGAGTCTGCTCCATCAAGAGACTCGCAGCTCTTTGTGCCCGGAAAGTTAGTGTAGATTCACTCGGCAGACTGCAACTCGCTTTCGACTAAAGCTCCCCACTGATCCAGCCGATCCATCGGTTCCCGCCACCGGGACCGATGAAGCGAACGGTATCGATCGCCACGCCCGGGGTGCGTCTCTCCGTGCGGGACTCCCGGCTCGTCATCCAGCCGGTGGAGGGCGACCCGGCCAGGATCCCGCTGGAGGACGTCGGCCTGGTGGTGCTCGAGGGGCCGGGGATCCAGCTCACCTCGGGGGCCCTGCAGCGCCTCAGCGAGCAGGGGGCGGTGGTCCTCGCCTGCGACGCCAAGCACCTGCCGGGGAGCCTGCTCCTCCCGGTGGTCGGGAACGGCCTCCACACGGAACGCATCGGCCAGCAGGCCCGCGCCAGCCTGCCCCTGCGCAAGAACCTCTGGGCGCGCATCGTGCGCGCCAAGATCCGCAACCAGGCCACCCTCCTCCCCGAGGGGGCCCCCGCGGTCATCCGCCTGCGGAGGCTGGCCGGGGAGGTCCGCAGCGGTGATCCGACCAACCACGAGGCCCAGGCAGCGCGCGCCTACTGGCCGGTGGTCTTCCAGGGCGCCCCCAACACCCCTGCCCCCTTCCGGCGCGGCCGGGGCGGGCCGCTCCCGAACCCCTTCCTCGACTACGGCTACGCGGTCCTCCGCGCCGCCACGGCCCGCGCGCTCTGCGGCGCCGGGCTTCACCCCGGGCTGGGGATCCATCACCACAACCGCTACAGCGGCTTCCCGCTGGCGGACGACCTGATGGAGCCCTTCCGCCCCTGGGTCGACGCGGCGGTGCGGGCCGCGCTCGAACAGGGCTGCACCGAGCTGGATCCGGCCACCAAGCGGGTCCTCCTCGGCTTGCTGGCCGAGCCGGCGCCGACCCCCGCCGGCACCACGCCCTTCCTCCTCGTCCTGGAGCGGGCCGCCGCCACCCTCGCCCAGGCCTTCGCCGCCGCCGACCGCAAGGAGGCCGGCGCGGTGGAGGCCGCCGCGATCCTCGAACTCCCCCGATATCAGGAGGCCGCCTGATGCAGATCAGCGGTTACCGCGCCATGTGGCTGCTCGTCGTCTTCGACCTGCCCGTCCGGACCAAGCTCCAGCGCAAGCGGGCCTCCCGCTTCCGCAAGGACCTCATCCAGGACGGCTTCGACATGATCCAGTTCTCGGTGTACTCTCGCCCTTGCCCGAGCGAGGAGAATGCTGCCGTCCACCGCAACCGCGTCCGCCTCAAGCTGCCCCCGGAGGGCCGCGTGCGGATCCTGTGGTTCACGGACAAGCAATATGCCCGGATGGAGTGCTACCAGGGAGAAATCCCGATGCCGTCCGAACGGATGCCCAGCCAATTGGACCTCTTCTGACGGGAATCCCGCGCAAGCCCCTTCCTTCCAGGGGCTTGCGCGGGACGGAGTGTAACTGGTCAGAGCCCGGGATCGATTCCCAACAGCCACCTCTGGGAGATGAACAACCGGCCCAGTGTAACTGGTCAGA
>CAYFGE010000008.1:0-32312 GCA_964342475.1 uncultured Planctomycetales bacterium
TGGGACGCGGATCTTGCGCTCCAGCGACGTGTCGACCGCGACCTCCGGGCCGCAGATGAAGCCAGCCTTGGCCGAAGCGGCGACCACGGCGGGGGAGGCCAGGTAGGCCTGCGCCTCGCGGCTGCCCATGCGGCCGCGGAAGTTGCGGTTGGTGGCCGACACGCCGACCTCGCCGTCGCCGAGCAGGCCGGCGCCGAGGCCGATGCAGGGGCCGCAGCCGGGCGGCAGGGTCTTCGCGCCGGCGGCGACCAGCGTGCCCCAGTCGCCGCGCGCTTCGCTCTCGCGCTGCACCTCGTCGGAGGCCGCGGCCAACCACAGCTCGACGCCCTCGGCCACGCGGCGGCCGTCGAGCGCGGCGGCGGCGGCGGCGAGGTCCTCGGCGCGCCCGTTGACGCAGGAGAGCAGGTAGGCCTTGTCCACCGGGATGCGTTCGGCGTCGAGTGCAGCGGCCGGCACCGCGACCTTCACCGTGTCGGGTCCGGTCAGCATCGGCGCCACCCGGGCGAGGTCCACCACGATCTCCTGGGCGTAGTCGGCGTCCTCGTCCGGCGCGAGCCCTTCTCCGGCACGGGCGACCGCCTCCGGGGTGAAGGCGGGATGGACGCCCTCGCGCTCGGCCAGCCAGGCGCGGGTGCGCGCGTCGCAGGGGAACAGGCCGGCCAGGGCGCCCCACTCGGTGGTCATGTTGGCCACGCTGAGGCGCGCCTCGATCGACAGCCCGGCCACGCCCGGTCCGGTGAACTCGATCGCGTGGTTGAGCACCTCGTCGCCGTCGTAGAGCGCGCACAGCGCCAGGACGAGGTCCTTGCCGCTGACGCCGGGGCGCAGCTCGCCCTCGAGCACCACGCGGGTCACCGGCGGCACCTGCCACCAGGTCTCGCCGGTCGCCCACAGCGCGGCGGCGTCGGTGCGTACCACGGGGGTGCCGAGCGCGCCGATACCGCCGTAGAGGTTGGCGTGCGAGTCCGAGGCCACCACCAGCGCGCCGGGCCAGGCGTAACCCTCCTCGATCATCACCTGGTGGCCGATGCCGCGGCCCGCCGGGTGGAAGTCGATGCCCTGCTCCTCGGCGAAGGCGCGGATGCGCTCGTACTTGGCCAGGTTGGCCTCGGAGCGGTTCTGCACGTTGTGGTCCAGGGCGAACACCGGCTGCCGCGGGTCGTGGACGCGCAGGACCCCGAGGCTGGCGAACTTGGCCATCACCGCGGCGGTGTTGTCGTGCGTCAGCACGTGGCGCGGGCGGACACGGACGTAGTCGCCGCTGAGGACTGCGTGGGGGGAATCCAGCCCGAGGGCGTGTCTTCCGACGATCTTCTCGACGAGGTTCTGGCCCATCTCGGCTTCGGATAAACGCTCGGTTCGGCCCGGAGGAGGGGGTGAGGCCTGTTTTTCTTCCCCGTTTGTGCTAGGGTTCGCCCACCTCCGCAGCGGTCGTCTCCCCGTCCGGCCGGTTCGCGGAAAGGGAAACAATGGTCAATCTCGCCAGCGTCCTCAAGGCGGAGATCCGCCGCTTGGCGCGCAGTGAAGCGCGCGCGGCCGTCTCGGAAGTCAAGAAGGCCCTCGTCAAGGAGAAGCAGCGCAGCGCCCAGTTGCGCAAGCAGCTCGCCGAGCAGAAGAAGGAGATCGCGGCCCTGCGCCGAGGCGCCGCCACGCCCGCCCGGACCGCCGCGCCCGCCGCCGAGGAGGGCGGGGCGAACCTGCGCTGGCGCAAGGACACCATCGCCGTCCTGCGCAAGAAGCACGATCTGAGCCAGGCCGCCCTGGCCAAGCTCGTCGGCGTCGGCCTGAACACCGTCTGGTCCTGGGAGAAGGGCCGCACGGCGCCGCGCCGCAAGCAGCTCGAAGCGATCGCCGCGGTGCGCGGCATGGGCAAGCGCGAGCTGCTCGCGCGCCTGCAGGAGCTCGGCCTCGAGGGCGGGCGCCAGAAGCCCGGGCGCAAGCCGGGCAGCACGGCGAAGAAGGTCGCGAAGAAGAAGGTTGCGAAGAAGAGAGCGACCAAGAAGAAGGCGACCAAGAAGAAGGCGAAGCGGAAGACGGCCAAGAAGGTCGTCCGCAAGAAGGTCACGCGCAAGGCGGCCAAGAAGACCCGCCGCAGCGGTCGATGAGGTTTCCTCGGGGGGCGTCCGCGCTCCCCGCTCCGCTCCCGCCATGCTCCTCGCCGCCCTCCTCCTCGCCGCCGTCCCGCAGGCTCCGGCCGACGGATCCTTCCTCGACCCGCTGCTCCGCTTCGAGCGCACCGGCCAACCCGCCGCGCCGCGCGCGGTGCACGTCAACCACGGCACCAGCCGCGCCGCCGGCGAGGAACTCCTCGCCGTCCCCGGCGACGGCCTGCTGACGCGGGTCTGGCTGCCCGTCGCCGGCCCGGGGGTGGAGATCCTCCTCGGCGGGGGGGAGGAGGCCGACCTGGTCCTCGACGCCGAGACGGTGGCGCGGATGGCGGCCTTCGCCGGCCCGCTGGTCCGCGTCGAGGGCGGCGCCCTCGACTTCCAGGTCCCGGTGCCCTTCACCGGCGGGCTGCGCGTGCGCGCGCTGGCCGCCGGGCAGGACTTCCGCGTCGAGGCCCGCGCCGCCGGCGAGACCCCGCTGCCCGAGGTGGACGCGGACTTCTGGGAAGCCCAGCGCGAGAACTACCAGCTGGTCGGCGACCTCCTGACCAGCGGGGAGTTCCTGCTCCAGCCGCGCGAGCGCGCCAGCAGCTTCGGTCGCATCAAGACCAACACCCGGCTGACCGGCCAGATCCGCCGCAGCGGCGTGATCCACGCCTTCCGTCTCGAGATCCTCAACGCCGACGAGCTCGACCTGGCCGAGCTCTTCCGCGGGGTGCGCCTGCGCATCCGCACCGACAAGCAACTCCTCGTCGACGTCCCGCTCGGCGCCTGGTTCCTGGCCGACACCGGCCAGCCGGCCGGCCGCGCCCACCTGCTGCGCTCCACCTACGACTCGCGCGACGGGCTCAAACTGGACTCCTTCCTGCCGATCCCCTTCGCCGACGGTGCGCAGGTGGTCCTGCTCAACGAGACCTCCGAGATCCCGCTCTGCCGGCTGCACCTCTACTTCAGCTCGGGCGAGGCGCCCGACTGGCGCCTGCACGCGGCCTGGACCCTGAACGAGGGGGTTTCCGGTTCCTACCCGGCCCTGCTGCTCGACGCCGACGGGCCCGGCGAGCTGCTCGGCGCCGCCGTCTCCGTGCGCTCCGAGTCGCTCACCGGCTCGGTTGATCCGAGCGGCTTCTTCGGCCTGCCCCCGGGGCCGCTCGAGCCCTTCCGCACCCCCCTCCAGGGAGTCGGCCGCGCCCAGGGCTGGACCTTCCTCGACCGCCTGATGCCGGCCTCGCCGGTGCCGCTCGGTGAGGCGCTGCGCTTCGAGCTGCCGCTCGAACTCGGTCCGGAGTCCACCGACGTCGCGACCATGGCCTGGTGGTACGCGCCGGTCTCCGCCGAGCACCGCCTGGGCCCGACCCCGGACGCCCTGGCGCGCCAGCCGCGCTGAGCCGCTGCGCCGGGCGGGCCTACAATCCCGCCATGGCCGACGGCACCGCTCTCGATCGCTTCACCGCGCTGTGGCGCGAGGTCCAGGACCTGAACCACGCCAGCGCCGTGCTCCAGTGGGACCAGGAGACCTACATGCCGCCGCGCGGCCAGGCCGGGCGCGGCAGCCAGCTCGCGACCTTGGCGGGGATCTCCCACGAGCGGCTGACCTGCAGCGCGATGGCCGACGCGGTCGCCGCGCTCGAGGAGGCGGCCGAGCCGGGCAGCGACCTCGAGGCGATGGCGCGCGAGGCGCGCCGCGTCCACGACCGCGCCGCCCGTGTTCCCGCCGCGCTGACCAAGGCCATGGCCGAGGCCAACAGCGCGGCGCTGGCCGCCTGGCAGGAGGCGCGCGCCGCCGCAGACTTCAGCGTCTTCCGCGACCACCTCGCGCGCGCGGTCGAGCTGCGCCGCGAGCAGGCCGCGGCGATCGACGACTCGCGCCCGGCCTACGACGTCCTGATGGACGAGTTCGAGCCCGGCGCCACCGAGGCGGCCCTGACCCCGGTCTTCGCCGAGCTGCGCGCGGAGCTGAGCCCGCTGATCCAGGCGGTGGCGGCGAGCGGGGTGGAGGTGGACGAGTCGCCCGCCCGCGGCAGCTTCCCCGAGGCCGCGCAGCGCGCCTTCGGCGTGGAGGTGGCCACCGCGATGGGCTTCGACTTCGAGGCCGGGCGCCTCGACAAGACCACGCACCCCTTCTGCACGACCTTCGACCTGCGCGACGTGCGCATCACCTGGCGCCTGCAGGAGGACGACTTCCGCCCGGCGCTGTTCGGCATCATGCACGAGGCCGGCCACGGTCTCTACGAGCAGGGCCTGCCCGAGCGCTGGCAGGGGACGCCCCTCGGCGGCGCGGTCAGCCTGGGCGTGCACGAGTCGCAGTCGCGCATGTGGGAGAACCTGGTCGGCCGCTCGCGCGCCTTCTGGAGCTGGGCGTTGCCGCGCCTCCACGCGCACCTGCCGGGCACCGAGGGCGTCACCGTGGACGCGCTCTACCCCGCGCTGCACACCGTGCAGCCGAGCCTGATCCGCGTCGAGGCGGACGAGGGCACGTACAACCTGCACGTGGCCGTGCGCTTCGAGGTCGAGCGCCGCCTGTTCGCCGGCGAGCTCGGCATCGACGAGCTGCCGCAGGCCTGGGACGACGCCTACGAGGAGATGCTCGGCATCCGCCCGCCGGACGTGGCGCAGGGCGTGCTGCAGGACATCCACTGGGCGATGGGCGCCTTCGGCTACTTCCCGACCTACACCCTGGGCAACCTGGTCGCGGCGCAGCTGTTCGAGAAGGCGCGCGCCGAGCTCGGCGACCTGGACGGGCAGTTCTCCCGCGGCGAGTTCGCCCCGCTGCTCGGCTGGCTGCGCCGCGAGGTGCACGACGCCGGCTCGCGCTGGCCGGCCGCCGAGCTGGTCGAGCGGGTCACCGGCGCGCCGCTCTCGGCGGCCGCCTTCCTGCGCTCGATCCGCGCGGTCACCGAAGAGGTCTACGGCGTCACCGCCTGATCCAGCGCCTCGGCCGCGGTCGGGCCGATGCGCCGCGCCAGCTCCGCCGCGGCCACGCCGCTGCGCGCGGCCAGGTCGGCGAGCTGGTCGGCGCCGATGCGGCCGACGCCGAAGTAGCAGGCCTTGGGGTGGGCGAAGTAGAGCCCGCTGACCGAGGCCGCCGGGGCGATGGCGAAGCTCTCGGTGAGGCGCATGCCCGCGGCCTCCTCGGCGCCGAGCAGCTCGAAGATCGTCCGCTTCAGGCCGTGGTCGGGGCAGGCGGGGTAGCCGGGCGCGGGGCGGATGCCGCGGTAGCGCTCGGCGATCAGCTCCTCGTTGCTCGCCTCCGGCCCCTGCTCGTAGCCCCACAGCTCGCGGCGCACCCGCTCGTGCAGGCGCTCGGCGAAGGCCTCGGCCAGCCGGTCGGCCAGCGCCTTGGCGAGGATGGCGCGGTAGTCGTCGCCCTCGGCCTCGAAGCCGGCGACGACCTCGTCGAGGCCGAGGCCCGCAGTGACCGCGAACATCCCGATCCAGTCGCGCGGCGCCCCCGCGGCCGGCGCGACGAAGTCGGCCAGGCAGAGGTTGGCGGCGCCGCCGCGGCCGCGGCGCTGCTGGCGGAGCATCGGCAGGCGCGCGAGCAGGCGGCCGGGGTCGGCGGGGTCGTGGACCAGGAGGTCGTCGCCCTCCGAGGCGGCGGGGAACAGTCCGGCCACGCCGGCGGCGCGGACCCGGCCGGAGGCGCCCCAGTCCGCCAGCATCTCGAGCGCCTGCTCGTGCAGCTCGCGCGCGTGGGCGCCGGCCTGCGGGTCGTCGAGCAGCGCCGGGTAGCGGCCGGGCAGGTCCCAGGTCTGGAAGAAGGGGGTCCAGTCGATGCGCGCGGCGAGCTCGTCCAGCGGCTGCTCGGCGATCCGGGTCAGGCCGGGCCGGGCCGGGGCGGGGAGCGGCTGGCTCCAGTCGAGCCGCGGCGCCTTGTCCCGGGCCTCGGCCAGGGTGAGCAGGCGGCGGCGCTCGGCCGCGGGCGCGCCGCGCTCGGCCCGGCGCCGCTCCTGCGCCGCGCGGTTCTCGGCCAGGAAGGCGCCGCGCTGCTCGGGCGCGAGCAGGCTGGCGACCACGCCGGCGGCGCGCGAGGCGTCGGCGACGTGGACCACCGGCCCGGAGTACTCCGGCGCCAGCTTGACCGCGGTGTGGGCGGGGGAGGTGGTGGCGCCGCCGATCAACAGGGGCAGCGCGTGCCCCTCGCGCTCGAGCTCGGCGGCGACGTGGCGCATCTCCTCGAGCGAGGGGGTGATCAGGCCGCTCAGGCCGAGCAGGTCGGCGCCTTCGCGCTCGACCGCGGCGAGGATCTCGCGCGCGGGGACCATCACGCCCAGGTCCACCACGCGGTGGCCGTTGCAGCCCAGCACCACGCCGACGATGTTCTTGCCGATGTCGTGCACGTCGCCCTTCACGGTCGCGAGCACGATCGTGCTGCGCGCCTCGCGCGGGCCGGCGCCGTCCTCGAAGTGGGGCTCGAGCCAGGCCACGGCCCGCTTCATCACCCGCGCGCTCTTCACCACCTGCGGCAGGAACATGCGGCCCGAGCCGAACAGCTCGCCGACGCGGTCCATGCCGGCCATCAGCGGGCCCTCGATCACCGCCAGCGGGCTGCCGAGCTTGGCGAGCGCGGCGGCGGCGTCCTCCTCGACGTGGTCGGCGACGCCGTGGACCAGCGCATGGGCCAGGCGCTCGGGGACCGGCAGCTCGCGCCACGCGGAGGCGGCGGCGGCGCGGGTGGTGTCCTGCCCGCGCAGGGTTTCGGCGAGGGCGACGAGGCGCTCGGTGGCGTCCGGGCGGCGCTGCAGCACCGCGTCCTCGGCGCGCTCGCGCAGCTCGGGGTCGAGCTCGTCGTAGACCGCCAGCTGCCCCGCGTTGACGATGCCGAGGTCGAGGCCGGCGCGGATCGCGTGGTAGAGGAAGACCGAGTGCATCGCCTCGCGCACCGGTTCGACCCCGCGGAAGGCGAAGCTGAGGTTGGAGATCCCGCCGCTGGCCAGGCAGCCGGGGTGGCGCCGCTTCAGCTCGGCGACGGCCTCGATGAAGTCGCGCGCGTAGCCGTCGTGCTCCTCGATGCCGGTGGCGATGGCCAGCACGTTGAGGTCGAAGACGACGTCCTGCGGCGGGAAGCCCAGCTCGTCGACCAGGATGGCCCAGGCGCGCCCGGCGATCTCCAGGCGCCGGGCCTGGTCCACCGCCTGGCCCTGCTCGTCGAAGGCCATGACGACCACCGCGGCGCCGTGGCGCCGGGCGAGGCGGGCGCGGCGGCGGAACTCCTCCTCGCCGTCCTTCAGCGACAGCGAGTTGATCACGCACTTGCCCTGTGCGTTCTTCAGGCCCTCCTCGAGGACCTCCCAGCGGGAGCTGTCGATCATCAGCGGGACGCGGGCGACGTCCGGCTCGGCGGCGATCAGGCGCAGGAAGCGGCGCATGGCCTCGACGCCGTCGAGCATGCCCTCGTCCATGCACACGTCGATCAGCTGCGCGCCGTTCTCGACCTGCTGGCGCGCCACCTCGACCGCGGTCTCGTAGTCGCCCCCCAGGACCAGCCGCGCGAAGCGCCGCGAGCCGGTCACGTTGGTCCGTTCGCCGACGTTGACGAAGTTCGAGTCGGGTCGCACGACCAGCGCCTCGAGGCCGCTGAAGCGCGGCAGGCCGTCGGGCACCGCCGGCGTGCGCGGGGGCAGCCCCGCCACCGCCTCGACCATCGCCCGCACGTGCTCCGGGGTGGTGCCGCAGCAGCCGCCGACCAGGTTGACCAGGCCGTCCTCGGCGAAGCCGCGGATCAGGCCCGCCATCGTCTCCGGGTCCTGGCGGTACTCGCCGAACTCGTCGGGCAGGCCGGCGTTCGGGTAGCAGATCGTGGCGCAGCCGGCGAGCCCGGCGATCTCCTCGAGGTGCGGGCGCAGCTCCTCGGCGCCGAGGGCGCAGTTGAAGCCGACCGCGGCCAGCGGGAAGTGGCTGATCGAGGTCCAGAAGGCCTCGACGGTCTGACCGGACAGCGTGCGTCCGCTGGCGTCGGTGATCGTGCCCGAGACGACCACCGGGAGGGCGTCGCCGCGCGCCTCGAACAGCCGCGCGATGCCGAACAGCGCCGCCTTGCAGTTCAGGGTGTCGAACACCGTCTCGACCAGCAGGAGGTCGGCGCCGCCGTCCATCAGGCCGCGCGCGGCCTCCTCGTAGGCGTCGGCCAGCTGGTCGAAGTCCACCCCGCGCCGCCCCGGGTCCTCGACGTCCGGGGACAGCGAGGCGGTGCGGTTGGTCGGGCCCATCGAGCCGGCGACGTAGCGGGGGCGGGACGGGTCTTCGGCGGTGGCGGCGTCGGCCGCGCGCCGGGCGATCTCGGCCGCCGCGCGGTTGATCGCGTAGCACTCGCCCTCGGTGCCGTAGTCGGCCTGGCTGATCCGCGTGGCGCTGAAGCTGTTGGTCTCGATGACGTCGGCGCCCGCTTCCAGGTAGCGGCGGTGGACGGCCTCGACCACGTCCGGCCGCGTCAGGCACAGCAGGTCGTGGTTGCCCTTCAGGTCCTGCGGGTGGCCGGCGAAGCGCTCGCCGCGGTAGTCGGCCTCGCCGAGGCCGTAGGCCTGGATCAGGGTTCCGGTCGCGCCGTCGAGCACGAGGATGCGCTCGGCGAGGAGCGCGGAGAAGGCGGGGCGGGAGTCGGCGGCGCTCATGCCGTCTGGCGGATGCTGTGGATGAGTTCGACCGCCGGCTCGATCCGGTTGAAGGGGGCGGCGATCTGGAAGCCCTGCACCAGGTCGGCGACGCGGGCGACGGTCTCGGCGGCGAGGGCCAGACCCTCCTCCTCGGCGCGGCCGGCCTCGTCGGCGGCGCGCATGCGCTCGATCACCTCCTCGGGGACGACCACGCCGGGCACCTCGCTGGCCAGGAACTCGGCGTTGCGCAGGCTGCGCAGCGGCCAGATGCCCGCCAGCACCGGCGGGCGCTCCGGCGGCAGGCGGTCGAGGGCGCGGACCAGGGCGGAGGCGTCGAACACCGGCTGGGTGACGAAGAAGTCCACCCCGGCGAGCGTCTTCCAGCGGAAGCGCGACAGCTCGCGCTCCTGGTCCACGGCCGTGTGGTTGAAGGCGGCGCCGAAGCAGAAGTGGGTCTGCGCCTTCATCGGGTTGCCGCCGAGGTCGAGGCCGTGGTTCAGGTGGTCGATCACGTTGCACAGGCCGATCGAGTCGACGTCGAACACCGCGGTGACGTCGGGGTAGTTGCCCTGGTAGGGCGGGTCCCCGGTGATCACCAGCAGGTTGCGCAGGCCGAGCGCCTCGGCGCCCATCAGGTCGCTCTGCATGCCGAGCAGGTTGCGGTCGCGGCAGCAGTAGTGGACCAGGGTCTCGATGCCGACCTCGCGCTCGAGGATCACCGCCGCGGCGGAGTTCGACACCCGCGCCGAGGCGCGCGGGCCGTCGGGCAGGTTGACGCAGGTGGCGCCGGCCTCCTTCACCGCGCGCGCGGCGGCCACCACTTTGCTCATGTCCGGGGTGTGCGGCGGCAGCAGCTCGACGCTGATCGGCTTGGCGCCGGCGGCCAGCGCGGCGCCGAGCTGCGAGCGCTCGGCCAGGGGCAGCGGGCGCAGCGGCCGCTCGGCGACGACCTCGGCGCGCGGACGCAGGCCGGTGGGCGGGGGCGTGGTCACCCCGCTGGCCTGGAAGGCGCGCGCGGCCTGGGCCAGCGAGCGGATGTGCTCGGGGGTCGTGCCGCAGCAGCCGCCGACGATGCGCCCGCCGGCCTGCAGGAAGCGGCGGCCGAAGCGGGCGAAGTAGTCGGAGCTGGACTCGAAGAAGACGCGGCCGTCGATCTCGCGCGGCATGCCGGCGTTGGGCCGCGCCGCCAGCGGCAGGTCGCAGACCTCGGCCATCCGCAGCGCCCCTTCGAGCACGGCCCTCGGGCCGGTCGAGCAGTTCAGGCCGACGGCGTCGGCGCCGGCCTGCTCGAGCTGCTGCGCGGCGGTCTCGACGGTGGTGCCGAGCAGGGTCCGGCCGGAGTTGACCACCGTGAGGTGGGCGATGACCGGCAGGTCGCTGACCGCGCGCACGCCGCGCAGCGCCTCGAGCGCCTCCTCCAGGTTGCTGAAGGTCTCGAGCGAGAAGCCGTCGACGTGGGGGGCCAGGCGGGCGGCCACCTCCTGGAAGGCCAGCCGCGCCTCGAGCTTGGCGATGCGCCCGAGCGGCTCGATCTGCGGGCCGAGCGGGCCGATCGAACCGAGCACGAAGCCGCGCCCCTCGGCCGCCTCGCGCGCGATCCGCGCGGCCTCCTCTAGCATCCGCTCCAGGTCCTGCTCGCGGTGGAACTTGTCGAGCTTGTAGCGGTTGGCCCCGAAGGTGTTGGTGTGGATGCCCTGGGCGCCGGCGTCGAGGAAGGAGCCGTGGATCTCGCGCACCCAGTCGGGGTGCTCGAGGTTGGCGGCTTCGAAGCAGTCCTGGAAGCTCAGCCCGCGCTCGTTGAGCGAGGAGCCCATGGCTCCGTCGAGCACCAGGACCTGGTGGCGGAGCCGCTCGCGCAGGCTCGGTGTGTCGTGGCGGTGGTTCATGGCCGTCTCGGACCCCGCGGACGGAGGGACAGGCCGGCGTGCCATGTTCGGACGGACGCGCCGCCCAGGACTTGCCACCTTCGCCGCCGGACACCTCCGGAGCGGGTTGGCCGGGCATCGCAGGGCCTGTCCCTCCGCCCGTCTTCATGGGTGGCGACAGCATAGGGGGAGAGCGCCCCGGCTTCCAGGGGCCACCGGCTTTCTCCGGGCGGCCTTCTTGGATCGCGGCCGCCAGGGCTTATCCCCGGGCATCGCGCTGCGGAGCCCCCGCGGCGCCGGACCCCGAGGAACATGGCTCGCTACGAGATCGGATGGATGCCCGGCGACGGCGTCGGGAACGAGGTGATGGACGCGGCGCGGACGGTGCTCGACGCCGTCGGCTTCGAGGCCGACTACCGGCCGCTGGACATCGGCTGGGAGTTCTGGTGCACCGAGGGCGACGCCCTGCCGGAGCGCACCGTGGAGGGCCTGCGCCGCTGCGACGCCGCCCTGTTCGGGGCGATCACCTCGAAGCCGAAGGCCGAGGCCGAGGCCGAGCTGGCCCCCGGGCTGAAGGGCACGGGGCTGGTCTACCGCAGCCCGATCGTGCGCATGCGGCAGCTGTTCGACCTGTACACCAACCTGCGCCCCTGCCGCTCCTTCCCCGGCAACCCGCTCAACTACCGCGACGACCTCGACCTGGTCGTGTTCCGCGAGAACACCGAGGGGATGTACGGCGGGGTCGAGTGGCACCCGGTCGACGGCGCCATCCGCGCCGCCCTCGAGACCCACCCCAACTTCGCCCGCTTCGCCGCGGTGCCGCCCGAGGAGATGAGCTTCTCCTCGCGCATCATCACCTGGGAGGGCGCCAGCCGCATCGTGCGCGCCGCCTTCGAGTACGCCCGCAAGCACGGCTACCCCTCCGTCACCGTGGTCGAGAAGCCCAACGTCCTGCGCGAGACCAGCGGCATGTTCATGGACGCCGCGCGGGACGTGGCGAAGGACTTCCCCGAGGTCGAGATGTGGGACGCCAACATCGACGCGATGGCGATGTGGCTGATCAAGAACCCGCAGGACTACGGGGTGATCGTCACCTCGAACCTGTTCGGCGACGTGCTGAGCGACCTGTGCGCCCAGCTGGTCGGCGGGCTGGGCTTCGCCAGCGCCGGCAACATCGGCCGCGACGTGGCGGTGTTCGAGCCGACCCATGGTTCGGCGCCGAAGTACGACGGCCAGGACAAGGTCAACCCGATCGCCTGCATCCTCGCCGCCAAGATGATGCTCGACTTCCTCGGCGAGGCCGACAAGGCGCAGGCCGTCGACCAGGCCGTCGCGGCGGTGATCGCCGCCGGCGCGGTGCGCACCTACGACATGGGCGGCAGGGCCAAGTGCTCCGAGATGGGGCGCGCGGTGGCCGACGCCCTGCGCGTGACGGCCTGAGTCTCAGCCCTTGTGCTTCAGGACCAGCCGGTCCATCCACCGGTCCGGCAGCCAGCGCGCGGCGCGGATGGCGCCGCGCGCGTCGGCGCCGACCACGTAGCGGGTGCGGGGCCGGGGGGACTCCAGCGCGTGCACCACCGCCTCGGCCACGGCCGCCGGCGGGATGGCGCGGGCGACGACCTCCTCGACCGCGCCGCGCGAGGCCTCGAACAGGCGGCCGTAGTGCTCCTCGGCCGCCGGCGGCAGCTCGTCCGCGATGGACTCGGCCATGCCGCGCGAGGTGTCCCAGATGTCGGTGGCGATGGCGCCGGGCTCGACCAGCGCGACCCACAGGCCGTGGGGGATCAGTTCGCGCCGCCAGCTGTCGCTCATCCCCTCGAGGGCGTACTTGGAGGCGTGGTAGGCGCCGAGCATCGGCCCGGCCACGCGCCCCGCCATCGAGCTCATGTTGACCATCCGCCCGCGCGCGCGGCGCAGCTGGGGGAGGAAGGCCTGGCCGCAGCGCAGCACGCCCGTCACGTTGACCTCGAGCTGGTGGCGGAAGCGCTCGACCGGCAGGAACTCGAGCGGGCCCGGCACGGCGAGGCCGGCATTGTTCACCAGGCCGTGAACTCCGCCGGGCGCGGCCGCTGCGACCGCCGCCGCGGCCGCTGCGACGGCGCGGTCGTCCGTGACGTCGAGCACCACCGGCTCGACGCCCGGGCGGCGCAGCCGGTCGCCGTCCGTCTCGCTGCGCACGCCGGCGAAGACCCGCCAGCCGCGGGCACTCAAGTGCTCCACACAGGCCGCCCCGATGCCCCGCGAGGCCCCGGTGACGACCGCCACCCGCTCCGTTCTCTCCGTCATCCGGACAGGATAGTCCGCTCAGGGCTCGTGGCGGCGCCCGCGCTCGCGCTTCGTGTCCCCGCGCCGCTTCTTCGCCTCGAGCCGCTTGCGGTCGGCCGAGCGCGGCTTGCGCGTCTTCTTGCGCGGCGCCGGCCGGTGGTTGCGGCGCTCCAGCTTCTCGGCGAGGCGCTCGAAGGCCAGCTCGCGGTTCTGGTGCTGGCTGCGCCGCTCGGTGGCGGTGACCGTGATCCCGCTCGGCGGGTGGAACAGGCGCACGCCGCTCTCGACCTTGTTGCGGTGCTGCCCGCCCGGCCCGCCGGCGCGGACGAAGCTCATCACGACCTCCTTCTCGAGGCTGGCGCGGTCGGTGGCGAAGCGGTCCATGTCGGGCCTGGAGGCATCTCCGGGGCTGCCCTATGATTCTGCCCCATGGTCCGCAACGTCGCCATCATCGGTTCCGGCCCGGCCGGCTACACCGCAGCGCTCTACCTCTCCCGCGCGGGCCTGAAGCCCCTGCTCTTCGAGGGCATGCAGCCCGGCGGCCAGCTCACGATCACCACGGAGGTCGAGAACTACCCCGGCTTCCCCGAGGGCATCCAGGGCCCCGAGCTGATGGAGCGCTTCAAGGCCCAGGTCGCCCGCTTCGGCACCGAGTTCGTCGAGTTCCGCAACGTGAAGTCGATCGACACCTCGCAGCGCCCCTTCGTGATCGAGGACGACTTCGGTGAGAAGGTCGAGGCGCACGCCGTCATCCTGGCGACCGGCGCCAAGGCCAAGCTGCTCGGCCTCGACAAGGAGAAGGAGCTGATGGGCTTCGGCGTGTCGGCCTGCGCCACCTGCGACGGCGCCTTCTTCAAGGACGTCGAGGTGGCCATCGTCGGCGGCGGCGACACCGCGATGGAGGAGGCCCTGTTCCTGACCCGCTTCGCCTCCAAGGTGACGATCATCCACCGGCGCGACTACTTCCGCGCCTCGAAGGTGATGCTCGAGCGCGTCGAGAAGAACCCGAAGATCGAGGTGAAGATGTGGCGCCAGGTCGTCGACATCCTGCACGGCGACGACAAGAAGGTCACCGGCCTGGTGCTCGAGGACACGCAGGACGGCGGCACCGAGGAGTTCGCCTGCCAGGGCCTGTTCGTCGCCATCGGCCACGCCCCGAACACCGACTTCCTCGGCGAGGAGTTCGCCAAGAACGAGGTCGGCTACCTGACGGTCGATGACGGCACGCGGACCAGCGTCGAGGGCGTGTTCGCCGCCGGCGACGTCAGCGACCCGGACTACCGCCAGGCGATCACCGCCGCCGGCATGGGCTGCGCCGCCGCGCTCGACGCCCAGCGCTGGCTGGAAGCCCAGGGGATCGAGTAGGTGGCGCCGCTGACCACCTTCGGTCCGCGGCAGCTCCTCCAGCAAGCCACCGCCTACCTCGGCGAGCCCCCGCGGCTCGCCGACCTCGCCATCCTGCTCGAGCACGCCATCCCGGACGTGGTCGAGCGCTTCTACGAGCGCATCCGCGAGGACGAGCGCGCCTGGTCCTTTATCAGCAGCGACGAGCGCTTCGCGCGCCTGCACGACTCGCTCGGCGCCTGGCTGCGCGGCTTCCTGCACGACTCGCCCGACACGCAGGCGCGCGCCGAGATGGCCATCCGCATGGCCGAGGCGCACCTCGTCATCGGCATGCCGCTCGAGCTGACCCTGTTGGGACACCAGCTGCTCCAGCGCCTCATGCTCGGCGAGCTCGGCGCGCGCTGGCCGGCCAGCGACCGCGCCGGCCTGGTCGACGCCATCGAGCGGCTGCAGCGCGGCTTCTCGTGGGACAGCCTGCTGCTCGTCGCGACCTACCACTCGGTCAGCCTGGCGCGCGAGCGGACCAGCGGCGAGCGCCTCACCGAGCTCAACCAGCAGCTGCAGGAGAGCATGCGCGCCCAGGAGAACCTGGTGCGCACGACCAGCCACGAGCTGCGCACCCCGCTCACCGGCCTGCTCGGCCTGCTCAACCTGCTGAAGCGCGGGGTCTACCAGACCGAGGACGAGCGGCAGCGCGCCGAGGAAGACGTCTACGGCGCCGCGCGCCACCTGCTGGCCCTGGTGGACGACCTGCTGCACCTGTCGCGGCTCGAGCTGGGCAAGGCCGGCTTCCAGCCCAAGGAGATGCGGCTCGGCGCCGCCACCGAGGAGATCCTGCGCCGCTTCCGTCCGCGCTACGAGGAGCTCGGCGTCCAGCTGACCCTGGCCGGCGACCCGGACCTGAAGGTCTTCGCCGACCCGCAGCGCCACGCGCAGGTGCTGAGCAACCTGCTGCAGAACGCCCTCAACCACACCTTCCAGGGCGAGGTCGTCGTGCGCATCTCCCAGATGCCGGGCGGCGGCCACGTGCTCACCGAGGTGGTGGACAGCGGCACCGGGATCGAGCCCGAACACGTCACGCGCCTGTTCGACCCCTTCGCCCAGGGCGCCGAGGCCGGCGGCAACGGCCTCGGCCTCGGCCTGGCGATCTGCCGCCGCCTCGTGCTGCGCATGGGCGGCCGCATCCGCGCCCACTCGCAGGGCATCGGCCACGGCTCGACCTTCGAGTTCACCCTGCCCGCCGCCGGCCGGCGCGCCGCGGTGCCTGAAGAGTTCGGCGACCCGGCCAGCCCGTGGCGCATCCTGCTGGTCGACGACGACGCCGTGTGGCGCAGCGACCTCGGCCAGTGGCTGGCGCAGGAGCTGCCGGTCCACGTGACCGCGGTCGGCGACCCCGAGGACGCCCTGCGCCGCGCCGCGCAGGTGCCCTTCAAGCTGTTCATCCTCGACGTCGCCTTCCCGACCGAGGAGGGCGAGCGCGGCTTCGACGGCATGGAGCTGCTGCAGACCCTGGCCCTCAGCCCGTCGAGCATGCTCACGCCGAAGTGGATGGTGTCCGGCCACGGCCGGCTGTTCCTGTCCTCCGAGCTGCGTCACTCCTGGCACGACCGCTTCTGGCAGAAGGGTGAGATCCTGTCCCACCGCCTGCCCTTCATGCGCGCCCTCGTGCAGACCCTCCGGATCCCGCCGCCCGAATGAGCCCCTACTACATCGTCGAGGACGACCCCCTCATCCGCCGCTACCTGAACGACCTGCTCGACAAGGTGCTGCGGGTTCCGGTGGCCCACTGGACCGAGGGCGAGGACGTCGTGGCCCAGGTCGGCGCCAGCCGGCCGCCGCTCGTGCTGCTCGACATCACCCTGCGCGGGGCGCTGCTCGACGGCGCGCCGACCGACGGGCTGGCGCTGTGCCGCCGCATCAAGGAGCAGTACGGGGAGGACGCGCCGCCGGTGATCCTGCTCACCGCCCACGCCGTCGAGGGCGACCGCGAGCGCTTCCTCGAGCAGTCCGGCGCCGACGACTACCAGGCCAAGCCGATCTTCGACGAGAACGAGTTCCTCGACAAGATCCGGCGCCTGGCGCGGACCTAGCGGCCGCCCAGGGCCTCCGACACCGCGCGGGCCCAAGCCGCCGCCTCGGCGGTGACCGAGAAGCCGGTGCGGACCTGTTCGCGCAGCCGCGCGGCGTCGAGGCCGCGCGTGCCCGGCTGGTCGAGCAGTCCGCCGACCAGGCGCCGCAGCTGCGCGTCGTCGCGGAACAGGTGCGGCTGGCCGGGGAACTCGCGGTGCGCGGGGATGTCGCTCGCCAGCACCGCGCGGGTGGCCAGGGCCGCCTCGAGCAGGGCGTTGGGCGGCCCGCCCTCCGAGCGGCTGGTGGAGAGCACCAGGTCGGCGCGGCGGTAGACCGGCAGCAGCCGGTCGTGGGGCACCGGACCGATCCAGGCGGCCCACGGGGCGGTGGCGAGGCCGGCGCGGAGGGCGGCGCCCTCGGAGGCCTCGAGCTCGGGGCCGACGAACCACAACCGCAGCCCGGGCCGTTCGGCCGCCAGCGGGCGCAGCGCCGCGAGGGCGCGCTGCGGCGCCTTGACCGCGCGGATCCCGCCGGGGACGAGCACCAGCTGGTCCTCGGGGCCGAGCTCGGGGCAGCCCTCGGGGAGGGCGGGGGAGGCCGGCTCGGGCAGCGGCTCGGCGGCCTGGCGGATCAGCCGGTAGCGCCCGGCGTCGCCGCCGTGCAGCTCGCGCGCGCGCTTGGCGGCGGCCTTCCCCAGGCAGACGCAGAAGGCGGCGGCGTCCACCGCGGCGCGCGCCGCGGCGTTCGGCCGGCCGTTCAGGTCGGTGCCGGTGAACAGGACGAGGTGGGGGAGCCGGCGCTCCGCGGCCAGCCGCGCCGCCGCCGGGCCGGCCTTGCGCGCGTGCAGGGCGACCACCAGCTCGGCCTGCGGCGCGCGCTCGGCCTGGGCCGCCGGGTGCAGCAGCACCTCGTGCATGTGGCGCGCCAGCCCGCGGGCCAGCCGCCGCGCGGTGGTGACGTTGCCGTGCGGCGCGTCCTGCGGGCAGGGGAGCAGCAGCAGGACGCGCGCCATGGGATCAGCCGACCGACAGGTTGAGGAGGAAGTCGGCGTTGTTCTGCGACTTCTCCATGCGGCTGACGAGCAGCTCCATGGCCTCGACCGGGTTCATGTCGTTGAGCACCTTGCGCAGGAGCCAGACGCGCTGCAGCTCCTCCTTGGCGAACAGCAGGTCCTCCTTGCGCGTGCCCGAGCGGTTGATGTCGATCGCCGGCCAGACGCGGCGGTCGGCCAGCTGGCGGTCGAGCACGAGCTCCATGTTGCCGGTGCCCTTGAACTCCTCGAAGATCACCTCGTCCATCTTCGAGTTCGTGTCGATCAGCGCGGTGGCGAGGATGGTCAGCGAGCCGCCGTCCTCGATGTTGCGCGCGGCGCCGAAGAAGCGCTTCGGCTTCTGCAGCGCGTCGGCCACCAGGCCGCCGGTCATGATCTTGGAGTTCGACGGCGCCTCGTTGTTGTAGGAGCGGGCCAGGCGGGTGATCGAGTCGAGCAGGATGACCACGTCGCGGCCCTGCTCGACCATCGCCTTGGCGCGCTCGATGACCATCTCGGCCACCTTGATGTGGCGCGAGGGCGGCTCGTCGAAGGTGCTGGCGACGATCTCGCGGTTCTCGCCGGGGACCGTGCGGCTGAAGTCGGTGACCTCCTCCGGGCGCTCGTCCACCAGCAGGATGATCAGGTGGCACTCCGGGTGGTTGGCCACGATCGCGTTGGCGATCATCTGCAGCAGCACGGTCTTGCCGGTGCGCGGCGGCGCGACGATCAGCCCGCGCTGCCCCTTGCCGATGGGGGAGATCAGGTCGACGATCCGCGTCTCGACCAGGTCGCGCTCGGTCTCGAGGCTGAGACGCTCGTCGGGGTAGAGCGGCACCAGGTCGGTGAACGGGGCGATGGCGAGCTGCTTCTCCGGGTCCTCGCCGAAGACGGTGAGGACCTCGTGCATCACGAGCACGCCCTTGTCGTCCTCCGGCGCGGCCAGCACGCCGCTGACCTCCTGGCCGGAGGCCAGGCTGTGCTTCTCGATCAGCCCGGGGTGGAGCAGCGCGTCGGTGTCGGCGTTGGCGGTGTAGTCGTTGACGCCGTGGCGCAGGTAGCCGACGCCGTCGGGTCCGACGTCGAGGGTGCCCTTGGTGAAGAACACGCCGTCCTTCTCCATGCGCGCGCCGATGAGGCGGCGCAGGATGGCGCCGCGGCCGAGGTGGAAGGCGTTCTCGACCCCGCTCTCGTCCGCCAGCTCCTGCAGGTCGGGCAGGCTGAGGGCGAGCAGGGGCGAGAGGTGCAGCTCCTCCTTGGTGCGCTTGCGCGCGAAGCTCTTCACCGCGGCCTGGTCCCACTCCTCCTCCGGGGGCGGGGGCAGCTGGGACAGCGTCGGGAAGGCCGAGGCCGGCTGGTGGAAGGCGGCTCCGCCGCGGCGGCGCCGCCGGCGGCGCCGGCGGGAAGGGGAGGACTTGGGATCGGGGACCATGGAGTCGGAGGTGGGTCCGCCGCGGGGCCCATACGGGGCGCGCGGGGAAGGAGGGCGGGGACCGGCTGGGGATCAGGGCAGAGGCGCCTGGTCCCAGCGGGGCCAGCGCGAGGCCAGCGGCCGGGGCGGGATCGCCCGGAGGCGGGGCAGGAGCGCCCGGACCTGGGGCAGGACGGCGTCCGCGCCGTCCGCGTTGCGCAGGATAGCATCCGCTCGCGCCCGCTTCTCCGCCAGCGGGGCCTGGGCGGCCTCCCGCGCGCGCCACTCCTGCTCGGTCCAGCCGTGGCGGGCGCAGGCCCGCTCCGCGCGCAGGGCGTCGGGTGCCTCGACGAAGGCCAGGAAGTCGCAGATGTCGGCGAGACCCTTCTCGAGCAGCAGGGGGATGTCCAGCACCGCCCAGCAGGGCCGGCCGCTGGCCTCCAGGCCCTCCAGGCGCCGGTGGACGGCCCGCCGGACCGCCGGATGGAGGATGCCCTCCAGGGTCTCGCGGGCGGCCTCGTCGGCGAAGATCCGGGCCGCGACCTGGCGCCGGTCGAGCAGCCCGTCGGGTCGCAGGAGGCCGGTCCCCAGGGCGGCCGCGACCTCCTCGGCCACGGAGGGGGAGGCGAGGAGCAGGCCGACCTCCTGGTCGGCGTCGATCAGGGACTCCGGGGACCCGAAGACGTCCACGAGAGCCCGCGCGACGGTACTCTTTCCGGACCCGACCCCGCCCAGGACCCCCAGGATCCTCAGGCCGGGCTCAGCTTCGCGGTGGGGCGTCATCGTCATGCGGTGGCTTCCTTGACCATCAGCCTAGCGGCCCGTAAAAACTGTGTTCCTTCCTGGGCCCCCCCCGGCTACTTGGGGCGGGAAGGGAGCCTCCTCCCGAGCCGTCCCTAAACCTGATCCCCCCGCCCCCCAAGGCAGAAACCCCATGACCGGTCGCAACCGCGGAGCTGCTCAAGTCAGCGTGATGTGGGTGATCGCCCTGTGCGTCATCCTGGTCTTCGTTGTCATTTTCGCCTACACCAGCCAGCAGAGCGCTGCGGACTGGGAACTGGCCCATCAGGACGCCGTGGCCGACCGCCAGGCCGCGCTGGATCGCGAGAACGCGACCAACGAGGCCCACGTGACGCTGTCCAAGAACATCGGCTTCGTCGAGGGTGCCCAGGGCACCTCCGCGCCGAACGCCGTGAGCGCCGCGCTGGGCGAGGCGGCCTCCGTCTTCGGCGTGCCGGACGCCGCCAACATCGAGAGCCTCCTGCCGGCCGCCACCGCGGCCTACCAGAAGGCCCTCACCGAGAAGCGCGACCTCGAGAGCACCGTGGCCCAGCTGCGCAGCGACCTCGACGCCCGCAACGCGGCGCACCGCACGGCCCTGTCCGAGAAGGACTCGCGCATCAACGACCTGTCGAGCCAGCTCGAGGACACCACCAACTCGCTGAACCAGCGCAACTTCGACCTGGAGAGCCAGCGCGACAGCCTGCGCCAGCAGGTGTCCGACCAGGACGGCCAGATCGCCCAGCTGCGCAGCCAGCTGCTCGACCAGGCCCGGGGCTTCGAGAACGAGAAGGAGGTCCAGCTGCAGCGCGCCGCGATCCTGTCCGAGCGCCTGAACAAGGTCGAGCGCCGCGCCGCCGGCCCGGACGGCAGCGTCCTCGCCGCCAGCGCCAGCCTCAAGAAGGCCTGGATCGACCGCGGCCGCCTCGACCGCATCGTCCCGGGAATGGAGTTCGCCGTGCACCACGCCGAGACCTCCGCCCTGAAGGGCCGGATCAAGGTCGTCAACGTCGAGGAGAAGCGCGCCGAGTGCACCATCCTCGCCACGGTCAACCAGTTCGACCCGATCGGTGAGGACGACGAGATCCGCAACGCGATCTACGACCCGAGCCGCCAGCCGGTCGCCGTCCTGCTCGGCAACGGCTTCGGTCGCCTCAGCGCCACCGACATGAAGAACAAGCTGAAGGAGATCGGCATCCTGGTGGCCGAGCAGGTCACCAACGAGGCCGACTACCTGATCCTCGGCACGCCCTTCTTCGACGAGGACACCGGCGAGGTGGTGGATTGGAGCAGCCGCTCCGAGTACCGCCTGGCCGAGGAGAACGCCCTGACCATCGTGCCGCTGCGCGACGCGATGGCCTGGCTGGGCCTCTGATCCTCCCGGGGGGCCACCCCCTGACGGAAGCCCGCTTCCGCCCGCGACCTCCCGCCCCTCGGCGGGAGGTCGTTCCGGTTCCGCCCGCCCGACCCTGACATGACCCAGCAGCCCCAAGACCCCGAGCAGGTCCGGATGTCCTTCGCAGCCCACCTCGAGGAGCTGCGCGGGAGGATCGTGCGCGGACTGCTCGTGGTCGCCGTGCTGTTCGCGGTCTGCCTGTTCCTCAGCGGCTTCGTGCGCGACGTGTTCACCCACCCGTGGGAGGCCGTGCGCGCCAGCCTGGCCGAGGACGGGATCGAGATCCCCGACCTCGGCGTGATCGGGGTGACGGAGGGCATCTTCTTCAGCGTCAAGACCGCGCTGGTCGTCGCGCTGCTGTTCGGCTTCCCGTACCTCGTCTACCAGATCTGGGCATTCATCGCCGCCGGGCTCTATCCGGGCGAGCGGAAGGTGGTCATGCGCTTCATCCCGTGGGGCATGGTCCTCGGCGTGGCCGGCATGAGCTTCGGCTACTTCTTCATGATCCCGCTGGTGCTCGAGTTCCTCGCCGGCCTCAACCAGGCCGCGGGCTTCGTGCCGCTCTACACCGTTGGCGAGTACTTCGGCTTCTTCCTCATGCTGACCATCGCGCTGGCGCTGGTCTTCCAGCTCCCGCTGGTCCTCCTGGGGCTCGGCGCGGCCGGCGTGGTCACCGCGCCCGGGCTGCGCAAGTACCGCCGCCACTTCGTGCTCGGCGCCTTCGTGGTCGGCGCCATGCTCACCCCGCCCGATCCGGTCAGCCAGATCCTCATGGCCGCGCCCACCGTGGTGCTCTACGAGGTCGGCATCCTGCTCGTCGCCGCCCAGCGCAAGCCTCGGCCGGAGGCGGGAGCCGAGTCCTGAACCCCGCCCCGCGCGCCGTCGTCGTCTCGATCGGCGAGGAGCTGCTCGAGGGCCGGGTGGTGGACACCAACGCCCCGCACTTCGCGGCCGAGCTCCTGCGCCACGGCTTCCTGGTGCGCGAGATGCACACGGTGGGGGACGCTCCCGGCGAGATCCACTCGCTGCTCGAGCGGCTGCGCGGACACTGCGACCTGGTGCTGACCACCGGCGGCCTCGGCCCGACGGCCGACGACCGGGTACGCGCCGAGACGGCCGCGCTGCTCGCCGTCCCGCTCGAGGAGGTCCCCGGCGCGGTCGAGCCGCTGGCCGAGCTCTACCGGCGCCAGCACGGCAGCGAGCCGCCGCCCTGGTTCACCGCCCAGGCGCAGGTCCCGATGGGAGCGACGCCCTTGGCCAACGCCGCGGGGACGGCCTGGGCCTTCGGCTGCGAGCTCGGCGGCGGGACGCACCTCCTCTGCCTGCCCGGCCCGCCCCGCGAGTGCCAGACCTCCTTCGGCGAAGGCGGCGGCCTCGCCTACCTCGCGCGCGCCTTCCCCGGCGCCGGCCGCCTGGCCTTCGGCACCTTCCACTGCTCCGGAGCGCCCGAATCGGCCGTCGAGGCGCGGGTGCGCGACCTGCTCGAGGCCGGGACCAACCCGCGCATGGGGATCACCGCCGGCCGCGGGCGCGTGACGGTCTCGGTGCTGGCCTGGTCGGAGGAGGGCGGCCGCAGCGCCGCCGAGGTGCTCGCGGCGACCGCGGCCGAGGTGGAGCAGCGGCTGGGCGACCTCGTCTGGGGCCGCGACGAGGACACGCTCGAGGCCGTGGTCGTGCGCGAGCTGTGCGCGCGTGGGCAGAGCGTGGCCACGGCCGAGTCCTGTACCGGGGGGCGGATCGCCGGCGCGCTCACCGCGGTGGCAGGGGCCAGCGAGGTCCTCTCCCACGGCTGGGTCTGCTACGCCGACCGGGCCAAGACCAGCGAGCTCGGCGTCCCGCCCGAGCGGATCCTCGTGCACGGCGCGGTGTCGGCCGAGGTCGCCGCCGCGATGGCCGAGGGGGCTCGGGAGCGCTCCGGCGCCGACTGGGCGGTCAGCGCCACCGGGGTCGCCGGGCCGGGCGGTGGCAGCGCGGAGAAGCCGGTCGGCCTGGTCTACCTGGGCCTGGCGGGCCCCGGCGGCACCCGCGTGCTGCGCCGCCGGCAGTACGCGCGGGCCGGCCGCGAGGGGGTGCAGCAGCAGACCGTGCGTGACGCCCTGGAGGAGCTGCGCCGCGCCCTGCTGGGCCTCCCCAGCCTCGGCGACCGCGGCTGAGGCGGTCTTGCCGGTGGCCCGGGCATCCGGTAGAATCTCCGCCCCTTACCCGATGGTGTAATTGGCAACACAACAGGTTTTGGTCCTGTCGTTCCAGGTTCAAGTCCTGGTCGGGTAGCCAGACAAGCGGGCCGCCGGTTCTCCGGCGGCCCGTTCCCTTTTCCCGTGACGGGTATCCTGCGCGCTCGCCGCCATGCACGTCCTCGCTCTCGCCACCTTCCTCCTGGCTGCCGCTCCGGCGCCGTCCGCCCTCCCGCAGCAGGCGCCCGCTCCCGCCGACACGGTCGAGTGGGTCGAGTTCGAGTCCCCCCGGCTCAGCGCCTTCTGGGGCCGCCCGATCACGATGCGCGCCGGGGTGGTCCTGCCGCCCGACCACCAGCCGGGCGAGCCGCTCGCCACCTGCTACAGCGTGCACGGCTTCGGCGGTAGCCACCGGAGCGCCGCGCGCATGGCGCCCCGCCTGCGCCGGGCGATGGCGGAGGAGGACTACCCGCGGATGGTGTACGTCTACCTGGACGCGAGCTTCTCGACGGGGCACCACGAGTTCGCCGACTCGGTGAACAACGGCCCGTGGGGGGCCGCCCTGACCGAGGAGTTCCTGCCCGAGCTGGAGGCCCGCTTCGGCCTCACCGCCGAGCGCGACGCGCGCCTGCTGACCGGGCACTCGAGCGGCGGCTGGAGCGTGCTCTGGTTGCAGATCCAGTACCCGGAGGTCTTCGGCGGCGCCTGGTCCACCGCACCCGATCCGGTGGACTTCCGCGACTTCACCGGGATCGACGTCTACGCCGACGCGAACGCCTACTTCGACGCCGAGGGTGCGGAGATCCCGCTCGTGCGCGGGCCCGAGGGCAGCTGGCGGCAGACCGTCCGCGGCTTCTGCTTGGCCGAGCTCGAGCGGCAGGGCGAGACCGGCGGCCAGATGGCCAGCTTCGACGCCGTGTTCAGCCCGCGCGGCCCGGACGGGCGGCCGATGCGGCTGTGGGACCGCGAGACCGGCGCGATCGACCCCGAGGTGGCCGCCGCCTGGGCCCGCTACGACATCTCGCGCATCCTGAGGGAGCGCTGGGAGGAGCTCGCTCCGGTCCTCCGCGGACGTCTCCACCTGTGGATCGGGGATCAGGACACCTTCCGGCTGGAGGGCGCCGTGCGCCTGCTCCAGGCCGACCTGGAGGAACTCGGCAGCGACGCCGACGTCCTCATCGTGCCCGGACGCGACCACGGCAGCCTGTTCCGGCCGCACGAGGTGCTGTGGCCCGAGGGGATGCTGGACCGGATCCACCGCGAGATGGCGGCCTCCTGGGCCCGCCGCTGAGATCCTCGGGCGGGGGAGCGGCAATCGCTCCAGTCCCGGCGCGGGCCGGGCCGATGGAAGGAAGCCCTCTCGGCCGCTCGGCAGTCGGGGTGAAGTCCAGCTCCTGGACTTGTTTCGGCCATGCTCCCCGCGCATCCCCAGCCGTCCCACGCCCTCGGCATCCGAGCCAAGGTGGGGATCCTCGTCGCTGGTCTGGTGCTCGTCGCCGCCGGCTTCGTCGGCTTCCTGACCCACCAGCACTCCTCGACCGCTCTGGTGGAGGCCGCCCTGGAGGGGGTCCATGCGACGGCCCGGTCCGCCGCCGGCTCCTGGCAGCACCGGCTCGAGGAGATCGAGGACGACGTCCGCTTCCTGGCCAGCACGCCGGCCGCGCGGCGGCTGGCGGAGGTGGTCCGGTCCGGTCCCGGCGAGCGGTCGGAGGCCTACCACGCCGCCCTCGACGACCTCGCGGAACTCGCCCGGCTGCGCATGGACGCCCAGGGGACCCACCGGGCCCTGGCCCTCCAGGACACCGACAGCGGGCGCTCCTGGCTGGTCCAGCTCGGCCAGCGCGCGGGGGACGGCTGGACCGGCCGCCGCGTCCCCGGCGGGGCGGAGAACGAGCGGGGCGCCCGCTGGTCGCCGATCGTCGTCCAGGACGGGAGCCCGCGCGTCGAGGTGAGCCTGCCGGTCGAGGGGAGCGCCCTGCGCCTGATCCTCCACGCCGACCTCTCGCCGGTGCTCCGGGACCTCGGAGCCGAACTGCCGCGCGGCCGCGACCTCGTGGTGGTCGATCCGGAGGGCCGCTTCCTGGTCCACCCGGACCCCGCCATGCAGGCGGGAAGGTCCACCCGGCCCCAGCGCCTGGCGGACGTCCACCCGCGCATCGCTGCCACCCTCGCGGCGGGGGGGACCCTCGCCCCGACGCTCGTGCGTCGGGACCGCCACGGGGTGGAGATCGCCTCCAGCATCGAGCGGGTGGCGGCTCCGGGAGGCGACGGCCGCGCCTTCGTCGTCGCCGTGCTGGCGGACTACGACCAGGTGGTCGCGGGCGCGCGCTCCCGGCGCCAGCAGACCCTGGTCTTCCTGGCCGTCCTGGTCGTCGTCGCCACCCTCCTCGGCTGGCGCATCGCGGAGAGCATCGCCGCTCCGCTCGACGAGATCGCCCAGCGCGTGCGGGCCTTCGAGGACGGCGAGGACGAGCTCGCGCTGCCGGTAGACGCCCCCGGCGAGGCGGGGGTCGTGGCCCGCGGGTTCACCCGCCTGGTCCGCCAGGCCGAGGACCGCTCCCTGCTCCTGAGCGCCGAGATCGAGGTGCGGCAGTCCACCGAGGAGGCCCTGCGCCAGTCCGAGGCCCGCTTCCGCTCCTTCTACGACGACAGCCCGGCCGTCTTCCTGAGCACGGACGCCGCCGGCCGGGTGCTTTCGATCAACGCCTTCGGGGCCTCCCGCCTCGGCTACCGCGTCGCCGACCTCGTCGGACGGCCCCACACCGATTTCCTCTCCGAGGACGACCGCGAGGAGAGCGCGCGCTTCCTCCACGCGGTCCTGCGCGACCCCGGGGAGCTGCACGTGCGCGAAGCCCGCATGCTGCGCCGCGAGGGCACGACCTTCTGGCTGCGCCTGGTGGCCCGCGTGCAGGAGGAGGACGGCGACCGCCTGATCCACTGGGTCGGAGAGGACACCAGCCGCACCCACGAGCTGCGCGAGGACCTCGCCTTCCGCGAGCGCCACGACGCGCTGACCGGCCTGCCCAACCGGCGCGAGCTGGAGCGGCGCCTGGCCGTGCTGACCGAGCGCGCCGCCCGGGACACGGAGCACGTGCTGGTCCTGCTCGACCTCGACCAGTTCAAGGTCGTCAACGACACCTGCGGCCACGCCGCGGGCGACGAGCTGCTGCGCCACGTCGCGCGGGTGCTCGACCGTGAGGTCGACCCGCCGCACCTGCTGGCCCGGCTCGGCGGAGACGAGTTCGCCGTCCTGTTCGAGGGGCTCCGCCTCGAGGACGCCGAGCGCAAGGTCGAGCAGGTGCGGGAGGCCCTCCGCCTCCTGGAGTTCGAGAGCCACGGGCAGCGCTACACGATCACCGCCAGCATCGGGGTGGTCCAGCTCAGCGCCGCCGGGCGCGAGCTCGGGGCCGTCCTCAGCCTGGCCGACACGATGTGCTTCGCCGCCAAGGAGGGCGGCCGCGACCGCGTGCAGGTCTACCAGGAGGGCGACGCCGGCCTGGAGCAGCTGCAGGAACAGATGCGCGCGGTGTCGATGATCACCCGCGCCTTCGAGGAGGACCGCTTCCGCCTCCACCGGCAGGCCATCGTGCCGGTGGCCGGCCCGAGCGAGGGGGACCACTACGAGATCCTGATCCGCATGGAGGCGGAGGACGGCAGCCTGGTGCCGCCCGGGGTCTTCCTGCAGTCGGCCGAGCGCTACGGCCTGGCGCCGCGCATCGACCGCTGGGTGGTCGGCTCGACCCTGGACTGGCTCGAGGCGAACCCGGCCGAGCTCGAGCGCCTCTCGATGTGCTCGATCAACCTCTCCGGCCAGTCGCTGGGCGACGAGGAGCTGCTCGCGCTGCTCGACCGGCGCCTCGCCGAGGGCCGGATCCCGCCGCAGAAGCTGTGCTTCGAGATCACCGAGACGGCCGCGGTGGCCAACCTCGACGCCGCCCTGCGCTTCATCGAGCGCCTGCGCCGCCGCGGCTGCCTGTTCGCGCTCGACGACTTCGGCAGCGGCATGTCCTCCTTCGGCTACCTGCGCAACCTGCCGGTCGACCTGCTCAAGATCGACGGCATGTTCGTGCGCGACGTGGCGGTCGACCCGACCGCCTTCGCCATGGTCCGCGCGATCCACCAGGTGGGCCGCGTGATGGGCATGCGAACGGTCGCCGAGTTCGTCGAGGACGAGGCGATCCTGCGCCAGCTGCGCCGGATCGGCGTGGACTACGCCCAGGGCTACGGCATCGGCAAGCCGCACACGGTGGACGAGCCCTTGCTGGGCGGCGCCCCGGGGCCGGCCTATCCCTCGTCGTCGCCGTCGACGTAGCCCAGGTCCTGCAGGGCGGCGTCGTTCTCGGCGGACTCCATGGTCTCGCCGGAGCGGATCACGATCGAGGTCAGGAAGGCCTCGCGCTCGGCGCGCAGCCGGGCGAGCAGCGCGGGGTCGGCCTCGTCGAGGGGCACCTCGCCGCGTTCGTCGTGCAGCAGGCGGTCCTCGCCGGCCAGGCTGGTGGTGAGCGTCCACGGGGCGAGGCGCCAGCCCTGCATCCGCTTCTCGCCGAGCTGGCGCTGGTAGGCCTCCATGTAGAGACCGCGTTCCGGCGGCAGGTCCTCGCCACGCAGCGCCGGCAGGAGGCTGACGCCCTGCAGGGCGGGCGCCTCGAGGCCGGCCAGCTCGCAGATCGTCGGGAACAGGTCGACGTGCGAGGTGGGGGCGGCGCTGCGTCCGCCGCGGACCAGGCCGTCGAGCGCCGCCGGCGGGCGCACCAGGCCGATCACGTGCTGGGTGGCGGCGTAGAGCGAGCTGTGGTGGCTGTAGCGGTGGCCGCCTTCGCCGAAGCACTCGCCGTGGTCGGCGGTGAGGGCGACCAGGGTGCGCTCCAGGCCGGGGTCGCGCTGCTCCACCGCCTCGCGCAGGCGGCCGAGCAGGCCGTCCAGGCGCTCGATCTCGCCGCGCTGGAGCACCCAACCCTCCTCCGTCTCCGGGTCGGCCGGCCGCGGCCCCTCGCCGGCGCGGGCCAGCGCGCGCTCGCGCAGCGGGGCCGGCGGGCGGTAGGGGTGGTGGGCGTCGTAGAGGTGCAGCCAGAGGAAGAAGGGCCGGTCGGTCCCCTCGATCCAGTGCAGCGCGCGGTCCACCGTGGTCTCGCCGGCGGTGGAGGACTGCGGCGGGTGGAGGTCGTCCGGGATCAGCCGCGCGGCGAAGGAGCAGGTGAAGATCAGGCTGCGCAGGAAGCGCTCGCCCGGGGTCTCGTGCGTGCGGTCGTCGAAGACCTGGAAGCCGGC
Organism: uncultured Planctomycetales bacterium; assembly: GCA_964342475.1. Classification (GTDB taxonomy): domain Bacteria; phylum Planctomycetota; class UBA1135; order UBA1135; family UBA1135; genus J029. The sequence goes on from CAYFGE010000008.1 coordinate 28,299, forward strand.
GTCGAAGCCGAACTGCGCGGTGACCGGGAAGGCCGAGACGAAGCCGCCCGTCGCGTAGCCGTGGTCGGCGAAGTGCTGCGCCAGCGTGGGGGTGCCGAAGTCCGCCGTGCGGTCGCTGTTCGAGCGCAGGCCGTGGCTGGGCGGGTAGAGGCCGGTCAGGATCGAGGCGTGGCTCGGGCCGGTGATCGGCGCCACCGCCTGGAAGTCCTCGAAGACGAAGCCCTCGGCGGCCATGCGGTCGAGGACCGGGGTGTCGAGGCCGCCGCCGCCGAGCAGCGGCAGGGTGTCCGCGCGGACGGTGTCCCAGGTCACCAGGATCACGTTCGGGGCGCCGGCCGGCGCCTCGCCCTGCGGCGCCTCGCCCTCGAGGTAGCCGGCGCCGTGGACCGGGGTGAGCAGCACGTAGCCCCCCACGGCGACGGGGAAGGCCAGCGGCAGGGCGGCGGCCAGCCAGACGGCGCGGCGGCGACGGGCGAGGAGGCCGCCCAGCACGGCGACGGAAGCGGCGACCGCGGCCCAGACCCCGGCCCAGCCGAGGTTCTTGCTCAGGTCGGTCATCATCCGCTGCTTGGTCACCCAGACCGCGCCGAGGACGGCGACCGCCAGCCAGGCCAGCGGGACCAGGCGCCGCAGGGCCGGCCGGGCGTCGGCGGCGCGGCCGAGGAGCAGCTCGGCGAGGACCGCGCACGCGGCGAACAGCAGGCCGTAGGCGCCCGCCGGGATCAGGACCGCGCTGAGCTGGCCGCCCAGGGCGAAATTGTGGTGGTAGCTGGCGTGGACCAGGGCGCCTTCCCAGACGCCGAGCGCCCAGCCGGCGACGACGGGCGCGTAGATCTTCGGGAGCAACTTCATGGGGGCGGGGACCGACTTGAGGAAGTCGCTCGGATTTTCTCAGATTCCATCATGCCCTGCCCCGTTTTTGAACGATAAAGGTGGGAGCCGGGTCGACGACCTGGTGACGACGGCCCGGGGGCGCTCGGGAACGGCAGCCACAAAGGGATGGCTTGCCGGGAAGGAGCGTCCCCCGGTCTTTTCTGCCTGGGATCGCCGCCCGCCGGCCTTGCTAGAATCCGCCGCCGCCGACCCGCGGCGCGAGAGATGGCCGACCCCCGCGACTCCGAGCTCACCTTCGTCCTCGAGGACGAGGCCGCCGAGGACGCGGTCGGCACGCAGCGCCCCGAGTTCGACGAGATCCCGCCGCGCCTGCGCGCCGAGGTCGAGCGCGAGCTGGCCGACCAGGCCTACGAGCTGCTGCACGCCGAGGCGGTGGAGCGCGGCGAGGTCGGGGCCGCGCCGGCGGCCGCCGCGGCCGCGCCGGCCCGCCTGATGCGCATCCTCCTGCTGCTCGCCGTGGGCGGAACGGGAGGGGCGGCGGCCGTCCTCGCGGCCACCGCCCTGTTGCGCTGGGTCACGGCGACCCTGCGCTGAGCCCGCTCAGCGGAGCTGCTGCCAGAAGTCCTCGGGCATGTCGTGGGCGATCTTCAGCGCGCCCTCGGCGCCGCCGTAGACCGGCTCCTCGACGTGGATGACCTTGCCGCCGCCGAGGCGCTCCTTCATCTCCTTCTCGATGGCGGTGTCGAGGCCCTTGATCAGGCTGCCGCCGCCGGCGAGCAGGACCCGGTTGCGCAGCCGGTGCTGGAACTCGGGGTCGAAGGTGGCGATCAGGCGGTGGAGGCCGTCGACGATCGGGCCGACGATGCCGCGGCAGGCCTGGCGCACCGGGTCGGTGATGTCGAACTCGGTCGGCTTGCCGTTGACCGGCATCTCGACGACCGCGGGCTCCATCTGCTCGGCCACCGAGCTGAAGCGCTCCTTGAAGCCCTTGACCATCCGCATCGAGAACTGCGCCTCGGGGTGCTTCTCGCGGATCAGGGCGGCGAGGCTCTCGTCGACGAAGTTGCCGGCGGTCTCGAGGGTGACCTGGTCGGTCTCCTCGGGCATGGTGCCGTGCATCCGGCAGAGGTCGACGGTGCCGGCGCCGATGTCGATCACCAGCACGTCGTCGAGCATGTCCTGGCCGTAGGCGACGGCGAAGGGCTCGGAGCACAGCATCACCGAGTCGACCGACTCGCGGGCGGCCTCGATGATGGCGTCCTTGTTCTTGAACGAGGCCTCGGAGGGCACGCCGATCACGGCGTAGACCAGCTCGTCCTTGCGCGGACGGGCGAGGCGCACGACCTCGCGCACCAGGTCCTTGGCGGCGCGCAGGTTGCCCTCCGCGTCCTCGCCGTCCTCCGAGCAGCGCAGCACGCCCTTGGAGAGCGGGGTGAAGAAGCTCAGCGAGAGGCGGTGGTCCTGCGCGTCGTCGCCGAACAGGACGTCCTTCTTGAGCAGCTTGCGACTGACCACGTCCTTGGGATAGCCGACGTGGCTGGCGATGCCGTCGCGGACCCCGTTGCTCGCCGAGACGGCGGTGCGGGAGGTGCCGAGGTCGATGCCGACGTAGAGGACGCCCTGGTCCTGGGCCGCCGGATCTTGGGAAGAGTCTTGGTCGTGTTCAGTCATCGGTGTGGTGGCCGGGCGGCACGCGCCGCGGCCGGAGGGTCAGTCGGATTGTCGATCGGCCCCGCGCTGCTCGCGCAGCTTGAGGTTCGCCTCGAAGATCTTGGCCAGCATCTCGCGCTTGAGCTCGGCGAAGGTCTCCTCCTCGGCCAGGCCCTGCACCTCGCGGTAGATCGAGGCCAGGCCGGGGTCGAAGCCCTTGCTCTCGGCTAGGCGCCGGAGGTTCTCCTCGGTCGCCTGGAGGGTGGCGGTCAGCTTGGCGATCCGCCGGCGCGCCGTCTCGAGCTCCTGCTCGTGGCGCGCCATCTTGAGCTCGAGCACCTGGGCCTGGACCCGCTCCAGCTCGGCGAGCACGAGGGCGATCAGCTCCTCGCACAGGGCCTGGTGGGCGGCTTCGGTCAGGCCGGCTCCCTCGAAGCGGCGCCGCATCTCGATCGCCAGCGCGTTGCGTTCCGGGTCGAGGCTGCGGGCGAGCTCGGCCTCGAGGCGGCGGCGCTCGGCGTCGGCGCGCTCCCGCTGCTCGTCGAGCAGCTGCTCCATCTCGGCGAGCTCGTCGCGCACCTCGGTGCGCGAGGACTCGAAGTGCTGGCGCGCTTCGGCCAGCAGCTGCTGCAGGCCCGACTCGGTGAAGCTGCGCGCGGTGCGCCCGCGTCCGGCCAGGCTGCGGAAGAAGGCCGCGCGGGCGTCGGCGACGACCTCCTCGGCCAGCTCCTCGTCCGCCACCCCGAGGCGGCTCGAGATCGCCTCAAGCACGGCCTTCTCCAGCGCGAGCACCATCGCCGCGCGGCCGACCAGGCGGACCTTGCGGCCACGCTCGGCCACCAGGCGCTGGGGGTCGAAATCCCGGGCGTCGGGGCTGGAGGGAGCCGTCGGAGGAGGGTCGGGCATGTCCGCGGGAGCGGGGAGGGGGGAGATTGTAGGGGCGCGCCGGCTCCTCCCTCTCCTATCGGCCATCGGCGGCCCCGTTACACTCGCGCTTCCCGCCGATGGCCCCGATCTTCCCCCCCCGCCCCTCCGGACCTCGGCCCGCGCCCTGACGCCCGCCCTGTTCCTGGCCGGGTTCGCCCTGGCCCTGGGTCCGCCCGCCCCTGCCCAGCAGGCCGAGTGGGGCCCGTGGCAGGTGATCGGTCCCTTCGACCACCCCAAGGGTTCGGCCGACAACCGCCCCTCGCACGGCCCGGAGTCCGCCCTCTCGCGGATGGAGCCGGGCGAGCCCTGGGAGGAGCTCGCCGAGACCCACCGCGGGAAGGAGAAGCGCACCGTCCGCTGGTGGCCGCTGTTCGCCGCCGGGAGCGAGGCCGAGCGCAGCGTCGACGTCGGCAAGGTCGACTTCCTCCAGGTCTTCCCGCGCCCGGCCGACGCGCAGGACTGGAGCGAGAACGCCGTCGCCTACCTCTACCGGACGGTGACGGTGAGCGGGTCGCGCCGCCTCGACCTGAACCTGGGCAGCGACGACGGGCTGCGCGTCTGGTTCGACGGCGAGCTGGTGGTCGACTCGAACACCGCCCGCGG
>CAYFGE010000008.1:32412-127629 GCA_964342475.1 uncultured Planctomycetales bacterium
CGCGGCGTCGAGTTCCTCCTCTCGCGGCAGATGATCGACGGCTCCTGGGGGGAGTACCAGCCGCAGTACCGCAACGGCGAGACCGCCCTGGTGGCCTACACCCTGCTCAAGTCCGGCCTGCCGCCGCGCCACCCGGCGGTCCTGCGCGCCTTCGCCTACCTGCGCGAGGAGCCGCCGACGCGGACCTACTCGATCGGCTGCCAGATGATGGCGCTCGCCGCGGCCAAGGACCCGGACTACGACGAGTGGATCGAGGAGCTCACCGTCGACCTGGCCAGCTGGCAGGACCGCATGCGCGGCGCCTGGGCCTACCCCGAGGGCGAGCTCGACCTCTCGAACACGCAGTACGCCGCCCTCGGCCTGCGCGCCGCCGAGCAGGTCGGGCTCGAGGTGCCCGACCGCGTCTGGTCGCGGCTGCTCGACGGCGTCCTCGACCACCAGGACCGCATCGACAAGGTGGACGCGGTCCCCGGCGCCAAGGCCGTCTCCGGCAGCCGCATGCCGGTGGCCGGCTTCGCCTACCGGCGGGGCAACCCGAAGAGCCCGACCGGCTCGATGACCGTGGCCGGCCTGGCGACCCTCGAGGTCTGCCGCCAGGCCCTCGACCCGGGTCCGGACTCGGCCCTGGCCAAGAAGATCACCAAGGCCCAGGACCTGGCCCTGAACTGGCTGGCGCGCCACTTCACGGTCCGCGGCAACCCCGGCCGCACGGGACACCACCACTACTACCTCTACGGGCTGGAGCGCGCCGGGTCGCTGCTCGGCACGGAGACGGTCGGCGTCCACGAGTGGTACTGGGAGGGCGCCGAGGTGCTGCTCGAGCAGCAGCGGCCGAACGGCTCCTGGGTCGACGAGTGGGGCGCCCGCCCCGAGACGATCACCTGCTACGCCCTGCTCTTCCTCAAGCGGGCGACCGCCGCCGCCACCACCGGCGAGGGCAAGTCGCAGTCGCGCTCGGTGCGCAGCAAGGCGGGGGAGGGGCCGATGACCCTGGTCGTCATCCCCGGCGAGCCGAGCGTCTTCTTCGTCGAGAAGCTGGAGCTGGCCGAGGGGGCCGAGCCGCCGCAGGAGGTGCGCTACCGGGTGCGCCGCCCCGGCGGGGAGTGGGAGGAGGTCGCCGCCGGCCGCGCCCGCGCCGACGCCTCGGCGCTGGCGCCCTCGCGTTATTCGGCGCGCCACAGCTTCGACGCGCCGGGGGCCTGGGAGGTCCAGGCCCTCGCCGACGGCCCGGAAGGGACCACCCTCCTCTCGGGCGTGGCCGGCTTCGAGCTCGAGATCGGGGTGCTCCAGGCCTCGCTGCGCTACGCCGCCGACGCCGGGCGCAACCTGCTGCCGCGCGCCCGGCCCGAGGTCACGGCGAGCAGCGGCAACGGCAACGCGGCGGCCGACAACCTGTACGGCTCGGCCTGGGTCTGCGCCCACGAGGACGCCGCGCCGACCCTCTCCTTCAAGCTCAAGCGCGGGGTGCGGACGAAGCGGATCCAATTCACCCACCGCGAGACGCGTCCGGTGGGCGACAACGGCTACGCCCGCCCCGCCCGCGTCGAGCTGCGCCTGAACCGCGACTCCGAGCCGGTCCTCCTCGACATCGATCCGCGGACGATGCACAAGACGGTGTACGAGCTCGAGGAGCCGCGCACGATCAGCCGCCTCGAGGTCCGGGTGGTGGCGGTCGGCGGCGGCGAACTCGGCCGGGCTCCGGTGGGCTTCGCCGAGATCGAGCTCCACCCGCCGGCGCGCTGAGCCTACTCCGAGGCGCCGGCCTGGCCGGGGCGCGAGTGGTCCTGGTGCAGCGCCAGCAGGCGCAGCAGCTCCTTGGACATGCCGCTGCGGTAGCGCTTGACCTTCTCGTAGAACTGCAGGTTGCCCGCGGGGTCGATGAAGGCGACCGTGGGCGTGGTCCAGCCCTGGATCGTCCACTCGCTCTCCTCGAGGCTGCCGGGGCGGTCGTGGCGCACCAGGCCGAAGCCCGGGAAGCGGGCGGCGAAGTCCTCGGCCAGCCCGGCCTCGTCCGCCGCCGGGAAGCTCGGCGGCAGGACCACCGCCAGGCCCTGGCTCGGCCGCTCGAACTCGAAGTCCTCGGCCAGCCGGCCGAGCACCTCGCCGACGCGTGCCCGCCAGTCGCCCGGCTCCATCTCGGCCAGCTTCTCCGCGGTCTGGTCGGGGAACCAGAGCAGCACCGTCCCCGAGGGATGGAGCGGCACCCCGGTCACCGGGCGGCCCACCAGCTCGGACCAGCTCGGCGCGCCGCCGCGGGTCGGGTGCAGGCCGTCGCCCGGCGCCACCCCGCCGGTCGCCCAGCGCTCGCGGTCGAGGCGCTGGACCATCGGCGTGCGCACGCGGATCGCGCCCTGCGAGGTGTAGAAGCCGACGCGGCCCTGGATGGGGGAGCCGTCGACGGTCGCGGTCCAGCCGACCGGCTCGCCCTCGAGGCGCAGCTCGGCCACCGGGCCGTCCACGAGCAGCTCGAACTCGAAGGTGCTGCGCTTGCCGCCGAAGGCGTGGTGGCCGGTCACCGCGCCGCGGCGGGCGTAGAGGCCGTCGAGCGACCAGTTGACCCCCTCGAGCCCGGTCGAGCTCTCGCTCTCGCCGGCGGCGAAGGCCCAGTCGCCGCCCTGGAAGCCGAAGCGGACGTTGCGGTCGCGGCGCGTCCAGCCGACGACGACGCCGCCGCTGACGAAGGCGGTGGTCAGCTCGATCTGGCCGACGACGCGGTAGCGCCCGGGCTCGAGCCACAGCTCGCCGAGGGCGAAGGCGTCGCGCCAGGGCGAGCTGCGGTCCATGGTGTCGGTGCCCTGGCGCGGTCTGTCGCGCCCGACGTGGAGGTCGCGGTCGGGCTCCTCGTACCACAGGCCCTCGACGCGGCGTTCCTCGTGGCCGGTCAGGCCCTCCTCGCCCCAGCCGTCGAGGCCGAGCAGGCGCGGCGGCTCGACGAAGGGGTGGAGCACGCCCGCGTCGCGGGCGGCCGCCAGCGCCTCGCCGCGCACGCCGCGTGACTCGGGCGCGTCGCTCGGACCGAGCTCGAGGGCGGGGCGCCCCAGGGCGGTGGCCAGGCGGTCGTGCTCGGCCGCCATGGCCTCGGCGGCCACGCGCCGGCCGTCCGCGAGGTAGGCCTGCGCCGCCTCGGCGTAGGTGGCGAGGAGGGCCAGGGTGGACGGCATGCGGTCGAGGAACGGCGCCTCGCTCTCCGCAGCGGTCCGGCGCGCGGCGGCGCGGTAGCGCTCCCAGTGGCGCAGCATCCAGGCCGCCTCGTGCTCGCCGTCCTCGGTCAGCTCCGCCTCGAGCAGGTCCAGCGTGGCGGGGGAGGGCTCGTCGACGCCGAGCGACCAGTAGAGCGCGAAGCCGGCCTCGCGGTGCCGGCCGAGCTCGGCGCAGAGCTCGCCGGCCATGCGCGCCTGCTCCTGGCCGAACCAGGGCTCGGCGCGGTGCCGTTCCCAGGACCAGGTCGGCTCGTCCATCACGGTCGGGGAGGGGTCGCCGGGCGGCGTCTCCTGGGTGTAGCGTTCGTCGCGCCACGGCGCCGGTTCTGGGCCGCCGAAGCCGGCCAGGAAGCGGTCGAACTCGGCGGCGAACTCGGCCATGCCGTCCGGGCGGCCGTCCTTGCCGTCGGCGAAATAGGCGGTGAAGACGCTCACCGCGTCGCCGCGGCGGCGCCGGTCGCCCTCCATGTAGTCCATCAGGCGGTCGTGGAAGAGCGGCTCGCCCGTCCACTCGGCGAAGCCTTCCTCGTCCTCCTCGGGCTGCACGCCGGACCAGGTGTTGAGGAAGAGGTAGAGCGAGTAGCCGGCCGTGTAGTTGTCGCGGTACTCCTCGATCTCGCCGGAGATGAGCTCCTCGAGCTTGTCGCGCTCGCCGTAGCCCATGCGCCGGGTGGCGCCCTGGGTGCCGAAGCTGGCGTGGTCGGGGACGAAGTCCTCGTCGAACATCGAGCCGTAGGCCGATGCCGTCCACACCGCGCGGCCCTCGGCCAGCCAGGCGGGCAGGCCGCCGTACACCCCGCCGTCGAAGCGGTGCGTGAGCTCGTGGGTGATGCCGCGGCCGAGGCCGGCGATCGAGCCGATGGTCAGCTTGAGGGTGGTCTCGTCGCCGCCCTGGAAGCCGCCGACCCACCAGAAGCCCGCGCCCTCCATCTCGAGGCCGTGCGACTCGGGCACCACGCGCAGGACGCCCGGGCGGCCGACGAAGGGGTCGGTGCCGTACCACTTGGCGAGCCGCTGGTGGTGCAGCTCGACCGTGGTCGCCGAGCCGAGCAGGGTCTCGAAGCCGCAGTTGGTCTCGACGCGGTACCAGCCGCGCGGCGAGTGGCTGACGCCGGGGTCGCCGAAACTGGCGTGGGCCAGCGTGAAGGCGCGCTGCTCGTCGACCGTCATCGCCTCGAGCCGCTCGATCGGCACCACCTCGGAGCGCTGGGCCAGGGCCGCGCGGCCGCGCCCGAGGGCTTCGCCGGCGGCCGAGGCGGCCGCGCCCATGGACGGCGGCTCCGGCCCCTCGAGGTCCTGGAAGCCGGCCTGCGCCACCATCCCGCGCAGGATGCGCGCGGCGCGCACGGCGGTGGTCGGGTCGCCGTTGCCCAGCGCGGCGCGGGCGATGCGCATGAGCTCCTGGATGGTCACGTCCCACTCGCGGCGGCCGACCTCGATCTCCGGCGTGGCCTCGCCGGCGATCTCGCGGCGCAGCGCGGGGGAGGGGGCGGCCAGCAGGCGGGCGAAGTCCTCCAGCCACTGCACGGCGATCAGCGAACCGACCTCCTTGGCCCGGCTGCGCTGGCCGCGCAGGCGCAGGGCCTCGCGCACCGCCTTGGCCCGCGCGGTGGCGAGGCGGCCGAGGAAGGGGTCGTCCGGCAGCTTGCCGCGCAGCGCCCCGCGGGCCTTCACCCGCCCGTTGGCGTCGGCCGCCTCGGCCTGCACGTCGTGGGCCCACAGGGCGAGGGCGTCCGGGTCCCCGGCGGCGTTCTCGAGCAGCAGGGCGAGCACCTCGAGCGGTTCGGGGGTGCGCGACAGGGCGAACAGGAAGTGGCGCTGGGCCTCGGCGTGGTCGCCGGCCTCGAGGGCCTCCCGGCCGTAGCGCAGGCTGAGCTCGACCTCGTCCGCTCCCTGCGCGGGGAGCGCGCCGGCCAGGAGGAGGACGGCGAGGGCGGCCGGGCGGCCGAGCAGCGGTGGACGGCGGAGCATCCCCCGATCCTAGCCGCCTCCCGCGGGGAAAAAGCCCAAGGACGGCGGCCGCGGAGCGTGATCATGGGGAACCTGGAGACCGCTCATGAACCTGCTCCTCCTCCCGCTCCTCCTGGCTGCGCCGCAGGCTCCCGAGCCGGCGTCGGCGGCCTCCCGCATCGACCGCGTCACGGTCTACTCCGGCCACGCCCTGGTCGAGCGCAGCTTCACCGTCGAGGCCGCCGCGCCCGGTCCGCAGGTCGTCGTGGTCGGCCCGCTGCCGCTCGGCGCCGACCCGTCGAGCTGCCAGGCACGCCTCGACGCCGGCCCGGTCGTCGTCCAGGGCCTGCAGGTCGAGCGGCGCAGCGGCCAGCCCGACGGCAGCGAGCGCGACGCCCTGCGCGCCGAGCTGGACGCGCTCCGCGCCGAGCTGCGCGCCCTCGGCAGCGAGGAGGAGGCGATCGAGGCCGGGCGCCGGCTGATCGACGCCTCGACCAAGGCGGTGGAGGAGGGCGGTCAGCTCGACCCGCTCCTGCTCGGCCAGCTGTTCGACTTCGTCTCGGAGAAGAGCAGCGACCTCGACCGCCGGCGCATCGCGCGCGAGGCCGCCGAGCGCCGCCTGGGCGCGGCCATCGCGGCCCTCGAGCAGCGCCTCGGCGGCCAGGGCTCGGCCGCGCGTCCCTACCAGCAGGCCCGCGTCGCGCTGTTCTTCGAGCGCCCCGGCCGCGCCGAGCTGCGCCTGCAGTACCTGGTCGGCGGCGCCAGCTGGCGGCCGGTCTACGACGTCCGCCTCGACCCCGGCCTGACCCGCGTCGACGTCGGCCTCCACGGGGAGGTGCGGCAGCGCACCGACGAGGACTGGAGCGACGCCGAGCTCTTCCTCAGCACCGCCCGCCCGCAGGTCGGCCTCGACCCGCCGCAGCTGCCGCGGCGCTTCTGGTCCCTCCCCGTGGCGCAGTACGAGAAGGCCCGCCGCGGCCTGTTCGGCAGGTCCGGCGCCGACGCGATGGCGCCGGCGGCCGCCGCCGAGCCGAGCCTCGCGCTGGAGGAGGAGTACGAGGACGCCGACGACTTCCTCGCCGCGCCCACCGTCGCGGTGCAGGACTTCGGCCTGACCCAGCAGTACCGCCTGCCCGAGCGGGTCGACGTGCCGGCCGACGGCGAGCCCAAGAGCTTCCCGCTGGTCCAGGTGCCGCTCGAGGTTCACCCGGAGCGCTACCTCGTGCCCTCGCTCACCGAGGAGGCCTACCTCCGCGCCGAGGTGACCAGCGCCGCCGAGGCTCCGCTCCTGGCCGGCGAGGCCCGCGTCTTCCTCGGCCCCGACTTCCTCGGCCGCGCTGCATTCCCCGTGCTGCGGCCCGGCGACTCGACCTGGCTGAACCTGGGCCTCGACCCGAACCTCGCCGTCGAGCACGAGCTGGTGCGCGAGGAGCGCGAGGAGCCCGGCGTCTTCTCGAGCACCGTGAAGCTCCACCGCCAGTGGAAGACCACGGTGAAGCTCAGCGCCGCCGCCGCCGGTCCGGTGACCGTCCTGGTCGAGGAGGCCCTGCCGCAGTCGCGCGACGAGCGCATCGTGGTCACGCCGGTGGGCATCCGGCCGCAGGCCCTCGGCGGCGAGGAGGACCTGCGCGACCGCGAGGAGAAGGGGCTGTGGCGCTGGCGGATCGAGCTGCGCCCCGGCGAGGAGCTCACCCTGGGCTGGGGCTACACCCTGGCCCACGACGAGGACCTGAGCCCCTACCTGGACCAGGACTGAGCCGCGGGCGGGACCACGGGCTGCGTCCACGCGGTCTCGTGGTCCCCCTCGGCGTAGGGGTTCGGGTGGAGGCGGCTCGAGACCACCACCGCCCGCACCGAGAGCTCGTCGCCGCGGAAGCGGTAGGTGGCCGGGTCGGCTGCGGTCTCGGCCAGGACCACCCCGACCTCGAGGCGGCCGTCGGCGTGGCGCCGGCTGCCGACGAAGCGCGTGGTGTAGGTCAGGCCCTCTTCGGCCGCGATGTCCACGGTCAGGCCGCGCGCGTCGGCGCGCAGGTCGCTCAGCTCGACCCCGCTCGTGGCGTAGAAGTCCCCGGCGCGCAGGGCGGCGACGACGGCCTCCGGGCTCAGCTCGGCGGCGCGGACGTGGACCCAGCCGCGCCCCGGCACGCTGGTGCCGTTCGCGTGGTACTCGTGGGCATCGTCGGTGGCGAGGCCGTAGAGCGGGGGCAGCCCGAGCTCGGCCTGGCGGCGTGCGTTGGCGCGGTCCCACATGGCCTCGGTCGAGGGGTGCTTCGCGTCGCCGTGGTTGCGCACGCCGCGGTGGCCGTTGTAGACCTCGAAGAAGTGCTCGCCGCGCAGCCCGGCGAGGTCGTCCACGGTGAAGCCCCAGCCGAAGTTGGGATGGTTGACGTGGCCGAGCACGGTGCGGCCGTGCTCGCGCCCGTGCGCGGCGATCGCGTCGAGGTTCGCCTGCGCCGCCTCGGCGACCGTGGCGCCGCCGCGCGGGCGCACCAGCCCGGCCAGGTTCAGGCCGTTGATGTGCACGGGGCGGTCCTGCGCCGAGTCGGTCACCTCCTCGCCGGGGATGAGCAGGAAGGCGCCGGGGCGCTCGAAGCGCGCCTTCAGCTCGTCGAGGCGCTTCAGGCGCATCTCGGGTCCGCCGGCACCCTCGCGCAACTCGACCGCGTCCGCGCCGAACCGCTCGCGCAGGGCGGCGACGCGGGCCTCGGTCAGCCGCGTCCCCGCCTTCACCGGGAACCACTTGTCGTGGTCGAGGAAGACGTTGTGGTCCGACAGGACGAGGAAGTCGTAGCCGCGCTCGCGGTAGCCGTCGACGACCAGCTCGGGGGCGCCGTCGCCGTCGCTCCACAGGGTGTGGGTGTGGGTGTTGCCCTTCCACCAGCGGGCGGCTGCCGGCGGATCGCCGTAGGGTTGGCCGGCGAGCTCCCCTCCGGGCTGGACGCAGTTCGGCAGGAATCCGGCGAGGAAGGCGGCCAGGGGGAGGAGGAGGCGTCGCATCGGTTCAGAGCCGGCGGTAGGTGTGGAAGGTGTAGCGGATGCCGTGCTCGGCCTTCGGCTCGGACGCCGACTCCTCGGCCCACTCGTCGTCGCGCGACTCGATGGCCGGGAAGAAGGTGTCGCAGTCGAAGCGGCCGCGCACGCGGGTGAGGTGGACCCGGCGGCACTCCGGGCGTTGCAGGGCCTCGCGGTAGAGGATGCCGCCGCCGATCACGAAGACCTCGCTGGCGCCGGTGGCCAGCTCGAGGGCCGCGTCGAGGCTGGTGGCCTGCAGCACCCCGTCCGGGACGGGGTGCACCCCGCGCCGCGAAAGGATGATGTTGGTGCGCTCGGGCAGCGGCTGGAAGCGGGGCGGCAGCGACTCCCAGGTGTGCCGGCCCATGATCACGGCGTTGCTGCCGTCGCCGACGGTGAGGGCGCGGAAGTAGGCCAGGTCGCCGGGCAGGCGCCAGGGCAGGTCGCCGTCGCGGCCGATGCCGCCTTCCTCGTCCGCCGCCACCACGATCTCGAATTCGCGCATGGCTCAGACCGCGATCGGGAACTTGATGAAGGGGGCGGGGTCGTAGCCGTGCAGCTCGACGTCCTCGAAGCGCACCTCGTCGACCGGCTTGCTCGCCACGCGCAGTTCGGGCAGCGCGCCTGGCGTGCGCGACAGCTGCTCCTCGAGCCCCTCGACGTGGTTGAGGTAGACGTGGGCGTCGCCGATGGTGTGGACGAAGACGCCCGGCTGCAGCCCGCACTCCTGCGCCATCATGGTCAGCAGGAGGGCGTAGCTGGCGATGTTGAAGGGCACCCCCAGCGCCAGGTCGGCCGAGCGCTGGTAGAGCTGGCAGTCGAGGCGCCCGCTCGAAACGTAGAACTGGAACATCGTGTGGCAGGGCGGCAGCGCCATGCGCGGCAGGTCGGCCACGTTCCAGGCGCTGACCAGGATGCGGCGCGACTCCGGCTCCTCGCGGATGCGCCGCAGGGCGTCCTGGATCTGGTCCAGCCCCAGCCCGCCCCAGTTGCGCCACTGGTAGCCGTAGATCGGGCCGAGGTCGCCGTCGGGGCCGGCCCAGGCGTCCCAGATCGGGGTGTGCTGGGTCAGCTCGTCGTGGATGTTGGTGGACCCGCGCAGGAACCAGAGGAGCTCGCGGACCACGGCCGGAAAGAGCACCTTCTTGGTGGTCAGGAGGGGGAATCCCTGACGCAGGTCGTAGCGGGTCTGGGTGCCGAAGACGGACAGGGTGCCGGTCCCGGTGCGGTCGCCGCGCCGCTCGCCGTGGTCGAGGACGTGGCGGATGAGGTCCAGGTACTGCTTCATGGGGGGCGGGGTTCCCCCGGATTCTAGCGGGTGGCCCTCCCCGGGCCGCGCCGACCGGGAGTAGGATGACGGAACCATGCTCCAGCGCCTCTTCACTCCTCTCCCCCTGTGCCTCGGCCTGCTCGCGGCCGCTGGCGCGCTCCCTGCCCAGTCCCCGGCGCCGGCCCCGAACTGGCCGGCCGGCCTGACGGACCACCAGCCGACCGCCGCGGTCGAGGGCCTCGAGATCCTCGAGCACCGCGGCACGGTGGCCGTGCGCTGGCAGGAGGCCGGCGCGCCCTGGTTCGCCGTCTCCAACGACGGCGGCCAGAGCTTCGGCCGCGCCCGCGCGACCAGCTACGACATCCTGCTGCGCTACGCCCAGTTCGATCCGCTCGCCGACGGCGAGCCGGCCGTGCCGGCGGAGCTGCAGGCCCGCGGCGACGGCGAGCTGTACATCGTGCAGTACGTGACCAAGGGCCTCGAGGCCTGGCGCGAGGAGCTGCGCGCGACCGGCGCGGTGGACCACCGCTTCCTCGGCAACCACGCCAACGTCTGGCGCATGAGCCCGGCGCAGGCCGAGGCCGCCCGCCAGCTGCCCTTCGTGCGCTGGGTCGGCCCCTTCCACCCGGCCTACAAGCCCTCCGACGAGATCATGCAGGAGCTGCGCGCCGGCGACCTCAGCCCGCGCCGCTACCGCATCATCGTCGGGGAGTGGGGCCCGCGGCAGAAGGCCGAGGTGGCCGCCGAGATCGCCGAGATGGGCGGCCGGATCGACCTGGTGATCGACGAGGGCTGGGTCCTCGAGGCCACCCTCGACCGCGCCCAGCTGGTCCAGGTGATCGGCCTCGACCAGGTCGTCGGCGTCGACGAGTGGAGCGCCCCCGAGACCGACATGGACAACGTCCGCAGCCTGTGGGGCGGCAACTACATCGAGACCGTGGCCGGCTACGACGGCAGCGGCGTGGTGGCGGAGGTCTGCGACGGCGGCCTGGACAACGTCCACGCCGACTTCGCCGGCGCCCGCGCCCCGATCAGCCACAACGGCTTCGGCTCGAGCACCAGCCACGGCACCTGCACCTTCGGCATCAACTTCGGCGACGGCAGCTCGCACCCGAGCGCGCGCGGCATGATGCCGATGGCCCAGGGCGTGTTCGCCAACTACAACTTCAGCAACCGCTACACGCTGACCAGCGAGACGGTGAACGTCTACAACTGCGTGTTCCAGTCCAACTCCTGGGGCGCCGCGCGGACCACCTCGTACACCTCCTACTCGCAGGAGATGGACGACATCATCCGCATCAACGACCTGTCGATCCTGCAGTCGCAGTCGAACTCCGGCAGCACGCCGTCGCGGCCGCAGGCCTGGGCCAAGAACGTGATCTCGGTCGGCGGGGTGTACCACTTCAACAACACCAACCACGCCGACGACCGCCACAACGGCGGCGGCTCGACCGGTCCGGCCCAGGACGGCCGCATCAAGCCCGACCTGGCGGCCTACTACGACTCGGTGCACTGCTCCGACGCCGATCCGGGCGGCTACGCCGGCGGGGACAACTACACCAACTTCGGCGGTACCTCCGCCGCCACCCCGATCGTGGCCGGCCACCTCGGCCTGGCCTACCAGATGTGGCACCACGGCGAGTTCGGCAACAACCCGGGCGGCGCCACGGTCTTCGACAGCCGCCCGCACAACACGGTCGGCAAGGCGCTGCTGATCAACAGCGCGCGCCAGTGGCAGATGTCCGGCACCGACCTGACCCGGGTCCGCCAGGGCTGGGGCCACCCGAACCTCCAGCGGATGTACGACCTGCGCTCGATGACCCTGATCGTCGACGAGGACGTGCCGCTGCAGGACCAGCAGTCCACCGCCTTCCAGGTCGACGTCCCGGCCGGCCAGGACGAGTTCCGCGCCACCCTGGTCTACATCGACCCGGCCGGAACCACCTCGTCCACCCTCCACCGGATCAACGACCTGTCCATGCGGGTGACCGCGCCGAACGGGGCCCAGTACTGGGGCAACAACGGCCTGGGCAACGGCATGTACAGCACCACCGGCGGCACCTCGAACACCAAGGACACCGTCGAGAACGTCTTCGTGCAGAACCCGGCCGCCGGCACCTGGACCATCGAGGTCTTCGCCGACGAGGTCAACCAGGACACCCACGAGGAGAACGGCACCAGCGTCCCGGACGCCGACTTCGCCCTGATCGTGACGCCGACCACCCCGGTCTCCGGCGGCAACAACACGATCAACCTGTCGGGTCCGACCAACCTGTGGCCGGGCGTGACCGCCACCTGGAACTGGACCGCCGCGCCGCCCTACTCGAACTACTACTTCGTGTGGAGCGCCAACGCGAACGGGGCCACCTACGGCGGCCACAGCTTCGACGTCGGCCTGCCGGTGACGATCATCGCCCAGGGCCAGCACAGCGGCTCGGGCGCCTCCTCCTACACCGCCGTGGTGCCGGCCGGCGCCAGCGGCCGCACGATCCACCTCGAGGTCGCGGCCGAGATCGGCGGCCAGTGGTGGGACTCCAACATGCTGACCGTCAACATCAACTGAGCCGGCTCAGCGCCGCGAGGTGAAGGCCTCGCGGTCGAAGCGCGCGGCGGCGATTCCGATCGCCGCCGCGCTCTCTTCTCCGGCCCAGCCGCCCGGCTCGAAGCGGAAGCCGAGGGCGGCGCCGAGCGCCTCGGCCAGGGCGTCGCGGTCGGGCTCGAAGCCCAGCGCGGCCACGCCCGGGGTCTCCGCCGGAGCGGCCAGCACCAGGCTGCCGTGGAACAGCACCCAGCCCTGCCGCCGCCGCGCGGCGCTGCCGAGCAGCTTGCGCCCGCCCAGGCAGAGGTCGAGGGGGGAGCTGTCCTCGAAGCACCAGGCCGAGCCGGCGACGTCGCTGGCCAGGCCGGCCCCGCGGCGCAGGCCGACCGGCGCCCCGGCCTGGCGGCCGAGCTCGGCGGCGAGGGCCTCGTGCAGCGCGGCGGTGGCCGCCGCCGGGCCGCCGGCCAGGCAGCCGCTCTCCGGGGCGCACAGGCTGTAGGTCAGCTCGCCCTCGTGGAGGATGGCCTTGCCGCCCGTGCTGCGGCGGACCACCTCGCCGCCGCGCGCGCGTACGGCGGCCAGCGGCAGCTCTTCCGCGCGCTGGAAGTAGCCCAGCGAGAGGGTCGGCCGGGCCCAGCGGTAGAAGCGCAGGGTGGGGGCCAGGCGCAGCTCGAGCAGCGCCTCGTCGAGGGCCATGTTGCGCGCCCCGGCCAGCGGCGGATCGTCGATCCGGCGGGCCGGGGCGCGCGGGGGGCCGCTCAAGAGCAGCGGTAGCAGAGCTGCGGGTCCTTCACCGCGCGGGCCTCGTCCACGCGGCCGACCGGCATCGTCACCGGCGCGGCGCGCAGCTCCTCGCCGCCGGCGAGGGCCTCCTCCGCGATCCGGGCCATCGTGTCGGCGAAGGCGTCGAGGGTCTCGCGCGACTCGGTCTCGGTCGGCTCGACCATGATCGCCTCGGGCACGACCAGCGGGAAGTAGACGGTCGGCGGGTGGACGCCGAGGTCGATCAGCCGCTTGGCCACGTCGAGGGTCTTCACGTCCTGCTCCTTCATCTCCCGCGTCGGGCGGGCGACGAACTCGTGCATGCACACGCGGTCGTAGGGGACACGCCAGTGGCGGCCGACCTTGACCCGCAGGTAGTTGGCGTTGAGCACCGCGTTCTCGGCCACCCGGCGCAGGCCCTCGGCGCCGAGGCGGCGGACGTAGGCGTAGGCGCGCAGCAGCACCATGAAGTTGCCGTGCACCGCCCGCAGGCGGCCGATCGACTTCGGCGGGTCGTGCTCGAGCCGGTAGCCGTCGGCGTCCTCGACCAAGCGCGGAGCCGGCAGGTAGGGGCCGAGCTCCTCGGTGACGCAGATCGGGCCGGAGCCCGGGCCGCCGCCGCCGTGCGGGGTGCTGAAGGTCTTGTGCAGGTTGAGGTGCATCATGTCGACGCCGAAGTCGCCGGGCCGGGCGATGCCGACGATGGCGTTGAAGTTGGCGCCGTCCATGTAGACCTTGCCGCCGGCCTCGTGGACCCGCTGGCAGATCTCGCGGATGTGCTCCTCGAACAGGCCGAGCGTGTTCGGGTTGGTGATCATCAGGCCCGCGGTGTCGGGCCCGAGGTGCTCCTTGAGGTCGGCGATGTCGAGCAGGCCGCGCTCGGAGCTCTTGATCGTGCGCACCTGGAAGCCGGCCAGCGTGCAGGAGGCCGGGTTGGTGCCGTGCGCGCTGTCCGGGATCAGGATCGTGCGCCGGTGCTGCTCGCCGCGCTCGTCGAGCCAGGCCCGCAGCACCATCAGGGCGGTCAGCTCGCCCTGCGCGCCGGCGGCGGGGTGCAGGGTGACCTCGGGCAGGCCGGTGCAGGCGGCCAGGTCCTGCTGCAGGCCGTGCATCAGCCCCAGCGCGCCCTGGACCTCACCGTCGTCCTGCAGCGGGTGCAGGCCGGCCCAGCCGTTGTCCGCCGCCACGGCCTCGTGGACGAGCGGGTTGTACTTCATGGTGCAGGAGCCCAGCGGGTAGAAGTTCGTCGTGATGGCGAAGTTCTTCTGGCTGAGGCGGGTGAAGTGGCGCACGAGGTCCAGCTCGCCCAGCTCGGGCAGGGCCGGCGGCTCCGTGCGCAGCTCGGCGGCCGGCAGGCCCTCGGCGGCGCGGGCGCGGTCGGCGCCGGAGGTCCGCATCGTGCGGCGCCCGGGGCGCGAGTCCTCGAACAGCAGGGGGACGGGGGTGTGGTTCACAGCGCCACCTCCATGCGGAAAGTCTCGGCGGCCACGTCGGCCAGCCGGCGGATGTCCTCGGGGCGGGTGCGTTCGGTGCAGGCGAGGGTGAAGACCCCCTCCATGCCGGGGTACCAGCAGCTCATCGGCAGCACCGCGGCGATGCCGGCGTCGGCCGCCGCGCGGCGCAGGCGGGCGACCGCCTCGTCGCCGCCGGAGAGGCGCAGCGGCACCTCCTGGAAGAAGGCCCGGCCCGGGAAGGCCTCGCTGACCGCGTCGACCGCGCACAGCGCGTCGCGCAGCTCGAGGGCGCGCTGCCGGCTCACGCAGGCCACCTCCTCGATGCCGGCCGGCCCGAGGGCGGCCATGTGGATGCAGCCGCGCAGCGCCATCAGCGCGTTGTTGGTGCAGATGTTCGAGGTCGCCTTCTCGCGGCGGATGTGCTGCTCGCGGGTCTGGAAGGTCAGCGTGAAGGCGCGCCTGCCCTCGCGGTCGACCGAGGTGCCGACGATGCGGCCGGGCAGCTTGCGCACGTGCTTCTCGCGCGCGGCGAAGAAGCCGAAGTGCGGGCCGCCGTAGCCGAGCGGGACGCCCAGGCCCTGGCCCTCGCCGACGACGACGTCGAAGCCGGCGTCGCCGGGGGAGCGCAGCAGGCCCATGGCCACCGGGGAGATCGCGGCCACGGCCAGGGCGCCGTGCTCCTCGCAGGCCGCCTTGGCGGCGTCGAGGCTCTCGACCAGGCCGAGGAAGTTCGGCTGCTGCACGAAGACCGCGGCGGTTTCGCCGTCGACCACGCCCGACCAGTCGGTCACGCCGTCCACCAGCGGGGCCTCGACCAGCTCGACCTCCTGGTGGCGCAGGTAGGTCTCCATGGTCTCGCGGCTGTGCGGGTGCAGGCCGGCCGAGACGACCACCTTCTTCCGGCGCGTGACCCCGAGCGCCATCAGCGCGGCCTCGGCGCAGGCCGAGGCGCCGTCGTACATCGATGCGTTGGCGGTCTCCATGCCGCACAGCTCGGCGATCATCGACTGGAACTCGAAGATCCACTGCAGGGTGCCCTGCGAGCACTCGGGCTGGTAGGGCGTGTAGGCGGTGAGGAACTCACTGCGGCCGGCCAGGGCGTCGACCACCGTGGGCCAGCCGTGGTCGTAGAAGCCGCCGCCGAGGAAGTTCGGGCGGCCGGAGGCCGGGCGGTTCCAGGCGGCCATCTCGCCCAGCCGGGCGGTCAGCTCGGCCTCGGTCAGGCCGGGGTCGAGCGGCAGCGGCTCGCGCAGGCGCAGGTCCTCGGGGATCGCGTGGAACAGCTCCTCGACGGAGCCCACGCCGATCTCGGCCAGCATCGCCGCGCGGTCGGCGTCGGTGTTCTGGATGTAGGGCATCGGTGGTGGCGGGGTTAGTGCTCGGCCTCGACGCGCGCCTCGTAGGCCGCGGCGTCGAGCAGGCCCTCGAGAGCCTCGGGGCCGGCGACGCGGACCTTGAGCAGCCAGCCGCCGGCGAAGGGGTCGTCCTGCAGGGTGGCCAGCTCGTCGGCCAGCGCCTCGTTGACCTCGACGATCTCGCCGTCGACCGGGGAGTTCAGGTCGGAGACGGCCTTGACCGACTCGACCTCGCCGAAGGCGGCGCCGCGCTGCACGGCCGTGCCGGCCGCGGGCAGGTCGAGGTAGACCAGCTCGCCGAGCTGCTCCACGGCGAAGTCGGTGATGCCGACGGTGGCGATGTCGCCGTCGAGCTGGGCCCATTCGTGGGATTCGGAGTAGGAGCGGTCTTGCGGACGCATGGCGTGGATCAGTCGCGGGAACGGTGGGGGACGAAGGGGAGGGGGGCGCGCTCGACGGGCATCTCCTTGCCGCGGACCGAGACGGCCAGCGGGCCCTCGACGCCCTTCTCGACGAAGGCGGTGGCGATCGGGCGGTCGAGCGAGGCCGACCAGATGCCCGAGCAGACGACGCCGACCTCGCGGCCGCCGGCGAGGACCGGGTAGCCCTCGCGCGGGACGCGCTTCTCGGCGAACAGGCCGACCAGCTCGCGGCCGGGTTCCGGCAGCGCGCGGAGGGCCTCGCCGCCGACGAAGTCGCGGGTCTTCCACCCGCGCACGCCGAAGCGCAGCCCGGCCTCGAAGGGGTTCACGGCCTCGTGGATCTCGTGGCCGTAGAGCGGCAGGGCCGCCTCGAGGCGCAGCACGTCGCGCGCGCCGAGGCCGACCGGGCGGGCGCCCAGGGCCAGCAGGCGCTCCCACAGGGGGCCGATCTGGGCGGCGGTCGGGAACAGCTCGTAGCCGTGCTCGCCGGTGTAGCCGGTGCGGGCGACGAACAGCGTGCCGAGGTCGCCGACCTCGAGGTCGCCGAGGTCGAGGAAGGCGGGGCAGAAGGCGTCCTGCCCGCAGAGCTCGGCCAGGATGCGGCGCGCGTCCGGCCCCTGCAGAGCGAGGATGCCGCCGCCGTCCTCGGTCACGTCCTCGAAGGCGGCGTCGGCCAGGCGGCCGGTGATCGTCTCGCGGTCGCGCTGGCGGTTGGCGGCGTTGACCACCATGAAGAACTCCTCGGCGCCGGTGCGGTAGACGATCAGGTCGTCGAGGATGCCGCCGTCCTCGGCCAGCAGCAGGCTGTAGCGCGCCTTGCCGGGCTCGAGGTCGTCCATCCGCGCGCCCAGGGCGCGGTCCAGCTCGGCCGCGGCGGCGGGCCCGCGGAACCAGAAGCGGGCCATGTGCGAGACGTCGAAGACCCCGGCGCCGGCGCGGACGGCGCGAGACTCCTCGAGGATCGAGCCGTAGTCGAGCGGCATCTCCCAGCCGGCGAAGGGGACGAGCTTGGCACCGGCGGCGCGGTGCGCCTCGGTCAGGGGAGTGCGGAGCAGGGGAGCGGGGTCGGACATGGGCGGCTGCGGGGGTCCTCCTGTCTCGGGGAGCCGATTCAGGAGCCCATCCGGCCGCGGTCCTGGGAACCTGAGAGTTTCGCGGACGGCCCGCTTGCCCCTTCGGTGTCCGGGGCGCCCCCGGAACTCTCCCGCTGCCTTTGTCGGGGCGGTATTCTCGGCCACCAGCGGGGGGAGGTCAAGGCGGCCCGGGCGCGGATCCGACCCGCGGACCGGTTGACGGCCCGCCCGGCCCCCCTTAAGCTGTTCGGCCCTTTCCACCACGGGAAGGCCCCAGAGAATCATGGCACGACGCTGCGAAGTCACCGGCAAGGAAACCAGGAGCGGGAAGAGCATCGCCCGCCGCGGTCTCCCCAAGAAGAAGGGCGGGGTGGGTCTCAAGACCACCGGCCACACCAAGCGCCAGTTCAAGGCCAACATCCAGAAGGTGCGCGTGCTCCTTCCGGACGGCACCGTGCGGCGCATGAAGCTCGCCACCTCGGTGATCAAGTCGGGCCGGATCACGGTCCAGATGGGTGGCATGGAGCAGACCGTGCCGCTCGTCAAGGCGCTCCGCGGTCGCAACCGCGAGTTCGCGAAGGCCGCCGAGTAGGTCGCTCCGCGCCCTCGAGATCGCCCGGACACCAAATTTTTGGTGCTTTCCGGGCGATTTTCTTTTTCGAACAGCCGATCCGGACTGAAAACCCGGTGTTTTGGCTCCGGGCCATGGAGTCAACTCCCGGCTGGATCCAGCTACCCCATCACGGAGTAAACATGGCTGCTAAGAAGAAGACCGCCAAGAAGGCGGCGCCCAAGCGCAAGGTGGCGAAGAAGACCGCCAAGCGCAAGGTCGCCAAGAAGACGGCCAAGAAGAAGGTCGCGAAGAAGAAGGTCGCCAAGAAGGCCGCCAAGAAGACGACCAAGAAGAAGGCCACGAAGAAGAAGGCCGCCAAGCGCAAGGTCGCGAAGAAGAAGGTCGCCAAGAAGAAGGTCGCCAAGAAGAAGGTCGCGAAGAAGAAGACCGCCAAGCGCAAGGTCGCGAAGAAGAAGGTCGCCAAGAAGAAGGTGGCCAAGAAGAAGGTCGCGAAGAAGAAGGCGACCAAGCGCAAGACGACCAAGAAGAAGGCGGCCAAGAAGACCGCCAAGAAGAAGGTCGCCAAGAAGACGGCGAAGAAGAAGGTCGCCAAGCGCAAGACGACCAAGAAGAAGGTCGCCAAGCGCAAGACCACCCGTCGCCGCTGATCCGCCTGGAGGTCCCGGGTCGCGACCCGGAGATCTTCGGCGCATGCTTGACGAATCAACGGCCCCTGGGGGAGGATCGAAACCCGCTCCCAGGGGCCTTTTCCTCGCCGAACCCCCTTCCCTGCCTCCGTTCACCGCCACCTCGACCGACCCATGAACAAGCGCGACCTGATCGACTATGTCTGCGAACACCTCGAGACCACCAAGTCCAGCTCCGAGGAGATCGTCAACGTCCTCCTCAGCGGGATCCAGTCCGGCGTCAGCCAGGACGGCTCGGTCAGCATCGCCGGCTTCGGCACCTGGACCGTCCGCGACCGGGCCGCGCGCACCGGCCGCAACCCGCAGACCGGCGAGTCCATCGAGATCGCCGCGAGCCGGACCGTCGCCTTCAAGCCGGCCAAGGCTTGGAAGGACCAGATGAACGGCTGAGGGCCGTTCCCGCCGCCGCCGCGCCGAGGGTGCGGCGGCCGCCCTCCCGCGGGAGGGCCGAGGCTCCGGCCTCAGACCGAGCTGGCCCGCGCGGCCAGCTCTTCCAATTCCGCCGCCACGGTCTCGTCGTCGATCTTGCCGAACAGGACCTCGGCCTCCCCGAGGGCGCTGCCGGCGGCCAGACGCGCGGGGAGCTGGTCGGGGCCCTCGTCGCCCCAGGCGGCGCCGTCGCCGCCGGCGACTTCGCCCAGCATCGCGCGCAGGCGCTCGGCCGCGCCGGGGCAGAAGGGCGCCAGGCGCCGGCTCAGCAGCTCGAGGTAGGCCAGGCAGCGCTCGATGCACGCGGCGCAGGCCGCGCGGTCCTCCTCCTCCTCGCTCTTGACCAGCTTCCACGGCGCCAGGGCGTCGAAGAACTGGTTCAGCGAGTCGCAGCCCGCGATCAACGCGCGCGCGGCCATGCGCAGCTCGTTGCGGCTGAGCCGGTCACCGACCTCGGCGAAGCGCGCGTCGGCATCGGCCAGGGCGGCGTGGCGGTCGAGCGCGTCGCCGGCGGCGGGGACCTGCCCCTCGAAGCGGCGCGCAGCGAACTTGATCACCCGCGAGGCGAGGTTGCCCAGCTTGTCGGCCAGCAGGCTGTTGTTGGTGGTCTGGAAGCCTTCCCAGGTGAACTCGCTGTCGGCGGTCTCGGGCGCGGTCAGGGCCAGGTGGAAGCGCGCGGCGTCGGGCGAGTAGCGCTCGAAGAAGGCCTCGTTGTCGAGGTACCAGCCGCCCGAGGTGCTGAACTTGCGGCCCTGCAGGTTGTAGAACTCGTTGGCCGGCACGCTGTACGGCAGGACCAGCCGCTTGCCTTCCCAGGCCTCGCCCTGGCCGAGCAGCATCGCCGGGAAGACCACCAGGTGGAAGGCGATGTTGTCCTTGCCGATGAAGTGGACGAGGTGGGTGTCCGGGTCCTGCCACCAGTCGCGCCAGGCCTCGGGTTCGCCCTGTTCCGCGGCCCACTCCATCGTGGCCGACACGTAGCCGATCGGCGCGTCGAACCAGACGTAGAGCACCTTGCCCTCGGCGCCCTCGAGCTCCTCGGGGACCGGTACGCCCCACGGCAGGTCGCGCGTGATCGGCCGGGCCTGCAGGTCGCGCAGCATGGCCTGGACGTGGCCCTGCACGTTCGGCTTCCACGGCAGGTGCGGGCGCTCCTCGTCGTTGCCCTGCAGCCAGCGGTCGAGGCCGGCGGCGCGCAGGGCGGGCAGGTCCAGGTACCAGTGCTTGGTCTCGCGCAGCACGGGCCGCGAGCCGTCCACCAGGCTGACCGGGTCGCCGAGCGCGGAGGCGTCGATCCAGGAGCCGCAGCTCGGGCACTCGTCGCCGCGGGCCTTCTCGTAACCGCACTCCGGACAGCGGCCCTGGAGGTAGCGGTCGGGCAGGAAGCGCTCCGACTCCTCGGAGTACCACTGCTCCTCGACCCGCTCGGTCACCCAGCCGCTCTCGAGCAGGGTGCGGAAGAAGCGCCGGCTGGTCTCGGCGTGGGGGGCGCAGCGCGCGGTCCCGGAAAAGACGTCGAAACGGACCTGGAAGCGGTCGAAGAGGGCCCGGATCTGGTCATGCCAGCGGTCGACCGACTCCCGGTAGCTCAGGCCCTCCTGCTCCGCCCGCAGGGTGATGGCCACCCCGTGCTCGTCCGTCCCGCAGACGTAGAGCACCTCGTGGCCGCGCATCCGGAGGTAGCGGACGTAGATGTCGGCCGGCAGGTAGGCGCCGGCGACGTGCCCGAAGTGGATCGGGCCGTTGGCGTAGGGGAGGGCGGACGTGACCAGGTATTTGGCCATGGCGCAACAGGATAGGAGCGCCGGGGCCGGGTGTCCGGTAGGATCCGCCCCGGCAGACCGCCGCCGCCCCCTCCGATCGACCCGATGAAGATCACCCCCGAACTCGATTTCTACGACCTCGACGGCCTCCTGGAGGAGGACGAGCTGATGGTGCGCGAACAGGTCCGGTCCTGGATCGAGGACCGCCTGCTCCCCGTCGTCCCCAAGCACTGGGAGGACGGCACCTTCCCCTCCGACCTCATCCCCGAGATGGCCGAGATGGGCATGTTCGGGCCGACGGTGAGCGAGGAGTACGGCGGCGCCGGGCTCAACTCGGTCTGCTACGGCCTGATCTGCCAGGAGCTGGAGCGCTGCGACTCCGGCGTGCGCAGCTTCGTCAGCGTGCAGGGCTCGCTGGTGATGTACCCGATCGAGGCCTTCGGCAGCGAGGAGCAGAAGCGCCACTGGCTGCCCAAGCTGGCCTCCGGCGAGGCCATCGGCTGCTTCGGCCTGACCGAGCCGGACTTCGGCAGCAACCCCGGCGGCATGCTCACCCGCGCGCGCCGCGACGGCGACGACTGGGTGATCACCGGTCGCAAGATGTGGATCACCAACGGCACCGTGTCGGATGTCGCGGTGGTCTGGGCCAAGGACGACGAGGGCAAGGTCCGCGGCTTCCTGGTCGAATCCGACCGCGAGGGCTTCAGCGCGCCCGAGCAGAAGCACAAGTGGTCGCTGCGCTGCAGCGTCACCTCGGAGCTCGTGCTCGAAGAAGTGCGCGTGCCGGACTCCAACCGCCTGCCCGGGGCCGAGGGTCTCAAGGCGCCGCTCAGCTGCCTCACCCAGGCCCGCTACGGCATCGCCTGGGGCGCGGTGGGGGCGATGCAGGCCTGCTTCCAGGAGGCGCTGCGCTACACCAACGAGCGGATGATCTTCGACAAGCCGCTGTCGGCCTTCCAGCTGACCCAGGCCAAGCTGGCCGAGATCGGCACCGAGATCACCAAGGGGCAGCTGCTCGTGTGGCGCCTCGGCCGCATGAAGGACGCCGGCACGATGCAGCCGGCGCAGGTCTCCATGGCCAAGCGGAACAACGTCCACAAGGCGCTGGAGGCGGCGCGCGAGTGCCGCACCCTGCTCGGCGCCAACGGCATCACGCTCGAGTACCACGCCGGCCGCCACGCCTGCAACCTCGAGACCGTGCTGACCTACGAGGGCACCCACGAGATCCACTCGCTGATCCTCGGCCAGTCCTTCACCGGCCAGGCGGCCTACCGCTAGGCGGCGCGCCGACCTCCGGTCCGGATCGAGGGCCTCGCCGCAGGGCGGGGCCCTCTTCGCATTCCGGGGCACCGCGCTTCGTCGTGGGAAATATGTTTCCTCTTTGTGCCAAATATTGGTGATTTAGTGCTCCATGTCGGCGACGGCCGGCCATAAGGTGCAGAAGTGTCCGAATTCTACCGCTGGCTGATGACCGCCCCGGACGCCGCGCTCGTCCGCGAGGCCGGCTCCCTCCCGACCCCCGGACCGGGCGAGGTGCTGATCCGCGTGGCCGGCTGCGGGGTCTGTCACACCGACCTGGGCTTCCTCTACGGCGGGGTGCGCACGAAGCACGAGCTGCCGCTGGCCCTGGGCCACGAGATCGCCGGCCGGGTCGAGATGGCCGGGGACGGGGCCGAGGCGTGGAAGGGGAAGGAGGTGGTCGTCCCCGCCGTCCTGCCCTGCGGCGAGTGCGAGCTCTGCCGCGCCGGCCACGAGTGCTCCTGCCCGGCGCAGCGCATGCCCGGCAACGACTTCCACGGCGGCTTCGCCTCGCACCTCGTGGTTCCGGCGCGCTGGCTGGTGGACGCCGGCCAGCTGCCCGACGGCCTCGCCCTCGAGGACGTCTCCGTGCTCGCCGACGCGGTGACCACGCCCTACCAGGCCATGGTCCGCGCGGAGGTGGGGGAGGGCGACCGGGTCGTGCTGATCGGCGCGGGCGGGATCGGCAGCTTCGGCGTGCAGATCGCGGCCGCCCTCGGCGCCGGCGTGGTCGCCGTGGACATCGACGACGCCAAGCTCGAGCGCGCCCTGGCCCACGGCGCCTCCGGCGCGGTGAACACCCGCGGCCTCGACGGCAAGGAGGCGCGCAAGGCCGTGCAGGCCGCCGCCGCGCAGGCCGGCTTCCCGCGCCACGGGCTGAAGGTGCTCGAGATGAGCGGCACCCCGGCCGGCCAGGAGCTGGCCTGGTCGCTGATGAGCCCGGCCGGCGTGGTCGGCATCGTCGGCTTCTGCCTCGACCGCGTGCCGGTCCGCCTCAGCAACCTGATGGCCTTCGATGCCCGCGCCTTCGGCAACTGGGGCTGCCGCCCGCAGCTCTACGCCCCGGCGCTCGACCTGATCCGCTCCGGGCGGGTCGAGGTCACGCCCTTCGTCCGCCGCTTCCCGATGGACCGCATCAACGAGGTGCTCGAAGAGGTCCGTCATCACCGCATCCCCGAACGACCCGTCCTGGTGCCATGACCGCGACCGCTCCTCCGCCCTCCCGCTTCGAGAACCACGAGCTCGCCCCCGGCTACGAGTACACCGACCTGCGCTACGAACTGCGCCCGCTGCGCCGCCCGGACGGCAGCGAGGTCGAGGGGCTGTCCAACGCCTGGATCTGGCTGGACAACCCGAAGCAGCTGAACAGCTACACCACGCGCGCCCTGGCCGAGCTGATCCTGGCCCTGCGCCAGGCCTCGAACGACCCCCTGGTGCAGAGCGTGGTCTTCACCGCCGTCGGTGACCGCAGCTTCTGCACCGGCGGCAACACCGCCGAGTACAGCGAGCACTACAGCGGCCGGCCCGACGAGTACCGCCGCTACATGCGCCTGTTCAACGACGCGGTCTGCGCCCTGCTCGAGTGCGACAAGCCGGTGATCTGCCGCGTCAACGGCATGCGCATCGGCGGCGGGCAGGAGATCGGCATGGCCTGCGACTTCACCGTGGCCGCCGACACCGCGCGCTTCGGGCAGGCCGGGCCGAAGCACGGCTCGGCGCCGGTCGGCGGCTCGACCGACTTCCTGCCGCTCTACGTCGGCTGGGCCAAGGCGGTCGAGTCCTGCACCCTGTGCGAGCCCTGGACCGCGCACCACGCGCTGCAGATCGGCCTGATCAACGGTCTGGCCCCGGTGCTGCGCCAGGGCGGGGAGTGGGTGGTCAACCCGCTGGTCGTCACCGAGGCGCGCTTCGACGACTGCGGGCGGCCGCTCTACGGGCAGCTCAAGTCCGGCGAGGAGTACGCCGCGGCGAAGGCGCTGCTGGCCGATTGCGAGACCGATTTCAGCCGCCTCGACGCCGAGGTCGAGCTGCTGGCCTGGAAGCTGGCCAACACGATGCCGGACTGCACCACCTACACCCTCGAGGCGCTGCGCCGCCACAAGCTGGCGCACTGGGACCGCAACCGCGAGGGGCACCGGGCCTGGCTGGCGCTGAACATGATGACCGAGGCCAAGGCCGGCTTCCGCACCTTCCACCGCGCGCCGCGCGCCGAGCGCGAGGCCGACTTCCTCGAGCTGCGCCGCGCCCTGGCCGGCGGGGCGCGCTGGAACGACGAGCTGCTGGCCCGCTTCGCCCCCTACGCGGTGGACGGCGCGGAGGAGGGCGGCCGGTGAGCCAGGTCGCCGGCCTGGCGCGCCGCGAGATCCTCGACGGCGCCGGGGTGGTCCTCGAGCTGGGGCCGCCGCCGGCCAACGTGATCGACCGCGCCGCCATGGGGGCGCTGTCGCACGAGCTCGAGATCGCCGCCGCCGACCGCGCGGTGAAGGTGGTGGTGATCACCGGTGCGGGCGCGCACTTCAGCTTCGGCGCCAGCGTCCCCGAGCACCTCCCGGGGGCGGTGGACGACATGCTGCCGGCCTTCCACCGCCTGCTCCGCCAGATGAACGAGCTGCGCCTGCCGCCGGTGGTGGCCGCCGTGCGCGGCCTGTGCCTCGGCGGGGGCCTCGAGCTGGCGCTGGCCTGCGACCGCATCGTCGCGACCGAGGACGCCGGACTGGGCTGCCCGGAGATCCGCCTGGCCGTCTTCCCGCCGGCCGGCTCCGCCCTGCTGCCGCTGCGCGTCGGCGCCGGCCGCGCCAGCTCCCTGCTGTGCAGCGGGGCGCGGATCGACGGGCGCGGGGCGGCCGACATCGGCCTGGTCGAGGAGCTGGTCCCGGCCGGCGCCGACCCGGTGGCCGCCGCCGAGGCCTGGGCCGCCGAACAGCTCGTCCCGCTCTCGGGCTCCTCCCTGCGCTTCGCGCGCCACGCCGCGCGCTGGCCCTGGATCGACGCCTGCGAGGGCATCCTCCCCGAACTCGAGCGCAGCTACCTGCGCGCGCTCATGCAGACCGACGACGCGGTCGAGGGCCTCCAGGCCTTCCTCGACAAGCGCAGCCCCGAATGGAGCAACCGATGAACCGACTGGAACGCATCCTGGCCGCCGCGCGGGCCGAGGTCGAGGACACCGACTTCGCCGCGGTGCGGCGCTGGAAGGAGGCCGAGGCGGGCCGCGCCTGCATCGGCTACTTCCCGGTCTACGTGCCGGCCGAAGTGATCTGGGCCGCCGGCGCCCTGCCGGTCGCCGTGTGGGGCGGCGGCGACAGCATCGAGGTCGAGCTGGCCGACGCGCGCGTGCAGAGCTTCATCTGCTCGATCTCGCGCTCGACCCTCGAGCTCGGCCTGCTCGGCAAGCTCGCCTTCCTCGACGGGATGCTGTTCGGCTCGCTGTGCGACGTCGCGCGCAACCTGTCCGGGGTGTGGGCGCGCAACTTCCCGGGCGTCTACGTCGACTACCTCCACTACCCGCAGAACCTGCGCAGCGTCTCGGCCCGCGGCTACTACCGCGAGGACCTCGAGCGGCTGTGCCAGGAGGTCGGCAAGCTGACCGGGCGGACGCCCTCCGACGAGGAGCTGGCCGCTGCCATCGACCTCTACGAGGAGCAGCGCGCGCTGCTGCGCCGCTTCGCCGCCGTCCGCGCGGAGGAGCCCTGGCGCCTCAGCCTCGAGGAGTACCAGGTCCTGGTGCGCGCCGCCGGCCGGCGCGACCCGCGCGAGCACAACGCGGCGCTGGCCGAAGCCCTCGAGCTGCTGCCGGCGCGCGAGGTGCGCCACAAGGACGGCGTCCGCGTCCTGCTGGAGGGCAGCTTCTGCGAGCAGCCCTCGCTCGAGCTCCTGCGCACCCTGGACGAGGCGCACTGCTTCGTGGTGGAGAGCGACCTGGGGCGCGGGCTGCGCTGGTTCAAGGAGCCGGTCGCGCGCAGCGCCGACCCCTGGGAGGACCTGGTCGGGGCCTACTTCGACCACGCCGAGGGCTCGGTGGTGCGCCACCACTCGCCCTCGGAGCGCACCGACCGCCTGCTGGCGCGGCTGCGCGAGAGCGGCGCGGACGGCGTGTTCTTCTGCACCGCCAAGTTCTGCGAGCCCGCCTTCTACGACTTCGTCCTGCACAAGCAGGCCCTTGACCGCGAGGGCGTCCCGTACCTGGCCGTCGAGTTCGAGGAGAAGATGAGCAGCTTCGAGTCGATCCGCACGCAGGCCGAGACCTTCGCCGAGTCCATCCTGTTCTTCGCCGAGGAGGAGACCGCCGCATGAACGCCACCTTCGAACACCAGGGCTCCGGACAGCGCATCCAGAAGGAGCTCCTCACCGACTGGTACCGCCACCTCGAGGAGGCCCCCGAGCGGGGCGAGAAGGTCGCCTACCTGTTCATCAGCGGCAACATCGGCGAGCTGCTGCAGGCCTGCGGCTTCCACCTCGTCTACCCCGAGGTGAACGCGCTGCAGTGCGGCATCAAGAAGGTCGCCGGGCCGAACATCCTGGCCGCCGAGGACGTCGGCTACTCCGGCGACGTCTGCGGCTACGTCAAGAACGACATCGGCATGATGCTCGGCGGCAACCGCATGCCGCACGGCACCCAGTTGCCCAAGCCGGACCTGCTGGTGTGCAACTACGCCGGCTGCGCCACCTACCTGCGCTGGTTCGAGGCCCTGGCCGAGTTCTACGGCGCCGAGATGGTGGTCGTCGACGTGCCCTACCTGCGCGGCACGGGCGGCCCGACCGGCGAGGAGGTGAAGTACGTCGAGGACCAGCTGCGCGAACTGGTGCGCACCTGCGAGCGGATCACCGGCCAGGAGTTCGACCCGGACGGGTACCGCGCCGCCATCGAGCGCACCGTCCGCTCCGAGGACCTGTGGGTCGAGGTGCTGGAGAGCGCCAAGAACACGCCCTCGCCGATCGACGCCTACTTCGAGGCCGTGTTCTTCATGGCCCCGATCTACACCATGCGCGGCACGCAGGGCTGCCTGGACTACTACGAGGCCGTGGCCGCCGAGGTGCGCGAGCGGGTGGCCAAGGGCATGGGTCCGGTGGCGGAGGAGAAGGTCCGCATCGTCATGGAGGGGCCGCCGGCCTGGCCGCACTTCCGCAAGTTCTGGGAGATGTTCAAGCGCTGGGGCGCGGTGTCGGTGGCCTCGACCTATTCGAAGGTCGGCGGCATCTGGGACCTCGGCTCCCGCCACGACCCGGACCGGCCCTTCACCTCGATGGCCGAGTACATGCTCGGCTGTTACACCAACCGCAACTGGGCGATGCGCTCCGAGCTGATCCGCGGCTACCTCGAGGACTACTCGGCGGACGCCCTGGTGATCCACTCGGTCAAGAGCTGCCGCAGCTTCTCGGTCGGCCAGGCCGACCTGCGCGAGCAGTTCATCCGCGAGTTCGAGGTGCCGACGCTGTTCATCGAGAGCGACCTGGCCGACCCGCGCTACTTCGCCGAGGCGCAGATGAAGAACCGCATCGACGCCTTCTTCGAGGCCCTGGAACACCGCCGCCTGACGGCAGGAGTCTGACATGTACGGAGCTGGAATCGACGTCGGCAGCACGCAGACCAAGTGCGTGGTGCTGGACGAGAACGGCAGGATCGTCGGCCGCGGCCTGCGCATGACCGGCGCGGACGTGGTCAAGTCCTCGGAGAAGGTCCTCGACCAGGCCTGCGCCGAGGCCGGCATCGAGACCCACGAGATCGTCTACACCATCGGCACCGGCTACGGGCGCTTCCGCGTCTCGACCGGCGACGACCAGGTCACCGAGATCTCGTGCCACGCCAAGGGCGCGGTGCACCTGTTCCCCGCGACGACCACCATCCTGGACATCGGCGGGCAGGACACCAAGGCGATCAAGACCAACGCCCGCGGCGAGGTGGTCGACTTCTGCATGAACGACAAGTGCGCCGCCGGCACCGGGCGCTTCCTCGCCGCGGCGGCCGAGGTGATGGGCCTCGAGGTCTCCGAGATCGGCCCCGAGGCGCTGAAGAGCACCCAGGAGCTGAAGATCACCAACGTGTGCACGGTCTTCGTCGAGAGCGAGATCCTCAACCAGCTCAGCCGCGGCCGCAAGCGCGAGGACATCCTCGCCGGGGTCCACCGCTCGATCGCCGGGCGCAGCGCCTCGCTGCTGCGCCGCGTCGGGGTGGAGGACGAGCTGACCTTCACCGGCGGCGTCGCGCGCAACCCCGGCATGGTCGCCGCGGTGGAGCGGCGCATGCACATGAAGGTCAACGCCAGCCAGGACAGCCAGTTCATGGGGGCGCTCGGCGCGGCCTTGTTCGCGCTCGAGCGGGCCATGGCCGGCGTCCGCCGCAAGGAACAGGAGGTCGCCCGATGAGCATCATCGCCGCTGTGGACGTCGGTTCGCGCATGACCAAGGCGGTCGTGATCGCCCGCGAGGGCGGCGACGGCGCCGAGGCCGTGCTCGGCCGCGGCCGCGTCTTCACCCACTTCGACCTGGACGGGGCCGCCCGCAACGCCCTGGCCGAGGCCCTCGCCGAGGCCGGCCTGCGCCGCGACGAGCTGGAGTACCTCGCCGCCACCGGCTACGGCCGCTACCAGGTGGCCGAGCGCGACATCCAGATCACCGAGATCACCTGCCACGCGCGCGGCGCGGTAGCGCTGATGCCGGGGGTCACCACGCTGCTCGACGTCGGCGCGCAGAACGCGCGGGCGATCCGCGTGCGCCCGAGCGGCCGCGTGGTCAGCTTCCGCATGAACGACAAGTGCGCCTCCGGCGCCGGGCGCTTCGTCGAGCGCGTGGCGGGGGCGCTCGAGATCGAGCTGGACGAGGTCGGCCCGCTCGGGCTGATGTCGAAGGAGCCCTGCGAGATCTCCAGCATCTGCGCGGTGCTGGCCGAGTCGGAGGTGATCAACCACGTCACCAACGGCGAGTCCATCCCGGACATCCTGCAGGGGACGCACGAGTCGATCGTCGACCGCCTGGCCTCGCTGGTGCGGCAGGTGAACCTCGAGGCGCCCTTCGGCCTCACCGGCGGCGTGGCACGCAACCGCGCCATGGTCCACGCCCTGGAGAAGCGCCTGGGGATGCCGGTCGAGCTGCACCGCGACTCCGAGTTCGCCGGCGCCTTCGGTGCCGCCCTGCTCGGCCGCCAGCGCCTGCGCCAGCTCAGCGCCGCCGCGGTAGCCTGAACCCGTGTCCGCGCCGCGCCCCGCACTGGTCACCGGCGGCAGCGGCGGCATCGGCGCCGCCGTGGTGCGCGCGCTGGCCGCCGCCGGCCACCCGGTCGCCTTCACCCACCTCGGCCAGGCCGAGCAGGCGGCCGCGTTGTGCGCCGAGCTGGGGGAGGGCGTGCGCGGCTTCGAGAGCGACTGCGCCGACGCCGCAGCGGTCGACACCCTGCACGCCGAGCTGGCCCCGCTGGTCGTGGTCCACTGCGCCGGCATCGCACGCGACCGCCCCGTGTGGCGGCAGGACCCGGCCGACTTCGACGCCGTGATCGGCGTCAACCTGCGCGGCGCCTGGCTGCAGCTGCGCGCCGCTGCGCCGGCCATGCGCGCCGCGGGCTGGGGCCGCGTGGTGCTGATCGGCTCGATCAACGGCAGCCGCGGCAAGTTCGGCCAGACGACCTACGCGGCCAGCAAGGCCGGCCTGCACGGCCTGGCGCGCTCGGCGGCCAAGGAGCTCGGCCCCAAGGGCGTCACGGTGAACGTGGTCGAGCCGGGCTGGATCGACACCCCGATGACGCTCGCGGTGCCGAAGCAGTTCCGCGACGCGGCCCTGGCCGAGACCCTGGTCGGCCGCCTGGGCCAGCCCGAGGACGTGGCCGCCGCCGTCGCCTTCCTGTGCGGTGACGGCGCCCGCCAGATCACCGGCCAGGTGATCCGGGTCGACGGCGGCCAGCTGCTCTGAGGCTCAGGCCTCGGCCGGCGTGTCGTCGCCGCCGCCGCTCTTGCGCTGGACGTAGGCGTACTTCAGGTCGGCGGCGAACTTCTCCAGCGTCAGGCGCTCGCCCTCGCTGAGGTTGCCCTCGGTCACCTTGCGCAGCATCTCCAGGTCCTCGACCACGGCCTGCGCGACCTCGAAGTTCGGCTCGGTCTGCTTGGGCGCGCCGGGCACCTCGATCATGCCCAGGGCGTAGAAGCCCTGCATGGCGATCTTCTGGACGAAGATGCGGAAGTCGGTGGTCACGGGGGAGTCGGTGCTCATGCTTCGGCGCGCTGGGTCGTGGGGGTGGAGGCGGCCTCGCCCTCGCCGCGGGCGTAGCCGATCGAGGCGCCGACGAAGGCGGCGAACAGCGGGTGGGGCTCGAGCGGCTTCGACTTGTACTCGGGGTGGTACTGCACGCCGATGTAGAAGGGACGCTCGCTCAGCTCAGCGATCTCGACCAGGCCGCGGGCCTCGTAGACGCCCGCGCAGACCAGGCCGGCGTCCTCGAGCGCGCGCTTGTAGTCGTTGTTGAACTCCCAGCGGTGGCGGTGGCGCTCGAGCACCATGTCGCGGCCGTAGACCGCCGCGGTGCGCGTGCCGTCGAGGATGCGGCAGGGGTAGACCCCCAGGCGCATCGTGCCGCCCATGTCCTCGACGTCGCGCTGCTCGCGCATGAGGTCGATCACCGGGGCGGGGCAGTCGGGGTCGACCTCGGAGGTGTGGGCGCCCTCGATGCCGGCCACGTGGCGCGCGTACTCGATCACCATGGCCTGCATGCCGAAGCAGATGCCGAAGCAGGGGATGCCGTTCTCGCGCGCGTAGCGCACGGCGCGGATCTTGCCCTCCAGGCCGCGCTCGCCGAAGCCGCCCGGCACGAGCACGCCGTGCACGCCGGCGAGGAGCTCCTCCGGGCTGCGGTCGCAGACCTCCTCGGCGGCCACCTTGCGGAAGCGCACCTTGTGGCGGTGGGCCGCGCCGCCGTGGGCCAGCGCCTCGTAGATCGACTTGTAGGCGTCGTGCAGCTCGATGTACTTGCCGACCACGGCGATCTCGACCTGGCCCTCGGGGTGGGCGAAGCGGTCGCGCAGGTCCTCCCAGTCGGCCATGCTCTCGGCGGTGGTGGCCTCCAGGCGCAGGTGCTGCACCAGGGCGTCGTCGAGGCCCTCGCGCTTGAGGTCGAGCGGGACCTCGTAGATCGTCGTGGCGACGTCGGCCTCCTGGATGACGTCCTCCGGGGCGACGTTGCAGAACAGCGAGATCTTCTCGCGCATCTCCTGCGTCATCGGGCGCTCGCAGCGGCACACCAGGATGTCGGGCTGGATGCCGATCTCGCGCAGCTTGCCGACCGACTGCTGGGTCGGCTTGGTCTTCATCTCGCCCGAGGCGCTCAGGTAGGGCAGCAGGGTGAGGTGGACGAAGCAGGCGTTGCCCTTGCCCTGCTTGAGGGCGAACTGGCGGATGGCCTCGAGGAAGGGCAGCGACTCGATGTCGCCCGCGGTGCCGCCGATCTCGACGATGGCGACGTCGGTGCCGCGCTGGGCGCCCTGCTCGATGGCGGCCTGGATCTCGTCGGTGATGTGCGGGATCACCTGCACCGTCTTGCCCAGGTAGGCGCCGCGCCGCTCCTTCCGGATCACCTCGCTGTAGATGCTGCCGGTGGTGGCGTTGCTGTAGCGGTTGATCGGGGCCTGCGAGAAGCGCTCGTAGTGGCCGAGGTCGAGGTCGGTCTCGGCCCCGTCCTCGGTCACGTAGACCTCGCCGTGTTCGAAGGGCGACATCGTGCCCGGGTCGACGTTGATGTAGGGATCGAGCTTCTGGATCGAGACGCGCAGGCCGCGCTTCTCGAGGAGCACCGCGATGGCGGCGGTGGTGATCCCCTTGCCGAGGGAGGACACCACGCCGCCGGTGACGAAGATGAACTTGGTCATGAGCCAG
Organism: uncultured Planctomycetales bacterium; assembly: GCA_964342475.1. Lineage (GTDB taxonomy): Bacteria > Planctomycetota > UBA1135 > UBA1135 > UBA1135 > J029. Next base: position 64,050 of record CAYFGE010000008.1, read on the forward strand.
TCGTGAGACGCGCGAGGAACGCCTCGTAGTCCGCCCTCGTGTCGATGCCGGGGAAGGCGCGCGGCCACTCGATCACCTGGATCGGGGTGCCGTTCTCCAGCAGGCGGAGCTGCTCCAAGCCTTCGGCGCGTTCGAGGGGGGAAGGGGGGGAGGAAGCGAAGGCCGCGAGGGCCGGGCGAGTGTAAGCGTAGACGCCGAGGTGCAGCAGGGGAACCACGACGCCGGGGTGGCGAGGGTGGGGGATCGGCGCGCGCGAGAAGTAGAGCGCGCTGCCGTCCGCCGCGCGGACGACCTTGACCGCCGCCGGGTCGGCGTGGTCGGTGCCCGCGGGCCAGGGGGCGGCCAGGGTGGCCACCTCGGCGCCGCCGGCGAGGGCCCCGAACAGGGCGTCGACGGCGGCGGGGTCGAGCTCGGGCTCGTCGCCCTGCACGTTGACCACGTGGGTGGCCTCGGGCAGCCCGGCCACCGCGGCCCACACCCGGTCGCTGCCCGAGGGCAGCTGCGGGTCGGTCAGGACGGCCTCGGCCCCCGCAGCGCGGGCGACCGCGGCCAGCTCCGGGCAGTCCACGGCGGCGACCACGCGGTCGGCCCGGCGCGAGGCGAGGCAGCGCTCGAGCGTGTGGGCCAGCAGGGGCCGCCCGGACTCCGCAAGCAGGAGCTTGTCGGGGAGCCGCGTCGACTCCCGGCGGGCCGGGACGACGACGAGGCGGACGGAACGGGGCACTAACCGCGCCCCGCGCCCCGGCCCTGGACCGAGTCCAGGAACAGCTGGGCACCGCGGTCGGAATCGACCGTCTGGTAGGAGGTGTGGACGTCGTAGAAGGCGCGCACGGTCTCCTTGCAGTCCACGCCGACCTGGATCCGCTCGGCCGAGTCGCGGTCGCTGTAGCCGAGCGTGAAGGTCGTGCCGCCGCGCTCGACCTGGATCATCACCGAGGCCCCGCGCACGCGGCCGGAGGTCTGCGCCGCGTTCTCCCAGAAGCCGAGCGACTCGAGGGTGTGCAGCAGCGCGCCCATGTCGAGGTCGGAGACCACCTTGTAGGCCGCGTCGGCGCGCACCGCGCTGTAGTAATCGCTCTTGCTCGTGGTGGCCTCGTTGAGCAGGCCGACCTTGGCGCCGGAGCGCACGTCGAGCAGGGTGACCCGCGTGGGGCGTTCCTCGGGGAACACGCCGCGGGCCGCGAGCTGCGCCTCCAGGCCGGCGCGGGGGTCGTCCTCGGTGGCGCCGTCGGGCTTCGGGGCGACACCTCCACAGGCTGCGAGGAGCAGCACCAGAATCCACGGTTTCCGAGTCGCCACGCTGCGTTCTCCTGGTCTTTGGGCGGCCCGATTCTGCCCTTCCCGCGGAGGGAAAGCAAGGACGCGCCCCGCGGCGCCGCCGGCCAGGAAAAGGAGGGCGGAGGTTGATCGCCGCGGCTGCGGGCGGACAATCGGGGCGGGCGACGCGGCGCGCCCTCCTCGACCATGACCGCCTCCAAGCGACCGACCCCCCGCAAGATCGCCGTCTACCTCAGCGCGATCGCGGTGCTCTCGCTGGCCGACCCGCGCCCGGTGAGCTTCGCCGCCGGCTGCGGGTTCGTCGCGCTGGCCTGGCTGCTCCGGGTGTGGGCCTTCGGCCATCTCGAGAAGAACGAGCTCATGGTGACCACCGGGCCCTACGCGCACACGCGCAACCCGGCCTACCTGGGGAGCTTCCTCGCGCTGGTCGGCGTCTCGCTGGCCGCCGGCAACGCCGAGTCCGTGCAGGGACGGGTGGTCTGGGGCCTCGCCGCGGTCCTCGCCGTGGCCTTCTTCGCCTTCTACCTGCCGCGCAAGTTCCGCCGCGAGTACTCGCGCCTGCGCCGCCTGTTCGGCGACGAGCAGGTGGACCTGCACGCGGCCAACGTGCCGGACTTCCTGCCGCGGCTCACGCCGTGGCGCAGCGGCCAGGAGCGCCGCTTCAGCTGGAAGCTGGTCGGCGAGAACCACGAGTGGCCCTGGGGCGTCGTCCTGGCCGCCGTCCTCGCGCTGGTCTGGACCGCTCCGTACTGGTCGCCGCTGAAGCACCTGTTCGAGGGATGACCGGCGGCTCCGAGCCGGTCGCGAGCTGGCCGCGGGAGGCCTACCGCGCCCGGCCGCGCCAGCTGCTCAGCCGCGGTTCTCGCTGGAAGCCCGCCGTGTGGCGCGTCGAGGCCGAGCAAGGCCCCTGCGTGGTGTTCGACTGCGCGGAGCTCCCCGCGCCGGGCCGCCGGCTGGCGCGCTGGCTGCTCGCCCGCGAGCGCCGCGCCCTGGCCCGCCTGGAGGGGGTGGCCGGCGTGCCCCCGCTGCGCGCGGTGGTCGACCGCGACGCCTTCGCCATCGGCTGGCTCGAGGGCCAGCCGCTCGACCGTGCGGCCTTCCAGCGCGATCCGCAGGGCCTCGCCGCCCAGCTGCGCGCGATCCTGCGCGAACTGCACGCGCGCCGCGTCTACCACCTCGACCTGCGGCAGCGGCAGAACCTGCTCGTCACCGCCGAGGGGCGGCTGGCCTGCGTGGACTTCGGCGCCTCCGTCGCCGCCGGACCGCTGACGCAGCTGCTGCTCGGCCGCCTGCTGGCCTGGGTGGATCGCCAGGCCGGGCTCAAGTACCTCGCCCGCTACGCCCCGGAGCAGCTGACCGCCGCCGAGGCGCGGCAGGTGCTGCGCGGCCTCTTCTGGCGCCGGGTCTGGCTCTTCTCGCCCTACCGCGAGCGCGGCGAGGGCGACGGCGCCCGGCGGCGTCTGGCGGAGCTGGACGAGGACGGCTGAGGCGGCCCGGACCCGCCCCTCCGGCGCGCCGCGGCCGCTTCCGCTGGGGCCGACGCAAGCCTCGGCGGACACAAGATGTGGGAACGTCGGAAAATCTTTTGGAATCGAGAACGACCCCCATATATTGAGCCCAACTCTCAGGGGAACACATGGGCAGACTCGAGAAGCAGATCATCGCCGGCGCGCTGGCTCTCGTTGGAATCCTCCTCGTGGTCGTGGTGTACCGCGGCCTCGACCCCAACGGAGTGGGGCAGGGGACGGATCCTCTCCAGGCCCGCTCCGAGCAGCCCTCCGACTGGCGCGAGTCCGGCTCCGGGTTGGACGTGGTCGACCTGAACAGCCCCAAGATGTCGCCCCCGGCCCAGCCGCCGGCCGCGACCCAGCCCGCCGCCGCCCCGTCCGGCAAGGGCGTCGCCCTGGCCATCGGTGCCGATTCCTCCGAGCCCGTCCAGCCGGTCGTCCCCGAAGCCCCGGCCGAGCCCGCACCGGCCGACGAGGAGCCGCCGGCCAAGCTGGTCGCCATCGACCTCGCCGCCGGCCAGGACTGGGATCCGGGTCTGCGCGAGTACGTCGTCCGGCCCGGCGACACCCTGGGCCACATCGCCCAGCGCGAGCTCGGCAGCTACGCCCACCTCGACCAGATCCTGAAGCTGAACGAGGGGATCGACCCCGAGCGGCTGAAGGAGGGGCAGAAGCTGACCCTGCCGACCCACGTGCCGCCGCGGAAGTCCGCCGCGACCGAGGCCGCCCCGGCGGTCGATCCCGGCGTGCGCAGCCACGTGGTCGTCAACGGCGACACCCTCTGGCAACTCGCCGAGCGCTACTACGGTCCCGGCCAGGTCCAGAAGATCCTGGACGCCAACCCCGACCTGCGGAAGGACAGCGTGCTGAAGATCGGCACGCGCATCGCCGTCCCCGAGTAGCGTGCGGATCGAGCCCTCCGAGCCGCGCCTGCTGCTCGGCATGGGCTCGGGCACTTCGGCCGACGCCGTCGACCTCGCCCTGGTCCGCGTGACCGGCGCGGCGGGGGAGCGGCGGGTCGAGTCCCTCGGTGGCGCCGAGGCCCCGCTCGCGCGTGAGTTGCGCGAAGCGGTGCGCCGCGCTCCGCGTTGGAGCCTCGCCGAGGTGGCCGCGATGCACGCCGCCCTCGGGCGCGCCTTCGGCGAGGCGGCGCGCGCCTTCCTCGCGGAGCGCGGAGTCGCCCCGGGCGAGCTGGCCGCGGTCGGGAGCCACGGCCAGACCGTCCACCACCACGACGGCGATCCGGCCGGCGGGACGCTGCAGCTCGGCGATCCGGCGTGGATCGCGGCGCTGGTCGGCGCCCCGGTGGTGGCCGACTTCCGTTGGAACGACCTCGCCGCCGGCGGGCAGGGCGCGCCGATCTCGCCCTTCGCCGACCAGGTGCTCCACCGCCCGGCCCGGGGGCAGCGCGTGATCCTGAACCTCGGCGGGATCGCCAACCTCACCCTGCTCGACGCCACGGCTCCGCCACGGGCCTGGGACAGCGGTCCGGCGAACGGACCCCTCGACGCCCTGATGCGCCTCGAGGCGGGGGAGGAGTGCGACCGCGACGGCCGCCGCGCGAGCGCCGGGCGCGTCCGCGAGGAGCTCCTCGCCCTGTTCCGGGAGGACCCCTGGTTCGCCCGCCCCCTGCCGAGGAGCACCGGCCTCGAACGCTTCGGCGAACCCCTCGCCCGACGATTGCGGGACGCCGCCCCGGACGCGCCCCTCGAGGACCTCCTGGCCAGCGCCTGCGCCGGCATCGCATGGTCCGTGGCCGACAGCCTCCAGCGCGCGGACTGGCGCGGCGGCGAGGTCCGGCTGTGCGGGGGCGGCGCGCGGAACCCTGTTCTGGTCAAGGCTTTGCGCGACCAGCTCGAGCCCGGGGGCGAGCTCCTGCCTTATGCCGGACTGGGCTGGGACCCGGACCTCCGCGAGGCGGTCGCCTTCGCGCTCCTCGCCGACGCCTTCCTCTGCGGGGAACCGGCCACCTGGACCGGGACCACCGGGGCCGTCCGGCCCTCCCTCCTGGGGCGATGGATCCCGGCTCCCGTCCTTGACCCGTCCTAGGCCGTTCCTATCATGTTGCTTCCGCACGCCAGGTCGCTACGGACTGGGCGCGGTTCCCAGCGCTGTTCCCCCCCCGACCCCAGGTAATGACGGGAAGTCGAATGACCCACCGGACCCCGGCCCGCAGCCTCCTCCTGGCTGCCACCCTTCTTCTCGCCCCCGCTTCGTCCCTCCTGGCCCAGGGCCAGGACCCGGAGGTGATCTTCCTCGAAGGCAAGCACGCCTTCCGCAACGGTGACCTCGAGGGCGCGCTCGCCAAGTTCCGCGAGGTCGTGCAGCTCGATCCGTCGCACGCCGCGGCCTACCGCATGCTGACCTCGAGCAACGACTTCCTCGCGCAGCTGATGGCCGAGGGAGGCGAGTTCGAGACCTTCGCGCTCGACGTGCTCGCCGCCGCGCGTGACGCCGACGCCGAGGCCCGCCGCGACGCCGACGCCGCCGCCGAGCTCGCCCAGGTCGCGCTGAACGGCAGCTACGCCGAGCGCTCCCGCGCGATCTTCGAGGGCCGCCAGATGTACGGCCCCTTCTTCGCGCCCCCGCTCGTCGCCGCGCTGGCCGACACCAGCGAGGACGTGCGCCTGAACGCCTACTACGCCCTCTCGCGCATGGGCGTCGACTCGCTGCTGCCGGTGATGGCGGCCTCGCACTCCACCAACGTGGACGTGCGCCGCGGCTGCGTGCAGGTGCTGCTCGAGAGCGGTGATGCGCGCGCCAACGCCCGCCTGGCCGACATGGCCGCCCACGACGAGGACGGCACCGTCCGCACCCTCGCCGCGGCCCACGGCGGCGGCGACGCCGGCATGCTGCACTTCCAGCAGGGCTGGGCCTGCTACGCCGGGGACCCGGTGCTCGGCATCACCGAGCTCGAGAACCACGGCGTGCTGTGGGCCGTGGACGGCACCGAGCTGATGCCGATCGACACCCACGCCGCGCTCGTCCCGCTCGAGCTGGCCCTCCACCACTTCGGCCGCGCCGCCGAGCTCGGCGTCGACTCCGGCGCCGCGATGGCCCTGGCCCACGCCGCCGAGGCCGCCGTGCTGCGCGCCGCCGGCGACATGGAGGACGCCATGGAGGCGCAGGTGGTCGCCGCCCTGTCGCTCGGTCCGGCCGCCCTCGACGGTGGCCTGGGCGCTGCCCTGAAGAAGGGCGACGTCGCCTCCGCCGCGGTGCTCTGCGAGATGCTGACCGGCCCCTCCGCGGCCGGCTCCGCCAACCTGCAGGCCGCCCTCGGCGCCGACGCCCCGGTGCTGCGCCACGCCGCCGCCGTCGCCCTGGCCCTCTCCGGGGACAGCAGCGCCGCGGTCGTCGCCCAGCTCGGCGCCGGCATGCGCCTCGAGGCGGTCCGCGTCGTCCACATCGTGGACGCCGACGCCGCCCGCGCCGGGGCCCTCGCCTCCGCGCTCGACGCCCAGGGCATCGTCGCCCTGGTGGCCAAGGACGGCGTGGACGGCATGGTCAACGCCTCGCGCGGTCTGCCGGCCGACGCCTTCGTGATCGGCGACCCGCTGCCGGACTACTACGCCCGCCGCCTCGCCAAGGAGATCCGCCGCAGCAGCCGCTACGCCGACACCCCGATGATGGTGATCGACAGCGGCGAGACCGGTGACGTCGACGGCGCCGAGGTGGTCGAGTCCGTGGACGCCGCCGCCGTGGTCGCCGCCTTCGGCGAGCTCGACGCCGAGCGCCAGAGCTACCTCGCCGCCGCGGCCTCCGCCGCCGAGGCGATGGCCTACCTGGCCGCCAACGCTCCGCAGGCCGCAGCTGCCGCCACCGGTGACCTGGTCGCCGCTCTCGGCCGCGAGGACGCCGTCGCCATCCCGGCGATGACCGCCCTGGGCCACGCCGGCGACGCTTCCGCCGCCGCGGCGCTGATCGGCGTGATCGCCGACTCGGGCCGCAGCTCCGAGGCCCGCACGGCGGGCGCGCGCGGCCTGGCCGGCGTGCTCAGCCGCAACCCGGGCGCTGGCGCCGGTGCCATGGACGCCCTGAAGGGCGCCATGGGCGAAGGCGACGCTGCGCTGGCCCGCGCCTGCGCCCAGGCCATGGGTTACCTGGGCTCCTCGCCCGAGTGATCCGGGCGTAGAATCCGGTCCCATCCTTCGGGCGGCTCTCCGGGGCCGCCCGAACTTCCGCCAGAGTAGCTCAGGGGTAGAGCACCGCTTTCGTAAAGCGGCGGTCACGGGTTCAAATCCCGTCTCTGGCTCCAGATCCACGGGCGAGGCCACGGCCTCGCCCGTCCTGCGTTCCGGGCGCGGCGCCGCCGCGCGGTGAGGGTCGGGGAGGCGGGATTCGAACCCGCGACACAGACCACCCAAAGGTCTGCCTCTACCAGACTGAGGTACTCCCCGAGGCGCGGGATTGTAGACCCGCCGCGCCTAGAATGCCGCCATGAGGCGTGTGGCGGTGGTCCTGTGCGGGTGCGGTCGCTTCGACGGCTCCGAGATCCACGAGGCGGTCCTCAGCCTGCTGCACCTCGCGCGCGGCGGCGCCGAGTGGGAAGCCCTGGCGCCCGACCGGCCGCAGTGGGCGCTGTGCGATCCCTTCAACGGTGAGCCGTTGGCGGGCGAGCCGCGCTCCCAACTGGCCGAGGCGGCGCGTATCGCGCGCGGCCGGGTGCGGCCGCTCGCGGAGGCCCGGGTGGAGGACTACGACGCGCTCCTCCTCCCCGGCGGGAGCGGCGCGACCCGCAACCTCGCCGACTTCGCCGAGCGCGGCGGAGCGGGGGAGTGCATCCCCGAGCTGGCCGCCCTCCTGCGCGGCTTCCACGCGGCCGGCAAGCCGATCGGCGCGGTCTGCATCGCCCCGGCCCTGGTGGCCCTGGCGCTCGGTCACCACCGGCCGCGCCTGACCCTCGGGCCCCCCGACGGGCCCGCGGCCCGCGAGGCCGCGCGCACCGGGGCGCAGATGGTGGACTGCCCGGTGGACGGGATCGTCGAGGATCCGGACCACCGCCTGCTCTCCACACCGGCCTACGTCCTCGGCCCCGGCATCGCCGAGGTCGACGCCGGGATCGGCCGCCTGGTCGCGCGCCTGCTCGAGTGGTGCGCCGCGGGCTCCGCGGCCCCGCCGCGCTAGGATTTCCATCATGAGCGCGACCGCCGGCTCCCGCACCAGCCCGACCGTCTTCAACGGACAGGCCGCCAGCCCCGGGGTCGCCTGCGGGCCCGCCTTCCTGCGCTTCGGCCAGCTGGAGGAGACCGGGCCGGACCTGCTCGGCGAGGACGAGGTCCGCGCCGAACTCGGCCGCCTCGACTCGGTGGCCCGCGCCGCGCGCGTCTCGCTGGTGCGGCAGCGCGAGGCGCTGGGCGACCAGTTCACCCAGGAGCAGCGGCAGGTCTTCGACACGCACCTGAAGATGCTCGAGGACCCGGTCATCGAGGCCGACGTTCGCGAGCGCATCACCACCGAACGGATGCGCCTCGAGGACGCGGTGAAGAGCGTCTACCACGTCTACGAGCGCCTGTTCCAGGTGGTGCAGTCGGAGAACCTGCGCAACAAGATGAGCGACATGCGCGACGTCGCGTTGCGCTACCTGCGCCACTGCGAGAAGGCCGAGGAGGGGGCGGCGCCGGCGGCGGTCGACCGCCGCGGCAGCGTGCTCTGCGTCCGCGAGCTCTCCCTGAGCGACCTCACCGAGGCGCTCGAGAGCGGCGTGGCCGCCATCGTCGCCGAGGGCGGCTCGCTCGGCAGCCACGGCGCGATCCTGACCCACGCCGCGGGGATCCCGGCGGTGATCGGCGTCGAGGGGCTGCGCGAGGCGCTCGAGGAGGGCGTCCCGCTGCTCGTCGACGGCCACGCCGGCCAGGTCGTGCTCGAGCCGGGCGAGGACGCCGTCAGCGCGGCGATGAACCGCGCGGTGGACGAGGACGCGCCGCGCCTCGAGGTCCCGGTCCTCGCCGACGGCACCGTCGTCCACCTCTCCTCCGCCGTGGCCAGCGTGCGCGAGGCGCGCACCGCCGCCCGGCTCGGGGTCGAGGACGTCGGCCTGTACCGCACCGAGCTGCCGGTGATCCAGCGCCAGGGCTCGCCCAAGGAGGCGCCGCTGGTCAACCTCTACCGCCAGGTGGTGAACAACGCCGCCTCAGTGGTCTTCCGCCTGCCCGACATGGACAGCTCGGTCGACCTGCCGCAGATCTTCCCCGAGCGCGAGCCCAACCCGGCGCTCGGCATGCGCGGCTGCCGCCTGCTGTTCGCCCGGCCCGACTTCATGCGCACCCAGCTGCGCGCGGTCCTGCGCGGCTCCGAGGGCCGCCGCGCCTCGGTCGCGGTGCCCTTCGTCAACGGCCCGGCCGACCTGCGCCGCGTGCGCGAGACGGTCGACGGCGTGCGCGAGGAGCTGCGCCTCGCCGGCGTCGACGTCTCGCACCCGGTCCGCCTCGGCGCGGTGATCGAGACGCCCGCCGCCGCGCTGCTCGGCCGCGAGCTGCTGCGCGAGGCCGACTTCGCCCTGATCGGGCTCGACGTCCTGGCCCAGTGCCTGCTGGCCGCGGATCGCGACCACCACCACGCCGAGGTCACCGCCCACCTGCAGGGCGTGCCGGCGGTGCTGCTGCGCGCGGTGCGCAAGCTGGCCTCGGTGGCCGAGGCCCTCGGCACCGAGCTGGGGGTCTACGGCGCGATGGTGCTGCGCGAGGGCGCGCTGGAGCTGCTGGTCGGCGCTGGCGTGCGCCGTCTGGTGCTGCCGCCCGCCTCCCTGGCCGAAGCCGCCGCCCGCCTCGACGGCCTGGACCTCGACGCCTGCGAGGCCGAGGTCGAGCGCCTCTGCCACGCCGCGCGCTGAGCCGGGCCGCGCTCAGGCGAAGGCCGCGCCCTTGCTCTGCAGCTGGGCGCGCTGCACCTCGCCGGCCTCGCCCCACAGGCGGCGCACGCGCTGCTTGAGGCGCTGCTCGAGCTCCTGGACCTGGCCGCGCCGCGTCAGGACGAGCAGGGCCGAGCCCGCGCCGGAGAGCGTCGTCGCGATGGCGCCCGCGCGGTCGGCGAACTCCATCATCGAGGCGGCGCCGGTGAGCTGCTTGAGGCGCGGGTCCACGTGCAGCTCGTCGCGGATGCCGCAGCGGATCAGCCGCGGGTCGAGGCTGCGCAGGCCCTCGAGCAGGACCGGCGTGCGGCTGGCCTGCGCCACCGCGCGCGGCAGGCCGACCGAGGTCGGCAGCACCTCGCGGGCGCGGGCGGTGGAGAGCGGGTAGGGGGGGACGACCAGCAGGAAGCGGAGGTCCTTGTGCAGGACCAGCGGCAGGTGGATCCAGCCCTTGTCGGCCTCCTGGGCCGACCAGTGCGCGCCGCCCAGCATCGAGGCGGTGGCGTTCTCCGGGTGGCCCTCGAGCTGGATCGCCTCCTTCAACAGCTCTTCACGCGAGGCCTTCAGGCCGAACAGGCGCTCGCCGAGGACCAGGCCGGCGACGATCCCGGCGCCGCTGGCGCCGAGGCCGCGGCCGGGGCGGAAGTTGGCGTCCACCGTGATCCGGCCGGTCGGGGTCTGGCCGCCGGCCAGGATCGCGGCGCGGCGCAGGCCGCGCAGGACGGGGTCGCGGCCCAGCGAGAGGACGGACTCGGCCAGGCCGCCCTTGCGCACCAGCTCCAGTTTCTCGGCGGGTTCCCAGGCGACCCGGAGGGTGAGGTTGAGGGCGATGCCGAAGGCGTCGAAGCCCGGCCCGACGTTGCTGGTCGAGGCGGGGACGCGCAGGTCGAGGGCCTTGGGAGTGCGGCTGCGGGCGAGGGCCATGGGGAATCCGGAGTAGGCAGGTCGGGCTCCGGCGGATAGACTGTAGGACTTCCCTCGGCCGGGAGGACTCCAATCGGGCGCTTCGCCCGGTCCCCGGCCTCCCGGAACAACCGTCCGCGCCACCCGTCCAGACCCACTTCGCGATGTCCGCCGACACGAAGACCCCCGAAAGCCCCGCCCTCGACCCGAAGGAGGAGGCCCGTCTCCGCAAGATCCGCAACATCGGCATCATGGCCCACATCGATGCCGGCAAGACCACGGTCACCGAGCGGGTCCTGTTCATCACCGGCCGCACCCACCAGATCGGTGAGGTGCACGACGGCGCCGCCACCATGGACTACCAGGAGGACGAGCGCGCCCGCGGCATCACGATCACCTCGGCCGCGACCCAGTGCCAGTGGAACGGCACCCACATCAACCTGATCGACACCCCGGGCCACGTCGACTTCACCGTCGAGGTGGAGCGCTCGCTGCGCGTGCTCGACGGCGCGGTGGCGGTGTTCGACGGGGTGGCCGGCGTGGAGGCCCAGTCCGAGACGGTGTGGCGCCAGGCCGACCGCTACGGCGTGCCGCGGATCTGCTTCATCAACAAGCTGGACCGCGTCGGCGCCGACTTCGACCGCGCCTACGACACGATCATCAACCGCCTCGGCGCCAACGCCGTGCGCATGCAGGTCCCGCTCGGCAAGGAGAAGGACTTCTTCGGCATCGTCGACCTGGTCACCCGCCGGGCCCGCCGCTTCGTCGAGGGCTCGCAGGGCACCACGACCGAGGAGATGGAGGTCCCCGCCGAGTTCCAGGACCTGGTCGAGCAGCGCCGCATGGAGATGATCGAGAAGGTGGTCGAGGTGGACGACGAGCTGGTCGAGAAGTTCCTCGAGGGCGAGGAGATCAGCGAGGAGCAGATCAAGGGCGCCGTGCGCCAGTGCGTCCTGCTCGGCCACGCCGTGCCGGTCTTCTGCGGCTCGGCCCTGCACGACAAGGGCGTCATGTTCCTGCTCGACGCCATCGTCGACTACCTGCCCACCCCGCTCGACAAGGGCGCGGTGGTCGGCTTCGACCCGAAGGACGAGGAGGTCGAGCTGGTCCGCGCCGTGGACAGCAGCGCGCCCTTCTCCGGCCTGGCCTTCAAGACCATCGCCGACCCGAACGGCGACCTGACCTTCGTCCGCGTCTACTCCGGCACGCTGGTCCGCGGCAGCCAGGTCCTCAACCCGCGCACCCGCAAGAAGGAGCGCGTCGGCCGCCTGATGTTCATGCACGCCGAGAAGCGCGAGGCGGTGGAGGAGGTCAAGGCGGGCAACATCTGCGCCGTCGTCGGCCTGAAGAACACCACCACCGGCGACACCGTGTGCGACCCGGACAACCCGGTCGTGATGGAGTCGATGACCTTCCCCGAGGCGGTGATCAGCATGTCGATCGAGCCGAAGGCGCTGAAGGACCGCGACAAGCTCAGCGACGTGCTCGGCAACCTGTGCAAGGAGGACCCCTCCTTCCGCGCCTGGGTCGACGACGAGACCGACGAGATGGTGATCTCCGGCATGGGCGAACTGCACCTCGAGATCATCACCACCCGGATCGCGCGCGACCACGGGGTGCCGATCAACGTCGGCGCGCCGAAGGTGGCCTACCGCCAGACCCTGACCGCCCCGGTCGACATCGAGGGCAAGCACGTCAAGCAGTCCGGCGGCCACGGCCAGTTCGCGGTGGTGAACATCAAGTTCGAGCCGGGCGAGACCGAGGAGCTGGAGTTCGTCGACGAGATCACCGGCGGCGTCATCCCGCGCCAGTACATCCCGGCCGTCCACGCCGGCCTGAAGGAGACCATGAAGGGCGGCGGCCGCCTCGGCTGGCCCTTCGTCAACGTCAAGGCGACCCTGCACTTCGGCAAGTACCACGACGTCGACTCCAGCGAGCTGGCCTTCAACACCGCGGCGCAGATCGCCTTCCGCCAGGCCGTGGCCGGCAACACCACCATGCTGGAGCCGTACATGAAGCTGTCGGTCCAGGTGCCGGAGGAGTACATCGGCGACGTCATCGGCGACCTGAACACCCGCCGGGTCGAGGTGGACGAGATCGCCGTCACCGGCGACCTGCGCGAGGTGCGCGGGGCGGTCCCGATCGCCGAGATGTTCAACTACGCCGGCCGCCTGCGGGGTCTGACCCAGGGCCGGGGCATGTTCTCCATGGAGCCGCTCGACTACCGGGCGGTGCCCCAGTACGTGGTGGACAAGCTCCTCAAGGAGACCACGAAGTAGTCTCCCGGCAGCGCCCCCCTCGCGGGGGCGCTGCTAGAATCCTGCCGCTATGTCCTCCACGCCGCAGCAGCAGGACGATCAACGGGTCGCGCGCGCCCTGGGCCTCAAGGTCCCGGTGTACCGCCGGCTGCGTGACGCCATCGACCGGGGCGAGTCCCTGGCCTGGCTCCGTCTCGCCGACCCCGGGCTGGCCGGGGTGTTCCCGAACCCGCTCGGCTTCGAGCTCCTGATCGAGCACCTCGAGGTCGAGGTGGCGCTCGAGCGCCGCCGCGCCAACCTCCTCCGCACGCTCGAGGGCAAGGATCTGCCCGAGATGGTCGAGGCCGTGCGCGCCGCCGCCTCGGAGGGCGAGCTCGAGGACCTGCAGCTCTCCCTCGAGCCGAGCCCCGCGCCGGCCGAGGGCGAGGCGCCGGAGAAGGAGGAGCACCAGGTCTTCCTCGCCGCCCTGCGCGGCGACGCCGCCATCGCCGCCGCGCTGCGCACCCTGTTCCGCGAGCAGGGCGAGGTGCGGGTCGAGGTGGCCGAGGGCAAGCAGGCCGAGGCCAAGCGCTACCAGACGCTGGCCGAGGGCAGCCACAAGCTGGCCGAGTTCGGCGCCGCGGCCTACCTGCCGCTGCGCCGCGCCGAGCACGCCCACGTGCTCAAGCTGCAGTTCGAGCTGCCTCGCCCCGAGCTCGACCGCTTCTTCGACGCCCACGTCGAGAACGCGCCGCCGCAGGAGCGCGACTCGTACCTCAAGCTGTTCGCCGACTTCTTCGCCGCCGAGCGGCTGCCGCGCCTGGTGCAGGAGGCCCGCGCGCGGCTCAAGCGCCAGGCCGAGAGCCTGGCCCTGCAGCAGGCCTGGCCCCAACTCGAGAACGCCCTCGACCGCGGCCGCCACGACGGAGCCGTGCTGGGCATGTTCGCCCACCGCAACGGCAAGGTGGTCCTCGCCCTGCTCGACCGGGAGGGGCACTTCCAGCGCGCCGCGACGCTCTCCGCCAAGGCCCCCGACCTGGCCGAGAAGGTGGCCGCCCTGCTCGGCGAGGAGAAGCCGGGCCTCGTGGCCCTGCAGGCCGATTCGCCGACGCGGAACCACGGCGCCGCCGTGCTCGACGCCGTGCGCGCCGCCGCCGGCCGCCCGCGCACCACGCTGGTGCCGGTCGCCGTGGCCAAGACCCTGCTGCGGGAGGTCGCCCGCCGCCTCGAGGAGGCTCACCTCAGCCACGACGAGCGCCAGGCCGCGCTGCTGGCCCGCCTGGGCCACCACCCGCGCGCCGCGGCCCTGCACACGCCGCACATCGTGCGCTCCTACGTCGCCTTCCGCGGCGAGATCAACTCGCGGCGCCTCGACGCCTTCGAGACGATCTTCCTGCAGTCGATGCTCGCCGCCCGCGGCGTCGACCTGAACACGGCGACCCATGACGAGCTGCGCCTGGTCCCCGGCCTCGACGCCCGCACCGTCGAGCTCGAACGGGCCACCGGCCCCTTCCGGTCGCTGGCCGACTTCCAGGGTCGCCTGGCCCTGCCCGAGAACGACTGGCGCGCCGCCGGCTGCTTCCTGCGCGTGCGCGAGGGCGACCAGCCCTTCGACGCCCGCCCGCTGCACCCGGTCTACTACGCGCCGCTGACCCTCGCCGCGCAGGCCGCCGGGCTCGACCCGGTCGAGCTCCTGCGCGACCCGGCCAAGGTCGACGCCCTCGACTGGAAGCCGATCGGCGAGGAGCGCGGCTGGAGCCCGAAGGTGGTGGACCTGATCCGCCGCAGCCTGGTCCGCGGCGTCCGCCGCCCGCGGCGCACCCCGCCGCGCGCGCAGGGGACGCGCCTCGAGGCCCTCGAGGTGGGGGCCAAGCTGCCCGGCCGGATCACCAAGCTGGTCGAGCACGGCGCCTTCGTCGACGTCGGCGCGCGGCGTGAGGGCTTCGTCCACGTCTCCGAGCTGGCCGACCAGTTCGTCAAGGAGCCGGGGGAGGTCGTCCAGGAGGGCCAGGAGGTCACCGCCCGCGTGCTCTCCATCGACCTCGAGAAGCAGCGCTTCCGCCTCTCGCTCCGCGAGCCCGGCGAGCGTCCCGCGCGCGGCGGTGGCCGCGGCGAGGGGCGCGGCGAGGGCGGCAAGGGGCGCGGCCGCGGTCCGCGCCGCCAGGAGCCGGCCGAGCCGGCCCTGCCCGCCCACGTGCGCAGCACGCGGCCGAAGAGCCGGCGCCCGGCCGGCCGTCCCGGCCGCGACGAGAAGCGCCGCGAGGAGCGCATCGTCATCGGCAAGGACCCGCTCGCCGGCAAGAGGGAGGAGATCGATCCGACGAACCCCTTCTTCCAGTTCTTCCAGGCGCAGAAGGAGACCGAGAACGACGGCGGCGAGGGCTGAGCCCGCCGCGCCGTCCCCGCCTCAGCGGCGGCGGCGCAGCAGGCCCTCGTCCACGCCCAGGCGGTCCAGCGGACCGGCCTCGGCCAGCCAGCGCTTGGCGTCGGCGGCGTAGCCCTTGGTCGGGCGCACCTCGGGCAGCCGCTCGGCGAACCAGGCGTTCCACAGGTCCATCAGCCGCTCGCGGGTCTGCTTCGCGGCCAGCGAGGCCAGCGCGACCGGGAAGTGTTCGCCGTCGGCGTTCTCGGCGAAGCGGATCTCGACCCGCTTGGGGCCGAACTCGAGCGTGTAGAGCGACCAGGATGGCTCCTCCGCGTGGACCGTCAGCCGGTCGGGCCCGAGCGCGCGGCGCAGCGGCCCGGCGTAGCGCACGCGCGCGCCGTGACGGTCGCACTCGATGCGCAGCGGCGCGTCTCCCGTGCGGCTCAGCAGCTCCTGCACGATCTCGGTGAACACGGCGAACAGCCCGCCGGCCTTGCCCAGGCGGTCGGTCAGGGCGTTCCACTCGCCGGCCGGCACGGCGCGGGCGCCGAAGCCGTCCAGGCTGCAGCCGCCCCGGTCCAGGTCGCGCTGGACCAGGCCGGCGTCGAGCCGGGCGCGGTCGTGGCCCGCCCCGGGGCAGAGGGGGACCTCCAGCGGGGCCAGCCAGGGGGCGGCCGCGAGCGCGGCGCTCGAGGGCCCGGGCGGCTCCAGCAGCCAGCCGCGGAGCTGGTCGCGGCCCGGGGCCAGGAGCTCGCGGAAGGCGGCCACGCTCCGCGCCAGGCGCTGCCGCCCGAGCCTGCCCGCGTGCACCTTCTTCGAGTCGTCCACCCACAGGCGGCGCTCCTGGCGCGCGTTCCCGGCCGGCTTCGGGGTGGTCGAGCGGGCGGTGACCTGCCACAGGTCGGTGCCGGGGGAGGGGACGCGGAACAGCGACCAGCCGACGGTCAGCGGGCCGAGCAGGGGGCCGTAGCCGGCCTCGTCGACCCCGGCCAGGAACATCAGGCGCGGGCCGCGCGGCTCACGGCTGCAGCGGCGCGCGGCGCCGCTGGCGGAGGTAGAAGAAGACCGCCACCGGAAGCATGGCCAGGCCGATCATCTGCGAGGTGCTGATCAGCAGCTCGGCGTCCGCCGCCCCGACCTCCTCGGGCGACAGCCCGGGGCGGAAGATGCCACCGCGGGCGGCCGAGTCGCCGCGGAAGATCTCGACCACGAAGCGCAGCACGGCGTAGCCGGCGAGCAGGGTGCAGGCCACCTGGCCGGCGAAGCGGCGGCGGCGCAGCAGCCACACCCCGAGCAGGAAGAGGGCCAGCGCCTTGAGCGACATGTAGACCTGCGTCGGGTGGATCAGCTGGCCGGCGAACTCGCGGGGCAGCAGCGACTCGGGGTGGGCCCGGAACCACTCGAGGTCCGGCACCCGCAGGCCCCAGGGCACGTCGGTCGGCCTGCCGTAGTCGTCGCCGACCAGGAGGCAGCCGATGCGCCCGACGGCCTGCCCCAGGAAGCCGGCGGTCAGGCCCCAGTCGGCCACGCGCCACAGGTCCATGCCCATCCGGCGCGCCTTCCAGACCCCCAGGAGGGTGGCTAGAATGAGCCCGCCGTACATCACCAGGCCGCCCTTCCAGATGGCCAGGATGTCGAGCGGGTGGTCGAGGTAGTCCGGCAGGTTGACCAGAACGAAGGCCAGCCGGCCGCCGCCGATCACGCCGATCAGCACCCACATCGCGATGTCCGGCACCCGCAGGGGGTCCCGTTCGGGGTCCTCGCCATGGCGCGCCGCGAGGCGCGTCGCCACGTTGACCCCGATCAGGAAGCCCAGCGCGACGAGGAGTCCGAAGGAGCCGAGGGAGAACCCCCCGATCTGGAAGACGGTCGGCCACACGCCGGCATTCTAGCCTCGTCCGCACCCGCCCCGCCGCATGGAGAAGAGCCCGGAACCCGTCAAGGTCCTGTTCGAGGGCCGCTACCGCAAGCTGGTCCGCGACCTGCCGCAGACGGTCTTCTACTGCCCCGCCTGCAAGGGGCGCGGCTGCGACAAGTGCGAGGGCTTCGGCAAGCTGACCAAGGACTCGGTGCAGGAGTTGATCGCCCGGGTGGCGATGCCCCGCCTCAAGGCGCGTCGCAACAAGTTCCACGGCGCCGGCCGCGAGGACCTCGACGTCCGCATGTTGGGCAACGGGCGGCCCTTCGTCTTCGAGGCGCTGAAGTGCAAGCGCCCGATGGTGGACCTCGAGGAGCTCGCCGCCGAGGTCAACCGCCGCGCGGAGGGCCGCATCGAGATCTTCGACCTGCGCCTGACCAACCGGAAGCGGGTGGTCGAGCTCAAGGAGACGCGCTGCCCCAAGGAGTACGGCGCCCTGGTCGAGTTCTCCGAGCCGCAGGACGCCGCCCGCCTGGCCGAGGCCTTCGCCGCGCTCGCGGCCCGCGGCCGCATCGAGGTGGTCCAGGAGACCCCCGCCCGCGTGGCCCACCGCCGCGCCGCCCTGCAGCGCGAACGCTGGATCGAGCTGTGCGGCGCCGAGGAGGAGGAGGGCGGCCGCTGGCGCGTCCGCATCCGCTCGGCACACGGCACCTACATCAAGGAGGCCGTGTCCGGCGAGGGCGGGCGCACCCAGCCCTCGCTGGCCGGGCTGCTCGACGCGGCCTGCACCTGCGTCGAGCTCGACGTGCTCGAGATCCTGCCGCCCGAGGACCTGCCGGTCGCCTGAGCGGCGGGGGCTCAGATCCCCATGCCGAGGATGCGGCCGCTGCAGGCGACCGTGCCGTCCTCCTTGAGGATCTCGCCCTCCCAGGAGAAGATCCTGCGGGCCGGATTCGCCTTGACCATCGTGCCCGCCACCCAGAGCTTCTCGCCGGGACCGATGGACTGGCGGAAGCGCATCTCGTCGATGCCGGCGAAGCCGAGGAAGGAACCCTCGCCCAGCTCGGCGACGAGGTGGGTGTGGACCGAGGAGGCCTGGGCCAGCACCTCGGCCTGGAGCACGCCGGGGAACAGCGGGCGGCCCGGGATGTGGCCGCGGCACCACCACTCGTCCTCGCCGACCACGCGGCTGCAGACGATCAGGTTGGCCTCGGCGTCGTAGTGGAGGACGTTGCTCAACTGGAGGAACTCGTGGCGCTGCGGGTTGAAGCGGCCGAACTCCTCGGGCGTCATCAGGACGCGGTCGAGCGGATAGTCGGAAGGATCGATCCTGCCCTTCTTCGGCATGTCGATGCGGGTCGTGGTGGGGGGAGGTGGCTGCCGGAAGGCCCGCCCGTCAATGGGGGAGGGGGCGGACGATCTGGCGTTGGTAGAGCGGGTAGACGGCGGCCAGCTTCAGGTAGTTCGAAGCGTTGAGCGACCACCAGACCCCCGCGGGTCCGAAGCCCAGCCCGTGGGCGAGGGCGAAGGCCAGCGGGATGCGCAGAGCGTAGCCCGCAGCGGAGATCAGCGCCATGATGCCGGTGCGGCCGGCCCCGACCAGGGCCTGCTCGAGCACCGCGGTGACCGCAGTGGCGCTCTGCGACCAGGCGACGACGGTGAGGTAGACCACGGCCTGCAGCTGGACCCCGACGTCGGCCGAGAACAGCCCGGCCAGTTGCCGCGGCAGGACCAGGAAGAGGACGGTGAAGACCAGGGAGATGCCCACCGAGAGCACCCCGCAGGCCCGCACCGAGGCCCTCGCCCCGGGCAGGTCGCCGGCGCCGAGGCGGCGCCCCACCATGCCCGAGACGGCGATGGCGGGCCCGAGGAGCCCGCAGTAGGCCAGCGCCTCGACCCCGTTGAAGGCCGCGCCGAGGCCGGCCTGGACCTCGCGGCCGAAGGGCTCGACGCTGGTCTTGAGCACCAGGATGAAGGCCAGCGAGTAGGCGCCGGTGGAGAGCGCCATCGGCAGGCCGATGCCGAAGACCCGGCGCGCCTCCGCCCACGAGACGGGCCGCGGCAGGCGCGGCCGGATGCCGTAGAGGTAGCCCAGCAGGGCGAGGCCGAGGAAGCCGCCCAGGCCGCGCGAGATCCCGGTGGCCCAGGCCGCGCCGGAGATGCCGAGGCCGTCCCAGCTGCCGAAGCCGTAGATCAGGAGCGGGTTGAGCCACCAGTTCAGCGCCACCGTCAGCCCGGACAGCACCATCGGCACCAGGGTGTTGCCCAGCCCGATGTAGACCCCGTCGATGATCGGCTTGAGGGCGATCAGTGGCAGGCACCAGTAGATCCGCTCGAGGTAGACGCGGGCGGAGTCGGCCACGCCCTCGCGCGCGCCGAGCAGCTCGACCCACATCCCGGAGCTGAGCCAGCCGGCCACGGCGACCAGCCCGATCCAGCCCATCCCGGTCTTCAGCGCGATGCGCAGCACCCCCTCGACCTCGCCGCGCCGGCCGGCGCCGGTGTGCTGCGCCGTGCGCGCCAGGGTGCCGCCCGACACCACCTGGATGAAGGCGAAGTTCAGGATCAGCATGAAGGCGGTCACGCCGAGCGCCGCCTGCGCGTCCGGGCCGAGGAACTGCACCCAGTACTGGTCGTTGACGCGGTAGCCCGAGTGGAGCAGCAGCGACAGCGTGGAGGGCCAGGACAGCCGCAGGGCTTCGCGCAGCGGGGACTCCGGCGCGGGGCGGAGGGCGGGCGCGGCCACCGCTAGCGGACCGTGACCTCGAGGAGGAGCTCCTCCTCGGCCCCCTCGAGCACCGTGTGGCGCACCGTGGGGGAGCGGTAGCGGCCCGACAGGCTGACGAAGGCGTACTCGCCGAGCGGCAGGTGGGCGAAGGCGCAGACCCCCTCGGCGTCGCTGCCGAGGGAGACGGTGTGCCCCGGCAGGCCGCGGCTGACCCGGGTGGCGCTGACCCGCACCCCGGGCAGGGCCTTCCCCGTCCCGGCCTCGCGCACGAGCAGGCGCACGCTGCCGGCGGCGGGCAGCTGAAGCTCGACCCAGCCCTCGCGCGCCTCGGGCGCGAAGGAGACCTGGACCGGCTCGCCGACCGGGCTGCGCGCCGGGCCGAGCTGGACCCGGTAGACCCCGGGCTGGGCTCCGGAGAGGGCGAACTCGCCCCGGGCGTCGGTGGTGGCTCCGAGGGGCAGGACGGCCCGGCCGGGCTCGACCACCCGCGTCGCGGTCACCTGGGCGCCGGCGGCGGGGGAGCCGGCGGCGGTGGTCACGCGGCCGCGGATGACCCGGTCGGGCTGGAGCGCCACGAGCAGGTGGCGGTGCGGGTCGCGCGGCGTGAGGGTGATCAGCTGCGGCTCGTGCTGGAAGCCGACCGCGCGCAGCTCGAGGCGCCAGTCGCCGTAGGGCACCTCGTCGAAGCGGAAGAAGACGCCGCCGGGGTGGAGGAGGCGGCGGTACTCGTCGCCGGGGGTGCCGTCCTGCGGCGACAGGACGAGCAGCATGTCGGCCGGGTAGTCGGCCCAGCCCGGCTTGGTCAGCTGGCCCTGGACCGTGGCCCAGGGCGGCGCGTCCGGATCCTCTTCGCGGCGGACCGCCTCGCGCTCGGCGGTGGCGGCCGGGCGCACCACCTCCGGGCCGCTCGGCGCCTCGAGGGCGGGGCCGGGGGCGGGCTCGGGTTCCGGATCGGGCGGCGGGCCGAGCAGCGAGACCACGCCGACGAGGGCGGCGACCAGGGCCAATAGGAGCAGGAGCGTGCTCTTCCCGCTCTGCCGGTTGGTGCCCCCTCGCCACATGAATACACTTTACGGTCGCATGCGTTCTTCCCGCAGCCCGATCCCCGCCCTTCTCGCCCTGTTCGCCCTGGCGCTCGCCCCGCTCTCCGCGCGCGGCGCCGAGGAGGAACCGGCGGGTCCCCAGGCCCCCGCGGGCCGCGTCGTGGTCCTCGGCATGGACGGCATGGACGCCGCCATGGCCGCCGAGTACATGGACGCCGGCCTGCTGCCCAACTTCGCCAAGCTGCGCGAGCAGGGCACCTTCGCCGAGCTCATGCCGGGCAACCCGGCGCAGTCGCCGGTCTCCTGGGCCACCCTGAACACCGGCAAGAACCCCGGCAAGCACGGCATCTTCGACTTCGTGCGGGTGTCGCTGAACTCGCGCGGGCTGCCGACGCCGGGCAACGGCTTCCAGGACAAGGCCAACGTGCCGCTGGACCAGGTCGGCCTGCCGCTGGCGGGCGGCTCGATGCCCTTCCTGTTCATGGGCGGCGGCCTGGTGGCCGGCGTCGTGCTCTTCTTCCTGCTGCGCCGCGCCAAGCCGCTGGCCCTGGTCGCCCTGCTGCTTCCGGCCGGTGCCGGCGCCTACCTCGGCCTGGACCTGATGAAGGCCTTCCCGCCGGAGGGCTTCCCCGACTACGAGTCGCTCAACCGCGCCGAGGAGTGGTGGTTCGAGCTGGACCGGGCCGGCGTGCCCTTCCGTGGCCAGGGGACCATCGTCGACTACCCGGCGGACGAGATGACCCACGGCAAGCTGGTCGCCGGTCTCGGCGCCCCCGACGCCAAGGGCAGCCTGAACAGCTGGGCGATGTACTCCACCGCCCCCGAACGCCCGCGCATCCACCGCACCTTCGAGGCGGAGAGGTCCGCCGGCCGCGGGGTCAGCTCCTCGCGCTACTACCTGCGCCTCGAGAAGCAGGAGGCCGGGGTCTACGGCGCCAAGCTCTACGGCCCGCGGAACGAGAACCTCTACCAGCGCCTTTCCGCTGAGCGCGACGAGCTCCGCGAGCAGGCCCGCAGCGGCGCCGACGTCGGCGCGCGCATGAAGGAGGTGCAGGACCAACTCGACGACTACGACGCCGTCAACACCTGGCTGCCGATGACCGTGCGCTGGCAGCCCGGCCAGGCTGCCGCCACCGTCGAGGTGGACGGCCAGAGCCAGGAGATCGCCCTGGGCAGCTGGAGCGACTGGTACCGCCTGCGCTTCCCGTGGAACCGCTGGCTCTCGACCCGCGCCAACGCCCGCATCTGGGTCGAGAGCGTGGACGAGGGGCAGCTCGAGCTCTACCTCGCGCCGCTGCAGATCGCCCCGGAGGAGCCCGTCCCCGGCACGCGCGTCTGCTGGCCGCCGCAGTTCGCCGGCGAGCTCGCCTCCCGCATCGGGGACTTCGAGACCCTGGGCTGGGCCTGCCAGACCCACGCGGTCAAGGACACCGAGCTGAGCGACGCCGCCTTCATCGAGGACATCGAGTTCACCTACGGCTGGCGGCACCGCATGCTGATGGACGCGCTCGACTCCGAGGACTGGAAGGTGCTGTTCCACTTCTTCGGCAGCCCCGACCGCGTCTGCCACATGCTGATGCGGCACATCGACCCGCTGCACCCGCAGTACGAGGAGGCCC
This sequence comes from uncultured Planctomycetales bacterium, assembly GCA_964342475.1. Classification (GTDB taxonomy): domain Bacteria; phylum Planctomycetota; class UBA1135; order UBA1135; family UBA1135; genus J029. The sequence continues at coordinate 86,436 of CAYFGE010000008.1, forward strand.
GCGCCACCGCGGTGTACGACTTCTTCGGCGAGCAGGTGGCGGCCAAGGACATGGCCGAGGCGATCTACCGCCGCATGGACGTGCTGGTCGGCGAGGTCCTCGCCAAGCTCGGGCCGGAGGACGTGCTGATGATCGTCTCCGACCACGGCTTCGACAGCTTCCGCCGCGAGGTCAACCTGAACAACTGGCTGGCCCAGGAGGGCTACCTGAAGATCGCCAACCGGTCGGCGCTGGGCAGCGCGCTCGACGCCGCCGCGCTGTCCAAGAAGGACAACTACCTGCAGTTCGTCGACTGGGACGAGACCGACGCCTACTCGATCGCGCTGGGCAAGATCTACCTCAACCGCGCCGGCCGCGAGCGTGACGGCCGCGTGAGCGACGCCGACGCGGACGCCAAGCTCGACGAGATCGTCGAGAAGCTCTACGCGATGACCGACCCGGACACCGGGCAGAAGGTGGTCAAGAAGGTCTACCGCCGTGAGGAGCTCTACAGCGGCGAGTACTGGAAGGACGGCAACCCGGCCAACGCGCTGGGCGCCGCCGAACTGACGCTCGACTTCTACCCCGGCTACCGCGCCGCCTGGGGCGTGACCGCCGGCGGCATCGACCTGGTCGACGTCGAGAACGCCGACGGCGAGATGGAGGCCGCGCCCGGCCCCGCCATCACCGACAACATGAAGCTGTGGTCCGGCGACCACTGCGGCGTGGACATCCACAGCGTGCAGGGCATCTTCTTCAGCAACCGGAAGACCGCGCTGCCGGAGGGCGACGGCCACTACGACGCGACCCACCTCGGGCCGACCGTGCTCGACCTGATGGGCGTCGCCGTCCCGGCCGACTACGACAGCGCCCCGCTGCAGCTGCGCTGAGGCCGGGCCGCGCCCCGGAAGGACGAGAGCGCCGGCGCCCCGCGAGGGGCGCCGGCGCTCGGCGTTCCGGGCGCGGCGGGATCAGTCGCCGACGTAGCCCAGCTCGGCCAGGGAGTCGGCGTCGCCGGACTCGACCGCGGCCAGGCCGGCCTCCTGGGTGGCCAGGGCGTCCTTCTGGTCCGGGAACTGGGCGGCGGCGGCGGCCAGGAGGGCCTTGCCCTCGTCCAGGTTGCCGGCCTTGATCCAGGTGTCGATCATCGCCTGGGCGCCGGCGATGTCGTACTGGTCGGCGCACTCGGTGCGGGCCTTCTCGAAGGCGGCCGCGGCCCCGGCGGGGTCGGTTCCGGCGAGCAGTTTGCCCAGGCCGAGCAGGGCCCGGTACTTGGTCTTGGCGTCGCCGTGCTCGGCGGCGTAGCCGTAGCCCGCCTCGGCGGTGGCCGTCTCGCCGGTCGAGCGGGCGGATTCGGCCGCCTCGAGGGCGGTGACGGGGTCGTCGAAGCTCGGCGCCTCGCCGGAACCGCCGCAGGCGGTCAGGGCCGAGGCCACGAGGAGGGACAGGAAGGTCGCTTGGATTCGCATGTCGGATGGGGCCGCGCGGGCCGGAGGGGAAGTCTACCCCCTTCCCGAGCCGGCGGAGAACCGCTCCAGGAGCGGAGGAGGGCGGCCGATGAAGGCCTCCACGGGTCGCGCACTCCCGCAGCACTCCGACCGCACTCCCAAAAGGCTCCATCCGCACTCCCCAGACACTCCGATCGGGGTATACTGTTCGACCCGGGTGCGCCCGGCTTCGAAAGCAATGCTGAAAGAAACCCGTGTCACCGTGAAGATCCCGCGGCCCTTGTACCGCCGGATCCAGCAGGTCATCGAGAACACCGGGTTCTCCTCGCCCACCGATTTCATCGTGTTCGTGCTCCGCGACCTCATGGGTGAGGTCGAGGCCAACGGCACGGAGGAGTTCAGCCCCGATGAGCTCAAGGCCATCAAGCAGAAGCTGCGCAACCTCGGCTACCTCGACTGATCCGACCCCGATCCCAACACAAGAAGACATGATCGCTCCCCACGGTGGAACCCTGGTCAACCGCCTCCTCGAAGGCGCCGATCGCGACGCCCTCCTCGAGAAGGCCGCCGGCCTGCCCTCGATCACCCTGAACTCCCGCGAGGCCAGTGACCTCGAGATGATCGCGGTCGGCGCGATGAGCCCCCTCCAGGGCTTCATGAACCAGGCCGACTACGAGGGCGTGGTCGAGGACATGCGCCTCGCCGACGGCACCCTGTGGCCGCTGCCGGTCGTCCTGGCCGCCAAGGACGGCGAGGAGTTCGCCGCCGGCACCGAGGTCGCCCTGAAGGCCGAGGACGGCACCGTCTACGGCGTGATGACCGTCGAGTCCTGCTGGGCTCCGGACAAGCGCAAGGAGCTCGAGAAGTGCTTCCTGGGCGACGACGAGCACCCGGCCTGGGGCTACCTGCAGTCGATCGGCGAGCGCTACATCGGCGGCGCGATCCAGGTCGCCAACCTGCCGGTCTACGAGAAGCACAACGACTACCGCCTGACCCCGGCCCAGACCCGGGCCGTGTTCGAGGAGAAGGGCTGGAGCACCGTCGCCGTCTTCCAGACGCGCAACCCGATCCACCGCGCCCACGAGTACCTCACCAAGGTCGCCCTCGAGCAGACCGACGGCCTGATGGTCCACCCGCTGGTGGGGGACACCAAGTCGGACGACATCCCCTCCGACGTGCGCATGCAGTGCTACCACGCCCTGCTCGGGAAGTACTACCCGCTCGACCGCACGATGCTGGCGGTGTACCCGCAGGCGATGCGCTACGGCGGCCCGCGCGAGGCCGTGCTGCACGCCATCTGCCGCCAGAACTACGGCTGCACCCACATCATCGTCGGCCGCGACCACGCCGGCGTGGGCAGCTACTACGGCACCTTCGACGCCCAGGAGATCTTCGACGGCTTCGCCGAGGGCGACCTCGAGATCAACACCCTCCGCTTCGAGCACGCCTTCTACTGCAAGCTGACCGGCGGCATGGCCACGACCAAGTCCAGCCCGGCCGGCCCCGAGGACAAGATCTTCCTCAGCGGCACCAAGGTGCGCGAGATGCTCTCCAACGGCCAGCGTCCGCCCGAGGAGTTCACCCGCCCCGAGGTGGCCGACATCCTGATCGACAGCTACGCCCAGAAGGTCGAAGCCTGACCCGACCCCGCGAGGAACGCACCATGCTCGGCGGAATCTTCGGAAAGAAACGAGACCTCAACCACCTGATCGTCATCACCCTCGACTCCTGTCGGTGGGACTCCTTCATGGCGGCCGAGCCGGCGAACATCGCCAAGCTCGTCGGCGGCCTGGAGCAGGTGGAGCGCCGCTACAGCTACGCCAGCTGGACCGCGCCCTCGCACTACAACCTCCTGACCGGGCTGGTGCCCCACACCAGCCCGCCGGAGGTCTACGCCTCGGAGTACTACAAGCACGACCTCTACAAGTTCACCGAGCGCCTCGGTGTGGACAAGGCCGGCTTCGAGGCGATGATCCCGCACCTGTGGCTGCCGACCTTCATGAAGAAGCACGGCTATGAGACCAACGCCATGGTGTCGCTGCCGGTGCTCAACCCGGCGACCGGGGTCAACAAGGACTTCGACACCTTCAAGCTGATGCCCAAGCACAACGACATGATGGGCATGCTCGACGAGTTCGAGGCGCACTTCAAGCGCCCGAGCAAGGGCCTGAAGGGGTCGACCCCGCAGTTCTACCTCCTCAACGTGGGCGAGACTCACTACCCGTACGGCCTGCCCGACGAGGACAAGAACGACCTGCCGCACATCTCCGGCGTCAACGGCATCTTCCGCAAGCTCGACAAGCAGATCTCGGACGACGGCGTCCTGGTCAGCGACAACGAGTCGGGCGCCTTCATGGACATGGAGATGATCGAGAAGTGCCGCACGCGCCAGGTCAACACGGTCAAGTACCTGAACGACGTGGTCTTCCCGCGGCTCTACGACATGGTGCCCAAGGACACCTGGATCATCGTGACCGCCGACCACGGCGAGCTGTTCGGCGAGGCCGGCTACTTCGGCCACGGCCCGATCATGCACGACAAGGTCTTCGAAGTGCCCTTCCTCGAGGGCAAGATCCGCTGATCCCCCAGAACATCCCCTGAAAGAACGAAAGCAATGAGCGAACACCCCGGATTCGTCCTCTGGTTCACCGGCCTCAGCGGGTCGGGCAAGTCCACCCTCACCCGCATGCTCGAGCCCGAGCTGCGCAAGCGCGGCTGCAAGGTCGAGATCCTCGACGGCGACGAAGTGCGCGAGAACCTGTCCAAGGGCCTCGGCTTCTCGAAGGAGGACCGCGACACCAACATCCGCCGCATCGGCTACGTGGCCAAGCTGCTGGCCCGCAACGGCGTCGTCGCCATGACCGCCGCCATCTCGCCCTACGCCGAGGTGCGCCGCCAGGTCCGCGCCATGTCGAACAAGTTCGTCGAGGTGTACGCCGAGTGCTCCGTCGAGGAGCTGACCCGCCGCGACGTGAAGGGCCTCTACGCCAAGGCGCTCTCTGGAGAGATCAAGAACTTCACCGGGATCTCCGATCCTTATGAAGCCCCGGAGAGCCCGGAGGTGAAGATCAACTCCGAGTCGCAGGATCCGGAGGAGTCGCTCAAGCAGATCCTCGGTTACCTCGAGTCCAACGGCCTGATCCCGGCCGCCGCCGCCGCGCAGGCGTGATCCTGAACCACGCGCCACACGGCACGCGCCCGGGCGGGAACGGTTTTCCCGCCCGGGCGCCGATCCCCATAATGGGCCGCTCGATTCCTCCGTCCCCAAGATGAGCCGCACCTCCCGCTTCCGTCTCCCCCTGGCCGCCCTGGCGGCCTGGTGGCTGGCCCCCGAGCCGGCGATGGCCTACATCGGCCCCGGCGCGGGCTTCGCCTTCCTGGGCGGAGGCCTGGTCATCCTGTCCTCGCTGGCGCTGGCCCTCGGCGTCCTGCTGGCCTTCCCGATCAAGCTGCTGCTGCGCCAACTGACCGGCGCCGGGCGCATCAAGGGGAAGACCAAGCGCCTGGTGATCATCGGCCTCGACGGGCTCGACCCGCAGTTGGCCGACCGCTGGATGGAGGAGGGGCACCTGCCCAACCTGAAGGCCCTGAAGGACGCGGGCAGCTTCCGCCCGCTGGCGACCAGCTACCCGTCGATGTCGCCGGTGGCCTGGAGCAGCTTCACCACCGGGGTCGACCCGTCGCGCCACAACATCTTCGACTTCATCACGCGCGACCCCTGCACCTACCTGCCGATCCTGTCGAGCACGGAGATCCGCGGCTCGGAGAAGACGCTCGACATCGGCAAGTACCGCATCCCGCTGGGCAAGCCGAGCATCCGCCTGCTGCGCCGCGGCAAGCCGTGGTGGAAGATCCTGGGCGAGAAGAAGATCTTCTCGAACATCATCCGGGTGCCGATCACCTTCCCGCCGGAGGAGTTCCACGGCGTCTGCCTGAGCGGCATGTGCGTGCCCGACTTGAAGGGCACCCAGGGTTCGTTCAGCTTCTGGACCGATGACGCCTCCCTGGCCGGCCCCGAGGCCGGCGGCGAGGTCAACCTCGTCGGCCGCAGCGGCGACACCTTCCGCTGCTCGGTGAAGGGCCCGGCCAACCCGATGGTCGAGGGCAACCCGGTCCTGCGCCTGCCGATGCGGGTCGACGTCCTCGAGGAGGGCGAGCGCGTCCGCATCACGATCGGCGCCAAGGGCCAGGAGCAGCACGAGTTCGAGCTCGGCGTGCGCGAGTACTCCGACTGGCTGACCTTCGAGTTCACCGCCGCGCCGGTGATCGGCAAGGTGACCGGCATCGCGCGGCTCTACGTCATGGGCACCGAGCCCTTCGGCCTGTACATGACGCCGCTGCAGATCGACCCGGCCAACCCGGCCATGCCGATCTCGCACCCCAAGGTCTACTCGATCTACCTGGCCAAGAAGCACGGCCCCTTCAGCACCCTCGGCCTGGCCGAGGACACCTGGGCGCTCAACGAGCGGGTGATCGACGAGCAGGCCTTCTTCGACCAGGCCTGCCTGATCTTCGAGGAGCGTGAGCGCCAGCTGTTCGATGCGCTGGAGCAGACGCCGACCGGCTCGGTGGTGTGCGTCTTCGACGGCACCGACCGCGTCAGCCACATGTTCTACCGCTACTTCGAGGAGGACCACCCCGCCAACGAGGGGAAGGACACCGAGTGGGGGCGGAACAAGATCCTCGAGATCTACCAGAAGGCCGACGCCATGATCGGGCGCGCGCGCAAGAAGCTGAAGCCCGAGCGCGACTGCCTGATGGTGATCAGCGACCACGGCTTCTGCAGCTTCCAGCGCGGGGTCAACCTGAACGCCTGGCTGCGCGACGAGGGCTACCTGGTGCTCAAGCCGGACGCCCCGGTCGACGAGGCCAGCGGCAAGCCGGTCAGCCGCGACTGGCTGCAGGACGTGGACTGGTCGCGCACCAAGGCCTTCTCGCTCGGCCTGACCGGCCTGTTCATCAACCGCAAGGCGCGCGAGCGCGACGGCATCGTCGAGGAGGGCGCGGAGCTCGAGGCCCTGAAGGCCGAGATCGTCGGCAAGCTCTCGAAGCTGGTCGACCCGAAGACGGGCGAGGAGATCTTCCGCGAGGTCTTCGACGCCGGGAAGATCTTCACCGGCCCCTACGTGTTCGAGGCGCCCGACCTGTTCATGGGCTACAAGCGCGGCTACCGCAACTCGTGGGACTGCGCGACCGGCGCGGCCCCGGCCGAGATCTTCTCCGACAACAAGAAGAGCTGGTCCGGCGACCACTGCATCGACCCGCGCGAGGTGCCGGGCGTGTTCTTCAGCGACCGCGCGATCAACACCGACGAGCCCAGCCTGATGGACATCGCGCCGACCGCGCTGCGCCTGTTCGGCGTGGACGTCCCGCAGTACATGCAGGGCCAGCCCCTGTTCGGCGAGCGCGCGGCGCCCGCCACCCCCTCGCCCACCTTCGAGCCCGCCGAGAAGGCCGAGGCGACCCAGAAGTGATGCGCTCCGCCCTCCTCCTGCTGACCGCCTGCGCCCTGCTGCCCGCCGCCTGCGGCGAGCCGGCCCCGATGGAGAAGCGCGTGGTCGTCTTCGGCATCGACGGCCTCGACCCGGACTTCATCCGCGAGGGCATCGCCGAGGGCCGCCTGCCGAACTTCGCCAAGCTGGTCGAGTCCGGCACCCTGGCCGACCTGCAGACCTCCTGGCCGCCGCAGTCGCCGGTTGCCTGGACCAACTTCATCACCGGCAGCAACCCCGGCAAGCACGGGCTGTACGACTTCATCCACGTCGACCGCAGCCACTACGGGGTGGCCAACTCGATGGCCGTCTCCGAGCCCGAGGGCATGGTGCTGTCGATGTTCGGCTACAAGCTGCCGCTGTCCGGCGGCGAGACCACGCTGAACCGCAGCATGCGCTCCTTCTGGGACGTGCTCGACGAGGCGGGCGTCCCGGTGATGGTCTACCGCATGCCGGCCAACTTCCCGGTCGAGCCGAGCGAGGCGGTCACCTTCCCGGACATGGGCACGCCGGACCTGGTCTTCTCGGCCTCCGGCCACGCCTACCTGTGGAGCGCCGACCCGGCCCGCGCCGAGAAGGAGAGCGAGTGGTACACGATCCAGCGTGCCGAACTGATCGAGCGCCCGGGCCTGCTCAGCCTCTCGACGACGGTGGAGGGTCCGCCCTCGCTGAAGAACCCCGACCCGCTGCTCGCCGAGGCCGAGGCCGCGCGCGAGGCCGGCGACGTCGGCAAGGCGGCCCGGCTCGAGGCCGAGGCCAAGCAGCTCACCCGCACCGTCGAGGCGGTCAAGCTGTTCGTCGACACCACCGGCGACGCCCCGCGCCTGGCCGTCCACGCCGGCCGCGAGTCCACCCAGGAGGCCTACGACCTCGCCCGCACGCGGTGGGGGATCGCCGAGCTCGGCGGCTGGACCGACTGGGTCCAGGTCGACTTCGAGGTCGCCCCGATGGTGCCGGTGTCCGGCTGGCAGCGCTTCTACTTCAAGAGCGCCGAGCCCTTCGAGGTCTACGCCACCCCGGTGCAGATCGACCCCTTCAACCCGGCCACGCCGATCAGCACGCCGGACGAGGCGGCGGCCGAGCTGGCCGCGGCGATCGGGCCCTACTACTCGCAGGGCTTCCCCGACGCCTACATCAGCTACAAGTCCGACCTGCTCGGCACGAAGGACTTCATCTCGCAGAGCGACACGGTCTTCGAGGAGCGCCAACGCATGATGCACTACGCGCTCGACGAGTTCGACGGCACCGGCGGCCTGCTGTTCTTCTACGTCGGCTCGCTCGACCTGCGCTGCCACATGCTGTGGCACGCCCAGGACGAGGAGCACCCGCACCAGGAGCCCGACGCCGCCGAGTACGCCGGCCAGATCCGCCGCGTCTACGACCAGGTGGACGCCCTGCTCGGCGAGGCGATGGAGCGGCTCGCGGCCTACCCCGACGTCGAGCTGATGGTCATGAGCGACCACGGCTTCGCGCCCTTCCGCCGCAAGATGCACGTCAACGACTGGCTGGTCCAGGAGGGCTACCTGGTCCTCAAGGACGGCGAGAGCACCGGGAGCCTGCTCGGCACCGGCGACGAGACGATCGTCGACTGGTCGCGCTCCAAGGCCTATTGCATCGGCTTCAACGGGGTGATCCTCAACCGCGTCGGCCGTGAGCCCGAGGGGATCGTGACCGAGGCCGAGGCGCCCGCCCTGCTGGCCGAGATCGCCGCCAAGCTGGGCGCGATCGAGGACGGCGGCGAGAAGGTCTTCCGCCGCGTCCTGCCCGCCACCGAGGTCTTCACCGGCGACCGCCTGAGCGAGGCGCCCGACCTCCAGCTGGGCTTCGCCGTCGGCTTCGGCGCCTCCGACGAGTGCGCCACCGGCCAGATCACCGGCGAGGGGATCGTCGTCGACAACGACTCCCGCTGGTCCGGCAGCCACCTGATGGACCCGGAAGTGGTCCGCGGCACGCTGCTGTTCAACAAGAAGCACGAGCTGGCCAAGGACCCGGCCCTCGAGGACGTGACGGCCACGCTGTTCCACCTCTTCGGGGTCGCGGCTCCCGCCGACATCGACGGCCAGCCCCTGATCCGCTAAACCCGCATACCCACAACGAATCATGTTCGGAGGCCCCAAGGTCAAGATCAACAAGGACATCCTCGAGCGCTGCAAGAAGTGCGCCGAGGTCGCCGGCTACTCCTCGGTGGAGGAGTTCGTCGAGCACGTCCTCGAGAAGGAGCTGAAGCAGATCGAGAGCGCCGGCACCTCGGACGACGCCATCACCGAGTCGCTGCGCGGCCTCGGCTACATCAGCTGATCCCGGCGCCGCACCTGCGGCGCCCCGCAACCCCACCTCACCGCCGATGAAGAACACCGTTCTCGTCGTCGCCCTGTGCGCGGCCGTCACCGCGCTCATGGTGTTCGCGCCCGCGGTTCTGAACGCCGTCTTCGACGGCCTCGACCTCGCGCTGGGCTGGATGGGACCCTTCTGGGTCGTCACCCTGGTCAGCGCCGTGGTCGGCGTGCTGTTCATCATGGCCTTCCCCCACATCTCGTGGCAGGGGGGCATCGTCAGCTTCAAGGACCGCGGCAAGTACAACCTGCTCGCCATCCGCCTGTTCCAGGACAACATCGGCTCGGTGCTGCGCAGCACCGGCGGCACGCTGGGCTGGAACCTGGGCTACCTCGGCCTGAACATCGTGCCGATGGTCTTCATGGCGCTGCCCTTCATGGCGGTGTGGTTCCAGTTCAACTCGCTGTACGCCTTCGACCCGCTGCCGGTCGGCGCGCAGCAGGTGGTCGTCGCCCAGCTCGAGGACGGCGTCGACCCGTCCGCCGTCGAGGTGGTGGTGCCCGAGGGCGCCGGCTGGAGCCTGGTCGGCGAGCCGGTGCGCATCGCCGGCGGCAAGGGCGAGCGCTTCCTGCACTTCACCCTGAGCGCCGACGCCCCCGGCGAGTACGACATCGTCTACCGCCACGACGGCGGCGAGGAGGTGACCAAGAAGGTCGCCATCGGCGAGAAGAGCGGCCGCATCACCCCGGTGCGGACGGCCGACCCGTGGGGCATGTTCTTCTCGACCAAGGACCCGATCCTCTACTTCGGCGAGGGTGTGCTGCCGGCTGCCAGCTTCCTGCAGACGGTCTACCTGGAGTACCCGACGGCCCCGCTGGGGCCCTTCGAGGGCGGCGAGATCACCATCATGCTGATCTTCGTGCTGGTCTCGATGGCCTTCGGCTTCGGCCTCAAGGGCTTCTTCGGCGTCGAGATCTGAGGCCGCGGCCCTCGCCGCCGCCCCCGCGGGGCGGGCTCTCCGGAGCCCGCCCCGCGCGCGTATCCTGGCCGGCGTGAAGCTCCACTGGAAGATCCTGCTCGGCATGCTGCTCGGCGTCGGCGCCGGCCTCGCCCTGCAGCTGCTCACCGAGGTGAGCTGGATCAGCGAGACCACGCCGAGCGGCGTGGCGGTGCAGCGGATGGATCCGGACTGCCAGCGCGCCGCCTGGATCGCCCCGCTCGCCGTCGCCGCCGACATCTTCATGCGCCTGCTGAAGATGCTCATCGTGCCGCTGATCCTGACCAGCATCGTCTCCGGGGTGACGACGATCTCGGGCGGCGCCGAGTTCGGCCGCCTCGGCCTGAAGACGCTGGCCTACTACCTGACCACCTCGGTGCTGGCCATCCTCGGCGGCCTCACCATGATCAACCTGTTCCCGCTCGGCACCGACGCCGAACTGGGCCTGAGCATCCCCGCCACCTTCGAGGCCGGTCAGGGGCGCAGCTTCGTCGACGTGCTGCAGAACATGGTGCCGCCGAACGTGGTGGAGGCCATGTCCAGCAACAGCACGATGCTGCAGGTCATCGTCTTCGCGCTGATCCTGGGCTTCTTCATCGGCCGCACTCCGGCGCCGCACGGCCCGCGCGCGCGCGACCTGTTCCAGTCGCTGTTCGAGGTCATGATGCGGGTGGCCGAGGGCGTGCTGCAGCTCGTCCCCTACGGCGTCTTCGCCCTGGTCACCAAGGTGGTGGGGGAGACCGGCATCGAGGTCTTCGCCCCGCTGGCGAAGTTCATGCTGCTGGTCCTCGGCACGCTGCTGTTCCACGCCCTGGTGGTGCTGCCGACGCTGCTGTGGGTGGTCGGCCGGGTCAGCCCGCTGCGCTGGTTCCAGGCCATGCTGCCGGCGCTGATGACCGCCTTCACGACCAGCAGCTCCTCGATGACGCTGCCGGTGTCGATGGAGAGCTGTGAGAAGCGCGGCAAGGTCTCGAACAAGATCACCAGCTTCGTGCTGCCGCTCGGGGCGACGATCAACATGGACGGCACGGCGCTCTACGAGTGCGTCGGCGTGCTGTTCCTCAGCCAGTACTACGCCAGCCACAGCCCGGCCTTCGAGCTGACCCTGGGGATGCAGTTCTTCGTGGTGGTCACGGCGCTGCTGGCGTCGATCGGGGCCGCCGGCATCCCCAGCGCCGGCCTGGTGCTCAAGGCGACCATCCTCAAGGCCCTCGGCCTGCCCGACGACGGCGTGCTGCTGCTGCTCGCCATCGACCGCCCCCTGGACATGGTGCGCACGGCGGTGAACGTGTGGAGCGACTCCTGCGGCGCCGCCCTGATCGCCCGCACCGAGGGCGACCCGGTTCTCGCGCCGGACCCGCCGTGCGACAATGACCCCGGGCCGGACGCCGGCCCGCCCTCTGCAACCAACCTGCCGGTCTGATCCGAAATGTCGGAAGGAAGCTCCTCGGACGCCGCCGAGACCCTCATCTTCGAAGCCTCCGCGGCCGATGCCATCGAGATCGAGGCGGAGGCCGTCGACCTGGGCGCGCTGCCCGCCGTGAAGCGCGAGCAGCTGCCCAAGGTGCTCGTCGTCTTCCCCCTCAACCGCTCGGTGCCCTTCCCGAGCCTGATCATGCCCGTGCTGGCCGAGGCCGGCGACGAGACCGCCACGATGGAGAAGGCGGTCGCGCAGGGCAAGTTCGTCGGCCTGCTCCACGCGCCCGGCGCGATGGCGCCCTGGAAGGCCGAGGACTTCGCCGCCACCGGCGTGGTGGCCCAGGTCCACAAGCGGATCAAGCTGCCCGACGGCAACTCGAACTACGTCTGCCGCGGCCTGCGCCGCTTCGTGGTCGAGAAGTGGGTGCGCACCGGCAAGCACACGGTGGCGCAGGTCAGCTACCCCGAGGAGGTCTACCCGCCCGGCGAGGAGACCGAGGCGCTGGCGCGCAACGTGCTCAAGCTGGCGCAGAAGGTGGCCGGCCACCAGCCCGCGCTCGGCGAGGGCTTCTCGCTGGCGGTGGCCAACATGGAGCCGCCCGGCAACCTGGCCGACTTCAGCGCCGCCTACCTGATCAAGGAGGCCGCCGACAAGCAGGCCATCCTCGACGAGTTCGACGTGCGCGAGCGCCTGCGCGCCGTGGACGAGGCCCTCACCCGCGAGCTGGTCACCCTCGAGCTCGGCGACCGCATCCAGCAGGAGATCCGCGAGCGCATCGAGGAGCAGCAGAAGCAGTTCTTCCTGCGCGAGCAGATCAAGATCATCCGCCGCGAGCTCGGCGAGGAGCAGGAGCCGCAGGAGGCCGACCGCGAGCTCTTCCTCGGCCGGCTGGAGGAGGGGGGGTACCCGGCCGAGGTGGCCGAGAAGGTGCGCGGCGAGATCGACCGGCTGAGCACCATCCCGGCCATGTCGCCCGAGTACCCCGTGGTGCGCAACTACCTCGAGTGGCTGACCGAGCTGCCCTGGGGCCGCGCGAGCGAGGACCGCATCGACCTCGACCGCGCCGAGCGGATCCTCGAGCGGGACCACTACGGGCTCAAGGAGGCCAAGGAGCGCATCCTCGAGTTCCTCGGCGTGCGCAAGATGCGCCCCGAGCACCGCGGCGCGATCCTGTGCTTCGCCGGCCCGCCCGGCGTGGGCAAGACCTCGCTGGCGATGGCGATCGCCGAGGGCATGGGGCGCAAGCTCGAGCGGATGAGCCTCGGCGGCATGCGCGACGAGGCGGAGATCAAGGGCCACCGCCGCACCTACGTCGGCGCGCTGCCCGGGCGCATCCTGCAGATGATGCGCCGCGCCGGGACGAACAACCCGGTGATCGTGCTCGACGAGGTGGACAAGATCGGCCAGGACTTCCGCGGCGACCCGGCCAGCGCGCTGCTCGAGGTGCTCGACCCGGCGCAGAACCACTCCTTCCTCGACCACTACCTCGACCTGCCCTTCGACCTCTCGCGGGTGCTGTTCATCGCCACCGCGAACGTGCTGCCGGCGATCCCCGGGCCGCTGCGCGACCGCATGGAGGTGATCGAGCTGCCCGGCTACGTCACCGCCGAGAAGGTGCAGATCGCGCGCCGCCACCTGCTGCCGCGCCAGCTGCGCGAGCACGGCATCGAGCCGAAGCGGCTCAAGCTGCCGGTCAAGACCCTGCGGGCCCTGGTCGAGGGCTGGACCCGCGAGGCGGGCGTCCGCGGCGTGGACAAGAAGATCGCCTCGCTGTGCCGCAAGCGCACCCTGGAGCTGGCGCGCCGCAAGCGCCCCAAGGCGGAGATCGGGCCCGCCGACCTCGAGAAGTACCTCGGCCCGCCGCGCTTCAGCGGCGACCGCGTGCGCCTGCGCCCGGAGGTCGGGGTCGCGCTCGGCCTGGCCTACACGCCCTACGGCGGCGACGTGCTCGAGATCGAGTGCGCCGCCTTCGAGGGCCAGGGGCGGGTGGCCTTCACCGGCAGCCTGGGTGAGGTGATGACCGAGTCCTGCCGCATCGCGCACAGCTTCCTGCGCTCGAACTGCGCCGGCTTCTGCATCGACCCCGCCGTCATCTCGAAGCAGGACCTGCACGTCCACTTCCCGGCCGGCGCGGTGCCCAAGGACGGTCCCTCCGCCGGCGCGGCGATCACCTGCGCCATGCTGTCGCGCCTCACCGGCCGGCGCATGAAGGCGCGCACCGCGATGACCGGCGAGATCACGCTCACCGGCGAGGTGCTGCCGGTCGGCGGCATCCGCGAGAAGGTGCTGGCCGCCAAGCGGATGGGGGTGAAGCACCTGCTGCTCCCGGCCGAGAACCGCAGCGACGTGCTGCAGCTCGACGCCGAGTGGGTGCGCGGCCTCGACATCGCCTACGTGGACCGCTTCGAGCAGGTCGCCGCGGCGGCCTTCCCGGCCCGCTGAGGCGGCCTCAGGCCTCGGTGGCGCGCAGCTGGGAGGCCAGCGCGCCGGCGTCCTCGAGGAGGAGGTGCCGCGTCTCGGGCAGCGGCCCGGTCACGCCGCGCCCGGGGATGAGCACGGTGAAGGCGCCGGAGGCCATCGCCGCGGCCGAGCCGGTGGCCGAGTCCTCGACCGCCAGGCAGGCGGTGGGCGCCACGCCGAGGGCGGCCGCGGCGGCCAGGTAGACGTCCGGCGCCGGCTTGCCGCGGGCGACGTCGTCGTGGCCGGAGAAGCGCAGCGGGAAGTGCTCCTCCAGGCCGGTTGCGCGCAGGCTGGCGTCGATCTGCGGCCGCGGTGCGGAGCTGGCGATGGCGCAGGGCACGCCGCGGCGGGCGAGCTCGGCGAGCAGTTCGGGGATGCCCGGCAGCGGCTCTATGCTGCGGTCGTGGATCAGCTCCAGGTAGGCGGCCGTGCGGGCCTCGACCAGCTCCTCCGGCCGGCCGGGGAGGGCGTAGCGCTCCTTCAGCTCGGTCCAGAAGGGCAGCTCGGCCCAGCCGATGTAGCCGCGGAAGTCCTCGTGGCGGACGTCGCGGCCGCGCGCGGCGAGGACGCGGACCGCGCTCTCGTGGTGCAGCGGCTCGGTGTCGGCCAGGGTGCCGTCGAGGTCGAAGAGCGCGCCGCGCAGGGGCGCCGGGAAGGGAGGGGGAGGCTGCATGCCGCGGCCCTCATTGTCGCCGCGCTGGCCGCCTGCGTCAGCCCTCCGCCACCCGCGCCGGCCGGGCGCGCCCACCCGATCGCGGTCGAGCTGCCGCCCGAGCTGGCCGCCTGGGCCCCGGTCGTCCACCGGGAGCTCGACCGGGTGCACGCCCGCGTCGCGCGCCACGCGCGCTGGCCCGAGGAGCGGTCCGCCGACGCGCCGCCGCTGCGGCTCGTCGTCGCCCCGGGCGTCCCGGCTGCCGCCGCGGTCCTGGCCGAGCTCGGCTTCGAGGGGCCGCCCGAGGTGGCGCGCACGATCTCCTCCCTCCGCACCGCCGTGGTGCCGCTGCCGCGCCTCGACCCGCTGCTCGTCGAGCACGGGCCGCCGCGGACCTGGCTGGTCACCCTGCGCCACGAGGCCGCCCACCTCCTGGCGGTCGACCGGCCCGCCCTGCGCGCGGCGCCGGTCTGGTTCCAGGAGGGCTGGGCCGAAGCGCTGGCCGTGTTCGAGCCCGACCCCTGGACCACCCAGGGCATCGCCTTCTCCCTGCTGCGCGAGGAGGCGCCGCTGCGCCCGCTCGAGGCCGCCCTCGGCGCGCTCCCGGCCGAGGCGTTGCTCGACGGCCGCCGCCACTGGGCCGAGGCCGCCCTCGCCGCCGACCCCGGGCCGCGCCCGTGGCTGCGGGTGCAGGGCTGGTCGGTGGCGGACTTCCTGCGCGAGGCGCGGCCGCGCGCCGCCTGGCCCGGCCCCACCCAGCGCGGTCGCGAGTTCGACCCCCCCGGCCGCGACGGCTGGTTCCTGCTCGCCACCTACCCGGGGGAGACCGCCGACTTCCTCCTCGCCGAGGCCTGGGACGGCGCGCCGCTGCGCCTCGACTACCGCCACGGCCGCCACGGCCGCGGGGAGGCCGGCCTGCTGCTCGAGGGCGGCGACGAACGCCGCGTGCGGGTGCGGCTGACCCGCGGCGGGGGCATCGCCGCCTCCCTCGAGGAGGCCGGCGCGGTCCGCCGCGTGCCGCTGGCGGGTGAGGGCTTCGCCTCGGGCTCCGCTCAGCACCGCGTCGAGCTGCGCGTGGAGGACGGCGAGCTCGTCGTCACCGGCCCGCGGGCGACCCAGCGGCTGCCGCTCGGGGACGCCGCCGCGCCGCCCTTCGCCGTCCGCGCCTACGTCGGCGAAGGCATCCTGAGGATCCGCCCATGACCGGCTTCACCACCGTCCTCGCCGCCGAACTCGACCGCCGCCGCGCCTACGGCCTGTTCACCGCGCTGCTCGTGCCGCGCCCGATCGCCTGGGTGACCACCGTCGACGCCGAGGGCCGCGTCAACGCCGCGCCGTACAGCTTCTACGGCGGCATCTCCTCCGACCCGCCCCTGCTCGGGCTGGGCATCGGCCGGCGCCGCGACGGCAGCCGCAAGGACACTGCGCGCAACGCCCTCGAGCGAGGCGAGCTGGTCGTCCACCTGGCCGAGCGCGGGCAGCTCGAGGACCTGGTGGCGAGCAGCGCCGACTACCCGGCCGGACGGAGCGAGCCCGAGGCCCTCGGTCTGGAGCTCGCGCCCAGCGAACAGGTCGCGGTGCCCGCCCTCGCCGCCTGCCGCGTGCGCCTCGAGTGCCGCCTCGAGCGCCACCTCGAACTGGGCCGCGGGCCGGTCGACTTCCTCGTCGCCGAAGTGCTGGCCTTCCGCCTGGCCGACGGCCTGCTCGACGAGTCCGGCGCGGTCCGCGAGGACCGCCTGGCCCCGGTCGGCCGCCTCGGCGGCCTGCTCTACTCGCCGGTCACCGAGCGCTTCGAGGTCCCGCGCCCGCCCGCACCGGCGGGCTAGCGCGCCTTCTTCCAGTGGGCGACCCACTCGGCCTCGAGCTCGTCGAGGCCGACCCCGTAGGCCTTGCGCGCAGCGCGCTCGAAGGCCGCGGCGCCGCGCGGCCCGGAGCCGATCGCGCGAAGGAACTCAGGCCACGCCTCCTTGCCGAAGCGGCTCTCCATGAGGAAGGCGACGATGCTGGCGGCCTGGGTGTAGTGCTTGCCGGCGACCGACCCGCCCTTGACCGATTTCTCGCCGCCGCTCGAGCCGAGCAGGCTGCGGATCTCGGCGAACTCGGCGAAGGGGGTGTACTCGCCGCGCTTGGCCGCGCCCTTGGCGAAGGCCTTGCGCTCGTTGTGGCTGCTCGACATGTACTCGGCCACACCCTCCTGGAACCACGAACCGCCGCCGGCCAGGCCGAGCCGGTTGGAGAAGATCTGGTGCGTCGCCTCGTGTACGTGCACCGGGTCGTTCGGCGAGTCGTAGTAGGTGGCGTAGTAGTCCTTCCAGGCGTGGCCCTTGGAGTGCCCGGCCGACTCCTTGCTGATCCCGGCGATCCTGGCGTAGAAGTCGACGTACTCCTCCCGCGTGCGGAACACGAAGACAGGCATCAGCTTGCGCCCCAGGATCTCCTCGAAGGGGTAGACCTCGCGGATCGCGTCGTAGCACTCCTCCATCTTCTTGCCGAACAGCTTGCCGCTCGAACTGTCGGTGAGGATCAGGTAGTGCTCGGTGCGGAAGTACTTGAACTTGCCCTGCAGCTCCTCGGGGCGGTCGCGCTCCCAGCGCGCGAGGATCTCCTCCTCGGTCCACTGCGGGTCCTCCACCGGGCCCGTGAAGCGCACGCCGTCGCGCAGGAAACCCATCACCGCCTCGCGGGCGGCCTCGTCCGCGGGCGGCTCGACCGCCACGCGGACCGAGTAGCTGCGCTCCTCCGCCAGCGCGCCCAGGTAGTAGTGCTCGCGCACGCGTTCGGTGCCCTCCCAGTCGCTCGAGACGGCGAAGCCGGCGTAGGCCAGGGTGCCGTAGGGCCCGTCGAGGAAGCCGCGCTCGTCGAACTCGAAGTCGGCGCCGCCCTCCTCCTTGCGCGCGTTGAAGGCGATGTTGTCGATCACGTCCGCCGGGTCGTGCATGCCCCACTCCTGGCGCGGCAGGACGACCAGGGTGATCGTCCAGCTGCGGCCGGCGAGCTCGCCGCCCCAGCGGCCGCGGAGCTGCTCGCCGCGGGTGGGGGAGGCGCGGAAGCCCTCGAGCGGCGGGAGTTCCAGGCTCAGGGCGAGGTCCTCGAAGGTGACCTGGCGGGCGGCTCCGTCCTCCTGCGCGAGGGCGGAGGGAGCGGGGAGGAGGGCGAAGGCGGCCAGGGCGGCGGCGGCGGGGCGGAGGTCGGGGATCATCGTTCTTCGAGCAGGCCGAGGGCGGCGGCGGCGACCGCCTCCGGCTCCAGGGCGTCCATCAACGGCGAGCGGCAGCTGCGGTCGCGCACCGGCGGGGCCTCGCCCTCGGGCAGCACGCTGATCGTGCGGGCGCGCGGACCGGGCGGGGCATAACGCAGCGGGTCGGTGGGGCCGAACAGGGCGAGCACCGGCGTCCCGCGCACCGCGGCGAGGTGGACCGGGCCGCTGTCGGTCCCGATCAGCAGGTCGGCGGCGTCGGTCAGCGCCATCAGCTCCTGGAGGCCCGGCGTGGGCGGGGCCAGGCGCGCGCAGCCGGCCTCGTCGGCCAGGGCCTCCACCGCGGCGCGGTCGGACGGCGTCCACAGGAGCTCGACCGCGCAGCCGGCCTGGGCCATCCGGCGCGCCAGGGCGACCCAGGCGCGGCGCGGCCATTCCTTGTCACGGCCGTAGCGCGTGACCGAGCTGTGCAGCAGGACGCGCGGGGCGGAGCCCGGCGGGGGCGCCACCGCCGGGGCGCGCAGCGGCCACGGGCCGGGCGCCGGGGCGGGGCCTGCGAAGCCGAGGTGGCGGACGAGGGCCAGGTCGCGCTCGGCGCGGGGCACGCGGCCCGGGTCCAGCAGCCGCTCGTCGAGGAAGCGCTGGGCGCCCTCGCGGGCGGCCGGGCGGTCGAAGCCCAGCTTGCGCGGCGCCTTCAGCAGGAACAGGTGCAGCGCCGACTTCAGGTTGCCCTGGAAGTCCACCACGAGGTCGTAGCGTCGCCCGCGCAGGGCGCGCAGGTGGCGCAGCATGGCGGACTTCCCGCCCGGCCGGCGGAATCCCCCGCGGGGGAAGGAGATCACCTCGTCGACCCCGGGGAAGCCGCGGACGAGCTCGGCGTGGCGGTCCTCGGTGAGCCAGTCGAGGCGCCCCTGCGGCACCAGCTCGCGCAGCGCGCTCACTGCGGGCATGGCGAAGACCACATCGCCCAGCGCGCTCAGGCGAACGGCCAGGACGCGGGCGTCGGGCGCCGGCGGCCGGGCCGCGCCGGCGGGGGCGTCCGCGCGTGCTCGCATGGCGAGAAGCTAGCAGCGCTAGGCTGGGGGCGCACATGGAGGTCCCCGCCGCCTTCGACGCCCACCGCGGACCCGGCGTCCGCCTGTGGCTGCGCCGTGGCCTGGACGGCGTCGACCCCGCGGCCTGGCGCGAGCGCGGCGAGGAGCTGCTGGCCGCCGCGGCGGGCGAGCCCTTCGGGGCGGGGCGCGGCCACGCCCGCCGGGCGGTGATCGGCGGGCGCGCTGCCGCCTGGCGGGTGAACGCCCACGGCGGCCTGCTCGGCGGCCTCCTCGGGCTCCGCTTCCTGTCGCCGGACCGGTTGGAAGAGGAGCTCACCCTGTCCGAGACCCTGCGCAGCCACGCCGTCGACACGCCCGAGATCCTCCTGGCGTTGGCGGTGCGCCGCGGCGGCTTCTGGCGCCAGCACCTGGTCACCGCCGAGGTCCCTGGCGCGCGCACCGTCTTCGAGGCCCGCGAGGAGGCCGGCGCGCTCGCCGCCGCCGACGCGCTCCTCGACACCCTCTTCGGGCTCGGCCTGTGGGCGCCCGACCTCCACCCGGCCAACCTGCTGTGGCAGGCGGAGGCGCAGCGCTGCTGGCTGATCGACCTGGCCGCCTGCCGCCTGCTCGGCCGCCCGCTGACCGCCGTCGAGCAGCGTGCGCGCCGCGCCCGCTTCGCCCGCTACTTCCGCAAGCACGCGGGCACGGTGCCCGCGCCCTTCGCGCCGGTCTAGGCCCCGGCCTCGCGCCGGGCTTCTTCGCGGAGCGCGCGCGCGCGGTCGACGTGGATGCGCGCCGCGCCGGCGAAGCCCATCGCGTGGGCGTGGTGGGCGAGCCCGAGGTGGACGCGCGCGCGGAGGCCGGCGTCCCCGCCGGCGCTGGCCAGGGCGCCGGCTCGCCGCAGCAGCTCGGCCTCCTCGGCGTGGTCGCCGTCGAGCCCGCAGACGCGGGCGCGCGCCACCAGCAGGCGGACCTGCACCGAGGGCGCCGGCGCGGCGTCGAGCCCGGCGAGGTGCTCCTCGAGGAGCTCGAGGGCGCGCCCGGCGCGGCGGTGGGCGCCCTGGCCGAGGGCGCGCTCGACGCGCGGCAGGCCCAATTCCAGCGCCTCGCGGTGGAGTCCGGCGCGGTGGGCGTGGAAGGCGAGCTGGGACTCGAGCCACGGCACCGGGCGCTCGGAGGCGGCGAGCATCTCGAAGACCCGGGCGTGACGCGCGCGGACCTCCGCCTCGGTCTGGCTGCGGTAGGCCGCCGCCCGGTCGCGCGGCAGGGTGAAGCGGAAATGGCCGCCCTCGACCTTCAGCCAGCCCTGGCGGCGCAGCTCGGCCAGGCTGCGCGCCACGCGCGTCTCGGGCCGCCCGGTGGCCGCCGCCAGGAGGCGGATGCGCAGCGGGGGCCGGAACAGGCTGGCCCACTGGAGGAGTTGCCGCGGCTCGTCGGGCATCTCGGCCAGCTCGGCGAGCAGCAGCTGCTCCTGTCCTGCGGTGGCCGGGACCTCGATGCGTCCGGGGCGGGAGCGCAGCTCGCCGGCAGCGCCGTCGAGGTCGCCGCGCTGGCGCAGCAGGCGCAGCAGGGCTTCGAGGACCCCGGGCGCTCCCTCGCAGGCGGTGACCAGGTCGCGTTCGAGCTCGGCCGAGGGGCGACCGGCGGCGAACAGCGAGCGGACCAGCGCGCGCATCTCCGGCGCGGGGATCGGCTCCACCGGGAGGAGAGCGGCGCGCCCGCCCGCCAGGAGGCGCCGGCGGGCGGCGGCGGAGGCCTCCGCCAAGCCTGGCCGGTGGGCGACGACCAGCACGGCGGGCAGGCCTTCCTCCTCGAGGACCGAGGCGAGGAAGTCCCACAGGGTCGGGCCGGCGTACTGGACGTCGTCGAGGAACGACAGGAAGGGCCCCTCGGCGCCGAGCGCGGCCAGCCAGGCGCGGAAGGCCTGGCGACGCTTCTCGCGCGGGTAGGGCCGCCCGCGCAGGATCTCGACCAGGGTGGTGGCCGATTCGCGGTCCAGCGCGGCGTGGAGCCGCCGCTCGACCGCCGGACCCGGAGTCTGGCCCGGCGTGAGTCCGAGCGAGCGGGCCAGGGCGTCGCGCATCGGCTGCAGGGCGGAGCCCGCGGCCGGGCGGGTGCGGCGGCGGCAGCGGCCGTAGAGGAGCGGCGGGGCTTCCGCCCGGCCCCGCCATCGCGCGGCGAACTCCAAGGCGAGACGCGACTTGCCGACCGCTTCCGGCCCCTCGAGCACGACGAGCCGCGGGCGCTGCTCGGCGCGGGCGGCGGCGAAGGTCTCCTCCAAGGCCTCCAGCTCGCTCGCGCGGCCCTGGAAGGGGAAGGCCAGCTTGTGGACCACCGGCAGGATCGGGTCGGAGTCGGCGTGCTCCTGCCACCAGTCGCCGTCCTCACCCTCGTCGAGGATCCGCTCGAGCGCAGCGGCGCTGGGGATGCGCTCGGCCGGGTCCTCGGCCAGGAGGGCGAGGACGAGCTCGTCGAGGAAGGGGGAGAGGCGCGGTTGCAGGATCGAGGGGCGCCGGACCAGCGCCGTCCGCCGCGCCTCGAACAGGCCGGCGGCGCGCTCGTCGCCGAAGGGCCGCTCGCCGGTGGCCGCCTCGTAGAGCGTCACCCCGAGGGCGAACAGGTCGGCTCCGGGCCCGGGCGCCCCGCCGCGCAGAAGCTCGGGCGCCGCGTAGGCCGGGGTGCCGAGGAAGCCGCCCTCGCGCGCCGCCTCGGGATCGCGCGCGAAGCCGAGGTCCATGAGCACCGCGCGGTCGGCGTCCCAGAGCAGGTTCTCCGGCTTCACGTCGAGGTGGAGCAGCCCGGCGCCGTGGAGCGCGGCCAGCGCGCCGGCCACCTGCCGCGCCAGGGTCCGCAGCGTGGGCTCGGCGGCGACGCCGTCGCGCTCGAGCCAGTCGCGCACGGTGCGGCCGGGCAGGTACTCGAGGACGACGTAGAGGACGGTGCCGCCGGCCGCGCGCACCTCCTCGACCGCGAAGCAGCGCACCAGGTTCGGGTGCCGCACTGCCATGCCGGCGCGCGCCTCGCGCAGGAAGGCCTCGCGCGCGGCGGGTCGGGCGGCGAGTTGCGGGTGGAGCAGCTTGACCGCCACCTCGTCCCCCGGCCGCAGGCCGCCGACGGCCACGCGCGCCCGCGCCCGCCAGGTGGTGCCGGTGGCGCCGGCGCCCAGCTCCTCGAGGAGCTCGAAGCGGCGCAGGCGCGGCGGAGCGGGGGAGGGCGGCATGCTCGGACGACCAGGATAGGCCCGGCGGGTGGGGGAACGGTGAGGGTAGAATCTGCGGCCCGTGGATCTGCGCTTCTACAACACGTTCACGCGCCGGGTGGAGGCCTTCGAGCCCGCCGAGGCGGGCCGGGTGCGCATGTACCACTGCGGTCCGACGGTCTACCAGCGGCCGCACATCGGCAACTACCGCGCCTTCCTTTTCGCCGACCTCCTGCGGCGGGTGTTCGAAGCGCGCGGACTCGAGGTGACCCAGGTCATGAACCTGACCGACGTCGGCCACCTGGTGGCCGACGCCGACGACGGCGCCGACAAGCTCCAGCAGCAGGCCGAGAAGGAGCGGATCGACCCCTGGCAGCTGGTCGAGAAGGTCAGCGCCGAGTTCTTCGCCGACCTGACGGCCCTGCAGGTGCTGCCGGCCCACCACTACCCGCGGGCCACCGAGCACATCCCCGAGATGGTGGCCATGGTGCGCGCCCTGATCGACAAGGGGCACGCCTACCAGGTGGGCGAGAACGTCTACTTCGACGTCCACTCCTTCGAGCCCTACGGCCGGCTGAGCGGCAACCGGGTGGAGGACCTGGAGGCCGGCGCGCGCCTCGAGCTGAACGAGGAGAAGCGCCACCCGGCCGACTTCGCGCTGTGGAAGTCCGACCCGCAGCACATCATGAAGTGGGACACCGAGTTCGGCCCCCACGGCTTCCCCGGCTGGCACATCGAGTGCTCGGCCATGTCGATGAAGTACCTCGGCGAGAGCTTCGACATCCACACCGGGGGCGAGGACAACGTCTTCCCGCACCACGAGTGCGAGATCGCGCAGAGCGAGTGCGCCACCGGCCGGCCCTTCGTGCGCCTGTGGATGCACACCAAGTTCCTCCAGGTGGACGGCGGCAAGATGTCGAAGTCGCTGGGCAACGTGTACTCGCTCGACGACCTCGCCGGGCGCGGCTTCAGCGCCCTGGACTTCCGCTTCCTCGTCCTGCGCTCCCACTACCGCGGCTCGCTGAACTTCACCTGGGAGGCGCTGAAGGGGGCCGCCGAGGCGCGCAAGTCGCTGCAGGACCTGCGCGGCCGCCTGGAGGCCGCCGCGCGCGGGGCCGACCCGGCGGCGGACGGCGCGGTGACCGCTGCGCGCGAGGCCTTCGCCGCGGCCCTGGCCGACGACCTGAACACCTCGGCCGCGCTGGCCGCGGTCTTCGACCTGCGCAACGCCTTCCTCAAGGACGGGCTGGCCGCGCCGGCCGCCGCCGCCGCGCTCGCCTTCCTGGTCGACGAGGTGGACGCGCAGTTCGGCCTGTTCGAGGCCGCCGCGGGCGGCGGCCTGGGCGACGCCGAGGTCGAGGCCCTGATCGCCGAGCGCGGCGAGGCCCGCGCGGCGAAGGACTTCGCCCGCGCCGACGCCATCCGCGACCAGCTGCATGACGCCGGCATCGTGCTGGAGGACCGCGCCGACGGCCTCCACTGGCACCGCCGCTGATCCGCTCAGTCGTCGGCGCCGCGGCGGAAGTACTTCCGCGCGATGCGCTTCTTCATCCGCGGCCGCCGCAGCTCGTCGGGCGGCCGGGTGTGCGGCTCGGGCTCCGGCGGCGCGTCGAGCCAGGCGGCGTGGGCGGCGCGCTGCTCCTCGCTGCGCGCCAGCCGCTCGTACCACTGCGCGCGCAGCGCGGCCTGCTCGTCCTCGCCGAGGTCGCCGCGCGCCTCGGGGCAGGCGTCGAACAGGCGCTGCAGCAGCATGCCGGTGGCCACGCCGAGGTTGAAGCTGTCGGTGAAGCCGGCCATCGGCAGGCAGACGCGCAGCGCGGCGGCCTCGAGCAGCTCGGGGCTGACCCCGCGCGACTCGCTGCCGACCGCGAGGGCGAGCCGGGCGGGGAGGGGGGGCAGGGCGCCCGGGGCGAGCTCGAGGGCGTCGTCGGCCAGGTGGCTGGCCCACAGCTCGCGGCCGTCCTCGGCCAGCGCCGCCAGGCACTGCGGGGTGTCGTCGAAGCGGCGGATGCTCAGCCAGCGGTGGGTGCCCTTGGTCACCGCGTTGGAGATGGCGCGCCGCCGCGTGCGCACGTCGAGGGGGTCGTCCACCAGCCAGACGTGCTGCACGCCGAAGCCCTCGGCGGTGCGCAGGACGGCCTGGAAGTTGTGGTCGAGGGCGCAGGCCTCGACCACCAGCGAGATGCGTCCGGTGCGGCGCCGCAGCACCGCCTCCGCGCGGCGCAGGCGCCGCGGGGCCGGCGGCTCAGGCGCCATCCTCCGGCGGCTCCGGCAGCTCGGGGCCCTCGACCCGGTCCTCCGGCGGGAGGACGCGGTCCAGGATGGCGTCGATGCGCGCGGCCTGCTCAAGGCCCAGGTCGTACTCGAAGACCACCTGCGGCGCGCTGCGCAGCTCGACCGCCCGCGCGACCTCGGTGCGCAGGAAGCCGTGGGCGTGCTCGAGCATGTGCGCCACCTTGCCGCGGTGGGCCGGGTCGAGCACGGTGTAGCGCACCCGCGCCAGGGTCAGGTCGGCGTTCAGCTCGACGTCGGTGATCGTGACGAAGGTCGCGCGCGGATCCTTCATCTCGAAGAGCAGGATCTCGGCGACCCGCTCCCGGATCTGGCGCGCGACCTGGCGCCGGCGGCGCTCGCTGGCCATGCCTAGTCTTCGCTCTTGGCGAGGTCCTCGAGCGAGCGCTCCTGCTCGACCACGTCGTAGGCCTCGAGGACGTCGCCGGCCTGGATGTCACCGAAGCCCTCGACGCTCAGGCCGCACTCGGTGCCGGCCTTGACCTCGCGCACGTCGTCCTTGACGTGGCGCAGCGAGGCCAGCTTGCCCTCGAAGACCTTGGAGCCGTTGCGCATGACGCGCACGTGGCTGGAGTTCTTGACCGTGCCCTCGGTGACGGCGCAGCCGGCGATGTTGCCCCAGCGCGAGGAGCGGAAGAGCTGCAGCACCTCGGCCTTGCCCGTGTCGACCTCGACGGTCTCGGGGGCCAGCAGGCCGAGCATCTGACGCTCGATCTCCTCGGTCAGCTCGTAGATCACGTTGTAGCGCCGCAGCACCACGCGCTCGCGCTCGGCGGTGGTGCGGGCCTTGGAGTCCGGGGCGACGTTGAAGGCGATCACCTGGCCCTCGGAGGTGAGGGCGAGCTGGACGTCCGTCTCGGTCACCGAGCCGACGCCGGCGTGGACGATCTCCACCATGACCTCGTCGTTGGACATCTCGGTCAGGGTGTTGCGCAACACCTCGAGCGAGCCGGCCACATCGGCCTTGAGCACCAGGCG
Organism: uncultured Planctomycetales bacterium; assembly: GCA_964342475.1. Classification (GTDB taxonomy): domain Bacteria; phylum Planctomycetota; class UBA1135; order UBA1135; family UBA1135; genus J029. The sequence goes on from CAYFGE010000008.1 coordinate 111,857, forward strand.
GATCCGCTCGCGGCGCGACTCCTCGATCTTCTCGAAGAACTCGTCCTTGGTCGTGCGGCTGCGCGCCAGCTCGGCCTCGCGGGCGTGGGTCAGGCGCTTCTCGGCCACCTCCTTGGCGGCCTTGATGTCCTTGACCACGAAGAAGCGCTCGCCGGCGGTGGGCAGCTCGTTGAGGCCGAGGATCTCCACCGGGGTGGAGGGGCCGGCCTTCTTGACTACCTTGCCGTTGTGGTCGTAGATGCGGCGCACCTTGCCGTAGGCCTGGCCGGCCAGCACGACGTCGCCCGCCTGGAGCGTGCCGTCCTGCACGATGGCGTGGACCACCTTGCCCTTGCCCTCGGAGACCAGGGCCTCGATGACGGTGCCGCTGGCCATGCCCTTGCCGTGGGCCTTCAGCTCGAGCACCTCGGCCTCGAGCAGCACGCGCTCGAGCAGCTCGTCGATGCCCGTCTTGCGCAGGGCGGAGGTCTCGATCATGCCGGTCGAGCCGCCCCACTCCTCGGGCTGCAGGCCGATGCCGGCCAGCTCCGCCTTGACCTTGTCCGGGTTGGCGCCGGCGGCGTCGCACTTGTTGATCGCGACGATCAGCGGCACGCCCGCGTGGCGCGCGTGGTTGGCGGCCTCCTCGGTCTGCGGCATGACGCCGTCGTCCGCGGCCACCACCAGGATGGCGATGTCGGTGGTCGAGGCGCCGCGCGCGCGCATCGCCGTGAAGGCCTCGTGGCCCGGCGTGTCGATGATCGTGATCGCGCGGCCCGACTCGGTGTTCACCGTGTAGGCGCCGATGTGCTGGGTGATGCCGCCGGCCTCGCCGGAGGCGATCTTGCTCTTGCGCACCGCGTCGATCAGCGAGGTCTTGCCGTGGTCGACGTGGCCCATGAAGGCGATCACCGGGGGGCGCTCCTCGAGGTCGGAGTCGTCGACCGCCTGGCGGGCGGCCTCGACCTCGGCCATGAGGCTCTCCTCGATGTCCTCCTCCTGCTTGAGGCGGTAGCTGAGGTCGAACTCGGCGGCGATCAGCTCGACGGTCTCCTCCTCGAGCACGGCGTTCATGCCGACCATGAGGCCGAGCCGCATGAGCTGGCCCATGATCTCGTTCAGGCCGACGCCCGTGGCGGTGGAGAAGCTGCGCGGGGTGCAGGGGAACTCCAGCACCACGTCGCGCTTCCGCGCCACGGTGGAGACCTGCTTGGTGGCCCCACGGCGCGTCTTGAGGCGCTCGCGCTGCGCCACGCGCTGGTCGCGGCGGCGGGTGGTCTCGCGGTTGCGGATGTCGGTGAAGGTGACGTTGCCGCGCTGCTTGCTGTGCGCGGCCTTCACCAGGCCGAGGGCGGCGAGGTCGATCTTGCCGACCTTGGTGGCGCCGCGGCGCGGCTTGGGCTTCGGCGGTTCGCCGTCCTTCGGCTTCGCCTCCCCGTCGGCCGCCGGCTTCGCCGCGGGCTTCGGGGTGGGAGCGGGGGCGGGGGCGGCCTTCGGCCTCGGGACCGGGGGCTCCGCGACGGGCTCGGCGGGAGCGGGGGCCTCCTCCTCGGCGGCGGGGGCCACTTCGGCCGCGACGGGCTCGGCGACGACCTCCTCCTCGACCGCAGCCGGTTCCGCGGCTTCCTCGGCCGGTTCCTCCTCGACGGCCTCGGCGGCGGCCGCAGCGGGCGCCGGCTCGGGCTCGGGCTCGGGTGCCGGTTCCGGCTCGGGCTCCGGCTCCTCTGCGGGGACCTCTTCGGCGGCGTCCTCATCGGCAGGCGCCTCCTCGACGGCGGGCTCCTCCTCCTCAGCGGCGGCGGCCTTGCCGGTCTTGACCACCACGGTCCAGGAGGCGGGCTTCTTCTCCTCGCGCTCCTTGGTGTCGGGGGCGTCGATCGTGGTGGCCTGAGCGGCATCGATCAGGCCGCCCTTGACCATCCGCTCCTCGATGATCGGGACGTCCCAGGTGCTGACGGACGCTTGGTAGGACGTGACGGGGAACCCCACCTTGCGCAGGATCTCGACGAACTCTGCGCTCTTGAAGCCGTACTGCTTCGCGAGCTTGAAGACCTTGATCTTGTCGTCGGACAAGCGCTACACCTCCTCCGTCTCGTCGGCCGCTTCGGACGGAGCCTGCTCCGTCTCCTGCGCCGAACCGTACTCGTTCTCCGGCCCGTCCTCGGCGGCCAGAAGCTCCGCCTCGTACTCCGCCGGGGTCTTGATCTCGATCGACCAGCCGACGATGCGGGCGGCCAGCCGGACGTTGCGGCCACCCATGCCGATCGCCAGCGGCTTCTGGTCCTCGCTCACGAGCACGAAAACCGACTGGTTGTCCTCGTCGGGGAAGATGTGCTCGATGGGGATGTCCTTGGCCGGCTTGAGGGCGTTCTGGACCAGCTCCTCGAGGGAGTCGCTCCACTCGATGATGTCGATCTTCTCCTGCCCGAGCTCGTCGTTGACGTTGCGGATGCGCGTGCCGCGCACGCCCAGGCAGGCGCCGATGCAGTCGACGCGCTCGTCCATCGAGTAGACCGCCACCTTCGAGCGGTAGCCCGGGTCGCGCGCCACCCGCATCACGCGGATCAGCCCGTCGGCGATCTCCGGGATCTCGACCTCGAACAGCTTCTTGACGAAGTCGTCGTCCTTGCGCGAGACGATGATCACCACGCGGGAGCCCTCCTTGCGCACCTCCTTGATCAGGACGCGCAGGCGGTCGCCGACGTGGAGCCGCTCGGCCTGCACCCGCTCGCTGCGGGGCAGCAGGGCCTCGACCCGGCCGCTCAGCTGGATGATGGCGTTCGCGCCCTCCATCTTGTGGACGACGCCGGCGACGATGGTGCCGACCTGGCTGGCGAACTGGCCGTAGGTCTTGTCGCGCTCGGCCTCGCGGATCTTCTGCATGAAGACCTGCTTGGTGGTCTGGGCGGCGATCCGGCCGAGGTCGATCGAGGAGGGGATCTGCACCGAGCCGTCCTCGGCGACGAGGCTGATCTCGCCGCTGCGGCGGTCGATGCGGACGTCGATGCCCTCCTCCACGTCCATCTTCTTGCGGATGGCGGTGCCGAGGGCTTCCTCCAAGGCGACGAACAAGATGTCCCGATCCACCCCGCGCTCGCGGTGGATGGCGTCGATCATCCGCAGTACGTCGTCTTTGCGCATCGTCGTTCTTTCGTCAGGTCGAGGGTCGAGGGGCCCCTCCGCGACCCGCTGGTCCGACAAAAAACAAGGTGTGCAGGCCATCCTGCACACCCGGCCCGGGGCCCCGGAGGGCCGCGGAGGTCGGTGTCCCGCGGGACCGCGAAGACGGTCCAGAAAGCACTTCACGGCGGGATGCCGTAAAGATGAACCATAGAATATCCATTCCCGCGCCGGCGGCAAGGCATTCCGCGGCGGCGCCCGGTGCGGGAAAACGGCCTTCCGAGGCCCCGAAAGCCGAAAAGTGGACCAGAAACAAGGTGCTGACGTGGAAACCGGCGACGCTCCCGCGCCGCTGCTCGTGAACGGGGAAGCGCACCCCTGGCGGCCCGGCCTGACGGTCGCCGCCCTGCTCGCCGAGCGGGGGGCGGACGGTCCCGGCGTGGCCGTCGAGCGCAACCTCGAGGTGGTCCGGCGCGCGGACCACCCGGTCGTCGTGCTGGAGCCGGGCGACCGGGTCGAGATCGTCAGCCTGGTGGGCGGCGGCTGAGCCCCGCGGGCCGCTAATCTGTTGCCGAGAACCGTGTCGAACCTCATCCCCGAAGACGAGCCCCTGCGGGTCGGCCCGCACACCTTCCGCTCCCGCCTGCTGCTGGGCACCGGCAAGTACGCCACCTACGAGCTCATGCGCGACGCCCTGGACGTGTCCGGGATCGAGTGCGTGACCGTGGCCGTGCGCCGGATCCCCGCCGACGAGCCGCCCGGGCAGCGCTTCCTCGACTTCCTCGACCGCGAGCGCTACACCCTGCTGCCCAACACGGCCGGCTGCTTCGACGCCGAGACCGCGGTGCGCACCGCCCGGCTGGCGCGCGAGATGCTCGAGACCGACCTGGTGAAGCTCGAGGTCCTGGGCGACCAGAAGACTCTGCTGCCCGACCCGATCGCGACGCTGCGCGCCACCGAGACCCTGGTGGCCGAGGGCTTCGTGGTCATGGTCTACACCAGCGACGACGTGCGCCTGGCCAAGCACCTCGAGGACGCCGGCGCCACCTGCGTCATGCCCGCCGGCTCGCCGATCGGCAGCGGCCAGGGCATCCTCAACCCGCTGAACATCGGCCTGATCCTCGAGGAGCTGAGCGTCCCGGTGATCGTCGACGCCGGGGTCGGGGCGGCCAGCGACGTCGCCGTGGCCATGGAGATGGGGGCGGGCGGCGTCCTGCTCAACACCGCCGTCGCCGGGGCGAAGGACCCGCTGCGCATGGCGCGGGCGATGCGCGCCGCCTGCGAGGCCGGCCGCGACTCCTTCCTCTCCGGGCGCATCCCGAAGAAGCGGTACGCCACGGCGAGCTCGCCGGAGGCGGGCGTCCTGGGCGTCCCCGCATGAGCTGGCCGTTGCTCCTGCAGCTGCTGCTGTGGGCGGGGGCGGCCCTGGCCCTGAGCGGCGCCGCCGCGGTGGTCCTGGCCCGCTTCTCGGGCGCCCCGGCCCCGGTGATGCCGCTGCAGCGGCTGCGCGGCTTCGACCTGCCGCTCGCCGGTGTCATCTTCCTCGCCCTGCCCCTGGGCCTGGCCGCGTTCCTCGACGGCGGACCGGACGGCTTCGGGCTTCCCGCCCAGTTGGCCCTGTCCCTGGCGGGCGGCCTGGCCGCCTGGACCTACCTCGGATTGCGCGAGGGCAGCTTCGCGCCGCGCCGCGCCCCGCTCTCGCGCCGCAAGCTGCTCGCCTGGCGCGACGTCCTGGTCTGCTACCTGGTCGCCCTGCCGGGCTTCTTCGCCGTGACCGAGTTCAACCGCCGGCTGTTCCTCGGCCTCGGCGGCGAGGAGCCGGTCCAGGGCATCGCCTCCGGCTGGGACCAGCTGGCCCCGCTCGAGCTGGCCGGCGTCGGCGTGTTGGCGGTGCTCCTGCTGCCGCTGCTCGAGGAGGCCCTCTTCCGCGGCTACCTGTGGCGCTGGCTCGCCGGCCGCCCCGAGTTCGGCCCGCGCCGCGCGATGGCGCTGAGCGCGATGGTCTTCGCGCTGCTGCACGAACCGCAGGCCTGGCTGCCGATCCTCTACCTCGGCGGCCTGTTCGCCTGGGTCTACTGGCGCAGCGGCCGGCTGCGCTACGCGGTCTTCGCCCACGCCCTGCACAACGGCCTGGCCGCCGTCCTCGTCCTGCTCCCCGACGCCACCGCCCGCCATGTCCTCCCCTGAGTACCCCACGCCCGCGCGCGGCCTGATGACGCGCACCTCCACCGGCGCCTACGTCGCCCAGGGCGCCGTCGTGACCGGCGACGTCGAACTGGGCGAGGACGTCAGCGTCTGGTTCCACTGCGTGATCCGCGGCGACGACGCGCCGATCACCATCGGCCCGCGCACCAACGTGCAGGACGGCTGCGTGATCCACTGCGACACCGGCCGCCCGCAGCGCATCGGCGCCGACTGCACCATCGGCCACGGCGCCATCGTCCACGGCGTCGAGATCGGCGACGGCGTGCTGATCGGGATGGGCGCCACCGTCCTCGGCGGCGCGCGCATCGGCGACGGCGCGGTGATCGCGGCCGGAGCGCTCGTGAAGGAGAACGCCGAGGTGCCGCCGCGCGCGCTGATGGCGGGCGTCCCGGCCCGCTTCGTGCGCGAGATCAGCGAGAAGGAGGTCGCCTTCATGAAGCACGCGATCCCGCACTACGTCGAGACGGCGCGCCGGTACCTCGCGGAGGAGGCTTGAGCCGCGGCGGCGACTGGCCGGCGCTCGCCGCGGCCCTGCGCGGCCTGCCGGGCGCGGTGGTCGCCTTCTCCGGCGGGGTGGACTCGACCGTCCTGCTCGCCGCATGCGCCGAGCTGCTCGGCCCCGGGCGGGTCCTGGCGGTGATCGCCGACAGCCCCTCGCTGGCCCGGACCGAGCTGGCCGAGGCCCGCGCGGCCGCGGCGGCGCTCGGCGTCCCCCTCGAGGAGCTGCGCACCGAGGAGCTGGCCGATCCGCGCTACCGCGCCAACGCCGGCGACCGCTGCTTCTGGTGCAAGGAGGCCCTGTTCGTCGCCGCCGCGCCGCTGGCTGCGGAGCGCGGCTGGCCGCTGCTCTACGGCGAGAACGCCGACGACGACCCGGCCGACCGAGCCGGCTCGCGCAGCGCCCGCGATCGCGGCGTGCGCGCGCCGCTGCGCGAGGCCGGCTGGGGCAAGGAGGCCGTGCGGGCCTTCGCCCGCGCGCGCGGCCTGGCGGCGGCCGACAAGCCGGCGATGCCCTGCCTTTCCTCGCGCATCCCGGTCGGCACCCCGGTGACCCGCGAGGCCCTGCGCCGGGTGGAGGCCTTCGAGGGCGCGCTGCGCGGCCGCGGCTACCGCGAGCTGCGCGGCCGCGACCTGCCCGACGGCAGCGTGCGGCTGGAGCTCGCGGCGGGTGAGCTCGCCACGGCCGCGGCCGAGCGGCTGACCCTCGAGGTCCTGGCCCAGGCCCACGGCTACCGCCGCCTCGAGCTGGGCGAGCTGCACGCGGCTACTGGCGGTGGAACTCGTCCAGCCAGCGCCGGTAGCGCAGCGGCACCTCCTCGATGACCGCGTTCTCCAGCGCCTCCTGGAGGCGCGGCGGCAGCATGCCCCAGGCGCCGGCGTTCTGGTCGAACAGCAGGCGCAGGTAGGAGTTCGGCAGCTGGCCCTCGCCCTGGGGGCCCTCCTGGTCGCCCTGGCCGTCCTGCGGCTGCGGCTGCTCGCCCTGTTCGCCGCCCTGCTCCGGCCGGCGCTCGCCCGAGGCGTCCTGGTTCTGGGCGTCCTCGGGGCGGGTCTCGTCCTGCGGGCGCTGCCCCTGGCTGCTCTGGCTGTCGCTCTTCAGCTCGGGGATCGTGGCGAGCAGCTCCTCCATGTCGGCGAGCAGCTGCGCGGAGTCGGCGACCGTGCGGTCGAGCTGCTCCTGGAAGGCGGCCGGGGGCTCCTCCTCGGTGGCCGAGACCTGGTCGCGCGCGTCCTTCAGGCCGGTGTCGACCTTGCGGAAGCCGTCGCGCACCAGGTCGGCGAGCCGCTCCACCTCGGCCAGGATGGCCTCGAGGTCGGGGCTGCCCTCGGTGCCCGGGTCCTGCGGGGCGGGGGCCTCCTCGCCCGGCGCGACCTCCGCCGGCGGCGGGTCCTGGGGGAGGGGGTCCTGCGGCAGCAGGGCCAGGAGCAGAGCGGCGGCGATCATGGTCAGGCGTCCTCCTCCGCGCCGGCCTGCTGCTGTTCGCGCAGGCGGGCGAGCATGGCCTCGTAGACCTGGCGCAGCTGGCCCTGGCGTTCGATCAGACGGTCGATCTCCTCGAGGTCGTCCTGGTCCAGCCCGAGCCCTGCCTCGGCCAGGGCCTCGCGGCGGCGGACGTAGCCCTCGAGCTCGGTGGCCAGCTCCTCCTGCACGCGCTTGAGCAGCTGGAGTTCCTCGGCGAAGCCGACCAGGGCCTGGTTCTCGTCCTCCTGCTCCTCCTCCTGGCCGCCCTGGGAGTCCTGGCCGCCGCCGCCGGGCTGCTCGACCTGCTGGCGCACGCGCTCCATCTCGGTCCGCACGGCCTCGATCAGCTCGGTCCAGCGGCCGGCGACCGCCTCGGCCAGCTCGGCCTGGGTGGCGGTCGCGCGGTAGCGGCTGGGGCCGAGGTCGCGCGCCAGGCGGGCGTGGTCGTCCGCCAGGAGCTGGAGCAGGAAGGGGAACATCTCGGCGCCGCCGAGGTCGACCTCGACCAGGAGGTCGGCGGTGTCGGAGGAGATGCGCTGTTCGGCCTCGGACCAGCCGCGCAGGCTGACGTGGTCGCGGCGGCTCGGCCGGCGGCCGTCGGACTCCTCGATGAAGGCGGTCAGCGGTCCGCTGACTTCGAGGTGGCGGTCGAGCAAGGCCTGCGAGGTGGCGAGGAGGTCGATGAGCTCCTCCAGCCGCTCGCGCTGCTGGGCCTCCTCGGCCTGGTCCTCGGCCTGCTGCTGGGCCTCCTCGAGCTCGCGCAGGGTCTCCTCCATGCGCTGCTGGGCCTCGCGCAGCTGCTCCTCGCGCAGGCGCTGCTCGGCCTGGCGGCTGCGCTGCCGCGCGCGGTCGAGCTGCGGTTGCGTGCGGCCGGCCTGGCCCTGCTCGAGCATCTCCTCGATGCGCTCGCGCAGCTCCTCCTGCATCTCGGCCAGGGCCTCGGCGTCGAGCGGCTGCGTCTCGCCCGTCTCCGGTTCGCCCGTCTGCGCTTCGCCCGTCTGCGCTTCGCCGGCCTGCGGTTCTCCGGGCGGCGGGTTCTCCCCGGCCTGCGCCTCGCCCGGGGGAGGCGTCGTCTCGCCTCCGGCCTCCGCGCTCCCGTCCTCCGGCCGCTCGGTCTCGGCGCCTTCGCGCCCCTCGCTCGCTTCGCCCTCGGCCGGCGGACGCTCGCCCTCGCCGGGCTGCGCCTCCTCCGCCCCGGGTTCGCGCGGCTCCGCGCCGGCCTCGCCGGCCTGCGGCTCGCCCTCGGCGCCCGTCCTCCGGCGCAGTTCCTCCAGCTGGCGCAGGATCTGCCGCTGGGCGTCGGCCAGCGCGCCGAGCTCCTGTGCGCGCGCCTTCGCGGCCTGCAGCAGCGAGTCCAGCTGCTGCTCGAGGTGCGCCTGGAGCAGGAACTCGAGCAGCGACTGCAGCTCCTCGACCAGCTCGGCCTGCGCCTCGAGGGCGGTGCCGGAGCGCATCTCGGACAGGCTGCGGGCGACCTCCTCGATCGCCGTGGCGAGGTCGGTGTGGCCGTCGAGGCCGGTCAGGCGCTCGCGGGCGCGCCGCAGCAGCTCGGCGCGGGTGCCGCCCTTCTCGCGCTCGCGGTCCTCGAGGGTCTGCAGCAGGCGCTCGAGGCGGCGGACCTGCTCGGCCAGCTTGGCCTGGTCCTGCGAGAGCCGGCCGAACTCGCCGCCGTCCTGCTGCGCGGCGGGCGCCGCCGTGGCCGGCCCGAGGAGGGCGGCGAGGAGCAGGAACGGGAGGAGGAGGTGGCGCATGGTGCTCGGCGGCGGCGGCCCCGAGGCCGCCGTCCAATCTAACGGGTGCTGGCTTCCTTCGTTCGCAGATAAAGCGTCCGCTGGCGGTCGAGGAGGCCGCGCAGCAGGTCGACCGCGCTCTGGAAGTCCTCCCAGGCCAGGAGGATGTCGAGCATGGCCTCGAGCTGGGCGCGCAGCTCGGCGGCGGGGGCGGCCAGCTCGCCGCCGGTCTCGGCGGCGCGGGCGAGGGCGGCGGCCGGTCCGCCGCGCGCGGCGCGGGCTGCCCGGGCCAGGTCGAGCAGCAGCCCGGCGCGCTCGAGCGGCGCGACGCCGGCGGCGTCGAGCACGGTGGCCACCGCGCCGGGACCCGGCGCCCCGGCCGCGATCAGCTCGTCGAGGGCGGGGCGGGCGGCGGTCGCCGCCGGATCCCCGCCGGCGTAGAGCCGCTCGAGCAGGGTGCGCTCGAGCTGCAGCTGGAGCCCCTCCAGCTCGCGTTCGACGCGCCGCGCGTCCTGCCGCGGCGAGGCCGCGCGGCCGGCGACGAAGGCTTCCGCCCGCTCGATCAACCGCTCGACGCGTTCGCGCGCGCGGATCATGCGCTGGGCGTGCCGCTCCTCGAAGGCGTCCTGCCCGAGGACCTCGATCCACGGCGAACTGGCGCGGCTCTCCTGGCCGGCCGGGGGCGCCCCGTCGAGCGCGCGCAGGTGGTACCGCAGGCGCGTGGAGCCGCCGTCGATCACCTCGGCGGGCAGCGGCGGCGCCGGCAGGGCCTCGAAGCGGGCGCTGCGGCGCGGGGTGTCGAGGGTCAGCAGCCGCTCGTCGCCCTCCTCGCCCTCGCGCAGTCCGAGCTCGGCGAGGCCGTAGTCGTCGCTGGCCTCGAGCGCGATCGGCACCACGCCGCCGGGCAGGGTGGCCCAGCTCTCCTCGGGCCAGGTGAAGGCGACGCGCGGCGCGCGGTCGGCCACCGCCTGCCAGCGCAGGACGCCGGCGCGCTCGCTGCGGAAGCCGTCCTCCCCGGTGGCGGACACCGCGACCTCGCCGGAGGACTCGGCGGTGACGGTGAAGCTCCAGCTGCCGTCGGCCTCCGGCGTGAGCGGCGTCTCGCTGCCGTCCAGGCGGGTCAGGGAGACGGACGCGGCGGCCGGCTCGGTGCGGAAGCGCGCGCGCAGGGCGGTGCCGGCGGGGACGCGGAACTCGCTCAGCCCCGAATCGCTCGGCGCCACGCCGGTGTAGGCCGGCGGCTCGACCGCGACCGCCCAGTCGCGCAAGCCGGGGGCGTCGCCGCCCTCGAGGCGCAGCAGGGGCAGGCCGTCGGCGTCGTCGCCGCCGCGGAAGCGCAGCTCGAGCGAACCCTGCAGCGGCGGCAGGCGCAGGACGAACTCACCGCCGCCGAGGGGGCGCATCGCGCGCTCCTCGCCGCGGACGAGGGCCACCACGCGCTCGGGGACCTCGCCCTCGGCGCGGACCCGCACGCTGGCCACGCTGCCGTTGGCCAGGTCGAGCCGGTAGCGCTCGGGGCCGATCTCGCGCAGCTCCGGCGCCGGCGCGCCCTCGAGGAAGGGGGGGAGGAGCACCAGCGTGGTGTCGCTCGGCCAGGGCTGGCGTCCGCCGGCGAGGCGCTTCAGGAAGGTGGTCGACTCGGCCGGGAAGCCCCAGGCCAGGGCGGCGGCCAGGAACAGGACGCCGAGGCCGCGGAAGCCGCTGCGGCGGGCGCGGCCGCTGGGCGCGGCCGCCGCCACGTCGAGCGCGTCGACCGCCGCGGCGGCGCGCGCGTGGCTCTCGCGCAGGAGGTCGGCGGAGGTACCCGCCGGCGCCTCGGGCAGCTCGACCGCGGTCGCCAGCAGGCCGCCGAGGTCGGGGTGGCTGCGCTCCCACAGCGCGGCGAGGTCCCGCCCGCTCGGGCGCCGGCGCAGCGGGCGGACCAGGCGCTTCGCCACGCGCACGGCGAACACGGCGAGAGCCAGCCCGAGGAGCACGAAGCGCACCCCCGGCGGCGGCACGAAGAGGCGGTCGAGCAGGTAGAGCGCGAGCAGCAGCCCCGTGCCCGTGACCGCCAGCTTGCCGACCCCGTAGAGCAGCAAGAGGCCCAGCATGCGCCGCTCGAGGCGGCGCAGGGCCTGACGGACCGGGGCGGCGGGGGCCGGGTTCATCGCTCGAAGATCGGCAGGTACTCGCGCGGGAGCTGGAGCAGCAGGCAGGCCGTGGCGGTGCTGTAGTTCGAGCCCGGGCCGGTGGCGTTGGGCCAGCTGCCGTCCGGGTCCTGCATGAGCAGCAGCAGCTGCTCGAGCTCCCGGAAGTAGTTGCGGTAGCGGTCGCCGCCCGCCATGTGGAAGGCCTGGATGGCGTAGTAGTGGCCGTACCAGAAGTAGTAGTGCCCGCGCGCGCGGCGGCCCCAGTTCATGCCGAAGTCGTTCATGTAGCTCTCGAGGTAGTCGAGGCCCATGTCGATGTCGCGGTCGGCGTGGACGCCGGCGTGGGTGAGGATGGTCACCCCGGCGGCGGTCAGCGCCCAGGTCACCCGCGAGCCCTCGTTGCCGGTGGCGTGCGGCGGCTGGTAGTAGAAGGCGCCCGGGCGCGGCGGCGTCATGCCGCCGCGCCCCCAGTGGCGCGGCATGCGGTCGCCCTCGCGCACCGCGCTGTCGCGCACGTACTTGATCGCGCGGTCGATGGTCGAGCGCGGCACCTGGATGCCGATGTTGCGCGCCGCGCGCAGGGCCATCACCTGGCAGGCGCTGACCGACATGTCGGCGTCCTCGGTGTGCGGCGTGTAGCGCCACCCGCCGTCGCGGTTCTGGCTGTCCACGATCAGGTCGACCGCCTTCTGCAGCGCGGGGCGCACCCGCTCGTCCTGCGCCATGCCGTAGGCCTCGGCCAGGAACAGGGTGGCGAAGGCGTGCGAGTACATGCGGGTCTCGTTCGACTCGATGTAGCCGTTGGGGCCGACCTGGTCGACCACCCACCCGACCGCCTTCTCGACCACGTCGCCGTAGGCGCCGCGGCCGGGGACGTGGCCGCCGGCGAGGAAGGACATGCCGCACAGGGCGGTCACGCCGAGGTGGCTCTGGCCGTAGTTCCAGGCGCGGTAGTGGTCCTCGGTCTTGTAGCCGACGTCGCCGGTCCACGAGCCGTCGGGGCGCTGCCGCTCGGCGAGCAGGGCCAGGCCGCGCTCGGCGGCCAGGCGGCCTTCGTCGCTGAGCACCGAGGCGTCGGCCTGGGCGAAGAGGAGGAGGGCGGCGGTGAGGATCATTCGTCTCCCAGGAGCAGCAGGCTGCTGCCGTTGCGCAGCAGGAGCTGGCCGCGGTCGAGCAGGGTGAGCGAGGTGGAGGTGGGGTGGCTCGAGGCCACCGTGTAGGCGGCGCTGTCGCGCAGGCGGCCCTGCGCGTCGACCAGGTAGAGCAGCAGCTCGGCGCCGCCGGAGCGGCGGCGGGCGAGGAAGGGCACCGCCCAGCCGTCGTCGGCGCGCGCGGGCGGCACCGGGGTCAGGACCGTTTCGGGCAGGGGCAGCTCCACGGTCCAGTCCGGCCGCGCCTCGCCCAGGCGGTGGAGGCTCAGGCGGCCGCCGGTGTCGAGCGACAGGACCTCCCGGGTCGGCAGCTCGAGGTGCTGGCGCGCCGCGCGCGGCGGCCGCTGCAGGAAGGCGGTGTCCTGGTCGGCGAACTCGACCACCTGCGGCTGCTCGGCGCCCTCGGGAAGCCAGCCGAGCAGGGCGGGCGGGCCGTCCTCCTGCGGGAAGGAGGACTGCTGGATCCAGCCGACCCCGCCCGGGGCGCCGAACAGCAGCAGGGGGGCCTCGGCGAGGGGAAGGCTGCGGCGCGAGTCCGCGCCGTGCAGCAGGACGCCGACGCCCTGGTCGAGGTCGGGCAGCGCGAGGCCGCCGGCGAAGGTCTGGATCTGCGGCACCTCGAAGCTCGGCCCGCGGGAGAGCAGGATCTGGCTCTGGCTGCCGTCGCGCAGGTCGACGACCTCGACGGCCCTGCGGCGCACCGAGACGACGAAGACGCGCTCGCCGTCGAAGCGGAGCTCCTTGCTCAGCTCGGGGTCGAGGCGCAGCGGGCGCTCCAGGAGCAGCTCGCCGCTGCGGATCTCGCGCACCTCGAGGAGGTGGTCGCCGCCCTCCTGCTCGAGCAGCAGGGCGAGCAGGTCGCCGTGGCGGGCGGGGGCGACGCGCTGGCTGTCGCCGCGCAGGCGCAGCTCGCGCACCCCGCCGTCGGCGTCGAAGCGCAGCCACCGGTCGAGGACCACCGCGGTCATGCCGGCCTCGTCGAGGAAGGTGGCGTTGCGCAGGCTGACCATGCGCGGCCGCTCGGGGCTGCGCAGCTCGCGCTCGAACACGGTCTCGATGCCCTCCGTGTGGAGGCGCACGAGGCGCACGGTGCCGCCGGACTGCATGGCGAGCCAGGCGCCGCCCTCCGGCGCCGGCGCAGCGGCGAGCAGGTCGTGGCGGCTGAGCTGCAGGTCGCCGAGGGTGTTCGCCACGCGCGGCAGGGCGGGGGCCGCAGCCGCGGCGCGGCGCTCGTTGGCCTCCAGCAGCGCGGTCGCCGGTCCCGGGTCGTCGGCGTAGTCGCGCAGCCAGGCGGCGTAGCGCACGCGGTCGGCCAGCGCGAGGCCGGGCACGGCCTGCTGCTCCCGCAGCCAGGCGGTGAGGGTGCGGGTGCCGGCGTAGGCGCGCAGCGCGGAGGCCGAGGGCGCGCCCTCGGCGAGGGCGGCGGCGGCCTGGGCCTCGAGCTCGCGGCGCTGTGCGGGGTGGGCGGCCAGGAGCGCGTCGAGCTCGCCGCGCGCCCAGTCGGCCAGGCTGCCGCCGTCCTCGCGGTGCTGCACCGCGGCGGGCTGGCGCAGGACGGCGAGCAGGGCCTCGCGCTGGCGGTCGGTCTCGCCGCGGGCGTCCGCCGCGCGGGCCAGGGCGCGCGCCCAGACCAGGCCGAGCGGCAGGCTGCCGCCCTCCTGGGCGACGGGCGTGGCGGGGGGCTGCTCGGCCAGAGCGGCCAGCGCGCGCTGCAACAGCGGCGCACCGGGGTCGCGCGCCTCGAGCCAGCCGAGCAGGAGCAGCCCGGCGGCGAGGCGGCGGTCGGGCGAGCTGCTGCCGAGCAGCGGCTCCACGTCGGCGATCATCGCCTCGCCCTCGAGCAGCTCGGCGCGGGCACGCCCGGCGACGAGGAGCAGGCGCTCGCGCTGCTCCTCGTTCTCGCAGCCCGCGGCGAGGCGCTCGGCGGCGCGGGCGAGCCGCGCCGCCACGGCCAGGTCGTGCGACAGGTCGAAGCCCTCGAACAGCGGCAGGACCTCGGCGAGCAGGGCGGGGTCCGGCTGCTCCGGGAGGGTGTGGAGCAGGCCCTCGGGCGAGCCGTAGGCCACCACACCCTCGCCGGTCATGCACAGGACCATCCCGGGCAGCGCGTGGAGCGAACCCTGCTCCATGCGGCTCCACGGCACCGCCGCCTTGCCGGCCGCGGTGACGGGGTCGAGCACCAGGATGGCGTCGGCGGTGGGGGCGAGCAGCTCGCCGTCCGCCAGCGTGCCGGCGTGGCGCAGCAGGCTGGGATCGCGGAACTGGTGCGGCAGGGTGTCGGAGAAGCGGTCCTGGCCGGGGCCGCCGTCGAGGTCGAACAGCGCGGCGTGCGAGCCGGTGAAGACCGCGCGGCGGCCGAGCAGGCCGACCAGGTGGCGCAGGACGACGCCGCGCGCGCTGCCCACCGCGCGCAGCTCGCGCACCACGCTGCCGTCGCGCGCGTCGAGCGCCCAGGCCGAGTCGCCGTCGGTCGGCGCGCAGACGAAGGTGTCGCCGTCGTAGGCCGGCGGCGCGTTGGGGAAGGTCTCGCGCCGGCGCGCCACCTCGCCCGTCTGCGGCGCGTTGATGTCGGCGCGGCGGTAGAGGCGGGTCCACAGCGCGTCGCCCGTGGCCGCGTCGAGGGCGCCGATCGCGCCCAGGTTGGAGCACAGCAGGACGCGCTCGGCGTCGGCCACGGGGATCCCGCCCGCCAGCTCGCGCACCACGTTGCCGAACAGGTTGGTCTCGCCGCCGCCCGACACCACGAAGGTGCGCCACAGCGGCTCGCCGGTGTGGAGGTCGAGGGCCTGGACGGCGAGGTCGAGCGTCCCGGTGGCGTCGTAGACGGGCAGGAAGACGCGGCCGGCGGCGGCGGCGGGCGGGGCGGCGACCAGGCCGTGGGGCTGGTCGCGGTCGCCGTGGATCCAGTCCGGCTCGTGCTGCCACAGCAGCTCGCCGGTGGCGGCGTCGAAGGCGTGCAGGCGGCGCGCCGGCAGGTAGCGGCGCACGACGATGCGGCCGTAGAAGCTCTCCGAGCGGCCGACGAAGACCGGCTCCTGCAGGGCGACGAGCAGCACGCCGTCCTCGAGGACCGGGGCGAGGACGGTTTTCGGGTCGAAGCCCTCGACGATCTTGTCGCGCGCGTCGTCGCGACCGCCGTCGGGGTCGGCGAGGTCGTCCCATCCGGGCGGGCCGTCGAAGCGCCAGGCCACCTCGCCGGTGCCGAGGCGCAGCGCGGCGACCTCGCGTCCGTCGGTCAGGTAGACCAGGCCGCCGCCGACCGCGGCGCGGTGGTTCTGGTAGTGGAGCTGCCGCGGGAAGGGCGGGTCCTCGAAGGCGTAGCTCCAGCGTTCGAACAGGTTGCTGCCGCGGACCACGGGCAGGCGCGGGTCCTCGGGGCCGGCGTAGGCCGGCGCGGCCAGCGGCGCGCGCGGCTGGGGCGCCGGCAGGGCGGGCAGCCACTCGCCGGGCAGCAGGGCCTCGAGCGGGCGCCCGGCGGCGGCGCGCTCGGTCTCGC
>CAYFGE010000009.1:0-55060 GCA_964342475.1 uncultured Planctomycetales bacterium
ACCCCGGCCAAGGCCGCGCCGCCGGCCCCCGCCGCGGCGCCGTCTGCTCCGCCGCCGCCGGCCGCCCCGACCCTGGCCGGCCTGATCGAGGCCGCCGTGGCCGGCCGCCCGACCCTCGGCGAGATCCTGAAGAAGAACCTCGTCCAGGGCGAGCTGGTCGCCGACGAGGTCCGCGTGCAGCTGCGCCCCCTCGCCGAGGGCGACCGCGTGGTCCTCGAGGACCCGCCCTCGCTGGCCTGGCTGGCCCGCCTCCCCGGCTGCCCGGGGCCGTGGCGGATCCGCTTCGAGGCGCCCGCCGCGCCCGAACCGGACCCGGTCGGCGACCAGCTGCGCGACCTCTTCAGCGCGCGCGAGGAGTTACCCTAGGAGCATGGCTGGAAGTCTCGGTGACCTGGGCGGCCTGCTGCGGCAGGCCCAGAAGATGCAGCGCGAGCTCGCCGCGAAGCAGGAGGAGCTCGGCAAGCGCCGCTTCGAGGGCCGGGCCGGCGGCAGCGCCGTCACCGTCACGATGAGCGGCGCGCGCCAGCTGCTTGAGCTGAAGATCGACCCCGCGGTGGTCGACCCGCAGGAGGCCGACCTGCTCGAGGACCTGGTCCTCACCGCGGTCAACGACGCGCTCAAGCAGGTGGAGGAGACCACCGCGAAGGAGCTCGGCGAGTTGTCCGGCGGCATGGGCCTGCCGGGCATGATGTGATCCGACCTTGGCCTTCCCCGAGCCCCTCGAACGGCTGATCCGCGCGCTCGAGCGCTTCCCCGGCGTCGGGCCGCGCAGCGCCGAGCGGATGGCGCTCCACGTCCTGCGCAGCGACCCCGAGGAGGTCGCCGACCTGGCCGTCGCCCTGCGCGACGCGCGCATGCAGACGGCGCGCTGCGAGACCTGCGGCAACGTCACCCTGCGCTCGCCCTGCGCGATCTGCTCCGACGCGGAGCGCGACCGCAGCTGCGTCTGCGTGGTCGAGGGCCCGCGCGAGGTCGCCAAGATGGAGGACGCCAAGGTCCACCGCGGCCTCTACCACGTGCTCATGGAGGGCTTCGCGCCGCGCGAAGGGGCCGCCCCGGAGGGGCGCGCCCTGCAGGCCCTGCGCCGTCGGGTCGAGTCCGGAGAGGTGCGCGAGGTGGTGCTGGCCACCGCGCCCGACCGCGAGGGCGAGGGCGCTGCGCTGCTGGTCTGCGAGGCGCTCGAAGGAACGCCGGCGGTGATCTCCCGGCTCGCCCGCGGGGTGCCGGTCGGCACGCGCCTCGAGTACCTCCACGGCGAGATCCTCGCCGAGGCCTTCCGCGAGCGCCGCGTGTGGTCCGCGCGCGAGCCGCGCGCCGAGGGATGAGCGCGCCGCGCAAGATCGCCCTCTGCGTGGCCTACCACGGCGGCGGCTTCCACGGCTTCCAGCGCCAGCCCGGCTTCGCAACCGTGCAGGAGGAACTCGAGCGCGCCTGGACCGCAGTGACGGGGGAGGAGGTCGTGGTCCACGGCAGCGGCCGCACCGACTCGGGCGTGCACGCCTGGGGGCAGGTGGTCCACCTCAGCACCTTCGCCCGCCTCCCGGTCGAGAAGGTGCGCCCGGCGCTGAACAGCTTCCTGCCCGAGGAGGCGGTCGTGCGGGCGGCGGCCGAGGTCCCGGCCGGCTTCCACGCCCGCTCCTCGGCCCGCGGCAAGCGCTACCTCTACCGCCTCGCCGTGCAGCCCTTCCGCCCGGTGCTGCAGGCCGGCCTGGTCGGCTGGGAACGCCGCAGGCAGCCGCTCGACGCGGGCGCCATGCAGGCCGCGGCGCGGGGCCTCCTCGGCACCCACGACTTCGCCGCCTACGCCGCCGCCGGGAGGACCACCACCACCACCGTCCGCACGGTGAGGGCGATCCGGGTCTGGCCCACCCGGGGCGGGGTGTCCTTCCTGTTCCAGGGGGACGGCTTCCTCTACCGCATGGTGCGCAACCTGGTCGGCACCCTGCTCGAGGTGGGGCGGGGGCAGCGGGCCCCGGAGTGGCCGGCCGCCGTCCTGGACTCCCGCGACCGCCGCCGGGCCGGGGCCACGGCGCCCGCCGAGGGCCTCTGCCTGTGGCGCGTGCTCTACCCGCAGGACCCCTTCGCAGGGCTTTCCCCCGGGTCCGCCGGGGCCTATCCTGGAGGGTCAAGCCTCGCCATCCCGCCCGCGAACGAGGCGCCGGGCTCGCCCGACCGCGGGGACTCCCAGCCCGAGAGCCCTCGATGAAGATCGAAGTCACCAGCAAGACGGACTCCCTCTCTCCCGCCCTGCGCGAGTACGCCGAGACCAAGCTCGCCGCCGTCGAACGGCTGGGCGAGGAGTTCCGCGCCAGCGAGGTCGTCTTCTCCTCCGAGCGGGACGAGCTCGTCTGCGAGGTCATCCTGCACCGTCACCGGGGCGAGCCCTTCATCGCCCAGGACCGCGCCCGCGAGGGCCGGCTCGCCGTCGACGGCGTGGCCGCCAAGATCGAGAAGCAGTTCCTCCGCTTCAAGGAGAAGCGGACCCAGATGCACCGCCGTCCGAAGAACGACGACTAGCGTTCCCCCCATGACCTACACGCACCTCCTGACGGCCGACTCCGTCGTCCTCGACCTCCAGTCCCCGGACTCCGACGAGGTCCTCGGCCAGCTGGCCGCCACCCTGGTCCAGCAGGACCCGAAGCTGGCCGGCCGCGCCGACGAGCTCAGCGCCGCCCTCATCGAGCGCGAGTCGCGCGGCTCCACCGGACAGCAAGGGGTGGGCATCCCTCACGTCAAGCTGGACGGCGTCGACCGGGTGAGCATCGTGATCGGTGTCCACCAGGACGGGGTCGACTTCGGCGCCCTCGACGGCGAGCCGGTCCACGTCTTCTTCTCCGTCGTGCGCCCCGCCGAGGGCGCGGAGGACCACCTCGACGTCCTGCGCTGGATCGCCGGCATCGCCGGACACCAGGACTTCGTGGCCTTCGCCCGCCAGGCGACCGAGGCCAACCAGATCCTCGACCTCCTGAGCGAGCTCTCGCCCGCCTAGGGCGGCGAGCGACGGGACCCGCCGATGTCCACCGCGGTCCGCGAGGTCTCGGTGGTCAACGAACAGGGTGTCCACGCCCGACCCAGCCACGCCATCGTGGCCTGCGCCAGCCGCTTCGAGGCCGAGGTGGCCCTGCTCCACGACGGACGCCGCGCCGACGCGCGCAGCATCCTCTCGGTGATGACCCTCGGTGCCGTGCGCGGCGCCCGGATCCGCATCGAGGCCGACGGGGCGGACGCCGAGGCGGCCGCCGCGGCCCTGGCGGAACTCTTCGAGAGCGGCTTCGCGGAGATGGCATGAGCGGCGCGGAGGTCCCGACCCACCGCTACTGCGTCGAGTTCCGCAAGGGGGGCGTGGCCCGCTTCCTGTCGCACCTCGACCTGCAGGCGGCCTTCGAGCGCGCGCTGCGCCGGGCGCGCCTGCCGCTGGCCTACTCGCAGGGCTTCCAGCCGCGGCCGAAGCTCCAGTTCGAGGAGGCGCTGCCGCTCGGCTGGTCCTCCGAGCGCGAGCGGATGTGGGTCGAGTTCCACACCGCCTACCCGGACGGCGAAGCGGCCAAGCGGCTGGGGACCACCCTGCCCGAGGGCGTCACCCTGCTGCGGGTCTACCCGGCCCCGGCCAAGCCGCGCCCCGCGGCCGAGCGGCGCTTCCGGGTGGTCGGGCTGGCCGCGGAGCGGGACTGGGGTGAGCGCCTCGCCGCCGCCTTCCCCGGCGCCGCCGAGGACGGCCCCGCGGCGGCCGAACTCCTCGACGCGCCCGACGGCCTGGTCTTCCACCTGCGTCCGGGCAGGAAGGGGCAGGCGCCCTCGTTGAAGAAGGTGCTGCGCCACCTGCTCGACGGCGATCCTCCCGTCACCCTCGAGGTCCTGCGCCTCGACCTGCCGCGGAGCCAGGGATGAGCGAGTCGCCCGATCGCGTGCTGGCGGTCAACGTCCGCGACGCCGAGGAGGTGCGGGTCGCCCTGGTGGTGGACGGCCGCCTCGAGGACCTGCGCTGGGCCCAGCCCGAGCGCGCCTCGAAGGTCGGCAACCTCTACCTCGGGGTGGTGCGCCAGGTCGAGCCGGGCCTGGACGCCGCCTTCGTCGACTTCGGTGGCAACCGTGCCGGCTTCCTGCACGTGGGCAACGTCCACCCCGGCTACGCCGACGCGGACGCCGACCCCGTCCGCGTCGCCGGCAGCCCGACCCCGGCGGCCGAGGCGGCGGCGGGGGAGGAGCCGCCGAAGGCCGCGCCCGGCCCCGCGCGGATCGGCGACGTCCTGCGGGTGGGCCAGCGCGTGCTCGTCCAGGTGGTGCGCGACCCGGTGCGGGGGAAGGGCGCGACCCTGACCACCTTCGTGTCGCTCGCTGGACGCCTCCTGGTCCTCATGCCCTCGCTCGGGCGGATCGGGGTCAGCCGCCGCATCCAGGACGACGCCGAGCGCAAGCGCCTGCGGAGCTCGGTGGAGGCCTGCGACCCGCCCGAGGGCTGCGGCCTGATCGCCCGCACCGCCGCCGCCGGATCGCCCAAGCGCGACCTGCAGCGCGACCTCGAGCACGTGCTGCGCCAGTGGGCCGCGGTGGAGGAGGCCGGCGCCGGTGCCGAGGAGCCGAAGCTGCTCCTCGCCGAGCTCTCGCCGGCCGTGCGCGCGGTGCGCGACCTCGTGGGCGGAGGCGTCTCCCGCGTGGTGGTGGACACCGCGGAGGCGGCCGCCGAGATCGAGGCCTTCCTCACCGACTACCTGCCGCGGCACCGCCCGGAGGTCGAGGTCCACCGCAAGACGCGGCCGCTGTTCGAGGTCCTCGACGTCGAGCGCGACTACCAGCTGTTGTTCCGGCCGCGGGTGCCGGTCGGCTCGGGCGCCTCGATCGTGATCCACGAGACGGAGGCCCTGACCGCGATCGACGTGAACTCCGGGCGCATCGACGCCGGCAGCCTCGAGGCCACCGCGCTGGCGGCCAACAAGCTCGCCGCGGTCGAGATCTCCCGGCAGATCCGGCTGCGGGACCTCGGCGGGATCCTCGTGGTCGACTTCATCGACATGACGCAGTCCGCCCACCGTCGCGAGGTCGAGAGCCTGTTCCGCCAGGAGCTCCGCGCCGACCGCGCCCGCTTCAAGGCCGGTCGGCTCGGCAGCTTCGGCCTGATGTCCCTGACCCGCCGCCGGCAGGGCACCGGCCTGCCGCGTGCCACGGAGATGCCCTGCGCCCACTGCTCGGGCTCGGGGACGGCGGGGCAGCACCGTTCCGGCGCCCTGCGGGCCCTGCGCCGGCTGCGGGCGGTGGGGGTGGAGCGCCCCTGGCGGCTCCGCGCCCATCCGGGGGTGGTCGACCACCTGCGCCGCCACCACGCCGAGGCCCTCGAGGCCCTGCCCTTCCCGGTCGAGCTCGAGGGGGACCCGGCCCTGGCCCCGGGCGACCTGGCCCTGAAGTAGCCGGGGCCGGGAAAAGCCGCGGCGTGGGGTATTTACGGCCGCCGGTCCCCTCGTTACACTGTCCGGCCCGTTTTCGCGGAGAAGACCTGTGTACGCCATCGTTCGCGACCGTTCCCGTTGCCTCACCCTCAGCCCCGGACAGGAGCTGTGGGTCGACCGTCTGGCCGGCTCCGAGGCCGGTTCCGAGCACACCTTCGACCAGGTCAGCCTCCTCAAGAAGGAGGACGGCTCGGTGGTCGTCGGCGCCCCGAACGTGGACGGCGCCTGCGTCGTCGCCGAGGTCCTCGGCGACCAGAAGGACGAGAAGATCCACGTGACGCACTTCCGGCGCCGCAAGAACAGCCGGACCCGCGTCGGTCACCGGCAGACCTACACCCGCATCCGCGTGAAGGAGATCCGCGCCTGAGGCGCAGAGGTACGTCATGGCACACAAGAAAGGCGGCGGTTCGTCCAAGAACGGGCGTGACTCCAACCCCCAGTTCCGCGGCGTGAAGCGCTACGGCGGCCAGCGCGTGCGCGCCGGCGAGGTGATCGTGCGCCAGTGCGGCACCAAGTTCCACGCGGGCAAGAACGTCGGCCTCGGCCGCGACTACACCCTGTTCGCCCTCGCCGACGGCGTGGTCGAGTTCCAGTCGCGCCGGCGCGTCGCCGTCCTCCCGCAGGACTGATCCCGAAGCCGGATCGGGAACCGCGCGGGAGGCCAGCGGCCTCCCGCGCTTCGTTTCCGCAACGACCATGGCCCGCGACGGCATGTTCCTCGACGAAGCGGAGCTCCGCGTCCGCGCAGGGCGCGGCGGGGACGGCTGCGTCAGCTTCCGCCGCGAGAAGTACATCGCCTTCGGCGGGCCCGACGGCGGCGACGGCGGCGCCGGCGGAGACGTGGTGTTCACCGCCACGCACGGCGAGACCTCGTTGTTCCGCCTCGCCCGCAGCGCCGAGGCCCGCGCCGGGAACGGCCAACCGGGCGGGGGCAACAACCGCACCGGCGCGCGCGGCGAGGACAAGCACCTGCGCGTCCCGGTCGGGACCCAGGTCTTCGACGCCGAGCGCGGCAACCTGCTGGCCGACCTCGACCGCGACGGCGCGACCCTGGTCGTGGCCCGCGGCGGCAAGCACGGCCGCGGCAACGCCCGCTTCGCCTCGGCGGAGAACCAGGCGCCCCGGCACTTCGAGAGGGGCCAGGACGGCGAGTCCCGCCACCTGCGCCTCGAGCTGAAGCTGGTCGCCGAGGTGGGGCTGATCGGCCTGCCGAACGCCGGCAAGAGCACCCTGCTGAGCCGCCTGACCTCGGCCCGGCCGCGGGTCGCCGCCTACCCCTTCACCACCCTCGACCCGGCGCTCGGCATCCTCGAGACCGGGGTGGCCGAGCGGCCCACCCTGGTGCTGGCCGACATCCCCGGGCTGATCGAGGGGGCCAGCGAGGGCAAGGGCCTGGGCCACCGCTTCCTGCGCCACATCGAGCGGACCCGCATCCTGCTCCACCTGGTGGACTGCTCCTCGATGGCCACGGACGACCCGGTCGTGGCCCACGACACGGTCGCCGCCGAGCTGGCCGCCTACAGCGAGGTGCTGGCCTCGCGGCCGCGGATCGTGGTCGCGACCAAGGTCGAGGACGAGGAGGCGGTGGCCCGGGCCGCCGCCCTGCGCGAGGCCACCGGGGCGGAGGTCCTGGAGATCTCCTCGGCCATGAGCCAGGGACTCCAGCCGCTGGTCCGCCGCCTGCTGCGGGAAGGAAACCCCGAGTCCTGACGTCTCCATCCCTGCCGGGCGTCCGGCGGACTGGACACGCCCCCTCCGGGCGTGGGAAACTGCCGCCCGCCGAGGCCCGGGACGGGCCTTCGTCGTGTTCGTGAGCTACCGCCTCCTCCGCTTCCTGATCCTCGCCATCGGCATCGGCGCCCTCGGCGGCTTCGGTTGGCGTTTCTACGACTTCATCCAGCACCGCGCCGAGCTGCTCGGGCGTTACGACCTGCGCTCCTTGCGCGACTCGGTCGAGCTGGGCGAGGGCGCCGGGGTGGCGGTCGTCCGGCGGCCCTTCTCGGACTTCGCGCTGCTCAGCAGCCTGAACGTCACCGGCCTGCTGCCGCCGCCCGAGGCCGACTCCGGCTACGTCGCGCCGCCGCCGCCGCCGCTGGTCGGCCCGTCCGACATCCGCCTCGTCTACCTCTCACTGGGCACGCCGCCCTTCGCCTACCTGGTCCCGGCCGGCTCCCCGGTGCAGGCCGTCTCCACCGGCCAGCCCCAGATCGCGGGCGCGCTGTACACGGTCGGCGACCGCTTCCGCCTGCCCAACAAGGCGGGGGTGGAGCTCGAGCTGCTCGCCATCCGCGACGAGGAGGTCGAGGTCGGCATCATCGGCAAGGAGGACGGCGCCTTCACGCTGCGCCGCGAGGTGGCCGACGCCGACCTCAGCCAGATCGAGGCCGGGGAGGGGCAGGTCGCCGTGGCCGTGCAGTTCCCGGCGCGCACGACGGCCGTCGGCGTGGACCTCTACGACGTCGGCACCGACGACCTCGCCGAGCTCGAGGAGATGTCCGAGGACCAGCTCATGGCGAGCGTCCGCACGCAGCCGAAGTACGGCGAGGACGGCCGCGTCCTCGGCCAGCGCGTGACCAGCATCAACGAGAGCTCGCCGCTGCGCCGCTTCGGCCTGCGCGAGAACGACGTGGTGCTCGACGTGAACGGCGTCTCCGCCGGCGACCGCGCCGAGCTGGTGCGCCGCCTGCGCGCGATGGGCCCGACCGAGGAGCTCACCGTGCGCGTCGAGCGGCTCGGCTCGGTCCGCACCTACACCTACCGCATCCCGACGCGGCGCTGAGCCGGGCGAGGGCGTGGACCGTCCCGTCCTGCTCCTCGACCTCGGCAACCGGCGGCTGAAGCTGGCGGAGCTGGACGCGGAGCAGCGGGGGCCGGTCGAGGCTCTCGACCTGCCGCGCGAGGAGGCGGCCTGGCCGCCCTTCGCCGACGCGCTGTCCCGACGCGCCTCCGGCCGCGCGGTGCGCCTGTCCAGCGTGCAGCCCGCCGCGCTGTCCCGCCTGCGCCCCGGCCTCGAAGCCGCCGCCAGCCGCCTCGACCTGGCCGGGGAGCACGGCTGGCCGATGGAGGTGCGCAGCCGCGGCACCGGCGCCGACCGGGTGATGGCCGCCTGGGCGGCGTGGCGGCGCTGCGGCGCCGCGCTCGCGGTGGCCGACTGCGGCACCGCCTTCACCCTCGACCTCGTGGACGGGTCCGGCGTCTTCCGCGGCGGCGCGATCGGCCCGGGCCTGGGGGTCCAGGTCGCTGCGCTGGCCGCCGCCTGCCCGCACCTGCCGGCTCCCGGCCCCGCGACCGGCGAACTGCCGGAGGACAGCGCGGCCGCCGTCGCCGCCGGGACGCGCAGCGCCCTGGCCGCCTCCCTCGAGGGGCTGCGCGCCCGCTTCGGTGCCGCCCTCGGCGCCGAGCTCCGCGGCTTCCTGACCGGCGGGGACGCCGGAGCCCTCCGGCCGGAGCTCGGCCCCGGCTGGACCCTGGCCGAGGACCTGGTCCTCGAGGGCCTCGCCGCGTGGACCCCGGGCCGCGCCGGATGAGCGGCCGCTTCCACCGGCTGAGCGCGCCGGGCGCCTCGGCGCTCTCGGTCTGGCACCTGGAGGCCGCCCCGGCCGAGTTGGCCGACGCCCTGGAGATCGCCCCGCCGGTGGCCGAGGGGCCGCCGCGGCTGGTCCGGGTGGGGGGGGAGGAGGCCCTCGACCAGGGGCTGCTCTGGGTGCGGCGAAGCGCGGGGCCGGTCTGGGGGGCGGAGCTCCACCTCCACGGCGGCGGCGGGGTGGCCGCCGCCCTGCGCCGGCGGCTCGGTGAGCGCGGCTGGACCGAAGGGGCGGCGTCGGAGGACCCGGACGAGGAGCGCTTCCTCCGCGCCCGTTCTCCCCTGGCCGCGCGCGCCGCGAGCCGGGCGCGGGGCGGCGTCCTCGACTCGGAGGAGCGACGCATCCTCGCGCTCCCGCCCGGCGAGAGGGAGCGAGCGGTCGCGGCGTGGCTGGACCGGGCCGGCTGGGCCCGGGTCCTCGAGCGGCCGCCGGTGGTCGCCCTGGTCGGGCCGCCGAATGCCGGGAAGTCCACCCTCTTCAATGCCTGGCTGGCCGAGGAGCGGGTGACCGTCTCGCCCCACCCGGGGACCACGCGCGACGCGGTGGAAGCCGGGGTCCTGCTCGGAACCGGCCCCGAGGCCTTCGAGGTCCGCCTGACCGATACGGCGGGCCTGTGGTCCGGGGCGGCCGGGACCGACGCGGCCGCGGTGGAGGCCACCCGCGCCGCGCTGGCGGGGGCCTGGCGCCGGATCTGGGTGCTGGACGCCGGCGGCGGCGAGGAGGCCGCTCTGGAGGAGGCCTTCCGCGTCCGGCCGGCCGGCGATCCCGTCCTGCTCCACCGCCACGACCTCGGGCCGGAACGGCGGCCCGAGCCCGGTTGGCTCGCCGGCTCCGTCCAGCGGGATCCCGCCGGCCTCCTGGCGGCGCTGGAAGGCGCCCTCCTCGCCGGGCTGGACGCGCCGCCCGGGCCGGACGAACTGCTCCCCTTCGGCCGCGACCGCCGCCGCCGGCTGCGCGCGCTCCTCGGCTCCGGCCGCGGGCGCGGCTAGAATCCCCGCCTGCGATGCCGCTGCTTCCCGTCCTGGAAGGGCTCCACTCCGCGGAAGCCTTCAACCCCGCCTTCCTGGCGGCCTTCCTCGAGCGCGTCCGCGAGATCGAGAAGCACCCGCAGGACCTGCGCGAGGCCCTGCGCGGGCGCGTCGTCGCCACCGTCTTCGAGGAGCCCTCGACGCGCACCCGGCTGAGCTTCGAGACCGCCGCGCACCGCCTCGGCGCCGGGGTGATCACCGTCGCCGATCCGCGCACGACCAGCCGGGTCAAGGGCGAGACCCTGCGCGACAGCGCGCGCATCATCGGCGGCTACGCCGACCTCCTCGTCTGGCGCCATCCGCGCGACGGCGCCTCGCGCCTCGTCTCGCAGGCCGCCGGGATCCCGGTGGTGAACGGCGGCGACGGCCGGCTCGGCCACCCGACCCAGACCCTGGTCGACCTCTACACCTTGTACCGCGACTGGGGGGGCTTCGAGGGGCGCACGGTCGGCCTGATGGGCGACCTGATGCACGGCCGCACGGCGCGTTCGCTGGCCTGGGGACTCTCGCTGCTCGGCGCGCGCGTGGTCGCCCTGCCGGCTCCGGGCCTCGACTGGGAGAGCAGCTTCGAGTCGCGCATCCTCGACCGCGCCGACTACCGCGCGGGCACCGTCTCCCACCCGATGCTGCGCAGCTGGACCGGGGTGGAGGAGGCCCGCGTCCTCGAACCGCGCGGCCTGCACCAGGGCACCCTGTTTCACCAGGGCACCCCGGAGCTCGAGCGGCTCGACGCGCTCTACCTGACCCGCCTGCAGGACGAGCGCGGGGCCGAAGCCAACCGCGGGGTCTACCCCGGCCTGCGCCTGGAGCAGCTCGACGACCCGCTGCTCAGCGGCTGCCTCTTCCTCCACCCGTTGCCGCGGCGCGCCGAGCTGCCGGAGCCGATCGACGAGGACCCCCGAGCCCGCTACTTCCAGCAGGCCCGCAACGGCCCGGTGGTCCGCATGGCCGTCTTCCTGGCCATGCTGCGGGCCGACGCCTGGTCCCTGCCGCCCCTGACCCCGCTCCCGGCGGGCAACCCCGAGCACGAGCTCGGCGCCTGCCCGAACCCGGACTGCATCACCCACGACGAGGGCCTGACGCCGCCGTGGCGGGTGGTGGGCCGCCGCCAGCGCCACTTCCTGTGCGCCTACTGCGACAGCCAGCTCGGGGTCGAGTACGCCGGGTGCCGGTCCAGCCGCCGCCTCCACCCGCTCCACTCCCAGGCAGCCCTGCGGATCCGGCCCGAGAACCTCCGCCCCTTCCGGGAGCGTGACGAAGCCCTCCGGCAAGGCTATGTTTGGTGGGGGAGTTAGACTTCCCCCGACCCCCCCTGACCGCGGCCGTGCGGATCCGAACGATGCGTACGATCGCGCCCGAAATCCCCCCAGGAACCCCCCCATCCTCCTGCTGGCACGGTTGTTGCCCAAATGAGCAGTAGCCGCTCCCAGGCGTTCGCCTAGGATGGGCCGGTTCCGGTGGGGGAATCCCCCGTCGTCGTCGGTCCTTCCAGAGCCACAAGCGAAATGAATCCTCTCGTGAAGATCACCCCGATCCTTCGCCGCGCCCTTCCCGCCGCGGGCCTCCTGGCCCTGCTCACGGCGGGCTGCTTCAACTCGAACCAGCCCTCCGCCTCGGCGTTCGGCGCCGACAGCCAGCTCACCCTGGAAGGGATCGAGTGGGGCCGTCTGGTCGACGTGGTGGACGTCGACGACGTCTTCGTGGCCAGCGACGTGCTGATCCGGCCCGGTCTGACCATCGACGGGATCAGCTACCAGCTCACGACCAACCCGGTGACGCAGGCCGAGACCCTGAAGGTCCTGCAGACCCGCGGCACCGCCGGCTTCAACATCCTGTTCAACGCGGCGCAGTCCGGCCTGGAGTCGCTGACCCGCAAGGGGCCGAACGACCCGCCCTACTACACCCTGGTCGCGCGCAACGGCGCCATCCGCCTGCGCTTCTCCGACCAGCTCGACCCGGCCAGCGTCACGCCCGCCTCGGTCCAGGTCTTCAGCAGCACGCCGGCCCTGACGGAACTGACCACCCGGCTCGTGGTCAAGAACGACGCCAAGGCGCAGCGCGGCTCCGTGATCATCGACCCGACGATCAGCGCGCGCGAGTCGGCCGTCCTGGGCCTGCCGGCCAACACCGTCGGCTTCCCCGAGTCGCTCGACGGGGTCAACGACAACATCAAGATCCGGATCCCCACCAAGGAGGACCTGATCTTCGGCCAGGCCGTGGTCCTGCGCAACAAGGCCGGCAACCGCCGCATCACCAACAAGATCGACGACCCGGTCGAGTCGAGCGGCAGCGGTGACCCGGTGCTGGTGCAGGTGTTCCGCGCCGGCAACGACAACGACACCTACCGCGGCTTCATGGAGGACCTCGTCCCGCCGCGCCTCATCGGTGTCCAGGACGTCACCGTCTCCGAGGTCGCCGCGCCGAACGGCACGAGCAGCGCGATCCGCGAGCTGACCTACTCGATCAACGCCGAGTACTGCCAGGAGATGTCGCCGAAGGCCGGGGACGTGTTCGACTTCGCGGACTCGCTGGTCCTCGTGACCGCCGTCCTGAGCTCGGGCAACCCGCTGGCCTACCAGGTCCGCGGCCGCATGCTCGAGCCCGAGGATCCGGCCACCGCGCTGCCGCCCGGCACCGGCCTCGCCCTGTCCTCGCGCCTGAACACCGCCTACGGCATCCAGGACGCCGCCCGCCAGGTCTGCTACCTGACCTTCAGCCCGGCGCCGAGCTACACCGCCGGCCAGCTGCTGCAGCTCGACCCGCTCAACACCTCGGTCACCGCGACCTTCAGCGAGCCGGTCGACCCGCGCACCGTCTCCTCGATGCAGACCTTCGTGGTCACCGCCTTCGAGCTCGACGACGCCTTCGGCAAGAACGCGGCCTACTTCCGCCACCCGACCCTCTACCCGACGGAGAAGGCGGCGAACTACATCGACCGCCAGCGCGGTTACCACCTCGAGGTGGACACCTCCGGCACGACCTCCGACTCGGAGTTCGGCGGCCGCGTGCTGTTCGGCCCGATCGAGGCGGACATCAACGGCACCAGCTTCACGCTGACCCCGCTGGCCGGCTTCGCCGAGCCGAACCTCGACTCCTTCCTGCAGTTCGCCGTGGCCCTGCGCAACGGCGGCGACGGCATCCGCGACCTCGCCGGCAACTCCGTCGACCTGAGCGGCTTCGTCGCCGGCACCCCGCTGCCCGGGGTCGATCCCGAGAACCAGCTGACCGTCACCGGCGGCGGCGGAGTCGGGGCGACCAACCGCACCAAGGCCTTCTCGCTGCGCGCCAACGGCCTGGACGAGGACGACGACGGCCTGCCCGAGTACACCGGCCAGGTCGGCTACCGCTCCGGCCTGCTCACCGGCCGCGCCCCCGAGCGCTTCTCGCGCGACGGCGACAACAGCAACCAGTACGTCGGCTCCGGCACCGCGGTGAACGCGAGCACCGGTCCGGTCTGGATCCCGCCCTACGCGCCGCTCAACCCGGCCGGCTCGGTGCTGATGACCACCGTGCGTCCGCACGACCTGGGCTTCGGCTACCAGAACCTCAGCGAGTTCAACCTCGACGTCGAGGGCATGAGCTGGACCCCGCTCGGCGGCGTGGTCTTCGACGACCTCTACCCGCGCTTCTCGATCGCCCTGTCCCACTCGAAGTACATGGCGGACGAGCTGGTCATCCAGGGCGTGATCATCTACCCCTTCTCGGGCCTGGTCGCGTCGAGCTTCGACGACAACATCCTCGGCTACCCCGAGTACGACGAGAAGGTGGTGGTCGACTCGAGCTACTCGATCTCGAGCCTGAACCTGTTCACCTCCGACTCGGGCAACACCATGCTGCCCTGGCCGGCCTTCGAGGAGACCTACACCTGGCGGGACACCGCCTTCCCGTGGGACACCTACGGCACCTCGGACCGCTCGCCCGGCGCGGCCACTTCGACCCACCCCGAGGCCGGCCTCTACCCGCCGGAGGGCGCGCCCTCGACGGCCCTGCCGCTGCTGGCCCGCTTCCGCTGCTACCCGCGCGGTGAGCGCCTCGGCACCAACCAGTTCCAGGTCACCGCGCTGCTCACGCAGAACGTCCAGACCAGCTTCCCGGCCTTCACCGTGTTCTCGGCCGGCGGCCAGGACGGCTCTGGCCAGTGGCACCAGGTGATCCCGGACAACGCCGCCAAGGGCGGCACCCAGCCGGTCGGCGGCTACCGCGTCGGAAGCGGGCAGCCCACCGACCCGACCAACCCCCATTTCTACTGGACCGAGGTGGACTTCGTCCTCAAGGTCTCGCGCGTCTACACCCACTGGTTCGACATGGGCGGCATCCTCGGCTCCGGAAAGGTCGTCGGTGTCCAGGTCGAGCCGGAGGAGGGCAACCAGCCCACTGGAACCTCGGTCGTCGTGGAGTACCGCGGCGCCGTGCAGGTCGACCACCCGACCAACCCGACGACGACCCCCTCGCCGCTGCTCGACGCCGGCACGGACTTCGACGTCTACGCGGAGTTCACCGGCCAGAACGGCGGAGTCTCGACCCCGGGTGACTGGACGACCGACTTCTCGGCCCTCGAGGCCCAGTCCTACCGTTTCATCCAGGTCCGGTTCACCTTCGTCAACGACGTGGACCGGGGCAACCAGGCGGTCCTCGACGGGCTCGGCCTGGCCTGGCAGCTCTGATCTCGAACCATGAACCCGACCGTCCCTTCCCGCGTCCGTTCCTCGGCCTGGCTGCTCCTCGGCCTCGCCACCGCTGTCCTCCCGGGCTGCTTCAACAGCAGCTCGCGTGACGCGGCGAACCTGCCGGGCACGGGACGGGCGAAGTTCTACATCGAGACCGTGGAGTGGGGGCGCCTGGTGGACGTCCTCGACGACAACGGGATCCTGGTCGAGCGGGACGTCCTGATCCGCGAGAGCCTGGTCGGCGGCAACGGCAGCTACACGATCGGCCTCAACCCGCTGACCCAGTCCCAGACCCTCACCATCCACGAGGACGCCGGGAGCGCTGCCTTCCAGAACCTGCTCACGGCCGCGCAGACCGGCCGGGCTGCGATCGCCACCAAGGGCCTGAACGACCTGAAGCCCTTCTCCATGGTGGGCCGGAACGGGGCGATCCGCCTCCAGTTCTCCGAGTACGTGGACCCGGCGCTGGTCAACGCGGAGACCATCAAGGTGCAGGTGGGGGATCCGCCGGTGGTGAACCAGAACGTCCGCTACCTTGTGGACAACACCACGGTGGGCCTCGACGGCAAGCCGAAGGGCGTGGTGATCATCGACTCGACGGTCTCCAGCTTCGACGAGGCCAACCTCGGCATCCCGCAGAACGGCGTGGGCTTCCCGGCCTCGCTCGACAGCATCAACCCGAACGCGGTCATCCGGATCCCGACCAAGGTCGATTACGACAACGGGCAGTTCCAGGTGCTGAAGAACCTGGGCGGCACCCACACGCTGCAGGCGACGGACTCCGACCCGACCGAACTCTCGGCCGGCCTCGACCCGGTCATCCTGCGCGCCTTCCGCACCGGCAACGACAACGACCTCTACAACGGCTTCATGCAGGACCGGGTTCGCCCGACCCTGATCACCGAGCTGGCGGTGCTGATCAGCGAGGTCACGGGCAGCGGCATGGCCCGCACCCTGACCTACGCGATCGAGTCGGTGAACTGCCGCCCGATCGTCCCCAAGGTGGGGGACGTCTTCGAGATCGGCCAGGGTCTGTTCGCGGTGACCAAGGTCGAGAACGCGCAGGACCCGAACTCCTACGTGGTCACCGGCGCGGTGCTCGAGGACCCCGCCAGCATCCCGGTCGGCAACTACGCCTCCAACCCGCTGCAGGGCCGGATCACCACGGCTTACAGCTCGCAGGACCAGGACCTCCAGCTCTGCTGGATCAAGTTCTTCCCCGAGCCCGAGTACGGCCTGCCCGCCCGCGGCATCGACCCCTACTCGACGATCTCGATCACCTTCTCCGAGCCGGTGGACCCGTCCACGGTGAAGGCCCTCGAGACCTTCGTGGTGTCCTCCTACGTGGTCGACCCGGTCGAGCCGACCGACCCCGACGACACCTACCTGCAGGAGCTGTTCGCCGCGCGCCAGTTCCGCGCCACCGACCTCGACGAGACCGTCGCCGAGTACATCGACCGCCAGCTCGGCTACACCGTGGCGGTCCAGGGCGGCTCGGTCACCGGCACCAGTTCCGGCTCGGGCCGGGTGCTGGTCGGCCCCCTGGGCATCGCCCCGGACGGCCGGACCTACACGATCGCCCCGGCGGCAGGCTTCTCGGACGCGCACGACGAGGGCAACGGCCTGCGCTTCGGCATCGCCCTGCGTGACGGGGAGGACGGCATCCTCGACCTCGCCGGCAACCGCGTGGCCTTCAACGCCTTCGTGGCCGGCAACGAGGGGCAGGAAGAGCTGGTGACCCCGGGCTCGGCCAGCCCGTGGCCCGCCGACCGCTACTTCTCGCTGCGCTTCAACAGCACCGACGAGAACGGCGACAGCCTGCTCGAGTACGGCGGGCAGTACACCTTCGAGCCGGGGGTGCTGCGCGGCCGCGACCTGGTCCGCTTCTCGCGCACGGCCGACCCCTACAACCCCTTCGTCGCCCAGCGCATCCAGTTCAGCTTCGGCGTCATGACTCCGCTGACCCCGACGGGGGCGGTGCTCATGACCTGCTGGCCGTACCACATCCTCGGCCTCGGCCTGCTGGCGGTCTCCGAGTTCAACCTCGACGTCGAGTCGCTCAACTGGGCGCCCTTCGGCGGCAACGTGCTGGACGACAACTTCGCCCGCTACTCGGTGGCGTTGTCCCACGCCGAGCGTTTCCCGGACGACTTCATCAACCCGGCTTCGGGCTACCCGGACTACCCGAACTCCGGTCTGCGTCGCAACAACGACTACGACCTGAGCATCCTGGGCTTCCCGGACATCAACGAGGAGATCGTCTGGGACGGCAACTACCAGCTGACCTCGACCAAGGTGTTCACCGCGACCTCCGGCAACAAGTACATGCCGTGGGGGGACTTCGTGAAGACCTACACCTGGCGTGACACGGACATCACCGCGCTGACGAACCTCGATGGCCCGGCCTACCTGGGCGGCAAGTCGGGCAACGGCGTCCCGCCGGACACGGTCAGTACGGTGAAGGAGTTCGCGGCCGAGAAGATCCCGTCGATCGGCATGCCGCTCCTGGCGCGCTTCCGCTGCTACCCGAAGGGCAACTTCTTCGGCGCGAACGGCTTCCAGGTGCAGATCATGGTCGGCTCCTCCGCTCTCCCGGCCTTCCGCATCTTCTCCGCGGGCGGCCGCGACGCCGGCGGCAACTGGCACCAGGTCCTGCCCGACGACCGCGGCAGCGGCGGCATGGATCCCCAGGGTGGTTACAACACCACCACCGGCGCCAAGACCAAGTCCTTCGGTCCGGAGCTCTACTGGCACCAGGTCGACTTCGTCCTGCGCATCTCTCGGGTCTACACCCACTGGTTCTCCTTCGGCGGCGTGCCCGACTTCATCAGCGACGTGACGCAGGAGCCGGCGCCCGAGTTCCAGCCGCCGAACACCCGTGTCGACGTCGAGGTCCGTGGCGTGGAGGTGCTCAACTGCGGCTCCTCCGGTCCGAGCCCCCTGACCGACGCCAACGTCCTCGACTTCTACGGGAACTACGACAACCCCTGCATGAGTGACACCACGGGGTGGCGCTCCGATATTCAGACCCTGCTGAACGACCCCGCGGGACGGGAATACGAGTTCTTCCAGTTCCGCTTCACCTTCGTGTCGAACATCGAGCAAAACCTCTCGCCCGAGTTGGATGCCCTCGGCCTCGCCTGGAGCATCCAATAGCCCCCATGAACAGGTCCCCCTACGTCCTCCTCGGCAAGCCGCTCGCGGCTGCCCTCCTGTGCGCGGCTGCGTTCGTCTCCTGCTCCGGCGGGGGCAGCTCGCTCAGCCCGGAAGAGGCTGCCAACGCCGGCGCCTTCCGCGTCGAGTCGATCAACATGAACGAAGGCGACGTCTGGGCGCTCAACCGCCCGATCGTCATCACCTTCAACCACCCGGTCGACCCCGACTCGCTCAGCTTCAGCTCGATCATGATCCGCGCGCTGGACGCTCCCGTGCAGGGACGCCCGGTGACCGGCACCTTCGAACTCCGCGCGGGCACCGACGACAAGGTGGTGGTGTTCCGTCCCGCCTGCCCGACCGATCCGGGCAACACCAACGGCGCCTTCGTGCCGGGCGGCTACCACTACGAGATCTCGCTGCCGACCCAGTCCAGCTTCGGCGGTTCGGTGCTGCGCGACCAGGCCAACCACCCGCTGTCGGTGGGCCTGACCCGCGAGTTCCGCAGCCCGATCGACCCGGTGGAGCCGCTGTTCCTCGACACGACGGTGGGCCCGCCGCGCTTCGCGACGGTGAACCCGACCACCTTCCCCGAGGGGCTCAACCTGTTCTCCGATCCCGACGGCGTGATCGAGATCCGCTTCAACCAGTCGGTGAACGCCTCTACGGCGAACCTGAACACCGACAACGTCTACGTCCTCTATTCGGACGACGAGGTCGGCACGGCGGGGGAGAACACCTACTCGGCGACCAACCTGGTCCCCGGCCGCCTGATCCTGATCGACAACTGCACGGCGGGGGGCGCCGTGATCTACTTCCAGGTGAACGGCATCCTGCCGCCGAACCGGAACCTGGTCGTGCGGGTCAGCTCGGACTTCGAGGACCTCGCCGGCGAGACCAACTCGCAGGTGCTCAGCTCGGTGCCGCACGCGACCCCGACCCTGACGGCCTACTACGCCAACGACCCGAACTGGTCCGAGACCGACGAGACGGTCGACGAGATCCGTGAGGAGTTCGACTCGAGCACGGTGCTCGACCTGAACGCCGACCTGGCCTTCCCGCCGGCGGACTTCACCCTGGGCGTGATGACCGCCAGCTTCGACTTCCCGGGCCAGCCGCCGAGCACGGACCACGACTTCGTCCTGCGCGGCTTCAGCTCGCTCGAGCTGGACACCTCCGGCACCTTCAACTTCCAGGACTCGAACGGCCGCAACTTCACCATGGTCGACGGCGTCCTCGAGGTCGACGACTTCACCATCGAAGAGGGTTCGGTCGTCACCAGTCGCGGCGACAACCCGCTGCTGATCTACGCCACCGGCACGGTGAGCGTGCTCGGCGTCCTCGACGCCAGCGGCTCCGACGCGCTGACCCCGCAGGCCCTGGGCCAGCCGACCGTCCCCGAGCCGGGCGCCGAAGGCGGCCCGGGCGGTGGTGACGGCGGCATCGCCTCCGGCTCGACCACCTCCGAGACCTTCCGCGCCGGTTCCGGCAAGGGCGCCTTCAACACCGGCCTCGGCGGCGGCGGCGGCGAGGGCTGCGTCAACTGGTCCGAGTTCGGGGTGATCAAGAACGACGGCTACTCGCTGATCGCCGGCGGCGGCGCGGGCGGCCAGTTCGCGGCCGGTCCGCCCTCCGCCCACACCTGGGACCGCTGGTCCGGCGTGGCCAACCCGGACTCGCACGACGACGCCGGTCCGGACCTCCGCACCGACCGCCACACCGCGCTGACCGCGGGCTTCTTCGACGGCGCCGGGGACGGCCGCCGGGGCAACAGCTACCGCGACTTCCCGATGGTCAGCGAGCCGATCATGATCGGCACCGACCCGGACGCCGGCGGCCTCGGCATGGAGGACGTGGTCTACGACGACGCCGCCGACGACCGCGGCGGCTTCGACCCGGCCTGGACCTCGGGCACCGTCCCGCCCTTCCAGATCGGCCACCCGACCAACGGCCCCGACCCGGGCCGCGCGCGCCTGCCCGTGTTCTCCGGCTCGACCGGCAACGACTTCCTGGGCACGCGTTGGAACCCCTTCACCTCGACCCGGACCACCGGTGAGCTCACCGTGCCGTGGGCCGGTGCCGGCGGCGGCGCCAGCGGCGACGCCAGCCTCGTCTTCCGCCTCGACCTCGACGGCGACAACTTCCTGGACCCGTTCGCCAACTTCTACCCGGATCCGAGCTTCCCGTACCAGTGGACGGCGAAGTACTGGAAGGGTGCGCCCGGCGGCGGGGGCGGCGGCCAGGTCCAGGTCATGGCCATCGGCCCGATCATCCTCGGCCCGAACTCGCAGCTGCTCGCCAACGGCGGCTCGGGCAACGGCGGCGAGTCCCTCGGTGAGGGCTCGAGCAACCTGATCCGTCAGGTGTCCGGTTCCGGCGGCGGCGCCGGCGGCCACGTCATTCTGCAGTCCGCCACCGGCCTCGACCTCTCGACCATCGACGTCGGCGCCGACCCGGTCAACTCGCCGCCCGCCGTCCTGCCCGAGGTGGGCCAG
Organism: uncultured Planctomycetales bacterium; assembly: GCA_964342475.1. Classification (GTDB taxonomy): domain Bacteria; phylum Planctomycetota; class UBA1135; order UBA1135; family UBA1135; genus J029. The sequence continues at coordinate 20,369 of CAYFGE010000009.1, forward strand.
GCCATCGGCGGTCGTCGCGGCTGGGCCTACTCCGAGGAGGTCAACACCATCGGTGGCGCTCCGGACGGCAACTCCGACTTCATGACGGGTCGTGGTGGCGCCGGTGCGAACGGCGTCATCCAGATCCACGTGCCGGAACCCTCCGAGGACATCGCCTGGCACCCGAACGCGACCGCCGCCATCCAGGACTACCTGGTGCACGGCGTGGGCGGCGGCCCGGTGGACACCGACCGCCTCGAGGAGATGCTCGACCTCTACTTCGAGCCGACTCCCTTCGCCCTGATCCCGGCCTTCGCGCCGAAGTCGCAGTTCCAGACCAAGTGGGTCGACACCGGCCTCGCCGGTCTGCGCGTCCCCGTGGTCGGCAACTCCTACCCGGACTACGCCAACGCCCTGCTCGGCTTCGAGGGCATCTCCACCGCGACGGGTGAGGTCCAGGCGGCCAACTCCGCCCTGGTCCCGCTGGCCGAGATCGCCACGGGGGCCACGATCGGCGCGAACGCCCCGATCCTCAGCGCCAACCAGGTGGTGATCCGCCAGGCCTCGGCGGCCTTCACCACGCAGGCCACCGAGGAGCTCCTGCTGCGCAACCCGGCGCTCATGGTCGGCTACGACTTCCTGCCCGACAGCACCGGCACCGCGACCTTCGAGGTGTCGGCGGCCAGCTACAACCGGAACACGGACACGCTGACCCTGAACACCCTGGCGGCGGACGGCAACCTGACCCTCGCGGTCAACAACGGGAACCCGGTCTGGTCGATGCGTCCCAAGTTCTTCCGCATCGTCACCTCCGGCCAGAAGAGCCGCCTGCCCTCCTCGGCCGGCGTCGCCTTCCTGTTCCAGGGGGCCGACGAGTCGGCGCCGGGCTCCAACGTGCCGGGTGCTCCGACCGCTTGGAGCAGTGACCTCGCCGACCTCGAGGGCAAGCGCTTCATCCGCTACCGCGTGACCTTCGACATCGACGCCGGCGGCGTCGGGGTCTCGGTCAACAGTGAGCGGCCGGCGCTGCAGCAGGTCAAGATCCCGCTGGTCTGGTAGGCCCGGGGTGGACTCGCGACGGGCGGTGCGGAACGTGGTTTCGCGCCGCCCGTCCTTCTTCTCCGCCGTCGCCCTGCTGCTGGCCCAGGCCGGTGCGTGCGGGCCAGTGCCCGACTCCGGCACCGAACTGCGCCTGCTGGACTGGCCGGGACGGGACGGCGGGCGAGTCGTCCTGAACGCCGAGCTCCGTGTGGAGTTCGACCGTGCGCTGGTCGACGGCCTGCGCCACGGCGCCTGCCGCCTGGTGGACGAGGCGACGGGCACCCCGGTCGAGGCCGAGCGGGAGGTGGTCGGTCGCTTCCTGGTGTTCCGGCCCGCTCTGCCCAAGGCGCCGGACCTGCTCGACGGCGGCCTGCGGCCGGGGACGGCCTACGCGCTCGAACTCCGCGGCGTCCCGCGCCTCGCCGCGGTCCTCGCCGCGGACGGCAGCGCTCTGGTGGGGGACCGGCTCCTGCGCTTCGAGACCCTCTCCGCCAGCGACCCGGGCGCCCTGGTGGCCTGGACCGAGGCCTCCCAGCCCCTGCGGATCCGCCCCGCCCCGAGCGGGGCCCGCGGATTCGAGGTCGGGGAGGACGGCGTCCTGCGGCTCCAGGTGACGGGGCCGGTCGATCCCCGCTCCCTCGCCGATGCGGTGCTGCGTTCCCCGGACGGCGAGGCCCGCCCGGTCCCGGTCGGCCTCGGTCGGAACGAGGAGGACCGCGCGGAGCTGACCATCCCCGTCGGCGTCTGGGGCGGCTGGCGCGAGCTCGAGCTCCCCGCCGGCCTGGAGGGCTTCGGGGGACGCCCGCTGTTCGATTCCGACCGCCGCCTCGGTCTCCGGGGCAGCGGCTGAGACCTCCGCCGTTCTGGCCTGCCCGTGCTTGGATTCCCTGGCCGAAAGGCGCACAATCCACCCCATGGACTGGTGGGCTGAGCTTCGTGGCCTGAGCGGCCTCTACAGCGGCTTCCTCGCCGTCCTGGGCGCCGTCGCCGGCTCCTTCGCCTCCGCGGCCATCTACCGGCTGCCGCGCGAGGAGCTCTCTCTGCTGCGGCCTGCGCGGAGCTTCTGTCCGGCCTGCGAGGCCCCGATCCGCTGGTTCGACAACCTCCCGCTGCTCAGCTACGCGCTGCTGCGCGGGCGCTGCCGCTCCTGCGGAGTCCGCTACGGCCCGGTCTACCTGCTCAACGAGATCGGCCTCGCCGGCCTCTTCGTGGTGGCCGGCGGCTCCTGGGCGGCCGATGTGGGCCCGGTGGCCCTGGTCCTGCTCCTGGTGGCGCTCACGGCCCTCTGGATCGCCGCCGTGGTCGACTGGCAGCACCTGATCCTGCCCGACGAGATCACCAAGGGAGGGATCGCCTTCGGCTTCCTGGCGGCCTTCCTGGCCCCCGAGTTCCAGCTCGGGGCCGACGGGGGGGTGCCCTGGGCGGCCTCCCTGGCCGGCCTCACGGCCGAGCAGGGGCCGCGGACCCTCGCCCTGGCCTCCGCGGCCATCTCCAGCGCCGCCTCCTTCCTTTTGCTATTTGGAATCGGAGAGCTGTTTTCCTATCTTCTGAGGCAGGAAGCCCTGGGCTTCGGGGACGTCAAGTACCTCGCCGCCGTGGGCGCCCTGGCCGGGCTCGAGGGCTCGGCCTGGACCCTGATGGTCGGGGTCCTGGCCGGTTCCGTGCTCGGTGTCCTGAACATCCTCCGCATGGTCCTCGTGGTCCATCGGAGACGCCGCTCCCGCAAGCGGGACCGGTCCTTCCGCAGCTCGCTCCACCTGGGCTGGCTGCTCGGGCGGCAGATCCCCTTCGGGCCGCCGCTGGTGCTCGGCACCGCTCTCGTTCTCCTCGCTCCGCGCGCAACCCAAACCTTCTTCCTGCAGACCTGGCCGGACTGGATCCGTGGATGGCTCCAGTGAGCGGCCCAGCGAACCCGACCCGATGAAGCGCATTCGCCCCCTTTCCTTCCTCCTCCCCGTCCTCCTGTTCTCCGCCTGCCAGTCCACCGAGATGCAGGAGACGATCGCCGACCAGGACAAGCAGCTCGAGATCGCGCAGCAGGACCGCCGCCGGCTCCAGGCCGAGCGCGACCGCGTCTACGCGCAGACCGCCGAGCTGCGCGACCAGCTCTCCCGCGCCGAGAGCGCCAACTCCGAGCTGAACCAGCGCCTGTCCGCGATGGAAGCCGCCCAGCAGGCCAGCGACGCCGAGCTCGACGGCCTGCGTGGCCGCCTGCAGGGCACCGGCGTGAACGTCTCCCGCCGCGGCGACGTCATCGTCCTCGAGCTGCCCTCGGCGATCACCTTCCCGTCCGGCTCCGCCACGCTGAACGACTCCGGGCGCAAGAGCCTGAAGCAGGTCGGCAGCATCCTCAAGGGCGACTACGTCGGTCGCACCTTCTGGATCGAGGGCCACACCGACAACGACCCGATCAAGAAGTCGAAGTGGGAGAGCAACCTGCGCCTGTCCGTCGAGCGGGCGATGGCGGTCTCGACCTACCTGAGCAAGGACCTGGGCGTGGACCCGGCCTCGCTGCGGGTCTCCGGCTACGGCGAGTGGGCGCCCAAGGGCTCCAACGACAACTCGAAGACCAAGGCCGCGAACCGCCGGGTCGAGATCCTCGTCCTGGGCTGATCCTGCCGGCCTGAGGCCGGCAGCGGATTCCGCTCGCTCCCCCCACGATCCGGGGCCGCCGGGGTATCCTGCGCGGCCCCGCCGCGATTCTCGCCACCGCTCCCCCTAGCCAGAGATGTCTGCAGCAGACCTTCGCAACGTCACCTTCCTCGGCCACTCCGATGCCGGGAAGACCACTCTCGTCGAGGCCCTCGCCCACCACTTCGGCGCCACCAACCGCGTCGGCACGGTGAACGACGGAACCACCCTGTGCGACTTCACCGCCGAGGAGAAGGAGAAGAAGCACAGCCTGAGCGGCGCGGTGGTGCACGTGGCCAAGAAGGGGCTGAACCTGGTCGACACGCCGGGCTACCCGGACTTCGTCGCCGACGCGATCACCTCGATGGGGGCGGCCGGCTGCGCGGTCCTGTGCGTGTCCGCGCGCAACGAGGGCATGCCCTTCCACGCCGCCCGCCTGTGGCAGGCCGCCGGGGAGCACCGTCAGGCGCGCGCCGTCGTGGTCACCAAGGGCGACCACGAGAACCTCGACGTCGAGCAGGTGATCGCCAACGCGCGCGAGCACTTCGGCGCCCACGTCGTCCCCTTCACGCTGCCCGACCAGCTCGGGCCGGGCTTCTCCTCCGTGGCGCAGGTCGCCGCCGACTCGAGCAACCCGCTGCGCTCGCAGCTGGTCGACTCGATCGTCGAGGCCGACGACGCGCTGATGGAGAAGTACCTCGAGGAGGGGGACGTCTCCGACGAGGAGCTGGCCAAGGCGCTGCCCGACGCGATGGCGAAGGGCACCCTGGCGCCGCTCTTCTTCGTCGACCCGGTGCGCAACGTCGGGGTCGCGGAGTTCGCCGAGTTCCTCACCACCGAGTTCCCGACCGCCGCGCGCCAGTTCGAGGTGGTGAAGGACGACATGGTCGAGAACGGCGCTGCCGACGAGCGCCTGGTCGCGCGCGTGTGGAAGGTGGTCTCCGACAAGCACCTCGGCCAGATCACCTATCTGCGCGTGCTGCAGGGGACGCTGAAGTCCGACATGACCGTGCCCAGCCTCCACGGCGGCAAGACCATCAAGCTGTCGGGCCTCTCGCACATCTTCGGCAAGGACCTCCAGCCGGTCGACGAGGCCGGCCCCGGCGAGATCGTCGCGGTGACCCGCGTCGAGGAGCTCCAGGTCGCCGACACCATCGTGTCGGAGGGCGAGGGCCACCAGCACGACTTCGGCCTGCCGAAGCCCTACACCTCCCTGGCCGTCCGCCCGAAGAGCCGCAACGACGAGCAGAAGATCGGCGGCGAGCTGGCCAAGATCGCGAAGGAGGACCCGACCTTCACCACGCACCGCGACCCCGAGACCCACGAGATGATCGTGAGCGGGCTCAGCGACCTGCACCTGCAGACCTGCCTGCACCGCCTCGAAGGCCGCGGCGTCGGCGTGGAGACGAGCATCCCGCGCATCGCCTACCAGGAGACCGTGACGGCGAAGGCCGACGGTCACCACCGGCACAAGAAGCAGACCGGGGGCTCGGGCCAGTTCGGCGAGTGCTACCTGCGCCTCGCGCCCAACACCCGCGGCGAGGGCTTCCAGTTCGTCGACGCCGTGGTCGGCGGCGCCATCCCGCGCCAGTTCATCCCGGCCGTCGAGAAGGGCGTGGCCGAGCAGATGGCCAAGGGCATCATCGCCAACTCCAAGGTGGTCGACATCGTGGTCGAGCTGTACGACGGCAAGGCCCACGACGTGGACTCGGACGAGGTCAGCTTCAAGATGGCCGGCGCCCGCGCCCTGCGCGACGCCTTCGAGAAGGCGCGCCCGATCCTGCTCGAGCCGGTGATGACCGTCGAGATCACCGTCCCCAGCCGCTACTTCGGCGACGTCAGCGGCGACCTGAACACGCGCCGCGGGCAGATCCTGGGCATGGACTCGATCGGCGACGCGCAGGTCATCAAGGCCCAGGTGCCGCTGGCGGAGATGCAGACCTACAGCACGCCGCTGCGCTCGATGACGCACGGCGAGGGCAGCTTCGCCATGGAGTTCGACCACTACGACCAGGTGCCCTCGCACCTGCAGGAGAAGATCGTTGCCCAGATGTCGCGCGAGGAGGAGTGAGCGCGGCTTCACGCTCACCGAGCTCCTCGTCCTGATCGTCCTGGTCACCGCGGCGTCGATGGTCGGCCTGCCGCGGGCGCTCGAGCCGCGGATGCGCCTCAACGAGGCGGCCGCGGCCGAGCTGCTCCGCATGCTCGGCTCCAGCCGCAGCGCATGGATGGAGAAGAGCGGGGCCGCAGTGACCCTGCCCCAGCTCGCCGGCTTCGTCTTCGCCGAGGAGCCCGCCGGGCTGCCGCGCGACCTCATGCCGCGCGGCTTCGTCATCCGCACCGACGGCGCCGTGCTGCGCGCGGGCTACCGCTTCCGCGAGGTGGTCGACCCCTCCCGCGGTCCGGTCGGCTGCTGGGCCTGGCCCAAGCTGCCGCGTTACTCCGGCGAGCGGGTCTACTGGCTGGACTACGCCAGCGGCCGGCTCCACGAGGCCAAGCCGGGCGTGCCGCTGCCGCCGCTCGGCGTGCCGCAGCCGGAAGTCCTCTCCGAGCTCGACTAGCCCGCGCCGAACAGGCGCTCGGCGTTCGCCGCGGTGGCCGCGGCGAGCTCCTCGGCGGCGACCCCGCGGACCTCGGCCAGCCGCTCGAGGGTGTGCCGGACGAAGGCCGGCTCGTTGCGCTTGCCCCGCCTGGGGACCGGCGCCAGGAAGGGGGCGTCGGTCTCGACCAGGAGGCGGTCCTCCGGGACGAGCCGGGCGGCGTCGCGGAGTCCGTCCGCGCTCTTGTAGGTCAGGTTGCCGGCGAAGCTGATGTGCAGGCCGAGCTCGAGGAAGCCCGCGACCCGCTCGGGCGTGTCGCTGAAGCAGTGCATCACTCCGGTGACCGGGCCACCGAACGTCTGCAGCAGGGCCAGGGTCTCCGCCCCGGCGTCGCGGCAGTGGATGATCACCGGCAGCCCGTGAGCAGCGGCCAGTTCGAGGTGGTGACGGAAGCCGAGCTGCTGGACCTCCAGCGGGACCTTGTCCCAGTAGAGGTCGAGGCCGGTCTCGCCGACGGCGACCCAGCCGCCCTCCGCGACCAGGGCGTCGAGCTCGGCCAGGGCTGCGCGCGTCGCGCCCTCCTCGGGCGGCAGGTCGTTCGGATGGATGCCGGCGCTGGCGCTCACCCCGGGGACCTCGGCGGCGATCTCGCGCGCGCGGCGGGAGCTCGCCGCGTCCACCCCGACGCAGACCATCCGCTCGACCCCGGCCTGCTCCGCGCGCGCCAGGACCTCGTGCAGGGGCCACTCGGGCTTCTCCCACTGCAGGTGGCAGTGCGTGTCGAACAGGCGCATCAGGAGCCGATCGGCGGCAGGCCGATCCGCTGCCGCAGGGTGTCGAGGTAGGCGGCGAAGACCGGCTCCGCCCCGGCGTCGATGGAATCCACCGCGGCGATCGCGCGCAGGGCCTCGGGGCTGCCGATGGTGATCAGGGCCTCGCCGGCCTCCTTGCGCAGCAGGACGTTGCTGCGTTCGCTCAGGAGGATCTGGCCGAGGGTGGCCACGGCGCGCGCCGAGCGCCAGCGCGCCAGCAGGGCCACCGCGGAGCGGCGCGCCCGTTCGGCGACCTGCGAGTGGTTGCCGAGGGCGTCGAGCAGCAGCTCCTCGGCGAGCGGGCCGGGGCAGGCGGCGAGCACCTCGTCCACCACCCGCTCGTGCAGGTCGTAGCGCGGCTCCTCGCGCAGGGCGCGGTTGCAGGCGTTGAAGCCGTCCATCGCGTCGCGTGCCCAGAGCACCTGGAGCGCGGCCACGCGCAGCTCGACGGGGGAGTACCGGTCGTTCGCCTCGCGGGCGAGGACGACGGCGGCGGAGCCCAACGCGCGCGCGGCGCCGCGCAGGACGCCGGGGGCCAGCGCCCGGTTCCCCTGGCGGCACTCGTCCAGCCAGGCCGCCCACGGCAGCTCGCCGGCGTCGGGGCGGCGGGCCAAGCCGTCGAGCAGGCGCTCGATCCGGCCTTCGCGCCGCGCGCGCTCGGCGTCCTCCATCGCCTCCTCGAGGCTCCGGCCGAGGGCGTGGGCTTCGCGGTAGACCTCGACCGCCGGGCGCGCGGCGCCGCCGGCCTTCGCCGCCTCGGCGATGGAAGCGCCGGCCGGGAAGGGGCTTCCGAAGGCGGGCAGAGTGGCCTCGGCCGGCGCCTCCAGGGGCAGGCAGAGCAGGCCCAGCAGGGCGACGGGCAGGAGCAGGACGAGGGCGCGCACCATGGCGGGAACGGGCAGTCTACGCGAGCCCTAAGTGGCCGTTACCCAAAGGCTTGAGTGCCTAGATTATGCTAGACTCCGCGCGGCCCGCCGCCACCTCTCCGCGTTCGGGGAAGGGCGGATTCCGCCGGGTCCCTGTCAACCGATGCGCCGCATTCTCGGACAGACCTTCGCCCTCGGTCTCCTCGCCCTCCTCCCGGCGTGTTCCGGCTCGTCCTCGGGCGGGGTGACCCGCGCGGGCGACTTCCAGGTCGCGCTGTGCTCCCTCGGCTGCCAGGGCGGCTCGTGCGCGGTCAACCAGATCGCGACGAACCAGGACATCGTCTTCACCTTCAACGACGACGTCGATCCGGCCTCGGTCAGCTTCACCTCGCTCTCGGTGGTCGAGGTCTCGAACGGCTCTACCCCGCCCGGCGAGTTCGTCGTCGACGGCCGCAAGCTGATCTTCCGCCCCTCGCTCATCGAGAGCCAGGCCGGCATCTCCTTCGGCTTCGCCGAGGGCTCGGTCTACCGCGTCACCCTGTTCGCGGCGCCGGAGTCGAACGTCGTGAAGTCGGTGATCGGGCGCCCCAACCTGTCGCCGATCTCCTGCGCCATCAGCACCGACGGGGTGATCGACCTGGTTCCCGGCCGGCCGACGGTGAGCTTCACGCCGAACGCCACCTCGCCGCCGAACAACAGCAACTTCTCCATCAACATGGTCTTCAACGACCTGATGCAGAAGGACCAGCTGGTGGACCCGGTCACCGGCGGCAGCCCGTCGATCAGCGTGAAGGTGGTCGACGACTCGCAGCCGGGCTCCTCGGTCGAGGTCGACGTCCCGGGCACCTTCACGATCAGCTTCGATCAGAACAAGCTGACCACCCGGCTGGTGTTCACGCCGCTGGCGCCCTTCCCGGGCGGCCAGGGCGGCCTGCGCAAGCTGCGCCTGGACTTCTCCTCGCAGATCGCCGACATCGCGGACAACTTCCTGGCCAACCCGGGCTCGAACTTCATCGCCCTGCCCGACCGCACCTCGGTCCCCGGCAGCTTCGCCGAGTCCTTCGACGACACCGGCGCGCTGGACGTCGACGGCTCGACGCAAGGCCTGTGGAGCGCCTCGCCCGGCGTCCTCGCCAGCGGCCACGACGCCGTCAACGGCGTCCACCTCGGGGGCGGCAGCGGCCTCCTCGGGGTCTTCGCGCCGACCGACGACTTCACCTTCGACACCGACAACACCACGCTGACCACCGTGACCGGCGAGAGCTGGACGATCACCGACGGCGTGTTCATGTTCGAGGAGATCCACATCCCGGTGGGGGTGACGGTCTCCGCGGTCGGGTCGAACCCGCTGCGCCTCTACAGCCGCGGAGCCTGCGTGGTCGAGGGGACGCTCGACCTGGCCGGCGCGCCGGCGCCGGCGAACTTCGGCAAGTACTTCCCGCGCTTCGACGAGCTGCTGGCGGGCGAGTCCACCGGCGGCATCTTCCCCTTCGAGGCCGAGGGCGGCCAGCCGGCCAACGGTCGCTGCTCCGGCGGCTCGGGGGGCAAGGGCGGCGAGTCCTGGTACCTGGTCGACGGCGATCCTCCGCCGGGCCTGCCGCCCTTCGAGCCGGTCTTCTTCGACGAGGACAAGACCAGCTGGGTCGAGGGGCAGATCGATCCGGTCAACGATCCGCCGGACCCCACGCGCTTCCTGGCCAACACGGCCCTCCCGCCGAACGGCGGCCGCTGGGTCACCATCCACGGCGCCACCGGGGAGGGCGTCGGCGGCGCGACCACCGACTTCCCCGGCGACCCCGAGCTGCGCCCGGACTTCCTGGCGCCGGCGCGGGACTCCGGCGCGGGCATGGGTTCCTGGGCCTGGCCGCCGGTCGCCGGCAACGTGCCGGACCTGGGCTACACCACGCTGACCCCGATCAAGGCCCACTTCGACCCCGGCACCTCCAGCTACCTGAGTTGGGCCTGGCACCGGTCCCGCGGCGGCGGCGGCGGCGGCTTCTGGACCGAGGGCAAGCAGGGCGAGTACTTCGTCCCCGGCTCGACCGACCCGCTGCTGAACCCGCTCCAGGCGCCCGTGGTCGACGCGCCGAACGGCGTGTGGGAGTACAACGACTTCCTCGACATCGACGCCATCGCGACGACGCCGGTCGGGATCGCCGACGCGGCGGGCGGCGCCTACGTGCTGCCGGCCGGCATCGAGACCCTCGACCCCGAGCAGGACCTCCTCCTCGGCGGCGGCGGCGGCGGCGGCGCGGGCTGCGGCATGTACGGCAGCTACCACGACGGCGGCTTCCAGGCCGACGGCCTGATCGACACCTTCCGCACCAGCACCGGCGCGGGCGGCGGCGCGGGCGGCGGCGCCCTCCAGGTCCACGCGGGCGGCCGGGTGGCCGTCAGCGGCGTGGTCACCGTGCGGGGCGGCGCGGGCGGCGACAGCGAGTTCATGCTCTCGCTGCCCTACAGCGACCCGGCCGCGATCAACGTCGGCCCGCCCGGCGATGCGGGCGGCGGCGGCGGCGCCGGCGGTTCGATCCTGCTCCAGACGAGCGGCGACCTGACCGTGGCGGCCGACGCGCTGCGCCTCGACGGCGGCCGGGGCGGCAAGGGCTCGGCCGGCAACCCCGGCGGCAAGGGCGGCTCCGGCCTGATCCGCTTCGAGACCCGTACCGGCGGCGAGTCCCTCGCCGCGCTGCAGGGCATGGTCAGCCCGGACGAGGCGGTCGAGCTCACTCCGATCGGCCAGCCCGGCCTGCCGAACCTCGTCCAGCACCAGGCCGACTTCCCGGCCGCGCTCGGCGACTTCGGCGTGTTCAACGGCAACGCCAGCGGCGTGCGCAGCCACTGGTTCGTGCCGTCGAACGACGTCCTGATCGTCGACTTCACCGGCTACGAGATCACCGTGCGTTACGACGACGGCAGCGAGCAGGTGGTTGTCTACGACGGCGACGAGGCCAGCGGCAATGCCAGCCCGGCTCCCGGCGTCACGCCCATCTGGGTCGGCTTCCAGGTCGGCTGGGGCGGCCCCGGCAAGACCGAGCCCGACCCGAACACGATCGGCGACTGGGTCATCCCCGGCTACAACACGACGACGGGGATGAATGAGCTGCGCAGCAACCTCGCGCGGATGGTGCGCTTCCAGATCGTCTTCGACCACGACCAGATCGCGGCCCTGATCGGCAGCGGTGCCGGCCGCTACTTCCAGGTCGAGGACGTGAAGCTCTACTGGAACGGCGAGTGAGCGGCGGCGGCCCCGCGCCGCGCCGCCTGCTCCCCGACGCGGTCCTGCTCGACGCGGACACGCTGCTGCGCGGCGTGGTCCTGCTGGTCGAGGCAGGGCGGGTGATCGGCTTCGACGAAGGGGAGGCCGACGCCGAGCGCTTCCCGGGCGAGGTCTGGCTGCCGCGCCCGCTCGCGCTGCACGCGCACCTCGAGAGCTTCGACGCCCCGTCCGCGGGTTGGCCGCGCGATTCCTTCGCGGCATGGGCGGCGGCTCTGGTGAGCTGGCGCGCCGAGCCGCGGATGGACGCCGCGGCGTCCGCAGCGGCTTCTCTCGCCGAGCTCGAAGCCTCGGGCTGCGCCCTGGTCCTCGCGCACGTCGCCGAACCCGGGGCGCGCTCGGCCGCCCACGAGTCCGGCCCAGCCCGGCCCGCGCTGCTCGCCCTCCCGGAGTGCTTCGAGCCCGACCCTGCTGCCGCCGGAGCCTGGCTCGAGCGCGTGGGAGGGGAGGACCTCCCGGTCGCCCTCCACTCGCCCTTCGGCGTCTCCCTCGAGCTCGCGCGCGCGGTCTTCGCGCGCGGCGGGAGGGTCTCGGTCCACCTGGGGGAGCACGCGGAGGAACGCGCCTTCCTCGCCGAAGGGGCGGGGCCGCTCGCCGAGCTCTTCCGCCGCCGCGGCCGGCCGCTCCCCGAGCGGCGCTTCGCCTCGCCGGTCGACTGGCTGGAGGAGGTCGGCGGACTGCGGCCGGGCTGCCTGGCCGTCCACGGGGGCGACCTCCGCCCCGACGAGCTGCAGCGGCTGGTGGACGGTGGCGTCGACCTCGTGTGGTGCCCGGGCACCCACCGCTACTTCGGCCGGCCGCGCCCGGCCTTCCTCGAGGCGGGGATCCCGCTGCCTGCGCTGGGCTGTGACTCGCGTGCCTCCAATGAGCGGCTCGACGTCCTGCGCGAGTTCCGGATCGCCTGCGAGCTCCTCCCCGGGGGTACGGCTCCGGCGTGGTGGCGCGCCTGCACCGAGGAGGCCGCCCGCCGCCTCGGGCGGCTGGGACTCGGCCACCTCCGCGAAGGCGCGGACTTCGCCCCGCTCCGGCTGCGCGCGGACGCTGCGGGCGCGGATGCTCCTGCGCTGCTGCAGCGCCTCGCCGCCGACTCCACGTTGCAGCCCTTGGGCGGCTTGCCGGGCGCGGCCTAGAATCCGGCGGTGCGTGCCTTCCTCGACTGGCTCGGGAGCGCCGAGCGCGTCCTGCTGAGCGGCCACCAGCGCGCCGACGGCGACTGCCTCGGTTCGATCTCCCTGCTGTTCCACGCTCTTGCGGCCGCCGGGAAGGAGGTGGGGGTGCTGCTGCCGGACCCGCCCGACCCGCGCTTCTCGGTGCTGGCCGAGAACACCCCCTTCGGGGTCTTCGCGCCAGCCGAAGGACTCCCTCCGCACGACGCGCTGGTGGTGTGCGACTGCTCCCATCTGGGGCGCCTCGGCCCGATGGAGGCGGCGGTCCGCGCCTCGGGAGTTCCCCGCGCCTGTGTCGACCACCACCCGATGGCCGAGGCGGACCGGGCGGACTGGCAGGCCACGCTGCACGACCCGGCGGGCCCCGCGACCGGGCTCCTGGCCTGGCGCCTGGTCGAGGCCCTCGGGGTGGACCCGGGCCGGCCCGGGCGGGAAGGAGCCTTCCTCGCGTTGGCCTCGGACACCGGCTGGTTCCGCCACGCCAACACCAGCGCCGAGGTGTGGCAGCTCGCCGCCCAGCTGGTCGGAGCCGGGCTCGACACCGACCGCCTGCACCGCGCGGTGTTCCACCGCAACGCGCCGGGGCATCCGCGAGGGATCGCAGCGGCGCTCGCCACCACGGAGTACCACTGCGGCGGTCGCCTGGTCCTCGCCTGGGCGGATCCGGCGGAGCTCGACTGCGTCGCGGGCCGGCTCGACGACTCGGACGAGGTCCTCGACCTGCTCCGCGCGGTGGAGGGGGTCGAGGTCGTCGGCTTCGTGCACCACCGCGACGGACGCTTCCGCGCCAGCCTGCGCAGCCGCGGGCGGGTGGACGTCAACCGCGTCGCGCGCGGGCAAGGCGGGGGCGGTCACACGGTGGCGGCCGGCCTCAGCTTCGACGCCGGCGTCGCGCTGGACACGGCGGTGGGCGCGCTGCGTTCCGCCCTGCTGGAAGCCGCCGCGGCCGCCGGGCTGGACCCGGCCCAGGCCTAGGCCTCGGCGAGCTCCTCGCGCCGCCGGAACAGGCCCAGCACGGCCATCCGCGCGAGCCGCGGGTTCTTGCGCAGCCGTCGCGTGACGTAGGGCATCCAGTGGGTGCCGTAGGGCACGTAGACGCGCACCGGCAGGCCCTCCGCGCGGGCCCGCTGGCGCAGGTCCTCCCGCACGCCGAGCAGCATCTGGATCTCACAGCGCTCGGCCCACTCCGGGTGCTCGGTGAGCATCTCCTGGATGCCGGCGACGATGCGGTCGTCGTGCGTCGCCGCGCCCACCGCGGCACCGCCCTCCAGCAGTCTGCGCGTCGCGGCGAGGAAGCTGTCGACGATCTCCTGCGGGTCCTGGAAGGCGACCTCGGGCGGCTCCACGTAGATGCCCTTCACCATCCGCACGCTGAGCGGCCGGTCCGATGCCAGCAGGGCCTCGACGTCGTCGCCGGTGCGGCGCAGCATCGACTGCAGCACGCAGCCGACGCGCGCGCCGTGCTCCGCGCGCAGCCGGGCGAAGACCTCGAGCGTGGCGTCGACGGTGGGGGAGTCCTCCATCTCGTAGCGCACGAAGCCGCCGTGGGGAGCGGCCATGCCGACGAGCTCGGACACGGCGCGGAAGCAGAGCTCGCGGTCGATCAGCAGGCCCATCTGGGTCGGCTTGGTCGACAGGTTGAGCTCCAGCCCGCGCTCGCGCAGCGCGGCGAACAGGGCGCGGTACTCGGCCAGCGCCTCCTCGACGTCCTCGCGGCGCGAGACCGACTCGCCGAGCACGTCGTAGGTCACGCGGTAGCCGGAGGACTCGAGGCGCGCGCCCAGCTCGAGCGCGTCGGCGCGCCCGGTCCCGACGACGTAGCGGGCTCCCAAGCGGCGCATGACCGGTTTGGGGACCAGGGGGAGTCCGAGGACGAGGAGCTTGTCGAGCCAGGTCATGCGGTCGTCGGAGGACGGACGAGGCCATAGGATGGCCTCGCACCCCGCTTCGTGCCAGAGCCGATGACGAGCTTTCCGCGCCGCTGGATCCAGAACCCGCGCCTCCGCCTGCTGGCGGGCGCCGCCCTGGCGCTGCTGCTGACCCGGCTCCCCGCGCTCCAGGGCCTGCCGCCCGAAGCCCGCGCGACCGCCGGGACCGCCCTGTTCACGGCCTGGTGCTGGCTGACGGCTGCCCTGCCGCTGCCGGTGGCCTCGCTGCTGCCGGCGCTGCTCCTGCCGGCGACCGGAGCCCTGCCGGCGCGCGAGGTGGCGCCCTACTACTTCCAGGACATCATCGTCCTGTTCCTCGGCGGCTTCGTCCTGGCCCTGGCCCTCGAGCGCCACGAGCTGCACCGGCGCTTCGCGCTGACCGCCCTGCGTCTGTTCGGCGCCCGCCCGCGGCGCGTGGTGCTCGGCTTCATGCTGGTGGCCGGCCTGCTCAGCATGTTCATCAGCAACACGAGCACGGCCCTGCTCATGCTGCCGGTCGCGGTGGCTCTGCTCGAGGCCTGCCGCCCCGAGGACGCGCGGCGCCTGAGCCCGCCGCTGCTGCTCGGCATCGCCTACGCCTGCTCGATCGGCGGGACCGCCACCCCGATCGGCACCGCGCCGAACAGCGTGCTGCTCGGGCAGCTGGCCGACCGCTTCCCGGACGCGCCCGAGATCGCCTTCGGCACCTGGTTCCTCGGCGCCGCCCCCTTCGCCATCACCTTCCTCGCGCTGGCCTGGCTGGTCCTCACCCGCGTCGCGTCGCGGCTGCCCGACGTCGCCGTGCCCGAACTGGTCGAGATGGAGCAGCGCGCCGGGCAGCTGCCCCCGCGCACCGCGGTGCAGACGCGCACCCTCGGCGTCTTCGTCCTGGTCGCGGCGTTGTGGATGACGCGCCAGGGCGCCGACTTCGGAGCCTTCGCCGTCCCCGGATGGCGCGAGCTGCTCCCCCCGACGGTCTCCGACTCGATCTCCGACGCCACCGTGGCCCTGTTCGGCGTGGTGCTGCTGTTCGCGCTGCCCGGCGAGGAGGGCCGGGGCCTTCTCGAGTGGGAGGACTGCGCGGCCCTCCCGTGGGGCGTGCTGCTGCTGCTCGGCGGCGGCTTCGCGCTGGCCAAGAGCTGCGACGCGACCGGCCTCTCCTCGGCGATCGGCGAGTCGCTCAGCGGGACCGTGGGCACGATGCCGCCGGTGATGACCGTGCTCGTGCTCTCCCTCGGTGTGACCTTCCTCACCGAGATCACCTCCAACGCCGCGACGATCAACCTGCTGCTCCCGCTCGCCTTCAGCGCCTGCGTGGCAGCCGGCGTGAACCCGATGCTGCTGGCCGTCCCGGCGACCTTCGCGGTGAGCTGCGCCTTCATGCTGCCCGTGGCGACGCCGCCGAACGCCATCCTGTTCGGCAGCGGCCGGATCAGCGTGGCGCAGATGGCCCGCGCGGGCTTCCTTCTCAACCTGCTCACCACTCTGGTCGTCACCCTGTTCACCTTCCTGTGGATCGCGCCGCGCTGGGGGATCGACCTCACCGTCTTCCCCGAGTGGGCGCGCTGAGCGCCGCGCGGCCGCCGCGGCCGCGCGGGCTGGCGTGCTATCCTTCGCCCATGCGCGCCGCCGTCCGGAGGGCGCTCGCCGCGGGCCTGCTGGCGCTGCCCGCCTGCGGCGAGGCCGCCAGCGACTTCGACCTCGACCTGATCGTGGTCACCGTCGACACGCTGCGCGCCGACCGCATGGCGCTCTACGGCGCCGAGCGCGCCACCGACCTCGACGCGGACGAGCCCTGGAGCCCGCGCTGGCTGGCGGCCCAGGGCACGACCTTCGAGGAGTGCTGGGCGCCCGCCGGCAAGACGGTCCCCGCCCTGGCCACGCTCTGGACCGGCCTCGAGCCGCTCGAGCACGGCGCGGTCACGCACATGACCACGATGCAGGGCCGCAGCTTCGCCGAGGAGCTGGAGGAGCAGGGCTACCGCACCGCCGCGCGCTGCGCCAACGCCTCGGTCGTGCCGGAGTACGGCATCTACCGCGGCTTCGAGGACGCCGCCCGCCGGCCCAAGCTGGCCGAGCCCCGCGTCGGCGAGGACCTCCTCGAGTTCGCCGCTCCGGTGGTCGCGCGCGGGCAGCGGCTGCTGCTCTGGGCGCACTACATGGCGCCGCACCAGCCCTACGCGCCGCCGCCGGAGGACGACCTCTGGTCCGACCCCGCGGGTCCGCCCGGCACCAACCAGGAGCTCTACGCCCTGCACACCGATCCTGCGCGCGCCACGCCCGAGGCGCTGACCCAGATGCGCGCGCTGTACGACGGCGACCTGCGCACGGCGAGCGGCCTGGTGCGCGACTTCCTCGCCGGCCTGGACCGCCTCTACCGGGACAGCGGGCGGGGCGGCCTGCTCGACAACGCCGTGGTCGTGTTCACCTCAGACCACGGGGAGGAGCTCGGCGACCGCCACGGTTACTTCCTCCATGCCAAGAGCCTGTCGTCCGGCGTGATCCGCGTGCCGCTCGTCCTGGCCGGCCCGGGCTGGGGGGGCGGAGGCCGCCGCGCGGAGGCGGTCGCGCTGGCCGACGTCCTGCCGCTGGCGATGGGCCGCGAGAACGCGCCCCGCGAGTACTTCGTCGCCTCTTGGCAACGCGAGTTCTGGAGCATCCGCGACGCGCGCTGGACCCTGGTCCACCATCCCTGCGAGCACCTCCCCGACGGGCCGCACGAGCCGCCGTACCCCGAGCAGGGCGGACGCTATCCCTACCCGCGCGTCGCGCTGTTCGACCGCGCCGCGGACCCGCTGGAGCAGCGCGACGTGGCCGCCGAGCATCCGGCGGAGACGGCGCGTCTGCTGCGCGCGCTGAGCGCCTGGCTGGACGGCCTCGACCTCGTCGCGGTCCAGCCCTTCCCGCGGACCGAGGCGAACTCGCGGGCGCTCGACCAGCTCGTCCACCCGGAGTGGTTCGCGCTCGACGGCTGCCGGCCGGAGGCGGTGGATTGAGGTCGGCCGAGTCGCGCGCGGCCTGGATCGAGGGCACGGCGCTGGCGGCCGTGGTGGCCCTGCTCCTCGTGCTGGGCGGCGAGACGGTGCGCGCCTCGTACCACGGCTTCCTGCACGCCCGGGTCGGGGCCGCCGTGCTCGAGCAGGGCCTGCTGCCGGAGAACCCGTACCACGCCGGCTCCCTGCTGCGGTACTACACGCTCTATCCCGCGCTCGGCGTGGCGCTGGGCCGCCTCGGCTTCGGCGTGCTCGGCGGCTTCGCGCTGCTCAACGTCGTCGCAGCCCTGCTCTTCGGCCCGGCCCTGGATGCGCTCGGCCGTTCCTTCGGCCTGTCGTGGAGCGCGCGGCGCTGGGCCTTCGTGGCCGCCGTGTTCGGTTTCAACGCGCTGGGCTGGATCGGCTGGCTGGCCGCGGGCGGTTCCTCCGCCCCGCCGGACAGCGCCCCGGTGATGCAGCTCGCGCCGCTGACCTTCGCCGGCTCTCCCTTCGGCTGGGACCAGCGGCTGCAGGCCTTCCTGCCGAAGTTCCTCAACGTCAGCTCCTTCGCCTTCGCCCTGCCCTTCGGCCTCTGGGCGCTCGCCGGCGGCCTGGAGGCCCGACCCGAGAAGCTCGTCCGCACGGCCGTGGCGGCCGGGGTGGCGTTGGCGATCAACCCGCTGGTCGGGGGCTTCTGCGGGCTGGTCCTCGCCTGTTGGCTGCTCCCCGAGGTGGTGGCCGCCCGTGGCCTGCGTCGCCTGGCCTGGCCGCTCGGCGGCAGCCTCGCCCTGCTGCTGGCCCTGCCCTTCCTGCTCCCGGCCCTGAGGTCGGCGCCGACGGGCGGCCCGCGCATCGAGGTCGCGATCGGAGGGCATCCCTGGGCCGACTGGCTCGGCCCCCTCGCCCTCCTCCTGCCGCTCGCGCTCCCGGCTTGGTGGCGCTCTCCGCGGCGCCACCGCTGGCGGCTCGGTCTGGCCCTCGGCCTCGCCGCGCTGCTGCTCCTGGCGGCCGAACTGCCCTGGGGCAACCAGTACAAGATGGCGCGGCTCGGCGCGCTGCTCTGGGCCCTCCCCGCCGGGGTGAGCCTCGCGGCGCTCGGCGAGCGCCGTCGGCTCCTGCCCTGGCTCTTCCTGCTCCTGGCCCTGCCGACCACCGCGCTCGTTCCCTCCGCCTACCTGCGTTGGGCCGACCACGCGCCGCCGCTCCCGCTCGAGGAAGCCGCCGGGGGGTTCGCGCTGCGGGCCGGCGCGGCGCCCCCGATCCCGCAGGAGCTCCTCGACGCCGAGCGCGATGCCGGCGCGGCCGTCCTCCTGATCGACCCCTTCGGCCTGGTCGACCAGCTCGGCGGAGGCCGCGTGCAGGGCCACCCGCTCGCCCCGCTCTTCCGCCACCCGCTCCTGGTGGACCGGCTGCAGGTGCACAACGAGGGGCAGCCTGACCTCGAGATGCGGCTGGCCTTCGCCCACGCCCTGTTCCAGCCGGACTCGGCCTACGACCCGGCCGCCGTCCTGCCCGAGCTCTGGCCCCGCATCGGGGGCCGCGACCTGGTCGTCCTCGGCCTCAGCAGCGGGCCCGAGGCGCCGCGCCTCACCGGCCTCGGCGCGGCCGTCGTACGCGCGGCCGGGGGCTTCAGCCTGTGGCGCCTGTCGCCGCCGTCTCCACCCGCCGGTAGCTGAGCGCGAGCCGGACGTCCGGTTCGGTGATCTCGGCGCGACCTCCGAGGTCGGCGAGGGTGCGGGCCACGCGGAGGCAGCGGAGGTGGGCCCGCCCGCTCAGGGACATCCCTTCCGTGGCGCGCACCAGCAGGCGCCGCGCCTCGGCGGCGACGCCCTCGGCGAGGATCTCCGCGGGTTCGGCGCGACCGGCGTGGCGGAAGGCGCCCCGACGCGCGCGCGCCTCCTGGGAGCCGCGCGCGCGCGCCAGTGCGGCCGCGGCTTCCTCCTCCGTCGGGGAGGTGGGCGGTCCGTCGAGCTCATCCGCCGGCACCGGGCCCATGTCCACGAAGAGGTCGAAGCGGTCGAGCAGGGGGCCGCTGATCCGCTGGCGGTAGGCGTCGAGCCGCGCCGGGGTGCAGCGACAGGGGATGCGCCGGTGGGTGAGGTAGCCGCAAGGGCACGGGTTGCACGAAGCGACGAGCAGGGCGTCGGCCGGGAAGGTGGCCCATTCGCGTGCTCGCTGCAGACGGATCTCGCCGTCCTCGAGCGGCTGACGCAGACCCTCGAGGGCGGGCCGCGCGAACTCCGGCAGTTCGTCGAGGAACAGGACGCCGCCGTGGGCGCGGGACAGCTCCCCCGGACGCAACGGTGCGCCGCCGCCGAGCAGGGCCTGCGCCGACACCGAGCTGTGCGGCGCCCGCAGCGGCGGCGTGTACGGCAGGCCGCGGACGCGGCCGAGCGCCGCTTCGACCCGCGCGAGTTCGAGCGCCGTGTCCGGGAGCAGGGGAGGGAGCAGCCCGACCAGGCGTCGCGCGAGCATGCTCTTGCCCGTTCCGGGCGGCCCCTCGAGCAGGAGGCTGTGACGGCCCGCGGCCGCGATCACCGCTGCCCGGCGCGCCGCCTGCTGCCCGCGCACGTCCTCGAGGCGGAGGGGCGAGGCAACACCACGCGCCCCGCCGAGCGGAAGGGCGGGGTCCGCCTCTTCCGGGCGTTCGAGGATGCGCACGGCCTCGCCGAGATCGCGCGCAGCATAGGCGGAGACCCCGGGCGCCAGGGCGGCCTCGGCGGCCACCTCCGGCGCGGTGATCACCCCGGCGAAGTCGCCTTCCGCGCCGCCGGTGGCGAGAGCGGCCAGCAGGGTGCCGCGCGCCGGTGGGTGGAGGCGGCCCTCGAGGTCGAGCTCGGCCAGCAGCAGCCAGTCGCGTTTCGGCGGCGGGAGGCTGCCCTGCTCGACCAGGATCGCGACCGCCAGGGCGAGGTCGAGCGGCAGGCCGCCCTTGGGGATCTGGGCCGGCACCAGGTTGAGCAGGACCTTGCCGCGGGGGAAGCCGAAGCCGTGCTTGCGCAGCGCGGCCGGCAGCCGCTCGCGCGCCTCGCGGGCGACGAGGTCGGCCATGCCCACCAGCACCACCCGCGACAGGCCGCGTCCGCACAGCGCCTCGACGCGGACCAGCTGGGCTCCGCCGGCGTGGAGCGCCGCTCCGTGGATCCCTCCCATGTCGGGGAGACGCAGCAGCCCGGCCGGGGTTACGGCCGTCGCGGCCAGTCGAGTGCGCCGCGCAGCGTGGTCCGGAGGGGGATGCCCCGCCGCGCCACGATCGGGGCGGCGGGCAGCGGCAGGTCCCCCGTGCCGCAGCTCGCCCAGACCTCCGCCGGCTGCAGGTGGTCGAGCAACTCGGGGAGCCCGTCGGTGGACAGCCCGTGGTGGGGGAGCACGAGCAGCTCCACCGGACCGGGCTCGAGGCGGTCGAGGAGGTCGCGCAGCGACCAGCCGTCCTGGTCGCCCAGCAGGACGACGCGGCCGGGTGGGCCGCGCAGCTCGAGGATCTGCCCGCGGCCGTTCGCGTCCTCGTCGTCGGCCGGGCGGGAGCCGTGGGCCACCGCCCTCCAGGGGCCGAGGCCCTCGAGCGGCCGCCGGGCGCCCGCCGCGGTGCGGATGCGGCGGCTGCCGGTGACCGCCTCCAGGCGGGCCAGCCCGGAGACGTGGTCGAGGTCGTCGTGGCTGGCGAGGTGCTGACCCGGCGCCGGCCAGCGGCGGCGGTGGAGTTCGGGCAGGAGCATCCGGTCGACGAGGCACCGCGGGCTCGTCTCGGCGCTGCCGAGGTCGAAGACCAGGGTGCCGCCGGCCGAGGCCACGACCACCGCCAGGCCGTGCCCGACGGGAAGCGCGGCCACCGCTGCGTCCGGCGACGGGTGCGCCACGGCGGCCACGGCCGCCAGGGCCGCTGCGGCGCCTCCTGCGGCGCGCCGGGTCCGCCGGCCCTCCACGGAGAGGGCGAGGAGGACGGACGCGCAGGCGGCCCCGAGGAGCGCGCTGGAGACCTCGGGGAGGAGGAGCGGCGAGGCCGGCAGCCGGGCGGCGGCTCCGAGCAGGGCTCCCTCGGCTGCGCCGAGCCCGCCGAGCAGGGCGGCGGCGGCGGGCCCGGCGCCGGGGAACAGGACGAGGGCGGCGAGGAGGAGGCGGACCGGCAGCACCAGCCCGAGCAGGGGGGTGAGCAGGATCGACCAGGGCTCGACCGTCCCCTGGACCGCGTGCAGCCACGGACTGGTGGCGCAGGTGGCGGCCAGGGAGACGCGCAGGGTGCGGGCGAGGGGCGGACCGTCGTCCCGCCGCGCGACGAGGAGCAGCGCCCCGGTCGCGGCGTAGGAGAGCACCAGGCCGAGGTCGGCGGGCCGCGGCGGGAGGAAGCCGAGTTCGGCGGCGAGGGCCGCGAACCAGAGCGGCCCGCCGGACAGCTGCCAGCCGCGACGGGCGGCGGCCTCGCGCAGGCCGACGAAGACCAGAGCGCGGACCACCGGCGGCCGGCCCCCGGCCAGCAGGGCGGCCGCGCCGAGGAGGACGAGCCGCACCGCGCGGCCGCGCCGGCCGAGCAGGCGCCGTAGCAGGGCGTCCCAGAGCCAGAGGTGCATACCGGAGACCGCCAGCAGGTGGAGCAGGCCGAGGTCGCGGTAGGGGCCGTAGCGGTCCTCGGGAATGGCGTCGCGCTCGCCGAGCAGCAGGGCGATGGCGAAGCCGGCCTCGGCGGGTGCGAGGCGCTGCTCGAGCCGGTGCCGCACCGCGCTGCGCAGCCGGGCCAGCGGGGGGATGCGCGCGCGCTCCAGCGGGCGCCAGGTGGCCCGCTCGAGGCGGGTGCCGGAGGGGCCGTTGCGCAGGATCCCGCGAAGCTCGAGCCGGCCGGGCGGGGGCTCGCCCTGCCGGGTGGTGAAGCGGAGCTCGCGCGCGGGACGGTCCAGCGCCCGTCCGTCGCGGGTGGCGAGGCGGTCGAGCTTGCCGCGCCAGGCGCCGTCCTCGGCGAGGCGGAGCTCGCACAGCCGGCCGGTGAGGACGACGCCGCGCGCCGGGACCGGTTCGAGGGGGGCCGGTGCGGGCGCGCGGGCCCAACCGAGCAGCAGGCCCGCGAGGAGCAGAGGGAGCGGCGCGCCGCGCAGGAGCGCCAGGGCGGCGAGCAGGAGCGAGGCCAGCGCCGCCGGGGGCCCGGCCTCGGCCGCCCGGCCGCCGGCGCCGACCGCGCAGCCGGCGGCGAGGACGAAGGCGGCGCCGGCCGCCACGGCGGGATCCCAACGCGTCCGGGCCACCCGGGGAGGACGCGCGGCCGCCTGCCGGGTGACACTAGAATCCGGCCATGGGCCAGGACGCTCCGCGCGCTCTCTACCCGGGCACCTTCGACCCGATCACCCTCGGTCACCTCGACCTGATCCGCCGCGGCGCCGAGATGTTCGGCTCGCTGCGCGTGGCCGTGGCCCGCAACCAGTCGAAGCAACCGCTCTTCACCCAGGAGGAGCGGGTCGACATGATCCGCCGCGAGGTCGCCGACCTCCCCGGGGTCAGCGTGGTCGGCTTCCGCGGCCTCGTCGTCGACCACTGCCGTGAGGCGGGCATCCCGGTCATCCTGCGCGGGGTGCGCACGATCTCCGACTTCGAGTACGAGTACCAGATGGCGCTGACGAACCGCGCCCTCGAACCGAAGGTCGAGACGGTGTTCGTGATGCCGAACTCCGATTACAGCTTCGTCTCCTCGCGGCTGATCAAGGAGGTCTACGCCGCGGGCGGCGACCTCGACCGCTTCCTCTCCGCCGCGGTCCGGCGCGACCTCGTCGCGCGTCTGCGGCCCTCGGAGGACTGATGCCGGCCGCGCGCCTCCTCCTCGCCCTCCTCCTGCTCCCCGCCTGCACGCGCTCCTCCATGGACATCCTCCGCACCCCCGACGCTCCCGCCGCCATCGGTCCCTACAGCCAGGCCGTCGCCGCCGGCGGCTTCCTCTTCGCCAGCGGCCAGGTCGCGCTGCTGCCCGACGGCAGCCTGCTCGAGGGGGACGTGCGCGCGCAGACCGCGCAGGTGCTGCGCAACCTCGACGCGGTGCTGGCCGCCGGCGGCTGCACGCGCCGCGACGTGCTCAAGTGCACCGTCTTCCTCACCGACCTCGGCGACTTCGCCGCGATGAACGAGGTCTACGCCGAGTTCTTCGGCGAGCACGCCCCGGCGCGGGCCTGCGTCGAGGTGTCGCGTCTGCCGAAGGACGTCGCGGTCGAGATCGAGCTGGTCGCCCGCCAGCCCCGCTGAGCCTCAGCCGCGGCTGCTCGGCGGCGCGAAGCGGTCGCGCAGGCCGTCGGCGACCAGGTTCAGCCCGAGCAGCGACAGCGTCAGCGCCGCGGCCGGGAAGGCGAGCACCCACCAGCAGCCGACCAGCGGGTTGAGCGCGGCGAGGCCGTCGGAGGCCAGCAGCCCCCAGCTCACCGCCGGCGGCTCCACGCCCAGGCCGAGGAAGCTGAGGAAGGCCTCCATGAGCACCACGCGCGGCACGGTGACGCCGAGCATGACGAGCAGCGCCGGCGCCATGTTGGGCAGGAGGTGGCGGACGAGGATGCGCAGCCGTCCGGCGCCGCTGGCGGTGGCGGCCTCGACGAAGCCGGTGGTGCGCAGGCGCAGCGCCTCGGCGCGGGCGATGCGGGCGGTGGGCAGCCAGAACAGCAGGCCGACGGCGAGGTAGAAGACCTCGAGGCGGCCGATGCCGACCGCGGCCAGCTCGGCGCGGTACTCCCCGAGCAGCGACAGCAGGAAGAGGACGACGACGACCATCGGCAGCGACTCGAGGGCGTCGGCGACGCGCATCATCACCCGGTCGGTGCGACCGCCGAGCAGGCCCGCCGCCGCCCCCCAGGGCAGGCCCACGGCGAGGGCGACCAGGCTGCCGAACAGGCCGACCGCCAGGGAGACGCGGCCGCCGTGGAGCAGCCGGGCGAGCAGGTCGCGCCCCTTGGCGTCGGTGCCGAGCACCGGGGCGCCGGTCCACGACGGCGGCGCCAGGCGCAGCTCGAGGTCGATGGCCGCGGGGTCGGGCAGCGGCAGCCACGGCGCCAGCACCGCCAGCGCGGCGAGCAGGCCGACCAGCAGCAGTCCGAGGCGCAGTCCGCGGCTCATCCCACCGCCTCCAGGCGCGGATCGAGCCGCTGGATGAGCAGGTCGGCGAGCAGCGTGAGGCTGCCGAGCAGGGCGGTGTAGACCACGGTCGCGCCGAGGGCCAGCGTGTAGTCGCGGTTCAGCGCCGCCTGCACGAAGTGCGCGCCCAGGCCGGGCAGGGCGAAGACCTGCTCGACGACCAGGGACCCGGTCAGGAGCCCGGCGGCGGCGGGGCCGAGGAAGGCCAGCACCGGGGCGAGCGAGCGCCGCAGGACGTGGCGCAGCAGGATCCGCGCAGGGGAGAGGCCCATCGCCCGCGCGGTCCGCACCGGCGGCGAGGCGATCACCTCGAGCGCCGCGTTGCGGCTGAGCCGGGCGATCTGCGCGGCGTAGGGCAGGCCCAGGCAGAGGCAGGGCAGGAGGAGGTGCCGCGCACCGCCCAACCCGGCCGGCGGCAGCCAGCCGAGGCCGAAGGAGAACAGGGCGACGGCCGCGCCGGCCAGCACGAAGTTGGGCAGCGAGAGCGCCAGCGTGCTGCCGACCAGGACCGCGAGGTCGGTGCGCCGGCGGCGCCAAGCGGCCGCCAGGCCCGCCGGGATGCCGAGCCCCAGGGCCAGGAGGAGCGCGCCGCCGCCGACGCTGAGCGAAACGGGCAGCGCCTCGCCCAGGATGCTGCCGACCTCGACGCCGCGGTAGCGCATCGAGGGGCCGAAGTCGCCGCGGGCGAGGCCCGACAGGCTGCGCCAGTACTGCCGGCCCAGGCTCTCGTCGAGGTGGTACTCGGCGCGCAGCGCGGCCTCGATCTCGGGCGGCAGCTCGCGCTCGGCGTCGAAGGGGCCGCCGCGGGCCGCGCGCACGAGCAGGAAGGCCGCCGCGTGCACGACGAGGAGGACGAGCAGCAGCGCCCCGAGGCGGCGGAGGAGGGCGCTCATCGGCTCGGTTCCGCGGCGGCCTCGGGGCCGGACTCGATCGACAGGCGGCCCCAGTCCACCCAGCCCAGCGGGTTGCGGCGGAAGCCACGGACGCGGCCCGCGACGAGCTCCTGGTTGGAGTAGAAGAACAGCGGCAGCAGCGGGGCCGCCTCGAGCAGGCGGCGTTCGGCCTGCTGGAAGAAGCCCATCCGCTCGGCCGGGTCGGGGCAGTCCCGCGCGCGGTCGAGCAGGGCGTCGTAGGCGGGGTCGCTCCAACCGGTGCGGTTGTTCGGGCTGCCGCTGCGGAAGATCTCGAGGAAGGTCGCCGGGTCGCGGAAGTCGGCGATCCAGGACGAGCGCGACAGCTGGTAGTCGAGGCCGCGCTGCGCGTCGAGGAAGACCTTCCACTCCTGGTTCTGCAGCCGCGTGCGGACGCCGAGCTCCGTGCGCCACTGCGCCTGCAGGACCTCCGCGACGTCGCGGTGGACCTCGGCGCTGTTGAACAGCAGCTCGAGCTCGGGCAGGCCGGCGCCGCCGGGGTGGCCCGCCTCGGCGAGCAGCGCGCGGGCGCGGTCGGGGTCGTGCAGGCGGCCGAGCGCGGGCGGGGTGTAGCCGGGGATCCACGGCGGCACGAAGGAGGCCGCGGCGGGCTGCCCGCCGCCGAGCGCTGCGGCGATGGCCCCGCGGTCCACCGCGAGGCTCAGCGCGCGCCGCACGCGCGGGTCGGCGAGCGCCGGATCACCGACGTGGAAGCGGTAGAAGTAGGTGGCGAGGATGGGGCTCGGGGCGAATTCCGGGCGGAGGCCGGGGCGCCCGTCCTCGCGCGCCAGGAGGGCGGGGACGGCGAGGTTCGGCACCTCCGGGACGAAGTCGGCCTCGCCGGTGAGGAACAGGTTCAGTGCGGTGAACTGCGACTCGACGGTGCGGAACTCCAGCGTGCGCAGCGCGACGTTCGCCGCGTCCCAGTAGTGCGGGTTGGCCTCGAGGAGGACGCCGTGGCGGATCCGGCGCTCGCGCAGACGGAAGGGTCCGTTGCTCACCTCGCCGGCCGGGCGGCGGCCCTCGCGCACGGCGGCGGGGAGCGGCGCGAGGGCGTGGAAGGCGCACATCTCGGCGAAGGCGGGCTGCGGGTGGCGGAAGCGCACCCGCAACTCGCGGCCGGCCACCTCGAGCTCCTCGAGCGGCTCCAGCCACTCGCGGTAGGGGGCGGCGGTCGCGGGGTCGAGCAGGCGGCGCCAGCTGGCGGCGAGGTCCTCGGCCGTGAGGGGGGAGCCGTCCGACCAGCGCAGCCCCGGGCGCAGGACGAAGGTCCAGCTGCGGCCCCCCTCGGCGCTCTGCCAGGATTCGGCGAGGGCGGGGCGGGCTTCGAGGTCGGTGGGGTCCAGGCGCGTCAGGCCGCAGGAGAGGGCGTTGAGGACGCGCCCTTCGGGGGCGCCGCTGGCGACCTGCGGGTCGAGGCTGGCCGGGTCGGCGTTGTTGGCCACGACGAGGTCGGCCCGCTCGGCGCCGCAGCCGAGGGCGGTGGCCGCCAGCAGCACGACGAGCCCGCGGACCGCTCTCCCCATCACCCCATGAGGATAGCGGGACGAGCCCCTAGAATCGCGGCGTGGCCGCCGCCCCGCTGCTCGAGATCGAGGACCTCCGCGTCCAGGCGGGAGAGCGCGTGCTCGTCGACGGCGTCGGCCTGCGCCTCGCGCGCGGCGCGTCCCTGGGCCTGCTCGGCCAGAGCGGCAGCGGCAAGAGCCTGACCGCCCTCAGCGTCCTCGGCCTGCTGCCGGAGGGGCTGCGCCGCACGAGCGGGCGCATCCGCTTCGACGGCACCGAGCTGAGCGCGCTCGACGAGCGGGGGCTGCGGCCCTTCCGTGGCGGCCGCATCGCGCTGGTCTTCCAGGAGGCGATGAGCGCCTTCAACCCGGTCCTTCGGCTCGGCGGCCAGGTCGCGGAGGTGGTGGAGCTCCACCGCCCCGAGGTCCCGCGCCGCGAGCGGGCCGCGACGGTCGAGGCCCTCTTCGAGGAGGTCGGGCTGCGCGAGCCCGCGCGCGTCGCGCGCAGCTACCCGCACGAGCTGAGCGGGGGCATGCTGCAGCGCTGCATGATCGCCATGGCCCTCGCCGGCGAGCCCGAGCTGTTGATCGCCGACGAGCCGACCACCGCCCTCGACGTGACCGTCCAGGCCCGTGTGCTCGAGCTGGTCGCCGAGGTGCGCGCGCGCCGCGGCCTGTCCCTGTTGTGGATCAGCCACGACCTCGCGGTGGTGGCCCGCGTCTGCGAGGAGGTCGTCGTCCTGCGGGACGGCCGGGTGGAGGAAGCCGGGCCCGTCGAGCGGATCCTGCGCGAGCCGCAGAGCGACTACGCCCGCCGGCTGGTCGCCGCCGCCCCGCGGCTGGAGGTGCGATGAGCGACACCATCCTGCGCGCCGAAGGGCTGGTGGTCCGCTACCCCGACGAGCGCGGGCTGCTGGGCGGCGTGCGTCGCTGGCGCACCGCCGTCCGGGGGGTCGACTTCGAGCTGCCGCGCGGGGGCACGCTCGCCCTCGTCGGGGAGTCCGGCAGCGGCAAGAGCTCGATCGGCCGCGCCGTCCTCGGCCTGCAGCCGAACGCCGCGGGGGCCCTCCGCTTCCGTCCCCGGGACGGCCAGGAGGTCGAGCTCCTCGGCCTGCCCGCGGCCGGCTGGAAGGCCGTCCGCCGCCGCGCCGCCCTGGTCTTCCAGGACTCCGGCTCGGCCCTCGACCCGCGCATGCGGGTGTGGCGCTCCGTGGCCGAACCCCTCGAGGTGCACGGCCTCGCCCGCGGCGCCGAGCTGCGCCGCCGCGTCGATGCCCTGCTCGAGCGGGTGGGGATCGAGGCGGCCGCCGGCGACCGCTTCCCCGAGCAGTTCAGCGGGGGGCAGCGGCAGCGCATCGGCATCGCCCGCGCCCTGGCCACCGAGCCCGAGCTGGTGGTCTGCGACGAGGTGGTCTCGGCGCTGGACGTGCTCGTCCAGCAGCAGATCCTCGACCTCCTGCGCGAGCTGCAGGAGGAGCGCGGCCTCAGCTACCTGTTCATCTCCCACGACCTGGCCGTGGTCAGCAGCTTCGCGCAGCGCACGGCCGTGCTGCAGGAGGGCCGCATCGTCGAGCAGGGGCCGACCGGCGAGCTCTTCCGCGCGCCTCGCGAGGCCTACACTCGCACCCTGCTCGACTCCGTTCCGCACCTCTGACCATGTCCCTCCGCGCCGTCTTCTTCGACATCGACGACACCCTCTACTCCTCGACGCGCTTCGCCTGGCGGGCGCGGGAGCAAGCGGTGGCGGCGATGGTCCGTGCCGGGCTCCGCGCCGACCCTGCGCGCGCCCTGGCCGAGCTGCAGGAGGTGGTGGCCGAGTTCGGCTCGAACGACGACCGGCACTACAACCGCCTGCTCCAGCGCCTCGGCCCGGACGCCAGCGCCGGGGTGAACCCGGCCCTGATCGTCATGGCCGGTGTGATCGCCTACCACGAGACGAAGTGGCGCGAGCTGAGCATCACTCCTGACGCCAGCCGCTTGCTCGAGGACCTCTCCGAGGCCGGCGTCCGGCTGGGGGTGATCACCGCCGGCCTGACCATGAAGCAGGCGGAGAAGGTGCTGCGCCTCGGGCTGAACCGCTGGCTCGACCCGGGCCTGGTTCTCATCACCGATCAGGAGGGGATCGCCAAGACGAATCCGAAGCTCTACCGCCGGGCCGCGGCCCGGGCCGGGCTCGAGCCGGGTTCGACGATGCACATCGGCGACCACCCCTTGCACGACGTCGACAGCGCCAAGAAGGCCGGTATGGTCGCCGTGCTCCACCAGGGCAGCGGGAAGTACACCGGGCTCACGGGAGGCCTCGAACCCGACCACCGCATCGCCGACTTCGACGAACTGCGTCCCGTGTTGAGCGGCTACGGCATCGACCTGCCGGGCTGAGCCGCGGAGGCCGCAAAAGGGGAGGGGCCGCTCCGGAACGGAGCGGCCCCTCGGTGCGCGCAGGGCGCGGGCGATCAGAGACGGGCGTCGAGCTGCTTGGCCTTCTCGAGGGCGTCGATGATCTGGGCGCGGATGATCACGATCACGTCCTCCTGCTCGGTGGCCGAGCCCTCGGCCTTGAAGAGGAAGGACAGGAAGGGGATCTCCCCGAGGAAGGGCACCTCGGCGCGCTGCTCGATGTCGACGGTCTTCTTCAGGCCGGCGATGACGACGGTGCCGCCGTCCGGGATCACCGCGGTGGTGTTCGCGCTCGACACGTTCAGCTCGGGCAGCTGCAGGGTGACCGGGGTGGTCAGACCGGCGAGCGAGGAGGTGAACTCGGGGATCGGGCGCTTGAGCGAAGCGACGGTCGGGCGCAGCTCCAGGGTGATGTAGCGACGGTCGTGGGAGATCGTCGGGCGGACGTCGAGCACGATGCCGTCGCTCACCACGCCGACCTGCGGGTCGGCGATCAGGGCCGCCTGGGCCACCTCGACGTCCATGTCCTGGACGTAGGTGATCTGGTTCAGCACCGTGATGAAGGCGCGCTGCGTGTTCTGCGCCGAGACGGTGGAGGAGTTGAGCTCCTGCACCCGGTTCGACTTCTCGACCGCGTTGAGGATCATCGACAGCTGGGTGTCGTCCAGGAAGACCAGCTGCATGGCCAGGCCGCCGTTGGTCGACAGGCGGCTGCCGTAGCCACCCAGGATGTTCTCGTTGCGGGCGCGGATGTCACCGTCGAGGCCGTCGCTGAAGTAGGCGCCGGCGGAGGGGCTGGACTCCGCGCCACCCGGGAGGCCCGAGCCGCTGTTGTCCAGACCGCGGGAGGAGTTGTCCTCCAGCCCCGAGGTCAGGTCGTCAAGGTTGGCCATCGTGGTGGGGGGCGAGAAGGTGCCGCCCAGGCCGCGGAAGTCGACGCCGATCTCCTGCAGGTAGTCCTTCTGCAGGGTCAGGAAGCGCGCCTCGATGGTGACCATCGAGCTGATGTAGCGGCGAAGGTCCTCGAGGAAGGCGTGGATCTCCTGCTGCACCGCGGGGGTGTGCCAGACGATCAGGTGGCCGTTCGAGTAGCTGATCGAGACGCCCTCGACCTCTTCCCAGGTCTCGGGGGCCACGGAGGCCTGGACCAGGGTCTCGAGGTTGGCGCTGTCGACGATCGGCACCGGCTCGCCGGTGACGCCGCCCTGGATCATCTCGTCCTCGTCGACGGGCTCGTCGTCGGGCAGGTGGATCTTGTCGATCTTCGGGCCGCTGAAGTCCACCAGCGAGCTGGTCAGGTCCTGGACGTCGTGCGCCTTGAGCACGAACTGGCCCTGGGCCTTGGTCCGCGTGGTGATGTAGACCACCCCGTAGCGGAAGGTGTAGGTGACCTCCGAGCCGGCGGCTTCGGTGATCACCTTCAGCGCGTTCTCGACGCTGATCTTCGAGCGCAGGTTGAGGTTGAACTCGATGCCCTCGGCGTCGACTGCTTCGATCGCCTCGGGGGCGACGACGAAGGGCAGGTCGACGTAGGTGCGCAGGGCGTTGATCACCTCTTCGAGCGAGGTCTCGCCCTCGACCACGAGGCCGGGGATCTGGACCTGCTTGATCTGCGCGGCGAGGGCGCGGTTCTCCGGCTCCTCGGCGGGGGTGGTGCCGAAGTCGACGAAGCGGGCGCGCGCCTTGGAGATCCGGTCCCAGTAGTCGAGGTCGGGGTCACGCAGGATCTCGGTCTGCGGGATCATCGACTCCTGCAGGTCCTCGAGCCAGGTGCGGAACTTCTCGCTCCGCTCGGCCTGCCAGCGCTCGTTGGAGTGCTCGCGGCGGCTGCGGAAGGCCGTGTCGCGGACCTCGCGGGCCTTGCCGTTCAGCGGGTCGAGGCGCAGGACCTCCTCGCTGAGGGCGATGCTGTCGTCGTAGTCGCGGTTCTCCCAGGCGGTGATCGCCTGGTGGAGCATCAGGTCGCGCTCGGCGGCGGCCTGGGCCTCGCGGGCGGTCTCGGCGGCCTGCAGGTCCTCGAAGGCCTGCTGGCGCTCGGCCTCGCGCTGGTTGGCGAGGGCCACGGCGCGGTTGGCCTCGGCGGCGCTCAGCGCGTCGGCGACCTGGCGGTCGAGGCCGCTCCAGTCGATGTCGTAGGAGGTGCCGCGGATGTTGGCCTGGGCCTGACGCAGCGCGTTGATGGCCTCTTCGAATTCCCCCTTGGCCAGCAGTTCGAAGCCGCGGTCGGCGTGCGCCTGGGTCTCGGCGCGGGCGCGCTCGAGTCGGGCGCGCAGCTGGGCGGCAGCGTCGAGACCTTCGCCGCGGACGACCCCGGTCACCTTGCCCATCGCGAGCTGCACGTCGTCGAGCAGCACGCGCGCCTCGGCGGAGCCGGCATCGAGCTCGAGCGCCGCGAGGGCGGAGGCCTCGGCCTCCATCAGGCGACCATCGGCGTAGGCCTTGCGGCCGGCGTCGAGGTGGTCGGCGACCAGCAGCTGGACCTTCTGCATCCGCAGGTCCATCTCGCCGCGGTCGGCGCCGGGATCCTGAGCAGCCGGGGCGGCGGGTTCCTGGACCTGGAAGGTGCTCTCACCGGCGGCCATCGGCTCCTCGGAGCCGAAGTCGTCGGTGGTGTCGGAGCTGGAGCAGCCGGAGGCGAGGAAGGCCAGGGGCAGAGCCAGCCACAGCGCCGAGGACAGGGACTTCTTCATGAATGCTAGGTGAGCCTTCGGGGGTCAGGCCTGATGGGGGGGGAAGTGGGTTCGGAGCGCTCGGACGGGAAAGGCGCGGACGCATAATCTAGCAGCCGTCCCGTCCCCGTGCTACGCTCCTTGGTCTCGTTCTGGCAAGGACTTAGGTTCTCGGCGACCGAGGGTCACTCCTCGAAGGAGCCGCCGAAGGCGATCTGGGTGAAGCCCTTCTGGATGACCACGTCCAGCACGGTCACCACGTCGCCGTAGACGACCCCCTTGCGAGGGTCGATGGAGACCGGGGTCTCGTCCTTCATCTCCTGGGTGCGGGCGAACTGGTCCAGGTACTTGGACAGCGCGTCCGCGGTGGTGAACTGCTGGGCGCCGACCTCGAAACGCACCTTCCGGTCGACGTAGTGCAGCAGTCGGCCCTCGGGGCTCGAGGTGGTCGCCGTCTTGGGGTCGGGGACCAGGCGGCCGGGGTTCGACACCTTGATCACGATGTCGACCTTCTCGACCTCCTCCGCGGTGCTCGTGGAGGTACCGCGGTCCTTCGGCAGGGCGGCGTCCAGCCGGCCCTCGAGGGTTTTGAACTTCAAGGTCACGATGAAGAAGATCAGCAGGAGGAAGGTGACGTCGATCATCGGCGTCATCTCCATCTTGACCTCTTCGAACTCACGCTTCTGGTGCCGACCCATGGTTGATTCCTCCGAGTTGGCCCGGTCGCCCGGGGCTCAGTTCACCTCCGGCTCGGAAGCCGCGAGCTGGACCTTCCAGATCTTGATCTCCTGACGGGTGCAGGTCTCCATGATCTTGGAGATGTACTTGAACTCCGTGTTCCGGTCCGCGCGGATGAGGATCGGATCGTCGGGCAGTTCGCCCAGGCCGGGGTGCTTCTCGTCCACCTTGGTCGGCATGCCGGCCGCGAAGCGGGCGAGCTGCTGCGCCAGGTAGTAGCGGAAGTCCGGCTGGCCCTTGTGGAAGGGATCCGGCGGCGCCTCGGGCGGCGGCTGCATCCCGTCCTTGAACAGGGTCTTCTTCTTCCAGATCACCTCGCCGTCGGGCATGACGTTGAGGATCGGGCGCCCCGGCGGGGGGTCGTCGTGGCCGGCCTGCATCGCGATGGGGAGCTTCAGCTCCTCCAGCTCGCTCTGCGTCATGTCGTTCACGATGATGAAGAAGATGACGAGGAGGAAGGTGACGTCGATCATCGGCGTCATGTCCATCTCGACTTCGGTGTCAGGTCTTGCCCGTTCACTCATCTTCTCGTCTCCTTGCTTCGGGTCTAGGTTGCCGGGGCGTGCGGGTCACCCGCAGATCACTCGGCGGTGCGGAAGCGCTCGAACATCTCTTCCACGATGGCGCCGATCTCGATCGAGAGCATGGTGACGCGGTTGCGGAAGAAGGTGTAGAAGGCGGTCACCGGGATGGCCACGGTCAGACCGAGCACGGTGGTGATCAGCGCCAGCTGGATGTCACCCGCGAAGTCGCGCGGCTCGGGGCTCGCCGTGGTCGCGATCGTACCGAACGCACCGACCATACCCGTCACCGTTCCGAACAGACCCATCATCGGGGCGACACCGGAGATCAGCGAGAGCCAGCCGATCTTCTGGTGCAGCTTGATCGACTCCTCGTCCTCCATCTCCTCGATCGACTTCTCGACGGCGGCGTAGGGGTAGCCCAGCTTGCGGACACCGGCGGCCACGACGTTGGTGAAGAAGTTCGGCTCGGCCTCGCAGTACTCGAGGACCTCCTGGTAGTTGCCCTCTTGGAGCAGCTCCTCGATCTCGTCGATGGCTTCCGGCGGAGCGAGCTTCTCGCGCTTGATGCTCATGAAGTGCTCGACGATCAGCGTGCCGGCCACGACCGAGACACCGATGATCGTGAAACCGATCGCACCACCTTGGCCGATGGCTTCGAAGAGGCCGACCTTCTTGGCGGGGGCGTCGCCGGCTTCACCTTGGGCGAGCACGTGGGCGGCGCTGGCGATCCAGCCAGCAGCGGCACAGGCAAGGAAGCGGAGGTTCATGTCTTTCTCGGGGGGATCTGGGTCTGGTTGCGGGTCGTGGTTCCGACCCGGTGCGTTGGGAGGAAGGATTCTAGCGAAGGCAGCGGCCGAGCGGGCGACGGAGCGTCATTCGCCCGCCTTTTCCCGGGCGCGGATGGCCCAGGAGGTGCCGGGGTACTGCTCCACCACGCGGCGGAAGTAGGCCCGTCCGGCGGTGATGTCGTTGCCGAGCTCCTCCGAGATCTCTCCCAGCAGGAAGAGCGCTCGGGCGGAGACCTCGCGGCTGGCCGGGATCGTGGCGACGACCCGGGCGGCGAGGAGCTGGGCGCGGCGGGGCTGCCCGCCGGCACGGGCGGCCTTGGCGAGGCCGAGGGTGGCGGCGGCGCGCACGTCCGAGCTCAGCTCGTCGCCGCGCAGGAGGCCCTCCCAGTAGCTCTGGGCCGCAGAGGTGCCCTGCGCCGCCTCGATGGCGTCGCCGAGGAGCACCTGGCCCTGGCTGACCAGTCCCTTCAGGGTGTTGCGGACCCCGCCCGGAGTGTTCGAGTCGCCCGCGGCGCGCTGCATCTTGGGCACCAGGTCCTGCAGGCGGGTGGCGGCGACGCTGGTCTGGCCGCCCTCCAGGTAGACCTGGCAGCGCGCCAGGCGCGCGCGGTACTCGACCGTGGCCGGGAGGTTCTTCTCGAAGGCCAGCGAGGCGACGTCCTCGAGCTCCTTGGCGGCCGGGTCGACCTGGCCGGAACGGGCGAGGGCGCGCGCCAGCCCGGTGCGGGCCCGCGGCAGGAAGAAGTGGTCCGGGTAGGACGAGATCCAGTCGCGGAAGGCGGTGACCGCGTCGCCGGCGCGGCCGCTGTCGAGGTTGCTCCAGGCGAGCAGGGCCTCGGCCTTGCGCAGCTTGGCCACCATCACCGCCGGCTCCTCG
>CAYFGE010000009.1:55160-57418 GCA_964342475.1 uncultured Planctomycetales bacterium
ATCACCGCCGGCTCCTCGCCCGCGGTTGCGGCGTCGAGCTTGTTGACGGCGTTCAGGAACTCCTGCTCGGCGAGCAGCTCCGCGGCCTGGCCGAAGACGGCGGGCAGGTTGCCGAAGTTCAGGTCGAGGACGTCGCCGGCGGGGGAGGTGGCCTCGTCGCCGTCGACGTCGAGGACGACCTCGTCCAGGGTGGCGGTGACGATCCGGCCGGACCGGTTGGTCCCGTCGGTGAAGCGGACGCGGTCCTGCGGCAGGGCGGCGACCGGGAGGGCGAGGACGAGGGCGGAGAGAGTCAGCATGGCGGGATCAGCGGTTCTGGAGCCACTGGAAGAGCTTGGCGACGTCTTCACCGGCGGCGTCCTTCACCGCGGCGAAGCCCGGGTCCAGCTTCTCGTAGCTGTTCACCAGGTCCTTGTGCTTGCCCATCTTGTCCGGGGCGACCTTGCCCCAGCCGTAGAGGATGTAGGCGTACTGCATCCGGGCGCGGATCCAGGGCGCGTGCTGGTAGCGGTTGATGTTGGCCTTGGAGGCCTCGTTCTCCGCGATGCGCTGCTGGGTCGTGTTGAACTCGGCGGCCTTCTGGAAGGTCTCGTCGTCTCCGCCGAAGCCGGGGATCTCGACCACGCGGCCCTCGCGGACCTCGCACCAGCCGGCCAGGCTGCGGACGAGGGCGTTCAGCACGCGCTCGGAGTTCAGCTTGCGCGGGTCGCGCTCGGTGAGGCGGTCGAGGACCGGCTTGGCCGCGCCGGGCTTGTCCTGGGCGAGGTAGGCCTCGACCAGGTCCATCTCGACGAAGAACAGGCTGGCATCGTCGACCTGGTCGCGGTTGAGGACCTCCTCGAACAGCTTGGCGGCCGTGGCCGACTCGCCGATCTCGGCGCGCAGGCGGCCCTCCTTGACCTTGTTCTGCCAGGTCGGGCGGGGGGTGCGCTGGTTGGCGATGCGGAGGTAGTTGGCCGCGTTGCGCTTGGCGTCCACCTGCGCGGTGCCCTCGGTCTTCTCGCTCACGTCGAGGAAGTGGGTGAAGACCATGTAGGCGGCGGAGGCGATGCTGCTGTCGTCGTAACCGCGCTCGGCGTCGGCCACCAGCTCGTAGCGGGCGATCGCCTCCTCGACGCGGCCCAGGGCGAGCAGGGACTGCAGCGAGTGGAGGTGGGCGGCGATGCCGTAGCTCTTCACCTGCTCGGGGTGGCGCTCGTCGTAGCCCTCGAACTCGGTGACCACCTTGGCCCAGGCGTCCGCGTCGCCGGCGCCGGCCTGCTCGTAGCGGATGCGGCCGAGGTAGTAGTCGGCGCGCGCCGTCTCCTCGGTGCGGGCCTTGCGGCCGGTCGCGTCGGCGGGAGTGTTGGCCGGGTCCTGGACGTAGACGTCCAGGTACTCCTTCATCGTGCGGTGGGCGGCTTCCCAGCGGGCGGCTTCCCAGAAGCCGCCGCGGTAGTCGCACAGGCCCTGCTTGACCAGCGCGCGCTCGTAGTAGCGGCTGCCGCGCTGGATGTTGCCGTAGGCGCGCTTGGCCTCGTCGAGCGCGGCCAGGGCGGCCTGCGCCTCGGGGCTGATCGCGCCCTTGCCGGCGGCGACCTTGCCGAGCTCCTTGGCCTTCTCGTACTGGCTCTCCGCGTCGCGCCAGATCGCCTGGTCGGGCGCGGCCGAGGTGGCCTTCACCGCCTCGATGGCCCGGTTGTAGAAGTCGTTCAGGTCGCGGTCGTCCGAGGCCTGGTCGCGGAAGCGCTGCGCGGCCTTGAGCCACAGGTCGGCGAGCTTGGGCGAGAAGTCCTCGTCACCGGAGAACTGCTCGAAGCCCTGCTCGAAGCAGACCGCGGCCTCGAGGGGGCGGTCCAGGTAGTCGTAGGCGCGGCCGAGGTAGTAGTAGGTGCGCGCGCCGAACTCGTCGGCCTGGCGCGAACCCTCCATGCGCGTCAGCAGCATCATGAAGAGCGGGAGGCACTCGTCGAACTTGCGCGACAGGAAGGCGCCCTCGGCGGCGGAGTAGAGGATCTCGAGGTCGATCTGGACGCTGGAGGGCGCGGACTCGATGGCGCGCGCCATGACCTGGTTCGCCTCGAGGCGCAGCACGGACTGGCTGTTCTCCTCGGCGACGCGGCTGGCGATGTCGATCGCCTCACCGAAGGAACCGTCCTCGATGGCCAGGTCGGCCAGGCGCAGCATGGTGCGGTAACCCGGGTCCTGCAGGAAGACGCCTTCCTCCTCGACCCAGTTGCGGAAGTTCTCGCCGACCTGCTGGGCCTTCTGCAGCTGGC
>CAYFGE010000009.1:57518-61023 GCA_964342475.1 uncultured Planctomycetales bacterium
TCCTCGACCCAGTTGCGGAAGTTCTCGCCGACCTGCTGGGCCTTCTGCAGCTGGCCCAGTTGCAGGCGGTAGCCGAGGTAGCTCAGGTAGGCGTCCTGGATGACGCGCTCGCGGCCGTTGCGTTCGGCGGGGGGGTAGTCCGAGCCCGGGTTGATGCAGTTCATCAGCACGTGCTCGTAGAAGGCCTCGGCCATCTCCTCCTCGCCGCGCATCGCGTAGACGTCGGCCATGTGCTTGTAGCCCATGAAGCCGGCCCGGGAGGCGTCGCCGGCGAGCAGGGCGAACTGCTCGAGGCTGCTCAGCGCGTCGCTGCTGTACT
The DNA here is from genome assembly GCA_964342475.1 of uncultured Planctomycetales bacterium. Taxonomy (GTDB): domain Bacteria; phylum Planctomycetota; class UBA1135; order UBA1135; family UBA1135; genus J029. Next base: position 57,838 of record CAYFGE010000009.1, read on the forward strand.
GGTTCCGCTCGATGGAGCCCGCCGGGTAGATCTCCGCCCAGTGGTAGTACACCATCGACTTGTAGAACAGCGACGGGAAGTAGATCTTGAAGCGGGTCGAGTCCTGACCCTCCTCGTCCATCTGCTCCCAGACCGAGAGGACCTCGTTCAGGCCCTGGAGGGTGGAGCGGAACAGGCTCTCGGCGGAGGCCGTCAACTCGGCGCGGCGCTCGGCCGCGGGCGGCTCGGTCTCGAACAGGAGGCCGAGGGTGGTGCCGAAGTCCAGGCTCAGTTCGCCCAGGCTGACGCGGGCCTCGTTGGCCAGACTGGCGGGCGGGCTGGAGGCCAGGAACTCCTGGTAGGCCTCGCCGGCCAGGACCAGGGCGGCGACCTTGTCGTTGCTGTCGCGGGCGGAGCCGGCGGCCAGTTTACGGATGTCGCAACGGTCGAGCAGCAGGCGGCTGCGGTCGGTCCCCTCGGCTCCGGTCAGCGCCCGGTCCAGCACGACCTCGGAGAGGTCGGTGAAACGGAGTTCGTAGGCCAGCGCGCGGGCGAAGGCGGATTCACGGCGGACCTCGGCACTACCCGAAGGATCCTGCAGCGTGGGGGCGAAGAGAAGGCAGAAGGCGATCCCGGCCTGGACAAGCATGGCGGCTCAGATTCCGGCTGTTCGGACGGTAAGGGTAGAAACGGCAACGGCCGGGGCAACTCGATCTTGCCCCGGCCGTTCCTTCACCGGTCAGCGCGCGGCGCCCGGGACGGTGACCGGCTCGCTCTCCGCGGGGATGACCACCCGCGAGGTGAGGAGGATCAGCAGCTTCTTGTAGGACTCGTACTCACCCTTCCGCGAGAAGAAGAAGGAGAGGAGCGGCACCCGGTTGAGGAAGGGCACGCCCGACTCGAGCTCCTGCTCGTCCACGACCTTCATGCCGCCGAGCAGCAGGGTGCCGCCGTCCGGGATGAGCACCCGGGTGCGGATCTTCTGCAGCTCGAGCTCGGGCAGCTGGAGCGTGACCGGCGAACCGGTGCCCAGCGAGGTCTGGAAGGAGGGGATGGGCCGCTTCAGGCTCGCCACCGTCGGGCGCACGTCGATGAAGGTGAAGCGGCGGTCGGCCGACACCACCGGACGCACGTCCAGGTAGACGCCGTCGCGGGCGACGCGGACGATCGGGTCGGCGATGGCGGCCGCCTGGGCGATCTCGACGTCGAAGTCACCGACGTAGGAGACCTGGTTGGCGACGGTCAGCGTGGCCCGCTGGGTGTTGTAGACCATCAGGCTCGGCTCGGTGAGAACCTCGCTGCGGCGCGACTTCTCGACCGCACGGAGCACCATCTGGAGCTGCGTGTCGTCGAGCCAGGTGTACTGCAGCGAGAGGCCGCCCGAACCCACGAGGCCCTCCTCGTCGCCGAGGCCGGCGTCGTAGAGGTTCTCGGTGCGCGAGATGATGTTGACGTCGTCGCTGGCCTCGCGGAAGTAGGCGCCCGCGTCGTTGCCGGTGCCGAGCACGCCGGGCGCGCCGGGCGAGCCGTAGCCGGTCGAGCCGAAGTCGTCGAACACGTTGTTGGTGCCCATGCCGCCTTCGCCGGCGTCACCGAGGCCGCGGAAGTCGACGCCGATGTCCTGCAGGAAGCTGTCCTCGACCTTCAGGAAGCGGACCTTGATCTCGACCATGATGTTCGACGACTTGCGCAGGTCGTCGAGCAGCTTGGTGATGCGGGCCTGCACCTCGGGGGTGTGGCGCACGATCAGGGTGCCGTTCTCGATCGAGATGTTGTCCTCCCAGGAGTTGGGCTCGATGTTCTCCTGGATGGCGGCCAGCAGGTCGTCCTCGGAGAGGATCGTGGCGTCGCGCTCGATCGGCTCCTCCTCGACCTCCTCGAGGCCGCCGGAGGGGGCGAGGTTGACGTCCACGCCGACGAAGTCCTTCACCGGGCGCACGATGTCGCGCACCTCGTACTTGTGCAGCACGTAGCCGCCGGAGGCCTCCTCGGCGCTCAGCACGTTGACCACGCCGTTGCGCACCACGAAGCGGACCTCACCGCCGGTGAGGCTCTCGATCAGGGAGAGCAGGCGCGAGACCTGCATCGGCGAGTTGTTGACCAGGTTGATGGTCTTGACGTCCTCGTCGACGTCCTCGCGCACGGCGCGGGAGACCACGAAGCTGACCCGGGTCAGGGCGGCCAGGTTCTCGGCCACGTCCTCGACGAGGAGCTCCTCGTAGCGCGGGGTCACGCGGGTCTGCTCGAGCTGCTCGCGGATGGCGGCCTCGGCCGGGTCGTCGACCTGGGCGGCGGCTTCGCTGCCGAGCGGCTTGCGCTTCATGACGACCTCGGTCCAGTGCTCGCGGTCGTACTCGATCGAGTCCGACGGCGGGATGGCCATCTGGCGCAGCTCCTGGAAGGTGTCGACCCAGGCGTGGCGGTAGCGCGAGGTGGTGCGGCGCTGACGGGCGTCGTGCGAGGCCTGGTTGGCGATCTCGCGGAGCTCGTGGGCCTCCTGGTTGCGCGGGTCGAGGATCAGGGCGGCGTCGAGGCGCTCGAGCGCCTTGTCGTAGAAGCCCTTGGAGAACTGGACGTCGGCTTCCTGCAGCAGACGGCTGACCTGGTTCTTCTGGTACTCGGCGCGGGCCTCCTCCTCGGCGGCGGCGCTCGCCTCGGCGGCGGCGGTCGCGGCGGCGCGCTCGGCGAGGACCTTGTCGTTCAGGGCCTGGCTGGCCTCCTGCAGCTTGGCGGAGACGAGGCCGTAGTCGAGCACGTTGCTGCCCAGGCTCGGGTTCGTGCGCAGCGCCAGCTCGGCCGACTGGTAGTGGCGCACCGCGGAGTCGAGGTCGCCCTCGGCCATCGCGCGGTCACCGTCCTCCACCATTCCCTGCACCTGGAGGAGGCGGTTGGCGAGGCGGGTCTGGGCCAGGACCAGGGCGTCCTCCGCCGAGTCCATGTCCCAGGCGTCGCCGGAGATCTGCGCTTCGCAGCGGCGCATGCCGTCGCGCGCGTCGCGGTTCTTCGCGTCGAGCTGCACGGCCTCCGCGTAGTGGGAGTAGGCGCTCTTGAAGGCGCCGCGGGCGAACTGCTCGTCACCCTGGCGGACGTACTCCTGGGCGAGGACGCGGCGCTTCTGCTGGCGCACGAGGACCTCGTCCTGGTCGGAGCCCGCGTCCTGCGCGGTCATGGCGGGGGCAGCGGCCTCGGCGACTTCGACGCCGGAGG
>CAYFGE010000009.1:61123-109470 GCA_964342475.1 uncultured Planctomycetales bacterium
CGCCGGAGGACTGGCAGGAGGCCGCGGCGAAGGGGAGCAGGAACAGAAGGAACCGAGTGATGCGCATCAGCTTGGGTTCAGCGGTGGGGAGGCCAGTACCCGTCCTTCGGGCTGGCCGGTTGTTCGGGGGCAGGGGGCGCCTGAACGCGGGGGGAACGAAAGGATCACCGGCTCTCCGTGGACGCGGGATCGAGGGGGAGGACGAGCTCCACCGCGACGGACGCGCCGCAAGGATCGGAGAGACGGAGGCTTGCAAGCAGGGGCCGGACCGTTAACCACCGGGTGCGGTCGGCGGGCCGGCCGTTGATTATGACCCTGCGGCCCCATGCGTCAAAGCGTGGGATCCTAGTCTCCACCTCGAGGCTGGTTTCCTGGAGTGTCAGACCCTCCAGGAACCACCCGGTGGAGCCCACCGGCGAGCCCGCGGAGACCCGGTGAGGGCCCTCCTCGGGCAGGCCGGGGCGACGCAGGGTCAGGGCGATCCGGCCCTCCTCGTCCGGCCCGGTGGCGCTCCACTCGGCCCGGCGGGGGAGGACGCAGCTGGCCGCCGCGGGCTCGGAGGCGCGGGTCTCGACCCGCTCCGGGGCGCCGGCGGCCGCGATCCGGCGGCGGACGACCGTCTGGATGCGGTACTGGTAGGGGATCCCTTCGCAGGCGGCGGGGTCCAGCCACTCCAGCCGGGTGGTCGGGGCGAGCTCCTCGGCGGAGCCGTCGCCGACGAAGCGGGTCAGGCGGTACTCCAGGTCCTCCACGGGGTTGCGCGGGTCCGGCACCCAGCTCAGGCGGATCCCGCCCTCCTGGGCCGTGGCCTGGAAGTCCAGCGGCGGGTGGACCTGGTCCACGCTGCCGAGGCCGGCGGGCCCGGCGGTGGCCTCCCCGGCGGCGAAGGCGCTGCGGGCCCCGGCCTCGAGCCGGGGCGGCGCCGCCGCGGCCCGCAGTCGTTCGGTCAGGGCGTCGCGGGTGTCCTGGCCGCGGACGGGGTGGGTGAAGAGAGGGAGGGGGACCTGGGGCGGCAGGGCCAGGCGCAGGGCCAGCGCGGCGCCGGCGACGAGGGCGGCGCCGGCCAGGAGGCCGTTCGACACCCGCCTCAAGAGTCCGCCTCCAGCAGGCGCGCCGCCGGCCAGGCGTCCACCTCGAGCTCGGCCACCAGGCCGCGGCCCTCGCGGCGCAGGACCACCCGGCGCGGGTCGGCCAGGATCCCGGCACCGGCGGGCTGGGCGAGCAGGGCCCGGGTCCAGGTGATCACCGCCACCGGCGGGCCGCCGAGCTCGGCGCTGAGGCGCACGGGGCCGTCGGCCTCGGGGCGGCTGAGGCGGAGGCTTCGCGCGCGGCCGCCGCTGCCGGGCGGGACGGCCAGCCAGCTGTCGAGCAGGACCCAGGCAGCGGCGCCGGCCACGCCGGCGTCGAGCAGTTCCTCGCCGGGCAGGCTGGCGGGCTCGAGCCCCCAGCGGCGCAGCAGCGGGAAGAGGTCCAGGCCGACCGGACGGACGGCGGGCACCCCGCCGGTCGGGGCAGCTGCCCAGGACGAGGCCGGGACCGCGGCGGGGCGATCGAGGGACCGGCCGAGCTCGGCCGCCTCCCGCCGCGCGCGCCCGGCGTCGGCGTTCCAGTCGGCGATCGCCAGGCCGCCGAGCAGCAGCAGGACGGTGGGCGCGAGCAGCCGGATCATCGTCCGCTCCCTCCCGTCGCGCGGCCGAGCCAGAGGAGCCGGCCGTCGCGTTCCCCTCCCGGGCGCAGCTCCACCGCTGCGCCGAGGAGCTCGGGGGCGAAGCCGGTGGCGGCCTGGTCGAGCTCGAGGCGCAGCTCGGCGGCGCTGCTGCCCGCAGCGCTGAAGATCTCGAAGGCGTGGAGGGAGCCGGCCGGCACGCCGTTCAGCACGCCTTCGAAGGCGGCCGTCACCGCCTCGCGCCGGGCGAGCGCGCGCACGAAGGGGCCGGGGAGCTCGGCGAGCGGCGCCTCCACCGCTCCCTCGGCAGCCGACCGCGCGCTCTGCGCCGCGGCCTTCTGCTCGGCCACGGCGTCCTCCTGCGCGGCGCCCGCCACGAGGGAGGCGGCGAGGGCGGCGCCGACGAGGAGGTGGGCGAGCCAGAAGCCGCGGGCGCGGCGGCGCGGGGGCGCCGGCGCGTGCACTCCGGGCCGGTCCGGGTCGAGCGTGGCCAGCGCGGCGCCGGCGGCGGCGAGGTCGGTCCCGCCCTCGGCCGGGTCGGGCCGCAGGGCGCGCGGGTCGTGGCCGGCGCCGCGCAGTTCCTCGAGCAGGAGCTCGAGGCCCGGAGCCTGGCGGTCGGCGCAGACCGCGACCGGGAGGCCGGCTTCGCTCGTGCGGCGCAGCACCTCGGCGAGCGCGGCCGGCAGCGTTCCCTCGCGGGGGACGAGGCCGACGCGACCGCGACCCGGCTCCCCGCGGCTCCAGCCGAGCTCCTCCGCGCGCAACCAGAGCAGCAGGTCGCCCTCGTCGATCCGGCCGAGTTGCCACTGCCAGAGCGCGGCGGCCATGGCTGGATGGAGCAGCGCCTCGGTGGGCGGATGACGCAGCGGCCAGTCCTCGGGCAGCTCGCGCGGTGTGTGGCCGCCCTCGTGGAAGGCCAGGCCCCAGCGCAGCGGCTTGCCGCCCGACAGGGTGCGGAAGGTCGCCGGCAGTTCGGGGACGCCGACGCGGCCGGCGGCGAGCACCCGCGGCGGCTGGCCGGCGGCGCGCTCGACCAGGGCGTAGTCGGCGGACGCGCCGTCGAGGTGGATGCCGAGGGCGCGGTTCATCCGGGTCGCTGCGGCAGGGGGATGCCGAGGTGGCGCATGCCCATCTGGATGTCCTGCCAGCAGGCGGCCTTCTCGCTCTCGTTGCGCAGGAGGTAGGCCGGGTGGAAGGTGACGAGGACGGGCGGCCCGCCCTGCGGGCGCTCGTGGAGCCCGCCGCGCATGCGTCCGAGGCTGTCCTGGCGGCCCAGCAGGTGGCCGGCCGCGTGGCGGCCGAGGGCGATGATCAGCTCGGGCTGCAGCGCGGTGATCTGCTCCTCGAGGAAGGGCGTGCAGGCCGCCTTCTCCTCGAGGCTCGGGTCGCGGTTCTCCGGCGGCCGGCACTTGAGGACGTTGGCGATGAACACCTCCTCGCGGCGCAGGCCCATGCCGCCCTCGATGATCCGGGTGAGGAGCTGGCCGGCGCGGCCGACGAAGGGGCGGCCGCTGCGGTCCTCGTCGGCGCCGGGGGCCTCGCCGACGAACATCACCCGGGCGCGGGGCGAGCCCTCGCCGGGGACGGTCCGCTGGCGGCCCTCGCACAGCCCGCAGGCGCGGCAGGCGGCGATCCGCTCGGCGATCGCGGCCAGGGCCTCGGCCGGAGCCGGAACCGGCGCCGAGGCCGGGGCCGGAGGGGGCAGGGTCTCCACCCCGAGCTGCGCGAGCCCCTCGAGGAGCTCCTCGCAGGCGGCCACGAGCCGCGCGTCTCCGGTCGCCGGTGCGGACATCGCGGCCCATTGTGCCGCTCCGGGGCGGCGACTCAAGGGCTGCGCCGGCGGCCTCCCGCGCCCGCTCCGGTCCTTGCGATTCCCGGCCCATCGGCTATGCTTGTCCGGCTACGAGGACCGTCATGGCCCCGCGGAAAGCGGAACTTCTGGATCTGATGCGCAAACAACGGGGCGCCGAACCGGCGACCGGGCGCTCGGAATCCGCCCCGCGCAAGTCCGTCGAGACCCAGACGCCTCAACCGGCCGCTGCCGCTCCCGCCGCGCGGGAGACCATGCGTCCGGTCGCCGGTGCTCCTGCGGGGGCCACGGCGAAGCCGTCCTCCCTGCCCTGGGGCGGCCTGCTCCTGCTCCTGCTCCTTGCCATCCCCGTGGTCTGGTGGCTGTCGAACACCCTCGGCAGCCCCGAGGTCGAGGCCGGCGCCCCGAACGGCGACGGCGCGACCCCTGCGACCGGCGCTCCTGCGGCTGCGGCCGTCGAGCACTCGGTCGTCGCGATCCAGTACTCCTACACCCCCGCGAACCTCGAGCGCGCCACGCAGGTCGGCCGTGACCTGCTCCAGCAGCTCGGCGTCTGGGGCAACCTGGTCAACGACCAGAAGAGCTGGATCCGCATCTACCTCGGCCGCGCCGAATCGGCCGAGGATCCGCAGCTCCGCCAACTGCTCGACCGGGTCCGGCAGTTGGAGTACCCCGCCGGCTCCGGCAAACGGGCCTTCGAATCGGCCTACATCGCCCGCCTGCCCGACACCACTTCCTGACGCAACGAACATGTCCATCCACAAGTCCCTGTTCATCGGTGGCGCCCTGGTCAAGGAGCGCTCCGTCCTGACCCGTCGTGAGCGCCTCGACCGCCTGATGACCGAAGGTCAATGGAGCGAGGACGACAACTCGGTCTACGGCCTGCCCAAGGTGCGGACCAAGTTCAAGGTCCTGACCAAGAAGCAGAAGAAGGCCGCCGCTGCTGCGGAGAAGGCCGCGGAGAAGAGCGCCGACTCCGGCGCCTCCGCCGACGAGGCCTGAGCCTCGTCCGTCCAGGGATCAGGCCGCGCCCTCTCCGGCGCGGCCTTCTCTTTCGCCCCGACCCCCGAGACGCCGTGTCCGACCGGCTCCACCTCGACGAGATCTTCCTGAGCCTGCAGGGAGAGGGGGCCGGCGTGGGCGAGCCGCAGCTCTTCCTCCGCCTGGGCGGCTGCCCGCTGCGCTGCCGCTACTGCGACACGCCGCGCAGCTGGACGCGCCAGCCGGAGTTCGAGCTGCACATCCCCGCCGGGACCGAGCGGCGCCCGAACCCGCTGGACGCCCCGGCGCTCGACGCCGCCCTCGCGGAGCTCGCCGCCGCCCACGGCGCGGATCCCGCGCGGCTGACGCTCTCGGTCACCGGCGGCGAGCCGTTGGCCCAGGCCGGCTTCCTCGCGGCCTGGCTGCCCGGCTGGCCCGGACGCCGCGTGCTCGAGACCGCCGGTCTCTGGCCGGAGCGCCTGCGCGAGCTGCTGCCGGCCGTCGACGCCGTCTCGTTGGACTGGAAGCTCGCCGCCACCCTCGACCGCGGCGAAGCCGCTGCCGACGCGCTGGGCTGCGTCGAAGTCTGTGAGGCGGCCGGCGCGGAGTGGTGGCTCAAGCTCGTCGTCAGCGCCGAGGTCGCCGAGGAGGAGGTCCGCGCCGTGTGGACCACCCTCGGCGGCCGCGGCCTGCGCCGGCCGCTGTACCTTCAGCCGGAGACCCCGGCCCCCGGCCGCCCGGCGCCCCCCGCGGCCGGCACCCTGATGCGCTGGGCGCTCGCCGGCGTCCCGCACGGCCTCGACGTCCGCGTCCTGCCGCAGATCCACCCCGCCCTCGGCATCCGCTGAAGCATGAAGGAATACCGCCCGCTCGTCGCCATCGTCGGCCGCCCGAACGTCGGCAAGTCCTCGCTGTTCAACCGCCTGGTGGGGGAGCGCCGCGCCATCGTCGAGCCGACCTCCGGCGTGACCCGCGACCGCCTGGTCCTGCCCGTCACGGTGGACGAGCCGGCGCTCGACTTCGACCTGATGGACACCGGCGGCATCGGCGTGGTCGACCGCGCCGACCTGGCCGACTCGGTCGAGCTGCAGGTCGTCACCGGCCTGCACCAGGCCGAGGTCGTGCTGTTCCTGGTCGACGCGCGCGAGGGCCTCACGCTGCTCGACCAGCACGTCGCCGGCCTGCTGCGCCGCTCCGGCCGCACCGTGCTGCTTTTCGCCAACAAGTGCGAGGGCAACGAGGCGGAGCGCAACCTGGCCGAGTTCGGCGCGCTCGGCTTCGGCGACGCGCGGCCGCTGTCGGCCCAGGAGGGCCAGGGCATCGGCTTCCTGCTCGACGAGCTGGACCAGCTGCTGCCGCCCGCGGGCGAGGTGCCCCCCGTGCCGAGCGGCGCGCTGCGGATCGCCGTGCTCGGTCGGCGCAACACCGGCAAATCCTCCTTCATCAACGCCCTGGTCGGCGAGCAGCGGGTGATCGTCAGCGACATCCCCGGCACCACGCGCGACGCCGTCGACGTGGCCTTCGAGTGGAGGGACCGCCGCGTCTCCCTGGTCGACACCGCCGGCGTCCACCGGCGCGCGCGGATCGCCAACGCGATCGAGTTCTTCTCGCTGACGCGCAGCGACCAGGCCATCCGCCACGCCGACGTGGTGCTCCTGTTCCTCGACCTGACGCAGTCGCTCGCGCGCCTCGACCAGGAGCTCGCGCGCACCATCCACGACCGCTACAAGCCGGTGGTCATCGTCGGCACCAAGAAGGACCTCGTCCCCGACCTGAAGATCGACGAGTTCCGCGCCCTGGTCGAGCGCAAGCTGCCGCACCTCGCCGGCGCGCCGATCCGCATGATCTCCAACCCGCGCGGCCAGGGCCTGGAGAAGGTCATGGAGCTGGCCTTCGCGCTGCACGAGGAGGGCGCGCGCCGCGTCGGCACCGGCGAGCTGAACCGCGCCGTCGAGCAGACCTTCCAGCGCTTGCGCTTCCGCGGCCGCGGCGAGAAGCCGCGCGTCTTCTACGCCACGCAGCTGCGCGTCCACCCGCCGAGCGTCCTCCTGTTCGTCAACCGCGCGCCGCTGTTCGACAAGGAGGCGCTGCGCGCGATCGCGCGCGAGCTGCGCCGCCGGCTCGGTTTCGGCCGGATCCCGCTGCGGCTGATCCTGCGCGAGCGCGAGCGCAGCCCCTCCAAACGCCGCTAGACTCCGGGCCATGCGCGCGCTGTTCCTCGCCCTCCTCCCGCTGCTCCTCCTCCCGGGCTGCGTCGCGCCGGAGGCCGAGCCGCCGTACTTCTACGGCCAGGAGCTGGTCGACGGCCCGCCGATGCGCGACCTGCTGCACGCCGCGGTCCTGGCCATGGTGCGCGCCGACTTCCCGCCCGGCGAGATGGACGAGGTCGGCGGCGTGGTCACCTCGGGCTGGGACGTCCACCTGTCGCCCTACAGCGAGCGCGGCTACCGCTCGCAGGCGATCCTCGAGATCGAGCCGGGCTCCGAGCCGCGCAGCTACCGCCTGCGCGCGCGGGTGCGCACCCAGGTCAACGTCGAGAAGCACCGCACGCTCGAGCCCGAGGCGGCCGAGTGGGAGGACCGCCGGGAGGACCCGGCGCGGGCGAAGGTGGTCATGCGCCAGCTCCTGATCCAGGTGGCGCCGCGCTCCGGCCGCGGCGGCCGCGTGCGCCGGGCTCAGGACGAGGCCGGCGCGCGGTAGACGCGGTAGCGCCGCGAGCAGCGGCCGCCGAAGCGCTCGGCCAGGCGCAGCATGGGCTCGTTGTCCTCGAGCACCCAGGACATCTCCGAGCGGAAGTAGCCGGCGTCGTAGCTGCCGCGCGTCATGCGCTGGACCAGCGCGAGGTCGAGGCCCTGGCCGCGGCAGTCCTGCGCCACGCCGAGCATCATCGTGCGGACGCGGTCGATGCGGCGCAGCAGGAAGGGCAGGCGGAGGATGCCGGTCGGGAACAGGCGGCCGCCCACCGCGTGCAGCGCCTGGTTGGCGTCGGGCAGCGCCACCACCACGCCGACCGGCCGCTCCTCGCGGTAGGCCAGCCAGGCCAGGCGCGGGTCGAGCAGCATCTTCATGCCGGCGGCCTCGAACAGGAACTCGTCGAGCTCCATCGGCAGGAAGCCCCAGTTGGCCTGCCAGGCCTCCTGGTAGACGGTGTGGGCGTCGCGGATCTGGCGGTCGAAGTGCTTCTTCGTCAGCTGCACGAGGCGGAAGCCGCCACGCGCGATCGCGCGGTCGGCCAGCGCGTCCATGCGCGCCAGCGCAGGGGCCATGCGCTCGCTGTCGGTCTCGAAGGCGAGCAGGTCCTTGGCCTTCGCGAAGCCGGCGGCGGCGATCCACTCGCCGTACTGCGGCGGGTGGTGCGGCATCATCAGGTAGGGGAGCTCGTCGTGGCCCTCGAGCAGGCAGCCGCACTCGTGGTTGGTGTCCGGGTCGCCCGGGCCGAGGACGGTGCGCGCGCCCTGCTCGGCCAGCCAGGCCCGCGCCGTGTCGAGCAGCGCCGCGGCGGTCGCGGCGCTGTCGGCGTCGAAGAAGCCGAACCAGCCGGCCTCCTCGCCGAGCGACTCGGCGTGGCGCGCGTCGTAGGTGGCGGCGATCCGGCCGCGCGGCCCGCGCTCGTCGGAGGCGATCCAAAGCCGTTGCCGGGCGCGGCGCAGGGCGGGGTTCTTCGCCGGGTCGAGCAGGCGGGTGACCTCGCCGGTGAGGCTGGGCACGTAGTGGGGCGAGCCGCCGCGGAAGCGCCGCGCCAGCTCGACGAAGCGGCGCCGCGCACGCGCGGTCCCGACGGCTTCGATGCGGAGCGGCATGGCGCGAGTGTGCGGCGGCGCGGGGGAGCGGGCAAGGGCGGGGGAGGTTGGATTCCGCCCCGGGGCGCGGCCTAGAATGGCGCCGTGAGTGGAGCCTGGAGCTACCGCCGTCGCCAGGGCAGCTGCGCTGCCTGCGGCCGCGACTTCGTCGCCGGCGAGACCCTGTTCTCGCTGCTCCGCTTCCACGAGGACGAGCTCGAGCGCGGCGACCTGTGCAGCGCCTGCTTCGAGCGCCGCGACGAGGCCGAGGAGGTCTTCTACTGGCGCACGAACCACCGCGAGTCCCGCGGCAGCGTCCAGGTCGACTTCGAGGTGGTCCTCGCCGTGCTGCACAAGCTGCGCGAGGACGCGCGCGACGAACGCCGCGACTTCTGCTTCCTGCTCGCGCTGCTGCTCGTCCGCCACCGCCGCCTGAAGCTGCAGACCGTGGTGCGGCGCGGCAAGCGCGAGTTCCTGCAGCTGCGCAAACCGCGCTCGAAGAACCCCTTCGAGGTCGAGGTGCGCGAGCTCGACGAGGAGCGCCGCGCCCGCCTCTCCGCCGTCCTGGCCGGCATGCTCGACCCCACGCGGGACCAGAGCATGGACGAGCTGCTCGACGCAGCCCCGGTGGCGGAAGAGGACGGTCCCGAGGACTGAGGCGGTCCGGGGCCCGGTGGCCCCTCCACTTTCCTCCACCGGCGGGAGAGGACCGCCTCCAGGTCCCGGAATGAGGCCTCCAGGCCCCCTGGAGGGCCGAATTCCGCGGAGGCGGTCGGGGCCTCCAAATTTTCTCCGGAAGGGGCTGGCGCGGTCAATTTGGAGCGATATAACAGGTGAGTGGCAGGAAGTGGCGCCAAGTGGCGCGGCCGGCCAGGAGTTCTCCCCCCTTGACCCTCTTCACCGGACAATCCGAGCACAAGCTGGACGCCAAAGGCCGGCTGTTCGTGCCGCGGCGGATCGTGGACGAGGTGGGGGATCCGGCCGATCGCGGCCACTTCTGGCTGACCATCGGGGACAGCCCCTGCCTCTACCTGTACACCGAGAGCGGCTTCCGCGCCCACCGCGAGGGCGTGGTGCGCAAGGCGCGGGGCAACGAGAGCTTCGCCAACGTCATGCGCGGCCTGGCCCGCCTGACCAGCAAGCAGTCCCTGGATTCGCAGGGCCGGATGCTCATCCCGGCCGACCTGCGCGAACACGCCGGGCTGGGCAAGGAGATCGTCGTGGTCGGAGTCTTCGACTGGGTCGAGATCTGGGACGCCCGTCGTTGGAACAAAAGCGCTTCGGTCGACGCCGAGGCCGCCTACCTGGAACAGGCCGCCGAATTCTTCAACGGCGGCTCCCTCGATTCGCTGGAGGAGAGGCCGTGATCCTCTTGAGCCGTCACATGACCCGTCCCTCGAAGCCCGCCGGTCCGTCCACCCACGAGCCGGTGCTCCTGAAGGAGACCCTCGAGCTTCTCGCGCCGCAACGCGGCGGGCTCTACGTCGACGCCACCGTGGGCGGCGGCGGCCACGCCGAGGGCATCCTCGCCGCCTGCGAGGACTCGCGCCTGCTCGCGGTCGACCGCGACGCCGACGCCCTCGACCGCGCGCGCCAGCGCCTCGAGCGCTTCGGCGACCGGGTGCACTTCGAGCACGCGCCCTTCTCCGCCGTCCCCGAGCTGCTGCCCGAAGGCTGGCGCGGCCGCGTCGACGGCGTGCTCGCCGACTTCGGCGTCAGCTCCGACCAGCTGGAGGACCCGGACCGCGGCTTCTCCTTCCTCAAGGACGGCCCGCTCGACATGCGCATGGACGCCACGCTGCAGAAGACCAGCGCCGCCAAGCTGCTCGCCTGCGCCGGCGAGGACGAGATCGAGACCTGGCTGCGCGAGTACGGCGAGGAGCGCTACGCGCGCCGCATCGCCCACGGCGTGATCGAGGCCCGCCGCCGCGGCCCGCTGCTGCGCACCTCGCAGCTGAGCGACCTGGTCGACCGCATCGTGCCGCGCACCCGCGGCGGTATCCACCCGGCGACGCGCACCTTCCAGGCCCTCCGGATCGCGGTCAACCGCGAGCTCGACGAGATCGACGCCCTGCTCGGCGCGGTCCCGCCGCTGCTGGCCCCGGGCGGCGTGTTCGCGGCGATCAGCTTCCACTCGCTGGAGGACCGCCGCGTGAAGCTCGCCTTCCGCAACGAGGTCCGCTCGGGCGACTACGAGGACCTGGCCAAGGGCGGCCGGACTCCCGGTGTCGCCGAGACGCGGCGCAACCCGCGCGCGCGCAGCTCGCGCGTGCGCGCCATCCGCCGCTGCGAGGAGGCCGGGCGGTGAGCGGCCGGGTCATCGGTCTGGTCGCGCTGCTCCTCTGCGAGCTGCTCGGCGGGCTGAGCCTGCGCAACGAGGCGCTGGCCTCGCGGGCGCGCGCCGAGGTGCACCGGCGCCAGCAGATCGTCTCGCTCCAGCGGCAGCGCCAGGCGGAGGCCCGCCTGCAGGCCTGGATCTCCCCGGTCGCGGTGGCGCGTCGCGCCGCCGCCCAGCGCGCCGGCGCCGAGGCGGCTCCCGAGCTGTGAGCACGAGCCGGCTGACCCCGCTGCACCCGATCTGGCTGCTGGGTCCGCTCGGCGCCCTCTACCTCGCGGTCCTGGTCCGGCTGTTCCAGCTCAGCCTGTTCCCGGCCGCCGAGCGCATCGACGCCGCCCTCGGCCTGGCCCAGGCCGAGTCGCAGGTGGAGGCGCCGCGCGCCTCGATCCTGGACCGCCACGGCGTGCCGCTGGCGGTGTCCCAGCCCGTGTGGCGGCTGGTGGTGGACGCGCTGCCGCGCTACCGCCGCTACACCCGGAAGGAGACCTCCTTCACTGCCGAGGAGACCGCGCAGGAGATGGCCCCTGTTGCCGCGGTCGCCGGAGTCCCTCTTCCCGACCTGGTCGCCGCTCTGCGGCACCCGACGCAGTCGCGTTCCGTGATTGCCGAGGGGCTGTCTCCCGAGACGGTCTCTCGGCTGCGGCCGCTGCTGCGCTCGGTCCCGGGGACCGGGCTCCGCCTCGAGAACTTCTGGCAGCGGGTCTACCCGCAGGCCGAGAACCTGTCGCACGTGGTCGGCTTCGCCAGCCACCTCGACGCCAAGGGGCCGCGGCCGGAGATCCAGGGCGTGGCCGGGCTCGAGCGCAAGTTCGACGCCGAGCTGCGCGGCACGCCCGGCTCGAAGAAGGCCCTGCGCGTGACCGCCGCCTTCGGCGTCAACCCGGCGGTGAGCTACGCCGAGCCGGTGCCGGCCGCCGACCGCTCGACCACCCTGGACGCCGCCCTCTCGGCCCGGCTGCGGGCCGAGCTCGAACAGCTCATGGCGGAGCACCGCACCGACTGGGCGGGCGGGCTGGTGCTCGATCCGCGCAGCGGCGAGATCCTGGCCCTGGCCGGGCTCCCCGACTACGACCCCAACCACCCCGGGGCCACCGCCGACGAGCAGGGGCGCATCGTCGGGGCGGCCTCGCCGATGGGCTGGGTGGTCTCGCCCGGGTCGACGATGAAGCCGCTGGTCGTGGCCCGCGCCCTGGCCTCCGGGGCGATCCGGGAAACCTCCCGCTTCGACCAGAACGGCGGCACCTGGTTCGCCCGCGGCGGCAACCAGCCGCCGATCCGCAACGCGCGCGGCGTGCCGACGCACGCCTTGGACTGGCGCGAGACGATCGTCCACTCGAGCAACATCGCCGCCGGCAAGATCGGCCTGGAACTGGGCCGGGAGGGGCTGCGCGGGCTGCTGGAGGACCTGCGCCTGGGCGCCCGGGTCGCGGGCCTGCCGCTGAACCAGGACCGCGGCATCCTGCCCCAGGAGGTGCACTGGAGCGAGCGCCAGACGCGCTGGACCGTGCCCTCGGTCTCGATCGGCCACCAGCTCGCGGTGACGCCCTTCCGGCTGGCGGCGGCGCACGCGGCGCTGATCAACGGCGGGCTCCTCGTCGAGCCCCATCTCACGGCGGCGGAAGCGCTTCCGCCGACGCGGGTCTTCCCCGAGCGCGTCGCCCGCATGGTGCAGGACGCGATGGTGGGGATGGTCCAACTGGATTCTCGGGACTGGCTGAACGACGTGCCCTTCACCTGGGGGGGTAAGAGCGGCACCGTGCAGCATGAGGTCAAGAAGGACGTGTACACGAGCCTGTTCGTCGGGTTTGCGCCGGCGGAGGACCCGCGTTACCTCGTCGTGGTGGCCGCCCACGACCCCAAGGGGGAGGAGTACTACGGCTCCCGGGTGGCCGGGCCGGTGGTGCGGGACGTGCTCCACTGGGCCCTCGGACGCGACGGCGAGGTCGAGCCGCCGGCCTTGGATCCGCCCGTCGATCCGGCTATCGTTCCTGTGCAGGGACGATGAGGCTTTCGCGGCTGGCCGAGCGACTCGAGGACGCCTGCTCGCTGGTGTCGCCGGCGAGCGCGGGGGGGACGCACGACGTCGAGGTCCGCCGGCTCTGCTTCGACTCGCGGGCGGTCCGCCCCGGCGACCTCTTCGCCGCGCTGCCCGGAACGGCCGTGGACGGCCGCCGCTTCGTCGCCGACGCCCTGGGCCGCGGCGCGGTGGCCGTGCTGGGGGCGGGCCTGCCGCGCAGCCTCACCGTGCCGGTGCTGGCCCTGAAGCCCGGCGCCCACCCGGCCGAGACCGCCGGCCGGGCGGCCGCGCTGGTGGCCGGCGATCCGAGCCGAGCCCTGTGGACCGGAGCGGTCACCGGGACCAACGGCAAGACCACGGTGGTCCACCTGCTCGAGCAGGCCCTGCGCCACGCCGGCCGTCGTCCGGCCCGCTGCGGCACGCTGGGCATGGCCTTCGAAGGTCAGGTGGAGGCCATCCCGAACACCACGCCCGCCGCCGACCGCCTGCAGGACTGGCTGGGCCGCGCGCGGGTCGCCGGCGCGGACTCCCTCGTGCTCGAGGCCAGCAGCCACGCGCTCGACCAGCGCCGCCTCGCCGGGCTGCGGATCGCCGCCGCCGGCTGGACGAACCTGACCCAGGACCACCTCGACTACCACGCCGACCTCGCCGACTACGCCGCGGCCAAGGCGCGCCTGGTCCACGGCCTGCCCGCCGGTGCGCCGGCCTTCCTTCCCGCCCATGCGCCGCTCGCGCACAGCGCCTGCCGCGGCGCCGCGGCGCAGCTGGTGCCGTGGGCCCTCGACCGTCCCGACGCTGCGCTGCGCGGCCGCATCGTCGGCCACGAGGACGGCCTGCGCGTGGCGGTGGAGGGCGAGTGGGGCGAGGCCGAGCTGCGCAGTCCCCTGATCGGGCGCCACAACGCCGAGAACCTGCTCCTGGCCTTCGGCCTGCTGCGCGCCGCCGGCCTGGATCCCGCCGCCGCCGCCGCCGGGCTGGCCGCTGCGGGCGCCGCCCCGGGGCGCCTGCAGCGCGTGGCGCAGGGCTCGCCCTGGCCGCTGTTCGTCGACTACGCCCACACCCCCGACGCCCTCGTGCGCGTGCTCGACGCGCTGCGCGAGGCCTACCCGGGGCGGCGCCTCGGCGTGGTCTTCGGCGCCGGCGGCGACCGCGACCGCGGCAAGCGCCCGCAGATGGGGGAGGCCGCCGCGCGCGGCGCGGACTGGTGCCTGGTGACCTCGGACAACCCGCGCACCGAGGATCCGGCGCGCATCGTCGAGGAGGTCGCCGCCGGCGCCCGCGACCGGGGCTGCCCGGTCGCGCTGGAGGTGGACCGCCGCGAGGCGATCCGCCGCGCGGTCTCCGGGCTCGCGCCCGGGGACGTCCTGCTCGTGGCCGGCAAGGGACACGAGGACTACCAGGAGGTGGCGGGAGTCCGCCACCCCTTCGACGACAGGCTCGAACTGGAGGAGGCTGCGCGATGCTCGGTCTGACGGTTTCCCAGATCGCCCAGAGGATCGGCGGCGCCCTGCGCGGCGGCGGCGAGGGCGAGGTCCGCGGGGTGAAGACGGACAGCCGCGAGCTGCGCCCGGGCGACCTCTTCGTCGCCCTGTCCGGCGCGCGCACCGACGGCCACCGCTTCCTCGACCAGGCCTTCCGGGCCGGCGCGGCGGCGGCGGTGGTGCAGGCCGACCGCGGCGAGCGGCCGCTCGGCTTCCCGGTGATCGCGGTGGAGGACCCGCTGGCCGCGCTCGGCGAGCTGGCCCGCTTCCACCTCGGCCGTCTCGGCTGCCCGGTGGTCGGCATCACCGGCAGCGTCGGCAAGACCTCGGCCAAGGACATCCTCGGCCAGCTCCTCGGCGGCCCGAAGGCGCTCGTCCACGTCGCGCCCGCCTCCTACAACTCGGAGGTCGGCCTGCCGCTGGCCGTTCTCTCCGCCCCGCTCGGCACCGAGCGCCTGGTGCTCGAGTACGGCATCAACGCGCCGGGCGAGATGGACCGGCTGCTCGGTGTCGCGCGCCCGCGTCACGCCTGGCTGACCGCCTTCGCCCCGGTGCACCTCGAGGGCATGCACGACCTCGCCACGATCGTGCGCGAGAAGAGCCGCCTGGCCGACGCGGTGCAGGAGACGGGCGGCGTCTGGTGCCCGCCCGCCGCGCTCGCGCTCGCCGAGGCGCACGGCTGCGCCTGGCCGGCGCGCGCCCGCACCGCCGGGATCGGCGACGGCACCGACGGCCGCGTCCTCGACCCGCGTCCCGGACGCTTCCACGTCGAGCTCCCCGGCCTGGGCGCCCTGCGGCTGCCGGTGGTCGCGCCGCACGAGGCCGAGCTGTGCGCGGTGGCCGCGGCCATCGCCCTCGACCTCGGCGTGCCGGCCGAGGCCCTGCGCGCGCGGCTCGAGGGGCTGCGGCGGCCCAAGGGACGGCTGAGCGTGCACGACTTCGGCGGGGTGGAGGTCATCGACGACTCCTACAACAGCAGCCCGGCCGCGCTCGCCGCGGCGCTCGGGGTGCTCGCCGGATGGCCCGGTGCCGCGAGGCGCATCGCCGTCCTCGGCACCATGCACGAGCTCGGCGAGGACGCCGAGGCCATCCACCGCGGCTGCGGCGCCGAGGCCGCGCCCCACTGCGACGTGCTGCTCGGCGTCGGTCGCGGCGGCGCCTGGATCGCCGAGGGCGCGCGCGCCGCCGGCGCCGCCGAGGTCCACACCGCCGCCGACCTGGCCGAGGCCATGGTGGCGCTCCCCGGCCTGCTCGAGCCCTTCACCGCCGTGCTGCTCAAGGCCTCCCGCGCCGAGGCCCTCGAGCGCCTGCTGCCCGCCATCGACCGCGGCGCCGCCCGCTTCGCCCTGGAGGGGGAAGGGGTCCGGTGATCCCGCTGATCCAGGACTGGCTGCAGGAGCTGTGGCAGCCGCTCCACGCGCTGCGCTACATCTCCGTGCGCGCGGCGCTGGCCGCCGCGGTGGCCTTCATCCTGGCCCTGGCCCTCGGCAAGCCGCTGATCCGCGCCCTGCGCCGCGCCGGCGTCGGCGAGGACGTCGGCGGCAATGACTGCGCCGAGGTCGGCGCGCTGCACCGCGAGAAGGGCAAGAGCGGCACGCCGACCATGGGCGGGGTGTTCTGGGTCAGCGCGGTGCTCGGCTCGACCCTGCTGCTGGCCAACCCGAAGGAGCTGCTCGTCCTGCTCGGCGCCGTGCTGCTGGTCGGGATGGGCACGCTCGGCTTCTTCGACGACTGGATCAAGTGGAAGCGCGAGGGCGGACGCAACGGACTCTCCCGCACCACCAAGCTGCTGTGGACCGTTCTGCTGACGGGCTACGTGGCGGTCATGCTGTGGTACATGGGCGAGGGGACCGGCCGGCCCGAGATCGGCCGCATCTACGTCCCGCTGCTCAAGGACCTCTTCGCCGAGACCGAGAACCTCGGGCTCTACGGCCTCGCCATCTTCGTGGTCTTCGAGTCCTTCGTGATCCTCTCGACCACGCACGCGGTGAACGTCACCGACGGCCTCGACGGCCTGGCCGCCGGCGCCGGGCTGATCACCTTCACGGCGCTCACCGTGGCCGTCTACATGGTGGGCCACGCCGAGTGGGCGGCCTACCTGAACCTGCCGCGCATCCCCGGCGCGGGCGAGGTGGTCGTGATGGGCGGCGCCATCCTCGGCGCGACCCTCGGCTTCCTCTGGTACAACGCCAGCCCGGCGCAGATCTTCCTCGGCGACAGCGGCGCGCTGCCGATGGGCGCGATGATCGGCTACTTCGCCATCGTGTCCAAGCAGGAGCTCGCCCTGCCGCTGCTCGCCGGCGTCTTCGTCTTCGACGTGGCCACCAGCCTGATCCAGATCTACTGGTTCAAGTGGACCGGGCGGCGCGTGTTCCGCAAGGCGCCGATCCACCACGCCTTCGAGCTCGCCGGCATCCCCGAGCAGAAGATCGTCACCCGCTTCTGGATCGGCGGCGTCGTCTCCGCCACCCTGGGCCTGCTGCTGCTGAAGGTGCGATGAACCCCAGCCGCGCCCTCCGCGCCGACCTCACCGGCATGCTCGTGTGCACCGCGGCGTTGGCCGTGATCGGGCTGCTGATGGGGCTCTCGGTGGCGCCGCCCGGCGAGGGCTGGTCGCGGCTGGGCACCCACAGCATCCACCTCGCGCTGGGGATGGGGGCCTTCCTCGCCGCCACCGCCGTGCCGGTGGCGCAGGTGCGGCGCGTGCTGCCCGGCCTCACCTTCCTGGTCTTCGGCGTCCTGCTCGCCATGCTGGCCCTGCCGGGCTTCGGCCACGAGAGCCACGCCGCGACGCGCTGGGTGATGATCGGCTCGCAGCCGATCCAGCCCTCGGTGCTGCTGCAGTGCCTGTGGCCGGCGGTGGTGGCCTCCTGGATCGCGGAGGACCCGCTCCGTTCGCGGCAGGGCGAGGCCATCGCCAAGCTGATGCTGGTCTTCACGGTCCTGGTCGCGCCCGTCCTGCTGCAGCCGGACCTCGGCTCGGTGGTCATCCTGGCCACCGCCACCGGCATGCTGTTCTTCTTCGCCGGCGCGCCGATGACCATCCTGCGCTACCTCGTGCCGGCGATCATCGGCGCCCTCGCCATCGCCGTCCTGCTGTTCGACCACGTCGACGCCCGCATCGCCGCCTTCGTGCAGGGCGAGGTCGGGCTGCAGGCCAGCCGCGCCCTCGACGCCTTCGCCGTCGGCGGGGTGAGCGGGGCCGGCCCCGGCCTGGGCACCATGAAGATGGGCTGGGTGCCGGAGGGGGAGACCGACTACGTGCTGTCCCTGATCGCCGAGGAGTGGGGCCTGATCGGCACCCTGGCGATCTGGGGCCTCTACGTCGCCTTCACCCTGTTCGGCGTGCGCGCTGCGCGCCGCGCCGAGTCGCGCTACGCCGCCCTGCTGCTCGCCGGGGCCACGCTGATGGTCTCCATCCAGGCCGCCCTGAACATGGCGGTCGTCACCGGCCTCGTGCCGCCCAAGGGCCTGCCGCTGCCCTTCGTCAGCCGCGGCGGCTCCTCCATCCTCTCCCTATCCGCCCTCCTCGGCCTCGCCGTGAGCGCTGCCTGGCGTCCCGCCGCGCGCTCCGCACCGGCCGCCGCCCTGAATCCCACCAACCCATGACCCGACTCCAACAATCCGGCCTGATCGCCCTGGTGCTGCTCCTCGTGGCCGCCGGTGTCAGCGGCTTCCTCGGCCGCGGCAAGGTGACCGAGGAGTCGGTCGCGACCTCCGCCGTGGTCCTCGAGCCCGGCTCGCAGGACTTCGAGGTCGACCTCTACGCCGAGCACGAGCGCCTCAGCGCCGCGGACTTCCGCCGCGCGCCGCAGGCCGATCCGCTCGACGTCTACGAGCTCCCCGCCGACCCGCCCGCCGAGGAGCAGGAGGACGAGGCCACCGGCCTGCAGTTCGTCGACCTCGCAGAGGAGAGCGCGGCGCCGCCGCCGGCTCCGGCGCCGCAGCGCAAGATCATCGTCCGCCCCAACGACACGCTGCAGCGCATCGCCTCGCGCGAGCTGGGCGACAGCAAGCTGTGGCGGCTGATCGCCTCGACCAACTCGATCCGCGACCCGCGCAGCCTGCGAGCTGGCCAGACGCTGCTGCTGCCGGCCGACGACGCCCTGCAGGCCAGCCGCGCGGCGATGAGCGGGGAGCCCGCGGCCGCCACCGGCGCCTCGCAGGAGCACGTGGTGCGCGCGGACGAGACGCTCGGCGAGATCTCGCAGCAGTACTACGGCACCAGCAAGCACTGGCGGCACATCCTCGAGGCCAATGGCATGACGGATCCGCGCGAGCTGCGCGCCGGCAGGACCATCCGCATCCCTCCGCCGCCCCGCTGACCCCGTGCGCTTCCTGTTCGTCGGCGGCGGAACCGGGGGGCACCTCGCTCCCGCCCTCGGCATGGCCGAGGAGCTGCGCCGCCGAGGACACGAGACCCTGTTCCTGACCAGCGGGCGCGAGGTGGAACAGGACTTCCTCGCCGCGGCGGGGGCCTGGTCCTCGCTCGGCACCGACGGCGGGCGGATGCCGCGGCCGCTGCGCCTGCTGCGCGCGATGGCCCGCGCCCGGCGCGAGGCCGCGCGCTTCCGCCCCCAGCTGGTGGTCGGGCTCGGCGGGCTGACGGGGGCCGCCGCGCTCGGCGCCAAGGGCCGCCGCCCGCTCGTGCTGCTCGAGGGCAACCGCGTGGTCGGCCGCGGGGTGCGCTTCCTGCGCCGCTGGGCCGACGGCGCGCTGACCCTGTTCCCGGAGCCGGCCGCCGAGCTCCCCGGGGGCCGCGCGCCGAGGCCCGCCGCGCCCTCGGCCTGGCGGAGGAGGGCCTCGTCCTCTTCCTCACCGGCGGCTCGCAGGGCGCCCTCGACCTCAACCGCTGGGCGGCCGAGCTGGCGCCGGAGCTGGCGCGGCGCGGGGTGCAGCTCCACGCGGCCGCCGGCGCCGGCAAGGAGCGGGCGCTGCGCGAGGCGATGGCCGCGCACGGCGTCGCCGGGCGGGTGGTGGCGCACTGCTCCGACATGGGCGCGGCCTACAGCGCCGCCGACCTCGCCCTGTGCCGCGGCGGCGCCGCCACGGTGGCCGAGCTCTGGCTGCACCGACTGCCCGCGGTGGTCGTTCCCTACCCGGGGCACGCCGACCGCCAGCAGGAACTCAACGCCCGCGCCCTCGAGCCCGGCGTCCGCGTGCTCGGCGACGGGGCGGCGGTGCGGGCGGCGGTCCTCGAGCTGCTCGACGACGCCGCCGAGCGCCGCGCGATGAGCCGATCCCTCGCCGCCAGCGCGCCGCCCGACGGGCTGGCGCAGGCGGTCGGCATGCTGGAGGAAATGGCCGCGCGGTTCGCGTAGGCTGTCGCGATGCTCCAGCCCCCCGCCGTCGGCTCCGCCTCGCTGGACGCCCTCGCGCGGGGCGGTCCTCGCGCCGCCTACCTGGCCGGCGCCGGGGGCTGCGGGATGCGCGGCCTGGCCACCTTCCTGCTGCAGGCCGGCTGGACCGTCTACGGCGCCGACCGCCAGCCCTTCGGCCCCGGCGACCCCTTGCTGCGGCTCGGTCTGGTCGGCCTCGACGAGGACGAGGCGCCGTCCGGCCCGGTGAGCGTGGCGGTGCGCAGCGCCGCGGTCCCGGAGTCCGCCCGCGGCTTCCTCGCCGCGCGCGGCGCGGGGGGGCGCGCGCTGCTCTACTCCGAGATGCTCGGCGAGGTCAGCCAGCTGCGCGACACCCTCGCGGTGGCCGGCTCGCACGGGAAGACCACCTGCTCGGCCTGGATCGCCCACGGCCTGCGCCTCGCCGGCCGCGACCCCGGCTTCCTGATCGGCGGCGGGGTGCCGCAGCTCGGCGCCTCCGCCCACTGGGGCGAGGCCGCGTCCCCGCTGGTCGCCGAGAGCTGCGAGTTCGACCGCAGCTTCCACCGCCTGCGCCCGCGCTGGGCCGCGCTGGTCAACGTCACCGAGGAGCACCCGGACACCTACCCCGGCGGCCTGCCCGAGGTCGTCGAGGCCTTCCGCCACTTCCTCGCCCTGCTCCCCGAGGACGGCGTGGTCTACGCCGGCCCGGAGGCGCCCGACCTGTCCGACGCCACCCCGGCGCGCTGGGTCGCGGCGCCGCCCTTGCCCGACGCCGTCGAGGTCGGCCTCCCCGGCCACCACAACCGGCGCAACGCCGCGCTGGTCGCGGCCGTGCTGCGCGGCTTCGGGGTCGAGGCGGGCTTGGTGGCCGAGGCGCTGGTCGGGTTCCGCGGCGCCGCCCGCCGCATGGAGGAGGTCGGGCAGTGCCAGGGCGCGTTGCTGATCAGCGACTACGCGCACCACCCGCTCGAGGTCGGCGCCACCCTGCAGGCGATCGGCGAGCGGCACCCCGGTCGCCGCCGCGTCGTGGCCTTCCAACCGCACCAGGCCCGGCGCTTCACCGAGTACCGCGACGACTTCGTTTCCGCCCTCGACGAGGCGGACGCGCTGGTGCTGCTGCCCGTCTACCGCGCGCGCGATCCCGAGGAGCTGCGCGCCGACGTGGCCGAGATCGTCGAGCCCCTCCTCGCGCGCCGCGAGCGCCCGCTGACCGTGGTCGCCGACACCGCCGCCGCCGAAGCCGCGCTGCGCGGCTGGGTCCGCCCGGACGACGTGGTGGTCTGTCTCGGCGCCGGCAACGTGGACGCCTTCGCCCGTGGCCTCGCCGACTGACTGCTGCCCGTACCGCCGCGAGGAGCCCCTCGCGCGCTGGACCACCCTGCGGATCGGCGGGCCGGCCGAGCTCTTCTTCGAGCCGGCGAAGCCGGAGCACCTGCTCGAGCTGCTCGACGCCCTGCACGCGGAGGGCACGCCCTTCCGGCTGCTCGGGGGCGGCGCCAACCTGCTCGCCCCTGACGGCGGCGTCCGCGGCGCGGTGATCCACACCGGCGCGATGCGCCGGCTGTTCCGCGAGGGAGAGGACGCCCTGCGCGGCTGGCCCGGGGTCACGATCCAGCAGCTGGTCCGCGCCGCGGGCGAGCTCGGCCTGAGCGGCGTCGAGCGCCTGATCGGGGTGCCCGGCAACCTCGGCGGAGCGCTGGCGATGAACGCCGGCAGCGCCGACTGGGGCCTCTGGGACGAGGTGCGCGAGGTCACCCTGTGGAGCCCTGAGCGTGGCGCGCACTCCCTCACCCCGGCCGAGGTGGGACCGCAGTACCGCGACGGCAACCTGCGCGGAGCGGTCGTCCTCGAGGCGCTCATCGGGCTGCGCCCGCGCCCGGCGCGCGAGGTGAAGGCAGAAGCGGAAGCCTTCCTGCGCCGCAAGAACGCCAGCCAGCCGGTGACCCTTGCGACCGCCGGTTGCGCCTTCCGCAATCCTCCCGGGGACAGCGCCGGCCGCCTGGTCGACGCCGCCGGGCTGAAGGGGGCGCGCGAGGGGTCCGTGGTGGTCAGCGAACGCCACGCCAACTTCCTGGTCAACGAGGGGGGCGGGACGGCCGCCCAGGTCCGCGCCCTGCTCGCGCGCATCGAGCGGGCGGTGGCCGAGCGCTTCGGCGTGCAGCTCCTCCGCGAGCTGGTGATCTGGCCCGAGCCGGAAGCCTGACGCTATCCTTCCGGTTCCGCCGCAGCGCGCCCCTCCGCGCGGCAGATCCTCATGAAGAGCTTCTTCGGATCCGTCCTGTTCCTGGCCGCGGCGGCGCTCGCCCTGTGGTTCCTGCTGTTCCGCGGCGACGCTCCGGCGGAGGGGCCGCCGCCGGGCGCCTTCGGCCTGCGCCCCGTCGCCGTGACCCTGGCGGCGGTCGAGCGCGGCGACCTCGCCGAGACCGTCGAGCTGGTCGGTGACGTGGTCTCCGCGCGGCGCAGCGCGGTGGGCTTCCGCCGCGCCGGCCAGCTGGTCGAGGTGGCCGCGGAGCCGGGGCAGGAGGTCGCCGCCGGGCAGCTGCTCGCGCGGCTCGACGACGCCGTCCTGGTCCAGCAGGTGGCCGCCGCCGAGGCGGCGCTGGCCGCCGCGCGCGAGGACGCCGCCTTCGCCGAGCGCGAGGCACGCCGCGCGGTGGAAGTGGGGGAGGACATCGTCTCCGCGGTCGAGCGCGACGCGCGCGCCCACGAGGCCGCCGCCGCCGCGCTGCTCGTGGCGCAGCGCGAGGCCGAGCTCTCCCGGCTGCGCGCCGAGCAGGACCAGGGCCTGCTGCGCGCCCCCTACGCCGCCGCGGTGGTCGAGCGGCACCTGTCGGAGGGGGCCTACGCCGCCGTCGGCGCGCCCGTGCTCGAGCTGGTCGACCTCGGCCGCCGCGAGGTGCGGGTCCAGGTGCCGTCCCGCTACGCCGCCCGCCTCGACCCCGGCGCCGCCGTACGCTTGCGCTGTGACGAGCTGCCCGGGCAGGACTGGGCGCTGCGCATCGACCGCTTCGTGCCGGCCGCTGATGCCGGCTCGCGCAACTTCCTCGCGGTGGTGGAACTCGGCGCCGACGGCGCTGCGGGGCTCCTGCCCGGGATGTTCGTGCGCGCCGAGCTGACCCGCGCCGAGGCCCTCGACGCCCTGCTCGTTCCGGTCGACACGCTGCGCCAGACCGAACGCGGCCACGCGCTGGTCGCCGCCGGCCCCCCCGGCGAGCAGGGGCTGCCCACCGCGCGGCTGTGCGAGGTCCAGGTGCTGGCCCGCGGCCGCGGCCTCGCCGCGGTCCTGCCCCTCGAGGGCGAGACCCTCGCCGCGGGGGACCGGGTGGTCCTGACCGGCCGCGACCTGGTCGGCCCCGAGTCCGTTCTCGCGCCGGCGGAGGGCTGAGGTGAACCCGGTCCGCTTCGCCGTCGAACGGCCCTACACGGTGGCCGTGGGGGTGATCCTGGCGCTGCTGTTCAGCGTGCTGGCCTTCCTGCGCATTCCGGTCCAGCTCAAGCCGACCGTGGACACGCCGACCATCTCGATCACCACGGTCTATCCCGGCGCCGGCCCGGTCGAGGTCGAGGAGCAGATCACGCGCGAGATCGAGGAGGTCGTCCAGGGCGTGGACGGCCTGAAGAAGCTGACCAGCACCTCGAGCGAGGGCGTCTCGACCGTGCGGCTCGAGTACCAGTGGGGCGTGGACAAGGACCGCGCGGTGGTGGACGTGGTCACCAAGATGAACCAGCTGCCCCCGCTGCCGCCCGACGCCGAGCGCCCGGTGGTCAGCCTGACCGGCGAGATGGAGGAGCGCGCGATGTGGCTGGTCGTGCGCAGCGGCCTCGCCCCGACCGACCTGCGCCAGCTGGTCATCGAGGAGGTGCAGCCGCGCATCGAGCGGGTGGCCGGCGTGAGCGACCTGCTGATCATCGGCGGCGAGGAGCGCGAGGTGCGCGTGCTGGCCGACGCCGACCGCCTGGCCGCGCTCGGCGTGCGCTGGGACCAGCTGGAGGGCGCCCTGCGGCGCGGCTTCCTCGACCTGCGCGGCGGCAACGTGGAGAGCGCCACGCGCCAGTACACCGTGCGCACCGAGGGCCGCAGCCCCGAGCTGGGCCGGATCGAGGACCTCGTGGTGCGGCGCGACGCCGCCGGCACGGTCCGCGTCGGCGACCTGGCGCGGGTGGTGGACGGCAACAAGGAGACCACCAGCATCGTGCGCAACAACGGCGAGGAGACCGTCGCCATCGGCGTCGGCCTGGAGAGCGGCGCCAACGTCGTGCGCCTGGTGGACGGCGTCGACCACGAGCTGGAGGTGCTCAACGCCTCCTTCGAGACGCGCGGCATGGACGTGGTGATCGGCTCGGTCTACCGCGAGACGACCTACCTCGACCAGGCCCTCGCCTTCGTCACCAACAACCTGGCGATCGGTGCGGTGCTCGCGGTGGTGGTCCTCATGCTGTTCCTGCGCAGCTCCCGCAGCGTCCTGGTGGTCGGCCTGGCCATCCCGATCTCGCTGGTCACCGTCTTCCTGGTGATGGACGCGCTGGGGCGCACCCTGAACGTGATCAGCCTGGCCGGCCTGGCCTTCGCCGCCGGCATGGTGGTGGACAACGCCATCGTGGTGCTCGAGAACATCTTCCGCCACGTCGAGCGCGGCTCACCGGCGCGTGAGGCCGCCGCGGAGGGCGGCCGCGAGGTGTGGGGCGGCGTGCTGGCCAGCACGCTGACCACGGTCGCGGTCTTCGTGCCGATCCTCGGCATCCAGGAGGAGGCCGGGCAGCTGTTCGCCGACCTCGCGCTGGCCATCGCCGCCGCGGTGGCGCTGTCGCTGGTCGTGGCGCTGACCGTGGTGCCCTCGCTGGCCGCGCTGCTCTACCGCCGCGGCCTGGGCCGCCGCGCCAGCCGCGCCGCGGGGCGCCGCGGACCCGTCCTGCGCCTCTACGGCGGTCTGGCCACCGCCTTGACCGACCGCGGTGCCGGCAGCGTGGTCCTCAAGCTCGGCCTGCTGGCCTTCGTCCTGGTCGCCGCCGTGGCGGCCGTCGGGCTGGCCCCGCCGGCGGGGTACCTCCCCGCGGGCAACGTCAACCTGACCTTCTTCTTCGGCAGCCCGGTGCCCGGCACGCGGCCCGAGACCCTGCTCGAGTCCGGCGCCTCGATGGAGCGCTGGCTGCTCGAGCAGCCCGAGGTCGACCGCTACTTCTTCGTCCTCTCCGGCGGCTTCAACGGCGGCGGCGTGATGCTGAAGGACAGCGCCACCGACCCCGACGCGCAGGAGGGCTTCCGCAACCGCTTCATCCCGGTGGTCACGGGGATGCCCGGCTTCCTGTCGGTGTTCCCCTTCCAGGCGCCGCTGTTCCGCGACGCCGGGGCGCAGTTCACCCTGGAGATCGACGGCCCCGAGTTCGGCCGCCTGGCCGAGGCCGCCGACGCCATCGAGGGCATGCTCTACGGCGTCGAGGGCGTGCAGTACTCGTCGAGCGACTTCGTCCAGGGCCGCCCCGAGTTCAAGGTGCGGGTGGACGAGGCCCGCGCCGCCGAGGCCGGCATGGGCGTGCAGCAGGTGGCCGCGGTGGTCGAGGCGGCCGTCGCCGGACGGCGCGTCGGCACCTACAGCGACGGCGGCCGCGACTACGACCTGGTCCTGGTCGCGCCGCAGGCCCGCGTGGCCAGCCGCGAGGACCTCGAGGCCCTCCCCCTGGTCACGCCGAGCGGCGCGCGCACCACGCTCTCGGCGGTGGCCCGCGTCGAGGAGGGCTCCGGGCCGGTCAGCGTGAACCGCTCGGAGCGCCAGCGGGCGATCACCCTGACCGTCCACCTGGTCCCCGGCGCCAGCCTGGAGTCGGTGCTCGAGCGGGTGCGCGCGCAGGTGGTCGAGCCGGTGCTGGCCGGGCTGCCCTCGCAGTACGGCGTGCGCTTCGGCGGCAGCGCCGACAAGTTCTCCAGCACGCTGAGCGCACTCACCGGCTCCTTCTGGTTGGCGGTCCTGATCAGCTACCTGCTGCTCGTCGCCCTGTTCCGCAGCTGGCTGTCGCCGGTGGTCATCCTGGTCACCGTGCCGCTGGCGCTGTCCGGCGGCCTGCTCGGCATGGCCACGACCAGCGCCCTCGGCACCCGCGCCAGCTTCGACCTGCTGGCCATGCTCGGCTTCGTCATCCTGGCCGGCGTGGTGGTGAACAACGCGATCCTGATCATCCACCAGGCCAACAACCTGCGCGAGCAGGGGATGGAGCGGCGCCGCGCACTGGCCGAGTCGGCCGAGACCCGCCTGCGCCCGATCCTGATGTCGGTGACGACCTCGGTGTTCGGCATGCTGCCGCTGGCCGCGCTGCCCGGCGCCGGCGCCGAGCTCTACCAGGGCCTGGCCGCAGTCGTGGTGGGGGGCCTGGTGGTCAGCACCGCCTTCACCCTGGCCGTGGTGCCCGCGCTGCTCAGCCTCGGCTGGGACCTCGCCGAGCTCTTCGGCCGGCGGGGCGCGAGCGCCCCCGGGCCCCGCTAGAATCTGGCACTCGCGCGGCCCAGGTACGGCCGGCCGAACCCGATGACCCTCCCCTTCGAACCCCAGTCCGGGCCCGTCTCTCTCGAGGCCCTCCGCCACTCCGTCTCGCACATCATGGCCGACGCGGTCCTCCGGCTCTTCCCGGAGGGCAAGGTCGCGATCGGGCCGCCGATCGAGAACGGCTTCTACTACGACTTCGAGCTGCCGCGGGCCCTCACCGAGGAGGACCTGCCGCGGATCGAGGAGGAGATGCGCAAGCTCCTCGTCGAGGCGGGGGACTTCAGCTGCGTGACCCTCGACCGCGCCGCGGCCGCCGCGCGCCTCGAGGCCTCCGGCCAGCCCTACAAGGTCGAGCTGCTCGCCGACATCCCCGAGGGCGAGGCGATCACCTTCTACGAGCACGGCACCTGGGGCGACCTGTGCGAGGGGCCGCACGTCGAGACGGCGGCGCAGATCCCCGGCGACGCGTTCCGCCTGACCAGCGTGGCCGGCGCCTACTGGCGCGGCGACGCCGACAAGCCGATGCTGCAGCGGATCTACGGCACGGCCTGGTGGACCAAGAAGGACCTGCGCAAGTACCTCGACTACCTCGAGGAGGTGCAGGCGCGCGACCACCGCAAGCTCGGCCGCGAGCTCGACCTCTTCAGCCTGCACCCGAACTTCGGCGCCGGCCTGGTCTTCTGGCACCCCAAGCTGGCCCACGTGCGGCGCCGCCTCGAGGAGTGGTGGTGGGAGCTCCACTACCAGCGCGGCTACTGGCCGGTCTACACGCCGCACGTCGCCGGCGAGCCGGTCTTCGAGCAGTCCGGCCACCTGCAGAACTACGCCGACATGATCTGGGCGCCGATGGACGTCGACGGCCGGCCGCACCGGGTCAAGCCGATGAACTGCCCGGGCCACGTGACGATCTTCAACTCACGGCGGCACAGCTACCGCGACCTGCCCAAGCGCTACGCCGAGCTCGGCACGGTCTACCGCTACGAGCCCAGCGGCACGCTGCACGGCATGCTGCGCGTGCGCGGCTTCACCCAGGACGACGCGCACATCTTCTGCACCCCGGCGCAGCTGGCCGACGAGATCGTCGGGGTGCTGCAGCTGGTCGACCACATCCTGACCACCTTCGGCTACACCTACACCGCCTATCTGGCGACGCGGCCGGAGAAGTACCTCGGCGATGACTCGATCTGGGAGCACGCGATGGACGCCCTGGTGGCGGCCGCCGGGCGCATCGGCCTGACCCTCGAGGACGACCCGGGCGGCGGCGTGTTCTACGGCCCCAAGATCGACTTCAAGATCAAGGACGCCCTGGGCCGCGAGTGGCAGGGGCCGACCGTGCAGGTGGACTTCAACCTGCCCGAGCGCTTCGACATCCAGTTCAACGACGCCGACAACACGCTGAAGCGGCCGGTGATGGTGCACCGCGCCATCTTCGGCTCGATGGAGCGCTTCGTCGGCGGCCTGATCGAGCACTTCGCCGGCTGGTTCCCGGTCTGGCTGTGCCCGTGCCCGGTGGCCGTGCTGCCGATCACCGAGGAGCAGGAGGAGGCCGGCGCGGCCGTGCTGGCCCGCATCCAGGCCGCCGGCTTCCACGGCGTGATGAAGACCGACGGCCCGCTGCGCAAGCGCGTGCGCGAGGCCGAGGTCGAGAAGGTGCCCTACATGGTCGTCCTCGGCGGCCGCGAGGTCGAGGAGGGGCGGGTCAACCTGCGCGTCCACGGCGTCAAGGAGCAGCGCTCGATGACGGTCGACGAGTTCCTCGGCTTCCTGCGCGAGAAGCGCGACTCGAAGGCGCTGGACTACTGATGACCCCCCTGCGCGGCCGCACCGTCCTGGTCACCGGCGCCACCGCAGGCATCGGCGAGGCCTGCGCCCACGCCTTCGCCGCCGCCGGCGCGCGGGTGGCCTTCTGCGGCCGCCGGGCCGAGCGCGTCGCGGCCCTCGCCGCCGCGCTGCGCGAGGAGCACGGCGCGGAGGTCCACGGCTTCGTGCTGGACGTGCGCGAGCGCGAGGCGGTGGACGCCGCCGTGGCAGCCCTGCCGGCGCCCTTCGACGCCGTCGAGGTCCTGGTCAACAACGCCGGCCTGTCGCGCGGGCTCGACCCGCTGCACGAGGGCTCCTTCCTCGACTGGGAGGAGATGATCGACACCAACGTGAAGGGCCTGCTGTGGGTCAGCCGCGCCGTGCTGCCCGGCATGGTCGCCCGCGGCGGCGGGCAGGTGATCAACATCGGCTCGATCGCCGGCCGCGAGGTCTACCCCGGCGGCAACGTCTACTGCGCCACCAAGCACGCCGTGGACGCGATCACGCAGGGCATGCGCATCGACCTCAACGCCGCCGGCGTGCGGGTGTCGACGGTCGACCCCGGCCTGGTGAACACCGAGTTCAGCCGCGTGCGCTACCGCGGCGACCAGGAGCGCGCCGACGCCACCTATGTCGGCATGGCGCCGCTGGTGGCCGAGGACGTGGCCGAGACGGTGCTGTGGGTGGCCGCGCGGCCGCCGCACGTCAACGCGGCCCAGGTGCTGCTGCTGCCGACCGACCAGGCCGCCGCCACGGTGGTCCGGCGCCGCTCCTGAGCGGCCTCCCGGCCGCCTCAGAACAGGAAGGCGAGCTGGACGGCGAACTCCCAGCCGTACAGGTTCTCGTCGCTGCGGAAGCGGTCGCCCTTCGCGGTCTCGACGGTGCGCGGGTCGACCACCAGCAGGTCGAACATCGCGGAGAGATCCACCGCCACGGCGTTCGACAGGAAGTGGCTGACGCCGCCGCCGACGGACCCGCCGTAGCCCCAGTCCAGACCCTCGGCGGGGTCGATGTCGAGGGCGGCGAGCAGCACCGCGCCCTCGACGAAGGGCTGGGTGCGCGAGTCCTCGAGGAAGTACTCGCGGCCGCCGGCGCGGAACTCGAAGGCGCGCGCGTCCACCGCCGCGGTGGGGTAGCTGCGCCAGCCGAGCTCCATGCGCGCGGAGGAGCCGGCGTCGAGCCAGCTCTCGAAGGTCAGCGCGTAGCCCTCGGCGTGGACGCCCTGGAGCCGCTGGTCGACCCGCCGCGGGTCGACGCGGTCGGTCTGCAGAGCGTCCGCCGCCAGCCAACGCAGGCCCACGGCGCGGGGCTCGTGGACCGTCGAGCGGTAGGCGTTGGCGCAGGACGGCAGCAGGAGCAGGCAGAGCAGGGCGACGGCGGGGGGGGCCACGCCGAAGTCTAGGGGAGCAGGCCGGCTGCTGCCGTATCCTGGGAGGCATGAGCATCCGCCTCGGCGCCGCCTACCTCGACCGCGACCCGGTCGAGGTCGAGCGCGCCTGGCGCGAGCGGCTGGTCCGGCTGGAGGAGCCACGCCTCTTCGTCGAGGTGCTGCCGGAGGCGGACGGCCTGGTGCGGGTGCAGATCCGGCCGCGGGCCGGGCGCCGCGTGCCCTTCCGCCGCTTCGGCGCTCTGATGCGGATGGCCCTCGGCCCCGAGCGCGAGGAGCGCGCCGAGTTCTGGCTGCTCCGCCCCGGCAACGCCGGGCCGGGACCGCTGCGGCTGGAAGGGG
Organism: uncultured Planctomycetales bacterium; assembly: GCA_964342475.1. GTDB lineage: Bacteria > Planctomycetota > UBA1135 > UBA1135 > UBA1135 > J029. The sequence continues at coordinate 90,519 of CAYFGE010000009.1, forward strand.
CCTCGTGGGAGGAGTGCGCGCAGGCGGTCGCCGAGCCCGGCATCGCCCAGCTGCGCGTCTTCAGCGCGCTGGTCTGCCCCGGCCCGGAGCGGCGCGCCCTGCTCCGCGCCGGCGCCCGCCTCGGGCTCCGCTTCGCGCAGGCCTCGGGCTGGGTGCTGACGCGCAGCCCCGCCGCCCAGTCGGATCCGCCGCAGCCGCCGCCGCCCTGGAAGGGCAACTACGGCTGGTGATCAGGCGTCCTCGCGCCAGGCGGCGTCGAGGGTGTTCTGCAGCAGCATGGCGATGGTCATCGGCCCCACGCCGCCCGGGACGGGGGTGATCCACCCGGCCTGCTCGGCGGCGGCCGCGTAGTCGACGTCGCCGCAGAGCTTGCCGTCCTCGTCGCGGTTCATGCCGACGTCGACGACCACCGCGCCGGGCTTGATCCAGTCGCCCCGGATCAGCTTGGCGACGCCGACCGCGGCCACGACCACGTCGGCGTTGCGCACCTCGGCGGCCAGGTCGGCGGTGCGCGAGTGGCAGGTGGTCACCGTGGCGTGGCGCTCGAGCAGCATCAGGCCGACGGGCTTGCCGACGATGTTGCTGCGCCCGACCACCACGGCGCGGCTGCCCTTCAGCTCGACCCCGCTCTCGTCGATCAGGGCCATCACGCCGCGCGGCGTGCACGGGCGCAGGCCCGCGGCGCCCTGCATGAGCGCGCCCTGGTTGAGCGGGTGGAAGCCGTCGGCGTCCTTGGCGGGGGAGACGGCGGCCAGCACGGCCTGCTCGTCGAGGTGCTTCGGCAGCGGCAGCTGGACCAGGATGCCGTGCACCGCCGGGTCGGCGTTCAGCTCGGCGATGCGCGCGAGCAGCTCGTCCTGCGTGGTCTCGGCGGGCAGCTGGAGGTGGAAGTTGGCGAAGCCGACCTCCTCGCAGGCGCGCCGCTTGTTGCGCACGTAGATGTGGCTGGCGGGGTCTTCGCCGACCAGCACCGTGGCCAGCCCGGGCTGCGGACGACCGGCCGCCGTGCCGCTCGCCACCTGTTCACCGATCGCCGCGCGGATGCGGGCCGCGAGCGCCTTGCCGTCGAGGATCTGGGCCGTCATGTCGGGGTTCCTGATGCAGGGACCAGCGGCCTAGAATGCCGTCGCCCCGCGCCCATGCCTAGTGCCGCCCCCGAAGTCCGCCGCCTGCTCCTGATCTGGGTGGCCTGCTGGATCGCCTCCAGCCTCGCCGGCCTGGCGGGCGGCCGCGGACTCGACCCGCTGTTCCTGCTCGACTACGAGGCGCTGTTCGCGGGCCAGCTGCAGTTCCTGCCCGGCGTGGCCGGCTACGCGCTGGGCCACTCGCCCTTCCCGGCGGTCTGGCACCTCGGCATGAACGCCCTGCTGCTGTGGATCTTCGGCCCGGAGGTCGAGGCGCTCTACCGCGGGCGGAGGTTCTGGAAGCTGGCCGGTGCGGCGGTGGCGGCCGGTGCCCTGGTCCACCTCGTGCTCCAGCTGGCCGTCGGCGGGCCCTTCCGGGCGGCCGTGGTGGGGGGCTCGGGCATCGTCAGCGCGGTGATCGCCGTCCAGGCGGCGGTCTACCCCGACCGGCAGCTCAGCTTCTTCGGGCTGTTCCGATTCCGCATGATGACCCTGTTCCTGGTCTACCTGGTGCTGGACCTGATGGGCTTCGCCTTCGCCCTGGCCGGGCAGTCGGACGGGGTGGCGGTGGACGTCCACCTCGCCGGGGCGGCCACCGGCTGGTGGTGGGCCGGCGGCTTCCAGCGCCGCGACGCGCCCTGGGCCGGCTGGCTACGCCGGAGGGCCGAGGCCCGGCGCCGCCGCGAGCGCGAGCGCGAGGCGGGCGAGGAGGCCGAGTTGGACCGCATCCTGGCCAAGATCTCGGCGGAGGGGCTGAACTCCCTCACCCCGCGCGAGCGGCAATTCCTGGAGCGCAGGTCGCGCGGCCGCCGGCAGGGGTAGAATTGGCCGCATGCTGGCCAGTCTGCTCCTCGCAGTCACTCTCCCGTCGGCGGCGGCCCTCGTGCCGCAGGACCCGGCCGAGGAATTCCGCAACCAGTACCAGCAGGCGCTGGAGTTGAACGACAAGAAGGCGATCGACGGCCTGCTGCGCAAGTACAAGGCCCAGGCGGTCGCCGACTTCATCAACAACGCCGACGCGCGCGCCGCCCAGCCGTCCGACTCGCTCAACCGCTGGGTGGACTCCTTCATCGACTCCTGGCAGCGGACGCAGCGCTCCTCCTTCGCGCGCAACTACGACCGCTTCCTGCAGCTGATGAACGACTCGACCCGGCGCAACCGGGCCGAGATCCTGACCAAGAACCTGCCGATCATCCTGCAGCTCCACGCCACCGCGCTGGAGCAGAAGACCAAGGACGCCTGGGACCCGGTCCGGCAGGAGTGCGAGCTGGTCGTCCCCGCGATGAAGCAGATCGGCGACCAGTACTACCTGGCCGTCCTGCTCTACGTTCAGGGCAACGCCTACAACGGCGACCTGAGCGAGGGCGAGGGCTCGGACGACCAGCGCGCCCTGGACCTCTACGCCGAGTACCTCACGGTGCGCGACGCCCTGGGGCTGACCAACGACCAGGAGTACGAGACGGTCGAGAAGCTGGCCGGCGAGATGCGCGCCAAGCTCGGCGTGCCCGACCCGGAGACCGGCGAGGTGGGCGAGCGCAAGGTCTCGCGCTTCGAGATCCAGCCCGCCGAGGGCGCCGAGTGGGTCGAGGTGCCGCTCGAGTTCGAGGCCGACGAGGACCTCGACGGCGTGGCGCACCCCAACGACCTGGCCGACGACCACCGCCTGAGCTGGCGCCTCGCCGGCACCCACGAGGTCGGCACCGAGGTGGCGCTCTATCCCTACGACCCGCCGGTCAAGGTGCAGCGCATCGAGTTCGGCAAGTTCGTCGTCGACGGCGGCGCCGGCCCCAGCGAGGAGTTCAAGCTGATGCCGAAGCCGGTCACCGTGCCCTTCCAGCGCAAGCTGGCCGACGGGCGCGTGATCGAGTCGGCCATCCGCGTGGCCGGCGGCATCGACCGCGACATGTACCACGGCGCCGAGCTGAACCTGTCGGTCAACGACGGAAGCGCGACGGTCTTCTACCGCTCCGTCGCCACGGTCACCGGCGACACCCCCTTCGGCCCGGTGACGCTGTACGACCTCGACGGCGACGGCGCCTACGGCGTGGCCGAACCCGCCCTGGTCGGCGCCCACGGCATGCCGAAGGAGACCTGGCTGTACCGCTACGACGCCGTGATGCTCGGCAAGGGCAAGCACTCGCAGCCCTTCTCGCGCTACATCACCGACGGCAAGGGCGCCTGGTTCGAGCTCAAGGTTCCGGACATGCTGCTCGGCGACAAGCTGCAGCTGCTGCCGGTGGCCCCCAAGCTGGGCACCGTCGAGGTGAAGATGAAGGGGCTCAAGGGCGTCAAGCTGAGCAGCCTGGTGCTCGCCGCCGAGACCTCCCAGATCAAGGGCACCTACATCGACGTGATGGTCAGCAAGAGCGGCAAGCTCGAGCTGCCGATCGGCCGTTACCGCTTCGTGCAGGGCCTGGCGCGCGGCTCGAAGGGCGCCGAGGCCCTGATCCTCCCCGGGGTCGGCCTGGGCCTGACGATCGACGTCGAGGAGGGCACCACCTCCACGATCGAGCTCGGCGCGCCCTTCTCGCTGACCATCGAGGCCCGCGTCGAGGGCCGCAAGCTGTTCCTCGACGGCGAGACCCTGTGCGTGGTCGGCAACTCCGGCGAGCGCTACTGCCGCATCGTCGGCGAGCCGCTGTTCGGGGTGGAGGTCAGCCTGAAGGGCGAGAAGGCCGAGGGCGAGCTGCGCGGCTCCACCGCCGAGGAGGTCATGGCGCACTGGCCGCTGGCCTACATGCCGCAGAGCCTCGAACTCGAGCTCAAGGGCAGCGAGAAGCCGCCGATGCGGATGACGCTCAAGAAGCACCCCTGGTTCGGCAAGATCGACACCGGCTGGGTGGAATGACCCGCCCCGCCGCGGTGGAATAGCCCCGAACCCCGAGAGGAGACGAAGCCTTGTTGGACCTGAAGTGGGTCCGGGAGAACCCGGACGTGGTGCGCGACGCCGCCCGGCGCAAGCGCGTCCAAGCCGACGTCGACGGCCTGCTGGCCGCCGACGCATCCCACCGCGAGGTGCTGACCCAGGTCGAGGAGCTGCGCGCCGAGCTGAAGGCCGCCTCCAAGGAGCTGGGCCGGATGAGCCCCGAGGAGCGCGCCGGCGCGCTCGACGCGCAGAAGGCCACCAAGGCGCGCCTGAAGGAGCTCGAGGGTCAGGAGCAGGAGCTGCGCGCCCGCGTCCAGGAGCTCTGCCTGTGGCTGCCCATGCCCCCGGCCCCCGAGGTCCCGGACGGCGCCGACGACGGTGAGAACCTCGAGATCGCCCGCGCCGGCACGCCGCCGGCCTTCGACTTCGAGGCCCGCGACCACGTCGAGCTCGGCGAGCTGCTGGGCATCGTCGACATCCCGCGCGGGGTGCGCATCGCCGGGACGCGCAACTACCTGCTGCTCGGTGACGGCGCGCGGCTCGAGCAGGCCGTCCTCCAGCTGGCCCTCGAGCACATGCGCCAGCGCGGCTTCGAGCTGGTCTCGGTGCCGACCCTGGTCAGCGACGCCTGCATGACCGCCACCGGCTACTTCCCGGGCGGCGAGGAGCAGGCCTACCGCTGCGAGAGGGACGCCCTCAACCTGGTCGGCACGAGCGAGGTCCCGCTGACCTCGATCCACGCCGGCGAGACCCTGGCCGAGAAGGAGCTGCCGATCCGGCGCATCGCCGTGTCGCCCTGCTACCGCCGCGAGGCCGGGACTTACGGCAAGGACACCAAGGGCCTCTACCGCGTCCACCAGTTCTGGAAGGTGGAGCAGGTCGTGGTCGGCCCGGCCGACGAGGACTGGTCGCGCGAGGAGCACCAGCGCATGCTCGGCCACGCCACCGACCTGATGGACCTGCTCGAGCTGCCCTACCGCGTGGTCAACGTCTGCACCGGCGACCTCGGGCAGGGGCAGGTGCAGAAGTTCGACGTCGAGACCTGGATGCCGAGCCGCGGCGGCTACGGCGAAACGCACTCCGCCTCGCGCTTCCACGACTTCCAGTCGCGCCGCCTCAACCTGCGCTACAAGCCGGACGGCGGCGGCAAGCCGCTGTTCTGTCACACGCTGAACAACACCGTGGTGGCCTCGCCGCGGGTGCTGATCGCCATCCTCGAGAACTACCAGCAGGCCGACGGCAGCGTGGTGGTCCCCGACGCCCTGCGCCCGTACCTGGGGCAGGACCGGATCGAGCCGAAGGCGGGCTAGCCGCCGGCTCCACCCGCGCCGCCGCCGCCGCCGCCCTGGCGGATCTCGCCGAAGCCGCGGCCGCCGCCGCCCGGCTCGCCGCCGATCCCGGGCGGGCGCCCGCCGATGCCGGGCGGGCCGCCGACCGCGGGCGGGTCGTCCCCGGTGCCGGTGCCGCTGCCCAGGTCCCCGGTGCCCGGCTCGGCGGCCGAGGGCAGGGTGGGGTGCAGGCGGTTTCGGAACACCCAGCGGGTGGTCTCGGGGATGGCGAAGACGTCGTTGAAGTTCAGCCGCGCGCGGTTCGAGCCCAGGATGCCCAGGCTCTCGGCCGAGCGCCGCGGCTGGATCTCGATGTCGAGGCGGAACTCGATCGCGTAGGGCAGGGCCTCGCGCTCGGAGGAGTCCCACTCCTCCTCCCACATCGGGTCGAACTCGGGCTTCTCGTAGTAGAGCAGCTCGAAGCCGACCACCCGGTCGTACAGCAGGGTGAACTCGCCGTCCTCGAAGGGCTTCTCGTCGTGCAGGAAGTCCTCGCGGCGGAACAGCTGCAGGAAGTCGGGCGAGGTGGGGTGCTGGCGGCAGCGGTAGCCGACCTCGACCACCGGCGCGTAGACCGGCTCCATGCGCGTCGGGTCGCGCAAGGGGCGGGTGGAGCGGCGCTGCGCGAGGAAGTCGAGCGAGTCGGCGTCAGCGCCGGCGATGGTGCGGTTCTCGCCCTTGAGGACCCGGTACTCCTTGGGGTCGTAGACGGCCAGCGACTCGAGGTCCTCGCGGATCAGCGCGAGCAGGCGCGGCCCCGCGGTCTCGGTCTCGATCACGTTGTGGATCGCGTCCACCGCGCGCTGGGTGACGTCGAGCGAGCCCAGCACGCTGGCCATGACCAGCGAGGCGATGGCCAGGGAGACCAGCACCTCGATCAGGGTGAAGCCGGCGCGGGAGAGGCGCCTCACTGGATCTCCGGCGGCAGGTTGCCGCCCCACAGCTGGTCCCACAGCTCGAAGTCCTGGTAGACGGCCCAGGTGGGGAGCAGGGCCTCGAGCTGGTACTCCGCGCCCTCGCCGTCGGAGCTGGGGTAGTTGACCGTGAGGAAGACGCGGGTCAGCTCGGGCTTCTCCTCGTCTTCGCCCTCCTCCTCGCGCTGGATCGCGGCGTTGCGCCAGGCCAGCTCGGAGTCCTCGGCCCCGGAGGAGCCGCTGAAGGCGCTGCCGTCGCCCAGGCCGATGACGTAGGTGAACTCGGGGAAGCCCTCGTCGGCGAAGTCGCCGAGGTAGCCGTCGAACAGGTCGGGCACGCGCGCGGCCTCGATGCGGTGCAGCATCTGCAGGGCCATGCGCGAGGCGATCGAGCGGGCGCGGGAGTCCATCGCCGAGCCGACGGCCTCGTCGCGCAGGTAGAGCATGGTGGTCAGCGCCACCGCGAGCAGCATCACCGCCGCCAGGACCTCGATCAGGCTGAAGCCGGCGCGGCGGTCCATCAGAAGTCGGCCTCCGAGACCAGGGGCGGCATCACCGTGCCCTTGAGCACGCGCGCGTGCCCGGTCAGGCTGAGGATGCGGGCGGTCAGCGCGTAGCCCTCGCCGGCCTCGTTCGACAGGTGGATGTAGAGCTCCTCGGCCGAGCCGACCTGGTCGAAGCGCAGCTCGAAGCGGCCGCGCTCGAGGTACTCGCCGCCGGCCGGCATGATGCCGCTGAAGTGGACCCCGTCGGGCAGGCGGATCCAGCTCAGCGAGTCGCGGTCCTCGGGCGTGCGCGCAGGCCGCCCCCGCGCGTCGAAGGGCGTGAGGATGCGGTAGCGGTCCTCCTCGAGCAGGACCTCGACCCAGTAGGGCCGGCCCTGCGCGACGGCCGAGGTGCGCGCGAGGTCGAGCGTGCTGATCAGCTCGCGGGCGGCGGACTCGCTGCGGCTGCTCGGCAGCACGCGGTCCAGGTTGACCGTCGCGGTGGTGAGCAACAGGGCGATGATCACCACCACGAGGGAGATCTCGATCAGCGTGAAGCCGGCGCGGCGGCCGCGGCGCGCGGCGGTCGCGGGATCAGAGCTCGTCCGAGCGGATGTCCCGGTTCTCATCCTCGCCGCCTTCTTCGCCGTCGGCGCCGTAGGAGACGATCAGGTAGCTGCCGTCCGGCTCGACGGTGTAGAAGTACTCGTTGCCCCAGGGGTCGAGCGGGATGCTCTTGGTGATCGGCTCGCCGTTCTCGTCCGGCTCGGTCAGCTCCTCGAGGGCGTCCGGGTAGCGGTAGTTCTCGACCTTGTACTGGTCGAGCATGCCGCCGAAGTTCTTGATCTGGATCTCGGCGGCGCCGCGCTGCCCCTTGAACAGCGAGCGGAAGATGTTGGGGCCGACGAGGCCGACCAGCAGGCCGACGATCAGGACGACGACCAGGATCTCGATCAGGGTGAAGCCGGCGGCGGCGCGGCGGCGGATTCTCTTGCGCGTTTGCATGACGGAGGCCTCCTAGAAGGTTTGGGCCATCTGGATGACCGGCCACAGGATGGCCAGGACGATGAAGCCGACCAGGACCGCCAGGAAGACGATCAGGATCGGCTCGATCAGCGAGGTGAACTTCTGCGTCGCGATCTCCACCTCGAGGTCGTAGGACTCGCCGACCTGGGCCATCATCGAGTCCAGCTCGCCGGACTGCTCGCCGACCGCGATCATGTAGCCGACCAGCGGCGGGAAGACGCCCGAGGCCTTGATCGGCCCGGCGATGTCCGCGCCCTCCAGGATCTTGGCGCGCACGTCGTCGACTGTGTTCTCGAGCAGGCGGTTGCCGAGGACGGTCCGCGTCACCTCGAGGCAGCGGACCACGGGCACGCCGGAGGCGAGCAGGGTGGAGAAGGTCTGCGAGAAGCGGGCCAGCGACTGCTTGGTCAGCAGGTCGCCGAAGACCGGGATCTTCAGCATGCGGCGGTCGATGCCCAGGCGCCCCTTCTCCGAGGCGTAGACCAGGTTGAACACCAGGATGCTGAAGATGAACAGCACCAGGATCAGCCACCAGTAGGCCACCAGGAAGTCGGAGCTGGCCTGCAGGATGCGGGTCGGCAGCGGCAGGAGCTGGTCGCGCGCCTCGAGCATGGTGGTGATCTTCGGCACCACCATGACCAGCAGGGCGGCCACGACCAGGAAGCCGATGATCAGCATGATGATCGGGTAGGCCAGCGCCGCCTGCACCTTGTTGCGCACGGTGGTCTGCTTCTGGATGAACTCGGCGAGGCGCTCGAGCACCTCGTCCAGGCGGCCGGCGGCCTCGCCCGAGCGCACCATCGACACGAACAGCTCGTCGAACCAGTCGGGGTGGGTGGCCAGCGCGTCGGCGGTCGGCTTGCCCTGCGCGATCTGCTCGCGGATGTCGCGGAACACCAGGCTCTGCCGCTTGTTCTCGGTCTGCTCGATGATCGCGCGCAGCGCCTCGGTGATCGGGATGCCGGCCTTGGTCAGGGTGGCCAGCTGGCGGGTGAAGGTGCTGACCTCCTCGAGCCGGTTCTTGCTCAGCCGGACCTGGCCGGAGCCGCGGCCGCGCGCGGCCTCGACGCCCTTGCTGAAGGTGGCGGCGAGCTTGGACTCCTTCTTGCGCCCCTTGGCCGCCTTCTTCTTCGACGGCGCCTCCTTGACCTTGCGCCCGCCGCGGGTCTCGGCCACGTCGGTGACCAGGACGTTCTTGCGCTTGAGCTTGAGCCGGGCCTCCCGCGGGGAATCGGCGTCGATCACCCCCGAGGCCTTCTTGCCCCGCGCGTCGAAGCCCTTCCACTCGAAGACCGGCACCGGTCGCCTCCTAGATCACGTCCAGCTGGGTCACGCGCATGACCTCCTCGGGGGAGGTCTCGCCGAGGGCCATCCGGCGCAGGCCGTCCTGGCGCAGCGTGCGCATGCCGCACTGCTGCACCGCCACCCGCTTCAGCTCGGTCGCCGAGGCGTTCTCGGTCACCAGCGAGCGGATGCGCTCGTCCATCGGCAGCATCTCGTAGATCGCCGTCCGGCCCTGGTAGCCCGAGTTGAAGCACTCCTGGCAGCCGGCCGAGCGGGCCAGCTTGCCGTCGGGCAGGTCGGCGGGGTCGAAGCCGAGGCCGCGCAGCTCGGTGAGCTCCGCCTCGGTCGGCTCCTCCCAGGAGCGGCAGGCCGAGCACAGCTTGCGCACCAGGCGCTGGGCGATGACCAGGACCAGCGAGGAGCTCACCAGGTAGGGCTCGAGGCCGATGTCCACCAGACGCGTGATCGTGCTCGGCGCGTCGTTGGTGTGGACCGTGGAGAACACCAGGTGGCCCGTGATCGCGGCGCGGATGGCGATCTCGGCGGTCTCGAGGTCGCGGATCTCGCCGACCATCATCACGTCCGGGTCCTGGCGCAGGAAGGAGCGCAGGCCGGCGGCGAAGGTCAGGCCCTTCTTGGTGTTCACCTGGACCTGGGAGATGCCGTCGAGGGCGTACTCGACCGGGTCCTCGATGGTGAGGATGTTCTTGTCCCCGGTGCTGATCTTGGTCAGCGAGGCGTACAGCGTGGTCGTCTTGCCCGAGCCGGTCGGGCCGGTGACCAGGATGATGCCGTGCGGGTACTTGATGTAGGTCTCGATGATCGAGCGGTGGTGCTGGTCGAGGCCGACCTCCTGCAGGTCGTAGACCTTGGCCGTCTTGTCGAGCAGACGCAGCACGGCGCGCTCGCCGGAGGAGGTGGGGACCACCGAGATCCGCACGTCCACCTCGCCGTCGCCGATGCGGATCGAGGCGCGGCCGTCCTGCGGCAGCCGGCGCTCGGCGATGTCCATCTTGCCCATGACCTTGATGCGCGACAGTACCGCGTCCTGCGCCGTCTTCGGCACCGACTCCATGTCGTAGAGGATGCCGTCGATGCGGAAGCGGACCTGCAGGCGGTCGACGTAGGGCTGGAAGTGGACGTCCGAGGCGCGCAGCTTGAGCGCCTGGAACAGCACCGAGTTGACCAGCTTGATGATCGGCGCCTTGTTGGCGACGTCGAGCAGGTCCTCGCTGTCCTCGACCGCGGCGGCCAGGTCGGCCAGGTCGGAGCCGCCCAGGTCCTCGAGCGCCTCGTCCACGCCGTCGGCGCGGTGGCGGAAGGCGCGGTTGACCAGCTCGGTGATCTCCGACCGGGGGGCGAGCAGGATGCGCACCTCGCCGGGCAGCATCGAGGCGATGTCGTCCTGCGGGTGGAGGTCGAGCGGGTGGGCCGCGGCCACCTCGATCACCCCGCCCTCGGCGGACACCGCGATCATGTTGTGGGCGCGGGCGAAGGCCAGCGGCACGCGGTCGACGAAGACCTCGGGGACGCGGACGCCCTCGAGCTTGCCGCGGAACTCGAGGTCGAGGTCCTCGGCGAAGGCGCGCAGCACCGCGGCCTCGTCGAGGCCGCGGTTGAGCAGGACGCGGTCGAAGGTGGTCGCCGTGGCCGTGGCCTGGTCGCGCAGCTTGCGCAGCTCGGCCGCCTCCAGCCCGGTCTTGCGCTGGAGCAGCCCGATCAGGTCGGGGACCTGGGTCAGGGCGTCGCCTTCGCTCACTCCACGTCCTCGGGCAGGTTGCGCCGGGCGCCGGCGGTCGGGGCGGGGCGCGTCAGCGGCGCGGCCGGGGTGGCGGCGCCGTCGACCCGCACCTGGGCCGGGTCGGCCACGCCCTGCGAGCTGACGAAGACCGGGTCCTCGAAGCCGCTCGGGTCGAGGTAGCCGGTCTCGGCGGCGCCGTCGCCGTCGAGGTCCATCTCCTGGATCATGTCGAGCGGGTTCTTGAGGCGGAACTCGGGGTCCACCCGCTGCACGCGGTCCAGGCCGATGACGTCGGCCGCCCGCGCCTTGCCGCCCTCGGACAGGTCGGCGAGCTCGTCGAAGTCGTCGAGGATGCGCGGCGTGCAGAAGAAGTAGAGCGTGGTCTTCGTGTTGCTGTCCTGGCGGCGGCTGAAGATCCAGCCGAGCACCGGGATGTCGCTCAGCCACGGGATGCCGGTCTCGTCCAGGATCATGTCGTCCCGGATGATGCCGCCGATCCACATCGTGGCGCCGTCGGGCAGGTAGACCGTGGTCTCGAGCGTGCGGGTGACGCGCGGCGGCGGCACCGTCGAGCCCGGCGTGAAGGTGCCGACGAAGGCCGAGATCTCGAGGTTGATGCCCAGGCGCAGGTAGTGCTTGCCCGAGATCGACGGCGTGATGCTCAGCTTGATGCCCGCCTCCTGGTAGTCGCGGAAGGTCTCGGTCACGCCGACCGAGGCCACCGGGGTCTGCTCGGAGGTCGGGATCTCGTCCTTGCTCTCGACCCGGGCGCCGCGGTTGTTGGTCACCAGGATCGAGGGGATCGACAGGATGTTGGCGTTCGAGCTGGTCTTGGCCGCGCGCAGCAGCAGCGGGATGCCGAAGTCCGCGCCGTCGAGGATGCCGGCGGTGAAGCCGGCGGCGCCGGTGTCGACCAGGCGCGTGTCGACCTGGTTGTCGCCGTCGCTGTCGATCAGGGTCGAGATGCCCACCGAGGTGAAGCCGAAGCCCTTGGCGTAGTCGCCGGCGGGGGGGTCGACGGTGGCCAGCTCGACGCCGATGTCCTTGCTGAACTCCTCGGTGACCTCGATCAGGGCGGTCTCGATCAGCACCTGCGGCTGGCGCTGGTCGAGGCGGTCGAGCAGGCGGCGCAGCTCGTCCCACTTGGTGCGCGTGGCGGTGATCAGCAGCGAGTTGGTCTCCTCCTGCGACTCGACCACGATCTGCTGCTCGATGCGGCGCTGGGTGCTGCCCTGCGTGTTCCGCGCGGTCTGCTCCTCGGCCTGGCGGGTGCGGTCGAGGAACTTCTTCAGGTCCTCCTGCAGGTCGGTGGCCGAGATGTTCTGCAGCAGGTAGACGCGGAAGTTGGTCTCCGGGATCTCGACCTTGCTGTCGAGCTTGGCGACCAGGTTCTTGACCAGCTCCATGCGCTCCTTGGAGGCCACCACGAGCAGCGAGTTGTCGCGCGGGTTGGCCAGGATGCGGGTCTCGATCTCCTCCTGCGCCGCGCCCTCGGCCTGCTGCCGGGTGTTGCGGGTGGCCGGGTTCTCGAAGTTCTCGAGCAGGTCGGTCAGGGTCTGGGCGAGCTCCTCGGCGGAGGCCTCCTGCAGGCGCAGGCGCTCGAACTCGGGCTGCACCTTGAAGGGCTCGACGTCGAGGATCTCGAGCATGCGCACCGCCGCGGCCACGAAGGGGCCGAAGCCCTGGACCAGCAGGGCGTTCTCGGTCGGGAGGGGCATGAAGGCGTCCTGGTTGCCGCCGCCGCTGCCGCCGCTGCCCAGCGCGGTGCGCAGGTTGACGCCCAGGCTCTGCGCCGACCCGTGGCGCAGGCGGTAGACCGTGATGATGTAGGTCGCCGGCTGGTCGGCGTAGCCCTCGACGTCCTCGACCTCGACGAAGGTGCCGTTGGTCTTGATCGTGCCGCGGGTCTGCACGTTGTCCAGCGTGATCACCTCGACCGCGAGGTCCCCCGAGCCCTGCCGGACGATGACGAAGCCGTTGATCTTCATCATGATCTGGAAGAAGGCGTAGAAGTTCTCGCGGCGGATCCGCTTGGGCCCGTACAGCAGCAGGCTCTTCGACTGCAGGGTGCCCGAGGCGCCCCCGCCGGCGGTCGAGTCGTCGATCGTGAAGTTCCGCCCGGTCATCTTCTGGGCGATCTTCACGAACTGGGCCAGGGTCAGGCCCTGCTCGGTCTCGTCGAACTTGAGGGTGATGTACTCCTCGTCCTGCTCGACGACCCCTTCCGGGACCTGGATCTCCCCCGGGACCGGGTCCTGGAGGACGGGCAGGGCGGGCAGGGCGGCGAGGAGGAGCGAGGCGAGAGTGCTCGGCAGCATGCGGCGGTCTCCGAAGAGTGTCCGGGCCGGGTCGACCCGCGGGAAGTTTAGTCCCGAGCCCCACCTACGACCAAACCGGGGGGGGCCGCTTTGGGACGCCGCGGAGGCCGGCGGGCTTCCCGGGATTTCCACGCCCTGAAGACCTGGGGTCGCGGCCGCGAGGGCCTAGGATCAGGGTCGGCCCGGGGCCCTCTCCGCCCACGCCTCCATGTCCCTGCCCGTCTTCCCCCTGGCCGCCCTCGCCGGCGGCAGCGACTTCGTGCCCCCGCTGGGCTGGGTCGCCCCCTTCGTGCTCATGCTGTTGAGCATCGCGGTGCTGCCCCTGGTGGCCCCGCACTGGTGGCACTCCAACCTGAACCGGCTCAAGGTGGCCCTCGCCTGCGGCCTGCCGGTCCTGGCCTTCTTCCTGTACCACGACGAGAGGGTGGTGGTGCGGCACGCCCTGCACGAGTACGTCAGCTTCCTGCTGCTGCTGACCAGCCTCTACGTGGCCTCGGGCGGGATCGTGCTGCGGGGGGACCTCCAGGCCACCCCGCGGGTCAACGCCGGCTTCCTGCTGGTCGGCTCGGTGCTGGCCTCCTTCATGGGCACCACGGGGGCGGCGATGCTCCTGGTGCGGCCGCTGCTCAAGACGAACTCCGAGCGCGAGCACCGTACCCACACCGTGATCTTCTTCATCTTCATGGTGTGCAACATCGGCGGCTGCCTGACGCCCCTCGGCGACCCGCCGCTGTTCCTCGGCTACCTGCGCGGCGTGCCCTTCACCTGGACCTTCAACCTGGTCTGGGAGTGGCTGATCGCCAACGGCATCCTGCTGGTGATGTACCTGGTGGTGGACACCTGGTTCTGGCGCCGCGAGGACCGCAGCCACCTGCTGCACGAGCGGGTCGAGGTCCAGCCGCTGCGCATCGCCGGGGCCGCGAACTTCCTGTGGCTGGGCGCGGTGGTCCTCTCGGTGGCCCTGCTGACGCCCTACAACATCAGCCAGTGGCTCGGCGTGGACGTCCGCGGCATCGTCGCGATGGGCGCCCGCGACGCGGTGCTGGCCCTGATCGCGGTGGGGGCCTACCTGTCGACGCGGCCGGAGTACCGCAAGGCCAACTCCTTCACCTGGCACCCGATCCTCGAGGTGGCGGCCCTGTTCCTGGGCATCTTCCTCAGCATGATGGCGGCGGTCCAGTTGCTCCGCGTCCACGGCGGCGACCTCGGCGTGGACAGCCCGGTCCTGTTCTTCTGGGCCACCGGCACGCTGAGCGCCTTCCTCGACAACGCCCCGACCTACGTGGTCTTCTTCGAGACCGCGGCGGCCATGCCGCTGCCGGAGGGCCACGACGCGGTGTCGATCGCCGGCGGCCAGATCAGCCACACCTACCTCGTGGCGATCTCGCTCGGCGCGGTGTTCATGGGGGCCATGACCTACATCGGCAACGCGCCGAACTTCATGGTCAAGGCCATCGCCGAGGAGCGCCAGGTGAAGATGCCCAGCTTTTTCGGCTACCTGGTCTATTCCTGCATCTTCCTGCTGCCGGTATTCTTCCTGGCGACCTGGCTGTTCCTGACCTGATGGCCCTCGCCGACCACCTGCGCCCCGACGCCGTCCTGCTCGCCCCGCGCGCCGCGGACAAGTGGGAGCTGCTGCGCCTCCTGGTGGACGGGCTGGTCCGCGCCGGGATGCTGGCGGAGAACCGGCGCGACGAGGCGGTGACGGCCCTCGAGGCGCGCGAGCGCAGCGTGAGCACCGGCATGGAGCAGGGCATCGCCGTGCCCCACGCGGCCCTCGACCAGCTCGACGGCGTCCGCGCCGCCCTGGCGGTGATCCCCGAGGGCCTGGACTTCCAGTCCCTCGACGAGCAGCCCGCCCGCATCGTGGTCCTGCTGCTCGTGCCGAAGCAGGAGAAGGTGCTCCACGTGCGCACCCTGACCGAGGTGGCGCGGCGCCTGGGCGACGGCGCCTTCCGCGAGCGCATCCTCGGCTGCGGCAGCGGCGAGGAGTTGATCGGCCTCTGGCGCTGAGCGGGCGCGCGGCGGGCTCAGGCCCAGCGCGACCAGGTCTCGATGCGCGCCGCGACCGCGCCGCGCACCTGCTCGCGCATGTGGCGGTAGGCCGCCAGCGGGCCCCCGAAGGGATCGGCCACCTCGTCCCCGGCGGGGTCGAACAGCTCGGCGCGGGCCGCCAGCGGCGGCGGCAGCGCGCCGAGGTGGCTGCGGCCCATGGCGAGGACGAGGTCCCAGGGCAGGGCGGCGAGCTCCTCGAGGTGCCGCGAGCGGTGGGCGCCCAGGTCGAGGCCGAGCTCGGCCGCGGCGGCGACGGAGTGCTCGCTGGCCGGCGCGCCGGGCATGCCGAAGGTGCCGGCCGAGGCCACGGTCCAGCCCAGCTCCTGCAGGTCGGCGGGGGGCACGCCCCAGGCCGCGGCCAGCTCGCACTCGAGCAGGGCGGCGGCGAGCGGGGAGCGGCAGGTGTTGCCGGTGCAGACGACCAGCACGCGGCGGCCGGGGCGCAGCTCGGCGGGCTCGAGCGAGCCGCGCAGGAGGCGGGGGAGCGGCCCGAAGGAGACCACCGTCGAGGCCGGTCGGTCGGGCACCGCAGCGGCGCGGACGCCGCAGGCCACCTCGGGCCGCTCGGCCAGCCAGGCGGCCAGGGCGGGGCCGTGGAGGGGCGCCTCGCCGTGGGTGTTCACGCTGGTCATGAACAGCGGGGCGCTGAGGCCGCTGGCGAAGGCGAGGTAGTCCGGCGCATCGGGCAGGCGCAGGCCGACGGCCGGCCACGGCCAGTCCCAGGCCTCCGGCAGCCCGACCCAGGCGCGCGGCAGCACCACCGTCAGCGGGCCGGGCAGGCGCGCGCCCAGCCAGGCGGGCAGCCCGGGCGGCAGCGCGGGCAGGAAGCGGCGCAGGTCCTCGGCCGAGCGCAGGTGCAGCGAGAAGGGCTTGTCGGGCGCCGAGCCCTTGAGGCGCGCCAGGGCTCCGGCCGCGCCCGGCAGGCCGGCCAGGGCGCCGATGCCGGGCACGGTGTCGGTCGGCAGCGCGGCCACCCCGCCCGCCTCGAGGTGGCGCGCCAGGTGCTCGCGGCCGGCCGGCTCGGCCGGGTCGTGGTAGGCGGGTTCCAGGGGCATCGGTCGGCGGCGGTATTCTAGGGGTTCGCCGACGCTCCCCGGCGCCCTGGATCACGATCCGTGACCGACGAAGCCCCCCGCCCGGAAGCCCTCGACCCGCGCACCCTCTCGCGCCTGGCCGGCGGCCTGGCCCACGAGCTGAAGAACCCCCTCAGCACGATCGGGCTGCACCTCGAGCTGCTGCGCGAGCAGTGGGTCGGCGAGGAGGACCCGCGCGCGCGCCGCTCGGTGCGCATGATCGACACCCTGAAGCAGGAGGTCGGGCGGCTCGACGAGATCCTGCAGGACTTCCTGCTCTACGCCCGCACCGACCAGCTCGAGCTCGAGGAGGCCGACCTCACCCTGCTGGTCGAGCGGGTGGTGGACTTCGTCCGCCCCGAGGCCGCCGCCCGCGGCATCCGCCTCGAGACCTTCCTCGACCACGAGATGCCGCCCCTGCGGCTCGACCCCAGCCGGCTGCGCCAGGTCCTGCTCAACCTGCTGATCAACGCCCGGCAGGCCATCGGCGAGGCGGGGGGGCGCATCGCCCTGATGAGCCGCCGCGAGGACCGCCACGCCGTGCTCGAGGTGGTCGACGACGGGCCCGGCATGGACGCCGACACCCTGGCCGGCTGCTTCGAGGTCTACTTCTCGCGCAAGAAGGGCGGCTCGGGCCTGGGCCTGCCCACCGTGCGCCGCATCGTCGAGGCCCACGGCGGCACCATCGAGCTGGAGAGCTCGCCCGGCCACGGCACCCTGGCCCGCATCCGCCTGCCGCTCGACGCCCCGCCGACGGAGGCCCCCGCATGAGTTCCCGACCCGCCCGCATCCTGATCGTCGAGGACGACGAGGCGCACGGCGAGGCCCTGCGCATGGCCCTCGAGACCGAGTTCCACGAGGCCGAGATGGCCACCAGCGTGGACGCCGCCCTCGACCGCCTGCGCGCGCGCAGCTTCGACCTGGTGATCACCGACCTGCAGCTCGGCGAGCGCGACGGCCTCGACCTGCTGCGCGAGGCGCGCCGCCTCGAGCCCGACCTCTCGGTCTTCCTGATCACCGGCCACGGCTCGGTCGAGACCGCCGTCTCGGCCATGCGCGAGGGCGCCGCCGACTACCTGACCAAGCCGGTCAACATCACCGAGCTGCGCACCCGCGTCGGCCGCGAGCTCGAGAAGCGCCGCCTGAGCGAGGACAACCGCGTCCTGCGCCAGGAGCTGCGCAGCCGCTTCGGCCTCGAGGGCATGGTCGGCGGCGCGCCGGCGATGACCGCGGTCTTCGACCTCGTGCGGCAGGCCGGGCCGACCGACGCCACCGTGCTCATCCTCGGCGAGTCGGGCACCGGCAAGGAGCTCGTGGCGCGCTCGCTGCACCAGCTTTCGAGCCGCTCGCGGCGCCGCTTCGTGGCGATCAACTGCGCCGCCCTGAGCGAGACGCTGATCGAGTCGGAGCTGTTCGGCCACACCAAGGGCGCCTTCACCGGCGCCCACGGCGCCAAGGAGGGCAAGTTCGAATTCGCCGACGGCGGCACCCTGTTCCTCGACGAGATCGGCGACATGCCGCTGGCCACCCAGGCCAAGCTGCTGCGCGTGCTCGAGGACCGCACGGTGATCCCGGTCGGCGCCAACGAGGAGCGGCCGGTCGACGTGCGCATCGTCGCGGCGACCAACCGCGACCTCGAGGAGCGCGTCCGCGAGGGCCGCTTCCGCGAGGACCTCTACTACCGCCTGGCCGTGCTGGCCGTCGAGCTGCCGCCGCTGCGCGAGCGGCTCGAGGACATCCCGCTGCTGGCCGACCACTTCTGCCGCGAGTGCGCCGAGCGCCACAACAAGGCGGTCGACCGGGTCAGCGACGAGGTCGTCGGCGTGCTGCGCGAGCACGACTGGCCGGGCAACGTGCGCGAGTTCCGCAACGTGGTCGAGACCATGGTCGTGCTCGACCAGGACGGGATCCTGGGCCTCGACGACCTGCCCCGCACCCTCCGCCCGGCCGACCTTCCGGCGGCCGCCGCGGCCGGGGTCGGCGGCGGGGGGGCGGCTCCGGGGGCGCCGGCGGCCGGCGGCTACCAGCTGGCCGGCAAGTCCCTGCGCCAGGTGGAGGAGGACCTGATCGCCGCCACCCTGGCCTCGGTCGACGGCAACCGCCAGAAGGCCGCCGAGCTCCTGGGGATGGGCGAGCGGACCCTCTACCGCAAGATCAAGGACTACGGGCTGTGAGCCGGAGCGGGCCGGGCTGTCAGATTGGCAGGCCCGGCTTGGCACGGCGCTTGATATTCCCCCGGTCTGGAGACCACTCGCATGAGCAAGATCATCGGAATCGACCTGGGGACGACCAATTCGGTGGTCGCCGTCCTGGAGGGCGGCGAACCGAAGATCATCCCGAACAAGGAGGGGGGCCGGACCACGCCGTCCGTCGTCGCCTTCCAGGACAACGGCCAGCGCCTGGTCGGCGGCCCCGCCAAGCGGCAGGCCGTGACCAACCCCCGCCGCACCGTCTTCTCGGTCAAGCGCTTCATGGGGCGCCGCCACGAGGAGGTCGGCGACGAGGAGAAGATGGTGCCCTACGAGGTCACCGGCGCCGCAAAGGAGCTGGTCCAGGTCAAGATCGGGGACAAGGAGTACACCCCGCCGGAGATCTCCAGCCACGTCCTGGGCTACCTCAAGGAGTGCGCCGAGGACTACCTCGGCGAGAAGGTCACCCGCGCGGTGATCACCGTCCCGGCCTACTTCAACGACTCGCAGCGCCAGGCCACCAAGGACGCCGGCCGCATCGCCGGTCTC
>CAYFGE010000009.1:109480-116706 GCA_964342475.1 uncultured Planctomycetales bacterium
CCGACCGCGGCCGCCCTGGCCTACGGCCTGGACAAGCGCAAGTCGGGCCGCATCGCGGTCTTCGACCTCGGTGGCGGCACCTTCGACATCTCGATCCTCGAGATCGGCGAGGGCGTCTTCGAGGTGCTGGCCACCAACGGCGACACCCACCTCGGCGGCGACGACTTCGACGAGGCCCTGATCGACTGGGTCGCCGGCAGCTTCCAGAAGGAGCACGGCATCGACCTGCGCCAGGACCCGATGGCCCTGCAGCGCCTCAACGAGGCCTGCGAGAAGGCCAAGTGCGAGCTGAGCTCGGCCTCGGAGACGCAGATCAACCTGCCCTTCATCACCGCGGACCAGAGCGGGCCGAAGCACCTGATGACGACCCTGTCGCGGTCGAAGTTCGAGTCGCTCTGCGCCGACCTGATCGAGCGCACGAAGACGCCCTGCCTGAACGCGCTGAAGGACGCCGGCATGAGCCCCGGCGAGCTCGACGACGTGCTGCTGGTCGGCGGCTCGACCCGCATCCCCAAGGTCCAGCAGGTGGTCCAGGAGCTGTTCCGCCGCGAGCCGAACAAGTCGATGAACCCCGACGAGGTCGTCGCGCTGGGCGCCGCCATCCAGGGCGGCGTGCTGTCCGGCGAGGTCGAGGACCTGGTGCTGCTCGACGTCACGCCGCTGAGCCTCGGCATCGAGACCCAGGGCGCGGTGATGACGGTGATGGTGCCGCGCAACACGACCATCCCGACCACCAAGAAGGAGACCTTCACGACCGCGGCGGACAGCCAGCCGAGTGTGGACGTCCACGTGCTGCAGGGCGAGCGCCCGATGGCGCGCGACAACCGCACCCTGGACAAGTTCCACCTCGACGGCATCCCGCCGGCGCCGCGCGGCACGCCGCAGATCGAGGTCACCTTCGACATCGACGCCAACGGCATTCTCAACGTCTCGGCGCGGGACAAGGCCACCGGCAAGGAGCAGAAGGTGCGCATCGAGCAGTCCTCCGGGCTGAGCGACGAGGACATCTCGCGCATGCAGGAGGAGGCCGAGCGCTTCAAGGACGAGGACAACAAGGCCAAGGAGGCCGCCGCCCTGCGCAACGAGGCCGACCAGGTCGCGTGGCAGGCGCGCAAGCTGCTCAAGGACCACGAGGACAAGGTCGAGGCCGGCGACGCCAAGAAGGTGCGCGACGGCGCCGACGAGCTCGAGCAGGCGGTCAAGGACGGCGACGTCGAGGGCATGACGCGGCTCAAGGGCGAGCTGCAGGCCCTGGTCAGCAGCATCGGCGAGAAGCTGTACGCCGCGGCCTCGGCCGAGGGCGGCCAGCCCGGCCCCGGCGCGGCTTCCTCCCAGGAAGACGGCGACCAGGTCGTCGACGCCGACTACGAGGTGAAGGACTGAGTCCTGGAACCCCGTCCGCGAGACCCGCGGGGGGCCGGTCCGCCGGCCCCCCGCTGCGTTTCCGGGCGTGCGTCCCTATCCTGTCGGGACCGGTTGTCGCCGCATGATCCGCATCGACCGCCTCCACAAGCGCTTCGGCGCCGTCACCGCCGTCCGGGACCTGAGCTTCGAGGTCCTGCCCGGCGAGGTGCTGGGTTTCCTCGGCCCGAACGGCGCCGGCAAGTCCACCACCCTGCGGATCCTCAGCGGCTTCCTGCCGCCGAGCTCGGGCAGCGCCTCGGTGGCCGGCCACGACCTGACCCAGGCCTCGATCCGCGCCCGGCGCGCCACCGGCTACCTGCCCGAGAACTTCGTCGCCCCGCCCGAGCTGCGCGTCGGCGAGTACCTGCGCTTCCGCGCCGGCCTGAAGGGGGTCGGCCGCGGCCGCCGGCGCCGCGTCGAGGAGGTCGCCGCGGGGCTCGGGCTGACGCCGCGGCTGCGCCAGCCCTTCGGCGCCCTGAGCAAGGGCTTCCGCCAGCGCGTCGGCCTGGCCGACGCCCTGCTCGCCGACCCGCCGGCCCTGCTGCTCGACGAGCCCTTCGGCGGCCTCGACCCGCTGCAGCGCCAGGAGTTCCGCGAGCTCCTCCTGCGGCTGGCCCGTGAGGAGGGCAAGGCGGTGCTGTTCAGCTCGCACGTGCTGCCCGAGGTCGAGGAGATCGCCGACCGCCTGCTGGTCATCGACCGCGGCCGGATGCTGGCCCTCGGCCGGCGCGAGGAGCTGCTCGCCCGCCTCGAGCAGAGCCCGCGCCAGCGCCTGGAGGTGGCCGGCGATGCTGCCGCCCTGGCCGCCGCGCTGCCCGCCGCCTTCCCCGGGACCGAGCTGCTCCGCGCGGAGGGGAGCGCGCTGCTCCTGCAGCTGCCCGACGCGGCGCAGCGCGGCGCGCTGTTCCGCTGGCTGGCGGCCCGCGGCGAGGAGGTCGTCGCCTTCCATCCCGCCGCCCCGAACCTCGAGGACCTCTTCCGCGTCCTCGTCGAGCAGGAGCCCGAGGAGGAGGCCGCGTGAGCGCCTTCCTCGCCCTGCTCCGCCGCGAGGTCTTCTCGCTGCTCGTCACCCCCTCGGTCTACCTGCTGCTCGGGGTGTGGTTCCTGCTCAACGGGCTGCTGTTCGTCTACGCCCTCGACTACTCGCCCGAGGTGCAGAGCGACCTCTCGCTGCTGCCGCAGTACCTGTTCGGCAGCTCGCTGCTCGTGTGGCTGCTGCTGCCGGCCTTCCCGCCGCTCGTCACCCTGCGCCTGCTGGCCGAGGAGCACCGCCTCGGCACACTCGAGCCGCTGCTCACCGCGCCGGTGTCGGACGCCGCGGTGGTGCTGGCCAAGTACTTCAGCGCGGCCCTCTTCTTCCTGCTGTTCTGGGGCGGTGTGCTGCTGCTCTTCGTCGTGCTGGCCTCGTTGGGCGCGCCGCTCGACTGGGCGCGCGTGATCGGCGGCTTCAGCGGCGCCCTTCTGTGCAGCCTGCTGTTCCTCGCCACCGGCCTGTTCGCCTCCTCCTGGAGCGGCAACCTGATCCTCGCCGCCGGCGGCGGCGCGGCCATGAACTACCTGCTGCTGTTCCTGCCGGCGATCAGCGAGAACGCCCCCGGCGCCGTCGGCGCCGTCGCGCGCGCCGCGCACATCCCGAACATGCTCGACCGCGGCTTCGCCGCCGGCCTGCTCGACAGCTACGCCGCCGCCTTCTTCCTCGGCCTGTCCGGCCTGTTCCTGTTCCTGACCTGGGTGCGGCTGGTGTCGCGGAGGTGGGTGCCGTGAACCGGCGGCTGCGCCTCGGCCTGCTCACCCTCCTCGCCGGCGCGGTGGCGGTGGCCCTGGTGGTCCTCCTGCTGCGCGCCCTGGCGAAGCCCGAGCTGCGCTTCCGCTGGGACTTCGCCGGCACCAGCCCGCTCGCCCTGAGCGAGCGCAGCGCCGCGGCCCTGGGCGGGATGCCCGAGGGTTCGCGGGCCACGCTGTTCCTCGACCAGCCCGACCCGCGCGACCCGCTGACCTGGAACCGCGCGGCGGTCTACCCGAACGCCTACGCCGTGCTGCGCGTGGCCGCCGAGGAGATCCGCATCCAGAGCCGCGGCCGCGTCGCCGTGCAGGTGCTCGACGAGTTCTCGCCGCCGGTCGAGGTGGCGGCGGCGGCGCAGCGCCTGAACCACCAGCGCGGCCAGATGATCTACCTCGAGGCGGGGGACAAGCGGCGCATCCTGCGCTTCGACGAGCTGTTCCGCGTCGAGCAGCCGCGCGAGGACCGGCCCGCCCGCCTGCTCGGGCACCGCGTCGACGAGGCCCTCGGCGACGCCGCGCTGCGGCTGACCCGCGACGAGCTGCCGCGCGTGGCGGTGCTGGCCGCGGCCCTGCCCGGCGGCATGTCCCCGGCCCAGCTCGGCCCGCTGCTCGCCACCCTCGAGGCCGAGGGCTACCAGGCCGAGCCGGTCACGCGCGTGCCGCGCGCCGACGAGGACTGGGACCTCCTGCTCGTCCCCGGCATGGCCGCGGCGCTGCCCGCTGCGGAGGCGGCCGAGCTGCGCGCCTGGGTCGAGGGCGAGCGCCCGCTCTTCCTGGGCCTCGGCTTCCTCACCCCGCCGCCGGTGATGGAGTTCTGGAACGAGCTGCTCGCCCCCCGCGGCGCGGCCTTCCGCGACGGCGTGGTCTGCGCACCCTTCCGCGGCCAGGTCGGCACCTCCGAGTCGGCCAACAGCCTGGTGATCCCCTTCCAGGGCCTGGCGCCGACCCACCCGGTCACCGCCGAGCTCCACCAGGCCCAGCGCTGGCTGGTGTTCGGCTCGGCCCAGGCACTCGAACTGACCGCCGCCTCGCTCGACCACGCTCGCGAGCAGGTGGTGTGGGCCGACGGCCGCAGCTGGATCGAGGTCGACGAGGCCCTGCCCGACTTCGCGCCCGGCCCGGGCGAGCCGCGCGGCCCGCTGGCCCTCGCGGTGGCCACCGCGCGCTGGGACGAGGGCGCCGAGAAGCGCGGCCGCGCCCTGCTCTGCGGCTCGGCGGCGCCCTTCTACGACCCGCAGCAGCTGGGCCGCGACTTCGTCGCCGCCGGGGCCCGCTGGCTGCTCGGCGAGGACGAGGCCAGCACCGGCCTGGTGTCGCTCGAGAGCCTGCCCTTCCGGCCGACGCCGCGCCAGCACGCGCGGCTGACCAACCTCGCCGTCCTGACCCTGCCGGGCTGCACCCTGCTGTTCGGCCTCCTCGTCCTGTGGCGCCGCCGCCGATGAACCCGACCCGCCTGATCCTCGTCGTCCTCCTCCTCGCCGGCCTCACCGCCGGCGCCTGGTGGCTGGCCGAGCGCGAACCCGCGGCCCCGGTCGCGCCGGACGGCCCGGCGCCGGTCGGCCTGCTCGGCGCGCGCACCGACCAGCTCGAGAGCGTGGTGGTCCACCTTCCCGACCGCCCGACGATCGTCCGCGTCACGCGCGAGGCCGACGGGCGCTGGCGGCTCGAGGAGCCCTGGATCGACCGCGCCGACTCGGCCGCGGTGGGGCGCCTGCTGAATTCCGTGCGCATCTCGCCGCCGCGCCCGCTGCGCGAGGACTGGCGCGGCCACAGCGACGCCGACCTCGGCCTCGACCCGCCGGCCTTCACCGTCGAGTACGAGATGGCCGGCGGCGAGGTCCACGAGCTGAAGGTCGGGGCCCCCGACCTGTCCGGCCAGTTCCACGCCGCCAGCTTCGACGGCGAGCGGCTCATGATCGGCGTGGCCGACGCGCGGGTCTACCAGCGGATGACCGTCCAGTGGCGCGACCAGGCGGTGTTCGCCGAGCCGGCCTCCGTGCGCCGCGTCGAGTGGCTGCCGGCCGACGGCGACGGCTTCGTGGTCGAGAAGCAGGGCACGCGCTGGCGCATGACCGCGCCCGAGTCCTTCCTGCTCAGCCCGGCCGCCGAGGGCCTGCTCCACCGCATGCTCGCCGCGCGCGTCGGCGTGCTGCCCGAGGAGGTCGTGCTGCCCGGCGAGCGCGAGCTGATCGAGCAGGAGGACCGCATCGTGACCGAGGCCGGCGACCGGCGCACCACGCTGTGGATCAGCGGCGCGGTGGTCCTGCCCGAGGACCGTCCCTACCTCATGCCCGTGGTCCAGGACGACTTCCAGTTCGTCCGCCTGCCGCGCGAGGAGCTGCGCAGCCCCTTCCTGTTCGACCTCGCGCCGAACGAGGTGGTCAGCATGCTGCTCGAGGTCGACGGCGTCGAGCACCGCTTCCGCCGCCGCGCGCCGGGTTGGTTCGACGGCGACGGCGAACTGGTGGACGACGCGCGCCAGACCTTCTTCGACGAGCTGGTCGAGCGGGTCTGCACCGTGCGCGCCCAACGCCCGGGCCTGCCGCGTCCGCAGGCGCCGCCGGCCGGCCGCATCGTCCTCTCGCGCTCGCTCGAGCCCAAGGCGCGGAGCGGCGCGGAGCTGTGGTGGTGGGTCCAGGAGGCCGGCATGCCGCTGGCTGCGGAGGCCGCGGGCGGCGAGGCCACCGAGCTCGGCTTCAACCTCGACGCCGGCGTGCGCGGGCTGCTGCCGCGCTGAGCCGGCTCAGGCCCACACGGCGCGGCCGTCCACCCAGCGCACGCGTCCGGCCACGAGGTGGCCCAGCGCCTCGGGGAGGGCGCGCTTCTCGGCCTCGAAGACGCGCGCCGCGAGGCTGTCGGCGTCGTCCTCGGGCAGCACCGGCACCGCCTCGGCCAGGATGGTCGGGCCGCGGTCGTACTCGGCGCTGGCGAAGTGCACGGTGCAGCCGCTGACCGGCGGGCGGTCGGCGATCACAGCCTCGTGGACGTGGTGGCCGTAGAAGCCCTTGCCGCCGTAGCCCGGCAGCAGCGCGGGGTGGATGTTGACCACCTTCCCCTCGAGGTCGGGCGGGATCGGCAGCAGCAGGAGCCAGCCGGCCAGCACCACCCAGTCCGGGCGGGCGGCGCGGATCGCCTCGACCAAGGCTTCGTCGCGCGCCTCGCGCTCGGGGTGCGTGGCGCGGCCGATCACGCGGTGCGGCAGGCCGAGGCGCTCACAGCGCGCGATCACGCCGGCGTCGGCGCGCGAGACGAGGACCTCGGCGATCTCGGCGTCGAGGCGTCCGGCGGCGATCCACTCCTGCAGGTTCTCCACGCTGCGGCCGCCGCCCGAGGCGAGCAGGACCAGCCGCGCGCTCATCGGGCCACGCCCCAGTCGCTGCCGCCGTCGGAGGCCAGCGCGGCGCTCAGGCTGAAGCTCGCGAGGAAGTCCTCGAGGCGGACGAGCGCGGAGTAGGGGTCGTCGGCGGCCAGCGCCTCGGCGGCGGCGGCGAGTCCCTCGAGGGCGGCGCGCTCGCGGCGCAGCCACTCGGGCGGGTCGGCCACCGGCCGGGCCAGCTCGGCGCTGCGGCGCAGCTCGTCGGCCCACACCCCGGCGCTGCCGCCGGAGGGGACGCCGCCGTGCCGGCGCAGGGTCTCCGCGGCCCGCTGGGCGGCGACGAGGAGCTGCAGCGCGGCCGCGTCGACGGGCGACACCTCGGCCGGGAGGGCTTCGTCGAGGAAGCGTCCGAGGTGCTCGGGGGCGAGGTAGAGCCGCCAGGAGTCCTGGCGCTCGACGCGCTCGCCGCGCACCTGGACCTGCACCCGCGGACCTTCGGCGTCGAGGCCGAGGAGCAGCGCGCGCTTGCCGTCGACGGCCTCGGTCAGGTCGAAGGGCCCCTGGCCGGCGAGGCGGCCGCGCAGCGCGGCCTCGGCCCGCGCGGCGGCGGCGGTCATCGCGCGCCAGGGTTCGGCGGCGGCGCGCAGCCCGGCGTGCGGACAGGCGTCGAGCGCGGCACCGAAGGCCGCGTCCGCCGCGGCGGCGTCGAGCCGCGGGACGGCGG
>CAYFGE010000010.1:0-64957 GCA_964342475.1 uncultured Planctomycetales bacterium
CAGGCGGCGCGCACCGCCGAGGCGCACCGTGCGCGCCGGGCGGCCGGGCGCGCCCTCGGCCGCCGCCGCCCCCTCGACCACCAGCCCGCGCGCGGCCAGCTCGTCGACGATCTTGCCGACCGTCGCGGCCGACAGGCCGGTGGACCGGGCCAGGGCCGGGCGCGAGGCCTCCCCCCCCGCGAGCAGCGCGCGGAACACGCGGCGCGCGCCCACGGTGCGGAGCTGGGAGGCGTGCAGGTTCATCGCGGCGCTCAGACCCAGAAGCTGAAGTAGAGGTAGAGGGCGAGCACCAGGCCGAGCACGACCGCCGTGGCCAGCACGTCGACGCGGTTCCAGCTGGCGCGCACCTCGGCGCGGTCCACCGTCCGGTAGGTCAGGCCGGCCAGGCGCGCGGCGGGCGGCGGCGCGGTGAGCAGCGAGACCAGCACGACGACCAGCGTGCTGGCCAGGAACAGCCAGCCCGTGGCGTAGAGGAAGTTGTAGTCGCCGACCGCCGCGAGCAGCGCCGGCTCGGCCAGCTTCTCGGGGTCGCCGGCGCCGAACAGGGCCTGCACCGTCAGCTTGCCCAGGCCGAGCGCGAAGCCGGCGCCGAGGCCCCAGGCCGCCCCGGCGGCGTTGGTGCGGCGCCAGAACAGGCCGAGCAGGAAGACCGCGGCGATGGGCGGCGCCAGGTAGCCCTGCACGCTCTGCAGGTACTGGTAGAGGCCGCCGTCCGAGATCAGCCGCATCACCGGGATCCACAGCATGCCGAGGCCGACGATGACCACGGTGACCATCCGCCCGACCCGGACCAGCTGCGCGTTGTCCGCCTCCGGGCGCAGCTTGCGGTAGATGTCGACGGTGAACAGCGTCGAGCTCGAGTTGAACAGGCTGGACAGCGAGCTCATCAGCGCGGCCAGCAGGCCGCCGACCACCACGCCGCGCAGGCCGACCGGCAGCAGGCCGGCGACCATGGTGGCGAAGACCTGGTCCCCCGCCGGCTGGCCCGCGGCGTCCAGCGGGACGGCGAGCAGGCCGCGCTCGTGCAGCGCGGCGCCGATCATGCCGGGCACCAGGAAGATGAGCACCGGCCAGACCTTGAGGAAGGCGCCGAAGATCGCCCCGCGGCGCGCGGTGCGCAGGTCGCGCGCGGCCAGGGTGCGCTGGACGATGTACTGGTCGGTGCACCAGTACCACAGGCCGATGATCGGCGAGGCGATGACCACCCCGAGCCACGGGAAGTCGGGGTCGGACAGCGGCCGCCACAGCGCGAACTGCGCGGCGTGCTCGGCGGCGAAGCCCTGCAGCTCGCCCCAGCCGCCGAGGGCCTCGAGGCCGAAGGTCGTGATCGCCACCGAGCCGACCAGGAGCACCATGGCCTGCGCCGCGTCGGTGAACAGCACCGCGCGCAGGCCGCCGAAGACCGTGTACAGGCCGGTCAGGACCACGGTGGCGAAGGCGCCGACCCAGAAGGCGTTCTCCGGCGCGCCGAAGGTGTCAGGCAGCAGGGTCTGGAAGACCATCGCGCCGGCGTAGATGGTCACCGAGACCTTGGTGAAGACGTAGGCCACCAGCGAGACCAGGCTGAGGATCCAGCGGCTGGCCGGGCCGAAGCGCCGCTCGAGGAACTCCGGCATCGTGAACACCTTCGACGAGTGGTAGAAGGGCACGAAGACCCAGGCCAGGGTGATCATCAGCCAGGCGTGCAGCTCCCAGTGGGCCATGGCCAGGCCGGTGCTCGCGCCCTGCCCGGCCAGGCCGACGATGTGCTCCGAGCCGATGTTCGAGGCGAACAGGCTGCCGCCGATGGCGAACCAGCCGACGTTGCGCCCGGCCAGGAAGTAGTCGGTCGGCGTGTCCTGGCGCCGCTTGGAGAACCAGACCACCCCGACGAGGAGCAGGAAGTAGGCCGCGAGGGTCAGGTAGTCGAGGGTTTCGAGCATGCCTCCGGGGGGTCGGGGGGGAGCGGCGCCGCGTGGCGGCGCGGGGTTCGTAAGGATAGATTAGGAAATCCGGCCGCCGCCGCCAGCCCGGCCCCGGCCACCCGGCCCCGACGCCCATGCTCCTGAGCCTGCTCCTCCTCCCTCCCCTGCTCGCGGCCTCCCCCGCCCCGCAGGACGCCCCCGACCCCGCCCTGGTGAACGGGGCCTTCGAGCAGCGCGAGGGCGACCGCCCGGCGGGGTGGTGGCGCGCCGGCTGGGGCGGCCACGGCGAGCAGCTGCTCGAGGACGCCGGGCGCAGCGGCCGGGCGGTGGCGATCCGCTCGGAGGACGGCGCCGACATCGCCTGGAGCCAGCAAGTCGCGGTGCTGCCCTTCAGCCGCTACCGCCTCAGCGGCTGGATCCGCACGGAGGGCGTGCAGCCGGTCGGCGGCGCCTTCGGCGCGCTGCTCAACGTCCACGGCCTCGAGGCGCGAACCCGCGGCCTGGCCGGCGACCACCCCTGGACCGAGGTGGCGGTCGAGTTCGACTCCGGCCCGAACGACGTGGTCCAGGTCAACTGCCTGTTCGGCGGCTGGGGCCTAGCCACCGGCCGGGCGGTCTACGACGACCTCCGCCTCGAGCTGCTCGACCGCGGCGCGCTGCCGACGCCGCGCATCACGGTGGACGCGGCGTCCGTCGGCGAGCCGATCAGCGAGTACGTCTACGGCCAGTTCATCGAGCACCTCGGCCGCTGCATCTACGGCGGCATCTGGGCCGAGATGCTCGAGGACCGCAAGTTCTGGTACGCCGTCGACGCCGAGGACTCGCCGTGGCGCTCGAGCGGGGCCGTCGGGATGGACCGTGAGCACCCCTTCGCCGGCGAGCAGTCGGTGCGGATGCAGTTCTCCGCCGAGCAGCCGGAGGCCTGGATCGAGCAGCGCGGCATCGGCCTCGTCGCCGGCCGCGAGTACGTCGGCCGCGTGATCCTGAAGGGAACGGCCGGGGTCGAGGCCGCGGAGATCAGCCTCGGCTGGGGCGACGCCCCGGACCAGCGGGCCACCGTGGCGCTGCACCACGACGAGGTGGACTCGCCGGTGGCCAGCTACCGCCTGACCGCCGGCGGCGCGGCCGAGGACGGCTTCCTGCGCCTGACGGCGCGCGGCGCCGCGGGTGAGCTGTCGGTCGGCACCCTCAGCCTGATGCCCGCGGACCACGTGCGCGGCTTCCGCCCCGACGTGCTCGCCCTCCTGCGCCGCCTCGACTCGCCGGTCTACCGCTGGCCCGGCGGCAACTTCGTCTCCGGCTACGACTGGCGCGACGGCATCGGCCCGCGCGACCGCCGCCCGCCGCGCAAGAACCCCGCCTGGCAGGGCGTGGAGCACAACGACGTCGGCATCCACGAGTTCCTCGACCTGTGCGAGCTGCTCGGCACCGAGCCCTACATCGCGGTCAACACCGGCCTCGGCAGCGTGGAGAGCGCGGTGCAGGAGCTCGAGTACCTCAACGGCGCGACCGACACGCCGATGGGCCGCCTGCGCGCGCAGAACGGCCGCGCCGAACCCTGGGGGGTACGCTTCCTCGGCATCGGCAACGAGATGTACGGCTCCTGGCAGCTCGGCAACGTGCCGCTGGCGGAGTACACGCGGCGCCACAACGCCTTCGTGGACGCCCTGCGCGAGGTCGACCCGGGCATCGTGGTGATCGGCGTCGGGGCCGTCGGGGAGTGGAGCCGCACCATGCTGCGCGACTGCGCCGACCGCCTCGACCACCTCTCCGAGCACGTCTACTGGCAGGAACGGCCCGGCCTGCTGGCCCACGTGCTACAGGCCCCCGAGTCGCTGCGCCGCACCGCCGAGGCCCACCGCGCCTACCGCCGCGAGCTGCCCTCGCTGCAGGGCCGCGACATCCGCATCTGCGAGGACGAGTGGAACTACTGGTACGGCCCGCACGTCTTCGGCGAGCTCGGCACCCGCTACTTCCAGAAGGACGCCCTCGGCGTCGCCGCCGGCCTGCACGAGTTCGGCCGCAACAGCGAGCTCTACTTCATGGCCAACTACGCCCAGACGGTCAACGTGATCGGCGCGATCAAGGCGACCGACACGGCCGCGGCGATGGAGTCCACCGGCCTGGTGCTCGAGCTCTACCGCAAGCGCTTCGGCACCCTGCCCTGCGCCACCGAGACCTCCCCCACCCTCGACGCCTTGGCCGCCTGGTCGGCCGATCGCAGCCGCCTCACCCTCGGGGTGGTCAACCCCACGCTGGCCGAGGCCGCCGTCGAGTTCGAGCTGCGCGGCGCCCGCCTCGGCGACGGCACCGCCTGGGTCATCGCCGCCCCGCCGCAGGCCCACAACGACCCGGAGGGGCCGCGGCCGGTCGCCGTGGTGGAGCGGCCCGCGCCCGCCCCGGAGGGCAGGCTCGTCCTACCGCCCTGCAGCGTCGTGCTCTACTCCTTCCCGGCCTCGCCCGGGCCTGCCGCCGGCGGTTGAGCTCTTTCGTCCGGCGCCGCCGGATCGTCGTCGTGCAGCATGCGGATGCTGGGCGTGTCCAGGTCGTCGTACTGGCCGCGCCTGCTGGCCCACAGGAACAGGCCCAGGAAGAAGGCGCCGAGGAGCAGCGCGGCGGGGAAGGCGATGTAGAGCAGGTCCACGGGCGGCGTGCCGTCAGGCTCAGAAACTACGCGAGCGGTAGGACAGGCTGATCACGGTCAGCGAGCTGGCGGGCATCAGGATCGCGGCCACCAGCGGATTGAGCAAGCCGGCCATGGCGAGCCCCACGCCGAGGGCGTTGTAGGCCAGCGAGACCAGCAGGTTGCGGCGGATCACCCGGACCGTGCGCCGGGCGCCGTCCACCAGGCGCACGATGCCCTGCACGCCTTCCTCGGTCATCGAGACGTCGGCGGCGGCCAGGCTGGCCTCGGCGCCGCCGTGGACCGAGACGCCGATCGTGGCCGCGGCCAGCGCCGCGGCGTCGTTGACGCCGTCGCCGACCATGAGCACGGTGCCGGCTGCGGCGGCCTCCTCGACCACCTCCACCTTGCCCTCGGGCGCCACGCCGCCGCGGCAGTCCGCCGGCGCCAGGCCGAGCTGCTCCCCGACCGCGGCCACGACCTCGGGGTGGTCGCCCGAGAGCAGCCCGACGCGCCAACCGCGCGCGCGCAGCCCGGCGACCGCCTCGGCGGCGTCCGGCTGGACCGCGTCCCCCAGGCCGGCGGTGGCCACGTGGCGGCCGTCCACCGCCACCAGGACCGGCGTGAGCGCCTCGCGCGCGCGGTGCTCGATGCCCGCGCGCGCGGCGGCGTCGAGGACCACGCCCTCCTCCTCGAGCAGCCGCGGGGAGCCGACCACCACGCGCCGCCCGCCGACGCGGCCGACCAGGCCGAGCCCCTGGCGCTCCTCGACCGCCTCGGCCGGAGGCGGCGGCCCGAGCTCGGCGGCGAAGCGGGCGCGGAAGGCCTCGGCGTAGAGGTGGGCGCTGTGCGCCTCGAGGGCGAGGACCAGGCGCGCGGCCTCGGCGTCCCCGTCCCAGGCCGCCACCCCCACCTCGCCGCGGGTCACCGTCCCCGTCTTGTCGAGCAGGACGAGCCCGGGCGCAGCCAGGCGCTCGAGCACCTCGCCGCCCTTCACCAGGATGCCGCTGCGCGCCGCGCGACCGACCGCAGCGGCGATGGCGAGCGGCGTGGCCAGGCCGAGGGCGCAGGGACAGGCGACGATGAGCAGCGCCACCGTGTGCTCGACGGCGTTCGCCGGGTCGAGGCGCAGCCACATCACCAGGTTGACCGCGGCCAGCGCGATCACCGCCATCACGAACCAGCCGCTCAGGCGGTCGGCGCGCTGCACGATCGGCGCGCGCTCGCGCCCGTAGCGCTCGACCAGCTTCATCAACCGGCCGACGCGGGTGTCCTCGCCGGTGGCCTCGACCTCGACCACCACCCGCGCGCGCAGGTTGACCGTCCCCGCGTGGAGCGGCGCGCCCGGCTCGAGCCGCACCGGCCGCGACTCCCCGCTCAGCAGGCTGAGGTCGAACTGCGAGTCGCCCTCGAGCAGGCGGCCGTCGGCCGGCACCGAGTCGCCGGCGCGGACCTCGACGCGCGCGCCCGGCTCGAGGGCGTCGAGCGGCACTTCCTCGACCGCGCCGTCCGCCCGCAGGAGGCGGGCGCGCCCGGGGGTCAGGGCGTAGAGCAGTTCGAGCGAGTCGTAGGCCGCCCGCTGCTGGCGCTGCTGCACCGCGCGCCCGACGAGCAGGAAGAAGACCAGGACGGTGACCGACTCGAAGTAGACCTCGCCGGCGCCGGTGAAGGTGTTCCAGGCGCCGCCGACCAGGCCGGCCAGCAGGCCGAGCGCGATCGGCAGGTCCATGTGGCTGGTGCGCGTGCGCAGCGCCGCCCAGGCGCCGGTGAAGAAGACGCGGCCGGGACCGGCCAGCTGGACCAGGGTCAGCGCCAGCGAGGTCCAGCGCAGGAGGTCGCGGTACTCGCGCTCCATGCCGTGGAGCCAGCCGCCGTAGAGCGCGAAGGCCATCAGCATCACGTTGCCGGCCAGGGCGCCGGCGACGCCCAGGCGGGCGAAGGAGCGGCGGTCCTCGGCGCGGCGCCGCTCGAGCTCCTCGCCGCCGCGGACCGGATGCGGCGGGTATCCGAGGCGGTCGAGCGCGCGGCCGACCTCGCTGAGCGGCAGGGCGGCCGGGTCCCAGGTCACGGTGACGATGGCCCGGCCGAGGTGGAGGCGCGCCTCGAGCACGCCGGGCAGCACGCGCGGCAGCTTCTCCACCAGCCACACGCAGGCGGCGCAGTGGATGCCCTCGAGGTAGAGCTCGGCGCGGGCCAGGCCGCCCGGCGCCGCCTTCACGTAGCGCTCGCGGAACTGCTCGTGGTCGAACTCGGCGTAGGCGCGGCCGGTGGTCGCGGCGCGCTGGCCGGCCTCTTCGAGCTGACGGCGCAGCTCGTAGTAGTCCTCCAGGCCGCAGCCGTGGATCGCCTCGTAGACCGTGCGGCAGCCGTGGCAGCAGAACTGCTGCTCGGCCTCCGGCTCGACCAGGCCGGCGGGGACGGGCAGCCCGCAGTGCTCGCAGGGCGGTCGCGGCGGGTCGGCCGCGGCGCTCAATGCTCACCCGCCGGGTGGTCCGGCGCCGGGTCCGCGCAGCAGGGGGCCTCGTCGAGGCCGAGGCCGCCGCCGGCGCCGACCTTGCCGGCGTATTCCGGCAGCTGGAGGCGGCCGAAGACCGTGGCCAGACCGACGGCCATGAGGACCACGGCCGTCGCCACCGGCAGGTGGCGCCGCAGGGGGCCGGCCAGGCGCTGCACGCCGAGGCCGAGGGCGGCGAGGACCGGCACGGTCCCGGCCCAGAAGGCGGCCATGGCCAGCGCGCCGAGCAGCGGGCTGCCGGTGCCCGCCGCGGTGACGACGAAGGCGTAGAGCCAGCCGCAGGGCAGGAAGGCCGACAGCAGGCCGATGGTCGCCGCGCGCAGCACCGGCGGCTGGGCCTGGGTGCGCTTCATCAGGCGGCCGAAGCCCTCGCGCACCGGCGCCGGCACCGGCGGGTGCGGCACGCGCACGCCCTTCCAGCGCAGCAGCACGGCGAGGCCGAAGCCGACCATGAGCAGGCCGGCGACCCCCGCCGCGCCCTGCTTCACCCCCACCACCGAGCCGCCGAGGTCGACGCCCGCGCCGAGCGCGCCCGCCGCCGCGCCGAGGGCGGCGTAGCTCAGCAGGCGGCCGCCGTGGTAGGCGAAGTGGACGCCGCCGCGGCGGCCGCCGGCGGCGGCGAAGGCCACCAGGCCGCCGCACATCCCGGCGCAGTGCAGGCTGCCCGCCAGGCTGGCGACGAAGACCGTGGCGGCGAGGGCGAGCACGATCAGCCTCCGGCGGGCTCGGCGGCGGGGAAGACGAAGGGCTGCTGCGTGGCGGTGAAGCGCTCCCCGCCCCGCTCGGCGACGACGCGCACCTCCCACTTGCCGGTCCGCGCCAGCGGCAGCTCCGCGGTGTAGCGTCCGGCCTCCCCCTCGACGAGGGCGGCCTCGGCCGGAGAGGCCGAGCGCGCCACGTGGAAGGCCTCGACCGACACCGCGGCGCCCGCCACCGGCGCGCCCTCGCGGTCGCTCAGGACGACCTCGACGCGCGACCGCGGCGGGCCGCTCAGCACCTCGGCGCGCAGCGCGAGCTGCCAGCCGAGCTCGGCGTTGCGGCGCGCCTGCTCGAGCACGGCGTCGTGCTCGAGGCCCTTCTGGTAGTAGTCCTCCTCGACCCCGAAGGAGGGATCGCGCAGGGCGACCCACACCGTCACCGCGCCGATCGTGGCGGACAGCAGCAGCAGCCCGACCGGGACGTACTTCCACGCGTTGCCGGAAGCCATGGGGATCAGAAGGGGCCGAGGGCCTGGAACTCGAGGACGGTCTCGAAGTCGACGCCGTCGGAGATGGTGATCTGCACCAGCGCCTTGCCCTGCTCGAAGATCGCGCGCGGCAGGTAGAGGTGGACCACCCCCATCCCCGACTCGCCGGCCGGCACCACCACCGGGTTGACCGGCACCAGCCCCTCGACGCCCTCGGGGAGGGTGATCGTGTACGAGCGCGGCTCCTCGGCGCGGTTGTCGAGGCGGAAGCTGACCAGGTTGCGCACCCGGCCGTCGTTCATCACCTCGTAGGGCGCGCCCTGCGCGCGCTGGATCTGCACCATGCCCGACTCGCGGCCGGCCAGGGTGACGGCGAAGACGGTCAGGATGCCGATGAGCAGCACCGGGAAGGCGATCGTGCGCGGCCGCCACCAGCGCGTGCGGCTGCCGGCCAGGGCCTCCTGGCTGGCGTAGCGGATCAGCCCGGTGGGCTTGCCCACCTTGGTCATCACGCCGTCGCAGGCGTCGATGCACTCGGCGCAGGCCACGCACTCCATCTGCAGCCCGCTGCGGATGTCGATGCCGGTCGGGCAGGTCGCCACGCACAGGCCGCAGTCGACGCAGTCGCCGAAGTCGCCGCCGTCCTTGCGCGCCGGCATCTTCGCCCGCGCCTCGCCGCGCGCCGCGTCGTAGCCGATGACCAGCGAGTTGCAGTCGAGCAGCACCGCCTGCAGGCGGCCGTAGGGGCAGGCGAGGGTGCACAGCTGCTCGCGGAACCAGCCGAAGTCGATCAGCATCAGCACCGTGGTCACCCACACCAGGCCGAAGCCGACCGGGTGCTCGGCGGGCGAGCCGAGCGACCAGGACAGCACCGTCGCGCCGCCGACGAAGTAGGCCAGGAAGGTGTGGGCCAGGTGCGCCGAGACGACGGCGAAGACGGCGAACTTGAGCGCCTTGCGCCAGGCCGGCGCCTCCTTGCCGCCGCGGGCGTAGCTCCTGCCCTCGACCAGCCGCTCGAGCGGGCGGTAGAGGAACTCGAGGTAGACCGTCTGCGGGCAGGCCCAGCCGCACCAGGCGCGGCCGACCAGCGCCGTGACGTAGAAGATGCCGAGGAAGATCGCCAGCAGCAGCAGGGCCAGCAGCGGCGTCTCGGTCGGACGGAAGCTGACGCCGAAGAAGGCGAAGTCGCGCCGGACGACGTCGAGCAGGATGGCCGGCTTGCCGTCGACCGGGATCCACGGCAGCGCGTTGAACAGCGCGATCAGGAAGTAGGCGACCCAGCGCCGCCGCTTCCACCAGCGGCCCTTGGACAGCCGCGGGTGGAGCCAGCGCCGCGTGCCGTCCGGATTGAGGGTGGAGAGGACCTGCTCCGGGGCCTCGAGGAAAGGGACTTCCGATGCCATGCTTCGAACCGCCGCGGGGAGGGAGAGGGCCCTCCCCGCGCCGCCCTCAGTCTATTCCGTCGGCCAGGCCGGGATCTCCTTCGCGCGCGGATCGAGCGGCCGCGGGTTGGCCGGCGTGGTCCCGCGCAGGCTGCCGACGAAGGCGGCCACGAAGTAGACCTCCTGCGGCGTCAGCAGGGAGGTCTGCGGCACCATGGCCGTGCCCGGGACGCCGTTGCGGATCACGCCCAGGACGCCCGGCAGGTCGGTGTAGTTGATCGCGTAGTCGTCGCAGAAGTTCGCGCCGAGCCCGACCACGCCGCCGCCGTCCGGAGCGTGGCAGGCCACGCAGCCCTTGGTCGAGAACAGGCTGGCCCCGATCGCCACCGCGTCCTCCTCCTTCATCAGGCGCACGAGGGTCGCGGGGCTGTCGTCCAGCTCGCCGAAGCGGGTGTAGCCGCTGGCCCGGGCCTCCTCGACCTGGGCCTCCCAGGTCGCCACGATGCTCTTGCCGGGGTAGATGTGGAACCAGCCCCAGTAGAGGATCGAGAAGGCGAAGGAGCCCCAGAAGAGCAGCTTCCACCAGCCCGGGAGCGGGTTGTCGTACTCCTGGATGCCGTCGTAGCTGTGGTCGGTCAGGTAGTCTTCGGGGAGCTCAGTCATCGGAGGGATCGGGCAGGCGGGTGGAGCAGGCGGCCGAGGGCGTCTCGTCCAGCGGGAGGCGCGAGGCGGACTCGTAGCGCGCCCGCCCGCCGGTCAGGGTCCAGACCAGGACCAGGAGGAAGAAGCCGAAGAAGAAGAGGGTGCCGATCACTGCGCGGCCTCCTTCGGCATCGTGTCGGTGCCGAGCCGCAGCAGGTAGGCGATCAGCGCGGTCACCTTCTTGTCCTCGAGCTCGGAGATGCTGGTCTCCTGGCTCAGGGCGGCGGCCAGCTCGGCGGCCTGGGCGCGGGCGGCGTCGGCGCCGGCCGCGACCTCCTCGTCGCTGTAGGGCACGCCGAGGATCTGCATCGCCCGCATGCTCTTCGGGATGCGCTCGAAGTCGAGGCCGTCGCCGAGCAGGTGCTTGTAGCGCGGCATCAGCGAGTCCGGGCTGGTCTCGAGCGGGTCGCGCAGGTGGCGCAGGTGCCAGCCCGGCGTCAGCGTCTTCGTCCCCACCCGCGCGAGGTCCGGGCCGATGCGGCGCGAGCCCCACTGGAAGGGGTGGTCGTAGACGAACTCGCCCGGCTTGCTGTACGGGCCGTAGCGCTCGGTCTCGCTGCGGATCGGGCGCACCATCTGCGAGTGGCAGTTGTAGCAGCCCTCGGCGAGGTAGATGTCGCGGCCGGCCAGCTCGAGCGGCGTGTAGGGCTTCACCGCGCTGATCGTCGGCACGTTCGACTCGATGACGAAGGCCGGGATGACCTCGAACAGCGAGGCGCTGATCACCGAGACCGCGACCCACAGCGTCATCTTCATCGGCTTGGCCTCGAGGCTGCGGTGCCAGCCCACGCGGCGGAACAGGTCGATCGCGGCGACCGAGAGGCCCGCGCCGCCGACCAGGGCCAGCAGGGCGGAGACCTTCGGCGCGTCGGTGGCGCCCGGGATCAGGGCGACCGCCGCGGCGACGCCGGCGAGGGCGACGCCGCCCCACACGAAGGGGCCGAACGCGCCCTCGACCGGAGCCGGCGCGGGCTGCGCCGCCTCGAGGCTCTTCAGGCCCGGGGCCTCGTGCACCGGCTCCTCGTAGGTGGCCGGGCGCTTCTTCCAGGTCATCACCGCGTTGGCGATGGCCAGGCCGGCGCCGAACAGGTACAGCGAGCCGCCGAGGACGCGGATGACGTAGAACCACTTCAGGATCCGCACCGTGTCCATGAAGTCGGCGTACTTGAGCAGGCCGTTGCCGTCGAAGGCGCGCCACATCAGGCCCTGGGTGAGGCCGGCGGCGTAGATCGCCACGACGTAGACCAGGATGCCGATGGTCGCGGTGTAGAAGTGGACGTCCATCCACTTCGGCCTGGCCATCTCCTTGGTCTGGAACAGGCGCGGCATCAGCCAGTAGGCCATGCCGAAGCTCATGAAGCCGACCCAGCCGAGCGCGCCGGCGTGCACGTGCGCGATGGTCCAGTCGGTGTAGTGGCTGAGGGCGTTGACCGCCTTGATCGACAGCAGCGGGCCCTCGAAGGTCGACATGCCGTAGAAGGTCACGCCGACGACGAAGAACTTCAGCACCGGGTCCTTGGCGACCTTGTCCCAGGCGCCGCGCAGGGTGAGCAGGCCGTTCAGCATGCCGCCCCAGGACGGCATCCACAGCATCACCGAGAACAGCATGCCCAGCGTGGACAGCCACTGCGGCACCGCGAGGTAGTGCAGGTGGTGCGGGCCGGCCCAGATGTAGATGAAGACCAGCGACCAGAAGTGGATGATCGACAGGCGGTAGCTGAAGACCGGCCGGTTGGCGGCCTTCGGCAGGAAGTAGTACATCAGGCCCAGGAAGGGCGTGGTGAGGAAGAAGGCCACCGCGTTGTGGCCGTACCACCACTGCATGAAGGCGTCCTGCGCGCCGGCGTAGAGGCTGTAGCTGCGGGTCAGCGTCGCCGGCACCTCGAGCGAGTTGAAGACGTGCAGGACGGTGATCGCCACCCAGGTCGCGATGTAGAACCAGATCGCGACGTAGATGTGCTTCTCGCGCCGCTTGATGACGGTGCCGAAGAAGTTGATGCCGAAGACGATCCAGACCAGCGCGATCAGGATGTCGATCGGCCACTCGAGCTCGGCGTACTCCTTGCCGCTGGTGATGCCGAGCGGCAGGGTGACCGCGGCCAGCACGATGATGAACTGCCAGCCCCAGAAGTGCAGCTTGCTCAGCGCGTCGCTGAACATGCGCGCCTTGAGCAACCGCTGCGAGGAGTAGTAGATCGCCGCGAAGATCGCGTTGCCCGCGAAGGCGAAGATCACCGCGTTGGTGTGCAGCGGGCGCAGGCGACCGAAGGTCAGGATCTGGGTCCAGGCCGCGTCGAGGCCGAAGTCGTTCGCCTTGGGCCAGGCCAGCTGGAGGGCGATGACGACCCCCACCAGCATCCCGACGAAACCCCAGATCAGGGTGGCGAAGGTGAACTTCCGGACGACCGCGTCGTCGTAGGTGAACCGCTCCAGCGGGAGCGGACGGGGGGCAGCTTGCTCGTCGGTCATGCCGAACTCGACTTCGGGAACACGGGGGGACTGAGGGAAATCCCCGCGGGCTACGACCGAAAGAGCCCGGGCTGGACCGGGACCGCGGTGATGGCGAGGATTCCGCCTTGGCTAAACCGCGATCCTTCGGAAGCAAGCCCGGGAAATCCAGCATCTGGCACAAAAAAAATGGCGGGCTGCTCCCACAGCCCGCCGGTTCCTTCCCAGAACTTCCTTGTGGCCGGTCTCCCGGCCAATCTCCTCATCGGTCAGATCATGAGGAAGCTTTCGAGGTCTTCGCGGAGTTCGCGAAGTCCGTAGTCGTCGTCGCACAGGGCGCGGTAGACGACCCGCTCCAACTCCTTGGGAGCACGGGGGTTGAGGTCGCGCGGCCGGGGGTAGCCGAGGTACCAGGAGCGGCTCAGGGCGAGGTCCTCGGGCGCGACGGAGGACTCGATGCGGGCCTGCGGCCAGGGCACCTGGCGGAAGGGCAGGCAGCTGCACAGCAGCTCGTAGATCAGGATGGCGGTGGCCTGGGCGTCCCCCTTGGCGTCCTGACGCAGGAAGGGGTTGTAGTGCGGGGTGGCCACAACCATGTCGGGGCGCTCGCAGGGAGCGACCGGGTCGAGCAGGCGGATCTCGTCCGCATCGGTCACGATCAAGTTTTCAGGCTTGATGTCGCCGTGGCAAGTCCAGTGCCCCCGCTCGATCTGGGTCTCCACGGCCTTCACCGCGTCCAGGATCCAGCGCATCTTCACCCCCTCCAGCGAGCGCATCCGCTCGCGCAGGGTGGAGCCGCTGAGCAGGTCGAGGACCAGGGCCGGGCGGCCGTCGACCTCGAGGGTCTCGTGGAGCCGGACCACGGTCGGGCTCTCGGCGGCGGCGAGCAGGCGGCCCTCCGCCAGGATCATCTGGTCGACCTCGCTCGGCCCGACCACCTCGGGGCGGGCGCCCCGCTCCGGATCGAGGAAGAGGGCCTCGGCCGGGGTCTCGTCGGGGCTGATGCGTTCGGGGTCGCGTTCGGCGGTGACCTCGGCGAAGCGGGGCAGGAAGCGCCCCCCGCCGCTGGAGTCGCCGATCTTGATGGCGACGCGGTCGCCGTTCGTCCCCTCGGCCGCGTAGACCAGGGCGAAGGCACCGCGTCCGAGGAAGCCCGTGACTTGGTATCCTCCGACGGTCTGACCGGTAGCGAGATGCAGCATTCGTCTTCTTCTCCTTCCGGACTTCTTTCGGACCGCGCCGAGTCCTGGCTTAAGATGTTCGGCCGATTCGGCACCGGAAGACCCCAGGAATGGTTCCCGCCCAATACCCCGCCCGCGACGAGGAGAGCCGCGAGAAGTTCCGCGAAGCAGGCCGCATCGCTTGCTCCGCCCGGGACTTGGGCTTTTCCATGATCCAACCCGGGGTGCTCCTCCGGGAAGTCATCGACACCGTCGAGGGCTTCATCCGCGACCACGGCGCGGGTCCCGCCTTCCCCGCCCAGACCAGCCGCAACGCCATCGCGGCGCACTACTGCCCGTCCCCGACCGATGAAACCCGGTACGAACCGGAGGACGTCGCCAAGCTCGACGTCGGCGTCGAGGTCGACGGCTACGTGGCGGACACCGCCACCACCAAGTACCTGGGCGAGGACGAGCGCCGCAAGCAGCTCGTCGCCGCTTCGCGCGCCGGCCTCGACGCCGCCCTGGCGGTGGCCGCCCCCGGCATGGCGATCACCGAGATCAGCGCCGAGATCGAGCGCGCGATCGAGGGCCACGGCTACCGCCCGGTCTACAACCTGACCGGCCACGGCGTCGGCCGCTGGACCGTGCACACCGCGCCGCAGGTCCCGGCCAGTCCCGAGCGCCACGACCGCTCCCGCCTCGAGCCCGGCATGGTGGTCGCCATCGAGCCCTTCGCCACCGACGGCGGCGGCACGGTCTCCGAGCGCGGTCGCGCCGAGGTGTTCATGATCACCCGCGCCCCGCGCAAGATGAAGGGCATCGACCCCGCCGCCTGGGCGGTGATCGAGGCGATGAACGGCCTGCCCTTCGCGCGCCGCAGCTTCCCGGCCTCGGTGCCGCGCGAAGCGGTCGAGGCCACGCTGGCGCGCCTCATGCGCACCGGCTGCATGATGGCCTTCCCGCCGCTGGTCGATCCCGACCCGGCGGTGCGCATCTCGCAGGCCGAGCACACCATCCTGGTGCTCGAGGACCGCATCGAGGTGACCACCGCCCGCGGCCTCGACGGCTGAGGCCGCGTCGCGGGCTAGACTGCCCGCCGATGCTGCTCGCCGCCGTCCTGCTGCTGGTCCAGGCCCCCGGCCCCGGGGAGTTCGACGCCGGCCTCGCCCAGGTCGAGGCGGCGATGGCCGAGCGACGCTGGGACGACGCCCTGCACCGCCTCGACGCCCTGCTCGAGGAGCACCGCGGCGCGGCCCACGCCCGCGCCCAGCGCCCCGCGGTCGAGGAGATCCTGCGCCGCTGCCTGTTCTGGCGCGACCGCCGGCCGCCCGACCCCGACGCCCTGATCAGCGGCCGGCTGCGCTCCTGGAACGCGCGCACCGGCCGCATCCACGTCGAGTACGACGCCGGGTCGTTGGACGACTTCCGCCGCGGCGCGGACGGCATCGAGTTCCCGCCTCGCTTCACCGGGCCCTACCGGGTCACCCTGAGCGGCAGCAGCTACCCGGCCGAGGGCATGCCCTGCCTGGTGGTCGACGGCGGCGCCGACCACGAGTACGCCGCGGTCTTCGGCGCCCCCGGCCGCGGCGCCGGCGGCCTGTTCCGCGCCACCAAGCAGGGCTTCGCCCCGGTGGGCGAAGCGCGCCCCAGTCCGCTCGAGGGCGGCGCGCGCTTCCTCCTCGAGCTGCGCGTCGGCCGCGACCGCATCACCGGCGAGGCCGGCGGCACCCTGGTCGTGGACGGCCCGCGCGAGCGCGGCGAGCACGGCCGCCTGCGCCTGGCCGGCTTCCCGGACGGCAGCTTCGACCGCCTCGTGATCCAGGGGCCGGTGGAGCCGAGCTGGATCGAGGGGAAGATCGACGCCGAGGTCCAGGAGCAGCGGGCCGCCTTCGACGCCGCGCTCGACCTCGCCCCGCACCTGCCGGCCTGGATGCTCGACGACGCCGGGCTGGCCGCGCCCGCCGTCACCCCGGTGGCCCACCCGGCCGGCCGGCCGAGCGCGGCCTGGCCGCGCCTGGCCGCGCTGCTCGCCGGGGAGCGCGCCGCGCCGCTCGCCGCCTTCCTCGCCGACCCGCCGCGCGAGCTGCCCGCGCCGGAGCGCTGGTGGGCCGAGGCCCGCCTCGCCGAGCTGCGCGGCCGCCCGGCCGACGCGGTCGAACCGCTGATGCGGCTGTGCCGCGCGCAGCCCGGCTTCCGGCCCGCCCAGCTGCAGCTCGCCGAGCGGATGCTCGAGACGGGCGAATCGGCCCACGCCGTGCTCGAGGCGGCGCCGGGCGCCGCCTGGGCCGCGCCGCTGCGCGAGCTGCTCGGCAAGGCCGACCGCGGCCCCGCCTTCGGCCGCCGCTGGTCGGTCGAGACGCGGCACTACGAGGTGGTCTCCGACATCGACCGGGCGGTCTGCGCCGCCGCCGGCAAGCTGCTCGAGCAGCACCACAACGCCTACCGCAGCCGGCTCGGCACGCCGCCGCCTTCCGAGCGCCGCTTCCCCGTCTACCTGTTCTCCGGCTTCGCCGGCTACGAACGCTACGTCGCCGACCTCGGCTACGAGGCGGCGGAGGGGACGGCCGGGCTCTACTCGCCGCTGCTCAAGCAGCTGCTGGTGTGGAACCTCCCGGACCGCGAGGCGATGTTCCGCACCGTGGTCCACGAGGGCTTCCACCAGTACCTCGACGCGATCGTCCCGGTCGCGCCCGTGTGGCTCGACGAGGGCCTGGCCGAGTACTTCGAGGTGGCCGGCTTCGACCAGGGCCGCTGGGTCGAGGGACAGCGGCGCGGCGACCACCTGGCCGTGATCGCGCGCCTGCCCGAGGAGCGTCGCCGCGCCTCGCGGCTGCTGGGCCTCACCGGGGAGGGCTTCCGCGCCGACCGCGGCACGAACTACGCCCTCGCCTGGGCCTTCGTCCACTTCCTGCGCCAGGGCGGCAACCGCGAGCGCGCGCTGCAGGACGCCCTGCTCAGCGAACTCCGCGGCGGTCTCGCCCCCGGCGAGGCCGTCGACGCGGTGTTCCCGCCGGAGAGCAGGGAGGGCCTGGAGCGGCGCTTCCGCGCCCACCTCCAGGCCCTCCTCGACGCGGACTGAGCCTCAGGCCTCGGCCTCGACCCGCACCGCCTCGATGCGGCGCTCGGCGAAGCGGTCGGCGGCGACGGAGGTGCAGATGCCCTCCTCCCGGGCGATGGCGAAGATCTCCTTCATGTTGGTGTAGATCCCGTCCATCATCTTCATCGCGCGCTCCTCGCTGTAGCCCTCGGGGATCAGCTCGTTGTACACGTTGATCAGGCCGCCGGCGTTGACCACGTAGTCGGGGCCGTAGAGCACGCCCTTCTCCTTGAGCGCGACGCCGTGGCCGGCCTCGAGGAGCTGGTTGTTGGCCGCGCCGCAGACGATGCGCGCGCGCAGGGCGGCGATCGACTCGTCGTTCAGCGAGCCGCCGAGCGCGCAGGGCGCGTAGACGTCGCACTCGACCGAGCGGATCTCCTCGGGGCGGACGACGCTGCCGCCGGTGGCCTCGGCCACGGCGCGCGCCGACTCCTCCTTGATGTCGGCGACGACGATGCGGCCGCCCTGCTCGGCGATCAGGCGCGCGTAGTGCGAGCCGACCGAGCCGGCGCCCTCGATGGCGACGACCTTGTCCTTCATGTCGGCCGAGCCGTAGACCTCCTCGAGGGCGGCCTTGAGCCCGAGGAAGCAGCCCCAGGCGGTGTAGGGCGAGGGGTTGCCCGACTTGCCGGCCAGGCCGACCACGCTCTCGGTCCTC
The DNA here is from genome assembly GCA_964342475.1 of uncultured Planctomycetales bacterium. Classification (GTDB taxonomy): domain Bacteria; phylum Planctomycetota; class UBA1135; order UBA1135; family UBA1135; genus J029. Next base: position 17,679 of record CAYFGE010000010.1, read on the forward strand.
CGGCGGACGAAGCCCATGTCCTCGACCTTGGTGTTGACGTCCTCGGCGGTGATGTAGCGGCCGCCGAAGCTCTCGACGAACTCGCCCATCGACTCGAACAGGGCCTCGCTCTTCATCGAGGGCTCGCCGATGATCACCGACTTGCCGCCGCCGAGCTGCAGGCCGGCGCAGGCGGCCTTGTAGGTCATGCCGCGGGACAGGCGGAGGACGTCGGTCAGGGCCTCGGCCTCCGACTCGTAGGGCCACATGCGCATGCCACCGAGGGCCGGGCCCAGGACGGTGTTGTGGACGGAGATGATGGCGTGGAGGCCACTGTTGGTGTCGATGGCCCGCTTGACGTTCTCGTAGCCTTCGACGGGGATGTCGGTGATCTGCAGCATGGGACTCCTGATTAAGCCATCTTCGGCCTGATCCGCTAGGTATTATCGCGGCGCGCCCGGAATCCCACAACGCGCAGAAAAGCGGGGGTTTTCCGTCCCTTCCGCGCCGTGCACGCCTCGCTCGACCCCGTCTTCGTCGCTTGTTGGAGCACCGGACCCGACCCGGTGCGCGACGGGGTGTTCCGTTTCGCGGCGACCGCCTGGCCCGAGGAGGACGGCGCGGTCGAGGTGGCGCCCCCCACCTGGGTGCGCCCCTACGAGCACCTGCGGCCCGGCTCGCCGCTGTCGCGCCGCATGCGCGAGCTCGGCCTGGGCAAGGAACAAGAGGAGGGGCTGGTCGACCAGGCCGAGGCCCTGCCCGCCTTCTTCCGTTCCCTCTCCGCGCGGCCGGTGGTGGTCGCCGGCGACCGCGAGACCTTCCTCGCGCGCTTCCGCCGCTGGCTGCCCCGGGCCGAGCCGCCGACGGTCCTCGACCTCGAGGGGCTGGCCGCCTTCCTCCACCCCGGCCGCGGGGGCCGCGGCTTCGCCGCGCTGTGGGCGCGTTGGGTCGGAGAGGAGGCTCCCGCCGAGCCGCACCCGGCGGACCTGCGCCGGCTGGCCGCCGCGCTCTGCGAGGGCCACTTCCGCCGCGAGGACCGCCTGCGCCAGCTCTTCGCCCGCGCCTTCGACGAGCTGCAGACCTCCTGCGGCGACCGCGAGCTCGAGGCCGCCGACTGGCTCGAGCTGGCCCGCCGCCTGCTCGACCGCCCCAGCCGCTGGACCGCCGGACTCGAGACCGGCCTGTTCCAGCGCCGGCCCGAGGACGGCCGCTTCGGCGAGGACCTGGCCGAGTCCCCCCTCGAGGCCGACCGCCTGCTGGCCGACATCACGCCGGCCTTCGCCGCCGAGTACGCCGCCTTCTACCAGGAGGCCGAGGTCCTCTCGCGCCGCGAGGAGGACGAGACCGCCGCGCTGAGCGACGCCGACCACCGCGTGCTCAAGGGTTACTTCGACCAGCTGCCGCGGCAGTTCGGCGAGGGCCGCGTCGAGCGCCCGGGCCAGCGCGCCCTCGGCCACGCGGTCCGCACCGCGCTCGAGCAGCACGAGTTCCTGCTCGCCGACGCCCCGACCGGCACCGGCAAGACGCTGGCCTACCTCGCGCCGATGCTGCTGTGGTCGGCCGCGCGCGGCGTGCGCGTGGCGGTCAGCACCTACACCCGCGCGCTGCAGGAGCAGGCCTTCTTCCGCGAGGTGCCACGCGCTCTCGAGCTGCTGCGCCGCGCCGGCCTCGAGGAGGAGCGCATGCCGCGCGTCAGCATGCTCAAGGGCCGGGCCAACTACGTCTGCGGCCGGGCGATCGGCGAGGCCGCGCCCGACCTCGGCGCCGGCTCGCCGACGGCGCGCGCCACCTGGCTGCGCCTGGCACTGCACTTCTGCGAGGACCCCTCCGCCGACCTCGACGGCTTCGGGCTGGCGCCCGGCGTACCGCTCGGCAACCCCGCCCGGGTGCTGCGCGCCGCGCGCGCCAAGGTCGACGAGGTGCGCTCGCTGCCGCGCTGCTGCGAGGGCCGCAGCCTGCGCCGCTGCGCCGCCGGGGTGCGCACCCTGCGCGCCGAGCGCAGCCACCTGGTGGTGACCAACCACGCCTACGTGCTGGCCCAGCCCGACGCCTTCAGCCACGTGGTCTTCGACGAGTGCGACCACCTGCACGAGGTGACCGTCTCGGCGCGCAGCTTCGACATCGACTTCGAGGAGGTCGCCGCGCTGGCCGAGCAGCTGCTGCAGGACCGCGGCCGCGACCGCGCGCCGCTGCCGCGGCTCGAGCGGCTGCTGCAGAAGCTCGCCCCCGGCGACGTGGACGCCGACCTGCGCGCCGCCACGGAAGCCGCGCGCCACGGCGCCGGAGCGCTCGACGCCGCCGGGCACGAGACCGTGCGCGAGCTGCGCCGCTTCCGCGAGTACCGCCGCGAGGCCGGCGACGAGCTCGGCCCCGAGGAGCGCGCCTTCCTGCTGCACGACTACCTCGAGACCGGTCCGGGCGACGGCCTCGCCACCGCGCTCAACCACCTCAAGGAGGCGGTCGACGCGCTCGACAGCGCGCTGCGCACGGCGATCGAGGGCCTCGGCACGGTGCCGCACCGCCAGGCCTCGCGGCTGCGCTGGAGCCTGCGCCGGCCGCTCGACTCGCTGGCCCACTGGCGCGAGGGCCTGTTCCTCTGGCTGGGCGGCAAGAACGCCTCGCAGGGCGAGGGCGCCGAGGGCGACTTCAGCGAGGACTTCCACTACGAGGTGACCTTCGAACACCGCCGGCGGCCGCTGCTCGTGCTCAAGTGGCTGCTGCCGCAGCAGTGGCTCGGCGAGACCTTCCTGCCCTCGCTGCGCAGCGCCGCGCTGGTCAGCGCCACCGCCCGGGTGAAGGGCGGCTTCAAGGCGATGAAGGGCTACCTCGGCCTCGACATCCTGCAGGAGGACACGGTCGACCGCGCCGGGCGCACGGTGAACGACTTCACCGGCCCGCCGACCTTCGACCCCCACCAGGCGCTGGTCTGCATCCCCGAGGACGCGCCGGCCTACGCCCACGGCGGCCCGCAGCACACCGAGTGGCTGGACTACGTGTCCGACTCGCTGCTCTACCTCGCCGAGCGCACCCGCGGCCGCGTCCTCGGCCTGTTCACCAACCGGCTGGTGCTGCAGCGCGTCGGCGAGCGCCTGGCCTCCGCGTTCTCGGCGCGCGGCATCCCGCTGTTCTGGCAGGGCATGCCCGGGCTGTCGAAGGAGGAGATCATGGAGCGCTTCCGCGCCCGCGTGGACAGCGTGCTGCTCGGCGTCGACACCTTCTGGTACGGGGTCGACTTCCCGGGCGAGACCTGCGAGTACGTGGTGATGACCAAGCTGCCCTTCGGCGTGCTCGACGACTACCACTTCGCCCAGCGCGCGCGCATGGGCTACGGCCCGCAGCGCAACCGCATCTACCTGCCCAAGGCGCTGGCCATGTTCCGCCAGGGCTGTGGCCGCCTGCTGCGCCAGGAGGAGGACCGCGGCGTGGTGCTGCTGCTCGACCGCCGCGTGCTGGACAAGCGGCACGGCGCCTTCCTGGACGAATTACCGGGTGGACAGGAGGAATTCGAGCAGCCGAACCTGCTGGTGGCCGACTCGGACGAGTGTTTCCGCAAGGTCTTCGGCCACATGCGGCTCGGCGCGGAGATCCGCCGGCGCGAGCTCGAACTGGACTTCTCGGTGTTCCGCGCCGGGCGCGCCGAGGAAGTCTGACCCGGCGGCCCGGAACGGATATCCTCGTGGCCATGGAGCAAGGCGCCAAGCGGCTCGGCTGCCTCCTGCTGCGGTGGGAGGAGGACGCGCCCGCTCCCCGCGCGGGCGACGTGGCCGTCTCGCTCGCCCCGGCGCGCGACCGGGTCGGCGAGTGGCTGGCCGACGGCGGCGAGCTCGCCGTGCAGGCGCTCAACCCGGTCGCCGGGCTGCCGCTCGAGGAGCGCCGCACCCTGCGGGCGATGTGCGCCGGCCCCGGCTCGGCGCTCGCCGCCCTGTGCGCTTGCGCGATCGGCTTCGCCCGCGTCGGCGTGGCGCTGCACCCCGACGACCACGAGCCCTTCGGCCTGGCCGCCACCGCCTCGGGCGACTCCTCGCTGCGCACGGTGGTGACCCGCGCCGAGGACCTCCCGCGCGACAAGCGAGCCCACTTCTGCTTCCTCGGCTGCGGCGGAGGCCGACCGGTGCTGGCGGACTGCGCTCCGCTGGTGAAGCGGCTGCTGCCCGAGGGCCAGCTCGTCCTCTTCGGCATCCCCGAGAAGGAGCTGCGCTCCGCCTTCGAAGAACTCTCCCGCCACGGCTTCTCCCTGCGCGGGACCGGCATGCGCGACGGCCTGGGCTTCCTGGCCGGCTCGCTCGACCACGGCCACACCCTCGGCGGCTGAGCCGCCGCGGACCCCACCCCTCCTCCCTCAACCCGAACGTCCCGGGCCGCAGAGGCCCCCGCCCCACTCCGGAGGAAACCATGAAGAACTGGATCACCGTCGCCGCCCTCTCGACCCTGTTCGGCGCCTGGGCGGCGGTCCCCGCGCCCGCCGCTGCTCCGCAGAAGGTCACCGAGGTCACGAAGAAGGCCACCAAACAGGAGGCCGGCAAGCGGACCGAGCAGAAGTCGGAGCAGAAGTCCGAACAGAAGTCGGAGCAGAGCTCCGAGCAGAAGTCCGAGCAGTCCTCGCAGCAGAGCTCCGAGCAGTCCACCCAGCAGGCCGGCTTCGGCGAGGCCGACGAGAGCCTGCCGCCGCCCAAGCGCCGCCCGGGCACCGACAACGCCGCGATGGTGCGGGTGGCCAACGAGGAGGGCCGCTTCCGCAAGCGCAACGCGCAGATCAAGCGCATGCGGGTGCTCGCCGAGCAGAAGGGCGACGAGAAGGCCATCGCGCGCATCGACGCGCTGGAGGCCAAGAACGCCGCGCAGCACGACAAGCGCATGAAGGAGCTGCGCGCGCAGTACGGCGACGAGGAGATCGACGCCACGATCGCGCGCATCGAGAAGGTCGACCGCGACCGCGTGAAGGGTCTGAAGGGCCGCGGCGGCGAGCGCGCCGAGAAGGCGAAGGACAAGGCCAAGGAGGCCAAGGAGCGCGGCGAGGCCGCCGACAAGGAGAAGGCCTCCAAGGAATGGAAGAAGGTCGAGGAGAAGAAGAAGGGCAAGAAGGAAGGAGGACAGGAAGGATGATCCGCACCCCCGCTCTCGGTGCCGCCCTGCTCGCCGGCCTCGCGTTCGCCTGCTCCGGCGGCGACGCGGGCGACGGCGTCCCGGCGGACGACCCGGCCCTCGAGCAGGTCCCCTCGGCGGAGGAGGCCGACGCGGCCGCCGCTGCGGAGATCGACGCCGAGAATCTCGACGACAAGATCGCCGAGATGGAAGCCGAGCTCGACGGCTGAGCGCCGTCAGGGCTCACGCAGACGCACCGCCACGGTGCCGGTGCCGCGCAGCCGCGCCTGCGCCGGCGCCGTCGGCGGGTACGTCGTCCCCTGGCTCGACAGGGTGGCCTCCCACTGCAGCAGCGCGGTGTCGGCGGCCTGGAGGAAGCCGCCCTGCGGGGCCAGGCTCAGCTGCAGCTCGACCGTCGTCCAGCCCAGCTCGGGCACGCGGTACTCGAGCCGGTCGTCGAACAGGAAGACCCCGAAGGGCTGCGCCGGCGTGGACCGGTAGTAGAAGCCGTAGCGCCGGTCGAAGAGGTCGAGGTCGAGGGCCCAGTTGCCCAGCGTGAAGTTGTAGACGGGGTCGTAGAGGTGGAAGACCAGGGCGCCGTCGAGGTCGACGCGGAAGGCGTCGTTGCCGGCGGGCAGCAGGCCGAATTCGAGCGGGAAGGCGACGCCGCCGAGGACGAAGCCGTCGCGGTCGAGCGCGTGGCCCTCGAGGCTGGCCGCCCAGCGGCTGGCCGGGCCGGGCCGCGGCCCCTCGTCGACGCCGCGGCAGGCGCCGGGGAGGAGGAACGGCAGGAGCAGGAGAACGGCGGAACCGCGCATGGGGTCCACGCTAGACCGGGAAGCCGGCGCACGGCGCGGCGGAGGTCGGGCAGCGGAGTGGCATGCCACCTGGCCCGGCCGGAGCTGGGCCCCTAGGCTGCTCCCGCGGCGCCGCGCGCGCCGCGACGCCGATGAGACGCCTCGCCTACCCCCTGCTCGTGCTGCTCGCGGCGGCGCTGATCGCGCTGCTGGGCACGCCGCCGCAGGAGGACGGCGGGCCGCAGCCGGTGGCCCCCGGAGCCGCGCCGCAGGCCGGAGGCGTCGCGCCGGCAACGGGGGCCGTGCCGGACGGGGGTGAGGACGCCGACCGCCGCGCCCTCGACCCCCCGGTCCCGATCGACGGCCGCAGCGAGCCCGGTCCCCTGCTGCGCGTGCGCGACGCGCGGGGCGAAGCACCCGCGGCGGGAGCGCGGGTCCTCCTGCTCGACCCGGCGCGCCTCGGCGAACGCCGCGCCGCCCTCGAGCAGCTGCCGTGGTGGGAGCTCGAGGCGCGCCACGCCGACTTCGGCCGCGCCGGACGCACGGATCCCGCCGGCGAGTTGCGACTGCCCCCGCTGTCGGCGGGCTCCTCCCTCTTCGTGCGGCGCGGGACCGCTGTCGGCCTGCTCGCGCTCGACGCGCCGGCCGGGGCGGAGGCGGTGCTCGAACTGCGCCTGTGCGAATCCCCTGCGATGACCCTCGAGGTGCTCGACGAGGAGGGCGCGGCGGCCGCCGGGGTCCCGGTCGGGCTGCGGCCCGCCGGCAGCCCGGTCTGGCTGTTCGAGCGGACGACCGATGCGCACGGCCGCGTCGTCCTCGAACACCTCGCGCCGCTGTTCGCCCGGCTGCCATCCCCCGCGCTCGAGGCCGGCGTGCGCCTGCCGCTGGCGGCGCCGCCCGCCGTCGCCCTCGACCGCGACGCCCTCGAACCCGGCCCGCACCGGCTGCGCCTGGGCCCGACCGGCAGCGTGGCGGTCCGCGTGGTCGGGGAGGACGGGGCGCCGCCTGCGCCCGGCGGCGCGGTCGTGCTCGCGGCGACCAGCGACCTCGGCCGGCTCGGCGAGGAGCAGACCGTCCCCCTCGACGACGCCGGCCGCGCCGTCTTCACGCGGGTCGGCCTCGGCCTGCGCATGGAGTGCCGCTTCGAGCGCGACGGCCGGGCCAGCGGCGCCGCGGTCGCCTTCCCCGGCCCGGTGTGGACGGGCGAGCGCGTCGAGCACCGCCTCGAGCTGTCGTCCACGCGCCTGCTCCTCCGCGGACGCGTGCTGGACCCGGACGGCGCGCCGCGCGGCGCCCTCGAGCTTCGCGCCCGGCTCGAGCGCCCGTCCCTCGGCGGGCCCACCGAGGAACTCGTCCTGCGCACCGAGGCCGACGGCGCCTTCGAGAGCACGTGGCCGTGGCGTCCTGCCGCCGCGCCCCCCGACCGCTTGGTCCTGCTCGAGTACGCCGCCGGCCAGACCACGCCCCACGCCCGCGCCGAGCTCGCGCTCCCCCCGCTCGACGGTCCGGGCAGCCACGCGCTGGGCGACGCGGTGATGCGGCCGGTCCCCGCGCTCGTGTCCGGCGTGCTGCTCGACGAGGCGGGCGCGCCGATGCCGGGCCGGCTGCTCCACGTCGAGGAGTGGGTGCCGCTGGCCGACCTCGGGCACGGCGACGGCTTCTGGCAGACCGAGCCCGCCTGGTCGGCGCGCACCGACGCGGACGGAGCCTTCGTCGTGCGTGGCCGCGCGCCCCTCGACCGCGTCCGGCTCAGCTTCCGCGCCCCGGGTTACCGCCCGCTGCGCCAGCCCTTCGCGCCGGGCGACCGCGGCCTCGTGCTGCGCGCCGAGCGCGGCGCCGAACTGCTCGGCCGCCTGCTCCTGCCCGAGGGGGTCGACCCCGCGCGGCTCGTCCTGCAGCTGCGCCGCCTGCCCAACGGTCCGCCCTTCGGCCCCGACCGCGTGGCCGACGACGGCGGCTTCGCCTGGACCGCCCTGCCCACCGGCGAGTTCTCCTTCCGCGTCGTGCTGGGGCAGACGGACGACGCGCCGCTGGCCGAGGTCGGACCGCTCGCCGTGCAGCAGGGCGCGACCACGCGCGACCCGCGGCTCGACCCGGTGGACCTGCGCGATCGGATCCGCCTGCTGCGCTTTCGCGTGAGCGACCCGGAGGGTCAGCCGGTCGCCGCCGCCCAGGTCGTCGAGCCGGGCCCCGGCGCGGCGAGGTCCTTCGCCGCCGTGCGCGACGGCCACGGCGCGCTGCTCACCGCCCGCTGGCCGCTCGACCTCGAGGTGCGGGCGGAGGGCTACCGTCCCGTCCGCCTGAGCGGCGTCGACGGCGACCGCGAGGTGGTCCTCCGCCCGGGCATCCGCGTCACGCTCCGCCTCGACGAGCCACCGGTGCTCGATCCCGGCCAGCGCATCGGCATCAGCCTGGTGCCGGTGGCCGGCGACGGCATCGCCGGCGAAGTGCGCGGAGCGCTCGGCGCGGACGGCCGGGTCGAGCTCGTGCTGCCCGCCGCGGGGGACTACCTGGTGCTGCCGGCGCTGTGGACCCCGCGCGACCGCACCGGCGTCCGCCGCGACGCCATCGGGCGGCGCGAGGAAGCCGCCCGGATCCGCGTCGCCGACGGCGACACGCCGCAGGAGTTCGCCGTCCCGCTCGACCGCGCCGCGCTACGCGCCCTGCTCGAGCGCCGGAGGTGAAGCCGAACTCGCGCCGGAGTAGGCTCGGCGGCGGCCCCTGTCCCTCCCGACTCCGCCATCCCTCCGGTGAGAAGAACCCTCGTATTCCTCCTCCTCCCGGCCGCCCTCCTGCTCGGCTGGCTCCTGCTCTCCACCCCGCCGTCCGACGCCTCCCCCACGCCCCGCTCCGACAGCGGGCTGGAGGATTCCCTGTTCGGCGCCGCACCGGACGAACCCGCCTCGGCGACCCGCGCGCCGGAGGCCGCCGGACCCAGGCCGGGTCGGACCGACGCCGCGCTCGAACCGGCGGGGTCCCCGGATGCGGCCGGCGGGACCGACGCCGAATTGCGGATCCGCGTGCTCGCCCCCGACGGGACCACCCCCGCCGCCGGCGCCGCCCTGTACCTGCTCGACCCCCAGGTGGAGGGCACGCGCGACTTGGTCCGGCAGGCCCTCCGCGAGATGAGCGACTTCAGCGCTCTCGCCGAGGAGCACGGTCAGCCCTTCCGCGCGGACGCCGACGGCACCGCCCGCATCCCCCTTCCTGGGAACCGCAGCGTCGTCACCGCGCGACACGGAGCCGGCTTCGGGGTCCTCCTGCTCTCCGAGCCCGCCGCCGGACGGACCCTCGACCTGGTGCTCGACACCGCAGCGAGCCTGACCGCCGAGGTGTTCGGCCCGGAAGGGGAAGCACTCCGCGGCGTCCCGGTGGTCCTCCTCCAGACGCGCGACCGGTGGAGCTCGGTGATCGCGCGCAGCCGGACGGCGGGCACGCCGCCGCTCGTCGACTTCCGCGACCTGTTCCCCCTGCTGCGCGCCATCGCGCGGGAAGAGCGCGGCTTCTCGCTCGAACTGCCGCTGGTCCTCCCGGAGGCGGCGACCGCCTCGATCGACCCGACCGCGCCGCCGGACGGCCCGGTCCGCTTCACCCTGCCGCCCACCGGCGACGTAGTGGTGGAGGTCTTCGACGCCCTCGGCCATCCGGTCGCCGACGGCACGCGCGTCCTGCTGCGGGACGCGGACTCCGACGATCGCGCGCGGCAGGGCTTCGAGATCGGCACGGAACGGGCGGGTGTGGCCGCCGCCCTCACCGAGGGCGGCCTCGCCCGCTTCCCCTTCGTGGCGCTCGAGCGCCAACTCGTCGCGGCCTCGGTGCTGCCCGGATTCCGTGAGGCCACGGAGGCCGAAGGCTACGGGCCGATGCTCCCCGGGCAGGAGGCCCGCCTCCGGCTGCAGCCCGAGCGCGGGCCGAGCTTCCTGGTCGGCCGGGTGCTCGACCCCGAGGGTGCGCCGCTGCGCGACGCGCAGTTCAGCCAGGTCCTCCAGACCCGCTCGATCGGCGGCAGCTCCTCTTTCCGGGGCGGGCTCTCCACCGACGAAGAGGGCCGCTTCCGCATCGCCCTGAAGGACCCGCAAGGGACCGGCGAGCGCACCCTGACGATCGGACTGCAGGACGCCGCCAGCGCGACCTGGCTGTCGAAGACCGAGGTCGTGCTCGCGGCGCAGTACCCGCCGGGTGAGACCGACCTCGGCGACCTCCGCCTGAGCGAGCTCGGCGCGCTGGCGCGCGGGACGGTCCTCGGCCACGACGGCGCACCGCTGGCCCGAGCGATGGTCAGCCTGGCCCGGAGCCTGACCCTCGACGCCGAGGGCACGCAGACGATCTGGCAGCCGGACTTCGAGCTCCGCGCGCTCACCGACGAGGCCGGCGGGTTCCTGCTGCGCGGCGAGGTCGCGCCGGACGACGACGGTCCCTTCGCCCTGCAGGTCTTCGGCGACGGTCACCGGATGGAGACCGTGCCCTTGACCCTCGGCCAGTCGGGCCTGGTGATCCGCATGAGCCGGGCCTGCGAGCTGGACGGGCGGATCCTGGTGGACGAGGGGATCGACTGCCGCGAGCTCCAGGTGCAGTGGATCGTCGAAGTGGACGGCATGACGTGGAGCACCGGCTCCTCACGCTTCCAGCCCGACGGCAATTTCCGCTTCGAGAACCTGGAGCCCGGCCCCGGCAGCCTCGTCGTGACCACCACGGGCGGCGGCGAGAGGCTGGCCGAGGTGGCGCTGACCTTGGAGCCCGGGCCGAACCGCGACCCGCGGGCGGACCCCCTCGACCTGCGCGGACGCCTGCGGGAGGTGCGCCTGACCGTGGTCGACGAAGCCGGCCGCAGCCTCCCCGAGGTGGCGATCACCGGCGCCGAGGAGGGCAGCACCCTGGCGTTCTCCTTCCGCGACGAGCGCGAGGCCACGATCCTGACCACCGACGCGCCGCTCGACATCCGCGTGACCTCACCCGGCCACATCGCCACCGAGCTGCGCGACGTCCGCGACGGCGCCCGCGCCGTCCTCCGCCGCGCGGCCGAGATCCGGTTCCTGCTGGAGGAAGTCCCGGCACTCCCTGCGGGCAAGGCGCTGGTGCTGAACCTGCGGTCGCAGACCGGCAGGGGCGCCCGCATCGGCGGCGCCGGGCCGCCCCGCTTCGACGAGCAAGGGGCGCTGTCCACCTCGGTGCCGCAGGCCGGGGCCTACACCGTCCTGTTCGGCCTGCAGGACACCGCCACCGGCGGCTGGTCCTCGCTCCCGCTGTTCGCGCCGCCGGCCACGGTCGAGGTGCTCGACCCAGGCGTCCCCCAGACCTTCCGCGTCCGCGTCGATCCGGCCAGCCTCGCCGGCCTCCTCGACCGCGACTAGCCTCCGCCGCCGCCGCCGTCGCGGTGGCGGCGGATCTCCGCCAGCCGCTCGCGGATGCGCGCCTCCCAGCCGTGCGCGGTCGGGTGGTAGAAGCGCTCGCCGCGCAGCGCGTCGGGCAGGCAGGGCATGTCGGTCAGGGCGCCCGGCTCGTCGTGGGCGTACTTCTGCCCGGCGGCCCAGCCCTGCTCCTTCATCATGCGCGTCGGCGCGTTGCGCAGCTGCATCGGCACCGGGTGGGCGTAGCCCGCGTCGAGGGTGCGGTGGACCGCGCCGAAGGCGCGGTAGACCGCGTTCGACTTCGGCGCCAGCGCCAGGTAGACGGCGCACTGGGCCAGGGCGAGGTCGCCCTCCGGGCTGCCGAGGAACTGGTAGGCGTCGCGCGCCGCGACGGCCACGCGCAAGGCGTTCGGGTCGGCCAGGCCGATGTCCTCGCTGGCCATGCGCACCAGGCGGCGGGCCAGGTAGAGCGGGTCCTCGCCGCTCTTCAGCATGCGCGCGAGCCAGTAGAGCGCGGCGTCGGGGTCCGAACTGCGCACGGACTTGTGCAGCGCGCTGATCAGGTCGAAGTGGCTCTCGCCGCCCTTGTCGTAGAGCAGCGCGCGACCCTGGAAGACGGCGCCGAGCGCCTCGTCGGTCAGCGCCTCGCCGACGTCGGCCTGGCGCGCGGCGTGTTCGAGCGCGACCAGCGCGCGGCGGGCGTCGCCGCTGGCGAAGCGGGCCAGCGCCAGCAGCTGATCGTCGGTCGCCGCCTGCCGGCGCGCGCCGAGGCCACGGGAGGGGTCCTCCAACGCGCGACGCAGCAGCGCGACCAGCTGCTCCTCGTCGAGCGGCTGCAGCACGTGCACCGTCAGCCGCGAGAGCAGCGGCCCGATCACCTCGAAGCTCGGGTTCTCGGTGGTGGCGCCGACCAGGACGACGTCGCCGCGCTCGACGAAGGGCAGGAAGGCGTCCTGCTGCGCCTTGTTGAAGCGGTGGATCTCGTCGACGAAGAGCAGCGTGCGGCGGCCGGTGGCGCGGCGCAGACGGCCGGCCTCCTCCATCGCGGCGCGCACGTCCTTGATGCCGCTGAGCACGGCGGAGAAGGGGCGGAACTCGAGCTCGGCGGCCTCGGCCACGAGCAGGGCGAGGGTGGTCTTCCCGGTGCCGGGCGGTCCCCAGAAGATCATCGAGCCCCACTCGTCGTGCTCGAAGGCGCGGCGCAGCGGCTTGCCCGCGCCGAGCAGGTGCTCCTGCCCGACGACCTCGTCGAGGCTGCGCGGGCGCATCCGCTCGGGCAGCGGCGCGTCGGCGCCGGGCTGCTCGCGGGCGCCGCGGGCCGCCGGCTGGTCGTCGAACAGGCCCTCGCTCACCACGGCTCTCCCGGACCGTCCGGCGGCGCGGGCGCGGAAGCCGACGCGACGCCGCGCCCGCCGAGCTCCCAGCACAGCACGGCCGCGGCGGTGGCGACGTTGAGCGACTCGACGCCGCGGGCCAGCGGGATCGCGACCCGGCGCCGGCAGGCGGCGGCCAGCTCCGCGCTCAGGCCGCGGCCCTCCTCGCCGAGCAGCAACAGGGTGGTGCGGGCGGGAGCGGCTCCGTCGGCCGGCTCGCCGGCGGCGTCCGCGCCCCACAGCTCGGCGCCGGCCCCGGCCGCAGCGGCGACCAGCTCCTCGGCCTCGACCCGCTCGGCCACCGGCAGGCGGAAGGTGGTGCCGCTGGCGCCGCGCAGGGCGCGCGGACTCCACGGCGAGGCCGAACCCTTCAGCGCCAGGAATCCGGCGGCGCCGAGGCCCGCGGCGACGCGGACCAGTGCGCCGAGGTTGCCCGGCTCCTGCACCCCGGCCGAGACCAGGAGCAGGCCGGGCGCGCCGAGCAGGGCGCGCCAGTCGGCGGCCGGGCGCGCGGCGAGCGCGAGCAGGCCGCGCGGGCTGTCGAGGTCGGAGTCGGCGTCGAGCAGGGCGGGCTCGCAGGCGCGCACCTCGGCGCCGGCCGCGGCAGCGCGCTCGAGCAGCGCGGCCGGGGCCCGCTCGTCGTGCAGCACCCAGCGCAGCTCCGCCCCCGCCTCGAGGGCGTCCTCGAGCAGGTGCGCGCCCTCGAGCAGGACGTGTTCGCGGTCCTTGCCGGCGCGCACGGCGCGCGCGGTCTTCAGGCGGGCGTTGGCCGCGGAGCGGACGGGGCCGGAGTCCTGCACGGCCGCATTCTAGGCCCGCCCACCCCCTACACTGGGCGTCGGATGCCGCTCGATCCCCCCCGCGAAGGACTGGTCGTGCGCGTGGACGCGCGCCAGTGCGAGGTGCGCCTCGACGGCGAGGACGAGGTCCGGCCCGCCGTGCTGCGCGGGCGCCTGTTCGAAGAGCGCGGCGAGGACAGGATGCCGGTGGCGGTCGGCGACCGCGTCGTGCTCAGCGCCGACGAGGCCACCGGCGAGCTGGCCATCGACGAGATCCTGCCGCGGCGCAACGTGCTCGCGCGCCGCGCGGCCGGCGAGGAGGTGCGCCGCCAGCTGCTGGCCGCCAACCTCGACCAGGTCGTGCTGGTCAGCTGCTTCGGCACGCCGCCCTTCTCGAGCATCCTGACCGACCGCATCCTGGCCGCGGCGAGCTTCGCCGACCTGCCGGTCGTGCTCGTGCTGAACAAGACCGACCAGGCCAAGCGGCGCAAGATGGCCCGCATCGTGGAGACCTACGAGGGCACCGGCCTGCGCGTGCTGCCGACCTCGGCGGAGCGCGGCGACGGCGTCGAGGAGCTGGCCGCGGCGCTGCGCGGGCGCACCAGCGTGCTCTACGGCCTGTCCGGCGTGGGCAAGAGCTCGCTGCTCAACCGCATCGAGCCCGGCCTCGGCCTGCGCACGCGCGAGGTCTCCGCCTCGCTCAAGTCGGGCCGCCACACGACCACCTTCGCGCGCCTCTACCGCCTGGCGATGGGCGGCGCGGTGATCGACACCCCGGGGGTGCGCGTCTTCCGGCCCTACGGCATCCCGCCGCACGAGCTGCGCCTGCACTTCCCCGAGCTGCGCGAGCGCGGCGCGGACTGCCGCTTCCCCGGCTGCCTGCACCGCGGCGAGCCCGACTGCGCCGTGTCCGCGGCGCTCGCGGCGGAGGAGGTCCCGGAGAGCCGCTACCGCTCCTACCTCGAGCTGCTCGAGGAGCTCGAGACGGTCTACGGCGGCACCGCCCCGCAGGAGCCGGCGCCCGACGCCGGGCGCGCCGGCCGCGGCAGCAAGCCGAAGCCGCCGCGGCGCTAGGCCGCCGGCGCGCCGGCCGGGAGCTGCTCGCCGGCCAGCTCGACGACCCGCTCGACCACCTGGCCGAGGATCGCGTCGGGCGTGCTGGCGCCGGCGGTGAAGGCCACCGTGACCGGCCCCGCAGGCGGCAGCCAGCCGCGCTGCTCGAGGATCTCGCCGCTGTGCCGGTCGCGGTGGCGCAGGCTACCCGCCTCCAGCGCGTCCGGCCCCTCGATGTGGTAGGCCGGCACCTCGTGGCCGTCCCCCACCCGCGCCAGGTTGCGCGTGTTCGAGCTGTCGTAGCCGCCGACGACGATGAACAGGTCGGGCGAGCTGCCGGCCACCGCGTTGGCCGCGTCCTGGTTGTCCTGGGTCGCAGCGCAGATCGTGTCGAAGTCGCGGAAGCTGGCGTCGATGTCCGCCTCGCCGTCGCGGGCGGCCAGCGCGCGGCGCAGGCGGTCGCCGATGGCGCGCGACTCGCTGGCCAGCATCGTGGTCTGGTTGATCACGCCGATGCGGCCCAGGTCGCGCGCCGGCTGGAAGCCCGGCTCGACCGCCTGCGGGTGCAGCCCCGCGGTCAACGCGGCGGCGTCGATCCGGCCCTCGAGGTAGTCGGCCAGGATCTCGGCCTCGGTCATGTTGTGGACCACGACGTACTGCCCGCCGTGGTGACGCACCAGCGAGCAGGTGGCGCGGGTCTCGTCGTGCCCGACGGTGCCGTGGACCACGGTGGTGAAGCCCTCGCGCACGTACTTCATCGCCCGCTTGTGCGGCTTGATCACCCACGGGCAGGTGGTGTCGACGATCTCGACGCCGCGCTCCTCGAGCAGCTGCATCTCCTCGACCTCGGCCGAGAAGGCCGGCACGACGACGACGTCCTGCGGACCCAGGCGGTCGATCGCGCCGGGCGTGGCCAGCGGCCCCTTGAGGAAGCCGATGCCCATGCGGCGCATGTCGTCGTTGACCCGCGGGTTGTGGATGATCGAGTTGATCAGCCACATCGGGCGGTCGCCGTGCTCGGCGCGCGCGTCGCGCACCATGGCCAGCGCGCGGTCCACTCCCCAGCAGAAGCCGAAGCTCGGCGGCAGCAGCAGCCGCAGGCGCCCGGCCTGCATCTCGCCGGCCTCGCGCAGGCGGTCCACCAGGGCGCTGCGGTAGGTGTAGCGGGCTTCCGGGTCGTCGTAGGCGTGGCTCATGGCGTGGCGGGGCGGGTGAGGGGGCGGAGGGCGCCGACCAGGTAGGTCGAGCCGGTGACGAGCAGGACCTCGGGGCCCTCCGGGAAGCCCGGCGCGGCCAGCGGCGTGGCGCCGAAGGCGGCGGCGAGGACGGCCGGGTCGGCCGAGCGCGGGTGGTCGCCGGCCGGCGCGGTGAACCAGCGCTCCCCGTCCGGCGGGGCCCCCAGGTTAGCGGCGAGGGCGACGGGATCCTTTTCGTCGCGCAGGGCGAGGACGACGCCACGGGCGCGGCCGGGGTGGGCGGCGCGGAAGGCGTCGAGGACCCCGCGCAGCGAGTCGGGGGTGTGGGCGACGTCGAGCACGACGAGGCGGCCGTCGGGGGCGCGGCGCGGCTCCCAGCGGCCGGGCAGGACCAATCCCCCCGGCGGCAGGGCGTCGAGGGCGGCGGCTGCCGAGTCCTCGCCGAGCCCGCGCAGCACGGCCTGGGCCAGGGCGAAGTTGCGCCGCATCGGCGGCTGCGGGTGCGGCAGGTCGGCGCGGCACGGGGCGGCGGCGGGGAGCTCGCGCAGCTCCTCGCCGCAGGCGCGCGCCGCCTCGAGCAGCACCCCGCGCGCCGGGTGGCCGGCGGCCAGCCCGCTCCAGCACTGCGCGCCGGGCTTGAGGATGCCGGCCTTCTCCCGCGCGATCGCCGCGAGGTCGTGGCCGAGCACCTCGGTGTGCTCGAGCTCGATCGAGGTGATCACTGCCGCCCGCGGCAGCAATACGTTGGTGCTGTCGGCGCGGCCGCCCAGCCCGGTCTCGACCACCCACCAGTCGCAGCCGGCGCGCTCGAAGGCGACGAAGGCCGCGGCGGTGATCAGGTCGAAGAAGGTCTCGCCGCCGGCGCTGGCGGCGAGCACGGCCTCGAGCGCCGCGCGCACGCCGTCGTCGTCGAGCTCGGCGCCGCCGACCCGGATGCGCTCGCGCCAGCTGCTCAGGTGCGGCGAGGTGTAGAGCCCGGTCCGCGCCCCCGCCGCGCGCAGGCCGCGCTCGAGGAAGTGGGCCACCGAGCCCTTGCCCTTGGAGCCGGCCAGGTGGATCGCGCGCGCCGCCGCCTGCGGCCGACCGAGGCGCTCGAGCAGCGCGCGTACGCCGTCGAGCTCGAAGCGCGCCGCCCGCGGCCGCTCGCACTTCTCGTAGTCGGTGCGGGCCAGGAGCTGGCGCCACAGCCCGTCCAGGGACTCCATGGGGGCGGATTCTACGCTTGAGGAAGCGGGCCGGTGTTGCCGATGGAGGGAGGACCGCAACCTCCCCCTCGATGGAAAACACCTGGATCCCGGCCGAATTCGGCGACCTCGGGCAGCGCCACGAGGTCAACGTCTTCGTGTTCCGGGTGACGGAGAGCGGGCTGGAGTACCTCCTGCTCCAGCCCCCTCCGCGCCAGGAGGCGGTGTGGCGCCCCGTGGTCCGCTCGGTCGGCCTGGGCGAGGACCTGGCCGCCGCGGCCCTGCGCGGCGTGCGCGAGGAGACCGGCCTCGACCGGCCCTTCGACCTCGTCGCGGTCGACCCCGCCCCCCACCAGGAGCTGGGCGACCTCCAGCTGGTGGACTGGCCCTTCGGCTTCCAGGTGCGCGACCCGCTGTGCCCCGTGCGCGACGGCGGGCGCTTCGCCGGCTTCCGCTGGCAGCGCTTCGACGACGCCCTGCGCGCGATGCCGGTCGCGGTGCACCGCCAGAACCTGATGCAGGTGCACTGGCGGCTGTTGCGGATGGCCGCCTGATCAGGAGTCGCCGCGCCGCTCGGCCATGCGCCGCAGCAGGACGCGGATGCGCTGCTCGGTGCGCAGGTCCCAGGCCGGGTTGCCGCCGACGCGGCCGCCGGGCGGCACGTCGCGGATCACGCCCGCGCCGCCGGCCACCTGGGCGCCGGCGCCGATCGTGAGGTGGCCGCCGGCGCCGGCCTTGCCGGCCATGACCACGCCGTCCTCGACCACCGTCGAGCCGGCCAGGCCGACCTGGCCGCACAGCACGACGCAGCGGCCGATGCGGCAGTTGTGGCCGACCTGCACCAGGTTGTCCAGGATGCTGCCGTCGCCGATCTCGGTCGCGCCGAAGGTGCCGCGGTCGATCGCGCAGCCGGCGCCGATCTCGACCCGCTCGCCGACCCGTACGGTGCCGAGCTGCGGCACCTTGACGTGCTCGAGGCCGTCCCAGACGTAGCCGAAGCCGTCGCAGCCGATCACGCTGTTGGCGTGGACGGTGCAGCCGCGGCCGAGCTCGACGCCGGCGTAGAGGACGACGCCCGGGTGCAGCCAGCAGCCGGCTCCGACGCGCGCGCCCTCCCCCACCGTGACGCGGCCGAGCAGGACCGCTCCGTCGCCGAGCACCGCGCCGGCGCCGACCGTGCAGCCCGGGCCGACGTGGACGCCCTCGCCCAGCTCGGCGCTCGCCTCGACCGCCGCCGAGGGGTGCACCCCGGCCGGAGGTGCGACGCGCGGGTGGAGCAGCTGGGCCAGGCGCGCCGCGGCCAGCGCAGGCTGCGCGACGCGCACGACGCAGCCGTGGCCGGCGGCGTCCGCGCCGGGAGCGAGCAGCAACAATCCGGCGGCGCAGCCCGCCGGGACGGGGCGGCCGGGGGCGACGAAGGCGGCGGCGTCCGCGCCGGCCGCGGCCGGGTCCTGCACGCGTGCGACGACCACCGCGCCGTCGCCCTCGAGCCCGCCGTCGAGGCGCGCGGCGACCTCGGCCGCGGTGAGCGTCGGGGAGGAGCTGCTCATCGCCACCAGCCTAGCCGGGCTCAGGCCTGGGTGACGAAGGCGCTGACCAGGTAGAAGGCCAGCAGCACCGCGCCGGCCGCGCGGCAGCCCTTGCCGCTGCGCGCGAAGGGCGCCAGGCCGAGCAGCAGGAGGGTGGTCAGCAGGTTGACCACCAGCTGGGGCTGGACCACCTCGGCGCGCACCGGGCCGCCGGCCAGCAGCGTCACCGCGCCGCCCACGACGAGCAGGTTGAACACGTTCGAGCCGAGCACGTTGCCGTAGACCGCCTCGCGGTGCCCGTGGCGCACCGCCTGCGCCGAGGTGAACAGCTCGGGCGCCGAGGTGCCGATGGCGGCGATCAGGTAGCCGGCGAAGCCCTCGCTCCAGCCGAAGCCGGCGGCGAGCTCGAGCGCGCCGTCGAGGAAGGTGGTCGAGGCCCAGGCCAGGACGGCGAAGCCGGCCAGCATGACCAGGCCCTTCTGGACCGGGCGGTGCTCGACCTCGCGCTCCTGGCCGGCGGTCTCGGCCAGGCCGCCGCGCAGCGCGTTGCGCACGACCAGGACGTAACTGCCCAGCAGGAAGAACCCGAACCAGGGCGGCGGCTGCCCGCCCTCCCAGAGGGCGAGGAAGGCGACCGCCGAGGCCACCAACAGCCCGAGCGCGCCGGGGCCGCGCCAGCCGGCGGCCGGCAGGCCGCGCGATCCGGCGAGGAGCAGCCCGATGCCGAACACCATGCCCACGTTGAAGGCGTTCGAGCCGAACACGTTGCCGAAGCCGAGCGCAGGGTGCTCGGGCGCGGCGAGGCCGCTGACGAAGAGCTCGGGCAGCGAGGTGCCCATGGCGAGCAGGAGCAGGCCGGTCAGCCACGCGGGCCAGCCCCAGTGACGCGCGAGCCCCAGGGCGCCGCGCACCGCCAATTCGGCGCCGAGGACGAGTCCGAGCAGCCCGAGGACCAGGTTCAGGACAGCCACTTGCCGGCCTAGTATAGGCGGCCGCCGCGCATGCCCGATCCCTCGACCGCCGCCCCGCTCCTCGGCCTCACCGTCGAACTGCTCGACGCGCCCCACTACCAGGGTCGACGCCGCTTCCAGCTGTTCACCGACTACCTGCCCTGCGTGCGCGCGGCCGGCGCGACGGCCGTGCTGCTGCCGACCGACGCGCCGCCCGCCGAGGTCGAGCGCTTGCTGGACCTGCTCGACGGCCTGCTGCTGACCGGCGGCGACGACCCCGACCTGCGCCGCTTCGGCGGCCCGGCGCCCGAGGAGACCTGCAAGCCCGTCCCGCCGGAGCAGCAGGAGGCCAACCTGGTCCTGGTCCGCGGCGCGCGCGAGCGCGGCATGCCGCTGCTCGGGGTGTGCCTCGGCATGCAGATGATGGCCCTCGAGCAGGGCGCGGCCTACTGCCAGCACCTCGCCCGCGCCGAGGAGCACACCAAGGGAGTGCTGCACCCGGTCCAGGCCGCCGCCGGCAGCCGCCTGGCCGCCCTGGTCGGCGCCGCGCCCTTCGAGGTGGCCTCCTTCCACCACCAGGCGGTGGCGGCCGCCGCCGGCGCACTCCGGGTCTGCGCCACCGCGCCGGACGGCACGGTCGAGGCGGTCGAGCTGCCCGACCACCCCTTCGCCCTCGGCGTGCAGTGGCACCCGGAGCGCACCCCGGACGCGGCGGCGACGAAAGCCCTTTTTTCCGGTCTCGCGCGCGCGGCGGAGTCCTACCGTAAGGAGCGCCGATGAGCCCCCGCACGAGCGAAGACCGCCAGCGGCTCCTGCGTGAGCTGCAGCAGAGCCAGAAGAAGCAGAAGGCCAAGCTGATCTTCCTGAGCGTCCTGCTCGGGGCGGTCCTGGTGGTCTTCTTCATGGCCGGCAAGTCGCGCCCCGAACCCGCGCCCGAGCCGACGCAGGAGCAGCTGATCAGCGAGGTCTCGCTGCCGCCGGTGGACCACGCCGCCCTGGCCACCGTGGCCGACGACCGCGAGGAGGACCGCATCCTGCTCGAGGGCGGTCCCTTCCGCGACCTGAGCCGCGTCGCCCTGGCGCTGCTGCCCGCCCACCTCGACGCGCTGCGCGACCCGGCCCTGCCCTTCGCCGAGCTGGAGGCGCGCTCCGCCGAGCTGCGCGGCCGGCCCTTCCGCGTGCGCGGCGAGCTGCGCTCGATCCGCACCCTGCGGCGCAAGGTCGAGCTGCCCGAGGAGACCTGGTGCTGGCTGACCACCGACGCCGGCGAGGACTGCTTCTTCGTCTCGGTCAACGCCCCGGACGCCGGCCTGGCCGCGGGCGACTACGTGCTCGCCGACGGCTTCTACTTCAAGCGCTACTCGCAGTCGCTCGACGGCGCGCGGGTCGAGGCCCCGCTGCTCGTCGGCCGCGAGCTGATCGGCTCGGTGCGCGAGGCGGCGCCGGCCGCGGCGCTCGACTTCGCCCTCCTGGCCGAGGTCGAGGACCACCCGCACGGCGCCGAGCGGCCCCTCGACGAGGCGGCGAAGTGGCACCTGCTCGGCCACGCCAAGTGGGCGGCGCAGGACCCGGACCGCATCGCCGCCGCCTTCGCCGACGCCCCGCTGCTCGACTACGACGGGCTGGCGCGGCTCGCCGAGAACCCGGCCGCCTACCGCGGCAAGGCCTTCCGCATCCCGGGGCGCGTGCCGCAGACGCCGCGCTACACCGGCAGCGAACCGGCCGGCGAGAACCCGCTGCGCGACAAGCGGCTGAACTTCGGCTGGCTGGGCAACCCGCTGGTCTTCGGCCAGAACCCGATCCGGATGATCTCCGGCGACGACTTCCGCTTCACCGAGCCCGGCGGGCGGATCTACTCGGGGTGGTTCCTCCAGCTGCAGGGCTACGTGGACAACGAGAACGCGCCGCGCCGCGCGCCGGTCTTCGTGGTCGTCGCCGACGAGAAGGCGCCGGAAGCCGCGCCCTCGATCTTCGGCGCCTACGTCTGGTGGTGCCTGGGCCTCGGCGGCGTCCTGGCCGCCTTCGTCGCCTGGCTGACGCGGCGGGACCGCATCCGCTCGGCCGAGGCGGCGCGCGCCCTGCGCGAGAAGCGCGCCAGCCGCCGCCCTGCCCCCGGGCCGCCCGGAGCGGCATGATCTGGCCCTCCTACGGCCACGCCGTCCTCGCCACCCTGCTGCCGCGCGCGCTGGCCGAGGCCGGACCGACCGCGGTCTTCGTGCTGCTCGACTCCGGCGCCGCGCCGGTCTGCCGCCCGCTGCTCGACGCCGCGGCCGCCGAGGCCGGCGTCCCCTTCCACGTGATCGAGTGGATGCCCTCCGAGGCCGCCAAGTGCCTGGGCGAGGCCGAGCGCCTGGCGCGCGAGATCGTGCGCCGCGGCGTCGACCGCCACGCCATCCTGGTCGGCGTCGGCGGCGGCATCACCACCGACATGGCGGGCTTCCTCGCCGCCATGCTGCTGCGCGGCCTCGACTGGGGCGCGGTGCCGACCACCCTGCTCGGCATGGCCGACGCCGCCCTCGGCGGCAAGACCGCGGTGAACCTGCCCGAGGGCAAGAACCTCCTCGGCGCCTTCCACCAGCCCGAATTCGTGCTGGCCGACACCGCCACCCTCGAGACCCTCCCGGCGCGCGAGTGGCGCTGCGGCCTCGGCGAGGTGCTCAAGGCCGCGCTGATCGACGGCAGCGAGCTCCTCCCCCTGCTCGAGGGCATGCCGGCCGACGACCTGCAGGGTCCGGGCTCCGCCGCGCTCGAGATGATCGCCGCCGCCGGGCGGGTGAAGATGCGCATCGTCGAGGCCGACCCCACCGAGCAGGGCGAGCGCAAGCTGCTCAACCTGGGCCACACCTTCGGCCACGCCCTCGAGACCGCCTCGGCCGCCGCCGGCGGGCCGGGACTGGCCCACGGCGAGGCCGTCGCCCTCGGGCTGCGCTGCGCGGCGCGCATGGCCGAGGAGATGGAGGTGGCCGAACCCGGGCTGCACGAACTGGTCCTGCGCCTGTCGGGCAAGCTCGGCCTACCGACCCGCTACCCCGGGGCGCTGCCCGCCGCCGCGGAGCTCGAGGTGTACCTGCGCCGCGACAAGAAGGCCCACGGCGGCAGCCTCGACCTCGTGCTGCCCGCGGAGGCCGGCTCCTGCCTCGTCGTGCGCGGCATCGACCCCGCCGCGGTCGCCCTCCTGCTGCGCGCCGAGCTGGACGCCTGAGTCGGCCACCGGAGCGATCCGGCCGCCCGCGGCGCGGGAGTGGACGCGGGGCAGGGGGGGCACGATAATGCGCCGTTGGAGCAGGCCATGGGTAGGCGAAACGACCTCGAAAGCATCCTGATCATCGGGTCGGGGCCGATCGTGATCGGCCAGGCCTGTGAATTCGACTACTCGGGCACGCAGGCCATCAAGGCGCTGAAGGAGGAGGGTTACCGCATCCTGCTGGTGAACTCCAACCCGGCGTCGATCATGACCGACCCGGAGCTGGCCGACCGCACCTATGTCGAGCCGATCACGCCCGAGATCGTCGCCCGCATCATCGAGACCGAGCGGCCCGACGCGATCCTGCCCACCCTCGGCGGGCAGACCGCGCTGAACACGGCGATGGCGCTGTACGAGGACGGCGTCCTGCAGCGCTTCGACGTCGAGATGCTCGGCGCGGACTACGACGTGATCAAGAAGGCCGAGGACCGCGACGAGTTCCGCATCGCGATGGAGCGCATCGGCCTGCGCAACGCCGAGAGCGAGATCGCGCACAACCGGGGCGAGGCCGAGATCGCGCTGCAGAAGATCGGCCTGCCCTGCGTCATCCGCCCCGCCTTCACCCTGGGCGGCTCGGGCGGCGGCATCGCCTACAACCGCGAGGAGTTCGACGAGATCCTCACCCGCGGCCTGCGCCTGTCGCCGGTCAGCGAGGTGCTGATCGAGAAGTGCCTGCTCGGCTGGAAGGAGTACGAGCTCGAGGTGATGCGCGACCGCAAGGACAACTGCGTGGTCGTGTGCTCGATCGAGAACCTCGACCCGATGGGCGTCCACACCGGCGACTCGATCACCGTGGCGCCCTCGCAGACGCTGACCGACCGCGAGTACCAGCGCATGCGCGACGCCGCCTTCGCCATCATGCGCGAGATCGGCGTCGAGTGCGGCGGCTCGAACGTGCAGTTCGCGGTCAACCCGGCCGACGGCGAGATGATCGTCATCGAGATGAACCCGCGCGTGTCGCGCTCGTCGGCCCTGGCCTCCAAGGCGACCGGCTTCCCGATCGCCAAGTTCGCCGCCAAGCTGGCCGTCGGCTACACGCTCGACGAGATCCAGAACGACATCACGAAGGTCACGCCGGCCTGCTTCGAGCCGACCATCGACTACGTCGTGGTCAAGATGCCGCGCTTCGCCTTCGAGAAGTTCCCCAAGTCGGACTCGACGCTGGGCACGCAGATGAAGTCGGTCGGCGAGACCATGGCCATCGGCCGCAGCTTCGACGAGGCCTTCCAGAAGGCGCTGCGCGGCCTCGAGGTCGGCCGCAACGGCTTCAGCGGCAAGAAGCGCGTGTTCCCGCCGGACGAGCTGCGTCAGAAGGTGTCGCGCCCGGCGCCGGGCCGCCTGTTCGCGATCTACGACGCCTTCGCCGCCGGCTTCGAGTTGGAGGAGGTCCACCGCCTCAGCGGCATCGACCCCTGGTTCCTGTCCTTCCTCGAGCGGCTGGTGGCGACCGACCAGGCGCTGGAGGAGGCCACCCTCGACGAGCTCGACGCCGCGCGCATGACCGCGCTGAAGCGCTCGGGCTTCAGCGACGCGCGCATCGCGCAGGCCCTCGGCGTGGGCCACGGCGCGGTGCGGGCCCGCCGCGAGGAGCTCGGCGTCCAGCCCGGCTACCGCCTGGTGGACACCTGCGCGGCCGAGTTCGCCGCCAGCACCCCCTACCTCTACTCGACCTACGACTGCAGCTCCGAGGAGTTCCCCCCCACGCAGGCGCGCAAGGTGATGATCCTCGGCGGCGGGCCGAACCGCATCGGCCAGGGCATCGAGTTCGACTACTGCTGCGTGCACGCCTCGCTGGCGCTGCGCGGGATGGGCATCGAGTCGATCATGGTCAACTCCAACCCGGAGACGGTCTCGACCGACTTCGACATCAGCGACCGCCTCTACTTCGAGCCGCTGACCCACGAGGACGTGCTGGCCATCTGCCGCCGCGAGAAGCCGGACGGCGTGATCGTGCAGTTCGGCGGCCAGACCCCGCTCAACCTGGCCCACGGCCTCGAGCAGGCCGGCGTGCCGATCCTCGGCACCCCGGTCGAGGCCATCGACCGCGCCGAGGACCGCGGCCGCTTCTCCGAGATGCTCGACAAGCTGGGCCTGCGCGCGCCGGAGAACGGCATCGCCACCAGCGAGGAGGGCGCGCTGACCGCCGCCGCGCGCATCGGCTACCCGGTGCTCGTGCGGCCGAGCTACGTGCTCGGCGGGCGCGCCATGGAGATCGTCTACGACGACCGCGACCTCGAGCGCTACATGCGCGAGGCGGTGCAGGCCTCGCCCGAGCACCCGGTGCTCATCGACCGCTTCCTCGAGGACGCGGTCGAGGTCGACGTGGACTGCGTCTGCGACGGCGAGGACGTCGTCATCGGCGCGGTGATGGAACACATCGAGGAGGCCGGCATCCACTCCGGCGACTCGACCTGCGTGATCCCGCCGATCACCCTCGGCG
This sequence comes from uncultured Planctomycetales bacterium, assembly GCA_964342475.1. Classification (GTDB taxonomy): domain Bacteria; phylum Planctomycetota; class UBA1135; order UBA1135; family UBA1135; genus J029. The sequence goes on from CAYFGE010000010.1 coordinate 42,633, forward strand.
ACGCCATCGAGCAGGAGATCCGCACCGCCACCCGCGCGCTGGCCCTCGAGCTGGGCGTCGTCGGCCTCATGAACGTGCAGTTCGCCGTGCGCGGCGAGACGGTCTACGTGCTCGAGGTGAACCCGCGCGCCTCGCGCACCGTGCCCTACGTCGCGAAGGCGACCGGCGTGGCCTTCGCGCGCATCGCCACCATGGTCATGGCCGGGAAGAAGCTGGCCGAGCTCGGCGTCGAGGAGCCCGTCCTCAGCGAGCACCTGGCGGTCAAGGCGCCGGCCTTCCCCTTCGCCAAGTTCCCCGGCGCGCGCGCCGACCTCGGCCCCGAGATGCGCTCGACCGGCGAGGTCATGGGCATCGACCGCGACTTCGCCCTGGCCTTCGCCAAGGCCAGCGAGGCCGCCGGCCGCCGCCTGCCCACCTCGGGCAAGGTCTTCCTCACCGTGAAGGACGCCGACAAGCGCCACCTGCCGATGCTGGCCCGCACCCTGGTGCGGCTCGGCTTCGAGCTGGTCGCGACCGACGGCACCTACCGCGTGCTCAAGCGCCACGCGCTGCCCGCCGAGCGGATCAACAAGGTGCACGAGGGGCGGCCCCACGTGGTCGACCTGATCAAGAACCGCGAGGTGGACCTGATCGTGAACACGCCGCTGGGCCGCATCACGCGCCACGACGACGGCATGATCCGCTCCGAGGCCTACCAGGCCAACATCCCCTGCCTGACCACGATGAGCGCCGCCAACGCCGCGGTCGAGGCCATCGAGGCGCTGAAGGCGCGGGGCATGGACGTCTGCTCGCTGCAGGACTACTTCACCGAGCAGCCGGCCGCGGAGGCCGCCGCCGGGCCCGCCGCGGGCTGAGCGCGGGCGCCGGGCAGGGAAATCGCCGCTATCCTGAGGGGGCGGGGCCTTGCCCCGCGCTCATGAGAGGAGCCACCACCTCCATGTCCCCGCCCCATCCTGCCACCCGGACCGCCCTGGGTCCGCTCCTGGCCCTGCTCGCCCTCTGCGGCCCGCTGTCCGCCCAGTGGGACGAGGACTTCGAGGAGGAGGCCCCGCCCGCCTACTGGGAGGGCCGCCTCAGCCTGCGCGCCCTGGCCCGCGAGGGGCGCGGCGTCCAGCAGGACCGCGACCTCTACGGCCGGCTGCGGCTGCGCGGCGGCCGCGCCAGCCGCGACGCCTGGACCTTCGGCCTCGCCGCGCGCGGGGCGTGGGACGCCGACGGCACCACCGCCGGCGGGGACGCCTTCGGCAGCCTGCAGGACGGCCGCGGCGGCCGCTTCGATCCGCGCCTCGACGAGGCCTGGGCCGCCTACCACGAGCTGCCGGGGGAGGCCTCGCTGCGCCTCGGACGCCAGACGCGGCGCGACACGCCCGTGATGCTGCACTTCGACGGCGGGCAGCTCGAGCTGCCCTTCGCCGTCGGCGACGCCGCCGGCCGCGTCGAACTCTACGGCGGCGTCCCGGAACACCGCTGGGAGGGCTCGCGCAGCGGCGACCGCGCGGTCGGCCTGGTCGGCACCCTCGGCGCCTGGCAGGGCGGCTCGCTGCGCCTCGACGCGCTCCACCTGCAGGACGAATGGGTCTTCGGGCGGCGCAGCAACACCCTCCTCGGCCTGCGCGCCTCCCACGCCAGCAGCGACGGACGCCTCGGCGGTTCGGCCGCCCTCGGCACCCTCGACGGCGAGGCCGACCAGGCCTCGGTCGACACCTGGTGGGGCAGCGACGACGGCGACCTGCGCCTCACCTTGAGCGGCCGCGTGCAGCTGGCCGCGCGCGCCGACGAGACCCTCGAGCTGGCCAGCTACGCCACCCTGCTGCGCGAGGTCCTCCCCTACCAGGAGGCCAGCGCGATGCTGGCCTGGGAGCCGAGCGCCGTGCTCCAGTTCGACCTCGGCCTGCAGGGCCGCCGGCTGGTCGACGACGCGCCCTCCGAGTTCAACCGCGAGTACCAGCGCGGCTGGATCGCCGCCGCGCTTCGCGACGCGCTGGGCGCGGGCACTGCGGTCTCCGCCGGCCTCGACGCCTGGGACTCGGGCCGCGACCGCATCGTCACCGGCAACGCCGAGCTGAGCGCCGAGGGCGAAGCCTGGCGCGCGGCGCTCGCCACCGGCTTCAGCCTCTACCAGTTCGACTTCTTCAGCGGCCGCGAGCGGACCCGCGTGCGCGCGCACACCCTCGAGCTGCGCCGCGAGCTCGGCGCCGACTGGGAGCTGCGCCTGCGCCTCGGCCACGAGCACGACGAGGTCGAGACCTACCGCACCCTGCTCCTCGGCCTGGAGGTCCGCTTCTGATGCGCCACCTGCTCTTCCTCGGCCTCGCTGCGCTGCTCCTCGCCGCCCTGCTCGCCCCCGGCTGCTCCTTCGCGCCGGAGCACCAGCCGGTGCTCGTCGAGGGCCGCGCCGCCACCTTCTCGCACGCCGCGCACGCCGACGAGGAGCTGGCCCTGTTCTGCAGCGACTGCCACGCCACGGTCGAGACGGCCGCCTCCGCCGGCATGCCCGGGCTGGAGCAGTGCGGGGGCTGCCACCCCGCCGACGAGGCGACCGGCGCCCTGCCCGACGAGCTGGCCCGCTTCCTGGTGGACGGCGCCGAGCCCTCCTGGACGGCCGCCGCCGCGCTCGGCATCGAGCACGGCTTCTCGCACGCCTGGCACGCCTCCGCCGGGGTGTCCTGCCGCAGCTGCCACGGCGCGGTCGAGGAGTCGGACGCCGTCACCACCGAGGTGGTCGTGCGCATGGCCGACTGCGTCGCCTGCCACGAGAAGCGCGAGGTCGACACCGGCGGCTGCGCCGGCTGCCACGCGGGGATCGACGAGGGTTGGCTGCCGGCCAGCCACGGCGCCGGCTGGGAGCGCGCCCACGGCCGCGTCTGGCTGGCCGGCGGCGGACTCGACCGCGCCGCCGTGCCGGAGGCGGACTGCGCGCTGTGCCACGACGGCACCAGCGCCACGCCCTCCTGCGAGAGCTGCCACGCGCAGAACCCGCCGGCCGACCACACCGGCTTCTTCCGCAACCGCGGCCACGGCATGCTCGCGCTGGCCGACCAGCAGCGCTGCAACGCCTGCCACCTCGAGGACACCTGCCTCGAGTGCCACCTCGAGCAGCGCCCGGCCAGCCACGGCCCCGGCTTCGGCGCGCCGGCCCAGCGGCACTGCCTGGGCTGCCACCTCGAGACCGGCCAGGAACAGGCCTGCGCCGTCTGCCACCTCGACGGCGCGGTGTCGCACGAGCTCGCCCCCACCCCGCCGCCGACCGTGCCGGCGCACGCGAACGCGAGCAGCTGCCTGACCTGCCACGCCTCGGTGGAGCGACCGCGTCACCCCTACACCGGCGACGGCGACTACTGCCGGAGGTGCCACCAGTGATCCGCCGCGCCGCGCTCCCGCTCCTGCTGCTCGCGCTCGGCGCCTGCCGCGGCGAGGGCCCCGCGCCGGTGGTCCGCGGCCCGGAGCACCCGCGCGTGTTCCGCGGCCTGCCCGACCGCCCCGTGCGCCAGGACCTCGAGGTCCAGCTGGCCTACAACCTCGACGACGGCGTGCTCTACGGGCGCCTGTCCTGGGAGGCCCCGCGCGAGCAGGTCGGCCCCTTCTGGCGCTTCGAGGACGGCGCCTGGGTGCTGCGCGGCGTCGACGCGCGCGAGGCCGCCGCCGCCGGTGAGCCGGTCCGCGCCGAGAGCCGCGTCTCGGTGGCGTGGAGCCCGGCGACAGGGGCGGCCGCGATGCCCAACTTCGCCCTCTACGGCTGCATGACCGCCTGCCACGACGACGGCTCGCGCATGCCCGACTGGACCGAGGACGGCGCCGAACTGCTGCAGACCATGCGCCTGCCGCAGACCCCGCACTACGCCGGCCGCGGCTTCGACCTGTGGACCTGGGGCGCGCAGACCGGGGCGGCGCTGGGCCAGTGGAGCGACGGCCTGCTCGACGACACCGCCCCCGGCGCCGGCGAGGCGCGGCGCGCCGACCCCGGCAGCGGCGGCGCGACGGACAACGCGCTGGCCGGCGGCAACCCGTCCTTCGTGCTCGACCCGGCCGGCAGCGCCGGCGGCGGCTTCGCCACCACGCTCGCGCGCATGGACGCCGGCGAGGACTTCGCCCTGCTCGACCCGGCCAACCCCAGCTCCACCGCCCCGCCCGGCGGCGCGCCCGCCCTGGCCTGGGCCGACGCGGTCGCCGCGGGCTACACGCCGCAGGAGGGCGACGCCGTCCCCGCCCTGCTGCTCGCCGCGCGGGACGGCGGCCGCGGCGACGTGCTCGACCTGCTGAGCCCCGACGGCGGCGCGAGCATCGGGCCGCGCAGCGGCTACGACGACTCCAGCGGCCGCTGGGTGGTCCACTTCAGCCGCGACCTGGCGACCGCCTCGCCGGGTGCCGACGTGAACTTCGCCGTCGGCGCGCAGTACCTCGCCGCCTTCGCCGTGCACGGCGACGGCACCGCGCAGCGCGACCACCGCGTGTCCATGCCGCTGCGCATCTGGCTCGAGGACCCGGCCAACCCCTTCGGCGGCGCCGGCAGCGAGCTGACCGCGCGCCAGCTGCTCGGCGCCGGGCTGCTGCCCGACTTCGACGACACCGGCTTCCACGCCCCGGCGACGGTCGAGCTCTTCCTCCCCGGCGTGCTCTCCTGGGAGTACCTCACCGACACCCGCAGCGCGGCCTACGCCTTCGGCCAGCGCCACGGCGGCGCCGACGACCTGCAGTCGGCGATCAACGGCCCCGGCTTCACCGCCTGCCTCGACTGCCACGTGGTCGACGCCGGCGACCCCGACGCCGCCTTCGTCGTCGGCGGCGCGCTCGAGCTGCGCACCCCGCGCCGCGGCGGCCTCTTCGAGGCCACGCCCATCTCCTTGCGCAGCAACGTCCTGCCGTCGCTCGCCGCGCGCTGCGGCGGCTGCCACGAGGCCGGCGGGACCGCCGCCTCGATGCCCCTGGTCAACGCCGACGCCGAGATCATCCGGCGCGAGCTGCTGAAGCCGGGTAGAGTCGAATGGCAGCATCCGGCCGCCTCGCGGGTCCTCCGCGTCCCCTCCGAGGACCTCGACGGCAACCATCCCCCTTCAGGCACGCTTGCCGGTTTCGCCGGCAGCCCCGACGCCCGACGCCTCCTGTTCTGGCTCCAGTACAACGCACCGGACAACTAGACCCATGCTCCACCGCCACCTCCTCGGCCTCGGCCTGGCCCTCGGCGCCAGCTTCGCGGCCGCCACCCTCTCCGCCCACAGCGGCGGCCCGAACAACGGGCTCGCCGCCCAGCCGGGCAACTACGCCAACTGCACGCAGTGCCACGCGACCAACGCGGTCAACGCGGGCGACGGCGCGATGTCCATCCAGGGCGTCCCGGCCAGCTACATGCCCGGCCAGACCTACCGCCTCACCGTCACCCTCGAGGACCCGGGCCAGTCGCGCTGGGGCTTCGAGCTGGTCGCCCTCGACCAGAGCGACGCCAACGCGGGCGGCCTGACCTCGGTCGACGGCAACACGCAGACCTCGATCGACTCGGCCGGGCGCATCTTCGCCAAGCACACCCGCCCCGGCACCTTCGCCGGCACCAGCAACGGCCCGGTCAGCTGGGACCTCGACTGGACCGCCCCCGCCGCGGGCACCGGCACGGTCAGCTTCTTCGCCGCCGGCAACGCCGCCAACAACAACAACGGCAGCACGGGCGACTTCATCTACACCGCGGCCTCCGCGGCCGCCGAGGCCGGCGCCGGCCAGGAGGCGACGGTGGTCGTGCAGCCCGACGACCCCAGCGTGAAGCGCAACGACACCTTCCGCATCCGCGCGCGCGTGCGCAACCACGCCCCTGCGGCCGACAACCTGGTCGTCGTCTCGCGCCTGATCCTGCCGACCGGCAACACCTTCCCCTCGGTCGGCTGGCTGCTCCCGCCCGCCGCGGTGGCGCTGGTCCCCGAGGGCCAGGAGACGGTGGACCTGCTCCACCCGGTCCCGGCCACCGCGCCGCTGATCACCGCCACCTACCAGGTGCTGACCGGCCGCGCTCCGGCGACCCTGCTGTCGACCGACAGCTTCACCCTGACGGTGCTCCCCTGAGCGCCTAGGGCGCGCGGCGGCGGCGCAGGCCGTCCAGCAGGCTGCGGAACTCCGCCGGCAGCAGCAGGGCGGTGAGCGCCGCCGCCGCCGCGACGCCCGAGGCGATCTCGAGCAGGAGGAGGGGCAGCGCGCCCAGCGCGCCGCCCAGCCCGGCTCCCACGAGGGCCGGCGCGAGGCCCGCCGCCGCGCCGGGCGCCAGCAGCCGCGGCAGGCGCGCCGCGCGCAGCGGGGACCCCAGGTCCAGGGTGGCCAGCCCGCGGCCGAGCAGCAGGGCCTGGACGAGCAGCGCCGCCGCCGTGGCGTAGCCGGCACCCGGCACGCCGAGGCGCGGCAGCAACAGGAGGTCGAGGCCGAGGTTCACCGGCACCGAGGCCAGCGCGATCTTGGCCGGACCGGCGTAGTCGCCGCGGGCCTGCCGCACCCGCGTCAGCATGCCGGTGACCGTCGCCGCCGGCAGGCACCACAGGTAGGCGCGCAGCGTCGAGGCCAGCAGGGCGGTGTCGCCGGACTCGAAGCGGCCGTGCTCGAACAGCACCGCGATCGTGGTGTCGGCCACAGCGTAGAGGCCGGCCGCGGCGGCGACGATCAGGATCAGCGCGGACTCGCAGGCGCGGCGCAGGGCCTCGCCGAGCTCGGCGTACCTCCCCTGCGCCGCGAGCCGCGCGAACAGCGGCAGCGCGCCGGTGGCTGCCGAGATGGCGATCAGCGCCAGCGGCAGCTGCAGCAGGCGGTTGGCCAGGTAGGCGTAGGTGTTGGCCTCGGGCCCGACCAGCACCCACACCAGGGTCTGGTCGAGCGCCATGTTGATCTGCACCGCGGCGAGGCCGGCCAGCGCCGGCAGGAAGCTGCGCAGGGTGCGGCGCACCTCGCCGTCGCCGGGCGCGAAGCGCGGCAGCAGCGGGAAGCCGGAGGCGCGGATGCCCGGCGCCTGGAGCAGCCACTGCAGCAGGCCGCCGCCGAGCACGCCGAAGCAGAGCAGCGCGGCGTCCTCGGCGTCGCCGTGGACCACCGGCTGGCCCGGCCCGGGGAAGTCGGCCAGCATCAGCAGGGCCGTGATCCAGACCAGGTTGAGGGCCAGCGGGGCGAGCGCGGGGAAGAGGAAGCGGCCGGTCAGGTTCTGCGGCGCGGCGGCCAGTGCGGTCAGGCAGATCGGCAGCGCGTAGGGCAGCAGGATGGCGGCGTAGCGCAGGGCCAGAGCGGTCTCGGCGTCCGCCTCGCCGAGGCGGCTGCGCCACCACCAGATGCCGGCCTCGCCGGCCGCCACGGCCACGCCGAGGGTGACCGCGAGCAGGCCGTGGAAGCGCATGAACAGCGCGTGGGCGCGCTCCTCGCCGCCCTCCTCGCGGGCGCGGGCCAGCGCCGGCTGGATCGCCGCCCCCACCGCGCCCTCGCCGAACAGCTTGCGGAACAGGTTGGGCACGATCCAGGCCACGTTGAAGGCGCCCAGCTCGGCGGTCATGCCGAAGACGGCCACCATCAGCGCGTCGCGCGCGAAGCCGAGCACGCGCGAGGCCAGCGTCCAGGCGCTGGTCAGCAGGGCGCCGTGGAAGGCGCTGCGTCCGGTCACCTGGCGGCTCGACATGGTCGCCGCTTTATACCCGCGCCGCCTATCATCCCCTCATGCGCCTCGCCCTCGACGCCCGCGTGCGTCCGCGCTCCTCCTTCGCCCGCGTCCTCGAGCTGCTCGCGCGCGGCGCCGAGGCGGCCGGGATCGAGGCTGCGCGTTGGACGGGCGGACCCTGCGAGGCCGAGGTGCTGTGGTCGGTGAAGCAGGCCGAGCTGGCGCTGCCGCCGGGCGGGGAGCCGCGCCAGGTGGCCACCGTCTACGACGTGAACCCGCTGATCCCCGACGGGCGTCCGGCCTGGCAGCGCTGGCGGCGCGCCCGCCGATTCCGCCGCCGCGCCGCGGCCGCGGTCGACGGCGCCTGGAAGCTGGCCACGGTCAGCGAGGACGCCGCCGCGCGCCTCGCCGCCGAGTTCCCGCCCGCCGCGAGGCGCACTTCGGTCGTCCCGCTCTTCCCCGAGCCGCACTTCCAGCCCGGGGGCGGACCCAGCGCGCTGGCCGAGCCCGGCTACGTGCTGTTCCTCGGCGCGCTGCGGCGGCACAAGAACCCGGCCGGGCTGCTGCACGCCTACGCGCGGCTCCCGCTCTCCCTGCGCGAGCGCCACCCGCTGCTCCTCGCCGGGCGCGCCCACCGCGAGGGGCCGGCGTTGCTGCGCCTCGCCGCCCGCCTCGGCGTCGACGCGCAGCTGCGCCTGCTCGACGAGGTGCCGGAGGAGGAGCTGCCCGGGCTCTACCGCGGCGCATCGGTCTTCGCCTTCCCCTCGCTGGCCGAGGGCTTCGGCCTGCCGCCGCTCGAGGCCATGGCCTGCGGCACGCCGGTGGTGGCCAGCGACCGCACCAGCCTGCCCGAGGTGCTCGGCGAGGCGGCGCTGCTGGTCGACCCCGCCGACCCCGCAGCGCTCGGCAGCGCGCTCGAGAGGGTGCTCACCCAGCCCTGCCACGCCGCCGCCCTGCGCGCCGAGGGCCTGGTGCGCGCGGCCGCCTACGGCCCCGAGCGGACCGGGCGGGCGATGCGCGCGCTGCTCGAGGCCTGAGGCCTCAGCCCTCGAGCTTCGGCAGCGGCACCCGCGCGACGAAGACGCCGCGGAAGTCGCCCTCGGCGAAGCCGGTGGCGGCGTCCTGCGGGTAGCGCTCGGCGAGGATCGCGGCCACCTCGGGTGCGATCTGCTCCAGGGTGCCGTGGCAGCTCAGGCAGCGGGCGCCGAGGTAGATCGGCCGCCAGTAGTGCAGCAGCCGGTCGCCGTCGATGAACTCCTCGACCTTCGTCGCCGGTTCGATCGGCGTCGCGGCGGTGGTCTGCGAGGCCACCTTGGTCATCCACTCGGCCTCGAAGGGCCCGGGCGCGTTGTCGGGGTTGCGCGTGCGCAGGGCGCTGCGCGACACCCAGAAGCCGGTCTCGCCGCGCAGGTCGTCGCTGAGGGGCTGGGCCGCCTCGGCGCAGACCTCGACCGCGGCGGCCGGGCCGCCCTCGGCCATCGCCGCCATCAGCTTCTCCTGCAGGCGCGCCTGCAGCCGGTCGACGGCTTCCTCCGCCCGGGCCTTCGCCTCGCTCACCTGGCGCTCCATCGCGGCGCGGTAGCGGACCGCGCGCATGACGAACCAGGTCGCGGCGACGACGAAGAACAGCCAGAGGCCGAACCAGAGCAGCCCGCGCGCCTTCACGACAGCAGCCGGCGCACCACGCCGGACAGGGTCGAGCCGTCGGCGCGCCCGGCGGCGGCCGCGCTGGCGGCCTTCATCACCGCCCCCATCTCCTTCATCGAGGTCGCGCCGACCTCGGCGATGGCGGCCCGCACCAGGGCCTCGAGCTCGGCCTCGTCGAGGCCCTTCGGCAGGTAGTGCTCGAGCACCACGACCTCGGCCAGCTCGCGCTCGGCGAGGTCGGCGCGGCCGCCCTCCTCGAACTGCTTGGCCGCCTCGCGGCGCCGCTTGACCAGCTTCTGCAGCACCTGCACGACCTCGCCGTCGTCGAGGTGGTCGATCGGCGAGGCGACCTGCTCGGTCAGCCCGCGGGCGCCCTTCTTCTCGATGCCGGCGTTCTTCAGCTCGTTGGTGGCCAGGCGCAGCGTCTCGAGCCGGGCCTTGTCCCGCTCGCGCATGGCCTGCTTGGTGTCGGCCAGGATGCGGTCGACGGTCTCGGACATGATCAGGCCTCCTCGGCCTCTCCGGCGCCCTCCTCCTCGTCCTCGCGCGCGACCGGCGCCATGCACAGGAGGGAGTCGCCGTCCTTAAGGTTGACCAGGCGCACGCCCTGCGTGGAGCGGCCCTGGACGGAGATCTCGTCCACCGGCGTGCGGACCATCATCCCCTGGCCGGTGACGAACAGGACGTCGTCGCAGCGGCTGGCGTTCAGCGCGTTGACCACCCGTCCGTTGCGGTCGGTCGTCTTGATGCCGACGACGCCCTGCGAGCCGCGCTTGGTCAGGCGGAATTCGCCGATGCGCGTCCGCTTGCCGTAGCCGTGCTCGCTGGCGATCAGCAGCAGGTCGTCCTCGCCCCCGGTCACCAGGTCGACCACCCGGTCGCCCTCGCGCAGGGTGCAGCCCTTCACGCCGGCCGCGGTGCGGCCCATGGCGCGGGCGTCGGACTCGAGGAAGCGGATCACCTTGCCGCTGGCGGTGCAGAGCATCACGTCGTCGCCCTCGTCGACGAAGGCGGTGCCGACCAGCTTGTCGCCCTCCTCGAGCTTGGTGGCGATGATGCCGGCCGAGCGCGGGTTGGAGTAGGCCTTCAGCTCGGTCTTCTTGACCCGGCCGCCGGCGGTGGCGAACAGCAGGTACTGGGCCTCGGTGAAGTCGCGCGCCGACTGGATCGAGCGGATCTCCTCGTCCGGCTGGATGCCCTCGATCATGTTGCGGATCGAGCGGCCCTGCGCGGTGCGGTCGACGTCGGGCAGGCGGTAGACCTTGAGCCAGTAGAGGCGGCCGCGGTCGGTGATGATGAGCAGGTAGTCGTGCGTGCTGCACACGAAGAGGTGCGACAGCGCGTCGCCCTCCTTCGCCTTGCCGCCGGTCACCCCGCGCCCGCCGCGGCTCTGCGCGCGGTAGGTCGACACCGGGGTGCGCTTGACCGCGCCGTTGCGCGTGATCGTCACCACCACGGTGTCCTCGGCGATCAGGTCCTCGGTGAGGAAGTCCTGCACCGAAGCGCCGATCTCGGTGCGCCGCTTGGAGGAGTAGCGACCCTCCATCTCGTCGAGGTCCTCGCGGATCATGTTGATGACCAGCTCGTCCTCGCGGAGCACGCGGTTGTACCAGGCGATGTCCTTCTCCAGCTGGTCGATCTCCTCCTGCAGCTTGTGGATCTCGAGCGCGGTCAGGCGGCCGAGGCGCATGTCGACGATGGCCTGCGACTGCACCTCGCTCAGCGAGAAGGTCTCCTCGAGCCGCTGGCGGGCGTGCTGCGTGTCGTTCGAGGTCTTGATGATCTGCACCACCTCGTCGATGGCCTGGATGGCGATCATCAGGCCCTGCAGGATGTGCAGGCGGCGCTCGGCCTTCTCGAGCAGGAAACGCGTGCGCCGGCGGATCACCTCGAAGCGGTGGTCGCGGTAGGAGGTGATCAGCTCCTTCACCCCGACCTGGCGCGGCTGGCCGTCGATCAGCACCGTGTTGCGGATCGAGTAGGTCGTCTGCAGCGGCGAGTGCTTGTAGAGCAGGTTCTCGACCACCGCCGGGTCGGCGTCCTTCTTCAGCTCGATCACCATCCGCATGCCGTCGCGGTCGGACTCGTCGCGGATGTCGTGGATCCCCTCGATCCGCTCGTCCTTCACCGCGTCGGCGATCTTCTCGATGATCGCGGACTTCTCGCGCTCGTACGGGATCTCGGTGACCACCAGGCGGTCGCGGCCGCGCGCCTCCTCCTCGTGGTGCATGCGGGCGCGCAGGGTGATGCGGCCCTGCCCCTGGCCGTAGGCCGAGGCGATGCCCGCCGCGCCGCAGATGATGCCGCCGGTCGGGAAGTCCGGCCCCGGCATGACCTGCATGATGTCGGCGACCGAGCACTCGGGGTCGTCGAGCACCAGGCGGATGGCGGCGAAGACCTCGTTCGGGTTGTGCGGCGGCAGCGCGGTGCTCATGCCGACCGCGATGCCCTCCGAGCCGTTCACCAGCAGGTTGGGGAAGCGGCCGGGCAGCACCACCGGCTCGAGGCGCGTCTCGTCGTAGTTCGTGCGCTGGTCGACCGTCTCCTTGTCGAGGTCGAGGAGCATCTCCTCGGCAGCCGACGCCATGCGCGCCTCGGTGTAACGCATCGCCGCCGGCGGGTCGCCGTCGATCGAGCCGAAGTTGCCCTGGCCGTCGACCAGCGGCGAGCGCAGGCGGAAGGGCTGCGCCATCCGCACCAGCGTCGGGTAGATCACCGACTCGCCGTGCGGGTGGTAGTTGCCCGAGGTGTCGCCGGCGATCTTGGCGCACTTGCGGTACTTGCCGTTCGACCTGAGGCTCAGGTCGTTCATCGCCACCAGGATGCGGCGTTGCGACGGCTTGAGGCCGTCGCGCACGTCGGGCAGCGCGCGGTCGTGGATGACGGAGAGCGCGTAGGTCAGGTACGACTCGCGCATCTCGCGTTCGATCAGGCTGTTGCCGATCGGCGAGGGGACGGGGCTCTTGGATTCGCTCATCGGGGCGGGAAAAGGACGCCTCTCAAGACGCCCGTATTCCACCAGCGCGCCCTCCCGGAGGGAAGCCCGGAGGCGACCTCAGCCTCGCCGCAAAGCCTTTCCTGGAAGACCCTTGCGGAGCCGCGTCAAGTCGCGACGAGCAGCCGCAGCAGGCCCGCGCCGAACAGCCCCCAGAGCAGGATCCGGGCGTGCCGCGCGCGGCGGTGGTGGGCTTCGGCGCGGGCCGGATCGGCCAGGCAGAGGCGGATCTCGTCGAGCCGCACCGGCACCGGCGGGTGGCGCAGCGACAGGCGCCGGCGCAGCCCGCCGAGGCGGCACAGGGCCGCCGTCAGCCCGCCGGCGTGCACCGGCGCGCGGTCGATCGCGTCGAGGTCGGCCTGCTGCTCGAAGCGCCGGCTGGCGAACAGGAAGGGCGGCGCCGCGGCGAGCAGGGCGAGCAGCCCCCAGCCCACGCCGGCCTCCGCCGGCAGGAAGCGGTCGAGTTCGCCGAGCGCGAGCATCACCGCCCCGGCCGCGCCGGCGACCAGCGCCGCCGCGTGGCGCCGCTCGAGGTGCGCCATCTCGTGGGCCAGCACCGCGTTCAGCTCGTGCGGCTCGAGGCGCGCCTGCAGGGCGTCGCTCACCAGGATGCGGCGGCGCCGGCCGAAGCCCACGGCCAGCGCGTTCGGCAAGAGGCCCTGCGTGTCCCAGGCGAGCACGCGCGGCGGCGGGCCGCTGCCGCGCCAGCCGGCGTCGACCTGAGCCTGCAGCGCGGGCAGCCCCTCGGTCGCGCCGAGCAGCCGCGGCAGAAACAGGAGGACCACCGGCAGCGCCAGCGCGGCGGCGCCGAGCTCGACGGCCAGGGCGGCGAGCTCCTGCGCGCGGGTCCAGCCCGCCGGATCGGGGGGCAGCGCGCCCATCCCCCACTCCCACAGCTGGCTGACCAGGGCCAGCGGCACCAACGCGAGGAGCAGGCCCTGGCTCTGCCGCTCGGCGAAGGCCGTGGCGCGCACCGGGTCGAGCCCGAGCAGGGCCGCCTCGCCGCGGCGGAAGCCGTGCTGAACCACCAGGTAGGGCAGGACGCCGACCCAGCTGGCGACGGCGGCGGGCAGCTCCCAGTCCCGCCACAGGTGGACGCCGCCGAAGGCGGCCAGGAAGGCCAGCGCGAAGAGTTGCGGGCCGAGGAAGGAGACCAGCGGCCCGGCCTCCCACGGCCGCTGACGGCGCGGCAGGCACCAGCGCAGGCCGAGCAGCCAGGCGGCGCCGACCGTGCCGACGAGGCCGACCGGGTCCGGCCGCTCGGCCACCCAGGCCGGGTTCTCCTCCACCCAGGCCCACACCAGGTAGGCCAGCGCGAGGGAGAGGAGGCGCGGCATCAGAGCGGGATCCCGACCGGTTCGCCCACCGTGGCCGGGCCCGCCAGGAGCAGGCCGCCGCGGTCGGCGGGCGCCGGCGAGAGGACGAGCACGCCGCCGGGCATCTCGACCACCAGGGGTCGCGGCGCCGGGTGGTCGCTCCAGGCCAGCAGGGCGACGGCGACCGCGCCGCTGCCGCAGGCGCGGGTCTCGCCGACGCCGCGCTCCCACACCCGCATGCGCAGGCCGCCGTCGGGCCGCTCGGCGATGGCCTCGAGGTTCACCCCCTCGGGAAAGACCGCCGAGTACGCCGCCGCGGAGCGCGCCAGCGCCTCGAGGTCGAGGCCGTCGAGCTCGGCGACGGGCACCACGCAGTGCGGGTTCCAGAACGGGACGGGTACGCCGCGGTGGCCGCCGGCCAGCTCGAGCGCCTGCGCCGGCAAGGCGGCGGGCAGGTCCTCGGCCCGCAGGTGCAGCTCGACCAGGCCGCCCTCGCGCCGCGCCCAGGCGACGACGCGGCCGTCCATCTCGAAGGCGCCGGCCGGCTCGCCGGCGTGCACCGCGGCCACGCGCAGGCCGTTCAGGCAGGTGCCGCCGGCCGAGCCGTCGCGGTTCAGCACGCGCAGCCGCGGCGGCCCGCCACCGCGGCCGGCGCCGAGCACGAGCAGGCCGTCGGTGTCCTGGCCGCAGACGCGCCGCGCCAGCTCGCCGGCGTCGAGGCCGGTGCGCACCACGTCGCCCTCCAGGGCGAGGAGGAAGGTGTTGCCCAGCCCCTCGCCCGGAACGCAGCGCAGCGCGGGCGCCATCAGCCCCGCTTCGCCGCGGCCTCGCGCAGGAAGGCGGCGAACTTCTCCTCGTCCATCAGGGCGCCGTCGCGGCGCCCCAGCTGCTCGCCGCTGACCGGGTCGACGACCAGGTAGATCGGCGTGGCGTAGCTGTCGGTGAGCTCGAGCTGCAGGCTCTTGATCTCCTCGTTGAGGAAGGCGTCGACCCCGTCGTTGTGGAGCCGCGCTTCGACCATCTCGCCTTCGAGGATCCCGGCGACCGCCGGGAGCGGGAAGTATTTCTCTTCCATCACGCGGCAGTTCACTCAGGTGTGGCCGGTGAAGTTGACGAGCAGCAGCTTGCCCTGCTCCTGCGCGCTGGTCCGCGCGGCCTCGTAGTCGTCCATGACGATCTCGTGCCGCGCCTCGAGGTGGCCGCCGCCGCCCTCTCGCAGGCTGTAGTTCGGCGCGATGGCGGTCATCACGTCGTCGAGCGGCGCGCCGGTCCAGCCGTGCACGCAGTAGGCGGAGAACAGGCCGAAGCAGAGGCCCGCGAAGGCCCGCTTGGCCCCCACCCCGGCCGGGCGGCCGCCCTTCCACGGCAGCACGCCGAGCAGGTAGAGCGCGGCGGCCATGAGGACCACGGCCCAGATCAGCAGGAAGCGCTCGCGCGGCAGCACGCCCCAGCCCCAGACGATGTCGGTGTTGCTCAGGAACTTCAGCGCGGCGGCGACCTCGACGAAGCCGAGGGTCACCTTGACCGTGTCCATCCACTCGCCGCTGCGCGGCATGGCCTGGATGCGGCCCGGCACCAGCGACAGCAGCACGAAGGGCACCGCCATGGTCAGGCCGAAGACCGCCATGCCGAGCGCCACGCGCACCAGGTCCCCCCCGGTGGCGCCGAAGCTGAGCAGGCTGCCGACGAAGGGCGCGGTGCAGGTGAAGCTGGTCACCACCAGGGTGGCGCCCATGAGGAAGACGCCGAGCACGCCGCCGGTGGTCGAGGCCTTGGTCGCCGCGCGCATGAGGAACTGCGGCGGGTTCAGCGTGATGAAGCCGAACAGGGCCAGGGCGAACAGCAGGAACAGGCCGCCGATCACCAGGTTGGTCACCGGGTGGGTGGCGAAGGCCAGCACCACCGGCCCCACCACCACCCCGATCAGCACGAAGATCAGCACGATGCCGAGGCCGTAGGTCAGGCTGAGCGGCAGCACCTTGCCGCCCCGCGCCTCGGCCTGCTTCGTGAAGAAGCTGATCGTGATCGGGATCATCGGGTAGGTGCAGGGCATGACCAGCGCGAACAGGCCGCCGGCCACGGCGAGGAGCAGGAAGGCGAGCAGGCCGCCGTCCTCGTCCGGCGGCGCGGCCGTCGTCGACGGGGCCGTCACGCCACCGCCGGCGTCTGCGTCAGCGCCCGCGTCCACCGTCGGCGCGGCCGGCTCGGCCCCCGCCGCCAGGCGGGTGAAGGCGAAGCTCACCGACTGGCTGGCCGGCGGCAGGCAGGTCGAGTCGTCGCAGGTCTGGTAGCTGACCTCGGCGCTGCCCTCGACGCGGCCCTCGGGCCCCTCGGGGACGACCAGCGGCAGGATCAGCGCGTCGCCCTCGGCCAACCACAGGTAGCGGTAGATCTCGCCGCCGAGGTCCATCTCGTGCACCTCGGCCGGCCGGCCGGTGCGCAGCGCGCCGGCGGCGGTGAAGCCCTCCGGCGCGGCGAGGCCGGTGGGGATGCCGAGCAGCGGATCGATGTCCGGGTGGTAGACGTGCCAGCCGGGCTCGATCTCGAAGCGCACGTGCAGTTCGACCGTGGCGCCGGGCGGGGCGGCCTCCGGCACCACGGTGGCCGAGGCCTGGACCGGGTCCGGGGCGCCGAACTGCGGCGCGAGGGCCAGCAGGAGGCTTGCGAGCATGTTGGGATCTTCGGGTGGCGCGGGGCGCCGTGAGGAGGATTTGGTGGGCGATGAGGGACTCGAACCCCCGACATCCTCCTTGTAAGGGAGGCGCTCTAGCCAGCTGAGCCAATCGCCCCGGAACGCGCCATTCTAGAATGCCGGCGTGGATCCCGGGACACCTCGACCGGCCGCGGAGGCGGCCCACGGCGCGCTGATCGTCCGTTACCACGAGATCGGCCTGAAGGGCGGCAACCGCGCCTTCTTCGAGCGCAAGCTCTGCGAGAACCTCAAGGCGGCCCTGGCCGGCCTGCCGCGGGTCCGCACCCAGCGCATCCGCGGCCGGATCCTGGTCCGCGCGGACGCCCCCGCCGAGCGCATGGTCGGCCCCGTCTCGCGGGTCTTCGGGGTGGCCAGCCTGTCCCCGGCGGTCGAGATCGAGCCGGACCTCGAGCAGATGGCCGCGACCGGCGCCGAGCTGCTGCGGCGCGCCGTCCAGCGCGAGTTCGCCGGCCGCGAGGCGGTCCGCTTCCGCGTGCGGGTCAACCGCGCCGACAAGGGCTTCCCGATGCGCTCGCAGCTCGTCGAACGCGAGCTGGCCGACCGCGTCCTGCCCGGCTTCCCCCAGCTCTGCGTGGACCTGCGCTCGCCCGAGCTCTCGCTCGAGGTGGACCTGCGCCAGGAGGGCACCTGGGTCTTCGCCGGCCGCATCCCCGGCCCCGGCGGCCTGCCGGTCGGGGTCATGGGCCGCGTGGTCTGCCTGCTGTCGGGCGGCATCGACTCGCCCGTGGCCGCCTGGCTGGCGATGAAGCGCGGCATGCGCGTCGACTTCGTCAGCTTCTACAGCTTCCCGCACGTCGGCCCGCAGACGCGCGAGAAGCTGATCCGGCAGGTCGAGAACCTCAGCCGCTGGCAGCCGACCTCGCGCCTGACCATCGTGCCCTTCGCCGCCGTGCAGGAGCGCATCCGCGACGCCTGCCCGCCGAGCTACCGCACCGTGCTCTACCGGCGCATGATGCAACGCATCGCCACCAAGGTGGCGCACCGCAGCAACGCCAAGGCGCTGGTCACCGGCGAGAGCGTCGGGCAGGTCGCCAGCCAGACGCTCGAGAACATGGCGGTGATCGAGCACGCCTCGGGCCTGCCGGTCCTGCGTCCGCTGGTGACCATGGACAAGCACGAGACCATCGCGCTCGCGCGGCGCATCGGAACCTACGAAACCAGCAACCTCCCTGCGCCGGACTGCTGTACGGTGTTCCAGCCGGACCACCCCGTGATCCACGGCACGCTGGAGGAGGCCCTCGCCGCCGAGGCCCCGCT
Organism: uncultured Planctomycetales bacterium; assembly: GCA_964342475.1. Taxonomy (GTDB): domain Bacteria; phylum Planctomycetota; class UBA1135; order UBA1135; family UBA1135; genus J029. Next base: position 60,167 of record CAYFGE010000010.1, read on the forward strand.
CGACACCGACCAGCTCATGATGGACGCCGTCCGCGGCGCCGAACGCCTCCGCTTCCCGGAATGACCATGACCAAGATCCGCACCCTCCTGCTGCTCCTGGCGGCGGCCGTCTTCCTGTCCGCCTGCGGCAACCAGGCCCCGCCGCCGCGCGAGACGCGCACGATCATCAACCTGGACGAGGGCCCCAAGGCCCTGGACCAGCCGGTCGGCAAGCCGCCGGCCATCGCCCCGCCGACCGCCGACCAGACCCTCTACCTGGTCCACGTCCGCAACGCGGCCGACCAGGTCATCGAGGGCGCGCGCGTCATGCTGCTCACCGAGATGCCCGAGCCGCTCTACATGCGCGAGCCGCGCAAGAAGACCCGGGTGGCCTACAAGTACTCGCCGAACTACGGGCGCGTCGAGTTCATGGTGCAGTCGGACGGCAAGCCGAAGTACCTGCTGGTCGGCGGCGACGGCTTCCTGCCGTCGGTGATGGAGCTCGAGCCGGCCACCGGGGGCCGCACCCAGGAGCTGACCGTGCGCTCCGAGATCCTGCCCATCGCGACCGTGGTGGTCGAGGACGTGGACGGCAACCGCGTCGCCCGCCCGCTCGTCACCATGCGCCCGCCGACCGGCACGCCGAGCAAGTACACCGTGCGCGGCCTGGCGCCGAACGAGGGCATGACCGAGGTCGGCGACGACCTGGGCGAGGTCAAGTTCACCCGCCCCTCCGGCCGCTACTGGCTGATCTCCTCGAAGGGGGTGGACGACCAGGGCACCTGCCGCCGCTACCAGGTCATCGACTGGGACGGCAGCATCGAGCCGATCGTGGTGCGCCTGCCCGCGCAGTCGGAGACCAAGCCCGACTGGTACACCTTCTGAGCCCGGCCCGGCCCGGAAAGGAATCGAGGAGTCCGACTCGCGTCGGACTCCTCGTTGTTTGATGGCGAGGGTGACGGGACTCGAACCCGCAACCACCAGATCGACAGTCTGGTACGCTGACCAATTGCGCCACACCCCCGCTCGGGGGCGAGAAGTATAGAGGGGGGTCCGAGGGCGGTCAAGCCTCCCCGAGGGAGCTTTCCGCCTCCTTGGCGGCGTCCCACAGGGCGTCCATCTCCTCCAGCGAGGCCTCGGCCAGCGGCTTGTCCAGGTTCGCCTCGATGTGGCGGAAGCGCGAGCTGAAGCGCTCGAGGGTGCCGCGCAGGGCCATCTCGGGCTCGATCTTCAGCTTCCGCGCCAGGTTCACCACCGCGAACAGCAGGTCGCCGATCTCGTGCTCGGCGGCGGCCCGGTCGTCGCGGGCGACGGCCTCCTGCACCTCGGCCCACTCCTCGTCGACCTTCTCGGCCGGCCCCATCAGGTCGGGCCAGTCGAAGCCGGCGTTGGCCGCCTTCTGCCCCACCCGGTAGGCGCGCAGCAGGGCCGGCAGGTTGCTCGGGACGCCGGACAGGGCGGAGGTGTCCTCCTTGCCGCCGGCCTCGCGCTCCTGCTTCTTGATCGCCTCCCAGTTCTGCAGCACCTGACCCTCACCGTCCACCTCGACCTCGCCGTAGACGTGCGGGTGGCGGCGGACCAGCTTGTCGGAGATGCCGTGAGCGACCTCGGGCAGGCCGTAGCCGCGGTCCTCCGAGGCGACGCGGGCCACCATGAGCACCCCCATCAGCAGGTCGCCGAGCTCCTCGCAGGTGCCGGGGTCGTCGCGCCGCGCGACGGCGTCGGCCAGCTCGTGGCACTCCTCGAGGAGGTGCGGCGTGAGCGACTCGACCGTCTGCTTGGCGTCCCAGGGGCAGCCGCCGGGCGAGCGCAGGGTGTCGACGATCCGGACCAGCCGCTCGACGGCCTCGAGCTGTTCCGGAGGGACGGGCTTCTCCTGAGGGGCCATCGGCGCGATTCTAGCGGCCGGGCCCCGCGCGGCCGCTCAGGGAGCGGCCTCCTCGGCCAGCTCGCGCTCGGCGCGCTGGCGCAGGCGGCAGGAGTCGCAGGCGCCGCAGGCCGCGCCGTCCGCCGCCGGGTCGTAGCAGGAGATCGTCTCCTCCACCGGCACCCCGAGCTCGCGCGCGAGGCGCAGGATCTCGACCTTGCGCAGGTGCTGCAGCGGGGTGTGCAGGGTGAAGGGGCGGCCCTCGACGCCCTCGCGCGTGGCCAGCCGCGCCAGCTCGGCGAAGGCGGCGATGAACTCCGGGCGGCAGTCCGGGTATCCGGAGTAGTCGAGCGCGTTGACGCCGATGCCCAGGTCGTGCGCGCCGCGGGCCTCGGCCAGGGCCAGGGCCAGCGACAGCAGCACGGTGTTGCGGGCCGGCACGTAGGTCACCGGGATGCCCTCCCCCACCGGGGCGAGCGGGTCGGCCTCCTTGGGCACCTCCTGGTCGCCGGTCAGGGCCGAGCCGCCGATGGCGCGCAGGTTGAGGGGCAGGACGAGGTGCTCCTCCAGGCCCAGGTCGGCGGCCACCCGGGCGGCGGCGCGCAGCTCGACCGCGTGGCGCTGGCCGTAGTCCACGCTCAGGCCGATCACGCGGAAGCCCTCGCGCTGCAGCCAGGCGGCCACGGTGGCCGAATCCAGGCCGCCGGAGAGCAGCACGACGGCCGCCTTTCGCGTATCCTCTCGGGTTCCCATCCTGCGGCAGAGCGGCCGGGATCCCCTTGCGGACCGGCGGCTGTGAGCCTAATCGTAGCGATTCCGCGGCCCCCCACACCGCCACCGACCGCCATGACCGAAGTCACCGAAAGCGCTGTCCTCGACGCCCTCCGCACGGTCCAGGACCCGGACCTGCACCGCGACATCGTCTCCCTGGAGTTCATCCAGGACCTCAAGATCTGCGGCGGCGCCGTCGGATTCACCCTGCAGCTGACCACCCCGGCCTGCCCGGTGAAGGAGCAGCTCAAGCAGCAGGCCCACGACGCCGTGGCCGCGCTGCCCGGGGTCGAGGTGGTCAACGTGCGGCTCACCGCCCGGGTGAAGAGCAGCCTCGGCCCGGCGAGCGCCGCGGCCGGCTCGATCAAGAACGTGGTCGCCGTGACCAGCGGCAAGGGCGGCGTCGGCAAGACCACCTGCGCGGTGAACCTGGCCGCGGCGCTGGCCGCCACCGGGGCGAAGGTCGGGCTGCTCGACGCCGACGTCTACGGCCCGAACATCCCGGTGATGATGGGCATCTCCGGCAACCCGCGCGCCACCGGCGAGGGCAAGATCCTGCCGCTCGAGGCACACGGCGTGAAGACGATCTCCGTCGGCTACATGGTCGAGGACGGCCAGCCGGTGATGTGGCGCGGCCCGATGCTGCACCGCGCGCTCGAGCAGTTCTTCCAGGACGTCGAGTGGGGCGAGATCGACTACCTGCTGGTCGACATGCCGCCCGGCACCGGCGACGCGCAGATCAGCCTGGCGCAGCTCGTGCCGCTGACCGGCGCGGTCGTCGTGACCATGCCGCAGGAGGTCAGCCTGACCGACGTGCGGCGCGCCATCGGCATGTGCAAGCAGGTCAAGTGCGACGTGCTCGGCATCGTCGAGAACATGTCGGGCGAGATCTTCGGCCAGGGCGGCGGCGAGAAGACCGCCGGCGCCTTCGAGGTGCCGTACCTCGGCACGATCCCGCTGCAGCCCGGCGTGCGCCAGGGCGGCGACAGCGGGGTGCCGATCGTGGTCGCCGAGCCGGACGGTGAGGTGGCCCAGGCCTTCTCCCGGATCGCCGGCCAGCTGGCCGCCGCGATCTCGGTGCGCCGCAGCCTCGAGCTGCCGGTGCTCGAGGTCTGAGCCCGCTCAGGCGCGGATCTCGACGCTCGAGGTCGCGCGGGCCACGACGGCCTGGCGCGCCTCGGCGGTGCGCACGCCGTCCTCGACCAGGACCACGCGGTAGCTGCCGACGGGAAGGTTGCGGAAGTGGGCCACGCCCTCGGCGTCGGTCACGCCGGCGCGCTCCTCCCCCAGCCGCTCGCGGATGCGCACCTCGCGCCCCGGGGCCGGGCGCGCGCCGTCGGCGCCGGTCACGACCACCTTGAGGCCGCCGAGCCGCGGCGTGCTCCAGTCGCGGCGGTACTCGCCGCCGCGCACCTCGACGGCCTCGTCGAGGCGGCCGAGCGCGGCGTCGCTGGGGCCGAACTCGAGCCGGTAGGCGCCGCGCCCGACGTCGGTGAAGCGGTAGTCGCCGTCGCCGTCGGTGACCGTGGTGGCGACGGTCGAGCCGTCGCGGTCGGCGCGCAGCCGCACCTCGAGCCAGGCCACCGGGCTGCCGTCGGGCTGGCGGACGCGCCCCTCGAGCCAGGCCTCGCCCAGCTCCTCGGCGACGGGGGGCGGCGGAGCCTGGGCGGCCACGCCGGGGACGGAGGGTTCGACCGGGCCGACGGGCGGCGCCGCCTCGGTGCCCGGGCCGAGCGGGACCGGCGGCGCTCCGCCGGTCGAGGCAGCCCCGGCCGCGGCGGCGCGGGCCAGCGCCCCGCCCCCGTAGACCCGTCCTTTGATCTTGATCTGCGGAGGATCCGGGTCGAAAGGAACCGGCTTGGGCACCTCGGCCGCCAGGCTCGGCCCCTTGCGGTTGAAGCGCTCCCGGCGGTCGGCCTTGCGGGCCTCCAACTCGCGCTCGACCTCGGGCGTGGCCGGCCGGTACTCGTCCAGGGGCGCGCTCAGGCCCAGCACCACCAAGTCCGGGACGAGGAGGGGCAGGAAAAGGGCCAAGCGCCAGCCACGGAAGGGCATAGGCGCATTCTAGGAATCCCGCTCCCCGCCCCGCCCTCAACCGCCCCCGCCCCCCCCCCATCGCGCGCCCCCCCCCCATCCCCCCCCTGTTCGGCGGGGGGGGGTTCCCCCCCCATTTT
>CAYFGE010000010.1:64967-100429 GCA_964342475.1 uncultured Planctomycetales bacterium
GCCATAAACTGCCCCGGCCCCACCGCCATGCGTCGTCCCCTCCCGATCCTCGCCCTCCTCCTCGTCCTCGCCGGCCTCCTCTGGGTGGTCCTCCAGCCGGCCGAGGCGCCCGAGCCCGCCGATCTGGGCGAGCGGCCTGCGGCCCCCGTCGGGGCCGCCACCGCCGCCGCCGCCGAGGCCGGCCGGACCGCCCTGCGCGAGGCCCCCGAGGCCGCCCCCTTCGACAACCGGCAGGTCAAGGTCGGCGCCGGTCGCCACGGCCTGTACGGGACGGTGGTCGACGAGGCCGGCAAGCCGGTGCCGGAGGCCTGGGTGGCGGCCTACTCGGTGCCCTTCCCCCTCCTCGACTTCGAGCTCGACTTCCAGGAGATCTTCGACCGGCCTCTCGAATTCAGCCTCGAGCCGCTGGCGGCGACCTTCGCCGACGCCGAGGGCCGCTTCGAGCTCGCGGGGCTGCAGGGCCGCACCCTCTACCTGACCGGCCGCACCCACCAGCGCCTGACGCCCCGCCGCCAGCGCGTCACCCCGGACGCCCTCGACACCGAGGAGGGCGTGGTGCTGCGGACGGTCGCGGCGGCCTCGATCTCCGGGCAGGTGCTCGACGCCTCCGGCGCGCCGGTGGTCGGCGCCGAGGTCCTGGTCGGGCCGGGCGTGAAGTACCTGGTCTCGGCCTTCCGCAACCGCAACTTCTTCATGGAGCGGGTCTACACCGGGGCCGACGGCAGCTTCCAGGTCGAGGCGGTGCCGGCCGGGATCACCCTGACCACCAACGCCTTCCACAACACGGTGGAGTCGGGCATCGGCGAGTTCGGCCCGCTGGCGCGCAACGAGGACGCCCAGGTCAGCGTCCGCCTCGGCGCGACCGGCGCGCTGAGCGGCGCGGTGCTCGACCTCGAGGAGCAGCCGGTCTCGCGCGCGGACGTGCTGGCCGTGCCGCTCGACCTGCGCTACGTGATCCCCTTCCTGCGCGACGTCCGCGCCTGGAGCACGAGCACCGACGCCCGCGGAGCCTACCGCTTCGACCGCCTGCCGCAGGCCATGTTCCTGCTGCTGGCCCAGTCCGGCCAGGGCCGCTCGGGGCCGCGCATGGCGCGGGTCACGGGCCCCGGCTCGCTCGCGCCCGAGCTGGTGATCGACACCAAGTCCACGGTCGAGGGCCGCGTCGTGGACGGCGCCGGCAAGCCGCTGGTCGGCGCGCTGGTGCAGCTCCAGAGCATCCCGAGCGGGGAGGAGCAGCGCGACGGCCGCGACGTGATGAACACGCCGGGCGGCATCTTCTTCGAGGCCGCGCGCGAGATCCTGCCCGAGCTGCTGCCGCAGGGCACCGCGGTGCGCACCGACGGCCGCGGCGCCTTCCGCATCCCGGCCTGGAGCCGCGCGCGGCTGCGCGTGTCCGCCCAGGGCTTCCCCGACGGCGACTTCCGCCTCGGCAGCCTCGACGAGGACGAGCGCCCCGTGCTGCAGATGCACCGCCCCGGCACGATCCGCGGCCGCCTGCTGTCCGAGGAGGACGGCCGTCCGGTCCGCTACTACCTGGTGCGCGGCAACCGCTCGTGGAGCGGGCGCGCGGAGATGGTCTACGAGCTCGACGCGGCCGCGGAGCACGACCACGCGCACGACGGCGAGGATCCGCCAGCCCCCTCCGGCCCCGACTGGCTGGGCGAGGGCGAGAAGGTCCTGCAGCCCGAGGCCTCCTGGCGGGCCCAGCTCAACGGCTCGACCCTGGTCGACTCGGCCGACGGCAGCTTCGAGCTGGTCGACGTCCCGAGCGGCACCTGGCGCCTCACCTTCCAGGCCGAGGGCTACGAGAACGCCTCCGAGTCGGTCGAGCTCCCGGCCGGCGAGGAGGTGAACGACGTCGAGGTGCGCATCGGGCGCGGCGCGACGATCCGCGGCCGCGTGCTGACCGCCAGCACCTCCCAGCCCCTGGCCGGCGCCGTGGTCACCGCGGGCCGCGGCGAGGAGTCGGGCTTCCTGTCCATGCTGCAGGGCCTCGGCGAGAGCGTGGCCATGGCCGAGACGGCCGAGGACGGCAGCTTCGTCCTGACCGGCGTGCCCGAAGGGGCCGACCACGTCAGCGTGGCCGCCGACGGCTTCGCCAGCGCCAGCGAGCGCGTCCCCCCGCTCGAGGCCGGCGAGGTGCGCGAGCGGGTCGAGATCCGCGTGATGGACGGCGGCACGATCACCGGCCTGGTGGTCGACCGCAACGGGGTGCCGCTGCCCGGCCGCATGGTCGGCGCGATGAGCATCCAGGCGCGCGACTTCCAGCAGACCGCCGCCGACGAGGACGGCCGCTACACGATGGCCAACATGCGGCCTGGCAGCTACTTCATGGTCGCCGCCGACCTCGAGGACGAGTCCCTCTTCGCGGGCGACTTCATGACCATGCTCGGGAGCAGCCGGATCACGACCACCTACGTCCAGGACGGCCAGGTCACGACCCTCGACATCGTCGACCCCTCGGCGGGCGGCTGCCGCCTGCAGGGCAAGCTGATCGCCGACGGCCAGCCGGTCCCCGGCGCCAACCTCGTGCTGCTGTCCGCCGAGGGCGGCGGCCTGCTCGGCATGAACCTCGGCTTCTCCACCTCCCGCACCGACGAGAACGGCGAGTTCCTGTTCAAGAGCGTCGCGCCGGGCGAGTACCGCGTGCAGATCGAGAGCCGCAAGTGGCGCGGCGCCCTGCCGCTCGAGGTGTGGGAGATCCCCGAGGACTACCAGGTGCTCGAGGTCCCGGTCTCCTCGATCCGCGGCACGGTGGTCAGCGGCCAGGGCGGCGCCCCGGTCGCGGGCGCTTCGGTGACCCTGGTCAACCGCGCCGCCTCCAGCGGCGGCGGCATCGTCGCCCTGTTCGGCGAGGGCGCGCGCGAGCGCAAGTGGGCCTCCACCGAGGAGGACGGCAGCTTCGTCCTCGAGGGCGTGACGCCCGGGCGCTGGTCGCTCGAGATCAGCTCGACCGCGCCGTGGGGCCGACGCGGCCAGGCGCAGGAGGGCGGCACCCCGCTCGGCAAGCTCGAGATCGACGAGTTCACGCTGGCCGAGAACGAGCGCAAGGACCTCGGCATCCTGCAGCTGCCCGTGGCCGGCGCGATCGAGGTCACCGCCCTGCGCCCCGACGGCGGCCCCAACGACCAGGAGTGGTTCCAGGTCTCCGCCCGCCTCGAGGGGACCGAGCCGGCCGCCGACGACGGCCGCGGCCCGTGGGGCCGGGCCAACTCGGCCTGGGGCTCCGGCACCGCGACGATCAGCGGGCTCGAGGCCGGCACCTACGTGGTCGTCGTCGAGGGCAACCAGTGGGTCCGCACCGAGGTCGGCGGCGTCGTCGTCCGCCCCGGCGAGACCGCGACGGCCAGCGTCGTCCTGACCCAGGGCGTGCGGCTGCAGGTCCGCGTGCTCGACGCCTCGAACAACCCGGTCAGCCCGAGCGACATCGCGGTGCTGGGCCCCGACGGCAAGCGCCAGAACGCGGAGTCAGCCGGCTTCGGCGCGGCCTTCGCGCGCATGTTCGGCCAGCCCGAGACCGAGCTCGGCACCTTCCGCCCGGGCTTCTACACCGTGCGCATCACGCACCAGGGGCGCAGCACGGACCACCCGGTCACGCTGACCGAGGGCGAGGGCAGCAAGCTCGTCGAGCTGCGCCACTAGCGGTTCTCGGCCGCCAGCTCGCGCTCGACCACCATCGCCGCGCCGCCGCGCCGCGGGTCGGCCACGGCGCGCCATCCCCCGCCGCGGCGGAAGACGGCGTTGACGTCGCCGATGCCGCCGCGGAGGCGCAGCGGCTGGCCGGCCTGGTCCAGCCACAGCCGCGCCGGGCCGTCGAAGCGGCCGGCCTCGTACTGGAGCTGCGGCGGGCGGTCCTGGCGGTGGAAGCGCGGCGCGGCCACGGCGCGCTCCGGGGGCATGCCGAAGACGTAGCGGTTCAACAGCACCTGGAGCACCGTGGTCAGGATGGTCGGGCCGCCCGGGGAGCCGAGCACCGCGTCCAGACGGCCGTCCTTCTCGACGATCACCGGGGCCATCGAGCTGAGCGGCCGGCGCCCCGGGACGACCGCGTTGTAGGCGCCCTGCACCAGGCCGAACTGGTTGGGGCGGCCCGGTACGGCGGCGAAGTCGTCCATCTCGTTGTTCATCAGGAAGCCGCCGGGGGCCATCACCTGCGCGCCGTAGGCGCCGTTCAGCGTGGTGGTCACCGAGCAGGCCCCGCCGCGCCCGTCGACCACCGAGTAGTGCGTGGTCTGCTCGCGCTCGTGCGGCGCGGCCGCGGCGTCGAGGAGGGCGGGCGGCGTCCAGCGCGCGGGCTGGACCCCGGCGAAGCGGGGCCGCAGGTAGGCCGGCGCAGCCAGCGCGGCCGGGTCGAAATCGAAGCCGGCCGGATCCCCCAGCCAGCGGTTGCGGTCGGCGAAGGCGCGGGCCGTGGTCTCGCCCAGCACCATCGCCGTGCGGCCGTCCCCCCACCCCCAGGTGCGCAGCGGCCAGCGCTCGAGGGCCGGCAGGGCCTGCGCCAGGAACAGGCCGCCGCTCGAGGGCGCGGTCGGAGCGAGCACGGTCAGCCCCTGCCAGCGGACGCGCTGCACCGGCCGCAGCTCGGCGCGGTAGTCGCGCAGGTCCGCGAGCGCGAGGACGCCCCCGCCGGCTGCGCTGGCCGCGGCCATCCCCTCGGCGACCGGGCCGCGGCGGAACGCGGCGTCGCCCTCGGCGGCGACCGCCCGCAGCGTGGCGGCGAGCTCGGGCTGGCGCAGCAAGGCCCCGGGCGGCAGCGGCGAGCCGTCCGCCTGGTAGAAGCGGCGGGCGGCCAGCGGGTCGCGGCGCAGGTCGGATGCCCGGCCGAGGGATTCGGACTCGGCCGCCGAGACCGGGAAGCCCTCTTCGGCCAGCCGGATCGCCGGCGCGAGCAGGCGCTCCCACGGCAAGGAGCCCCAGCGGCGGTGGGCCTCCGCCATGCCCGGCACGCTGCCCGGCACACCGGTCGCCAGCCAGCCGCGCAGCGAGGCGCGCCGCACGGGCCGCCCCTCCTCGTCGAGGTACATCGCCGCGTGCGCCGCGGCCGGGGCCACCTCGCGGAAGTCGAGGAAGAAGGCCTCGCCCTCCGGCGTGCGGTGCAGCAGGAAGCCGCCGCCGCCGAGGTTGCCCGCCACCGGGTAGGTCACGGCCAGGGCGAAGCCGGTGGCCACCGCCGCGTCCACCGCGTTGCCGCCGGCGGCCAGGATCTCGGCCCCGGCAGCGGTGGCGTGGGCCTCGGAGCTCGCCACCGCGCCCTGCGGAGCGGCCGCGGCGGCGAGCAGGAGGCCGGCCAGCACCGGCCTACTCCAGCAGCGAGGCGGCGGCTTCGCGGGCCAGCGCGCTCAGTTCGGCGGCGCGCGCAGCGCCCTTCTCGTCGGCGTAGAGCAGGACCACCGCCTTCTCACCGTCGAGGACCTCGCGCAGGAAGGGGTTGTCCCCCTTCCGCTCGTGGATCGCGGCCGAGAACTCGCCGGCGTCCTCGACGCTGTCCCACACCGTCGCCCACACCGCGAGGTGGGCGCCGTCGGGGCCGCCGTAGAGCTGCAGGCGGTCGCCGCCCCAGCCGGTGGCGGCCTCGTTGGTCCACTTGGCGCTCATCTGCGCCGCGGCGTCGGCCAGGTTGGGCAGCTCGTCCGCGGTGACCACGAAGCAGGCCAGCTCGCCGAAGGTGTCCTCGTCGAGCAGCTTCCAGCCCGCGCCGAGCTTCGCGGAGAGGTCGGGCAGCGCCACCTCGACCGGCAGGTCGAGCTGCTCCTCGTCCCAGTACTTCTCGAAGTGCAGCACCTGCTCCGAGCTGACCGGCGGCTGGCGGAAGGCGCGGTCGAGGTCCTCGGCGCTCGGCGTCTTCATCGCCGCAGCCATCGTGCTCGACTGCTGGACCAGGAACTTGTTGCCCTCGAGGTAGGGCAGGGCGAGCGTCATGACCAGGAAGGGCGGCGCGTCCTCGAGGCCCTCGGTGCTCAGCTCCATCATCTCGTTCATCTGCTCGACCGAGTCGGCGTCCATGGTCAGCCAGCCCTTCATCATCCCCTGCATGGTGTAGAGGTTCATCAGCGAGGTGCCGCTGCCCTCGACCACGGCGCGCATGGCGAACTCCGAGTCGCTGTTCAGGTCGCGCGCGTCCTCGAACATGGCGTCCAGCTCGTAGTACTGGTCGTCGAGCGCGTGGGTCAGCTCGTGCGCCATGATGATGTCGGCCATCATCCCGGCGTTGAAGGTGCTGATCATGTAGAAGGTCTCGGTCTTCGGGTCGTAGAAGCCGCCGACCTGCGACTCGAGCAGGTCGAGCATCGCCCGGTAGAGGTCGAGGTCGGGGTCCATCAGCCCGAGCAGGCGGTACTCCTGGTTCATCGCCTCGAGCTGCTCCTTGCCGTACTCGGACTCGAACTCGGCCTTGGCGAACTCGATGAACTCCTGCGGGGTCTTCACGCCCGCCGGCACCGGCTTCTTGAACTTCCAGCCGCGCAGCTCGGCCACGCGCGGCGTGATCTCGTCGACCTTCGCCTGCAGCGCGGCGGGGTCGAAGCCGCCGGACGGTTCCTGCGCGGCGCCCGGGTCCTGGGCGCAGGACGGGGCGAGGAGAAGAAGGGCTAGGGAGAGCAGCATCACGGCCTTAGATTAGGGGCGCGGTAGGAATCCGGTGTCGTGAGGAAGGAACGGGTCGTCGTCGTCGGCGCCGGCATCGCCGGCGCCACCACCGCCTGGCAGCTGGCCCGGCGGGGCGCGGCCGTGACGGTCCTCGAGCAGGAGGACGCACCCGACCGGCACTCCTCCGGCCGCAACGCGGCCATCCTGCGTACGGCCATGAGCGACCCGGTGCTGCACCTCCTGGCCCGGGAATCGCTCGCCTTCTACCAGCGCCCCCCGGCCGGCTTCGCCGAGCACGCCCTGTTCGAGCCGTGCGGGCTCTACCTGGCCGCCCCCGCGGGCGCGGCCGAGGCCCTGCGCGCCTGGACCTCCGACCCGGCCTGCACGGTGGGCGCACGCGAGGTTCCGCCGGCCGAGCTGTACGCCCGCGTCCCCGAGCTGGCGCCGGGCATCGAGGCGGTGGTCTCGATCCCCGACGAGGGCGTCTTCGACCTGTCGGCGATCCACCAGGGCTTCCTCGGCGGCGCGCGGCGCGCCGGGGCGGAGCTGCGCTTCCAGTGCGCCGCCGAGGCCCTGCTGGTCGAGGACGGCGCGGTGCGCGGGGTGCGCACCGCCGCCGGCGAGCTCGAGGCCGACGCCGTGGTCCTGGCCGCCGGCGGCTGGGGCGACCGCCTGGCGCGCGCCGCCGGCCTCCCGCTGCACCTCGTGGCGCGCCGCCGCCACCTGCTGGTCACCGAGAAGCTCGAGGAGGCCGTCGCCGGCTGGCCGGTGGTCTGGCTGTCCGGCACCGAGTTCTACTTCCGCCCCGAGAGCGGCGGCCTGCTGTTCAGCCCCTGCGACCAGACCGAGGTCGAGCCCGAGGACGGCGAGACGGTGGACGAGGAGCAGTTCGCCGTGGTCGCCGAGAAGGCCGCCGTGTGGCTGCCGCAGCGCTCGGACGCCGGCCTGGCCCACGCCTGGTCCGGCATGCGCACCTTCGCCGACGACGAGCGCTTCGTGATCGGCCCGGACCCGCGCTGCCGCGGCCTGCACTGGGTCGCCGGGCTCGGCGGCCACGGCATCACCTGCGGCCCGGCGGTGGGCCGGCTGGCGGCCGACTGGATCCTCGACGGCGCAGCCGAGGGCGAGGCGGCGCGTGCCCTGGCGCCGGCCCGGCTGCTCGGCCAGCCGAGCCCCGCCTGAGGAAGGCGGGAACCACTCCCCGGCCGGCGGGTTCCGGGAACACCCCCCCTGTTCCCTGACCAAGGATGGAACCATGATCCTGACCACCGCCCTGATGCTCCTGGCCGCCCAGACTCCTCCCGTCGAGGAGTTCCGCCGGCCGCAAGCCCAGCCCCGCCGCGAAGCCGCGGCCGGCGGCGAGAAGTGCCCGACCTGCGGCAAGGACCGCCCGCAGGGGGCGCGCCGCCGCGCCGAGGGCCCGCCCCCGCCGCCCCCCGGCGCCGACGCGCCGCGCCGCGAGATGCGCGAACGCATGCGCCAGCGCCTCGAGCAGCGCCGCGAGCTCCGCGGCGAGCGCGTCGAGCAGCTGCGCCAGCGCCGCCAGCAACGGTTGGAGGAGCTCCGCGAGCGGGCTCCCGAGATGCGCCAGCGCCGCGCCGAGATGCAGCGGCCCCGCCCGCAGGCGGACCGTCCGCTGGCCCAGCGTCCGCAGGCGGACCGCCCCCGCGCCCAGCGTCCGCAGGCCCAGCGCCAGCGTCCGGTGCCTCCGCAGGCCGAGCGGCAGCGCCGCCAGGCCCGGGACGGCCACTGCGCCGACTGCCCCAACGCCGGTGCCCCGCCCCGCCAGGCGCCCCCGCGGCCCGAGCGGCCGCAGGCCGGAGGTCGTCGCATCCGCGACGCCCGACCTGACTGAGGTGGATCGTCACAACAACCCTCGGTGAAGAAGGGGGGCCGGCCAGCAGCAGCTGACCGGCCCCTCGTTCTTGCGGACCTGCGGCGGGCTCCCCTACCAGCGGAAGATCGAGCCCACGCCGAAGGCGGCCGCGTCGAGCAGCGGCTCGAAGTAGAGGAAGACCAGGCTGGCGGCGGCCAAGGCGGCGAGCAGGCCGCCCAGCACGGGGGTTCGCGGGCCGGCGGGGGCGGCCTCGGGCGCGTCGCTCAGGAACAGGGCCTTGGCGATGCGGAAGTAGTAGAACAGCGACACCACCGACATCAGCGCGGTGAGCAGGGCCAGCCAGCGCAGGCCGCCGTCCCAGGCCGCGGTCATCAGGTACCACTTGCCGAAGAAGCCGGCGGTCGGCGGCAGGCCGGTCAGGCCGGCGAGGAAGACCACCGTCGCCACGCTGGCCAGCGGGTGCCGCGGGCCCAGGCCGCGCAGGTCCTCGACGCGCTCGCCGCCGCTCTGGTTGGCGAAGTAGAGCACCATGCCGAAGGCGCCCAGCGTCATGAAGTAGTAGACGAAGGTGTAGGCGACGGCGGACTGGAAGCCCTGCTCGGTGAGCACGGCGACCCCGGCCAGGATGTAGCCGGCGTGGCCGATCGAGCTGTAGGCGAGCAGGCGCTTGAGGTCGGTCTGGCGCAGCGCGGCCAGGTTGCCGAACACCATCGTGGCGGCCGAGACCAGGGCCAGCAGCAGGACCAGGTCGCCGGTGAAGGCGCTCTCGCCCAGCAGCGTGGCGTCGCCGAAGCGCAGCAGGCCGCTGTAGGTGATGGCGACGAAGCGCACCAGCGCGGCCACCGCGACGCCCTTCGAGCCGACGGCGAGGAAGGCGGCGATCGGGGTGGAGACGCCCTGGTAGACGTCCGGCGCCCACCACTGGAAGGGGAACAGGCTCAGCTTGAAGCCGAACCCGACGAGGACGAGCAGGGTCGGCAGGAGGAGCTGCGCGCCCCTGCCCGCCTCGGCGGCCTCCGCGACGAAGCGCGCCATCTCGTGCATCTCGAGGCTGCCGCTCATGCCGTAGAGCAGGCTCACGCCGTAGAGCAGGATGCCCGAGGCCAGCGCGCCGTAGACCACGTACTTGAGCGAGGCCTCCGCGCCGCGGCGGTCGCGCTTGTGGATGCCGGCCAGCGCGTAGCTGGCCAGGCCGAGCGTCTCGAGGCCGAGGTAGAGCAGCACGAGGTGGTTCGTGCCGACCAGGAAGTAGCTGCCGAGCGTGGCGGTGAGCAGCAGGAAGTAGGTCTCGCCCTTGCCCTCCTGCTTCTGCCGGCGGTCGCTCAGGTCGAAGGCCAGCACGAAGCCCACCGCGGTGGTGATGAACAGCTTGAAGACCGTGGCCAGGGCGTCCACCCGCACCATGCCGAACACGGTGGCGGCGCGCCAGTCGAGGCGCTGCAGCAGCAGCAGCGCGGCGACGGCGAGGAAGCCGAGGCTGAGCCAGGCGCCCTCGCGGGTGTCGCGGCGGCCGCCGAGCAGGTCCCAGATCAGGACCGCGCAGAGGCCCACCGCGAGGGCGACCTCGGGCAGGATGTACTTCAGCGCGTCCAGGTAGGAGAGGGCGTCGGGCATGGTTGCATCAGCCGCCGATGGTGACGGCCAGCTGCTCGCGGATCAGCTCGAGCGTGGCGCCCATCTTGTCGAGCACCAGGGAGGGCAGGATGCCGATCAGGATGCACAGCGCCGCGAAGGGGGCCATGCAGAAGGCCTCGCGGCCGTTGATGTCGGGGATGTCCTCGTACTTCTCCGGCAGCGCGCCGAGGAAGACGCGCTGGATGGCGTAGAGCAGGAAGGCCGCCGTCATCAGGATGCCCAGCGTGCTGATGATGACCAGCACCGGGTAGGTCTCGTAGGCGCCCATCAGGGTCATCGCCTCGGAGATGAAGCCGCTCAGGCCGGGCAGGCCGAGGGCCGCGAACATGCCGACGATGCTCAGGCCCATGTAGTAGGGCATGCGCTTGCCGAGGCCGCCGAAGCCGTTCAGGTCGCGGTGGTGCGCCCGGTCGTAGACCACGCCGACGATGAGGAAGAGCATCGCCGAGGAGGTGCCGTGGGTGAACAGCTGCAGGGTCGCGCCGTTGAGGCCGGTGAAGGTCCAGGCCGCCGCGCCGAGCAGGAAGTAGCCCATGTGGCTGACCGAGCTGTAGGCGACCATGCGCTTGAAGTCGGTCTGCCCCATCGCCACGTAGGCGCCGTACACGATGTTGATCGCGCCGAGCACGGCCAGGGCGTAGGCGAAGGTCTGGAAGGCGTCCGGCGCCAGCGGGAAGTTGATCCGCAGCATGCCGTAGGCGCCCAGCTTGAGCAGGATGCCGGCCAGGATCACCGAGATCGGCGTCGGCGCCTGCACGTGGGCGTCGGGCAGCCAGGTGTGGAAGGGGAAGACCGGGATCTTGATGGCGAAGCCGACGAACAGGAACCAGAAGATCCAGGTCGTGAACTTCATGCCGAGGAACAGGGTGCCGTCGGCCGCCCAGTTCGGCGCCATCGCCTGCAGGGTCAGGATGTCGAAGGTGCCGCTGTCCATGCCGCCCGACTTCAGCCAGATGGCGACCATCGCCACCAGCATGAGCACCGAGCCGGCCAGCGTGTAGAGGAAGAACTTGATCGCGGCGTACTCGCGCCGCTTGCCGCCCCAGATGCCGATGAGGAAGTACATCGGCAGGAGCATGATCTCCCAGAACACGTAGAACAGGAAGAAGTCGAGGGCCAGGAACACGCCGTTGACCCCCACCTCGAGCAGCATCAGCAGGGCGAAGTAGCCCTTGGCCTGCTTGGTGATGTTCCACGAGGCGAACACCGCCACGAAGTGGATCAGCGCCGACAGGAACAGCAGCGGGAGGCTGAGCCCGTCCACCCCCATCGTGTAGTTGATGTGGAAGGCCGGGATCCAGCTGAAGCTCTCCTTGAGCTGGATGCCGCCCACCGCCGGGTCGAAGGGGCCGACCCAGAGGTAGCAGCAGAGCGCGAGGGCCAGGCCGGTCGCGCCGGCGGCGACCCAGCGGATGGCGTTCAGCTGCGACTTGGGCAGCAGCAGGATCAGGACCATCCCCGCCAGGGGCAGGAAGGTGATGAGGCTGAGCAAGTGACTCATGATCGGGAGTGCTGGCGGCAGCGCGGTCAGACGACCCGGAACAGGACCACCGCCGCGAGCAGCACGGCGCCGGCGAAGGTGAAGAAGGCGTACTGCTGGATCCGGCCGGTCTGCATCCGGCGGACCCGTTGGCCGGCGGCGACGGTGGCCTCGCCGACCAGGTTGACCGCCCCGTCCACGACGTGGAGGTCGGTCGCGGCGCTGGCGTCACCCAGGCCGCGCATGACCTTGCCGACGGTGTTCACGACGCCGTCGACGAAGGTCCGGTCCACCCAGGCCGCGAAGGCCGAGAGGACCATGGTGCCGCGCACCGCGGTGGCGAGGTAGAGCTCGTCGAAGCGGTACTTGTCGTAGACCAGGCGGTACAGGCCGCCCAGCGCGGCCGCGATGCGGCCGGCGTCGAACACCCGCCACAGGTAGAACAGGCAGGCCAGCAGGATGCCGCCGGCGGCGGCGATCAGCGAGGCGGTCATCGCGCCGACGTGGGCGTGGTGGGCGGCCTCGTGGTCGACGAAGTGGTGCGGGTCCTCGACCAGCTCGGTGAACCACTCGCCGCCGGCGCTCAGCGCGCCGCCCGGGTCGAGCAGCCAGAACTTGCCCCCCACCACCGCCAGGGTGCCGAGCACGATCAGCGGCACCGTCATGGTCCACGGCGACTCGTGCGCGTGCTCGCTGCAGTGCGCCCGCGGCTTGCCGTGGAAGGTCATGAAGATCAGGCGGAACATGTAGAAGGCCGTGATCGCGGCGGCCGCGACCAGGAAGTAGAAGGGCAGGCTCCAGACCAGGCTGCCCTCGGCCATGCTCCGCTCGAGCGTCTTGGCGATGATCGTGTCCTTCGAGTAGTAGCCGGCGAACAGCGGCACCCCCGAGATGGCAAGCGTGCTGACCAGCATCGCCAGGTAGGTGATCGGCATCTTCTTGCGCAGGCCGCCCATCTGGCGCATGTCCTGCTCGTGGTGGCAGCCGTGGATCACGGAGCCCGAGCCGAGGAACAGGCAGGCCTTGAAGAAGGCGTGGGTCAGCATGTGGAACAGGCCGGCCGCCACGCCGCCCGCGCCGATCGCGCAGATCATGTAGCCGAGCTGCGAGATGGTCGACCACGCCAGCACCTTCTTGATGTCGTACTGCGTGATACCGATGGTCGCGGCGAAGATGGCGGTGAAGCCGCCGACCAGCGCCACGATCAGCTGCGCCGTCGGCGACAGCATGAGGTAGATGCGCGCGGTCAGGTAGACGCCCGCGGCCACCATGGTGGCGGCGTGGATCATCGCGCTGACCGGGGTCGGGCCCTCCATCGCGTCGGGCAGCCACACGTGCAGCGGGAACTGGGCCGACTTGCCGACCGCGCCGAGGAACATCATCACGCCGGCGCCGGTCAGCCAGGGGCTCCACTCGCCGACGTTGCCGGCGACGTGGGCCTCGACGGCGTCGTAGAGCTCGTGGAAGCTCAGCGTGCCGAAGGCCTCGTACATCATCATCATGCCGATGAAGAGGCAGATGTCGCCGATGCGCGTCGTCATGAAGGCCTTCATCGAGGCCCAGGCCGCGCTCATCTTCGGCGCCTCCTTGTCGGCCGCGAGGTGGCCGATCAGGAGGTAGGAGCACAGGCCCATGATCTCCCAGAAGACGAAGAAGAACAGCAGGTTGTCGCTGATCACCAGCGCCAGCATGGCGAAGGTGAACAGGGCCAGGTTGCTGAAGAACAGGTTGTAGCGGCTGTCCCCCTGCATGTAGCCGACGGAGAACAGGTGGACCAGGAAGCTGACCAGGGCCACCATCGCCAGCAGCGAGGCCGAGACGTTGTCGTACAGGATGCCGGCGGTGAAGCCGGCCAGGCCCTCGGTCAGGCCCGGGTCGCTGAAGAAGAACTTCCAGCGCGGCAGGTCGACGGCCTCGGCGAGGACGAAGCCGGGGTCGCCGACGGCGAGCACGCGGAAGAAGTGCCCCACCGCGATCACCGCCGCCAGGCCCATCGCGCCGGTGGGCAGCCAGTCGCCCTGGCGCGGCAGGAAGCGGCCGATGGTCACCTGGAGGGTCCAGGCCAGGAGCGGCAGCAGCGGGACGGCGAGCAGCCACCAGGCGGTGGCCGGCGAGAAGACCTCGGCGGCCGCGGGGCCGGCGTGGCCCGCCGCCTCCGCGGCGTGGCCGGCGGCCTCGGCGCCGTGCTGAAGGAGGAGGGCCAGCATCAGTCCTTCATCTCGTCGATGTCGTCCGGACGCACGGTCTCGAACAGGGAGTGGATGTTCAGCACGATCGCCAGCGCGATCGCGGCCTCGGCGGCGGCCAGGATGATCACGAACACCGCCGCGATCTGGCCGTCGAGGTGGCCGTCGGTGCCGCCCGGCCGGAAGCGGTTGAAGGCCACCAGGTTGAGGTTGGCGGCGTTCAGGATCAGCTCGAGGCCCATCAGGACGTAGATCAGGTTGCGGCGGGCCGCGACCATGACCAGGCCGATCAGGAACAGCAGGGCGGCGACGGCGAGGTAGGCGGAGAGACCCATCACAGCTCCTCCTCGCGGAAGCGGCGGCGCGCGATGTAGACCGCGCCGACCAGGCCGGCCAGCAGGATGATCGAGGCGAACTCGAAGGGCAGCAGCCAGGAGTCGCGGCGCAGGAACTCGAGGCCGATCTCGGCCACCGTCCCGCCCGGCTCGCCCAGCTCCTCGGGGGCGGCGGCGTACCACTGCGCGCCGCCGACCTTCTCCCAGAAGGCCAGGGCGCCGGTGCCGACCACCGCGACCGCGGCGAGGACGCGGCCCAGGCGGCGCTCCTCGGTGTCGGGCGGCGTCAGCATCAGGCCGAACAGGATCAGCACCAGGATGCCGCCGGCGTAGATCAGCACCTGCGTCATGGCCAGGAAGTCGGCCCCGAGCATGACGTAGAAGCCGGCCAGGCCCAGCAGGGTGCCGAGCAGGGCGAAGGCGCTGTGGACCACGTTGCGGTGGAGCAGCGCGAGCAGCGCGCAGCCCACGGTCAGCGCGGCGAAGAAGAAGAAGCTGACGGTCTCGGCCATCACTCGTCACCCTCCGCGGGCGGTTCCGCCTCCTTGGCCTCCTTGGCCTCCTTGGCCTCCTTCGCCGCCTTGGCCTTGGCCGCGGCCGCCTTCTTGGCCGCCTTGGCCGCCTCGGCCTCGGCGATGCGCACCTTCTGCGCCTCGGTCAGGCCCTGCCAGGTGGTCAGCTCGAGGATGAAGTCGGCGCGGTCCTCGGTAACCAGCGCGTACTCCTGCCCCATGTGGATGCAGTCCTTCGGGCAGGGGTAGACGCACAGCTCGCAGAACATGCACTTCTGGTAGTCGATGCGGAAGAAGTTCCACTCGAGCTCCTTGCCGTGGCGCTTGGCATCCATCTCGATGCAGTCCACGGGGCAGGCCTTGGCGCAGGCCTGGCAGTAGATGCACAGGTCCTGCTCGAGGTAGTGGATCCCGCGGTAGCGCTCGTCGACGGGGAGCTTCTCGTCCGGGTACTGCGTGGTGAAGGGCTTGCTCCACAGGTAGCGGAAGGTGATGCCCATCCCCACGGCGGTCGACTTGACCGCGTGCCAGACGTTGCCCCAGTAGCTGCGCTGGTTGGCGGGAGCGGCGGGTTGCTGGAGGGTCGCCATGTCCGTCTACGCTCCGAAGGCGGCCGCCTTGACCCACTCCCACACCGAGGCGAGCAGGATCATCAGCAGGCAGAGGGGGGTGAGGTACTTGTAGCCCAGGGCCATGACCTGGTCGATGCGGATGCGGGGCACGGTCCAGCGCACCCACATCATGGTGAAGACCAGCAGCATGGCCTTGGTCACGAACACGGCCACCGCGGCGGGCGTGTACAGCGCCGTGCCCTCGAGCAGGGACAGGCCGGGGAAGTTCCAGGCGCCGAACCAGAAGGCGGTGCCGACCGCCGACATCAGGAACATCGCCGCGTACTCCTCCATGAAGAAGAAGGAGAAGCGGATGCCCGAGTACTCGGTGTGGAAGCCCGCGACGAGCTCGGACTCGGACTCCGGCAGGTCGAAGGGCGCGCGCTTGGTCTCGGCCAGCGCGGCGGTGAAGAACAGCAGGAAGGACGGGATCGCGATCCAGAAGGCGTCGCTGAACACGTACCACTGCAGCCCGCCCCAGCCCGCCTGCAGCTCGCCGGCCTCGTGCAGCGACAGGGTGCCGAAATACATCACCGGCATCATCAGCGACAGGCCGAGCGGGATCTCGTAGCTCGCCACCTGCGCCGCCTCGCGCATGGCGCCGTAGAGGCTCCACTTGTTGTTCGAGCCCCAGCCGGCCATGATCACGCCGAAGGTGGTGATCGAGGAGATCGCCAGGATGAAGAAGATGCCCAGGTCGACGTCGGCGACGATCGCGCCGGGGGCGAAGGGCAGGGCGACGAAGGCGGCCAGCGCGGTGCCGAGGACGACGCAGGGCGCCAGCTTGAACAGCACCTTGTCGGAGTCCTTGGGCGCGATGTCCTCCTTGATCAGCAGCTTCACGCCGTCGGCGATGGCCTGCGCCCAGCCGTGCCAGCCGCCGACCCGCATCGGGCCGAGGCGGACCTGGATGTGGCCGGCCACCTTGCGCTCGAGCCAGGTGGCGAACATGGCCAGCACCGAGACGAAGGCCATGATCAGCGCGAAGGCGACCACGGCGCCGAGCAGGGTGAGGAGCCAGAACGGCGCGCCGTCCGGGGCCAGCGCGGCCAGCCAGTCGGTCAGGCCGTTGCCCTGCGGCGCGGGGAGGGTCGTCGGAAGGCTCATCGGTCGGTCTCCCCGATGACGATGTCCACCGAGCCGATGATGGCTGCGGCGTCGGCCAGCATGCAGCCGGGCAGCATGTGCTCGACCAGGGCCAGGTTGACGAAGCTCGGGCCGCGAACGCGCAGGCGCCGGGCCACCTTGTTGCCGTCGCTGACCAGGTAGTGGCCCAGCTCGCCGCGCGGGTTCTCGATGCCGACGTAGGCCTCGCCCGGCGCCGGCCGCAGCACGAGGCCGACGTCCGGGTGCTGGACCTCGCCCTCCTCCATCTGCTCCAGGCACTGCCGCACCATGCGGTTGCTCTGGACCATCTCGTACATGCGCACGTAGTTGCGGTCGAAGCAGTCCCCCACCGCGCCGCGGTGGCCCTTGCCGACCACGACCTCGAAGTCGAGCTCGTCGTAGACCAGGTAGGGCGCGTCGCGCCGCAGGTCCCAGTCGACGCCCGAGCCGCGCAGCATCGGGCCGCTGCAGCCCCAGGCGATGGCCTGCTCGGCCGGGATCACGCCGACGTTCGCGGTGCGCTCGACGAAGATCTTGTTGTCGACCAGCAGGTCCCAGTACTCCTCCCACTTGCGGTCGAACAGGTCGACGAAGGCGCGCACCTGGTCGGTCCAACCGGGGGGCGCGTCGTTCATCAGGCCGCCGGGCCGGATGTAGGAGTAGGTCAGGCGCGCGCCGCAGATCTTCTCGAAGATGTCGAGCAGCAGCTCGCGTTCGCGCAGGGCGTAGAAGAAGGGCGTGAAGGCGCCGATGTCCAGCCCGTAGGTGCCGACCGCGACCAGGTGGCTGGCGATGCGGTTCAGCTCGGCCAGGATCACGCGGATGTACTGCGCCCGCTTCGGCACCTCGACCCCGAGCAGCTTCTCGACCGCCAGGCTGTAGGCGAGGTTGTTGTTCATCGCCGACAGGTAGTCGTAGCGGTCGGTGTACGGCAGGTACTGCAGCCAGTCGACCTTCTCGCCGATCTTCTCGGCGCAGCGGTGCAGGTAGCCCAGGTGCGACTGGGCGCCGGTCAGGATCTCGCCGTCGGCGCGCAGCAGCACGCGCAGCACGCCGTGCGTCGCCGGGTGCTGCGGCCCCATGTTGATCTCCACGTCCTGGGTGCGGACGTCGAGCTCGACCAGGCGTTCTCCCTCGCGCAGGGGGCGGTCCAGGGTGTCGGCGGGGTCCATCACTTGCACGAGATTCCGTGGTACTCGTCGGGGTACTCGTAGTCCTTGCGCAGCGGGTGGCCCGCCCAGTCCTCCGGCAGGAGGATGTTGCGCGGGTCCGGGTGGCCGGCGTACTCGATGCCGAACATCTCGCCGGCCTCGCGCTCGTGCCAGTCCGCCCCGGGCCACACCGGCACGAGGCTGTCGATGCGGCAGTCGTCCTTCGGGACGTAGGTCTTCAGCGTCAGGCGCGCCTTGCGGCCCAGCGACATCAGCTGGTAGACCGCCCACAGGTGCGGGTCCTCCGCGTCGAAGTCCACCGCGGTGGCGTCGACCAGCATGTCCCAGCCCTGCGCGTCGCGCAGGAAGCGGGCCACGTCGCGCAGCGCGGCGCGGTCGGGCAGCAGCAGGAAGGGGTCGCCGCGCCACTCGTGGACCGGGTCCTCCTCCTTGTGCTTCTTGGCCAGCCGCTTGCCCTCGTCCTCGGGCGCGTAGAGCGGCAGGTTGGGCTCGTGGAGCTCGACGGCGAAGCCCGCGGCGCTCAGCGCGCCGGCGGCGTCGCGCGCCGCCTCGGCGAGGATCTCCACGGGGCCCCAGGCGGTGTCGCGTCGCGGCTGCTGCATCTCAGGCCTCCGCTCCGGCGGTCGCGGGGATCGGCGGGAAGGCCTGCTCGCGCACCACGTGCTGCCGGCGGATCTTGTCCTGCAGCAGCATCAGGCCCTCGAGCAGCGCCTCGGGGCGCGGCGGGCAGCCGGCCACGTAGACGTCCACCGGGATGATGCGGTCGACGCCCTTCATCACGGTGTAGCCGTAGTTGTGGTACGGGCCGCCGCCGGTCGCGCAGGCGCCGAGGGCCATGACGTACTTCGGCCCGGGCATCTGGTCGTACAGGCGCTTGACCCGCTCCCCCATCTTGAAGTTGACCGTGCCGGCCACGATCATCAGGTCGGCCTGACGCGGCGTGGCGCGGAAGGCGCCGGCGCCGAAGCGGTCGATGTCGAAGCGCGAGGCGCCCACCGCCATCATCTCGATGGCGCAGCAGGCGAGGCCGAAGGTCATCGGCCAGATCGAGCTCAGGCGCGCCCAGTTGAGCAGCCAGTCGACCCGCGTGGTGATGATGTTGTCCTGGAACTGTCCGGAGAGCGCTCCCATGGGTCAGGCTCCGTCCTCCTTGCCGCGCGGCGTCTGCCCGCGGTAGCTGCGGATCCAGTCGAGGTCGCCCTTCACCCACACGTAGGCGAGGCCGAGCAGCAGGATCGCGATGAACAGGAGGCCCTCCAACAGGGCCACCCCGCCGATGTCCTCGGCGGCGAAGGCCTCCTTCAGCACCCGCGCCCACGGGAACAGGAAGGCCACCTCGACCGCGAAGACCAGGTAGACCATCGCCACGGTGTAGTAGCGGATGTCGAAGCGGAACCAGGCCTGCCCGATGACCTCCTCGCCGCACTCGTAGGGCTCGAGGCCCTTCTGGTCCCGGCGCGCCGGCCGGATCAGGCTGCCGAGCACCAGGTTGATCACGACGAAGGCCATCCCTGCGAGGAGGAAGACCAGGACGTTGGCGTAGTCGAAGTACACGAGTCCCTCCGGAGTCCGCGGAGGCGACCCACCGGGGAGTTCAGTTGACTTCCCAGGTGTCGCCGGCGTGGAACATGTCTCTCAGGCTGCCTTCGCCCAGCTTCTCGCGGGCGGCGGCGATCTGCGCGTGGATGTCCTCGTCGAGCACCGGACGCTCGACCGAACGCAGGATGCCGATCGGAACCGGCAGCTGCCCCCGCTCGTCGCCCTGGGCGATGCGGTAGGCGTTGGCGCCCGTGGCGCCGCTCGGGTTCCAGACCGTCGCCTCCTCGGGAGACACGATCTCGATGCTGGTCGGCTGCAGCTTCAGGCCCTTGTCGAGCTCCTTGCCGTAGACCATCGGCTTGCCGGGCTGCAGGTCGACCTGGCGGTCGTCGCGCACGTCCTTCTCGGTGATGTGCTCGAAGGCGCCGTGGTTGAAGATGACGCAGTTCTGCAGGATCTCGACGAAGGAGAAGCCCTTGTGCGCGTGCGCCGCCTCGAGCACCCCCTTGAGGTGCTTGAGCTGCGTGTCCACCGTGCGCGCGACGAAGGTCGCGCCGGCGCCGAGCATCAGGTTGACCGGGTTGAAGGGCTGGTCCAGCGAGCCGTACGGCGTCGAGACGGTCTTCTTGTTCCGCTCGGAGGTCGGCGAGTACTGGCCCTTCGTCAGGCCGTAGATGCGGTTGTTGAACAGCAGCACGGTCAGGTTCACGTTGCGCCGCGCCGCGTGGATCATGTGGTTGCCGCCGATCGACAGCGCGTCGCCGTCGCCGGTGGCCACCCACACGTCCAGCTCGGGGTTGGCGCACTTCACGCCGGAGGCGATCGCCGCCGCGCGGCCGTGGATGCCGTGGAAGCCGTAGGTGTCGACGTAGTACGGGAAGCGGCTGGAGCAGCCGATGCCCGAGACGACGACGAAGTTCTCCTTGCGCACCCCCAGGGTGGAGAAGAGCTGCTGGACCCCGGAGAGGATGGCGTAGTCGCCGCATCCCGGGCACCAGCGCACTTCCTGGCTGGAGACGAAGTCCTTCTTCGTGTAGCTGACGGTGTCGGTGGTGGTCATGGCGTCGCTCAACCGAGCAGTTCTTCGATCTTGGCCAGGGTCTCGGCGGTGGTGAACGGGCGGCCCTTGACCTTGGTCAGGGACACCACCTCGCGCAGGTACTCCATCCGGATGAGGCGGGCCAGCTGGCCGCGGTTCATCTCGGGGATGAGGACCTGGTCGAAGCGCGACAGCACGTCGCCGAGGTCCTTCGGCAGCGGCCACATGTTGCGCAGGTGGAGCTGGGAGACCTTCTTGCCGGCCTTCTGCGAGCGCACCACGGCGCCGCGGATCGAGCCGAAGGTCGAGCCCCAGCCGAGCACGAGCAGGTCGCCCGAGTCCTCGCCGAAGACCTCGAGCGGGGCGTAGCTCTCGGCCACCCCCTTCACCTTCTGCTCACGCAGCTTGATCATCAGCTCGTGGTTGTCCGGGTCGTAGCACACGTGCCCGGTGACGTCGGCCTTCTCCAGGCCGCCGATGCGGTGCTCCAGGCCGGGGGTGCCCGGCACGGCCCACGGGCGCGCCAGCGTCTGCGGGTCGCGCGAGTAGGGCTGGAAGTGCTCGGCGTCGGTGTAGTGCTTGACCGGCCACGGCGGCAGCTCCGAGTCCTCCGGGATGCGGAAGGGCTCGGCGCCGTTGCCGAGGTAGCCGTCGGTCAGCAGCAGGACCGGCGTCATGTAGGTGACGGCCATCTTCGCCGCCTCGAGGGCGGCCCAGTAGCAGTCGGCCGGCGAGTTGGCCGCGATGACCGGCATCGGGCACTCGCCGTGGCGGCCCCAGATGGCCATCAGCAGGTCGGCCTGCTCGGTCTTGGTCGGCAGGCCGGTGGACGGGCCGCCGCGCTGCACGTTGACGACGACCAGCGGCAGCTCGGTGATCACCGCGAGGCCCATCGCCTCGGCCTTGAGCGCCAGGCCCGGACCGGAGGTGGTGGTCACGGCCAGCGAGCCGGCGTAGGCCGCGCCGATGGCGGTGGTGATGCCGGCGATCTCGTCCTCGGCCTGGAAGGTCACCACGCCGTGGTTCTTGTAGCGCGACAGGGCGTGGAGGATGTCCGAGGCCGGCGTGATCGGGTAGGTGCCGAGGAACAGCGGCAGGCCGCTGAGCCGGGCGGCGGTGACCAGGCCCATGGCCGTGGCCGCGTTGCCCATCACGTTGCGGTAGGTGCCGGGGGGCAGCGGCGCCGGCGAGACCTCGTAGCGGGTCTGGAACAGCTCGCTGTTCTCGGCGATCGTGTGGCCGGCGCGCAGGGCCGCCAGGTTGGCCGCCAGGACGTCCGGCTTGCCGCTGAACTTGCTCTCCAGCCACTTCTCCGTGGTGTCGAGCGGGCGCGAGTACACCCAGTAAAGGATGCCCAGGGCCAGCAGGTTCTTGCTGCGCAGGGCGTCCTTGCTCGACAGGCCGGACTCGGCGGTGGCCTGCAGCGTGGCCTCGTTCAGGTCCAGCTTGACCACCCGGTACTCGGCCTCGAGCTCGGGGTCGTCGAGCGGGTTGAAGGTGTAGTGGGCCTTCTCGAGGTCCTTGGCCCCGAAGTTGCCCGTGTTGACGATCAGCAGGCCGCCCTTCTTGAGGTCACCCAGGTTGACCTTGAGGGCGGCGGGGTTCATGGCCACCAGCACGTCCGGGGCGTCGCCCGGGGTGTGGATGTCGCGGGCCGAGAAGCGGACCTGGAAGCCGGAGACCCCGAACAGGGTCCCGACAGGGGCGCGGATCTCGGCGGGGTAGTCCGGGAAGGTGGCGAGGTCGTTGCCCAGCACCGCAGCCGTGTTGGTGAACTGCGTGCCGGTCAGCTGCATGCCGTCGCCGGAGTCCCCGGCGAAACGGATGACGACTTCTTCGAGCTGCTCGCGGGGAGGGTCCTGATTCACCGTGGGGTTCATCGAAGCTCAGAGCCTGTGGGGCGGCCCGGACGCAACGGGTCCGGGGAATGGTCTGGGATGATAGACCATGGGGACGGGACTCCCAGGCATAGATCCTCCAGGATCCTCGGGTCTTCGGGCACTTCCCTTCCCCGCCCGGGCGGGGGCCCCGGCGGGCCCGGATTCCGCACACCGGAGACGCTAGTCTGGGCCTCCCCAGGACGGATCCCGCCCGGTGGACCACGGACACGCCAGACGCTACGCCTGCCGGCTCGCCCGGCAGCTCGCCGGGGACTTCTTCCCCGGCCCGGTGCTCATGCCCCACGGCATGCTCCACGCCATGGAGCCGGTCCTGGCCATCGCCCTGGGCCCGGCCCGGACGGGCAGCGAGGCCTTCGCGGCCGCCCTGGAGCGGACCCTGCGCGGGCGCCCGGACGGCCCCCTCCTGCTGGCCCTCTGGGGCAGCTCGGCCGCCGGCGAGATCCCCCACCGCGACCTGCGCGAGGTCGTCCGCCTGCTGCCGGAGCCCCTGCCGGAGGAGCCGGCCTCCCGCGGCGAGCTGCTGGCCTTCCTCCACCCGCGGGTCTCGGCCGTGGCCCGCTGCCTCCTGGCGGTGGTCCAGCGCGACACCGCCGCCGCCCTCCCCGCCGCCGAGCGCCTCGGGCTGGGGATCGCGGTGACCGGCCTGCTGCAGACCCTCCCCCGCCAGCTGGCCGCCGGCCGCCTGGCCCTGCCCCGGGCCGACCTGGCCGCCGTCGGCCTGGAGCGGGCCGAGCTGGAGGCGGGCGTCCGCACCCCGGCGGTCCACGAGTTCCTGCTGCGCGAGGCCGAGTGGGCCCGCCAGCTGCTCGACGAGGGCCTCGACCTGCGCGCCCAGGTCGGCGGCCGCCTGCGCCGCGGGGTGCGCGCGGTGGTGGTCCGCAGCCGCCGCCTGCTCGACCAGGTCGAGGACCCGCGCCGCGACCTCTTCCGGCGGCCGCCCCACCTCAGCGAGGCCCAGCGCTGGGCCTGCGCCGGCCGCGCCCTGCTCGGCGTGAAGCGCCACCGCGCCCGCGCATGAGCCGCCCGGCGCCGGTGGCGGACGGGCGCCTGCGCTGCGGCAACGCCAGCCGCGGCGGTCTGCTGGCGCACGAGCTCCGGCGCCTCGACAGCCGCGGCGGACGCTTCCGCCAGGCCGCCTTCCGCCGGCTGGGCGAGGGCGAGGCCCTCTGGCTCGAGCCGGCCCTGGCGGTCCACTCCTTCTTCGCCGCCGGGCCGCTGCGGGTGGTCTTCGTGGACGCCGGGCTGCGCGTGCTGGCCGTCGCGCGGCTGCCCCGCTTCCGCGCCCTGCCGGCCCCCGCCGGCGCGGCGGCGGCCCTGATCCAGCCGGACGGGGCGGGCGAGGCGCCGCTGCCCGGCGACCGCCTCGAGCTGCTGCGCGCCCAGCCGCGCGATCCCGGGCGGGGGGCCGGGCTATCCTGAACCCATGCTGCCGCTGATCCGCAGCCTCCGCCCCCGCCAGTGGACCAAGAACCTCCTGGTCTTCGCGGGCCTGGTCTTCAGCGGGCAGGCCTTCGGCGGGGCCGAGGGCGGTCCGGAGCCCCTCCTCGCCGCCTCCCTCGTCTTCGCGGCCTTCTGCGCCGCCTCCTCGGCCGTCTACCTGCTGAACGACGTGGTCGACCGCGAGCGCGACCGGCAGCACCCGGTGAAGCGGTACCGGCCGATCGCCGCCGGGGAGCTCCAGCCGGGCAGCGCCCTGGCGGCGGCGGGCGCCCTCGCCGTGGCGGCCGCCGCGCTGGTCGGCGTCCTGGCCCTGTCCTTCGGGGCGCCCTCGGCCGCCTGGGCCCTGGGCGGCTACCTGCTCCTGCAGCTGGCCTACTCCCTCCACCTGAAGCACGTCGTCCTGCTCGACGTCTTCAGCATCGCCGCCGGCTTCCTGCTGCGCGTGCTGGCCGGGGTGTGGGCGGTCGGCGTCGGCGTGTCGCCCTGGCTGGTGGCCTGCACGGTGCAGCTGGCCCTCTTCCTCGCGCTGTGCAAGCGCAAGGCCGAGCTGGTCGCGCTCGACCGCGCCCGCGCCGACGGCCAGGCCCCCGCGCAGCGCCCGCTCCTGGCCCAGTACGACGGCCCGGGGCTCGACGTCATGGTCGCGCTGATGGCCTCGGCCACGGTGGTCACCTACGGCCTCTACACCCTCCTGCCCGGCGCGCTGCTCTCCCTCGACGTCCCCATCGAGTCGCAGGCCGGCCGCCCCGGAATGATCTGGACGCTGCCCTTCGTGCTCTACGGCGTGCTGCGCTACCTCCACCTGGTCTTCCAGTGCGAGCGCGGCGAGCGGCCCGAGCGGGTGCTGATCGAGGACAAGCCGCTGGCGGCCTCCATCCTGGGCTACATGGCGGTCGTCGGGGCCGTCCTCTACCTCTAGATGAAGCTGGTCCTCACCGGCGGCGCCGGTTTCCTCGGTTTCCACCTCTCGCGCGCGCTGCTCGAGCACGAGCGGGTCCTGCTCGACCTCGACGAGGTGCCGCCGGGCGAGCGCGCCGGGGCGGAGGTCCTGCGCGGCGACGTGCGCGACCGCGAGCTGCTGCGGCGGGCCTGCGCGGGCGCCGACGCCGTGGTCCACGCCGCCGCCGCCCTGCCGCTGTGGAAGCCGGCCGAGATCCGCAGCGTGAACGTCGAGGGCACCCGCGCCGTGCTCGAGGTGGCGCGCGAGCTGGGCGTGCCGCGCGTGGTCCACGTCTCCTCCACCGCGGTCTACGGCATCCCCGACCACCACCCGCTGGGCGAGGACGACCGACTCCACGGGGTCGGGCCCTACGGCGAGAGCAAGGTCGCCGCCGAGCGCCTGGTCGAGGAGGCCCGCCGGGCCGGCCAGTGCGTGCCGGTGGTGCGGCCCAAGACCTTCCTCGGCCCCGAGCGGCTCGGCGTGTTCCAGATCCTGCTCGAGTGGGTGCGCGAGGGGCGCCGCATCCCGGTGATCGGCAGCGGACGCAACCGCTACCAGCTGCTCGACGTGGCCGACCTGGCCGACGCCGTGCGGCTGCTGCTCGAAGCGCCGGCCGAGCAGGCCAACGCCACCTTCAACGTCGGTGCCACCGAGTTCGCCAGCGTCGGCGAGGACCTCGGCGCCCTGTTCGCCCACGCCGGCTCGGGAAGCCGCCTGCTGCCCACGCCCGCGCCGCTGGCCAAGGGCGCCCTGGCGGTGCTCGGCGCGCTGCGCCTGTCGCCGCTCTACCGCTGGGTCTGGGGCACCGCCGACCAGGACTCCTGGGTGCGGACCGACCGGCTCGAGGCGCTGGGCTGGAAGCCGCGCTGGAGCAACGCCGGCACGTTGACCCGCACCTACGACTGGTACCTCGAGCACCGCGAGGCGCTCAGCCGGGCCGGCATCGGCCACCGCACGCCGTGGCGCGAGGGCGCGCTCGGCCTGCTGCGCCGCTTCCTGTGATCCCCCGCCCCGGCCTCAGTCGCGCTTGGCGACCGGGGTGAGCTGGGTGAAGACCAGGTTGCGGACCTCCCAGAGGTCGTCGCGCTCGGAGCCCGCCTCCGGGCCCTTGCGGCTGCGGCTGCTCGGGTCGCCGGCCGGGGCGACCACCAGGCGGGTGGTGCGCAGGCGCGGCATGAGCAGCTCGGTGTTGAACAGGAAGGCGCTGATCTGCTTGCGGCTGAAGTGCGGCGGCTCCTTCTCGAAGCCGATGGTGAAGGCGCGCGAGATGAAGGTCTTGTTGTCCTTCTCGTTCATCGGCGCGGTCACCGGAGCCATGTGCTGGCCGCGGGCCTGCTTCTGGAAGTGGGTCAGGTAGCCGTCGTCCGACTCGGCCACCACCGCGTTCGAGCGGCGGTTGCGCAGGTAGTCGACGTCCTGCAGCAGCTGGCGGTAGGAGGACTCGTGCTGGCGCAGGCCGTCCTCGTACTTCGTGAACCAGCTGCCGACGCCGAGGCGCAGCACGCCGGCGGCCGCGGCCGCGGCCATGAGCAGGTAGAGGGTGCGGCGGTTGCTCACGAGTCGATCCCCTTGGCCGTGGACACCCGGACGACCACCGTGCCGACGCGGGCCTCGACCCCCTCGGCGGCGCTGATCTCGCCGGCGTAGCTCGGCGAGCCGACGACGAAGTCCTGCACGCGGAAGGCGCTGAGCAGCTCGTCGAACTTGCTGGAGGCGGTGACCGGGTCGCCGAACACGGTCAGCTCGATCTTCACCTCGACGTAGGGCTCGTCCTCCTTGCGGCGCGGCTGGATCGAGGTGAAGTCGAGGCTCTCCAGCATCCAGCGGCCCTCGTACTGCTCCTCGAGCTCGCGCTCGAGCACGCCGAAGACCAGGCGCCAGGCCTCGAGGCAGGACTGCGGGTGGACCAGGTCGCCCTCGCCGACCATCTCGTCGAGCTCGGCGCGCGCCTTCTTGACGCGGCCGCGCAGCGTCTGGATCCGCTGCAGGTCGTCGAGGTCGAGGCCCTCGACGCCCTTGATGAACCAGGTCTCCGGGTCGCCCTCGCGCAGCTCGGTGTTGAGCGCGTCGACCTCCTTCCGGGCCTCCTGGTAGATGGCCTCGGTGTCGTGGACGAGCACGTCACGGGTGCGCTTGAACAGGATCACCGAGTCGACCAGGAAGAAGGCGATCAGGCCGACCAGCATCAGGGTGAGCGGCCCCTCGAGGCGCTCGAGCCCGCCGGTCTGGCGGAACTCCTCCTGGCGGAAGTTCATCTCCGAGCCGGCCAGGCCGAGGCCGCGCAGGGCGGCGCCCAGGGCGGCGGCGTCGGGGGCCCCGCCCTCGTCCGCGCCCCCCAGGGCGAGCGGGGCGGTCGGGTGTCCGAGGCGGCTGGCCAGGGCCTCGGCCAGACCGGGCACCGCGGCGCCGAGCAGGTGGAGGCGGCTGACGGTGACGCCGGCCATCGCGGTCAGGCCGCGGCGCACCTCGGCGACCATGCGGCGCTGGAAGGCGGCGCGGTTCTCGGCCGGGGCGCGCTCGAGCAGCTCGGCCAGACCGCCGTGCAGCGGCAGGCTCGAGTCGGCGCCGAACAGCATGAGGTCGTCGGGGTCGACCGGCGGGGCGGCCTCCTGCTCGGGGCCCTCCTCGCCCTCGAGGGGCTCGGCGGCGACCTCCATCTCGTCGAGGCCGGCCTCGGGCCCGCCCTCGTCGGCCAGGCCGCGGCCCAGCTCGCGCCAGCCGATCGGGATCTTGCGCACGGCGCGCAGGCCCTCCTCGCCGGCCACGAGCAGCACGCTGCTGTAGGAGCCGACGTAGAGGAAGGCCTGGAAGCCGGCCGGCAGCTCCGGGTCGGCCTCGACGGTGCGCACGGCGGTGGCCAGCGCGCCGAGGTCGAGGTCGAGCACGGCCGGGTCCTGGCCGGCGTCCTCGAGCACGTCGATCGCGGTCTCGATCTGGCTCTTGGGCAGCGCGCCGACCAGCAGGGTGGCGGTGGCGCGGTCGTCGGCCAGCTCGAGGTAGTCGCACACCACCTCGTCGATGTCGAGGTGGTAGAGGTCGCTCTCGACCTCGAACTTGAGCACCTGCTGGATCTTCTCGCGGTCGGAGAAGGGCAGGCTGAGCTCGCGCAGCACGGTGTCGGTCGACGGGACCGCCACCGTCACCTGGTCGAGCTTGCCCAGGCCGCCCCCCTTCAGGGCGTCGCCCAGGGCCGCGGCCAGGGCCTCGCGCAGGTCGCTCTCGTCGGGCGCGAGACCGCCCTCGCCGTGGGCGCCGAGCGACCACTTGCGGGCGTTGCCGTCGACCAGCGCGTAGGCGTAGCCGTCGGGACGGAGATGGATGCCGAGGGAGCGGGCCATCGTGGTGGAGGCTCAGGTTAGCGGGGGCCACCCCCGGCGGAAAGCACCGGTTGCGGCATCTCCAGTTCTTCGGCCCGTTTGCGTTGTTCCGGGCGCAGGATGCGGGAGCGGATGAGCTGCTCGAAGCGGCGGTCGAGGTCGCTCAGCTCGGGCTCGAGCTGGCCGCGGCTGGCGTCGAGGACCTTGCGCCGCTCGCGGGCGTAGTAGGCCAGCAGCACGTGCAGCTCCTCGCGCTGGGCGGCGTCCAGCCCCAGCGCGGCCCCCATCCCCTGCTCGTAGGCGGCCAGGTCGGGCTCGAGCAGCGCCGCGGGCGCCGCGGGCGTGCCGCGACCGAACAGGAAGCCGAAGACGGCGCCGGCGGCGAAGGTCAGCAGGGCGGGCAGCAGGACGCGCATCGTCAGTCGGCGGCGCCGACGGCGGGGCGGTCCAGGATCTCCTGGACGGCGCGGTCGATGTCGCGCTGCTGCGAGGCGGCGACGTCCCCGGGCAGCTCGCGCTGGCCGGCGGCCAGCCAGCCGAGGCCCAGGGCCAGCAGCAGGGCGGCGGCCACGGTCCAGACGCGCAGCGCGCGGGCCACGGCGTGCACCTCGCCGGCCAGGCCGGCCTCGAAGCGCCGCGTCATCCGCACGAGGACCTCCTCGGCGGGCGCAGCGGGCTGGAGCAGGCCCAGGTCCTGGCGCAGGGTGCGCCACTCGGCCACCGCGGCGCGGCAGCCGGCGCAGTCCATCAGGTGGGCGCGGACCTCGACGGCCTCGAGCTCGGAGACCTCGCCGTCGAACCAGGCGCCGACGCGGGAGGCCCAGGGTTGGCAGGCGTGCATCACAGTCCCTCCTCCAGGCGGCGCAGCTCCTCGGCCAGCCGCGAGCGGCCGCGGAAGATGCGCGATTCGACGGTGCCCTGGGCCACGCCCAGGATGCGCGCGATGTCGCGGTAGGCCAGGCCCTCGAGCTCGCGCAGGACGAGGACCTCCTGGAACTTGCGCGGCAGCCGGTCCACCGCGCGGCGCACCAGCTCGCGGCGCTCGGCGCGCGCGGACTCCTCGTCCGGCCCGGCAGCCGGGTCGACCGCCGACACCTCGCCGCGCTCGTCGGTCAGCACGGCCAGCGGGTGGCTGCGGCGCTGGCGCAGCACGCGGCGCCGGTGGTCGAGCAGGGTGTTCATCGCCACCTGGTAGAGCCAGGTCGACAGCTTCGACTCGCCGCGGAAGGTGTCGAGCCGGCGCTGGACCTTGAGGAAGACCTCCTGCACGCCGTCCTCGGCCTCGAGCGGGTCGAGGCCGCAGCGCAGGGCCAGGCCGTAGACCTTGGGGCCGTAGTCGCGGAACAGGGCCTCGAGCCGGCTGTCCGGGCCGGGGCGGCCGCCCCGGGGGGCGCCCTCCGGCGGCGGGTCCGGCTGGATGCGGCTCATCGGCGTGGGGTTCACGGACCTTGGGACGGCCCGGGGCGGGGATTCCTTCCCCTAATGGAGGTGCGGCAACAGGTGACCGAGCTTGTCCCGCTTGGTCTTCAGGTAGCGCTCGTTGTGCTCCCCCGGCTCGCTGGGCAAGGGCAGGTGCTCCTCGATCTCGAGGCCGTAGCCCTTCAGACCGGCCATCTTGCGCGGGTTGTTGGTCAGCAGGCGCATCCGGCGCACGCCGAGGTCGTTGAGGATCTGGGCCCCGATGCCGTACTCGCGCATGTCGGCCGGGAAGCCCAGCCGCTCGTTGGCCTCGACGGTGTCGGCCCCGCCCTCCTGCAGCTTGTAGGCGCGCAGCTTGTTGGCCAGGCCGATGCCGCGCCCCTCCTGGCGGATGTAGAGCAGCACCCCCTTCCCGCTCTCGGCGATGCGGCCGAGCGCGGCGTCGAGCTGCTGGCCGCAGTCGCAGCGCAGGCTGCCGAACAGGTCGCCGGTCAGGCACTCGCTGTGGACGCGGACCGTGACCGGGTCGTCCTGCTTGGGGAACTTCTGGTCGGCCTCCTCCGGCGCCTCGGGCCAGCCGTGGGTCAGCGCGACGTGCTCCTTGCCGTC
Source organism: uncultured Planctomycetales bacterium (assembly GCA_964342475.1). GTDB lineage: Bacteria > Planctomycetota > UBA1135 > UBA1135 > UBA1135 > J029. Next base: position 94,632 of record CAYFGE010000010.1, read on the forward strand.
GGTGCGCGAGCGGTAGAGGTGGACGGTGAACTCGCCGTGGCGGGTGGGCAGCCGCACGCCGTCCACCAGGCGCTCGACGAGGATCTCGCGGCGCCGGCGGTACTCGATGAGGTCCTCGATGGTGACGATGAGCAGGCCGTGCTTCTCGGCGAAGACCTCGAGGTCGGGCATCCGCGACATCGTGCCGTCCTCGTTCATGATCTCGCAGATCACGCCGGCCGGGCGCAGGCCGGCGAGGCGGGCGAGGTCGACCGAGCCCTCGGTCTGGCCGGGGCGGACGAGCACGCCGCCGTCGCGCGCGCGCAGCGGGAAGACGTGGCCCGGGCGCGCCAGGTCGGCCGGCAGGCAGCCGGGATCGACGGCGGTGCGGATGGTGTGCGCGCGGTCGGCGGCCGAGATGCCGGTGGTCACGCCCTCGCGGGCCTCGATCGACTCGAGGAAGGCGGTGCCCATGCGCGAGGTGTTCTGCGCCACCTGCGGGCGCAGGCCGAGGGAGTCGCACATCGCCCCCTCCATGGCGAGGCAGATCAGGCCGCCCCCCTCCTTGCGCATGAAGTTGATGATCTCCGGGGTGACCGCCTCGGCGGCGCAGACGAGGTCGCCCTCGTTCTCGCGCCGCGGGTCGTCCACCAGGATCACCATCCGCCCGGCGCGGATGTCCTCGATCGCCTGCTTGACCGTTGCGTAGCCCATGTTCTCCGGGCCCTCGGGAGGGCCGCATCCCCGCATTCTACCCGGCAGGGCCGCCCCCGCCACTCGGCGGAGGTCCCAGGCCCGGGCGCAAGGCCCTTTCCCTAAGGGACTTGCGATCGAGGGTCAAGGCCTGCTCAATGGCCCGGGGCCGACCGTCGATAGAAGAGCGTGAGAAATTTGCGTCTTCCTAGCTGGTCCGCGCGGAGCCTCGGCTCCGTCCGGACCGGCCTCCTGGCCGCCACCGCCGGGGTCGCCGTGGCCACCCTCCTGCTCGGCCCCGAGCTGGAGTCCCTCCGCACGGCCCGCCGGACCCACGAGAGCGCGCTCACCTCCCTCGAGGCCCAGCTCGACCGCCTGGGTCGGGAGCAGGACCAGCTCCTCTCCCGCCTCGCCACCCAGGACGCGGTCGCCCGCGGCCGCGAGCAGGACCTCGCGCGCCTGCGCGAGCAGCTGGCTTCGGCCAGCCAGCGCCAGGGGCTGCTCGGCGCCGACCTCGACGGCCTGCGCTCGGAGTTCCGCGCCCGCACCGCCGCCCTCGTCCAGCGCTCCGAGGCCCTCGACGCCGAGCTCGAGCGCCGCGCCACCGAGGCGCACGCCCAGCCGGCGGTCGAGCCGAGCGCCGAGCGCGCCGCCGAGCGCGCCGAGCTGCGCCACCACATCCTGCGCCCGGTCTTCCAGCTGGCCGGCGCCGAGACGGTCGGCAGCGCGGTGCTCGTCCACGAGGACGAGGACGACTTCGGCGTCCACCAGTACGCCCTGACCAGCTACCACGTGGTGCGCGACATCCTCGCCGGCCAGGACTCCGAAGGCATCGTGCTCGGCTACGTCGAGGACGACGAGGGGCAGGAGACCGCCGTGGCCTGCCGCCTGCTGGCCCACGACGTCCCGACCGACCTCGCGCTGCTGCGCGTCGACGGCGCCGGCCACGTCGAGCGCCTGGCGCGCATCGCGCCGCGCCAGCGCGACGCCGAGATCGAGGTCTTCAGCCCGGTCTACACCGTCGGCTGCCCGCTCGGCACCGCCGCGCAGGCCACCCGCGGCGAGATCACCCGGCGCAACTGGCGCGTCGGCGGCGAGGAGCTGTGGATGGTCAGCAGCCCGGCCTACTTCGGCAACTCGGGCGGCGGCGTCTTCCTCGAGGAGACGCAGGAGCTGATCGGCGTCTTCGCCAAGATCTACACCCACGGCAGCTACCGCCCGCAGGTGGTCACCCACATGGGGCTGGCCGTGCCGCTGACCGTGCTGCACGACTGGATCGAGGAGGTCGGCTACGGCTTCCTCCTGCCCGAGCCGGCGGCCAACACGCTGGCGCTGGCGAGCGAAGCCAGCCACGAGGCCGAAGCGACCGAATAGCGCGCACGGGAGGCGTTTCCCGGCCCGCCGGGCGGTCCGGCGCAGGGCTATACTCGCGGCCGAAAACGGTCCGCTACCCATGCGTCTGGTCCTTCCCGCACTCCTCCTCGCTCCCGCTCTCCTCCCGGCCGACCCGCAGCCGCAGCCGGCGGCGCCGGCCGCGCGCCCCGCGCCCGCGCCGGCCGTCCTCGCGCAGGACCCGGCCGCCGAGGCGCAGGAGCACTTCGACCTCGCGCGCAAGCTGCTCGGCGAGGGCAAGGCGGACGAGGCCCGCGCCGAGGGCTTCGCCGGGCTGGCCCACCAGCCCTACAACACCGAGGGCTACCAGCTCATGCTCGAGATCGCCGACGCGCGGCGCGACCTCGACGACGAGATCCGCTGGGCCAAGTGGCTGAGCTGGTCGCACCGCTACTCCGGCCGCGACGCCGAGGCCGCCGCCGCCGCCGCGGTGCTCGACGAGCTGACCGACATCGGCCGCCTCGACGAGCCGGTGCTCGACGCCTGGTCGGCCAGCACCCTGAAGGCCGCCCAGGCCGCCGCCAAGGACAAGCAGTACCGCCTCGCCGGGCACCTCTACCAGAAGGTGCTCGCCCTGCGCCAGGGCGACGAGCGCCTGCTCAAGGACTACGACCGCCTGGTCGACAAGGCCGGCGAGCAGCTCTCCGGCGGCAGCTTCGTGGCCGGCGCCGTGCGCCGCCGCTCGCCCGAGTGGCTGGCCAAGCAGAACGAGAAGCACGCGACCTGGGACAAGGCCTACGAGCGCCGCACCGAGCACTTCCAGATCAAGACGACGATCTCCTACGAGTTCTTCGAGACCGTCTCGGTGGTCATGGAGGACATGTTCGACTTCTACCAGGAGGTCTACGACTACAAGAAGAAGGCGGGGCGGATGACCCTCGCGCTGCACAACTCGCGCAAGGACTTCGACGAGTTCAACCACCTCGAGGTCGGCGGCAGCCTGCCGCTCGGCGTGCGCGGCTGGTTCTTCGACCAGGAGCTGCTGGTGTCCGGCTACATCGACGACGAGCTGTCGCCGCCGGTCACCGAGGGCGACCTCCTGAGCACCCTGTTCCACGAGTGCAGCCACTACTTCATGCACCTCCTCACCCAGCGCGCCGGCGACCCGCCGACCTGGCTGAACGAGGGCACGGCCTCCTACTTCGAGGGCTGCGAGCTGAAGGCCGACGGCTCGATCGTCAAGAACAAGCCGGCGATGAACCGGGTGCGCAGCTGGGAGTACCTAGAGAACAGCGACCAGAAGCTGTCGCTGCGCCAGCTGGTCAGCTACCACCAGCCGGGCTCCTACCCGGGCAGCTACTACCCCTACGGCTGGAGCTTCGTCTACTTCCTGCTCAACTACGAGGAGGGCGACCCGCGCCTGACCGGCGCCGAGCCGACGCCGGGCCCCGACGGCAAGCCGGTGCTGCCGGTCGGCAGGCTGGTCTACCGCGAGCCCTACCTCGAGTACATGGACAGCTACACGAAGAAGCAGAAGCGCGGCGGCGAGGACAGCTACGAGCGCTGCGTCCGCATCTTCGTCGACGAGGTCGGCGACCCCGAGGTGCCGGACTGGGCCGCCTTCGAGGACCGCTGGCGCCGCTTCATCCAGGCCGTCGTGCGCGAGTCGAAGGCCGGCCCCGAGCTGGCCGACACGCTGCAGGCGCGCTGCCGCGGCTACCTCGCCGCCGCCGATTACGAGCGCGCCCTGATCGCCGCCGAGCAGGCCGACGACAAGCGGCCGCAGGACGCCGAGACCTACCGCCTGCTGGCGCTGGCCCACACCGGGCTCGGCAACGAGGCGGACGCCGCCTACTGGATGCTGCGCCACTGGGAGCAGGCTCTCGCCGGCGACGACGACGAGGCCCTCGACGCCGCCGAGGCCTGGCTGCTCGAGCAAGGGGCCAAGGACCTGGTCTCGGACTACTGCGCCCCGACGCGCGCCGCCCTGGTGGACACCCTCGCGGTGATGGAGCGGGCGATGGACGAGGACTTCCCGCTGCTCGGCCAGCTCTTCGCCGCCCACTACGAGCGCGCCACCGGCATCGCGCCCGAGTCGCTGCGCCGCCGCGCCGACGAGCTCGAGGACGAGAGCGCCCAGCACCTGCGCCTGTGGCAGCGCGCCTTCCCGGCCGGCTCGGTGCCGACGCGCCAGGGCCGCATCGACCAGGAGCGCGACGCCTCCGTCCTGGTTTTCTCGCCGGAGAACGCCAACCGCACCCCGGTGTGGGTCCGCGAGGCCAACCTGCGCTGGTTGCGCCCCCCCTTCGCAGTGCGCGGCTCGGTGCAGATCGACGGCAAGAGCGAGGCCGAGGTGTGGCTCGGCCGCGACTCGAGCGGCCAGCCGCAGCACGCGGTGGCGATCGAGAACGGCGCCCAGGTGCGCCTGGTCGACGTGCTGCAGAACACCGAGATCGAGGGCATCTCGGGCGTCACCGTGTTCACCACGACCGAGCGCCACACGATCAAGCCGGCGCAGTTCTTCCACTTCCTCCTCGAGGCCGACCGCGGTGGCGGCGGCAAGATGACGGTCAACGAGGAGGCCCAGATCCGCTTCCCCGCGGACTGGACCTCCGACTCCCTGAGCGGCGACCTCGCCTTCGCCGTGGGAAGCAACACCGCTGCCTTGTTCCGCGACTGCGAAGTCCTGCCCGGGGCAGCCTTCTGGCCGGTCGCCCCCCGCACGGACGACAGCGGCGACTAGAATCCCGCGCCCCCTCGGCCCATCCCCCACCCAGAACCCCATGCGCATCCTCCTCGCCTTCCTCCTCCTCGGCTCCGCCGCGTTCGCCCAGGACGCCGCCAAGCCGAAGTCCCCCTGGTCCGGCTCCTTCAGCGCCGGCCTGGTCTACATGACCGGCAACAACGCCAGCGCCAACTCCGCGGCCGACTTCTCCTCGAAGTACCAGGTCCACGGCCAGCGCTGGATCTTCACCGGCAAGTACGCCGCAGTGCGCCAGACCGACCGCGTCACCGACGACGCCACGACCAGCAGCCGCCTCTACATGGGCGCGGTCGAGCACCACCGCTTCCTCGACGACGAGGACAACCTCTACCTGTACGGCAAGGGCTCGGCCCGCCGCAACGTGCCGACCGGCCTGCAGATCCGCGAGGACGTCGGTGTCGGCGCCGGCTACACCTGGCGCTGGAAGGAGGACAAGACGCAGTTCTCGCTCGAAGGCGGCCCCTCGGCGCTGAAGGAGAACAACTTCGGCGTGCCCTCCGGCGACCTGGCGCTCAACGCGCGCGCCGCCTGCAACTACGAGAACGAGATCAACGAGGACCTCAAGGCGGTCTTCAAGGCCGAGTTCTTCCAGAGCATCGACGAGACCGACGACCGCTCGCTGGTCGCCGAGCTCAAGGCGCGCTGGGCCGTGAACGGCGACTGGTACCTCGAGGCCGGCGTCGCGACCGCCTGGGACAACACCCCCGCCCCGGGCTTCGACAAGACCGACTGGATCTACGGCATCCAGGTCGGCACCAGCTGGTAGACCCGGCTCATTCCTCGCCCGCGGCCTCGAGCCGGCCGTCGCGCGTGCGGACCTCCAGTCCGGCGCGCACGCCGGCGCGGCCGCGGGCGAGGAGCGCGGCCTCGAGGTCGCGCAGGCGGGCGGGTGAGGGCGTCTCGCCCCGCGCCCGCAGCCAGTCGGCCAGCTCCTGGCGGCGCAGCGCCGCAGGCAGCCCGGCCCAGGGCAGACGCGCGGCCAGCTCGGCCCGCGCCGCTTCCCAGCCGGCAGCCTCCTCCGCGAGGCGCA
>CAYFGE010000010.1:100439-100747 GCA_964342475.1 uncultured Planctomycetales bacterium
CCCGCGCCGCGGCCAGCGCCGGCAGCGCTCCCGCGCGCAGGCGGTTGCGGCTCGCCGCACCCGGCTCGGCGTTGCTCGGGTCCTCGGTCCAGCCGACGCCCTCCGCGCGCAGCCAGGCGCGGATCTCGGCCGCGCGCAGCCCGAGCAGCGGGCGTCGCAGCTCCAGCCCGGGCGCCAGCTCGCGCCGCGCCGGCATCCCGGCGAGGCCGCGCAGGCCGGTGCCGCGCAGCAGGCGCAGGAGCACCGTCTCGGCCTGGTCGTCGGCGTGGTGCCCGAGCAGGAGGACCGCCTCGCCGCCGGCGCGCATC
>CAYFGE010000010.1:100875-115875 GCA_964342475.1 uncultured Planctomycetales bacterium
GTGGTGCCCGAGCAGGAGGACCGCCGCGCCGCCGGCGCGCATCGCCTCGACCAGGGCGGCGTAGCGCGCCTCGCGCAGCGCCGCCTCGTCGCGCCCGGCCGGGGCGACGCGCAGCACCGCCGCTTCCAGGCCCAGCTCCGCCGCGGCGCGCGCGGCGGCGGCGGCCTCGGCGCCGCTGCTCGGGCGCAGGCCGTGGTCCACCACCAGCACGCGGGCCGGCAGGTCGCGGCCGAGCGCGAAGGCGGCCCAGGCGTGCATCAGGAAGCTGCTGTCCGCGCCGCCCGACACGGCCAGCGCCGTGCCGCGGCCCGCGGGCCACGGCCCGTCGTCCGCCAGCGCCTCGACGGCGCGCCCGAGGAGGTCCTCCGCCACGCCGGGAGGATAGCGGACGGCCGCCTTCCCCGGTCCCGGCGGCGCGCCTAGAATGCCCCGTTCCCACGCGGCCGCCGGACTCCTGGGGCCGCTCCGCGAAACCTCTTCCCCCCGCCCGTCCCATGGCCATCCGCATCGCCATCAACGGCTTCGGTCGCATCGGCCGCAACGTCTTCCGCATCCTGCACTCCCGCGGCGCCGACCTCGAGGTCGTCGCCCTGAACGACCTGACCGACGCCGCGACCCTGGCGCACCTGCTGCGCTACGACACCGTCGGCGGCCGCTTCGCCGGCAAGGTCGAGGTCGACGGCGACGCCATCGTGGTCGACGGCAAGCGCGTCCGCGTGATCGCCGAGCGCGACCCCGCCGACCTGCCCTGGGGCGAGCTGGGCGTGGACGTCGTGGTCGAGTCGACCGGCATCTTCCGCAGCCGCGAGCTGTGCCAGAAGCACCTCGACGCCGGCGCGAAGAAGGTCATCCTGACCGTGCCGCCGAAGGGCGACGTGGACAACATGGTCGTGCTCGGCGTGAACGACGACACCCTGGCCGCCGGCCAGCTGGTGGTGTCGAACGCCAGCTGCACCACCAATTGCCTGGCCCCGCTGGCCAAGGTGCTGCACGAGGCCTTCGGCATCCGCCGCGGCCTGATGAACACCATCCACGCCTACACCAACGACCAGCGCATCCTCGACCTGCCGCACAGCGACCTGCGCCGGGCCCGCGCCGCCGCGCAGAACATCATCCCGACCAGCACCGGCGCAGCCCGCGCGGTGGGCAAGGTGCTGCCCGAGCTGAACGGCAAGCTCGACGGCATGTCGATGCGCGTGCCGGTGCCCTGCGGCTCGGTCGTCGACCTCGTCGCCGTGCTCGACCAGGAGGTCACCGTCGAGCAGATCAACGCCGCCGTGAAGGCCGCCGCCGAGGGCCCGATGAAGGGCGTGCTCGAGTACTGCGAGGACCCGCTCGTGTCGAGCGACGTGCTGCAGAACCCGCACAGCTCGGTGTTCGACGCCGGCTCGACCATGGTCATCGACGCCAACATGGTCAAGGTGGTGTCCTGGTACGACAACGAGTGGGGCTACAGCAACCGGGTCTGCGACCTGGCGGTGCGCCTCCACCAGCTGGGCTGAGCCGGGAGCCTCGGTGAGCCTGCGCAGGAAGACCCTCGCGTCGGTCGATCCGGCGGGGAAGCGCGCCTTCGTGCGCGTGGACTTCAACGTGCCGCTCGACGGCGGCGCGGTCGGCGACGACACCCGCATCCAGGCCGCGCTGCCCACGCTGCGCGCGATCCTGGCCGGCGGGGGCAGCGCCGTCGTCGCCTCGCACCTGGGGCGGCCCAAGGGGAAGGTGGTCGAGGAGCTGCGGATGGCTCCGGTGGCCGCCCACCTGCAGGGCCTGCTCGCGGACGCCGCCGAGGTCGTCCACGTGCCCGAGGTGGCCGGCCCGGCCGCCGCCGCGGCCGCCGCCGCGCTGCGCCCCGGCCAGCTGCTGGTGCTCGAGAACCTGCGCTTCGAGCCCGGCGAGACGGCCAACGACCCCGCGCTGGCCGCGGCCCTCGCCGGACTGGCCGACTGGTTCGTGCAGGACGCCTTCGGCACCTGCCACCGCGCCCACGCCTCCACCGCCGGCGTGCCCGCGCTGCTGCGCCCGGCCGTCGCCGGCGCGCTGCTCGAGAAGGAGATCGCGGCCTTCGACCTGGCCTTCGGCAGCGCCCCGCAGCGCCCGCTGGTCGCCGTGGTCGGCGGCGCCAAGGTCAGCGACAAGATCCTGGTGCTCGAGAACCTCGTGGCCCAGGTCGACGAGGTCCTGATCGGCGGCGGCATGGCCTACACCTTCCTCAAGGCGCAGGGCATCGGCGTCGGCGCCTCGCTGGTCGAGGAGGACCGCGTCGACACCGCGCACGCCATCCTCGAGGCCGCCGAGGAGCGCGGCGTGAAGCTGCGCCTGCCCTCCGACCACGTGGCCGCCGACCGCTTCGCCGCCGACGCCGCCACGCAGGTCGTCGGTCCCCACGTGCCCGACGGCTGGATGGGCCTCGACATCGGCCCGGAGACGCGCAAGCGCTACGCCGAGGCCGTGGGCGGCGCCGGCACCGTGGTGTGGAACGGCCCGATGGGCGTGTTCGAGATGGACGCCTTCGCCGCCGGCACGCGCGCCGTGGCCGAGGCGGTGGCCGCCAGCGGCTGCGTCTCGGTGGTCGGCGGCGGCGACTCGGTGGCCGCGGTGAAGCAGATGGGCGCGGGCGACCGCGTCACCCACCTGAGCACCGGCGGCGGCGCCTTCCTCGAGATGCTCGAGGGCAAGGAGCTGCCGGGGATCGCGGCGCTCGAGCCGGCCTAGCCGCCGGCCTCCCCGGGCGCGTCCTCCTCCTCCCCGCCGAGCACGCCGGAGTCGCGCACGGCCTCGCCGATGCGCCGGCCACCCTCCTCGAGGCGTTCTTGCGTCTTCGCGCCGCCGTCCATCCAGTAGGACACGCCGATGGCGGCGATCAGCAGCACGATCAGGAGGACGAAGACCTTGATCGCCTTGCGCAGCAGGTAGAGGGCCAGGGCCACGGCGGCCAGCGCGAGGACGACGGTCAGGACGGGTTGCTCGTGATAGTGGTCGACGACCCACGAGAAGAGGGGCGGCATCTTCATGACGGCGGCGATTCTAGCCCGCGCCACGCGGCTAGACTGCCCGGGTCATGGCGCGGCCCACCCTGATCGCCCCCTCCCTGCTCGCGAGCGACTTCACCCGCCTGGCCGAGGAGATGGCGCGCTCCGAGGCGGCCGGCGCCGACTGGCACCACGTGGACGTGATGGACGGCCACTTCGTGCCGAACCTCACCCTCGGCCCGCCGGTGATCGCGGCGATGAAGCGGCGCGCGGGCCTGCCGCTCGACGTCCACCTGATGATCGAGCGCCCGGCGGAGTGGGCCGCGCGCTACGCCGAGGCCGGCGCCGACCGCCTGTGCTTCCACTACGAGGCGGCGGCCGACGACTTCCCCGCCGCGCTCGACGCCTTCGCCGCCACCGGCCTGCCGGTCGGGGTGGCGGTCAACCCGCCCTGCGGCGTCGAGCCGCTGCGCCCCCACCTCGAGCGCATCGACATGGTGCTCGTGATGTCGGTCCACGCCGGCTTCGGCGGCCAGAGCTTCCTGCCCGAGGTCCTCGACAAGGTCGCGCAGCTGCGCCACTGGGGCTACGCCGGCGACGTCCAGATGGACGGCGGGGTCGACGCGCGCACCGGCCCGCGCTGCCTCGCCGCGGGGGCCAACGTCCTGGTCGCCGGCACCTTCCTGTTCCGCGCGCCCGACATGGCCGCGGCCATCGGCGAGCTGCGCGCCGGCGCGGCGCAGGACGCGGCCGGGGCATGAGCGCCGCGCCGGCCTGGCGGCTCACCGCCTTCGACCGCGCCGCCCGCGGCGAGGAGCTGGCCGAGCTGCTCGGCCTGGCCTTCCACTTCCCACCGGCCGACGCGCCGGCCTGGTGGGACCGCGGGGGCGACGACCAGCTGCGCCTGCTCGAGACCGCCGACGGCCGCCTCGCCGGCACCCTGATGCAGGTGCCGATGGGCCACTTCCTCCTCGGCGGCCGCGTCTCCGCCTGTGGCGTGGCCGGCGTGGCGGTGGCCCACGAGTTCCGCGGCCGCGGCGCGGGCACCTGGATGATGCGCGAGGCGCTGCGCGGCATGCGCGCCGACGGCTACGCGATCAGCTCGCTCTACCCCTCCACCATCCCGCTCTACCGCAAGGCCGGCTACGAGCTGGCCGGCCTCTACGCCACGACGCGCATCCCGCTGCGCTCGGTCGGTGTGCGCGGCGGCGCGCTGCGCGTGCGCCCGGCCACCGAGGCGGACCACGAGCCCCTCGAGGCGCTCTACCGTCGGCTGGCGGCCGAGCGCCACGGCTGGCTCGACCGCGGCCGCTACCTCTGGTCGCGCGTGCGCCACCCGCGCAGCGGCCCCGCCCACGGCTTCGTCGTCGAGGGCGCGGAGGGCATCGAGGGCTACCTGTGGTACGTCGACCAGCCCGGCCAGGGCTGGAAGGCCGACATGGTCTGCACCGACCTGCTCGCCGCCACCCCGGCGGGCGGCCGCGAGCTGCTCGGCCTGCTGGCCGCCAACGGCACGATGCACGAGGCGGCGGTCTGCCACCTCGCGGCCGACGACCCGCTCCTGCAGCTGGTCCCCGAGCACTGCTTCCGCTCGCACACCGAGGAGCGCTGGATGGTGCGCGTGCTCGACCCCGCCGCAGCGCTGGCCCAGCGCGGCTGGCCGGCGGCCACCGCCGGCGAGCTCGAGCTCGCCCTGAGCGACGACCTGTTCCCCGAGAACGAGGGCTGCTGGCGCCTCGAGGTGGCCGGCGGCGCCGCCCGGCTCGAGCGCGGCGGGCGCGGCCGCGTGCGCCTCGACGTCCGCCAGCTGGCCCAGCTCCTGACCGGCTACCAGACGCCGGACGGGCTGGCCCGGACCGGCCTGCTCGAGGCCCCGGAGGCCGACCGCGCCACCGCCGCGGCCCTGTTCGCCGCCCCGCAGCCGCAGCTGGCCGAGATGTTCTGAGCCCGTCCGCCGGGCGGCCGGCGGCCGGGCTCCGCTAAGATGGAGCCATGGCCTGGCGCCTGAGGAAGAACAAGAAGGACACGCCCAGCGGGCTGTGGAGCAAGTGCTCCTCCTGCGGCTCCATGATCTACACCAAGGAGCTGGCGGCGAACCTCTCGGTCTGCCCCAACTGCGGCTTCCACCACACGGTGGACGGCCGACGGCGGATCGAGATGACCGCCGACCCGGGCACCTTCATCGAGCACTTCACCGACCTGCGCCCGGCCGACCGCCTCGGCTTCGTCGACACCGTGCCCTACGCCGAGAAGATCACCCGGGCGCAGAAGAAGACCGGCAACTCGGACGCCTGCCTGGCCGGCGTGGCGGCGATCGGCGGCATGCCCGCGGTGCTCGCCGTGCTCGACTTCAGCTTCATGGGCGGCTCGATGGGCGAGGTGGTCGGCGAGAAGATCGCCCGCGCCACCGAGCTGGCCGGCGAGAAGGGGCTGCCGCTCGTCATCTTCAGCGCCTCGGGCGGCGCGCGCATGCACGAGGGGGCCATCTCGCTCATGCAGATGGCCAAGACCTGCTCGGCCCTGAGCGCCTTCCGCGAGGCCGGCGGCTTCAGCATCTCCGTGATGACCAACCCGACCACCGGCGGAGTCACGGCCAGCTTCGCCAGCGTCTGCGACCTGCTGATCGGCGAGCCGGGGGCCCTGATCGGCTTCGCCGGCCCGCGCGTGATCCAGAACACGATCCGCCAGGAGCTGCCCGAGGGCTTCCAGCGCGCTGAATTCCTGCTCGAGAAGGGCCAGATCGACAAGATCATCGCGCGCGACAAGATGCGCGAGGAGCTGGCACGCATCCTGCGCTACGCGGCCTGAGGCCGCGCGCGGCTCAGACCTCGGTCGCGGCGGCGGAGGCGCGCAGCTGGCCGCAGGCGGCGGTGGCCTCCTCGCCGACGGTGTCGCGCAGCGTCACGCTGGTGCCCTCCTCGTGCAGCACCTCGAGGAAGGCGCGCACGGCGGCCTGGGAGGGCCGCTCGAAGGGCATCCCCGGCACGGGGTTCCAGGCGATCAGGCTGACGTGGCCGCGCCGGCCGCGCAGGGCGCGGGCCAGCTCACGGGCGTCGGCGCGGCCGTCGTTCACCCCGCCGAGCAGCACGTACTCGACCTGGTAGCTGCGTCCGGTTGCCGCGCGGAAGCGGTCGGCGGCGTCCAGCAGGCCGAGCGGGTCGACGCCGCGCTGGGTCGGGATCAGCTCACCGCGCAGGGCGGGGTCGAGGGCGTGCAGCGAGAGCGCCAGGGTGAACTTCAGCCCGACCTCGGCCAGGCGGTCGATGGCCGGTGCCGGCCCGACGGTGCTGACCAGGACGTAGCGCGGCCCGAGCTCGGCCTCGTCGCGCAGCACCGGCAGCGCGGCGGCGATCTCGCGCAGGTTGTGGGTCGGCTCGCCCGCCCCCATGAAGACCAGCCGCTGGACCGGCCCGTGGCGGCGCAGCAGGGCCACCTGCTCGAGGATCTCGTGCGCCGCCAGGTTGCGCCGCACGCCGTCGAGGCCGGAGGCGCAGAAGCGGCAGGCCACGCCACAGCCGACCTGGCTGCTCAGACAGGCCGAGCCGGCCGCCTTGCCCGGCAGGCGGACCGCCTCGACCGCCTCGCCGTCGGCCAGCCTCAGGAGGTGCTTCTCGGAGCCGTCCGGGGCGGCGACGCGGCGCTCGCTGCGCAGGGAGAGCCACTCCGTGCGCTCGGCCAGGGCCGCCCGCGCCCGCGCCGGGAGCTGGAAGCCCGGGTGCGGATCGTGCTCCGGATCGTGCCCGGCCAGCAGCCGCCGCCGCAGCCGCCCGGCGTGCCGCGGGGAGGCGCCGCACTCGGCGAGCAGGGCTTCGGCCTGCTCCGCCTGGAGCGACAGGAAGGGGACGCGGGTGGCGGACAAGGGTTCCGAGGGGGCGGATCAGGGCTCGACGAGCACCGATCGTACCGCGCTCGAGGAGGACGGCGTGGCGGCGGCGAACCACAGGCGGCGCCCCAGCAGCGGCGCCAGCACCGGGTCGGGCAGGAGCCAGGTGGTGGCGCGGGCCGCGCCGTCGAGGCGTCCCCGCGTCGCGCTCAGCGCCGGCGGTACCAGCCCGCTGAGCAGCAGGCGGAAGACCCCGTCACGCGTCAGCGGCAGCTCCACCCCCGCCACGACGGTCGAGCCGGGGCCGGCCGCCGAGGCGAGCAGGGCCCACCCGCGCCCGGCCTCGCTCGGCGGGAAGGCCAGGTCCAGGGCGAGCGGCGGCGAGGAGCCGAGCGACAGGCGGTCGGCGGCCGGGTGCAGCCAGGGCTCGTAGCGCAGGTGCCGGGCCAGCCCCTCCTTCCGCGAAGACCCCGGCTCCAGGCCCTCGAAGGGCGCACCGGCCAGCAGCTCGTCGAAGCCGTCGCCGTCGGCGTCGCCGGCCACCCCGGCCACGACGAGGTGCTGCAGCGGCTCGCTGCCCTCGAAGCGTTGGAGCAGGGCGCCGCTGCCGCTCGAGTACAGCCGGACCTCGCCGCGGCCGTCGCTCGCGCCGGAGGCGGTCGACTGGAAGAGGCCGACCAGGAGGTCGCGGGCGCCGTCGCCGTCGAAGTCGCTGGTGGCCGCCAGGCCGTCCCCCAGCCAGTCGCCGGGCTCGCCCGCCCACTCCTGGAGCACGACGCCGCTGCGGCCGCTCAGCACGTAGGCGCGGCCGCCGTAGTCGTAGGTGGACTGCACCCCCGAGACGTCGGCGGAGACCGCGAGGTCGCCGGCGCCGTCGCCGTCCACGTCGCCGAGGTCGACCAGCTGCGCGCCGAACTGCTGGAAGGGCCCGTGGTAGGAGATGGTGACCGCCACCACTTGCTGGAGGCTCAGGCCGTCGTAGACCACCAGGCCGCCGACCCGGTCGGTCCCGAACAGGTCGTAGCCCGGCATGCCGACGGCGAAGTCCGGCACGCCGTCGCCGGTCACGTCGGTCAGCCCGCTGACCGAGGCGCCGAAGTTGTCGAAGGCGTTCTGCCCCGTCCAGGTGTGGAGGGTGGCCCCGGTGGCCCCGGAGACCAGCCGCGCCATCCCGGCGTAGTCCAGCGTGGCGGTGTGGTGGTCGGAGCCGCCGGCGAGGAGGTCGCGGACGCCGTCGCCGTCCACGTCCTGCACCACGGCGAGGCTCTCGCCGAAGAAGGCGCGGCCGGCGCCGGGGTTCACCCACAGCACCGCCCCGGTGGCGCCGGAGCAGGCGTAGACCGCGCCGTCGCGGCCGCCACCGCCGGGCCAGCCCGGAGCGCCGACCAGCAGGTCGGCGTGCCCGTCGCCGTCGAGCTCGGCCAGGCCGAGGGCCCAGCCGAAGCCGAGGTCGAGGGCCGGGGCGTCGAGGCGGCGGATCCGGGCGTGGTCGGCCCCGGAGAAGATCCAGACCGAACCGCCGACGGGGAACTGCGGCGTGGCGGCGTTCGGCGCGCCGACGGCGTAGTCGGGCACGCCGTCCCCGTCGACGTCGGCCCCGCCGGCGAAGGCGTTGCCGTACTGGCTGCCCAGGCCCGGGCCGGCGGTCTGCGGCCCGTCCGCCCAGGCGCCGCCGATCTGCGGGAGGGCGGAGAGGAGAACGAGCCCGGCGAGGACCATGCTCCCATCCTAGACCGGGTTCAGCCGCCGGCCGGGCCGTTCTCGCGCCGCCAGGCGGCGTGGCGCACGATCCGCTCGAGCACGCGCAGGTCGCGGGCCTCGAGGGGGCGGGCGGTGAGGCGGCGGAGCACGGCGGGCAGCTCCTCGCCGCGGTCGGGGTAGCCGGCGGCGGCGAGCTCCTCGGCGGCCTTCGCGGCCAGCCGGCGGCGGTCCTCCTCGCTGGACCACACCGCTTCGGCGGCGGGGTCCGCGGCCTCGGCCCCTGCCGCCGCGGCCCCCTCGGCGCGGCCCCACTCGTACAGGGCCACCGCCACCGCGTGGCTCAGGTTGAGGCTGGAGAAGCCGGCCGTGGGGATCGTGAGCAGGGCCGCGCAGGCCTCGGTCTCCTCGGTCTCGAGCCCGCGGTCCTCGCGGCCGAAGACCAGCCCGACGCGGGCGCCGGGCCCCCACTCGCGGCGGAGCTCCCCCAGGGTGGACAGCGCGGTCGGCTGGCGGTGACGCCCGGCGCGGGCGGTGAAGCCGACCAGGTGGCTGCATCCGGCGGCCGCGGCGGCCAGGTCGGGAGCCTCCCGGAGGCGCTCCAGGGCGGGGAGGGCCATCGCCCCGGTGCGCTCGGCCTCGCTGCCGCGCCAGCCGGCCCCGCCGACCCGCACCCAGTCCTCGACCCCGAAGTTCTCGACCAGGCGGGCGAGGAAGCCGAGGTTGGCCGGGATCTGCGGCTCGACCAGGATCAGGCGCGGCGCGGTCACGGGCGGCATTCTGCCAGCCCGCGCCGCCCCGCCGGGACCGAAGAAGGGCCGAAAAACTCCTGGGCCGCCCCGGCATGGGGCTTATGTTCTGCGAACGTCCCGACCCGGTTCCTGCTGGGCGGAGACCCTCTCCACAGCTCAACAAGTACCCTCCTGCAGAAGCATGTCGGAATTCGTCAAGTCCTTCATGTCGGGCGTCGAGGCCCGCAACCCCGCCGAGCCGGAGTTCCTCCAGGCCGTCCGCGAGGTCGTCGAATCGCTCTCGCTGGTCCTCGACCAGCACCCCGAGTACCGCGAGGCCCGCATCCTCGAGCGGATCGTCGAGCCCGAGCGGGTCATCATGTTCCGCGTCCCGTGGATGGACGACCGGGGCCAGGTCCAGGTCAACCGCGGCTTCCGCATCGAGATGAACAGCGCCATCGGCCCCTACAAGGGCGGCCTGCGCTTCCACCCGAGCGTGAACCTCGGCATCCTGAAGTTCCTCGCCTTCGAGCAGGTCTTCAAGAACAGCCTGACCACGCTGCCGATGGGCGGCGGCAAGGGCGGCTCGGACTTCGACCCGAAGGGCAAGTCCGACAACGAGGTGATGCGCTTCTGCCAGAGCTTCATGACCGAGCTGCAGCGCCACATCGGCCCGAACACCGACGTGCCCGCGGGCGACATCGGCGTCGGCGGCCGGGAGATCGGCTTCCTGTTCGGCCAGTACAAGCGGGTCCGCAACGAGTTCACCGGCGTGCTGACCGGCAAGGCCCTGAACTGGGGCGGCTCGCTGATCCGGCCCGAGGCCACCGGCTACGGCGCGGTCTACTTCGCCGCCGAGATGCTGGCCGCCGCCGGCGACTCGCTGGCCGGCAAGACCTGCCTGGTGTCCGGCTCGGGCAACGTGGCCCAGTACACCGTCGAGAAGATCAACGAGCTCGGCGGCAAGGCGGTCACCCTGTCCGACTCCGGCGGCATGATCCACGACCCCGCCGGCATCGACGCCGACAAGCTGGCCTGGGTGATGGACCTGAAGAACAACCGCCGCGGCCGCATCAGCGAGTACGCCGAGAAGTTCTCCGGCTCGACCTACACCCCGGTGGACGCCGGCCTCGGCTTCAACCCGCTGTGGGACGTCCCGGCCGACTGCGCCTTCCCGAGCGCGACGCAGAACGAGATCAACGGCGCCGACGCCAAGAACCTGATCAAGAACGGGGTCAAGCTGGTCTCCGAGGGCGCCAACATGCCGACCACCCCGGACGGCGTCGACGTCTACCTCGCGGCCAAGATCATGTACGGCCCGGGCAAGGCGGCCAACGCCGGCGGCGTGGCGGTGTCGGGCCTCGAGATGAGCCAGAACTCGATGCGCATCGGCTGGAGCCGCGAGGAGGTCGACAGCCGCCTCCAGGGCATCATGAAGAACATCCACGAGACCTGCGCCGCGGCGGCCGAGAACTACGGCACCCCGGGCAACCTGGTCAACGGCGCCAACATCGCCGGCTTCCTCAAGGTCGCCGACTCGATGCTGGACCAGGGCGTGGTCTGAGCGGGCCTGCCCCCGCAGCCACCACGGGCCGGTCCCTCCGCGGGGCCGGCCCGTCCTGCTTCTCCCCGACGACCCGCCATACTGCCCCGAGGTGAACGCCGACGCCCGCCCCCCCGACTTCAGCTCCCGCGCCGGGCTGGAGGGCTTCGAGATGCTGATGCCCTTCCGCATCCGCGAGGTGCTGCTGGTCTCCAGCCTCTACGACGCCTTCATCCTGCAGGAGGACGGCCAGTCGCTCGAGCCGCTGCTGACCGACTACAGCGAGCTGAACCTGCGCTACGCGCCCCGCCTGCAGCGCGTCTCGACCGGGGCCGAGGCCATCGCCCTGCTCGAGGGCCGGCACCGCTTCGACATGGTGCTGATCACGCCGCAGCTCGGCGACGTCGACCCTCTCGCCTTCGCAGACGAGGTCAAGGAACACTACGGCCCGCTCCCCGTGGTCCTGCTGGGCTACGACGGCGCGGTCCTGCAGCAGATCCTCGACCAGCGGCCGCGCCATCCCTTCGACTACGTGCTGCTCTGGTCGGGCGACAGCCGCCTGCTCGTCGGGGTGATCAAGCTGATCGAGGACCGAGTGAACGTCCTGCACGACTCGGCCCGCGTCGGCGTTCGCGCGGTGCTGCTGGTCGAGGACTCGATCAACTTCCTCTCGAGCTACCTCCCGCTGCTCTACGCCGAGATCCTCGAGCAGTCGCAGCGCGTGATCTCGGAGGGGGTGAACCTGTCCCACAAGCTGTTGCGCCTGCGGGCGCGGCCGAAGGTGCTGCTGGCGCAGAACCTCGACGCCGCCCTCCGGCTCTACGAGGAGCACCGCGAGCACCTGCTCGGGGTGATCACCGACGCCGGCCTGCCCCGGCGGCGCGGCGCCGAGGAGGACCCGGACGCCGGCCTCGAGCTGCTGCGCCGCGTGCGCGAGCACGACCCGCTGATGCCGGTGATGATGCAGAGCTCCGAGGGCCGCTTCGAGGAGCCCGCCGCCGCGCTCGGCGCGAGCTTCGTCGACAAGAACTCGCCGCGCCTCTACCAGCGCGTGCGCGAGTTCATGCTCGACGGCTTCGGCTTCGGCCCCTTCCTCTTCCGCCGCCCCGACGGCGCCGTGCTCGGCCAGGCCGGCTCGATCCGCGAGCTCGAGGAGATGGTCCGGGTCATGCCGACCGACTGCCTGGTCCACCACTCGGCGCGCAATGACTTCTCGACCTGGCTGCGGGCGCGCACCGAGTTCGCCCTGGCCGACCAGCTCGAGCCCAAGCAGGTCGAGGACTTCCCCGACGGCGAGGCCATCCGCGACTTCCTCAGCGGCACGCTGAACCGCGCGCGGCGCGAGTTCCAGCGCGGGGCGGTGGCCGACTTCGACCGCCAGACCTTCGACGACACGATCAGCTTCTCGCGCATCGGGCAGGGGTCGCTCGGCGGCAAGGCGCGCGGCCTGGCCTTCATCAACCACCTGCTGCACTACCAGCCGGTGTCCCCGCGCCACGGGGTCGAGGTGCTCGTGCCCCCCACCGTGGTGATCACCACGGAGTGGTTCGACCGCTTCCTGGACGAGAACGAGCTGCACGCCACGGCGCTGGACGAGGAGCTGCCCGACGCCGAGATCCGCCGCCGCTTCCTCGCCGCCCCGCTGCCCGTGGAGCTGGTCGAGGACCTCCGTGCCCTGGTCGGCTTCTTCGACGGGCCGCTGGCGGTGCGCTCCTCGAGCCTGCTCGAGGACTCCCACCTGCAGCCCTTCGCCGGCATCTACGAGACTCTGATGCTGCCGAACACCGGCGCTGACGAGGAGGGCCGGCTGCGCGAGCTGTGCCGCGCCGTGAAGCTGGTCTACGCCAGCACCTACTCGGCCAAGGCCCGCAGCTTCATCCGCGCCACCCCCTTCCTGCACGAGGAGGAGAAGATGGCGGTGGTGGTCCAGCGCCTCTTCGGCCGCTGGCACGGGGAGCGCTTCTACCCGACCTTCGCCGGGGTGGCCCGCAGCCACAACTACTACCCCCACGGCCCGGTCCAGCCCGAGGACGGCGTCGCCTGCGTGGGCCTGGGCCTCGGCAAACTGGTGGTCGAGGGGCGCGGCGGCCTGCGCTTCTGCCCGCGATTTCCGCGTCACCTGCCCGACTTCTCCGCGGTCGAGGACGTCCTGGAGAACGCCCAGCGGCGCTTCTACGCCCTCGACCGGCACGCCGGCACCGAGCGGGCCGAGGAGCTCGGCGCCCCCCAACCCACGCGGTACGACGTCGCCCGGGCTGACGAGGACGGGGTCCTGCCGCTGATCGGTTCGGTGTACAGCCCCCAGGACGGCCGGATCTCCGACGGGGTCTCGCGCCCCGGCGTCCGCATCGTCAGCTTCGCCAGCGTGCTCAAGCACGGGCGCTTCCCCCTGCCCGAGCTGGTCGACGAGCTTCTGCGGACGGGCGCCTGGGGAATGGGCGGCCCGGTGGAGATCGAATTCGCCGTGGACATGGAAGGGCCGTCGGGGGATCCCGGCCGCCTCGCCTTCCTCCAGATGCGGCCCCTGGTGGTCTCGCACGAGCGGATCCGGATCGACTTCGCCGGGATCCCGGAGGACGCCATGCTGGCGGTCAGCGACCGGGCCTTGGGGAACGGCCGCAACCGCAGCATCCGCGACATCGTGTTCGTCGACCCGGCGGCCTTCGAGCGCAGCCGGAGCCGCGAGACCGCTGCCGCCATCGGCGAGCTCAACGCCGCCCTGGAGAGGGAGGGCCGCCCCTACCTCTTGGCGGGTCCGGGCCGCTGGGGCTCCAGCGACCCCTGGCTCGGGATTCCGGTCGAGTGGAGCCAGATCGCCGGCGCACGCGTCGTCCTGGAGACAGGCTTCGAGGGGCTCCACGTTCAACCTTCGGAGGGCAGCCACTTCTTCAACAACATGACCAGCTTCCAGGTCGGTTACTTCACGGTGAACCCCCACCTCGGCGAGGGGGAGCTCGACCTGGGGTGGCTCCGGAGCCTCCCCCCGGCCGCCGAACGGCCCAACGGAGTGCGCTGGATCCGGCTCGAGGAGCCGCTCACGGTCCTGATCGACGGGCGGACCGCCCACGGGGTGGTGGTCAAGCCCGGCGTGGAGCCCCGCTGAGGCCGGATCCGGGATTGCCGGCCCCCGCCTCTGCGGTATACTTTCCGCCCCTTCCCCGATAGCTCAGTTGGTAGAGCAGCTGACTGTTAATCAGCTTGTCACAGGTTCGAGTCCTGTTCGGGGAGCCAAAACAGAAAAGGCCGCTGGATCCGTCCGGCGGCCTTCTTCTTTGGGGTTGCTGGGCGTGGGCGCGGAAGTGGCGGCTTGGGGGTGGGTTACGGACGGTAGGTTTGAGGCTGGGACTGGAGTGCTAAGCGGCCGTCTGGCCGGAGGCTCGCTGGCACCCCCGGATCCGCTCGAGTGTTAAGCGGGAAGACTCTCTGGCGCTCTCCGGCAGAACAGCCACTCACCCGTACTGGCCTACTTGGCAGGGCACAGGATTGAGGGCGGCACGAGGTTTGTCAGGTCCTGTCGCCACTCCATACCGGTTCATTCTCGTAAACCACCGCAGCCTCCTGGCTGGATAGAACCGTGTCGTAGAGGCCAACTGACTCGCCCTCATGTTTGTCGATGCCTGTGTATGTCAAACTCGCATCCTCGTATCGCTTGAACTTGTAAACCGCATCGTTCATCAGCGCACTGTTGAAGACTCCGAGGCTGACCAGCTTCTCGAAATCCTTCTGGGTCAGCCCAGTCACTTTCCTGAACAAGCCCGGCTCGAGCTGGGTGATGACGTCTTTCAGCGCGACCTCCCGGTAGTCCGTGAGATACATGAAGATCGGGATGCGCGTGGCGAACTTGATCAGCTTCTCCTGGATCTGCTTCCGGAGGCTCTTGTACTCCTTCTCTTCTTCGGTCAGCTGCTTCCGTTCACTTTCCGACAGATCCCTGTCATTCGACTCCTTCCGGGTCTTCTTCACGGCATCGGACTTGTTGATGATGGTCTCGATCTCTTGGTTGAGATTCCGAAAGCCCTCGATGTGCATTAAGGCAGCGAGGGCTTTCTGATCGGCCATCAACCGCCTCAGGGAAGCGGAGGCGGCGGATGCCGCCGGGAAAAAAAGGCGGGCGCCGGTACGTCGAGGCGCTGCGTCAGGCGATCGCGGCGTGGCTCGAAAGCGAAGCGCTGCCGCAAGGGGAGAAGACGAGGGTCGCGGCGATGATGGCGGTGACGCTGCGGACGCTGGAGCGGT
>CAYFGE010000011.1:0-86003 GCA_964342475.1 uncultured Planctomycetales bacterium
CTCACCCTGGCCACCGGCGCCCGCCGCCTGGCCTGGGACGGCGCGCGCCTCGCGCTGGCCTGGAACGGCGACGCCGGCCTCGGCGACGCCAGCGGCGCGCACCTCAGCCTGCGCCACGCCGGCGCTGGCGCGCCCGCCGCGGAGCTCGGCGCGCCGCAGGCCGCCCCGTCCGCGGCCGACGAGGACCTGCTCGCCATCCCGCCGATCTGGAACCCGGACTGGACTCCGCAGGGCTTCCTGCGCAGCGCCCGCGCGGCCGGCGGCGACTTCGGCTTCGAGGCCGTGCCCGGCACCGGCTGGACGCCGCCCGACCCCGAGATGGCGGTCGGCCCCGACCGGATCGTGGTGATGACCAACGGCCGCATCGCCTGCTTCGACCGCAGCGGCAGCCAGCAGTGGTTCGACGAGATCGAGAACAGCTTCGGCTTCTGGGGCGGCCTCGGCGCGAACAACTTCGTCTTCGACCCCGAGGTGACCTGGGACCCGCACGCCGGCCGCTTCCTGGCGATGGCCTGCGAGCGCGCCAACAACGGCCACAGCTACTTCCTGCTCGCGGTGTCGAAGGACGGCAGCCCGGACGACGCCGGCGACTGGTGGAAGTACCGCCTCGACGTGACCAGCCAGGCCGGCGGCGACATCGACTCGCCCAACCTGGCGGTCGGCACCGACACGATCCTGCTCAGCGCCGACTTCTTCAGCCCGGTCGACAAGTACCTGGTCTACCTGATCGACAAGGCCTCCGTCCTCGGCGGCGGCAGCCCGGTGACCACCCACGAGCTGATCCAGGGCGGCGGCCAGCAGTCCTTCGGCGCGCCCGTGGTCCACGACGCCTCCGGCACCCTGTTCCTGGTCCAGTCGACCGAGTTCGGCACCAACACCGAGGTGATCCTGCACGCGATCACCAACCCCTTCACCGCCTACTCGCGGGTGACCCAGCGGCTCGGCGTGACGCCCTACACCTACCCCGCGCAGCCGCCGCAGAAGGGCAGCTCGAGCCGGCCCTACCTGTTCGAGCCGCGCTTCTGGAGCACGACGCAGCGCAACGGCTCGATCTGGGCGGTGCACCACGTGGACAACGGCCGCGCCCGCGTGCGCTGGTACGAGTTCGCGCTGAACGGCTGGCCGGGCGGCGGCACCCCCGCGGTGCGCCAGGAGGGCGAGCTCGACCTCGGCCCGGGCATCTCGACCTTCTTCCCGTCGATCCACGTGGACGCCGCCTCGACCGTCGCGCTGACCTTCGCCCGCTCCGCCGCCAACGAGTACATCTCGATCGGCCGCGCCCTGCGCGCCGCGGGAGACCCGCTCGGCACCCTGCGCCCGGCGCAGGTGGTCCAGGTCAGCCAGAACGCCCACACCAGCGGGCGCTGGGGCGACTACAGCGGCACCCAGGCCGACGTCAGCAACCCCGGCGAGTTCTGGGGCCACCACGAGTTCACCAACGGCTCGACCTCCTCGTGGCGCACCTGGGTCGCGCAGTACCTGCTGCGGCCGAGCGCCTACGAGCTCGAGGTGCCCCCGCTGACCGCCGGGGCCAGCGCGACGCTGAGCATCCGCGGGGCGACGCCGGGGCAGCGCAGCTACCTGGCCTACTCGCGCACCGGCACCGCGCTGTACGAGGTGCCGCAGCTCGGCACCACGCTGAGCCTCGACGCGCCGGTGCTGCTCGCCACGCTGCAGCCGAACGCCAACGGCGACGCCCAGCTCACGCGCAACGTCCCGCCGGCCCTCGCGGGGATGACGTTGTGGCTCCAGGCGGCCGAACACGGCCGCACCACGAACTGGGTGCGGGCGACGGTTCAGTAGCCGCCCAGCCGCGCCAGCGCCCGCGTGGCGGCGAAGCCGCGCGGCGCGCCGGGGTCGGCGACGACCACCTGGACGAACAGCGGGGCGCCGTGCGGGTGCCCCGCGGGCCACAGGCCGGCGAGGTGCAGCGCGCCGTTCGGCCCGGTGCGGAAGTTGCGGATCACCGTGCCGGGCTCGGGGACGAGGAAGCCGTCCGCCACCGGGGCGCAGCCGATGCTGTCGCCGATGACGAGCCAGACGCGCGCGTTCGGCGCCGCGCCGCTCAGGCGCAGGTCGACGCGGTCGCCCGGCGAGGAGCCGCCGTCCAGGCTCAGCTGCGGCTCGCCGGCGGCGCCGGCCAGGCCGTTGCCGAGGTCGCGCCAGCCGAGAACCGGGGCGGGGTCGAGGCGCGCGGCGAGGCGCAGGCTGGCCGGGTCGACCACCGCGCCGGCGGCCCCGGCGCCGGTCGCGGGGGTGGGGTCGCGGTACCACAGGCCGCCGGTCGTGGTGAAGGCGCCCTGCGCCACCGGCCAGGAGACGGCGGAGGCGCGCTCCTCGGCCAGTCGCGCGACCAGGCGGTAGACGCGGCCGGGCTGCAGCAGCGCGGCGACCGGCAGGTGCTCGCGGCGGTTGTTCACGCCGGTGGTGAAGCTCCAGGCGCCGCGCGGCACGAGGGCGGGGGAGCCGGGGGTGCTGACGTCCCACAGCATCACGTTGGCCGACCCGGCGGGGGTGGTGACCGGCGCGCCGAGGCGGCCGTCGACGATCAGCTCGCGCAGCAGCAGCGGCCCCGCGGCGGCGGAGGTGTCGATCTCGACGCCGCCGAACCACCAGTCGTCCGGCGCGGCGACCGGGTCGGGCAGGAAGGCGCTCGCGGTCGGCACGGCCAGGCCGCCGGCCGTGGTGCGCAGGGTGCCGCCGCCGGGCACGGCGGGGGCGAGCACGCAGCCGTGCAGGGAGAGCGCGCCGCTGCGCGCGAGGTCGAGCTGGCGGTCGGCGCCGAGCGCGGCCAGGTCGAGCCCGCCCAGCGCCGGGTTGGCGAAGCGGTCGACGCGGCGGTAGCCCTGGTCCGGCAGGGTGGGGAAGTCGACCTGAACGTCGAAGCGCACGTCCTCGTCCGGGTCGGCCGGCGCCGGGTCGGCGGGCAGGGCGAAGGTCAGCGCGTACTCGTTCTGCGTCAGATAGCCGGCGGCGCTGGACAGCAGCTGGCGGCGGCGCGGGCCGCCCTCCTCGCCGCGCACGCGCAGCTCGGCGGCGGCGCCGTACTCGGTCTCCAGCCCGCGGGCGACGGCGGCCGAGTCGCGCACCAGGCGCAGGCGCAGGTCGCGGCGCTGGTCGAGCGGGGTCGCGGCGTCGTAGCTGTCGTTGCGGTACAGCCAGCCGCCGCGCGCGCCGTTGCCGAGCACCGCGTCGGGGTCGCCGTCGCGGTCCCAGTCGCCCCAGGCCACGGTGGCCGAGTTGGTGTGGTTGGGGTCGATGTTCGAGGTGGCGAGCAGCTCGTAGGTGGCCGTCCCGGTCTCCATGAGCAGGTTGCGGCGCCAGGCCTGCTGCGCCTGCAGGTCGATGTCGCCGTCCATGTCCCAGTCGGCGGCGGACAGGCCGAAGCTGGCGCCGTTCTGGTAGTCCTCGATCACGCTGGTCGGCGCCTCGGCGTAGGTGCCGTCGCCGCGCGCTTCCCAGATGCGCAGGCCCTTGTTGAAGGTGTAGCTGATCAGGAGGTCCTCGTCGCCGTCCATGTCGAAGTCGGCGAAGACGGTGCCCTCGTCCACCACGCTGCGCTTGCGGATGCCGCTGGCGTCCGGCGGCAGCGACTCGAACAGCGGCGCGTCGGGGCCCGACAGGTTGCGGTACAGGCCGCCGTTGGAGTAGAGGTCGAGGTCGCCGTCGCGGTCGGCGTCGAAGAACCAGGAGCCCTCGGGGCGCGCGTTGCCGGCCGGCACCAGCAGGCCGACCGCGGCCGCCTTCTCGCTGAAGCGGTGGGCGCCGTTCGGCCCGGTCGGGCCGAGGTTGTGCAGGAACTGGTTGTCGATGCTGCCGACGCCCGGCGGGTAGACCGGCAGGAACAAGTCGAGGTCGCCGTCGCCGTCGACGTCGGCCCAGGAGATCGTCTCGGAGTCGGCGCCGCAGGGCTGCACGTCGAGGATCTGCGGGATGCCGGCGACGTCGACGAAGTTCGGCCCGTTGCCCAGGTTCTTGAGCAGGTGGAAGCAGTCGTCGGCCAGGCCCTCGCGCGGCTCGGTGCCGATGTCGGGCAGGCCGTCGTTGTCGTAGTCGCCGAAGCTCGACCCGTAGCGCACGCCGGGCGTGGTCAGGATCAGGTCCATGTCGTAGACCAGGCTCCAGCCCAGGCCGGCGTCGTTGCGCCACAGCTGCCCGGAGCTGAAGGAGAACACGTCCGGCCAGCCGTCGGCGTTCCAGTCGCCGAAGGACACGCCGGTCGAGTTGCCGAAGTCCAGCCCCGCCGGGTACTGCGGGTCGGTGTAGAGGCTGAGCGGGGTCTCGGGCGGTCCCTGGGGCGCCAGAGCGAGGAGGAGGACGGGGATGCAGGCCATGGCTCGACGAACCCCAAGCCTACCCCGGAACGGCGGATCCCGCCGGAGGGCCGGGTCAGCCGCCGGCGCGCACGCGGGCGGCGTCCTCGCGCCGCCCCAGCGCCTCGAGCACCTCGGCGAGGTGGCGGCGGACGTTCTGCTGGGCCGGGTTGCGCTCGAGGGCGCGCTCCAGCCAGGGCAGCGCCCTCTCGTCCTGGCCGAGCGCGCGGTAGCAGCCGGCCAGGTTGCCGAAGGTGGTCGCGGTGCCGCGCCCGGCGCGGACGACGACCAGCAGCGGCTCGAGGCCCTCGGCCGGGCGGCCCTGCATGAGGCGCAGCGCGCCGAGCATCTCCTGCGCCCACAGGTTGCCCGGGTTGCCGGCGACGATGCGCGCGTAGAGCGCCTCGGCCTCGGCGTGGCGGCCCTGGTTGGCGAGGTTGCCGGCGCGGTTGATGTCGCGCAGCTCCTCGGCGCGGTCGAGCGGGTCGGGCCGGCCGGTCGGGGCCAGCGGCCGCGGGTCGTCGCCCGCGGCGTCCTCGTCCTCGCCGACCGCGGCGTAGCCCAGCTCCTGCACCGCCTGCAGCAGCTCGTCGCCGACCGCGTCGCCGGCGGCGCGCGACAGCGCCGGGCGCGCGGCGGCCGCGCGGATCGCGGCGCGGAAGCGCTCGAGCTCGGCGGCGCGCGGCGCGGCCAGGTCGCGCTGCTCGCCCGGGTCGGCGACCGGCTCGAACAGGCGCGCGCGCCCGCCGTCGAGGTACTTGCCCTCGCCGTCGACCCAACCCCACAGCGGTGCCCAGCCGTAGGCGTAGTGGCCCTCGAGCGACTCGAGCCAGACCCCGTCGCCCGGCGCGCCGGCCAGCGCGAGCAGCTCGCGGCCGTCGGGTTCGGGCAGCGCGGGGAGCTCCAGCGCCCGCGCCAGGGTGGGGGCGACGTCGGCCACCGAGGCCACCGCGTCGACCACCGCCGGCCCCGCGCCGGGCGCGCGCACGATCAGCGGCACGCGCATGGTCGGTTCGTAGGCGAAGGGGCCGTGGGTCCACTCGCCGTGCTCGCCGAAGGCCTCGCCGTGGTCGGCCACGACGACCACCGTGGTGCGCTCCCAAGCCGGGTCGGCGCGCAGCGCGTCGAGCAGCTGGCCGACCGCGTCGTCGGCCGAGGCCACCTCGCCGTGGTAGGGGTTGTCGCGGCGGAAGGCCGGCGGCGGCTGGTAGGGGGCGTGGGGGTCCCACAGGTGGACCCACAGCAGGTAGCCGCGGTCGCGGTCGCGGCCCTCGAGCCAGGCGCGCGCGTCGGCCACCACCTCGTGCGCGCGGCGCGAGCGGTACTGCGTGCCGCGGGCGGCGTCGGTCTCGGCCGGCGCCTCATAGCGCTCGAAGCCCTGCGCCAGGCCGAAGCCTTCGTGCAGCACGGAGGCGGAGACGAAGGCGGCGGTCTGCAGGCCGACCTCGGCGGCGCGTTCGGCCACCGTCACGGCCGAGGCGGGCAGGGCGCGGTGGCCGTTGTCGCGCAGGGTGTGCCGCGGCGGGTAGAGCCCGGTCAGCATCGAGGCGTGCGCCGGCAGGGTCATCGGCGCCACGGTGTAGGCGCGGGTGAAGCGCAGGCCCTCGGCGGCCAGGGCGTCGAGGTGGGGGGTCAGCCCGGCCGGGCCGCCGTAGCAGGACAGGACGTCGGCGCGCGTGGTGTCGAGGGTGACCAGGACGGCGCAGGCCGGCGGCTGGCCGCGTCCGCAGGCGCCGAGCGCGGCGAGGAGGAGGGCGGCGGCGAGCTGCCGGGCGCGGCGCGGCGTGGCGGGTGAGCCCATCGCCGACCAAGTTAGCAGGCCGCTTGCCGCCGCCCCGGGCCCGGGTTAACATTTCGACGATTGGCGAAACGACGAAACGACATGGACCGCTTCCTCCTCCTCGCCCAGGCCCTCTCCGACGAGACCCGCGTGCGCGCCCTGCTCGCCCTGCGCGAGCGCGAGCTGTGCCTCTGCCACCTCGTCGAGCTGTTCGGCCTCGCCCCGTCGACCCTCAGCCGGCACATGAGCCTGCTGCGCCAGGCCGGGCTGGTGACCAGCCGCCGCGAGGGCCGCTGGGTCCACTACCGCCTCGCGCGCAGCAACGACGGCAGCCTCCGCATGGCCTGGGACTGGGCCGAGAAGACGCTGCGCAACGACCCGCGGGTCAAGGCCGACCGCAAGGCGCTGCCCGCCTGCTGCGCCGCGTGACCACTGTCCTCTTTCTCTGCACGGGCAACAGCTGCCGCAGCCAGATGGCCGAGGGCTGGGCGCGCCACCTCCACGGCGACCGCCTCACCGCGCTGTCGGCGGGGCTCGAGCCGCACGGGCTGAACCCGCGCGCGGTGCAGGTCATGGCCGAGGCCGGGGTGGACATCCGCGGCCAGAGCTCGGATCCGGTCACCGCCTACGCGGAGCGGCCGGTGGACGTCGTCTTCAGCGTCTGCGGCCACGCCCGCGAGAGCTGCCCGGTGTGGCCGGGGGGCGCCCGCGTCGTCCACCACGGCTTCGACGACCCGCCGGCGCTGGCCGCCGGCGCCGCCTCCGAGGAGGAGGCCCTCGCCCCCTTCCGCCGCGTGCGCGACGAGATCCGCGCCTGGATCGAGACCCTCCCGGAGGAGCTGGACCGCCTGCTGGACCGATGAGCCTGTTCGAACGCTACCTCACCCTCTGGGTCTCGCTGTGCATGGTCGCCGGCGTGGCCCTCGGCAAGCTGGCCCCCGGCGTGGCCGAGTCGCTCGACGCGATGACCCTCGACGTCGGCGGCGCGCCGGTCGTGTCGGTCCCGATCGCGCTGTGCCTCTTCTTCATGATGTTCCCGATCATGGTGAAGATCGACTTCGCCGAGGTCGTGCGCGCCGGGAAGAGCCTGCGGCCGGTCGGCCTGACCCTGTTCCTCAACTGGGTGGTGAAGCCCTTCACCATGTACGGCATCGCCAGCCTGTTCCTCGGCGGGCTGTTCCTGGCCTTCATCGGTCCCGAGGCCACCGACCTGGTCAAGCTGCCCTTCGGCCTCGACCTCGAGCCCGGCGCGACCTACGGCGCCGGCACGGTGGTTCTGCAGGACGGCGTCCGCATGCTCGAGGTGCCGCTGTGGCGCAGCTACCTGGCCGGCTGCATCCTGCTCGGCATCGCGCCCTGCACCGCGATGGTGCTGGTCTGGGGCTACCTCGCGAAGGGCAACGACGGCCACACCCTGGTCATGGTGGCGGTCAACTCGCTGACCATGCTCGTGCTCTACGGCGTGCTCGGCGGCTTCCTGCTCGGCGTCGGCCGCCTGCCGGTGCCGTGGCAGGCGCTGCTGCTGTCGATCGCCGTCTACGTCGCCCTGCCGCTGGCCGCGGGCTACCTCACGCGGCGCGCGATCCTGCGCCGCAAGGGAGAGGCCTGGTTCCGCGAGCGCTTCCTCCACCGCCTGACCCCGGTCACGATCACCGCGCTGCTCGCCACCCTGGTCCTGCTCTTCTCCTTCAAGGGCGAGGTGATCTGGAGCAACCCGCTGACGATCCTGTGGATCGCGGTCCCCCTGACGCTGCAGACGCTGCTCATCTTCGGCCTCGGCTGGGCCGGCGCGCGCCTGCTCGGCCTGCGCTACGAGGACGCCGCGCCCAGCGCCCTGATCGGCGCCTCGAACCACTTCGAGGTCGCCATCGCCACCGCCACGATGCTGTTCGGCCTGCACAGCGGCGCCGCCCTGGCCACCGTGGTCGGGGTGCTCATCGAGGTGCCGCTGATGCTGCTGCTGGTCCGCATCTGCCTGCGGACCAGCGGCAGCTTCCGCCGCGCGGCGTGCGCTACATGACGGGCTCGATGCCCAGCTCGCCGAAGTTCTTGTCGACGAAGTTCTGCTGGAACATGCCGCGCAGCTTCTCGGCGGCGGCGTCGTAGGCGGCCTGGTCCTCCCAGGTGTTGCGCGGGTTGAGGATCTCGTCCGGCACGCCGGGGCAGCTGGTCGGCATCTTCAGGCCGAACACCGGGTGCTCCTCGAACTCGACCTTGCCCTCGTCGAGGTCGCCGCGCAGCGCGGCGTCGAGCAGGGCGCGGGTGTGCTGGATCGAGATGCGCTTGCCGACCCCGTAGGGGCCGCCGCCCCAGCCGGTGTTGAGCAGCACGCAGCGGGTGTCGTGCTTCTCCATCTTCTCGGCCAGGCGCTCGGCGTAGACCGAGGCGAACTGCGACATGAAGGGGGCGCCGAAGCAGGCCGAGAAGGCCGCCTTCGGCTCGGTGATCCCGACCTCGGTGCCGGCCAGCTTGGCGGTGAAGCCGCTGACGAAGTGGTACATGACCTCCTTCTTGTCCAGCACGGCGACCGGCGGCAGCACGCCGAAGGCGTCGGCGGTCAGCAGCACGATGGTCTCGGGGTGCGGGCCCTTGGCCCCGTCCATCACGTTGGGGTTGCAGGTCAGCGGGTAGCTGAAGCGCGTGTTCTCGGTGATCGAGCCGTCGAACAGGTCGAGCTCGTCCGGGTGGCACTCGGCCATGGTCTTGCCGGGCAGGGCCGGCACGTTCTCGATGATCGTGCCCGGCATGCTCAGCGCGGCCGCGATGACCGGCTCGGCATCCTTGTCGAGGTTGATCAGCTTGGCGTAGCAGCCGTCCTCGAGGTTCGACACGCCGCTGCCCGTCCAGGCGTGCTCGTCGTCGCCGATCAGCTTGCGGTGCTCGTCGGCCGACAGGGTGGTCTTGCCGGTGCCCGACAGGCCGAACAGGATGGCGCAGTCGCCGCCCTCGCCGACGTTGGCGGAGCAGTGCATGCTCATCTCGCCCATCTCGGGCAGCAGGTAGTTCATCACCGTGAACATCGACTTCTTGACCACGCCGCAGTAGTCGGCCTTGCCGGCGACCAGCACGATGCGGTTCTTGAAGTCGAGGATGACGACGCGGCCCGACTTCGAGCCGTCGCGCTCGGGGACGGTCTCGAAGGACGGCACGTTGAGCATCGTCCAGCGCTTGGCGTCCTCGTCGCTCACCCCGGCCACGTCCTTGGGGAACATGTTGTGGCAGAACAGGGAGTGCGTCGCGTACTCGCTGACCAGCCGGTAGGGGCGCGCGTAGCTCGGGTCGGAGCCGGCGTAGACGTCCTTGACGTAGAGGGTGGCCTTGCGCGCGTTGAGGTGGGCGACGACGCGGGCGAGCAGGCCCTCGTAGGCCGCCGGGTCGTACTTCTGGAAGTCCGGCTTCCACCAGACCCGGTCCTCGTACTCGGGCCAGGCGACGCCGAAGGTGTCCTTGACCGGGCGGCCGGTGCAGGTCGGGTCGGTGTAGTAGACCAGCGGGCCTTCCACGCCGAGCACGGTCGGGTAGGCCTTCTGCTCGTCCTCGGGGCCGCCCTCGCGGATCCGGCCACGGTCGTGGGCGATGGCTTCGTGGAAGAGCTCGTCCTTGGTGAGGTTGACCTTGTACTGGACGTCGGTCAGGCCGAGCAGCGCCTCGAGTTGGGCGCGGGGGTCGCTTTGGGCAGTGGGAGCAGGCATGTCGCAGTGCGTGAATTCGAAGGAAGCGGCGGTATTCCGATCCCATTAGCCTACCGGAGCCCCTCCGAGAAGGCACGAAAGGGTCCGTTTCTGGCGGTTTTCGGCCGCCGCAGCCTTTCTCGTCGGCGGCTTGAGGAAGCCGGCCGCTCAGCCCGCCGCCGCGGGCGCGCTGCTCGTGTGGTCGTGCACGATGCGCCAGCCGACGGGCGTGCGGTGGAGCAGCAGCGTGAACAGCCCGCCGCGGCGGCTGCCGTCGGCGTACTCGAGCGCCCAGCGGCCGCGGGCCAGCGCGTTGACCGGGTCGAGGCGCAGGACCTCCACCTCCTCGAAGGAAAGCCGGCCCATCTCGGCGCCCGGCGCGCCGTAGCTCACGCGGTAGCGCTCGAGCAGCCCGTCGTAGCCGAGCCGCACCTCGCCGCCGGAGTAGAAGGTCAGCTCGGGCGAGCGCCAGTAGCCGGTCGCGACGAAGCCGTCGAGGTCGCCGGCGTTCCACGCCTCGACCTGCGCGTCGAGGAGCTCGGCCGGGCCGGGCGCGGCCTGGCAGGCG
The DNA here is from genome assembly GCA_964342475.1 of uncultured Planctomycetales bacterium. Lineage (GTDB taxonomy): Bacteria > Planctomycetota > UBA1135 > UBA1135 > UBA1135 > J029. The sequence continues at coordinate 10,333 of CAYFGE010000011.1, forward strand.
GCGAGGAGGAGCAGCGGGAGGAGGGCGGGAATTCTCACGGGTCGGATCCTCGGCTGGGGTTCACCGGGAGACTCCCCTGGCCTTCATCCACGGCGGGGAGGATCTCCGAGTGCGCCGGCCGGAGGCCGGTGGTCTTTCTGATCTGTGCTTCGGGGGGACGGTCATCGGGCCGTCCCTCTTCTTTTTTGGGGGGGACCGTGAAGAACCACAACGCAGCGGCCCAGAAGCTTCACCTGTGGCTCAGGTCTGGCTCAAGCGCCGTGTCCATCCTCTGTGCGACCGCACCAGCGGTCATCCCCTTTCCCTGAATTCCACCACCAGAGATGAACCAATCCAAGAACCTGCGTCTCCTCGCCTCCCTGGCGCTCGCGGGCGCGACCTTCGCGGCTCCGGCTGCCTCCCAGCAAACCACCTCCGGCGGCGGCGACGCCGAGAACGTGATCTTCTTCGTGGGTGACGGTATGGGAATCTCCACCGTCACCGCGACGCGGATCTTCTCGGTCGGCATCGACGGCCAGTTGGTCATCGACCAGGCCCCCTTCACCGCCCTGAGCCGGACCTACACCTCCGACCACATCACGCCGGACAGCGCTGGCACGATGACCGCGATGATGAGCGGAGTGAACACCAACTCCGGTGTGATCGGCTTCGGTTCCGATACCGAGCGCCGCGATTTCCTGCAGAACGGCGACGGTGCCCCGGTCACCACCCTGCTGGAGATGGCCAAGGCCGCCGGCATGCGGGTCGGTGTGGTGACCACTGCCCGGGTCACCCACGCCACCCCGGCCGCCTGCTACGCGAAGAGCAATGAGCGCAACGCCGAGAACGAGATCGCGCTCCAGGCCCTGCCGACCGACGCCACCTACAACACCGCGCTCGGGAGCGGCATCGATGTCCTCGTCGGAGGCGGTCGCCGCTACTTCCTGGACAGCTCCCTGATCGATGAGGAGGGCTCTGCGGGCCGCCGTACCGACGGTCGCGACCTGCGCGCCGAATTCCAGGCCGCCGGCTACACCTACGTCTGGAACGACACTCAGTGGAGCGGCCTGACTGATGCCGACCTCCCGGTCCTCGGCCTGTTCGAGAGCTCCCACATGGAGTACGAGTTCGACCGTCCGAGTGACCTCGGCGGCGAGCCCAGCCTCGAGGAGATGGTGGCCAAGGCGATCGAGCTGCTGAGTGCGAACAACCCGAACGGGTACTTCCTGATGGTGGAGAGCGGCCGCATCGACCACGCCCACCACGCCTCCAACGCCTACCGTTCCCTGGTCGACACCGAGGAGTTCGATTCGGCCATCGGCAATGCCCTGGGCGCGGTGGACCTGGACGACACCCTGGTGGTGGTCTCCGCCGACCACAGCCACGTGTTCAACATCGCCGGCTACCCGCTGCGTCCCCAGGCGGAGCTGCCCTACGGCATCACCTCCAGCCCGCCGGAGTACCAGAACGCTGGGCACGGCAACCTGATGACCACGGTGTTCGACCTGAACAGCTCGACCGGCGAGGTCGACTTCTCGAGCGACATCAACGGTGTCCCCTACACGACCCTGGTCTACGGGAACGGCTCCGGCCACCGCCTCGGCGGCCGGATCAACCCCTGGACGGACACCACTCCGGGCCTGAACGGCATCATCCCCAACGGTCCGGAGGATCCGAACTTCCTGCAGGAGTCCGCGGTTCCGCTCGGCTCCGAGACCCACGCCGGCGAGGAAGTCGGGATCTACGCTTGGGGGCCGCAGTCCTTCCGCGTCCACGGCACCCACAAGAACACCGCGATCTTCGACCTGATGAAGTTCGCCCTCGGCCTCTGATCGGCTGATTCTCTGACCGGTCCTCCGTCGGGAGCGCATCACCGGCGGAGGGCCACTTCCTGGTCAAGGACCACACGACGATGGAATCCCGAAACCCTCGACACGACGCCGCCTTCTTCGCGGCATTCCTCGCCCTCCTGGCTTTCTTCTCGGTGCTCGCCAGCTGCGGGAAGGTGGAGGCCTCGAGCGGCTCTCCGGTCGACCCCGGGCTCCTGGAGAAGGCTCGCGAACTGCATGCCCTCGAGCGCACTGCTCCAGTGCCTGTCGCACGTTCGGGGGCTGCTCTCGACATCACGCGTAGCTCCTCCGACGCCGCCGAGGCGGACTACCACGCACCCGCTCTGACCGCGGACTTCGAGCTCCGCGATTCCGCAGGGCGGGCGCTCGGAACCCGGCGGATGGTCCGGGGCGAGCGCCACCTCTTCCTGACCGGCGTGGCCGGGGACCAGACTTGGTGGATCGAGCGCAACCCGGTGTCCCTCGACCGCATCAGCGGATTCCGTGTCCGCCCCGAGAAGGGGCACATCCTGGAATTCGACGAGTCGACGCTGCGCGAGGAGGGGCCCGGCGGCTCCTGGTCCCGCCACTGCCGCGCCGGCGTCAGTAGGGAAGAGATCGGGACCCTGTGCCCGACGGGAGAACATGTTGAGTCGTTCCACAGTCGCTTCGTCCGCATGCTCCCTTGCTCCGAGGAGACCCGGGGTGGCCTGACGGAGCTGTGGTGGAGTGACGAGCTGGAGCTCCCTCTGCGCGCTGTCCGTGAGACTCCCGAGGGGGTGCGCGAGCTCGTGCTCATCGGTCTCCGTCCCGAGGTGGACCCCGCCGAGATCGAGCACCCCGCCAAGCGGTGGCCTGAGCTCGAATGGATGGACATCGCCGACTACCGCGAAGAGCTCCACTTCGAGGAGGGCGGAGAAGGCGACGGCCCCGGCCACGACCGCGATTGAGGCGGATCCCTCCCTTCCTCGCCGCCCTGGGCCTGACCGTGGTGGCAGGCGCGGTCCTGCTGGCACCGCAGCCCGGCGATCCGTCCTCTCACCCCGGGGCGGCCTTTCCGCCCGTCCCGGCGAGCGGGGCGGTGCCCTCGGCCAGTGAGTTCGCGCCGGATCCTGCGTCGCCGGTCGGAGAGCGGCGCGGCTTGGCGCTCCAGGCCGAGCGTCCTGCCGCTGGGGGGGGGGACGGGTCTCACTCCTGGCAGGACCTGCCGATGGCGACCGCGCGCACGCCTGGCTGGGAACCTCGGCCGGAGACCGACCGGGCCGAGGAGCTCGGGCAGGCGCTCGGGTGGCAGGATGACCGGGTCCGCGTGGCCCTATTGAGGGATTGGCTCGCCCGTCAGGGCGAGGAGTCACGCCGCGCCCTCACCGAGCTGGGGGCCGCGGTCGACAAGCCAGCCGCGCGCGCCGACTTCAATGCGGCCAGCCTCGCACGTGGGCGCGAATTGGTCGGCCTGATCGGAACGGAGGAAGCCCTGCGGGTGCTCGAGCGCTTTCCTCTGCAGGGGCTCGACCCCGCAACCGGCCTCGTCGCCCGGCTCTCCCTCGACGGGAGCATGGAACTGCTGGACCAGGCCGCCCCGGAGGCGGACTGAGGTCCTCAGAAAAAGGAGTGCGGCCGCCGGATCGCTCCGGCGGCCGCGAGGTGGCGGCAGGACGCCGCTTGGAATCACCAGCGGTTGCGGCCACCGCCGCCACCGCCGCCGCCACGCGGACCGCGGTTCTCGCGGGGCTGCGCCTCGTTCACGCGAAGGGCGCGACCGTTCATCTCGAAACCGTTCAGGGCGTCGATGGCCGCTTGGCCCTCGCCGTCACCCATCTCCACGAAGCCGAAGCCACGCGGACGACCGGTCTCGCGATCCATGATGATCTTGGCCGACTGGATCTCACCGAACTGGGCGAAGAGCTCGCGGAGTTCGTCGTCGTCGACGCTGAAGGGGAGGTTCCCCACGTAGATGTTCATTCTTTTCAACCAACCCGAGTGGAGCAGTACCGGATCAAACCACCCTCGGGAAGCATCTGATCAGGGGGCGCGTCCCTCATGGGAGGGCGCACCCGGGAAGACCAGGGGATCTTAGCCGGAATCCGGCCGTCCGCCGCGGAATTCGGGCGGATCAGGCCCCGGCGCCGGCCAGGCGCTCGGCCCGGACGGCGGCCTTGGCCGCCTCGATGGCCTCGCGGGGGACCCGCTTCAGGTCGGCCACCAGGCGGACCTTGGCCAGCGTCCACAGCCACCACTTGGTCGGGTCCCAGTGGTACCAGCGGATGCCGTTGCGGTAGTCCGACTGGAAGCGGTGGTGGAAGTTGTGGTAGCCCTCGCCCAGGCTGAGGAAGGCGGTCACGATGCTGTCCCGGGCGCTGTTGGCCAGGGAGTAGTGCCGCGTCCCGATCAGGTGGGCGAAGGAGTTGATCGAGAAGGTCGCGTTCCAGACCAGGGCCAGGCGCAGGAAGCCGGCCACCAGGACCGCGCCGACCGGGTCGCCCCAGGCCAGGCCGACCAGGCCGGGCAGGACCAGGCCGGAGAACACCGCCAGCGGCAGGTAGAAGCGGTGCTGGAAGCGGACCAGGGGGTCGCTCCACAGGTCCTTGGCGCCCTGCAGGTCGGGATTCTCGTCGGGGCGGCACAGGATCCAGCCGATGTGGGCCCACCAGAAGCCCTTGCCGATGTTGTAAGGGTCCTTCTCGCCGTCGGTGTGGCGGTGGTGGACGCGGTGGTCGACCGACCACTTCAGCGCCGAGTTCTGGAAGGCGCCGGCGCCGAACAGCAGGTAGAAGGCGCGCACCGGCGCGGTGGCGCGGTAGGCCCGGTGCGAGAACAGGCGGTGGTAGCCGCCGGTGATCGACAGGCCGGTGAGGACCGACCACAGCAGGCCCAGGCCGAAGGTCCACCAGGAGAAGCGGACGGCGGCCAGGTGGACGATGGCGACCACGGCGAGGGCGTGGGTGGCCAGGATGAAGGTCGTGTTGACCCAGTCGATCCGCTTGCGCTGCATGGTGGATGGGGACCCGTGACGGGCTCCGCAGATTATCCGGTGGCGCGGCTCCGGCCAAGCCCGCGCGCGCCGCCCGCATGTGGACGCTGTTAACCTTCCGGCCCCGTCGCGCGCCGCCCGCCCCGGCCGCGGCCCAGCCCGGACCGAGACATGCCGCGAGAACTGGCCGCCAACCCCAACGTGATCGAGATGGAGTACGCGGTGCGCGGGCCGATCCCGCAACGCGCCGCCGAACTGAAGAAAGCGGGTCGCACGGTGATCCCGTGCAACATCGGCAACCCGCAGGCCCTGGGGCAGGCGCCGGTCTCCTTCTACCGCGAGGTGATGAGCCTGCTCGAGGCGCCGCGGCGGCTGGCGGCCGAGCGCGCGCGGACCGACGCGGGCGCGCCGTCCGCCTACGTCCTCGACCGCGCCGAGCGCATGCTGGCCGGCTTCGAGACCGGCCTCGGCGCCTACTCGGAGAGCGCCGGCCCGCGCTGCGTGCGCGAGGCGGTGGCGCGCTTCATCGACCGCCGCGACGCCGGCGGTCCGGACTTCGTGCCGGCCGACCCCGACCGCGTGTTCATCACCGACGGCGCCTCCGAGGCGGTCAAGCGCGTGCTCGAGATCCTGATCTCCGGCCCGCGCGACGGGATCATGATCCCGATCCCGCAGTACCCGCTGTACTCGGCGGTGATCCGCAAGTGCGGCGGCGCGCAGGTCGACTACTTCCCCGACGAGGACGCCGGCTGGACGCTGTCGCGCGCCGAGCTGGAGCGCTCGTTCGAGGAGGCGCGCGGGCGCGGCGTCGAGGTCAAGGCGGTGGTCGTGATCCACCCCGGCAACCCGACCGGCGCGGTGCTGCCCGAGGCCAGCATCCGCGAGGTGCTCGACTTCGCCGAGGAGCACGGCCTGGTGGTGGTCGCCGACGAGGTCTACCAGGACAACACCTACGGCGCCGGCTTCACCTCCTTCGCCCGCGTGCTCGGCGCGCGCGACGTCTGCCTGTGCAGCCTGCACTCGGTGTCGAAGGGTTACTACGGCGAGTGCGGCCGCCGCGGCGGCTACCTGGAGGTGCGCAACCCGCCGCCGCTGCGTGGCACGAGCGCCGGCTTCCTCGACCTGCTGGTCAAGCAGGCCTCGGTCGGGCTGTGCTCGAACACCGCTGGCCAGGCCATGGTGCAGCTGATGGTCGAGCCGCCCGAGGAGGGCAGCGAGCCCCACGCCCGCTTCGTCGCCGAGCGCGACGGCATCCTGGCCGACCTCGAGTTCAAGGCGCGCCGCATCAAGCAGGCCTTCAACGAGATGGAGGGGGTGGACTGCCCCGGCGAGATCGGCGCGATGTACCTCTTCCCGCGCCTCGGCGCGCTGCCTCCGGGGAAGACGGACTTCGATTACTGCATGCACCTGCTCGAGGAGACCGGGCTGTGCACGGTGAACGGCAGCGGCTTCGGGCAGGCGCCGGGCACGCACCACCTGCGCATCGCCTTCCTGCCCGGCCGCGAGCTGCTCGAGCAGGTGCTGCCGCGCTGGATCGAGGTGCACAACGCCTGGGTGCGGCGCTGAGCCGCGCGGCGGAAGCACACTCGTTGCGTCGAAGGTCGTCGCGTCGAAGGACGTGACGACAAGTGGCGCGAGATTCCCGAGGTGACCCCTCCGCTGGCGCGGACGCGGTCTAGAATCCGCCCATTCTCATTTCATCTTCCTGGATCGGCTGTCCTCGAAGCCACCACTGAAGTGAAACCTGGAGCCCCTGGCTCGAGCTCTTTCCCGAACGATGATGAGAACCCTTTCCACCCTCTGCGCGGCGTTCCTCCTCACCGCCGGACTGCACGCACAGCAGGCGACGGACGTCGCCACGCCGGCGGGCGGCGCCTGGCTGCCGACCTCGGCGGACCTCAGCCTGCAGGTGAAGGCACCGGCGGCCCAGCGCCTGCCGGGCGGCGGCTTCCGCGCCACCAGCGCCTGCGACGACTTCAACCGGGCCAACAGCACCAACATGGGTGTCGACTGGACCGAGATCCTCGGGGACTACGAGGTCCTCAACAACCAGTGCACGACCGTCACCGGCGGCCTGGACTGGATGCTCCACAACACCGCCGCCGACGCCTACGGCAACCAGGTGATCGAGTTCGACCTGGACCCGAACGTCGCCGGCGGCAATGCCTACGTCGCCGCCGTGCTGGGCTATGACCCGGTCACCGGCGAGGACGTCTTCGTCAAGGTGCAAAACCAGTCCGGCCTGCCGGGCTACTCGAACTTCGGCTTCTACCACGGCAACAACGGCAGCGGCTACGGCGGCTGGGGCGGCTTCGGCACGCTCCCGTGGCAGATCACCGGCGGCCACGTCTGGGTCTACGTCGACGCGGCGGGGGACAACGTCAACCTCGACATCGACGAGAACTACGACGGCATCGTCGACATCGCGCTGGACGCCGGCGGCCTGATCGCCAGCGGCCTGCCCACGCTGCTGGGCACCGGCGCGGGCGTCGGCACCTGGAGCGCCGGCACCCTGGACAACTGGGGCTTCGGCGGCGGATGCTCCGGCTCGGGCGTCCTCGAGATCCCGGCCATGACGGTGCCGCACAGCTTCATCGACATGGACATGGTGGGGCCGGCCGGCCCGACCAGCCTGGCCGCGCTGAACGCCGCCGGCACCAACGGCGGCGCGAACATCGCCAACTTCACCTTCCTGCCCTCGACCGCGATCCAGGGCGTCTACAACACCAACCCCAACGGGCGCGCCCTCGGCATGCTCGGCGGCGGCATGGTGCTGGTCGACCCGCCGACCGGGGTCTTCGACGCCTTCAACGCGGCGATCGACCTCGGCCAGGTCTCGACCGAGATCGGCATCGGCGTCGGCGACTGGCTCGGCCCGATGCAGCTGGACTTCTTCCTCGGCGGCGTGCTCGTCGCCCAGCACGTCTCCTCGTCGTACTCCACGACGCTGCAGACGATCTTCTTCCAGTTCCCTGGCGGCTTCGACCGGGTGGAGATCATCGAACCGATCGGCAGCGGCAACTGGGTCATCCCCGAGCTCTACATCGAGAAGACCCTGCCGACGCTGACCGTGACCAACCTGGTGGCCGGGCAGACCGCCCACATCATGGTGACCAACGCCACGCCCTTCGGCATGGTGCGCTCGGCCTACTCGCTGATCGGCGGCGGCCCGGTCGGCACGCCCTTCGGCCTGCTCTACCTCACGCCGCCCTACAACGAGCTGCCGCGCCTGACGGCCGACGTCACCGGCACGACGAACTACTTCGGCAACGTCCCGGCGGGGACCACCGGCCGCATGGTCTGGATCCACGCCATCGACATGGCCTCGCGGACCTTCACCAACCCCTTCGCCGGGGTGATCGGCTGATCCCGCGGCCGGCCCTCCCGGGCCGGGGACGAACCGGGGCGGCCGGGCCCAGCCCGGCCGCCCCGCTCCTCGTCCGTCGGAGCGCCGCTCAGTGCGTCTCGGCCGGCGCCTCCGTGGCGGCGGGCTCGGCCGGCTCCTCGGCCGCGGGTTCCGGCGCGGGCTCCGGCGGCAGCGGGCCCTCGCCGAGCGTGCGCACGAGGAACTCCTCGTACTTGCGCGCGCGGCCGAGCCGCTTGACGTGGCCGCCGAGGCCGTGGCCGCCGGTCGGGTCGAGGAACAGCTCGACCAGCGCCTCCTTGCCGGCCTCGAGCAGCTCGGCGTAGACCCGCACCGTGTCCTGGTAGAGCACGTTGGCGTCCTCCATGCCGTGGACCAGCAGCAGCTTGCCCTCGAGGTTCTTGGCCAGCGGCAGCAGCGAGTACTTCTCGAGGTCGGTCTCGCCCTCGCGGCTCGGCCCGATGGTCCCGGTGGAGTACCACGAGTTGTAGTTCTCCCACTCGGTCGGCCCGGCGCCGGCGATGCCGACCTGGAACACCTCGGGCTCGGTGTAGAGGCACATCTGGGTCTGGAAGCCGCCGAAGCTCCAGCCGTGGATGCCGACCTTCTGCGGGTCGACGCCGTAGTGCGCGACGAGGTGCGCCACCCCGTCGACCAGGTCCTCGACCTGCGGCTTGCCGACCTGCTCGAAGTTGGCCTTCTCGAAGGCCGCGCCGTAGCCCGACATGCCGCGCGGGTCGATCGTGCAGGTCAGGTAGCCGTGCTTCTGCGCCATGTACCAGGCGAAGAAGTAGCTGTCCGAGCTGAAGCCGCCCTGCACCACCTGCTTGCGCGTGCCGAGCGGGCCGCCGTAGACGTAGATCAGCAGCGGGCGCTTCTCCTCGGCGGTCCACCCCGGCGGCTTGAACAGGTGGCCGTGGATGGTCTGGCCGTGGCGGTTCTCGTAGGAGAAGAACTCCGGCGCGGCCTGCGTGAAGTGCTCGGCCTTCTCGGGGTGCGAGTCGGTCAGCGGCGTCTGGGCGCCGCTGGCGACCTCGACGTGGACCAGCTCGGCGAGCGAGCCGTAGGCCGAGTAGCTGGCCAGCAGCTGGCCGCCGTCGGGGCTGACCGCGCCGCCCTGGTAGCTGCCGACGGCGGGCGTCAGCCGGGTCATCGCGCCGTCGGCGAAGTCGACGCGGTAGAGGTCGAGCTGCGAGGGGTGCTCCTTGGTCGCCTCGACGAAGAGGAAGCGGCGGTGCTCGGGGAGGTCGAGGGGGTAGACCTCGAAGCGCCCGCGGGTGAGCTGCTCGAGGCTCTGGTAGACCGGGTCGAGCACGTGGAGGTGACGGAAGCCGGTCTGCTCGCTGAGCAGGACCAGCCGACGGCCGTCCGCGAGGTACTCGGGATCGATCATCCGCGGGGTGTTGGGGCCGCCGTCGTGCAGCCAGCGGTAGACGACCTCGGCCGGGTGGTCGACCGGTCCGTCGTCCTTCTTGCCGCCGCCGCCCTTGCCGCCGTCCTTCTCGCCCTCTTCCGCCGCGTCGCCGGCCTCTTCCTCGGCGGGGAACTCCGCGACCAGGATGTTGACGTGGCCCGTGCTCTGCTCGAAGACCGAGAAGGCGGCGCGGGTCGAGTCGGGCGACCAGTTCGGCACGCGCAGCTGGTCGCGCGGACCGGAGCGCTTGTGGGCGTGGACCTTCACCAGCGTCCCGTTCTCCTCGGCCGGCTCGGGCAGCTCGTAGAGGTAGACCGTGGTGGTGGAGTCGTCCTGCGGGTCGTCCGACACCGTCCGCGGCACCTCGCGCACGCGCATGAAGCGGTCGGTGTAGGTGGCGATGTTCACCGTGCGCGCGCCGCCGCGGTCCTCGCGGCCGTCGTTGGCCAGGAAGACCACCTTCCTGCCGTCGGGGCTCAGCTCGTAGCCGGTCATGCGCTGGCCGCGCGGCAGCTCGGGGTCGAGCTGGTCGACGAAGTGGGTGCCGAAGACGACGCGCAGCAGGGCGTCGTCGCGCAGGTAGGTGTAGCCGCTGCCGTCGGGCAGGTACTGGACGTCGCGCTCGCGCTCGCGCGTCTTGGTCAGCCGCTCGATCGAGCCGTCCATCAGGCGCAGCTGGTAGATGTCGCCGCCCGACAGGAACAGCAGCTCGGGCGCGGTGGGCGACCACTCGAAGCTGCTCACGCCGCCGTAGCGCGGGGCGTCCTCGTCGTCGGCGTCCTTCTCGCCGACGGTGTCCTGCAGCTCCTCCTCGCTCGGCGGCTGCTCGCCGCCGGCGTCCTCCGTCCCTTCGCCGCCTTCCTTCTCCTCCTTGTCCTTCTTCTTCCCCTTGGCCGCCTTGCGCGCCTTCTCGGCGCGGTCCTCGCCGACCTCGCGCACGTCCTTCTGGAAGGGCGCGAGCACGGAGACCGAGGTGATCCGCCGCACCTCACCGGTGGTCGAGTCGCGCACCCACAGGTCGCTGCCGTGGCGGCGCTCGGGGTAGGGGCGGTAGAGCCAGGCGGCCCAGCGGCCGTCGTGGCTGAAGGCGGCGCCGCGCGCGCCGGGGCCGAACAGCCCCTTCTCGGGGAACAGGTTCTCGAGGGTCAGCTCGAGCTCGTCCTCCTTCTCCGCGGCGGCCTCCTCGGCCTTCTCGCCCTCCTCCTGCGCCGGCAGCGCGGGGAGGAGGAGCAGGGCGGCCAGCAGGCCGGGCAGGGTGGGTCGCAGTCGTTCCATGGTCTCGTCCGGGGGATCAGCCCCAGCCCTCCTCGTCGTCGATCTCCTCGCCGTCGTCCTCCTCTTCCTCCTCCTCGGCGGGAGGGGCGGGGGCGTGCGCGGCCGGGTCCTGCACGGGGCGCACGTCCATCACCCACATGCCGCGGCCGTGGGTGGCGATGACCAGCAGGTCCTCGCGCGGGTGCACCTTCAGGTCGTGCACGAAGGTGCTCGGCAGGCCGTGCGACAGCGAGCTCCAGGTGGCGCCGCGGTCGCTCGACACGTAGACGCCGACGTCGGTGCCGACGTAGAGCACGTCGGGGTTCTTCGGGTCCTCCTGCACCACGTTGACGGGGCCGGTCGGGATGCCGTCGGCGATGCTGGTCCAGGTGGCGCCGTAGTCCTCGGAGCGCCACAGGTAGGGGCGGAAGTCCTCGTCGCGCTTGCCGTTCTGCGCGGCGTAGACCACGCCCTCGCCGGTGCGCGAGGCGACGACGCGCGAGATCCAGCGGCCCGGCGCGAGCCCCTCGCTGACGTCGGTCCAGCTGGCGCCGCTGTCGCGCGTCACGTGCAGGCGGCCGTCGTCGGTGCCGGCGTAGAGCAGGCCGAAGCGCAGGGGCGACTCGTCGAGCGCGAACACCGTCTGGTAGGGGATGTCGCCCTTCTTCTCCGGGTCGTTCCACGACAGGTCGGGCGAGATCGGCTCGAAGCCCTCGCCGCGGTCCATCGAGCGGAACACCCGGTTCATGCCGTGGTAGAGGATGCGCGGGTTGTGCGGGCTGATCAGGAAGGGCGCCAGCCACTGGCCGCGCAGCGGCTCGCCGTCGGTCGGGTTCTCCGGGCGCAGGCGCGCGCGCGCGCCGCTGCCGAGGTCGCTGCGGCCGATCGAGCCGTAGAAGCCCTCGCTGTAGACCACGTCGGGGTCGGTCGGGTCGACGGCGTGGATGCTGGCCTCGCCGCCGGGGGCGTACTCGAACTCCACCGGGCGGATGCGGTCGCGGCCGCGGCGCAGGTCGACGGTGCCGCGGCGTGAGCCGTGGTCCTGGATCGAGCCGTAGACGCGGAAGGGCTCGTCCATGTCGAAGCCCACGTTGTAGAACTGCACCACCGGCAGGTTGTGGTTGAAGTCGCGCCAGCGGCGCCCGCCGTCGTAGCTGATCACCAGGCCGCCGTCGTTGCCGTTGACCAGGTAGTCGGAGTTGTCGGGGTCGATCCACAGCGCGTGGTGGTCGCCGTGCATGCCGCGCAGGCGGCGGAAGCTCTTGCCGCCGTCGTTCGACACGTTCAGGGCCAACCCCATCACGTAGACCGTGTCCGGGTCGTTCGGGTCCACCCGCACCTGGCCGAACACCCAGCCGTAGGTGGACGACAGGCCCTGCATGTACTCGTCGGCGACGCTGACCATGCGCCAGCTCCCGCCGCGGTCGTCCGAGCGCCACAGCTGCGCGCCCTGGATGCGCCCGGTGGACGGGCGGCCGTAGGAGTCGGTCGGCGCGTCGGCGTCCTCGCCCTCGACGGGGATCGGCTCGTAGTTGTCGACGAAGGCGTAGACCGTCTCGGGCTGCGAGGCGCAGACGTCGAGGCCGATGCGGCCGCGGTAGCGCGCCGGCGGCAGGCCGTCCGTGACCTCGTGCCAGCTGTCGCCGCCGTCCTCGCTGCGGTAGACCGCGCTGCCGGTCGAGCCCTCGTGGTTGCGCGGGTCGTTCCACTTCAGGCGCGTGCGCTGCCAGGTGGCGGCGTAGAGCCGGCTCGGGTCGGAGGGGTCGATCACCAGGTCGATGGCGCCGGCCTCGGGGCCGCAGTCGAGCACCTTCTCCCAGGTCTCGCCCTCGTCGGTCGTGCGGTAGACGCCGCGCTCGGGGTTCTGCGTCCACTCGTTGCCGCTGGCCGCGACCCACACCACCTCGGGGTGGTGGGGGTGGACCACGATGCGCGCGATGGTGTGCGTCGCGCCGAGGCCCTTGTGCTCCCAGCTGTCGCCGCCGTCGCGCGACAGGTAGACGCCGTGCCCGGCCATCGAGCTGCGGAAGATGTTGGCCTCGCCGGTGCCGACCCAGACGCGCTGGGCGTCGCTCGGCGCCAGGGTGACGTCGCCGATCGAGGTGGAGGGCGCCTGGTCGAAGACCGGCTCCCAGCTGACCCCCTCGTTGGTGGTCTTCCACACCCCGCCCGAGGCGGTCGCGGCGTAGATCGTGTAGCTGCTGCCGCGGGGGGATTCGACCGCGACGTCGGTGACCCGCCCGCTGACGTTGGTCGGGCCGAGGAACTGCCAGCGCAGCTCCTTCCAGGGCGAGGCCTCGGTCATCTCGAGGTGATGGTCGAAGGCGGCCTGGCGGGCCTCAGGGCTGGTCCGGCCCTCGCCGGGGACCGGCAGCTGGGCGGGGGCCGAGGAACAGGCCAGGAGCGCCGCCGGGAGCAGCGAGCAGAGGATGCGGGGGATCATGGGGTTCTCCAGGGGAACGCGGCGGGAGAGGCGAGTCTAACCCGGGCCGGCGGGGCGCCCGGGGGCAAGCGCCGCTTGATTCGTGCCCGGCAGGGGTTAGCGAAGGCTGCGCCCTCCCCGGGGGCGGCGACGCGTCCGGGGTGTCTCCGCCCTCCGCCGCCGCGGCCCGCCGTGGCCGCCCGACTCCCGCAGCAGCCATCCCGTACTCTCCCTCGCAGCACGACATCCTGGGGCTCCCCGGGGCGGCAATACAGTCCCTGCTGCTTGTGGCAGCGGCTGCGGTCTTCGGCTGGACCCTGCTCCGGCGCCTCGCCCTGCTGCGTGCGGCGGCCCCGCAGCCCCGCGCCGATCGCCTGGGGGAGCGCCTGCGCCGCCTGCTCGTCATCGGCTTCGGCCAATCGCGCCAGCCGCGCTACTGGGTGGCCGGACCGCTGCACATCCTGGTCTTCGGCGGCTTCCTGGTGCTGTCGGTGCGCTCGCTCAGCCTGATCGGCGAGGCCTACTCCCCGGGCTTCTCCGACCTGGGCCCGGGTTACGCGGCGGTCAAGGACTGGACCGGCCTTCTCGTCCTGCTGGCCTGCGCCGTGCTGGCCTTCCGCCGGCTGGTCGTGCGCCCGGCCCGCTACCACGACCGCCACGCCGGGGAGTCGCACACGCCGGAGGCGCTGCTGGTCCTCGGCCTGATCTCGACCCTGATGGTGGCCGACGCGCTGTTCGACGGCGCGGGCCTCGCGCTGGGCGCCGAGGGGGGCGGTTGGAGCGTGCCGCTGGCCGGCCTGGTCGCCGCGCTGCTGCCCGCCGCGCCCGCCGGGGCCGAACCTCCCCCCGGTCTGCTCGGCCTGCGCCTCGCCGGCTTCTGGATCCACAACGCCGCCCTGCTCGGCTTCCTGTGCTTCCTGCCGCTCGGCAAGCACTTCCACGTGCTCACCGCGCTGCCCAACGTCTTCTTCGGCAAGCTGGAGCCGAGCGGTGTCGTGGCGCCGCCGTCCTGGACCGAGCCGGACTTCGACGCGCTCGAGCGGGTCGGGGTCTCGCGGCTCGAGGACCTCGGTTGGAAGCAGGTGCTCGACGTGTGGAGCTGCACCGACTGCGGCCGCTGCTCCGACCACTGCCCGGCCTACGCCGCCGGCACGCCGCTGTCGCCGCGGATGCTCAACCTGAAGACGCGCGAAGCGGCCTACGCGCACTACCCGGTGCGCGGGCCGGTGGTGGATGCCGGCGCGCGCCCCGCCCTGGTCGGCGAGACCATCGGCGAGGACGAGCTGTGGGCCTGCACCACCTGCGGCGCCTGCGAGGAGGCCTGCCCGGTGACCATCGAGTACCTCGACCGGATCATCGGGATGCGCCGCCACCTGGTCGACGACGGCCGCCTGCCCGCCTCGCTGCAGAAGCCGATGGCGGCGCTGGAGAAGCGCGGCAACCCCTACGGCAAGATGGCGCGCAAGCGGGCCGAGTGGCTCGACGGCATCGAGGGCGAGGACGGCGCGGGCGGCGTGCGCCTGCTCGACGAGGGGGAGGAGGCTCCGCTGCTGTGGTTCACCGACAGTGCCGCCGCCTTCGACCCGCGCATCCAGCGCACCGCGCAGGCGATGGCGCGCCTGCTGCGCCGCGCCGGCGTGGACGCCGGCACGCTCGGCGCCGACGAGGTGGACTCGGGCCACGACGCGCGCCGCTTCGGCGAGGAGGGCCTCTACCTCGCCCTGCGCGAGCAGAACGAGGAGGCCCTGGCCGCGCGCCGCTTCGACCGCGTCCTGACCACCGACCCGCACGCGATGAACGCGCTGCGCCACGACTACGGGATGGAGCAGCCGGTGCTGCACCACTCGCAGCTGCTCGCCGAGCTGGTCGCGACCGGGAAGCTCGAGCTCGGCGCGGTGGACGAGCGCGTGCACGTCTTCCACGACCCCTGCTACCTCGGCCGCCACAACGGCGAGTACGACGCGCCGCGCGCGGTGCTCGGCGCGATCCCGGGCCTGCGCACCACCGAGATGGAGCGCAGCCGCAACCGCAGCTTCTGCTGCGGCGGGGGCTCGCTGTCGCTGTTCCACGAGGCCGAGTGCGAGCGCCGCACCGGCGAGGTGCGCCTCGACCAGGCCGTGGAAGCCGGCGCGCAGGTGGTCGTCACCGCCTGCCCCTTCTGCCTGACCAACCTGGAGGACGCGGTGAAGACCAGCGGCCGCGAGGGCGAGGTCGAGGTGATCGACCTCGCCGAGCTCGTCGCGCGCGCCGCCGGCGTCGCCGCCGCGCCCCCGGAGGAAGCCTGACCATGGACGTCATCGTCTGCATCAAACGCGTCGCGGACACCAGCGAGGTCGAGATCGAGATCGACCGCACGGGCCGCGCCCTGGAGGAGGACGACTTCTCCTGGGACATCAACGAGTGGGACAACTTCGCCGTCGAGGCGGCCGTGCAGCTCAAGGAGCAGCACGGCGGCACGGTGACCGCGCTGACGGTCGGCGGCGAGGACGACGAGGAGGTGCTGCGCCGCGCCCTGGCGATGGGCTGCGACGCCGCCGTCCACCTCAGCGACGAGGCCTTCGCCGGCGCCGACGCCTGGGCGGTGGCGCAGGTCCTGGCGGCGGCGGTGGGGGACCGGCCCTGCGACCTGCTGCTGCTCGGCGCGGTCTCGGCCGACGAGGGCCGCGGCCAGGTCGGCGGCTTCCTCGCCGGGCTGCTCGACCGGCCGCTGGTGGCGCTGGCCACCGGGCTGGAGGTGGCCGACGGCAGGGCGCGGGTGCGCCACGAGGTCGAGGGCGGCCTCGAGCGCGTGGTCGAGGTCGACCTGCCGGCGGTGGTGACGGTGCAGACCGGCATCAACGAGCCGCGCTACGTGTCGATCCGTGGCATCCGCAAGGTGGCCGGGGTCGACATCCCGGTGCTCGGCGCGGCCGAGCTCGGCGTCAGCGCCGACCCGCGCGTCACGCTCGAGGAGCTGTTCCTGCCGCCGAAGGGCGAGGGGGCCGAGATCCTCGAGGGCAGCGACGACGAGGTCGTCGAGAGGCTGGTGGAGATGCTCCGCGAGCGGGGAGGGCTGTGATCATGCGCGAGGTCTTCGTGATCCTGGAGGGCGCCGGCGACGAGGCGCTCGAACTGGCGGCGGCGGCGCGCTCGCTCGGCGAGGCGCGGGTCACCGCGGCGGTGTTCGGCGCCGACGAGGGCGCGGCGGCGGAGCTGGCCCGCGCCTTCGAGCGCGTGGTCGTGTTCCCGGCCGCGGCCGGCGGGGTCTTCGACGGCGAGTGGGCGGCGGCCTGCCTGGCGCCGTGGATCGCCGCCGAGGCGCCCTGGCTGGTGCTGCTCGGCCACACCAACAACGGCCTCGACCTGGCGCCGCTGCTGGCGGCGAAGCTCGACCGGCCGATGCTGGCCGACTGCCTGGCGCTGGAGGACCGCGGCGAGCAGCTGGCCGGCGTGCGCGCGGTCCACGGCGGCAAGGTCCACGCCCGCGTGGTGGCCGCCGCGGCGCCGGGCTTCCTGGCCACCGTGCGCCCGGGCGCCTTCGCCGCCGCCGCCGGCGAGGACCGCGGCGGCGCGGTCGAGGCCGGCCCGGCGCCGGACGGCTTCACCCCGCGGCGGCGCCTGGTCGAGACCGTCGCGCCGGAGGCCGGCGCGGTCGACATCACCCAGGCCGAGCTGCTGGTCGCCGTCGGCCGCGGCATCGAGGAGGAGGACAACCTCGACCTCGTGCGCTCGCTGGCCGAGGCGCTCGGCGCCGAGCTGGCCTGCACGCGCCCGATCGTCGACAAGGGCTGGCTCGAGAAGAGCCGCCAGGTCGGCACCTCGGGCCAGACCGTCAAGCCGAAGCTGTACCTGACGGTCGGCGTCAGCGGCAGCTTCCAGCACCTCGGCGGCGTGAAGGGCGGCCCCTTCCTCGTCGCCATCAACCAGGACCCGGCGGCGCCGATCTTCGCCGCCGCGGACGTCGGCATCGTCGGCGACCTGTTCGACCTCGTGCCGCTGCTCGAGGAGAAGATCCGCGAGCGCAAGGGATAGAGGAGAGGACCATGGACTTCGAACTGGACAAGGCCCAGAAGGACATCCAGAAGGCGGCGGCCCGCTTCGCCAAGGGCGAGTTCGACAAGGAGCTGGCGCTGGAGCTGGAGAAGGACCACGCCTACCCGGAGGACATCTGGCGCAAGGCCTGCGAGGAGGGCTTCATCGGCCTGCACTTCCCCGAGGAGTACGGCGGCTCCGACTACGGCATCCTCGAGAACGCCCTGGTGGTGGAGGAGTTCTGCCGCCGCGACTCGGGCATCGGCGCCGCGCTGCTCACCGCGCACTTCGCCTGCGAGATCGTGCTGCACCACGGCAGCGACGAGCAGAAGGCGCGCTACCTGCCGAGGGTGACCGGCGGCGAGTGCCTGTCGGCCGGCGCCTTCACCGAGCCGATGCACGGCAGCGACATCACCACGATGGCGACCACCGCGGTGCGCGACGGTGACGGCTGGGTGATCAACGGCGTCAAGACCTTCATCACCAACGCCGGCCACTGCGGCTTCTACGTCGTGCTGGTGCAGACCGACCCGGGGGAGGGCCACAAGGGCCAGTCGATGTTCATCGTCGACGCCGACGCGCCGGGCATCGAGGTGGCCAGCGTCGGCGAGAAGATGGGCCTGAAGATGATCCCGACCGGCGAGGTCAGCTTCAAGGACGTGCGCGTGCCGGGGTCGGCGCTGCTCGGCGTCGAGAACAAGGGCTTCTACCAGGTGCTGCAGTTCTTCGACGAGAGCCGCATCGAGGTCGCCGCGCAGGCGGTCGGCACCGCGCAGGGCGCCTTCGACCGCGCCATGGAGCACATCAAGGGCCGCGAGCAGTTCGGCATCAAGATCGCCAAGTTCCAGGCCATCCAGCACAAGCTGGCCGAGATGGCCACGCAGCTCGAGCTGGCGCGGCTGCTGACCTACAAGGCGGCCTGGACCGCCGACCACAGGAAGCCCGACACCAAGCTGAGCGCGATGGCCAAGTACTACGCCGGCAAGGTGGCCAGCGAGGTGGCGAGCGAGTCGATCCAGCTGTTCGGCGGCTACGGCTACATCACCGAGTTCGAGGTCGAGCGCTTCTACCGCGACGCCCGGATCACCGAGATCTACGAGGGCACGCGCGAGATCCAGAAGAACATCATCGCCGGGCAGGTGCTGGGACGGCTGCGCTGAGTCCGGGCGGGAGTGGGGCGGCTATGATCCGGCACCCGGCCACCCCACTCCCTGCGAACCGGACATGCGCATCCTCCATCTGCTCCCCCTCGCGCTCCTCGCGGGCGCCGACCTCCCCGCCCAGTCCCAGCGCGACGACCTGACGCCGCTCGAGATCGCGTACACCACGACGGTCTCGGAGGACCGGCGCACGCTGGAGATCGAGATGACCGTGGACGCGCTGGCGCGGCCGCGGCTGCACCTCGCGATGCCGAACTGGACACCCGGCGCCTACGGCATCCGCCGCTTCGGCGAGCGCGTCGAGGGCCTGAGCGCCGTCTCCGGCGAGGGCCGCCCGCTCGAGCTCACCGCGATGGACTTCCAGAGCTGGAGCGTCGACACCGCCGGCGTGGAGCGGGTGGTGGTGCGCTACTCCGTGCCGAGCACGCGCGGCTGGTGGGGCCAGCAGCCCGACGAGGAGGCCGAGGTCACCGGCGTGCGGATCAACGGCCCGAGCACCTACCTGTACGTGCCCGGCGCGAAGGAGCTGCCGGTGACCAGCCGCTACGTGCTGCCGGAGGGCTGGCGCGTGGCCAACGGCCTGCTCGACGCCGGCGGCCCGATGCTCAAGCGCGCCAAGGACTACGACACCTTCATCGACGCCCCGGGCATCCTGGGCCGCTTCGAGGAGCGCTCCTTCGCCGTCGGCGACACTGCCTTCCGCTGCGTCTACTTCGAGAACGAGCAGGAGTACGACTTCGACCTCGACGCCTTCACCGCCATCGTCGAGGAGATCGTGCGCCACCAGGGCGAGCTGTTCGGCAGCTTCCCCTTCGCCGACTACGTCTTCCTGTTCCACATCCCCGGTGGCGGCGGCCTGGAGCACCTCAACTCGACCTCGATCGGCCTGCGCGCCGACGCCCAGCGCGACGACCCGCGCGCCGGCGCCTCGGTCACCAGCCACGAGTTCTTCCACGCCTGGAACGTCAAGCGCATCCGGCCGGTCACCCTCGGCCCCTTCGAGTACCAGCACGAGAACTACACCGGAAACCTGTGGGTGTCGGAGGGCTGGACCTCCTACTTCGGCGACCTCACCCTGTGCCGCACCGGCATCTGGTCGCGCGAGGAGTACCTCGACCACCTCGCCGCGGTGATCTCGCGCGAGCAGTCGAAGGTGCGGCGCAAGGAGCACTCGGTCTACTGGGCCAGCCGCAACGCCTGGCACCGCGACCAGCCCGACCAGACCGAGCCGCGGGTCGACTACTACGGCAAGGGGGAGATGCTCGGCGCGCTGATCGACATCAAGATGCGCCACGAGAGCGGCGGGCGCGCGAACCTCAACGACTTCATGCGCTTCTGCAACCGCTGGTTCGCCGAGCGCGGGGTCGGCTTCGAGGAGGGCGACGTCGAGCGGTTGTGCACGGCGATCAGCAACCACGACTTCTCCGAGTTCTTCGCCCGCCACGTGCACGGCACGATGGACCCGCCCTTCGCCGAGATCTTCCGCCTCGCCGGGGTGGAGTACACCGAGGAGGTCATCCCCTGCGGCTTCCCCTTCGCGCTGCGCGGCAGCCGCGTGGCCGGCCGCCGCGGCCAGGAGCCCGAGGAGGGGATGCCGCGGCCCGGCGAGACCGTGCTGGCGGTGGACGGCGCGGACTGGGCCGGGGCCGAGGCCGCCCTGCGCGGGCGGCAGCCCGGCGACGAGGTCCTGCTGCGCCTGCGCAGCGGCGAGGAGGAGCGCGAGCTGCGCGTGACCCTGGTCGAGAAGCCGACGGTGATCGCCGACCTGGCCTTCGTCCCGGCGCCGACGCCGGCGCAGCGCACCCTCCGCGAGGCCTGGCTCGGTTCGGTCCGGTGAGCGGCCTCGCGCGGCGCCTCGCTCCCGCCCTGCTCCTGCTCGCGGCGGCGGCCGCGGCGCCGGCCCAGGGCACGAAGGCCGACTACGCGCGCGCGGCCGGGCTGCGCGCCCAGTCGGCCGACCGCGTCCTCGGCATCCTCGGCCGGCCGCAGTGGCTCGACGGCGGCCGCGTGGGCTACCAGGCGCGCCGCGCGGGGGGGCGGGTCGAGCTGGTGCTGGTCGACCCGGCCGCGCCGGCGGAGGAGCGCCGCCGGGTGCTCGGCGACGAGGACGCCCTGCGCGCGCGCCTCGGCCTGGCCGTCGGGCCCGCGCGCGTCGCCCGCCTGGCCTGGCGCGGCGCGGACGAGCTGCTCCTCCTGATGGCCGGGGACGGCGCGGCCTTCTCCTGGCACCTCGGCGCGGACCAGGTCGCCCCGCTCGACCCGGCCGAGGTGGAGGAGTTCCGCCTGGTCCCCGGCCGCGGGCCGCGCGGCGGCAGCGGCGACACCGGCATCCTGTTCGTCAACCGCACCGAGGGCCCGGTCGAGCTGCGCTGGGTCAGCGGCGGCGGCGAGGGCCGCAGCTACGGCACCGTTCCGGCCGGCGGGCGCCGCTGGCAACACACCTTCGTCGGCCACGCCTGGCGCGTGACCGACGCGGAGGGCCGCGAGCTGGCGCGATTCAGCGGCGCGCCCGCCGCCGGCGTGGCGGTGGTCGACGGCGAGGCCCCGCCGCGGCGCGACGGGACCTCGCGCGCGCGCCGCGGCGAGGCGGGAGGGGAGCGCGCTCCGGCCGCCCACCCCGAGGCCTTCGTCCGCGAGCACGACCTCTGGCTGCGCGACGCCGGCGGCGCGGAGACGCGCCTGACCACCGACGGCTCGGCCGAGGACTCCTACGGCGGCCCCTTCCTGTGGTCGCCCGACGGCCGCGTGCTCGCCTGCCTGCAGACCGTCCCCGCCGAGCCGCACCCGGTGACGATCGT
Source organism: uncultured Planctomycetales bacterium (assembly GCA_964342475.1). GTDB lineage: Bacteria > Planctomycetota > UBA1135 > UBA1135 > UBA1135 > J029. Next base: position 31,535 of record CAYFGE010000011.1, read on the forward strand.
CGACTCGCGCCCCGACGACCAGCTGCAGCCGCGCACCCTCGAGTTCGACTACCTCAAGCCCGGCGACCGCATCGCCCAGCCGCGCGTGCGCCTGTTCCGCCTCGGCGAGGACGGCGCCGCCGCGCCCCTCCCGGTGGACGGCGCCCTGGCCTCCAACCCCTGGAGCCTCGGCCGGTACTCGTGGGCGCCGGACAGCGGCGAGTTCTTCTACCTCTTCAACCAGCGCGGGCACCAGGTGCTGCGTTGGCTGGCGGTGGACACCCGCACCGGCGCCACCCGCGCGGTGATCGACGAGCAGAGCCCGACCTTCGTCGACTACGCCGGCAAGACCTTCCTCCACGTGCTCGAGGGCGGCGCCGAGGCGCTGTGGATGTCCGAGCGCTCGGGCTGGAACCACCTCTACCTGGTGGACGTGGCCAGCGGCGAGGTGCTGCGCCCGGTCACGGCGGGGGAGTGGGTGGTGCGCGCCGTCGACCACGTGGACGAGGAGCGCCGCGAGGTGCGCCTGCGCCTGATGGGCCGCGACCCGGCGCAGGACCCGTACCACGTCCACCACGCCGTGGTCGGCATCGACGACGGCAGCCTCCGCATGCTCACCGAGGGCGACGGCACGCACGAGCTCGAGTTCTCGCCCGACGGCGCGCACTACCTCGACACCTGGTCGCGGGTCGACCTGCCGCCGGTCACCGAGCTGCGCCGCACCGCCGACGGCAGCCTGGTCTCCGAGCTCGAGCGCGCGGACGCCGCGCCGCTGCTGGCCACCGGTTGGAAGCTGCCGCAGCGCTTCACGGCCAAGGGCCGCGACGGCGCCACCGACATCTGGGGCCTCGTCCACCGGCCGACGAACTACGACCCCGCCGGCAGCTACCCGGTGATCGAGGCGATCTACGCGGGGCCGCACGGCCACCACGTGCCCAAGGACTGGTCCGCCCACCGCAAGCCGCAGGAGCTGGCCGAGCTGGGCTTCGTCGTGGTGCAGATCGACGGCATGGGCACCAACTGGCGCTCGAAGGCCTTCCACGACGTCGCCTGGCAGGACCTCGGCGACGCCGGCTTCCCCGACCGCATCGCCTGGATCCGCGCCCTGGCCGCCACCGACCCGGCGCTCGACCTGTCGCGGGTCGGCATCTACGGCGGCAGCGCCGGCGGCCAGAACGCGCTGCGCGCGCTGATCGCCCACGGCGACTTCTACCGCGCGGCGGTGGCCGACTGCGGCTGCCACGACAACCGCATGGACAAGATCTGGTGGAACGAGCTGTGGATGGGCTGGCCGGTCGGCCCGCACTACGCCGAGAGCTCGAACGTCGACAAGGCCCACCGCATGCAGGGCGACCTGCTGCTCGTCGTCGGCGAGCTCGACCGGAACGTCGACCCGGCCTCCACCATGCAGGTGGTGGACGCCCTGATCCGCGCCGACAAGGACTTCGAGCTCCTGGTCATGCCGGGCGCCGGTCACGGCGCGGCGGAGAGCCCCTACGGCACGCGGCGCCGGCGCGACTTCTTCGTGCGCAAGCTGCTCGGGGTCGAGCCCCGCGTCGAATGAGCCCCCGGCAACGGGCGGGTTCCCCGTTTCCGTGCTAGCGTGGAGCATCGCCCGCGGCGCCTTCCCCGCCGCGCTCCTCCCCGCATGCACCGGTCCTTCCCCGCCCTGGCCGCATTGGCGGCCCTCCTCCTCGTCACGGCTGCGCCTGCCCAGCGCGGCCTCCTCCCCCCGCAGCCGACCCGCCTGGGCTGGCCGGAGGTCTTCGATCCGGAGCGGGTGCTCCACCTCGAGCTGTCGATGACGCCGGGCGACTGGGCCACGGTCCAGGGGGACACCTCCTTCTCGATCGAGGTCCCGGCCTGGTTCGGTCTCGCCGGAGAGGCGCCGATCCTGGTCTCGGTCCGCCGCAAGTCCTGCGACGCCCTCACCGGCGCGCCCGGCTTCGACAAGGTGTCGCTGAAGATCGACATCAACGAGTACGTCGCCGGGCAGACCTGGCACGACCTCAAGAAGCTGAGCCTGGAGAACGGCGACGACGAGGACGTGGTCACCGAGGGGCTCGCCTGGGGTCTGCACCGGATGGCCAGCGGGCCGGAGGGCTACGGCTACGAGGCCGGCCTGGCCAACTGGGCCACGGTCACGATCAACGGCGTCTACACCGGGGTCTACGTCAACGCCGAGCAGCGCGACAAGCGCTTCCTCGAGAACCGGGGGCTCTGGGTCGACAACCTGACCTGGTTCTACAAGCTCGGGGACATCTACTCGGACACCCTCGCCGTCGGGAGCGGAGAGAGCCCGACCCACGCCCTGCTGTGCTACGACCCCTTCCAGCGGCCCTCGGGCGGCTGCGCCACCCCGCCGCCGCCGGGCTTCGAGAGCGAGGTCCGGGCGAACATCGACCTGCAGGGCATGCTCACCCTGGCGGCGGTCAACGCCCTGGTGAGCCATCCGGACAGCCTGTTCTCCAAGGGGAAGAACATCCACTTCGCCGACTCGGCGCTGGGGTGGAAACGCCGCTACTTCCCCTGGGACCTCGATTCGGTCATGAACCAGCTGCAGTGGGACATCTACAACCCGGGCAAGCACTACGCGGACCACCTGTTCGGCACGCCCGCCATCCGCGCCGAGTACCGGCAGCTGTTCACCGACCTCCTCGACGGACCGCTGGCCGAGCCGGTCATCCACGGCTTCCTCGACCGCATCGAGCCGCGGCTCACGCCGTGGCTGGCGGCGGACCCGAACAACCAGATCGGTGGGGCGGCGGCGATCCCGGGCCACTTCCAGTCGCGCAAGGACTGGCTGGGGCAGCGCATTCCGATCGTCCGCGCCCAGATCGCGGCCGGTTGAGCGAGCCGGCTAGGGCTTCAGCCAGCGGCGGAAGAAGTCGTGGATCGTCTCGCTGCCGCCGCGGCCGAGGCCGTGGCCGACGTTGGGCCAGAAGCGGCTCTCGTAGGGCTTGCCGGCCTCGTCCAGCGCCTCGATGAGCTGGAAGGCGTTGTTCGGGTGGACGTTGTCGTCCACCATGCCGTGGGTGATCAGCAGGTGGCCCTTCAGCTGGTCGACCCAGGTCATCGCCGCGCCGGTGCGGTAGCCGTCCGGGTTGAGCTGCGGCGTGCTCATGTAGCGCTCGGTGTAGATCGTGTCGTAGTTCCGCCAGTCGGTCACGGCGGCGGCCGCCACGCCGGCGGTGAACACGTCCGGGTGCTTGAGCACGCCCATCGCCGCCATGTAGCCGCCGTAGCTCACGCCGACGATGCCGACGCGGTCGCCGTCCACGTAGGGCCGCTCGCGCAGCAGGCGCACGGCGTCGGCGTGGTCCTGGATGTCCACGTCGCCCAGGTGCAGGTAGGTCGAGCCGAGGAAGGCCTTGCCGCGCTTGCCGGTGCCGCGGCTGTTCACCTTGACCACCAGGTAGCCCTGGTCGGTGTAGCGCTGCGGGCGGCTGACGTAGCCGGCGCTCCACTCCAGCGTGTTGGGCCCGGCGTAGAGCGGGTCGATCAGCGGGTAGCTCTCGGCCGGGTCGAAGTCGGCCGGCTTGTAGAGCACGCCGTGGATGTCGAAGGCGCCGTCGTCTGAGCGGAAGGAGAACATCTCGGCCAGGCCGGCCGCAGTGGCCGGGTCGCTCTCGGCGATCACCGCCACCTTCTCGCCGTCGGAGGTGCGGTAGACCGCGGTGCAGGGCGGGAGGTTCACCGACTCGTACTGCGCGACCAGCCACTGCGCGTCGGGCGAGAGGTGGAAGTTCGAGTGGTGCAGCTCCTCGCTGGTGACCCGGCGCTGCCCCTCGCCGTCGAGGCCGACCAGGTGGTACTGCAGGTAGTAGGGGTTGGCCCCGGAGCTGTAGGCGGTGAAGCCGAGCAGCCCGGCCTCCTCGTCGAGGAACTCGACGCCCTCGGTCTGGAAGGCGCCGGAGGTCACCGGGTGGTGCAGCTTCCCGGACAGGTCGCGCAGCTCGTAGTGGGTGTAGCCGCTCTTGTCGGTCTCCCACAGGAAGCGCTCGCCGTCGGCCAGCCAGCGGATCGAGGGGTGGTTGTTCTGCCAGGTGTCCTGGCGCTCCTCGACCACCGTGCGCGTCTTCCCGCTCCTCAGGTCGATGGCCAGCAGCTTCAGGTGCTGCTGCAGCCGGTCGGTCCAGTGGACCAACACCGTGTCGCCCTCGGGCGAGGCCAGCAGGTGGTAGAGGTACTCCTCGCGCCCGCCGCCGGCGTCGACCTCGCGCGCGCGGCGGGTCTTCAGGTCGTAGATCATCAGCTCGGCGCCCGGGTTGGTGGCGCCGGCCTTCGGGTAGTACTCGGGGTAGTGCGTGGTGTTGACCTCGGTCCAGCCGGTGACCAGGTGGAAGGGCAGCACCCCGGTGTCGTCGAAGCGGTAGAAGAGCAGCTTCGAGGAGTCGGGGGACCACCACATCGCGGTGACCTGGTCGAGCTCCTCGCCGTAGACCCAGCTCGCCGTGCCGTAGTGGATGTCGGCGTTGCCGTCCTCGGTCACCGCGATCTCCTTCCCGCTCTCCTTGTCGACCAGGACGACGTTCCAGTCGCGGTAGCGCGCCTGCCACTTGCCGTCGGGCGAGTCGACCTCGGTGTGCTGGCGGCCGCGGATCGGCCGGCCCTGCTGGGCGCCGAGGCTCGCGCCGGGTCGCCCGCCGCCGCGCGCGTGGCTGGCCACGCCCTGGCCCTCGTCGGCCCCGATCTCCTCGACCTCGAAGCGCCGCAGGTCGAGCTGGTAGCGGGCCCCCTCGGTGGAGAAGAACAGGGCGTCGCCGTCCGCGCTCCAGGAGACCTCCTGGACCGTGCCCGGGCCGCGCGGGGCGCGGCCGCGGCGCTGGGCCTCGGCCGGGGCGGCCAGCACCAGGACGAGGAGGAGGAACAGGGCGGCGCGGACGGAGCGGGGGAGCAGGGTCATGGGGGAGAAGGGGCCCTCCGGGGCTCGGATTCCTGGGATAGACTAGGAATCCCGAGCCGTCCCTGCCGTCCACCTTTGTCCGGTTTCCTCGCTTCCCTCGTCGCCGCCGCCCTCCTGACGGCCGCCCTCCCCGCCCAGGTGGACCTCCGCCCGGGCCAGGTCGAGGTGCTGCCGGCGCGGAGCTATGCGACCGACCACGCCACGGTGGCCATGAACCGCCGCGGCGACGTCCTGGTGGCCTTCAACACCGCCACCATGGTGGCCGGCGTCCCGACCAAGCAGGTGGAGGCCGTCTTCGTGCCGCGGACGGGGGCGGGCCGCTGGCGGATCCCGGCGGCCTCGCAGGTCCGCCTGCTGGGCGACCCTGCGCTCGACCTGCTCGGCACCACCGACCGCTGCGACAAGCCCGACGTGGTCGCGGTGGGCGAGGACTTCCTCGTCGTCTGGCCGCGCACCCAGGTCAACCACCCCGAGCTCCCGGCGCGGCTCGAGCTGGCGGTGGTGCGCGTCGGCGCGGGCGGCGTGATCACCGTCGACGCGCCGCAGCCCGGGGAGGGCTGGCTGGCCGACCCCTCCTTCCTCGCCGGCGAGGCGGGCGCGATGCCCGACCTGGCCTGGACGGCCGTGGACCCCGCGCAGCCCGGCGTGGCGCGCCCGGGGGCGGCGGTCGTGGTCTACGCCCGCCGCGAGTACAAGAACGGCAACGTCGAGAACTTCGACCTGGTGGCCACCGCGATCGACGCCGCCGGTTCGCCGCCCACCTTCAACAGCCCGGCGCTGCTCGCGCAGCACATCCCGGTCGACACGACCAACGGCTACCCGGGCATCGGCGGCGGCCGCGTCCTGCCCGACGTGGTGCAGGACGACGCCGGCGGCCTGGTCGTGGCCTACGAGTCCTTCGCCCTCGCCATGCGGGGCACGGCGACCGACGAGGGGCGCATCCACGTGCGCCGCTTCGAGGCCCTGCCCGGCGGCGGCTTCACCGAGACCGGCGCCCTCGAGCTGCAGGCGGGCGCGGCGGACCAGCGCCACCGCCGGCCCAACCTGATGAGCAGCTGGTTCGACGGGTCGGACACCGTGGGCATCGCCTGGCCGCAGATGGCCCCCGACGGCTCCTCGAGCCGCGCGCACCACGGCGTGATCGAGCTGCTCCCCGGTGGCGGGATGCAGTTCACCGACTCGCAGGTCCCCGACCACCCTTCCTTCGAGGAGGGCCGCCCGGTCCCGCTCCACGGCGCCAACCTCCGCGCCTGCGTCATGGACCTCAAGGACCCCACCCTGGGCCGCGCCGAGATCGGCTACCTCGCGCTCCAACCGGCGGTCAGCTCCGGCCTCTTCGAGCGCCGGGGACAGGGCCCCGAGCGCAGCGCGATCGACCTCGGCGAGCAGCTCCCCGTCTCGAACGGCGCCCAGCTGATGGTGCGGGTGTTCGAGTCGTTGCCCGCCGGCGCCTCGAACGAGCGGCTCTTCATCGAGCTGCTCGTGCTCTGACCGCCTTCGCCTTCCCTTCACGGAAGTTCCACCGGTCGGTCGCGGGAACCGACCGAAGGGGCGCGAAGCCCGACGGCGGAAGCGCCGATGGAGGGAGGTGAGCCTCCTCTCCCGCATCGCCCTCGCCCTGCCCCTCGCCCTTGCCGCCTGCGGGAGCCCGCAGCAGCAGGCTCTCCACGCCTACACCCACGGAGAGTTCGAGACCGCCCTCGAGAGCTGGACGGCGCAGGCCGAAGCCGGCGACGCCGACGCCCAGTTCCTCGTCGGGGCGATGCTCGAGGAGGGCAGCGGCTGCGCCCCCGACCCGGCTGCCGCCGCGGTGTGGTACGCCGCGGCCGCCGAGCAGGGCCACGCCGCCGCGTGGAACAACCTCGGCCTGCTCCACTACCGCGGTCTCGGCGTGGAGCAGTCCTCCGCGACGGCTGCCGCCTGCTTCGAGCGGGCGGCGCGCCAGGACCACGCGGCTGCCCTGTGCAACCTGGGCCTGCTCCACCTGCTCGGCCACGGCCTCGAGCAGGACCTCGTCCGCGCCCGCGCGCTGTTCGTCCGCTCGGCGGACCTCGGTGACGCGAAGGCGGCCTACCTGCTGGGCCGCGTCCACATCCACGGCATCGGTGTGCCGGTGGACGCGGAGCTGGGTCGCTCCTGGCTGCGCCGGGCGGCCGAGGGCGGGCATCCGCTGGCCGCCGCGGCGCTGGCGGGCTGAGGCCCTCAGGAGCGGGACTGCGCCACCCGCTCGACCGACTCCAGGTACTGGCGCACGTTCTCGCGCGGGGCGATGGCCTGCGCGCGGCGCAGCAGGGGCAGGGCCTCCGCGTACCGGCCCTGCGACACCAGGACCTGGGCGTGGCGCACCCGCGCGTCCGCCTCGTGGCCCTCGAGCTGGGCGGCGCGCTCGAACTGGAAGATGGCCTGCTCGGCGTCCCCGTTGCGGTGGTGGTACTGACCCAGCAGCAGGAGGGCCTCGCCGTCGAGCGGATCGAGGCGCACGATCTCCTCGAGGATGGCGGCCTCCTCCGCGCCGGCCCCCTGGGCGACGGCCAGGCGGGCGCGCAGCTTGAGCAGGGCCTTCCGGTCGGCGTCCTCCATGCCCTCGCCGGCGATCTCCTCGATGCCGTCCACCAGGCGGCCCATCTCGACCAGGGCGCCGTTGGCGACCAGGATCTGGGCGGCACGCATCGGTCTGCCGAGGTCCGGGGTGTCGCTGAGGTCCAGCGCACGGAGGTAGGCGTCCACGGCCAGGTCGAACAGCTCCTCGTTGACGTAGATGTCGGCCAGGCCGTTCAGGCTGGCGGCGGTCGAGCCGCCGAGGCGGTCGACCAGCTCGTAGTTCTCGGCCGCCCGCAGCGGCTGGTCCATGCCGAGGTAGGCGTTGGCCTGGAGCAGCCACAGGTCGGCGCGGTCCGGGGTCGCCTCGGCCATGGCCCCGACCAGGGCGGCGGCCTCGGGGTAGCGCTGCTGCTTGAACAGGCTGCGCGCCAGGCCCATGCGCCAGTCGGCGGTCTCGGGGTCGAGGAGGATCGCCATGCGGTAGGCGGTCTCGGCGGCCAGCGGACGGCCGAGGTTGGAGTGGCAGTAGCCCAGCAGGCCGTAGAGCATGCCGTCGACGCCGCCGGTCTCGAGGACCCGGGTCAGGGCAGGCGCGGCCTCGGCGAACTCGCCGCGGCGCACGTGGATCATGCCGATGTTCTTCCAGGCGCGGCGGAAGCGCGGGAACTTCTCCACCGCGGCGCGGTAGGAACTCAGCGCCTCGTCGAGCCGGTCCTGTTGGAAGCGGATGTTGGCCAGCGTGAAGTCGAAGACGGCGCTCGACATCTCCAGGCCGGCCTCCTCCAGCATCGCGGCGGCCTCGTCGAGCTGGTCGGCGCCGATCTTCTCGAGGACGGCGAGGATCGCGTCCCGCTCGTCCTCGGTGACGCGCGGCTCGATCTCGGACTCGGACAGGTAGCTCTCGGCCAGGCGGCGGCGGAAGGCGGGGTCGTTCCAGACACTCAGCTCGTCGGAGCCCTGCTGGGCGGCGGCGGGGGCCGCGAGGGCCGGGAGGAGGGCGAGGAGCAGGGGGAAGAGGCGCATGGGGGTCAGCCCTTGGGGAAGGTGATCGGTTGACGGATGCGGAAGCGCGCGGCCTTGCCGTTCTTCTTGGGCGGCTCGTAGCGCCACTTCTTGACGGCCTGGAGGGCGGCGCGCTCGAAGGCGGGGTCGGAGGAGCGCAGGACCTGGGGGTCCTGCACGCGGCCCTCCTCGTCCACGACGAAGGCCAGCAGGACCTTGGCCGGGGCCAGCTTGCGCAGCCTGGAGTCCATCACCGGACTGGGCTGATAGGTGGCGCGCGGCTTCTGGTCGAGGTCGGCGAGGTCGAACAGGGCGTCCACCTCCTCGCCGGAGTTCACGATGGTGTTCAGCTCGAGGCCGAAATCGCCGGACAGCAGGCCGTCGCCGAAGCCGGGGTTGAGGGCGAGCTCGAGCTGCGAGAGGTCGAGCGGCGGGGCCTCGTCGGCCAGCTGCGGCGGCTCGGGTTCCGGCTCGGGTTCCGGCTCGGGTTCGGCCTCCGGCGGGGGTGGCGGCGGCGGCGGCAGGACGGCGGTGTCCACCGACCGCAGCTCGAGGTCCTGGCGGTCCGGCGGGTGGATGGCCTGGATCAGCGGCAGCAGGAGGAAGAAGGCGAAGGTCATGCCCACCGCCCCGACCGCCACCTGCAGGCGGTGGGCCATGCGCCGTCCGGCCGTGTTGGGGTCCTGCCGCGCCATGCTCACTTCAGGGTGGCCAGGCTCACCTTGGTGGCGCCGGCCAGCTTGGCCTCGTCGATCACGCGGACGAGCAGGCCGGAGGGGGCGCCGGAGTCGGCCTGCACGATGACCGGCAGCTCCTCCTTCTGCAGCAGGCGCTTCACCAGCGGCTGGATGCCGCCCATGGTGATCTCCTTGCCGCCGTAGACGACCTGGCCCTGCTCGGTGAGGGCGAGGAGGATGCTGGTCTTCTCCAGCTGCACCGAGCTGGCCGCCTGCGGCTTGTCCACCTCGACGCCGGTCTCCTCGACGAAGACCGTGGTGACGATGAAGAAGATCAGGAGGATGAACACGCAGTCGATCAGCGGCGACATGTCGATGCCGACGTCGGCGCCGTCGTCCTGGTGGTCGTTGCGGAATCGTCCCATCGGGTTGCGGGGTCAGGAGAGGCCGGGGAGGTCCGGCCGCAGCCGGCGGAAGAGGAGCATCGCCACTCGCTCCTGGGCGGCGCGCTTGAGCTGGCGCTTGCGCTGCTTGCGCATGGAGCGGTGGACGCGCTGCGTGCACACCGTCTCGAGGTGCGCGAGGAAGGCGCGGTAGCCCTCGTAGCGTCGCTGCAGGTGGTACTGGAGGAACAAGCCGGGCAGGGCGATGACCAGGCCCGTCTCGGTGGTGATCAGGGCCTCGGAGATGCCCGAGGCGACCATCCCCATGGTCTGGTCGCCGCCCGAACCGGAGGCCAGGGCACTGAAGGTCGAGAGCATGCCGGTCACGGTGCCCAGCAGGCCGACCAGCGGCGCCGAGCTGACGCAGACCCTCATCACGCGGAGGTCGCGCTCGAAGGGCCGGGTCTCGTTGTCCCGCAGGTGGGTGAAGCGGTCGGCGATCTCCTTCACCGTGGCGGCGCCGTCGACCTGGTCGAGCAGCTCGCCGACCGGGCCGCTGCGCTCCTCGGGGTGCTTGAGCCAGTGCCGCCAGACCTTCTCGCGGGCGTCGCGGTAGCCGGTCTCGAGGAGCTTGAAGTGCAGGCCCATGCCGGTGGCGAACATGACCAGGGCGATGCCGGCGATGGCGTACATCGCCCAGCCACCCCCGGCCCAGATCTCCAGTGCCTGGGCCCAGAGCCCCTCGAGCTGCGCGGCGAACTCCTGCATCGGCTCAGCGGTCGGCCGCCGGGCTCAGGTCCTCCTCGAGGTCCTCGCGGACGAGGGGCCCGAGCAGGTCGTTGAGGATCGCGCTGACCTGGGCGCGGAGCTGCTTCTCGTCGCCGGCCGCCGGGGCGCCGACGGCGGCGGGGCCGGCGGCGGCCTCGTTCCGGCCGCGCGCCGCGCGGTTGACGAAGGCCACCGCGGCGGCCTCCATGCCGTCGATGAAGCGCTTGGCCTTGCGGGCCAGGAAGCTGTGCAGCAGCAGCGAGGGGATCGCCACGATCAGGCCGAACTTGGTGGTGATCAGGGCCTCGGAGATGCCGCCCGACAGCGACTTCACGTCGCCGGAACCGAACAGGGTGATCATCTTGAAGGTGTTGATGATGCCGGTCACCGTGCCGAGGAGGCCGAGGAGCGGGGCGGAGGCCGCGCAGATGGCGATGAAGGGCAGCCAGCGCTGGACCTTCATGCGCCAGCTCAGGACGCTCTCGTACATCGACTCCTCGATCAGCTCGCGGGGCTCGGCGAGGTGCTCGACGCCGGTGCGCAGCATGCGGCCGTAGGGGCCGCGCAGGCGTGCCAGCGCGCCCTCCACCTGCTCCTCGTCGCCGGACTCGACGGCGCCGTAGAGCGCCTCGAGCCGCTTGCGCGAGGGCACCGGCAGGGCGGTCAGGCCGAACCACTTGAGGACCGCGATGAGCAGCGCGATGCCCGCCATGGCGAAGATCGGGATCATCACCGGGCCGCCCTTCCGGACGTGCTCGAGCAGGGTCTCCTGGGTGGCCTCGATCTTGCGCGCGTCGCCCAGGGTGGCGTCGAGCGGGAAGCTGCCGGCTCCGGTGGCGACGAGCGCTGCCGCGGCCTCGGCGTCGAGCGGGTCGCCGAAGGACCCCACGGTCGGCTCGGCGCTGGTCTGCATCTCGGCCACGCCGATGGCGCTGCCGTCCTCGGCGCGGAACACCGCGGCCGGGCCGAACAGCAGGAATTGGCCACGCGCGACCAGGCCGTCGGCCAGCGCCGTGCCGGCGAAGCGCGTGCCGCCGACCGCCTCGTGGAGGCGGCCGATGGCGAGGTCGAGGACCCGGGCCTGGACGGCGAAGACCTCCTCGTCGCTGAGGCCGGGGTTCTCGAGCGCCAGCGCGGCTTCCTCGAGCTCGGCGCGGTAGCGCTGCTCCTCGGCGATGTGCAGGCGGCTCTGGAAGTTGCGCAGGTAGTCGCTGAGCAGGTTGCTCAGGTAGGCCACCTCGTCCTTGCGGCTCTTGATCTCGCTGCGCAGGTTGCTCAGGTCGAGCGTGCGGCTGTCGAGCGTGCGGGTGGTGGCCTGGTACTCGGCGCGCACCTCGCTGAGCTGGGACTCCAGCTCGCTCAGGCGCCGGTTCATCGGCAGCGTCTCGGCCTTGATCTGCTCGCGCAGGTCGGCGAGTTCCTGCAGGCTCTGTTCGAGCTGCTGCTGGACGCCGCCGCGGGCCTGGTCGAAACGCTCGCCCGGCGCGGGGTCCTGGGCGGCCAGGCCGGGGGCGATGGCCAGGAGGGCGGGGAGGATGAGGCGCTTCATCACTGGTTCTCCTGCGGGCGGCTCAGGCGGACGGGGAGCTGGACGAAGGCGGCGGGGACTTCCCCGCGGTAGACGGCGATGGCCCGGGCGATCTGGCTGGCCGAGGCGTTGGCCGGGGTCCAGGTCCAACCCTCGGGCCCGGCGCTGCCGATGCCTCCGACCAGGCCGTTGCTCGTCACGTAGAAGGCCTGGCCGAGGCCGAGGTAGAGCGCCGACACCTCGACGCTGCTGCCGTCCTCGAGGGTGCGGATCTCGCTGTGCACCGAGATCTCGCGGTGGAACTTGTCGATCTCGTTGAGGATGCCGACGACGGTCTGGAAGCGCTCGGAGAGCGAGCGCTCCCCGGCGCCGGCGTCCCCGGGCAGGCGCTGGCTGAGCGGGCGGACCTGGTCGGCGACCCGCTCGGGCACCCGGGTCAGCAGGGCGCCGGTGCGCTGCTCGAAGCCGGCGGCGAGCTCGCCGAGGCCGGCCGCCGACTCCTTCAGCGCCTGGTTCTCGGCCAGCAGTTCGTCGCGCTTCTCGTCGGCCTCAGCGATGCTCTCGCGGGCGGTGGCGACCCGCTCGCGCAGACCCTCGATCTCGCGTTCGAGGAGGGCGATGCGCTCGGCGAGCAGCTCGCGGCCGAGCTCCCAGTCGCGCTTCTCGGCGGAGATCACGCGGCGGGTCTCGACCCACTTCTCGAGGGCCGCGCGGGTCTCGCCCACGGCGCCGTCCTGCTGGGCTGCGGCGGGGGCGGCGAGGGCGGGGATGGCGAGGGCGGCAGCGGCCAGGAGGCGCGCGCCGCGGACGCCGGGGAGGAGGAGGGTGTTGCGCAACATGGGTGCGTGGCTCAGAAGGTCACTTCGGCCGAGATGCTGACGGAGAAGTCGATGCCCTTGGTGTAGGAGCTGCGGATCACGTCGCTGTCGATGTACTCGGAGCGGTAGACCGACTGGATCGCGGGGTTGGTCAGGTTCTTCGCCTTCACGGTGAGCTTGAAGACGTCGCCGAGCGGCTGGGAGACGCTCAGGTTCAGGGTGCCGTACTCCTTGGCGTAGACGCTCGGCACGAAGTTGCCGTTCGACTGGCCGGCGCCGGTGATCAGGGTGTCGCCCTGCACGGTCCAGAACAGCGAGATGCGCGTGTTCCACTCCGGGTCGTCGTAGCTCAGGTAGAGGTTGTAGAGGTGTTCGGGCGCGCTGGTCATGTCGCGCGAGCTCATCGGCGCCTGGATGCCCGGCAGGTTGAAGCCGGCCTGCTCGTCCTCCGGCAGGTCCACCGTCGAGTCGATCAGCGTTCCGTTGGCGCCGAGGGAGAAGCCGCTCAGGTCCTCCCACACCTCGCCGAGCTCCTGGCGGAGCTCGAGCTCCCAGCCGCTCAGCCGGCCGGTCGGGTAGTTGACGGCGGTGGTGTAGGTGAAGTCCCCGACGCGCTGGACGTACTCGATCGGGTCCTCGATGTCCTTGTAGAACCAGGACAGCGACATCAGGCCGCCGGACTCCGTGTCGTAGTCGGCGCGCAGGTCGTAATTCCGCAGCTCGCTCATGCGCAGCTCCGGGTTGCCGATGAAGATCGGCCCGCCGAGGAACTCCTGCTGGATGATCGGGGTCAGCTCCTTGAAGTTCTGCCGCGCGATGGTCTGCGCGTACGAGCCGCGCAGGGTCAGGCTCTCGGTCGGCTCCCAGGTCAGGCCCACCGAGGGCAGCAGGTCCTGCTGCGAGAAGTCGACGTCGGCGTCCCCCGGGTTGAGCTTCACCGGGGCGGAGGACCCGGGCGGGTACCACAGGGCGTCCTCCTCGGGGTCGTTGACCACCGAGATGCCGGTGGACTCGATGCGCGCGCCGGTGACCAGGTCCAGGCCGGTGGTCAGCGGCAGGTCCACCATGCCGTACCAGGCGGTGATGTCCAGCTCACCGCGGTAGTCCACGTCGGCCTCGCTGGCGGTGACCGGGTGCTCCTCGTCGCCGAAGTGGCCGCTCCACGGATCGTTCCACCCGCCGGTGTAGGTCGAGCCGTTGTCGCCGAAGTTGCTGTAGGTGTCCTGGTCGAAGGTCCGCTCCACGCTGTCGTCGAACAGGCCGAACTTCAGGTATCCGGCGTCGTCCGTCCACTGGCGGAAGGGGAACTTCAGGTTCAGGGCGTACTGGCTGCTGTCCTCCTCGATCTTCTTCCAGATGCGCTGGAGGTTGCCCAGGTTGAAGTTGGCGCCGGGCTTGTAGGGGTTGTGGGTCGGCTCGGTGGTGAAGGGGTCGATCCAGGGCGGGACGCCCGGGTTGTACGACGGGGGCAGCCACAGCGAGCCGAACTGGCGCTTGTCGGGCTGGTCCATCCCGGCCGAGCTGGAGCTCAGCGTCCAGTCGAGCTCCGGGCCGCCGAAGTCGATCCAGTCGCCGCTGCTCTCCGCCTCGGCGCCGAAGCGGTGCTCGCCGTGGAGCTGCAGCGAGCTCGTGGTCCGCTCGGTGTACTCGAGCGTCTCGAGGCGCAGGTAGGGGGCGGCGTTGAGGTCGTCCGGGGTGTTGCCGGTGCCCTCCGGGTCGTTCGGGTCGTAGCCCGGGAAGAAGTACTCCTTGCCGCGGGTGTCCTCGGCGCGCGTGGCCGTGTCCTCGGTGGTCTGCGAGTGCAGGTAGGACAGGCCGATGAAGTGGTTCTCGGTCTCGACCCCGAAGGAGGCCAGGCCGCCCCACTGCACCTGCTGGCTGCCCTGGGTGACGTCGAACAGCGCGGTCTTGAAGTCGCCGTCGATCGGCGTGCCCTGGTTGGTCTTGGGCACCATGCCCTCGCCGGGCGTGTCCACCCACCAGCTGTCGTCGCGGCCGTTGTCGAAGAAGCTGCTGTCGCGTTCGTAGAAGACGCTGGCGAAGCCCCCGACGCGGACTCCGCTGTCGAACTCGTGGGCCCAGCCGCCGGCCGCCGACCACTTGTGGTCGATCGGGGCGCCGATCTCGCTGACGCCGACGGCGCCGTCCCAGCTCCGGCCGAGCTTGCCGAGCTGAGGGTCGCGGCGCCCGTCGTCCCGGCCGAGGAAGTTGACCCCGCCGCCCTCGTAGGACAGGAAGTCGCTGCGGCCGCGCACCTGCGAGTTGAAGGAGTACTCCCCCTTGACCTCGAAGAAGGACTCCCTGGGCAGGCCCTTCAGGCGCACGTCCACCGCGCCGCCGGAGGCGTCGCCCTGCTGGTCGGGCGTGAAGGTCTTGCTGACCTGGATGCTGCTGATGACCGCGCTGGGGAACTGGTCCAGCTCGACCGCGCGCTTGTCCTCGTCGGCCGAGGGCAGGCGCACTCCGTTGAGCTGCGAGCTGACGTAGCGGTCGGGCAGGCCGCGGATGACGGCGGACTTGCCG
Source organism: uncultured Planctomycetales bacterium (assembly GCA_964342475.1). GTDB lineage: Bacteria > Planctomycetota > UBA1135 > UBA1135 > UBA1135 > J029. Next base: position 46,660 of record CAYFGE010000011.1, read on the forward strand.
TCCTTCACCGTCGCGCCGGCGACCAGCTTGAGCGCGCTGGCGGCGTCGCTGGCCCCCGCGCGGCTCATCAGGTCGATGCCGATCGAGTCGAGCAGGGCGGGGCTCTCGACGCGCAGCTGGAGCAGGGCCTGTTCCGAGCCCTCGCCGAGCTGGAGCAGGTCCTGCACGACGAACTCCTCCATGTCGGTGAAGTCGCCCGGAAGCCAGACGTCGATCTCGGTCATCTGCCCGGCGGTCACGACGATCTCGGCGCGGACCTGGCGGAGGTAGCCCTCCTTGGCGAAGACCAGGGTGTAGCGCCCGGCGGGGAGGTCGGGGATGAGGTAGTTGCCCTGGTCGGTCGTGGTGACCGTGATCCCCGGCTCGACGGCGCTGATCGTGGCGTTCGGCAGCGGCGCCCCGAAGTCCTTGTCGTAGACGACGCCGCGCACCGACCCGGTCGGGTCCTGGGCCCACAGACGCGGTCCCCCCGACATCACTGCGGCGATCAACCAGCCCAGCAGGCGCCGATTCAACTCTCTTCTCTCTCGATCCGGTTGCGAGTCCTTCCCGCGACCAGGAGTCCGATTCGCGAGTGCGGCGGAGATTAGGTGGAATCTGTGAAAGCCCCGTGGAGGCAGGATCGGAAGAAGGTGAGGAAAGAGAAGGGTCCGCGGCCGGTGGCCGCGGACCCGTGGGAGGAGGGCCTGGAAGGGGGGCTCTACCAGGGAGCGCCGAGCGAGGCCGCGCGGCTTCGCAGCATCTTCATCAACTCTTCGTCGGGCTCGAAGCCCGCAGTGGCCATCGAGCAGAGGACGCCCGTGAGGTCCTCCAGCCGCGGCCGCGAGTTCGGGTTGTGGAAGCCCTCCTCCAGGGCGAGGACGTACAGGCGCGCGGCTGCGTCGCGGTCGCCCCGGGCGAGCTCGGCCTCGGCCAGCGGGACCAGCGCGTCGGCGCGGTCGATGTCCACGATGCGCTCGCGCTCGGAACGGAACACCTCGAGGGCGGCGGCGATCTCGTCGCCGGCGCGCTCCGCCTGACCGGCCCGGGCGCGGAGTCCGGCGATCCGGGCGCTCAGCGCGACGTAGTGGCCGGGCCGCCACTGGAAGCCGGCGCGCAGCTCGACCGCCTGGTCGAGGTAGGGGACGGCCCCCGGGCCGTCCCGGTGGGCCACGGCGCCCTCGGCGAGGGCGAGCAACAGCTCGAGCCGCATCATCGGCGGCAGCCCCTTCCACGACCCGGTGACGGTCTCGGCGGCGCGGCTCCGCAGCTCAGGCCGGTCGTAGAAGCGCTCGTGAAGCTCGGTGCAGGCCATCAGGGCCTGGTGCACGAGGTCGAAGGTGCCGGTGCCGACCACGGCGAGGGCGCCCTCGATGCGGCTGTCGAAGTCGCTCTCCTCGAGCGTGGCCATCTCCGCCTCCACCAGGGGCAGGCGCTCCTCGGGGCTGACCGCCGCCCCGAGCTCGAGGGCCGCGTCGGTCTCGCCGAGGAGGTAGCGCGCGGCGGCGATGCGGCTGAGCACGCGGGACCGGTGCCAGGCCTGCGAGTCGGGTCCCTCGGCCGCCTCGAGGGCCTCCTGGGCGCGCGTCATCAGCAGCGCGGCCCCTTCGTCCCCCTGGCGGGCGAGGTGCAGGGCGGTGTCGGCCAGCCCGAGGGCCCGCCGCCAGTTCGCGATCTGGTCGGAGTAGCCGACCGCCCGCTGCGGCATGCCCAGGGCCAGGGCGGCCTCGACCACCCGGTGCTGGCCGCGCGAGCGGTTCTTGACGTGGGGCACCAACGGCATGTCCGCGTGGGCCTGGAAGGCCAGGTCGAGCAGGCCCGCGGCCGCCGGGGACTCGGCCGGAGCCTTCGAGGCGGGGGGCTGCTGGGCCGCAGGGTCTCCGCAGAGGATCCCGACGGCGAGGAGGACGGGGGTGATCATCGTGTGCTTCGTTCGTGGGGATGGAGGAAGAGGGGCCTCCTCGGGAGAAGGCCCCTCAGGACAGAAAATCACACAGGGATCAGTTCAGCGGACGCACAGTGCCGCTGAACGCTCCGCCGGTCCAGGTGGGAACGCCGGCGCCGACGGTGATGGTCACCAGCGTGCCGCCGCAGTCGAACTGGGCGACCAGCGGGCTGCCGCCGGAGATGCTGAGCGGGGACTCGTCGCACAGGACGTCGCCGTTGCGCACCACGGTGGCGTGGGTGCGAGCGGCGTCGACCACGAGGTTGGCGACCAGGTTGTTGCCGATGTAGAGGCCGTAGACCTCGGAGGCGGGAGCCAGGAAGCCGAAGGCGTCCGCAGCGGTCCAGCCGTGCAGCCAGTTCGGGTTGGCCGGGTCGGTGGCGCCGCGGAACTTGGCCTCGACGAAGAAGCCGTCGTTCGGGGCGGCGTTGACGCTGGTCAGGGCCTCGTTGGCCGGACGCGGGTCGAGCTGGGTGACGGGGATGATGGTCTTGCCGCCCTTGACGACCGGGGCGCCGCGGGTCAGGCCCTTCACCGGCGCGTCGGCGTCGGCGATGGAGGTGACCAGGACGTTGTTGTTGGCCGGGTCGAAGACGCCGACGTTGTTGGCCTCGGTGTAGGCCGACGAGCTCTGGTTGCGGAAGAACACGGAGTCGACCATCTCGGCCAGCTTGCCGCTGTTCTGGGTCTGGTAGTAGGTGCCCCAGGTGCCGGCGGGCGGGTCGTTCGGGTGGGCCGGGGCCATGTCCCAGTCGGTGGTCCAGGTGTCGGCCCAGGACAGGGTGCCGTTGAAGCCGTAGCCGTTGGCGCCGTCGCCGTCGACGTTGTCGAAGCGGACGACCTTCTCGCCGCAGTCCATGAAGACGCAGTTGCGGTACTGGACGCGGGCGTTGTCGCGCCAGGCGGTGGCGCCGTCGCCGTCGACCGGCTGGCCGATCACGGTGAAGTTGTACAGGGTGGTGGTGGTGGTGGGCTGCCAGTCGGAGTCCTCACCGCCGTCGATCTCGATGCAGTTGTCGCCGACGCCCGAGCCCTGCGAGGCGTCGAGGCTGTGGCCCTGCACGATGAGGCCGAACTGGGCCTTGCCGCGCCAGCCCTGGTCGACGTCGAAGCTGTCGTCGCCGATGTTCCAGATGCTGATGTAGCGCAGGCCGACCGTGCCGCCCCAGATCTCGATGCCGTCGTCGACGTTGTTCATGATCTCGACGTGGTCGATCTCGGTGCCGCGGCCGATGCCGCCCAGCGAGAGGCCGTTCAGCTCGTTGTTCAGGCCGATGACGCGGCCGCCGTAGCGCAGGCTCAGGTAGGAGATCGAGCCGCTGTCGTCGTCGTCGTTGCCGCCGCCGTACAGCACCTTCGGGTCGCCCGGGAAGCCGGCGACCAGGCCCTCCATGGCGGCGTAGTTGCCGGCGTCGAAGGTCGGGACGTTGCCGGAGGTGGCGTTCTCCGAGATGTAGGCGTCGCCCATGATGGTGAGGTTGCCCCACTCGTTGGCGGACTCGCGCCAGGTGCCGGTGGTCGGGTCGCCGTTGGTCCAAGTGGCGACGTCGGCCTTCGAGGTCATGATGACCGGGGCGTCCGCGGTGCCGAGGACGAAGATCTGCGCGCCCTTGGAGACGGCGAGGGAGCCGCCGGAGTCGCTGGCGATCACGGTGCCGGGCTCGATGGTGAGCGAGGCACCGGGCAGGACGTAGATCTGGCCCTGCAGGTTGTAGGTGTTGTTGGCGGTCCAGGTCGTGCTGACCGAGATGTCGCCCGTGACGAGGACTTCACCGGCCTGGGCGCTGGCGGTGGCCAGGCCCGCGGACAGGGCGAAGGCGAGCAAGTGGGTCTTCTTCAAGGTTCTTCTCCGTGGGGAGGGAGGGAGTCGGAAGGGGTGGAGTGGCGCCGGGCAACCCAGGACTCGGGAATCCCGGTGCTCGACAGAGGAATGCTAGGCAGGGAATGTCAAGCGCAAGGAGAGCCGTCGTGAAGCTCCGGTGAGGGCGCGTCTTCACCTGCCGGCCGCGGATCCTCGCGGGCTATGCTGGCTTCATCCCGCCTTCACCTTTTCCTCCGGACGTGTTCACGATGGGCTGCCGATCCTGCTTCCTCCTCCTCGCCTGCTCCTTCCTCGCCGCGGACACCGCCGCCCAGGGCCTCGACGCCCTGGCCCAGCCGCTGGAGGGGCGCAGCCGCCGCGCCAGCTCGGCGCACCGCAGCGGCGAGGACGGCCGCTACGACCCGGCCGCGCCGGTCGACCCCGACAGCAACTGGGACAACCAGAACCTCGCGCCCGGGGCGCGGCGCGTGTTGCTCGACGCCGACGGCCCGGGCGTCGTCACCCACATCTGGATGACCTTCCTCGGGCCCGAGCCGCAGGCCTGGGCGCCGGAGGGCTCCGCCGACCACCAGGAGATGGTGCTGCGCGTGTGGTACGACGGCCGCCAGCAGCCCGCGGTCGAGGTGCCGGTGGGGGACTTCTTCGCCAACGCCTTCGGCCTGCGCCGCGAGGTGATCAGCGTGCCGGTCGTGGTGGAGGACGCCGACTCCTACAACAGCTTCTGGCGCATGCCCTTCCGCGACTCGGTGCGGATCGAGGTGGAGAACCAGTCCGCGCTCCCGGTCAGCCTGCTCTACTACAACGTGGACTGGATCGAGCTCGACGGGCTGGCGCCCGGCACGCCCTACTTCCACGCCCGCTACCGCCAGGAGTACCCGGTGCGCAGCGGCCAGGACTACCTCATCCTCGAGACCGAGGGCCGCGGCCACTACGTCGGCACGGTGCTGTCGGTGCGCACGCGCAGCCCCTCGTGGTTCGGCGAGGGTGACGAGAAGATCTACCTCGACGGGGAGGAGACGCCGTCGATCTGGGGCACCGGCACCGAGGACTACTTCCTCTCGGCCTGGGGCCTGAAGACCGTCTCGACCCCCTACTTCGGCACCCCGGTCTTCGACCAGTGGGGGATCGTCGGCGGCCACACCAGCGCCTACCGCTGGCACGTGCAGGACCCGATCGTGTTCCGCGAGGGCATCCGCGCCACCATCGAGCACTACGGCTGGATCTCGCCCGACGAGAACCCCGACTACCGCAGCACCAGCTGGAACGAGCGCGAGGACGACTACTCCTCGGTGGCCTTCTGGTACCAGACCGGCGAGCCGACGCCGGGCGAGCCGCTGCCGCCGGCGAGCCAGCGGCGGCTGCCCAGCCTCGACCAGGTCTTCCCCGCGGTGGGCGTGGTCGACGACGGCCGCCACGGCCAGGGCGCCGCGCGCGTGCAGCAGCTGCTCGGCTACGAGCAGGGCCAGGTCCTCTACCAGCCCGACGGCGAGGAGGACGCCTGGGTCGAGCTGCCCTTCCACGTCGACACCAAGCGGCCCTACCGCCTGCTGCTGCGCATGACGCGCAGCTACGACTTCGGCCGCTACCGCGCCACGCTGGACGGCGTGCCGCTCGGCGGCGTGCTCGACTTCCACCGCGAGGAGACCGACTCCTGGGAGTACCACCTGCTCGACTTCTGGCCCGACCCGGGCGAGCACGTGCTGCGCCTCGAGTGCGTCGGCAAGAACCCGGCCTCGACCGGCCACTGGCTGGGCTTCGAGTCGTTGCGCCTGCGCGAGCGGCGCCCGCGCGTGGCCGAGTGGGCGCACGACCGCGCCAAGGACTGGCGCGAGGCCCCCGTGCTCTACCGCTGAAAAAAAAGCGAGGGAGCGGGGCGGCGGTTTCCGCTCAAGTGCACGGGCCTCCTGACCGTGGAGGGAGGGAGTCCCCGCTCTGTGATGAAACGTACCGCCACCCATCTCCTCCTCGGGGCACTCACCCTCATCCTGTCGACCCTCGTCTCCGCCTGTGGCGGTGGGGGGAGCAGCACGGGATCGGGCAGCTCCGCCTCCGCCAACCTCGGCCTCGCCGTCGGCGACGCCCCGGTCGACACCCTCTCGAGCGCCTCGATGACCGTCACCACGGTCCAGCTGGAGCGTCCGGACGGCACCCGCACCGGGAACCTGCTCGACGCTCCGCGCCGCTTCGACCTGCTCGGCCTGGCCCTGCGGCCGGCGTTGCTCTCCCTGCTGCAGGCGCCGGAGGGCAACTACGTCGCCGCCCACGTCCAGGTCGACCCGGCCGACGTCGAGCTGCGCGACCTGAACGGCGACCTCGTGCCGGTGACCGTGGTGTCCTCCGCCGCGCGCTCGGCCTTCGGCGACTTCGGCCCGGCGCTCCTGCGGGTGTCCGACGACGGCTTCGAGGCCGTCGACCTCGACATCCACCTCGCCAGCAGCCTGGCCGACGACCCGCTCCAGGCCGGCGCCATGCTGCTCGACCTGACCCTGCGCGCCAGCCAGGGCGACGGCGCCCTCGAGCTCGACGAGTTCCGCGGCCGCGTGGTCTCGGTCGACCCCTCCGCCTCCTCCTTCGTGGCCCGCGTGATCGACGACAGCGCCCCGAACGCGGACTTCGGCCGCTTCGAGGTGGTGGTCGCCGACGGCGACCTGCTGTTCGACGACGACGGCGTCCCCTTCGGCTCGGCGCAGGCCTTCCTCGCCGCGATCTCGACCGGCTCGGTGGTCGAGGTGAAGGGCTCGCTGCTGGCCAGCGGCCGCTTCGACGCCTCGGTGGCCGAGATCGAGGACGGCGCCAGCACGCTGGTCGAGATCGAGGGCAAGATCCTCAGCATCTCCGCCGCCTCGCAGACCTTCACCCTGCTGCTGCTCGAGATCGAGAAGGGCGCGGCCGTGGCCGACCCCGTGCTCGCCTCGCTGGGCGACCCGCAGGTCCTCACCATCTCCTGGGACGCGAACACCCGGGTGGTCGACAAGCAGAACGGCGCCGCCCTCGGCACCGCCTCCTTCGTCGAGGGCATGAAGGCCGACGTGCGCTTCTCCGCCTTCGCCGCGCCGATGCCCTTCCTGGCCGCCTCGGTCGAGCTGGAGGGCGAGGGCGTCGAGCACGAGGGCACGATCAGCGCCACCGGCGGCCTGCCGCTCAGCTTCACCCTCACCCTGGACGCGAGCGACCCGGCCGTCGTCTCCGGCCGCGTGACCGCCCCGGTCGAGGTCGACCTCAGCGCCGCCACGCGCCTCTACGTCGACTGCGGCTACGAGCCCGAGCTGGCCGCCGCCAGCCTGCTGACCGGCCAACGGGTCAAGGTGCACGGCACGCTGTCCGGCGCGCCCTCCTCGGCGAACCTGAGCGCCGAGCGCGTCCGCGTGCGCCCCGGCCGCCTCGACGGCTTCGTCACCGCGGTCGACCTCGGCAGCGGCGAGTTCACCGTCGACGTCGACCGCGTGCGCGACCCCTTCGGCGGGCCCGCCCTCGGCGCCACGATCCAGATCGTGCTGCCTGCCGCGGCCATGCTGCAGGGCGACGCCGGCGCACTCTCGCTGGCCGACGTGGCCTCGCTGCTCGCCGGCCTCGGCGCCGGTGAGGTGCTCGAGGTCGAGGTCGAGGGCCTGGCCGACGGCTCCGGCGCGGCCTGCGGCTTCGAGTGCGAGTTCGAGGTCGACGACTAGGCCGGCCCCGCAACCGGCCCGCGGAGCGGGGGCGGCGCGCCGTCCCCGCTCCGCTCCCGTTCAGGGCGTGACGCTGTTCTTCGCGCCCGGCGTGCCGCCGGTCGGGATCGAGGCGCTCCAGTTGGCGCCCTGCGCGTTGTCCAGCTCGGGGCGCTGCAGCTCGAGGGTCGGGCCGTTGCCGTCCGGCTCGGTCGGCCAGGGGGCCTGGTCGTCGTACAGCACCTCGTCGACCAGGGTGCCGTCCGGCAGGCGCAGCTGCAGCAGCTCGCCGCTCCCCTTGAAGGAGAAGCCGAGGTCACCGATGGCGTTGGCCACGCCGGGGAACAGGGCCTGGAAGGCGGCCAGGTCGCTGCACAGCGCCAGGTAGCCGCGCGGCGGCACCACGGTCCCGGGCGGGATCGGGAAGGAGTTGAGCTCGTCGTGGAAGGTCCACCCGCTCAGGTCGAGCGGGGCGTCCGAGGCGTTGTGCAGCTCGACCCAGTCGCCCGGGTCGAAGCCGAGCGCCGAGTTGTAGTTGATCTCGTTGATCACCGCCGCCGGGCCGCCCGGCTGGAAGCGGGCGCTGACCGCGTAGTTGCCGAGCGGGTCGACGTCGACCTCGGCCGCCGTGCCGAGCTGCGGGTCGCTCCAGTCCTGGAACACGAAGCCGGGGTGGGGGACCGCGCGCAGGTGCACCGGGACGCCGAGGAAGTAGGTGCCGGTCCACGGCCCCTCGGTCTCGGCCAGGGTCAGCTCGATGCGCCCCGCGCCGGGCGGGTCGACGTCGAGCGACAACTGGTAGGTGCCGGCCAGGTTGAACTTGTTGACCACGTGGTCGCGCGCGTAGGCCGGGCGCTGCTCGAGGAAGTCCTTGATCTGCAGCAGGTTGTTCTGCCAGTTCTGCACGCTGCCGCTCCAGCGCTGCATGTGCAGCGGCACCAGCGGCTGGATCTGGAGCATCGTGGCGTAGGCCACCGGGAGCGCGGCCGCGGGGGTGAAGCGCGTGTTCATCAGGTCGGCGTAGCGGTTGATGAAGTCGCGCCGGAACTCGGCGTTGTCGAGCAGCTTGCGCAGCAGCAGGGTGCTCCAGGCCGGGTTGAAGAAGCCGCCGTTCGGGTCGGTGGCCCAGTTCAGGGTGTTGTGGCTGGGCGGGCGCTGCAGGCCGAGGCCGAAGTCGGTGTCGTAGAGCAGCCAGCGCCAGCGGCCGTCCGGCGTGCGCGGGCGCCAGTACTTGATGTTGTTGCCCGGCCAGTCGGTGTTGGCGATGTAGATCTGCACCGCGCTGTAGGTGGCGAAGTTGTCCGTCTCCATCTGGTCCTGCACCCAGCGGTAGTTCGCCTCCACCGCCAGGTCGTTGTTGGACACGAAGCCGGTCAGGGCGAGGTAGTGCAGGTTGTCGCCCTGGACGACCTCCTTGTTCAGCTCGAGGATGTCGAGCTGGTCCGGGTCGACCCCGTGGTGCTCCTCGAGGTAGTAGCGGTCCTGGCGCTCGCGGATGTTCTGCATGCCCCAGTAGGCGCCGTTGAGCACCACCAGCGCCGGCGTGAAGCGCATGATGTCCAGGTCGAGGCCCTGCACGATGCGGTGCACGGTGCCGTCGCGCATCTGGCCCTCGAGGAAGTCGTTGCCCGTGTTGCGCAGCACGAAGCGGCGGAAGCTCTGCGGTCCGGCGGCGCCGAAGAAGGGGTAGTCGATGCGGCCGAGGCCGTAGCCGTCGCGCGCCAGGATGCGCAGGCTCTTCTGCGGGAAGGTGCGCGAGAAGCCGCCGTGGATCTTCATGCCAGCGTCGAAGCGCAGCGGCACGCTGCCGTCGGGCAGGAACATCTCGACGTGGACCGGGCGCTCCCAGTCCTGCCAGAAGTTGCCGCTGAAGGTGTTGCCGACGTAGATGCCGGTGGCCGGGTCCCACAGGTTCGGCGGGTCGGTGACCAGCGAGAACACCGGGACCGGCGCCGACACGCCCTGGGCGAAGGTGGCGGTGGCGATGTCGCTGGGCCACTTGCCGCCCTCGAAGGCCCGCGCGCGCAGCACCTTGATCGGCCCGGCGACGGTCAGCGGCGCCGTGTAGACCGGGTCGCTGGCCGTCGGCTCGCGCGAGTCGAAGGTGTAGTGGATCGGGGCGCCCGCGGCCTGGCTCAGGCTCACCTGCACCGGGCCGGCCGACCAACCGCCCTCGGGGCTCATCACCACCGGCTCGGAGAAGGCGGGGAAGCCGGGGGTGGTGTTCGGCGCGCCGGGCGTCGGCAGCTCGAAGTAGACCACCTGCGCGGCCTGGCGGCCGCGCGAGAAGTCCACCTTCATCGGGCTGGCGCTCAGCTGGTCCACCGTCAGGCCGGCGGCGTCGGTCAGCACCAGCTCCTCGCCGGCGGCGTCGATCTTGAAGTCGGTGTGCAGGACCGCGTCGGGGAAGAGCAGGCCGGGCGGGTTGCCGGGGCTGCCCGGGGAGGCCACCGAAGCGCCGAGGCTGAGGAAGGGGATCAGGCTGAGGTCGTCGTCGGTCAGGCGGCGGTTGTGCACCTGCAGCGCCAGCACGTTCGGGCCGGGCTGCAACAGCGCGGCCAGCTCGGGCGCGGGCACCGGCTCGATCTGGCGGCCGCGGTAGAGCTCGGCCTCGTGGTGGCCGTTGGCGATCGCGTCGTGCGCCGGGTGGTCGCCGGGCAGGCCGATGTTGGCGCGCGCCACCTCGACGCCGTTGAGGAAGGCGACGAAGGCGTCGTCGCGGTCGACGTGCAGCCAGGCCTGGGCCAGGCTGTCGATCTGCGCCTGGGTCAGGTTGAAGGCGTGACGCACATAGACGGTCGGCTCGCTGACCACCGTGGCGTCGTCGCCGTCGCCGTAGCCGAAGCCGGCGCGCCCGGTGGGCCAGGACGAGTCGTCGAAGGCCGGCATCCACCAGCCGGCGGGCGGCTCGACCGAACCCTCGAAGTAGCGCCACAGGCTCTGCCGGTCGACCACCGTGGTGACCTCGTTGACCCACACGGTGCGGTCCTTGCCCGAGGCGAAGACCACGAGGTGCTCCTGCGGACCGAGGAACAGGCGCGGGAAGGTCCAGCGGTAGGGGTCGAGCGGGTCGTCGCTCAGGCCCCAGCCGCTCAGGTCGACGGGCTGGGCGCCGAGGTTGGCGATCTCGATCCAGTCGGAGGTCTCGTCGTCCTCGTCGCGCAGGCCGTCGACGTTGGTGGCGACGTACTCGCTGAGGACGACTTGCGCCCGAGCCGGAGAGGCGAGGCCGAGGAGCGCGAGGAGGAGGGCGGTGCAGGCGAGGGGACGCATGGTGAAGAGCCGGTGAAGGCGATCCTCCAGCCTACCACCGGACGGGCGATCCCGTCGGGAGGGCACGGGAGCGGCGAGGGCGCCAGAGGCACCCTCGCCGCGGGGGGGTGCTCCACCCGCGGGCGGAGCGTCTCAGAGCGGGCTCAGTCGACCGAGCCGGTGTTGACCAGCTTGCTCTGCAGCTCGCCGCCGTCGTTGTCGAGGCCGACCCAGAGGTCACCGTTCGGCGTGACCGCGAGGCCCTCGACCTTCTCGAAGGGGAAGAACTCGTCGAGCAGGTCGCGCAGCTCGGCCTTGACCACCGTGTCGGTCGCGTCCGGCAGACCGTCGGCGTCCGCGACCAGGCCGGTGAGGCCGAATTCGTAGACCTTCTTCAGCTCCGAGCCGATGCCGATTTCCTTGTCCCGCTCGACCACCGCGTAGCGGTCGGGGCCGAGGGTGGTGATCTCGGACAGGCCGGCCCAGTTCTTCGACTCGTCGGAATCCAGCTCGATGAAGAAGAACTCCCAGTCGCCGCCGTAACGCAGGCCGGAGCTCAGGCTGCCGTTCGACAGCTGGCTCAGGTCGTAGCGGGCGATGCGGGTGTACTTCGGGCTCGAGAACTCGCCGTCGAAGTCGCGTTGGATGACCGCGAGGAGGTAGCGGCCGTCGGCGCTGAGGGTGACGCCTTCGAAGCCGTTCTTGCGCATCATCTGGCCGCCCGCGGCCGGCTGGGCGAAGCCGGACAGGCTGGGATCGGCGGCCGGGTCGATGGTCGCCGGGAGCTGGATCTCGCGCAGCACGGTGCCGAAGGAGGTCACCTGGACCAGCAGGTTGGGCTCGTCGTCCGCGTTGCCCTCACTGGCGATCCACCAGCCGGCGTAGGGGCCAGGGGCCACGATGGAGGTGTCGAGGCAGATGCCCTCGCCGTCGTAGCGGGCCTGCACGCCGTTCTTGGTCACCTGGCGGACGCTGCGCACCTCGGCGTAGGGGCCGCCGATGCCGACCCGGTAGACCGCGGTCGGCATGGCGTTGTCCGGCACCGCGAACAGGGCCTCACCGCTCGGGCTGGCGCACAGACCGGAGAGGGCGGCCCAGGAGCGGCCGGCCTTGGAGAACAGCACCGGCTCGGCCGCGTCCGGCTGGTAGGAGCTGGTCGCCTCGAACACCGTCAGGGTGCCGGACTCCTCCTCCGAGGTCACCACGAGGCCGCGGGTGGGGATGGCCACCACGCCCTCGGGGCCGATGCCGGTCGGCGCGAGCTGGAGCAGCTTCGGCTGGCGCGGGCGGCTGATGTCGTAGACGGCCATGAAGGAGCCGCGCTCCGAGAGGACGAAGGCGAGGTCCTGGAAGCCGAAGCGGGCAGTGGTGATGCCCTCCATCTCCACGCCCTTGTTCTCGGCGCGGCCTTCGGGGAAGTAGCTCAGACGCAGGGCGGTGTCCTCGAGCTCGCCGCCGTCCTCATAGACCTGGGCGCCGTCGAGGGACCAGCCGCTCCACCCGCGGCCGCCGGTGAAGTTCATCTCGCCCTCGTCGGCGGTGTAGATGACGCGACCACCCGGGTGGAAGGCCAGGGCATCGGGCATGCGCAGGCCGCCAGGCAGGACGTTGCCGGCGGCGTCTTCGGGACGCTCCTTCATGCCGGCGTCGACCATGGCCGGGTAGATCTCGTCGAAGCGGATGTCGGAGTCCTCGGTCAGGTCGGTCGCCCGGTTGGAGGCGGTGCCGGTCGAGAACACGCGGGCGAGCACCGGGGTGGCCGGGTGGGTGATGTCGATCAGCGCGACGCCGTTGTTCTCCTGCAGGGAGACGGCGGCCAGCGTGCCGCTGACGTCGATGAACTCGGGCTGCGGGTCGTCGGCGAACTGCAGGCCGGCGGCGGCCAGGGCGGCCTCCGGCAGGGCGACGTCGGTGACGACCGAGGCCGCGGGGTTCTGCGGATCGAGCAGGATCACCTGCACGTAGCCGGCGGGGCTGATGTCGTTCGGGTCGCCCGGGACGTCGCCGCCGGTGACCACGCCGTTGACGACCACGACGGGTTCGTTCTCGATCGCCACCAGGGCGACGAGCCGGCCGCCGACCTCGACCAGCTTCACGCTGTCGGGGTGGTAGCCCAGCGAGACCGAACCGGTGACGACCGGGGCGGCGGGGTTGCTGATGTCCAGGACGACCAGCTCGGCGGGCAGGAAGGCGGGCGGCGGGTCGCCCTCGGAGGGCTTGTCGGTCCAGACGCCGGCGACCGCCCAGTTGCCGTGGATCGAGACGCTGGTCGGCTCACCGTTGACGGGGACCTCGGTGATGGCGGCGGGGGCGTGCGGGTCGGTGATGTCGACCAGACCGATGGCCTCGGCGTCCGAGTTGGTGTAGAGCAGGGTGTTGCCGTCGGCGGTGGCAGCGACGATCTCCGCGACGCCGTCCACGCCGAAGCGGGAGGCGACCTCGAAGCCGTCGATGGAGGAGGGGTTCTGGGCCAGGGCGGCGCCGGCGAGGGCAGCGGCGGCGACCAGGCCCGGGAAGGGAGTACGCATCTTGCGGGTCCTCGGGAGGAAGGGGAAGGAAGGGAACGCTCCGCGCTCCGGTTGGATTCGGGGCGGAAGGTAGGCCCCTTCCTTGGGCCTCCTGTGGAGCCGAGCGGCGCACGGCGTGAATGCTGGGGCAGGCAATCCGTGAAGACACGCGGCCTTCACGCCGCCTTCCTGCGGCTCAGGCGAAGGGCGCGCCGGGCAGCCCGCCGGTGCTGTCGGCGAAGCGCTCGGTCTCGACGCCGGCGGCCTGCAGCATGCTGACGAACAGGTTCGACAGCGGCGTCTCCTCGTCGTAGACCGAGTAGCGGCCGTGGCGCAGGCCCATCTCCTCGCCGCCGGCGAGGACCAGCGGGTAATGGCGCGCGTTGTGCGTGTTGCTGCAGCAGCTGCCGAACAGCACCATCGTGCGGTCGAGCAGCGGGCCGTGCTCGTCGCGCACCTCGCGCATGCGGTCGACGAAGTAGCTGAACTGCTGCGCGGTCCACTGGTCGAAGCGTCCCCACTCCTCCCAGTGCCCCTCGTGGCCGTCGTGGCTGATCGTGTGGTGGCCGCGGTTGATGCCGCAGGCGAGCCGCGGGTAGTGGTCGCCGAAGCCCATGCCGTCCTCGCGGCCGAGCTGGTAGGTCATCACGCGGGTCAGGTCGAGCTGGAAGCCGAGCACCATGAGGTCGTACATGGTGCGCACGCAGGCGGTCGGGTCAACGGTCTGCTGCGGGTCGAGGTCGAGGTGCGAGGCGTCGAAGGCCGGCAGCGGGACGCCGAGCCACTGCTCGTTGCGCTCGACCTGGTCCTCGACGCGGTCGAGCGACTCGAGGTACTCGTCGAGCTTGTGGCGGTCGCCCTCGCCCAGGCGGCGGCGCAGGTCCTTGCCGTCCTCCTGTACCAGGTCGACGATGCGGCGCTTCTCGGCCAGGCTGCGCCGGCGCTCGGCGGTGGTGGCGCCGCCGGACGGCGAGAAGTAGCGCTCGAAGATGCGGCGGTGGACGCTCTCGGCCGGGATCGGGTGGCCGTTGGCGTCGAAGGACAGCGTCGAGACGCGCGACTTGTAGCCGACCCCGCCGTCGGCCGACAGCACGAAGCTCGGGTAGCGCGTGTGGCGCTGGAGGGCGTGGGCGGCGACCTGGTCGACCGAGATGCGGTTGCGGTACTGGCCGAAGCGCAGGTCGCCGCCGGTCAGCAGGGTGTCGCCGGCGAGGTGGCCGAGCAGCTCGCGGCTGAGCGGGTGGCTCAGGCCGCCGAGCACGGAGAGCCGTCCGCGGTGCGGCTCGAGCGACTCGAGCACCCGCGTGAAGCGGAAGTCCGCGCCCGCGCCGTCGGGGAACCAGCGCCACTGGCGGTACTTCTCGTCCGTCGCCGGCGGCAGGCTGACCCCGTTGGGGAAGGAGACGAAGGCCATCCGCCGCGGCGCCTCGCCGGCGGCCGGCACGGCGCGCGCCATGGCCTCGAGCCAGGGCAGCGCGACCATCACGCCGGCGCCGCGCAGGAAGCTGCGGCGGTCGAGGTGCCAGGACTTGGAGCTCATCGGGGTGGCGGGACGGGGCTCAGGAAGGCGGGGCTGCTGACGATGCCGTGGATCACGGCGCGCGCCCGCCCGTCCTCCGATCCTAACCGATCGAGGACGGCGGCGGTGGCGGCGTAGTCGGCCACCCCGGGCTCGCGGCCGAGGGCGTAGGCCCACAGGTGCTCGACGACCGAGCGGGCGAAGGCCTCGCGCGCGTCGCCGCGCAGCCAGGCCTTCAGGTCGTCCACGCCGTCGATCGCGGTGCCGTCGGGCAGCACCGCGGCGTCGTCCGCCTCGCGCCCGCGCACCGCCCGCCCGCTGGCGTCGAAGCCGTCGAAGGCGAAGCCGTAGGCGTCGAAGCCGGCGTGGCAGTCGTAGCAGGAGGGCTGGTCGCGGTGCCGCTCGATGCGCTGCTTCAGGGTGAGCTGGTCGAAGCCGGGCTCGTCCGACTCGAGGTCGGGGACGTTCGGCGGCGGCACCACCGGCGGCGCGCCCAGGATGCGCCGCTTGATCCACACCGCGCGCTTGATCGGGTGCCCCTCGCGGCCGTCGGAATGGCCGACCAGGAAGCTGCCCTGCGACAGCAGGCCGCCGCGGCCGGAGCCGGGCGGCAGCGGCACCGGGCGGAAGTGCGTGCCGCGCACGCCCTCGACGCCGTAGAACTCCGCCAGGTTCTGGTTGAGCATGGCGAAGTCCGAGTCGATCAGCGTGTCGAGCGGCAGGTCCTCGCGGAACACGCGCTCGACGAAGCGGTAGGTCTCCTCGGCCATGTCGGCCTGCACGAAGCGCGTGTAGTCCGGGTAGGCGCGGACGTCGAGGCTCATGCCCTCGAAGCGTTCGAGGCGCAGCCACTCGCGGGTGAAGGTGCGCAGGAAGCGGGCGGCGCGCGGGTCGTCGAGCAGGCGGTCGGTCTGCGCTCGGAGCTGCGCGCGCAGCTCGCCGCGCCGCTCGAGCTCGCGCAGCTCCTCGTCCGGCGGCCCGTTCCACAGGAAGTAGGCCAGGCGCGAGGCGAGCGAGTCCTCCTCCAGGTAGAGGAAGTTGGGCGAGCAGAGCACGGCGACCAGCACCTCGCGCAGGCTCTCCTCGAGGCCGGCCGCCTCGGCGCGGTGGGCGCGCCAGTAGCGCAGGTAGCGGTCGAGCTCGTCCGCCGCCAGCGGGCGGCGGAAGGCGCGGGCGGCGAAGCGGCCGACCACCTCGGCGGCGTAGGCCTCCTCGTCGCCGCCCTGCGGCCCGTCGAGCAGCACCGCGCGCCGCGAGGCGGGCGGCCAGCCCGCGGGCTCGGGCGCGGTGATCTCGATCGAGCGCACGAGCAGCGGCGGCCCGGTCTCGTCGCGCGACTTGACCAGGTGGTCGTTCCACACCCCGAACAGGCTGAATCCGGACAGGATCTCGGTGTCGCCCGACTCGGGCTCGGGCAGCGGCAGGTCCTCGAGGCGGGCGCGGAAGGTGTAGACCGCGGGCGCCTCGAGCGGGGCCTCGACGGCCACCGACTCGCCGAAGGCGAGGTAGTCCATGCCGTCGTCGGTGCGGGTGCCGGCGTAGACGCGCAGCGCGGGCACCTGCTCCTGCGCCTGCTGCTCGGCCTCCGACTCGAGCCGCGCCACCAGCGGGTGGTCCGCCTCGAGCGGCGTGACGACGAGGTGGCCGAAGCCGGTGAAGAAGGGGCCGCCGAGGACCACCTCGTGGCGGCCCTCGTTGAGCCAGCCGGCGCCGAGCGCGGTGACGGCGTACCCGGCTCCGAGCTGGGCCGCGGTGGCGCGCGGCCGCGTGTCGAGGCGCATCGCGTCGACCGCGAAGCGCACCGAGCCCATGGCCTCGGGCGGCAGCGCGGGGTGCACCAGGTCGAACTGGAAGTAGCCGCCCGCGGGCAGGTCGAGCGGCAGCCGCGCGCGGGCCGGCTCGGGCACCTCGTCGGGCACGAGCAGGCCGTGCTCGAGGCGCAGGTTCTCGCGTTGGTCGCTGCGCCCGGCGTCCAGCACGCGCGCGCCGGCCGGCGCCTGCAGTTCGTAGGGCAGCGGCCCGGCGCTGGTGCCGTCGTGCACCAGGCGGTGGTAGCTGGCGAAGCCGCCGAGGTCGTTGACGATCTCGAGCACGACCTCGTTGCGCCCGGCCACGAGCGGCAGGCTGACGCGGTCCTGGTCGGGCGCCGCGCCGCGCTGCACGTCGCGGCTGAGCACGCGCTCGCCGTTCAGCCACACCCACAGCGCGTCGTCGCTGCCCAGGCTGAGCTCGACCGTGCGCGGCGAGGGAGCCTCGATCACCTGGGCGAGGTAGACCACGCCGACGCCGTCGCGGTAGCGCTCGATCTTCCCGTCGGCGCCGCCGGCCGGCTGCCAGGAGCTGCCGTCGTGGAGCGGCGCGGCGAGGTCGATGCCGGCCGCCGGATCGACGAAGCGTGCGCGCCGCGCCTCGGCGCCGCTGGCGGTGGTGAAGGGGCCGGCGCGGTGCCACTCGCCGAAGGCGGCGGGCTGCATGGCGAGGCGCTCGGCGTCGCTCGGCGTCGTGGGGTCGGCGTCCACCGTGATCGCGGCGCGCGGCTGCGGGTCCTCGAGGTCGACGAGCAGCTCCTTGCGGCCGCGCACGAGGTAGCCGCGGCTGGCCGTGACGTCCATGCGCAGCGCGCCGCGGTCGGGGAAGACGCGCTGCAGCTCGAGCTTGAGGTTGGGCGAGGGGCCCTGCCACGAGCCGGGCGGCACCTCGCGGTGGGGCAGGGTCGAGTAGAGCATCAGCCCCTCGTCGACGACGTGGAAGCGGTCCTGCGCCGAACCGCGCAAGCCGACGCTGATCCTCCGGCGCAGGGCGTCGAGGGCGGCGCGCTCCGCCTCGCCCGCCGCCGCGCGCGGCCGCCCGTCGGCGTCGAGCACGTGGATCTCGAAGTCGTCGGTCGGCAGCGGCACCGACTGGTAGCCGCCGGTCGACGCCGCCACCTTGCCGGCGCCGCGGCCGCGGCCGAAGTCGACCCGGTAGCGGAAGACCTCGGGCGGCGGGCCGAGCTGCAGCGCCTCGTCGAGGGCGGCGCGGGCGATGTCCTGGTAGGTCTCGAGGTGGAGCGGCGAGGCCTGCTGGCTGGCGCTCTCGTTGCGGAAGCCGCGCGCCGAGGCGGCGTCCTCGGGCAGCACCTTGCCGAAGTCGAGCGGCAGGCCGAGCAGCTCCTGCAGGCTGGCGGTGTACTGGCGGCGCGTGAGCCGGCGCAGCACCCCGCGCTCGGGCGCGCGCGCCTCGGCGGCGGCGACCAGCTCGCGGTGCAGGCGCTCCTCGAGGAAGGCGCGCTCCTCCGCGCTCGGCCGCACGCGGCCGCGCGGCATGTCGCCGATGCGCACGAGGTCGAGCGCCTTCTTCCAGGTCGCGGCATCGGCGCCGCGGCGCAGGTCCCAGTCGAGGGTGTCGAGGCGCAGGCCGGCCTTCTGCTCGTCCTCCCCGTGGCAGGAGACGCAGTACTCGTCGACCAGCGGCCAGAGCTCGGCGACGAAGGCCTCGGCGGGGTCGGGCTCGGCCGGGTCCTGGGCGCCGCCCGGACCGCGGGCGAGGGACGCCGGCAGCGCGGCGGCGAGGAGCAGGCCGCCGGCGAGCAGCCAGCGGGCGGGGGGGCGGGGCGGGGTCACGCCGGATGGGGACGGTGGCGCGGCCGGCGCGGCGGCGCCCCGCCAAACTACCACGCCCGGCCCGGCTCAGCGCGGCGTCTCGCGGACGACCCGCACCATGCGCTCCGCGCGCGCGCGGACCGCCTCGAAGCGCCCTGCGGCGAGGTCGGACGGCTCGAACAGCACGTTGACGAAGCCGACGCCGAAGGCGCCCGCCTCGAGGTAGGCGCGGGCGTTCTGCTCGGTCACCCCGGAGGTCGGGAAGATGCGCAGGAAGGGCAGCGGGCCGCGGCAGACCTTCACCCAGGCCGGGCCGTCGGGCGGCCCCGGGAAGAGCTTGAGCACCGGGGCGCCGGCGCGGTGGGCGGCGAGCATCTCGGCCGGGGTGAACACGCCCGGCACGCACAGGATGCCGCGGTCGGCGCACCAGCGGATCAGCGCCGGGTCCGCCACCGGCGAGACCAGGAAGCGGGCGCCGGCCTCGACGGCGGCCTCGGCCTCGCGCAACTCGAGCACCGTCCCGGCGCCGACCAGCAGCCCGGGCCGCGCGGCGAAGGCGGCGACCTGCTCGAGCGCGCCCGGCGTGTTCAGGGTGAACTCGACGATGCGGAAGCCGCCGGCGACGGCCGCCTCCATGGCCGGGGCGACCGCCTCGGCGACGGGCGTGCGGAGGATCGCCGAGCAGCGCTCGGCGGCGAAGAGCTCGAGCTCCGGGGGGAGGGCGGATTCCGGCATGGGCAGAGCCTAAGCCCTGCCCGGCCTCGCCATAATGCCCACGGCGGGGCCGTCCCGCCTTTCCCCATCGGTATGGACGATTCCTCCTTTCGTGATCTGATCCGTTCGGTCCGGCGCAGGATCGGTCCGGCGACCGCCCAGGAGGCGGAGACCTCTGCGGGGCGCGAGTTCCTCCAGGCGGCCCTCGACGGCGGCATGGACGAGCTCGACGCCGGCCTCGCCCTGGCCAAGGAGCGCGCCGCCGATGTGCCGACCTGCCGCGACGAGTTCTTCGGCTACTTCTACCGCAACTTCGGCGGCGGCGGCGTGCATCCGATCACCCCGGATCGCGACTCGGAGGACCTTCTCCAGTCGACCTTCGCCGGCATCTGGCGCGACCTGGAACGAGTCTGGTTCAAGGGGCGCAAGTCCTTCTTCGCCTACTTGCACCTGCGCAAGGCCGGGAAGCGCAACGAGTACTACCGCGCCGCCCTGCGCGACCTCGACCTGCGCGAGCGCCTGCTGCACGAGGGGCGAGAGGTCGATCCGCTGGACGAGGGCGCCGCCGACGTGGTGGCCGTGCTGGCCATGCACCTCGCGAAGGACTACCGCGACGTCTTCCTGCTGCGTGCCCGCGGCTCGAGTCACCACGAGATCGCCGAGCGGCTCGGCATCCGCGAGGAGGCCTCCCGCAAGCGCTTCCAGATCGCGATGAACGAGCTGCGGAAGCGCTTCGGCCTGGCGGACCCGGACGAGTTCCGCGAGCAGGAGGGCTGAGGCGGGACGGCTCAGCCGGCCGCCACGGCGTCCCACAGCCGCTCGCGGGCGAGCAGGGCCTCGCGGGCGGCCGTGTCGGCCTCGGTGGCGGCGGCGGCGGCCCCGGCCGGGTGGTCGGCCAGCAGGCGCTCGAGCAGGCGACGTGCCAGCGGGCCGTGGTCCTCGGTGTCGAGCTCGACGTGGCGGTCGAGGTAGCCGCGCAGCATCGCGCAGGGCAGGCCGGCGGCGGCCAGACGGTCGAGGACGGGGCGGAACAGCTCGGGCACGAGCTCCTCGCGACCGTGCAGGAAGACCGCGGCGCGCACGTGCAGCGGCTTCTCCAGCACGCTGGCCGTGTGCAGGCCGAAGTCGCGGGCCGCGGCCGGGACGGTCGACCGGCGCAGGGCCGCAGCCAGGTCCAGCCCCTCGCCGAGGGAAGCCACCAGGCCGCGCGCCGGCGCGGTGTCGGCGCCGATCTCGTCCATCGCCTCGAGGTACCACTCGAAGTGGCTGAGCACGCGGCCGCCGGGGGTGCGGTCGAACTCCTCGGCCAGCACCAGTTCGTGGATGAAGGCCCCGAGCTCGCCGTGGCCGGAGGGCCGCCACGGCACCTCGACGCAGCTCAGCTCGCGCTGCAGGCTCTTGAGCAGCGACATGAAGTCGAGCACGCACACCACGTGGTGCTCGGCGAAGCGCACCAGACCCGCCCGGGTGCCGAGGGTGGCGTAGACCGGGTGGGCGCGCAGGCGCTCGCGGGCGGCCTCGAGCCGCGGGTCGACGTGAGGGGACGCCGTCTCCATGGCCCGTGACTAGGCCATGGAGACGACGGGTTCACGGGGCGATCCCGCCCGGGGGACGGTCAGGGCTGGACGACGCCGAAGAGCGCGTTGCTCTTCACCAGGCTGCCTGCGTCCAGGTACGCGGCCTGGAAGCCGTACAGGCGGCCCACCGCCGCGGACGGCGGCAGGTTGATGCCGAGCACCGCGTTGCCGTTGGCGTCGGCCACGGCGTTGCCGAGCCGCGTGATCGGCCAGGCCAGGTCGAGGGAGTCCATCCCGGCGCCGACCCAGTAGCCGCTGCCGCAGGTCACCTCGCCGCCGTTGGCCGCGAAGTGGACCACCGCCCCGGCGGCCGCGCCGGTGGCGTTCAGGTCGGCCGGCATGCCGGCCTGCAGCGGATCCGCGTCGAGCAGGAAGCCGCCGGTCGGCCCGCAGCCGTCACAGCAGATGGGGTAGTCCATGGACCAGCCCCACTGGCTGCCCGAGAAGGGGTTGCCGACGGCCCAGGCGGTCTCCTCGCGGATGTAGACGCCGTTGAGGTACTTCTCCAGCACCACGTGCACCGCCATGAGCGCGGTGTCGCCGCTGGCCAGCCCGGTCGCGCTGATCGGGATCACCTCGGTGTGGTGTTGGACCGGCGGGTCGTAGCTGGTCTGCCACGGGAACTGGCCGGGGGCCACGTTGCCCGCGCTGTTGGTCGGCAGCGGGCCCGTGCCGGCGTAGATGTGGACCTGCGTGATGTACCAGGAGGGCGCAGTCTTGATGTGGACGGCGATCTCGTCGAGCGAGTTCGTGATCACCACGTTGCCGCGGTGCTTGTACTGGCCGGCCCAGAGCTCGGTCTTGAGCGAGTCGCAGTTCTGGGCGAGGGCGCTGCCGCTCTGGGCGGCGAGCAGGAGGACGGGTAGGGCGAGGTGTCGAAACATGGGTTCAGGGGAGAGGCAGGGGAGGTCTGGACACTCCCTGCTCGAATGAGAGAAAATTATCACATGCCCCAGAATGAGACAGTAAATGTCCCACGAAGGGTTCGATGTCTACGAAACCGGATTGGCGCCGGTTTCTCCACGATCCGACGCTTCCCGGCCGCTCAGCGCTGGAACAGCCGCGGGTCCGACAGGTCCAGGCGGTACATCACCTGGTTGTAGTCGTAGCGCGGGGTCTCCACCTCGGTGCCGCTGAAGGACTTGGTGTAGGTGCCCTCGAAGTAGATCGTGCGGCCGCCGTCCTGGTCGAAGAAGCTGCGGTGGGCGACGTTGTAGAAGCTGTAGTCCTCGTGCGTGACCACCTTCTTGCCGCGCACCCACGGCCCCTCGATGGCCGGCGCCTCGGCGACGTAGATCTCGCCCAGCATCGAGCTGCCCCAGGACTGGCCGAAGACCATGACCCACTTCTGGCGGTAGTCGTTCCAGGCCACCGTGCCGTTGTGGACGTGGATGCCCTGGCCGGTGTCGAAGTCGGTCATCCGGTAGGGCGACTCGCCGCGCGTCATCAGGTTGGCGTTGATCAGCTCGCGCTGCTGGTCGACCGTGATCGGCGGGGTGGCCGCCTTCCACGCCCACACCAGCTGGCCGTGCGCGTCGCGCTCGAGCTGCGTCTGCGCGCCCTGGAAGCGGGTACCGGCGACCAGCGGCGTGTAGCCCTCGTACTGGTCGGGCTGGTCGATCAGCTCGAACACGCGCGGCACGCGCAGGTTGGGGTAGGGGTTGCCGAAGTAGAGGTACTCGACGCCGTTCACGGTGTGGGCGAAGGGCGCCGCGCCGTCGGGGTGGCGCGGGTCGTCGAGCGGCATCGTCGAGGCCTTCTCGAAGGTCTCGGTGGTCTCGTTCCACACCACCAGGCCCTGCTCGGTGGGGGAGCCGAGGCCCTGCAGGCGGGTGAACTGGGCGAACATCCGCTCGGCGCCGTGGACGTCGGGGGCGGTCGCCAGGCCGCCGAGCCAGACCACGCCCGAGCCGGGCACGGGGGCCATCTCGCGCGCGAAGCCGTTCGCGTCGACCCAGTACTCGAGGTCGACGCCGGCCGCGGGGTCGAGCCCGCCCTGTCCCGGCAGCAGCGAGGTGGCGCCGGCGGTCTTGAAGTTGCCGAGCGGGTAGGCCGGCCGGCCGGTGTCGCCCCAGAACCAGTGGATGCGGCCGTCGTGGATCGTGGCCAGCGCCGAGTCCTGGCCGGCGACCAGGCCGTTCACCACCGGCTTGGCGGTCGGCGTCGGCTCGCCGAGCAGGCGCGTGTCGCGGTAGATGCCCAGGCCGGTGATGCGGTAGAGCCGCTCGGCCAGGTTGATGCGGTCGACCAGCACGGTGGCGCGGCCGCCCTGCGTCGGCACGAGCTTCACGCCGCGGTAGCCGAAGTAGTCGGCCGGGTGCTCGTAGCCGTGGCTCCAGACGTGGAACCAGACCTCGCGGCCCATCAGCCCGGGCTCGTAGAAGGCGACCACGCCCGCGCTGTCGGTGTAGTACTTCGTGCCGTTGGTCATCTTCAACTCGACCATCGGCACCCCGCGCTGCGTCGCGCGGTCGAGCACCTGGATGCGGAAGAAGGGCGTCGGCGCGGCGGCCGGCTCGCCGGTCTGCGGCTGCGGCTCGCCGGAGGCGGCGAAGGCCGGGGCGGCGGCGAGGAGGGCGAGGAGGAGGAAACCGGGCAGGCGTCGGAGGTTCATGGTTCCAGGGAAGCGCGCGGGGAAGGCGGCGGCATCCGATCCTATCCCGCGGCGCCGGCGCGGTTCCGCAAAGCTGCGCGCTCTGGTGGGATGCGCGCCGGAGTCGCCGAACATGTCCGTCCTCGCCATCGTCCTCCTCGTCGCCGCCGCCCCGCAGTCCGGCCCCGACGCCACCAGCGTCCGCGGCAGCGCGCCGCCGCTCTCCGGTGATGCCGCGCACGCGGTCGCGCGCCGCGCGCCGCTGCGTCCCGAGCCGCTGCTCGAGCTCCCGCTCGGCGCCGTCGAGCCGCGCGGCTGGCTGCGCGCCTGCCTCGAGCGCCAGCGCGACGGCCTCACCGGAGGTCTGGGCGAGATCAGCGCCTGGCTGCAGAAGGAGGACAACGCCTGGCTCGACGCGGACGGGCGCGGCGCCTGGGGCTGGGAGGAGGTGCCCTACTGGCTGAAGGGCTACGGCGAGATCGCCGAGCTGCTCGACGACGACGCGATGCGCGCCGAGGCGCGCACCTGGATCGAGGGCGCGCTCGCCAGCCAGCGCGCCGACGGCTCCTTCGGGCCGGTGCGCCGCTTCGGCGACGACGGCAGCCAGGACTTCTGGGCCAACATGGTCATGATCTCCTGCCTGCGCGCGCACCACGAGGCCACCGGCGACCCGCGCGTGCTCGAGCTCCTGCTGCGCTACTCGCGCCACCTGCTCGAGGTGCCGGACGAGCTCTTCCTCACCCACTACTGGCAGCGCATGCGCGGCGGCGACCAGCTGCTCCACACCTGGTGGCTCTACGACCGCACGGGCGAGCCCTGGCTGCTCGAGCTCGGCCGCAAGCTGCACCGCAACACCGCCGACTGGGGCCGCCACGGGGAGCTGCCCGACGGGCACAACGTGAACATCGCCCAGGGCTTCCGCGAGCCGGCCGGCTTCTCCGCTCTGAGCCACGACCGCGCCGACCTCGACGCCAGCTACGCCGCCTTCCGCCGCGTGCGCGAGGAGTACGGCCAGGTCCCCGGCGGCATGTTCGGCAGCGACGAGAACTGCCGCCCCGGCTTCGACGACCCGCGCCAGGGCATCGAGACCTGCGGCGTGGTCGAGCAGATGGCCTCCGACGCCGTCCTGCTGCGGCAGACCGCCGACCCCTTCTGGGCGGACCACGCCGAGGAGGTGGCCTTCAACACCTGGCCGGTCTCCTTCACGCCCGACCACCGCGCGCTGCGCTACTTCACCAGCCCGAACCACGTGGTCAGCGACGCGGCGGACCACGCGCCCGGCATCCAGAACTCCGGGCCCTTCCTGGCCATGAACCCGCTCAGCCACCGCTGCTGCCAGCACAACCACTCGCACGGCTGGAGCTCCTTCACCCGCAGCCTGTGGGCGGCGACCCTCGACGGCGGATTGTGCGCCGCGCTGCTCGCGCCGAGCGCGGTCGAGGCGCGCGCCGGGGCGGGCGCGGGCACGGCGGTGCGCATCGAGGTCGCGACGCGCTACCCCTTCGAGGAGGAGCTGCGCTTCCGCGTCGAGCCGGCCGCGCCGGTGGTCTTCCCGCTCTACCTGCGCGTGCCCGGATGGTGCCGCGGCGCCTCGCTCGAGCTGAACGGCGCCCCGCTCGGCGCGTCCGCTCCCGGCGGCGCCTTCGTCCGCATCGAGCGGCGCTGGCGCGCCGGCGACACCGTGGTGCTGCGCCTGCCCATGGAGGTCGAGGTGGAGCGCTGGCCGGCCAACCACGACGCCGCCAGCGTGCGGCGCGGTCCGCTGGTCTACTCGCTCGACATCCCCGAGCGCGTCGTGCGCCGCCGCGCCGACGAGACCGCGGTGCACGACTCGAAGTGGCAGGAGGGTGTCGACCTCGAGGCCTGGCCGGCCTTCGAGCTGTTCGCCGCCGCGCCGTGGAACTACGGGCTGCTGCTCGACGAGGCCGACCCGGCTTCCGGCTTCCGCCTCGAGCGCCGCGCCTGGCCGGCGGACGACTACCCCTTCGAGCGCAGCGCGGCGCCGCTCGTGCTGCGCGGCCGCGGCCGCCGCATCCCGGCCTGGGGCATCGACCGCTTCGGCCTCGCCGCCGAGCTGCAGGACTCGCCCGCGCGCAGCGCCGAGCCCGACGAGGAGCTGCGCCTCGTGCCGATGGGCGCGGCGCGGCTGCGCGTCAGCGCCTTCCCGGTGGTGGCGCGCGACCCGGCCGCCGGCGTCGAGTGGACCCCGCCGGCCCTGCCGCAGCGCCTGTTCGAGGCCCGCGCCTCGCACTGCTTCGGCGGCGACCGGGTCGAGGCGGTGGCGGACGGCCTGTTGCCGGACCACTCCGGCGACCTGAAGCTCCCGCGCCACACCTTCTGGCCGCACCTCGGCACCGCCGAGTGGCTCGAGGCGCGCTTCGACGCGCCGCGCGAACTGCGCCGCGTCGCGGTCTACTGGTTCGACGACGAGGACGAGAGCGGCGGCTGCCGCGTGCCGCAGTCGTGGCGCCTGTCGGCCTGGGTCGACGGCGCCTGGCGCCCGCTCACCCCCGCCGGCCCGCCCCCCGGCACGGCCCGCGACCGCGAGAACCTGGTGGAATTCCCCGCCGTGCTGACCGAAGCGCTGCGCATCGACGTGCAGCTCCAGCCCGGCGCCTCGGCCGGCGTGCTGGAGTGGCGCGTCGACTGATGCCCGTGCTGCTGCCCCTCCACCTCGCCGTCACCTGCGCCCTCGTCGGGCTGATCTGGTTCGTCCAGCTCGTCCACTACCCCCTGTTCGCCGCGGTGGGGGAGGCCGGCTACGCCGACTACCAGCGCCGCCACGTGCGCTGGACCACGGTCGTCGTCGCGCCCCTCATGTTCACCGAGGCGGCCACCGCCGCCTGGCTCGCCGCCGCCCCGCCTGCGGAGCACCTGGCCGGGCCGCTGCGCCTCGGCTTCGTGCTGCTGCTCGGCGTCTGGCTCTCGACGGCCTTCCTCCAGGTGCCGCAGCACGGCCGCCTGGCCGCGGGCTTCGACGCCGCCGCGCACCGCCGCCTCGTGCGCAGCAACTGGCTGCGCACCGCGCTGTGGACCGCGCGCGCCGCGCTGCTCCTCGCCGCCGGCAGCGGGACGGCCTAGCATGAGCGCGGCGTCCCGCGCGGCGCCTCCCCGCTCGCCTTGCGCATCTGCCTGCTGACCAACCAGGACCTCGACGCCGACCCCTTCCCGGCCGACGACTGGCCCTGCGACCCGCGCCCCTTCCTGCCGGAGGCGGAGTGGCACGTCGCCACGCTGAAGGACCGCCACAGCTCGGTGGCCGCCGTCGAGCGGCTGATCGCGCGCGGCTTCGACCTCTACTTCAACCTCTGCGACGGCGCGGCCGACCAGGACACGCCGGGCATCGAGGTCATCCACACCCTCGAGGCGGCCGGGGTGCCCTTCACCGGCGCCACCTCGGAGTGCTACGAACCCACGCGCGAGGAGATGAAGGCCGCCTGCGCTGCGGCCGGCATCGCCACGCCCGCCTGGGTGGTGGCGCGCACGGCCGAGGACGTCGAGCGCGCCGCCGCGACGCTGCGCTTCCCGCTGTTCGTCAAGCACCACAGCAGCTACTCGAGCGTGGACCTCAGCCGCCGCTCGCGCGTGCGCACGCCGGCCGGGCTGCGGCAGCAGGCGCGCAAGATCATGCGCCGCCACGGCGCCGCGCTGATCGAGGAGTACGTCGACGGCCTCGAGGCCACCGTGCTGGTGGCGGAGAACCCGGCCGACCCGGCGGCGCCGGTCACCTACACCCCGGTGCAGTACCGCTTCCCGCCGGGCGAGAGCTTCAAGCACGAGCACCTCAAGTGGGTCGACTACGACGGCATGCAGACCGTGCCGGTCGAGGACGCTGCGCTGGCCGCCCGCCTGCGCGAGGAGTCGGCGCACTTCTTCGTCGCCCTGAAGGGGGCCAGCTTCGGCCGCTGCGACCTGCGCGTCGCGCGCGACGGCACGCCCTTCATGCTCGAGCTCAACCCCAACTGCGGCGTGTTCTACCCGCCGACCGACCCGGGCAGCGCCGACCTCTGCCTGGCCCACGACCCCGCCGGCCACGAGGGCTTCGCCCGCCTGCTCGTGGCCGCCGCTCTCGCGCGGCACGCCCGCCGCGCCGGATCCCCGCAACGCCCATGCACGCCTTCCTGCTCCTCCGCTCCGCCGCCCTCCTCTCCCTGACCGCCGCCCTGTCCGCGCCGCTGCCGGCGCAGGCGGACGGCCGCTCCGGCCCGGTCTTCGTCGACGGCATGGCCCAGGTCGTCGAGGCCTTCGCCGAGCCGAAGGAGTGGGTGCGCCACTTCCTGTGGGTCGAGACCGAGTTCGACTCCGACGGCGACGGCCGCCGCGACCGCGTCCACGTCGACGTCACGCGCCCGGCGCAGACCGACACCGAGGCGCTGCAGGTCGCGGTGGTCTACGAGACCAGCCCCTACTTCGCCGGCGTCGCCTCCGGCATGCAGTTCTTCTGGGACCCGGAGCACGAGCTCGGCGCGAAGCCGCCCAAGCGCAAGGCGGCGCCGAGCATCCCGCAGCGCGGCAA
The DNA here is from genome assembly GCA_964342475.1 of uncultured Planctomycetales bacterium. Lineage (GTDB taxonomy): Bacteria > Planctomycetota > UBA1135 > UBA1135 > UBA1135 > J029. The sequence continues at coordinate 74,312 of CAYFGE010000011.1, forward strand.
GGCCGGGATGATCAGCAACTCGCTGGTCCGCACCTGGGTGCCGCGCGGCTTCGCCGTGGTCCACTCCTCCTCCCCCGGCACCGGCTTCTCCCAGGGCTGCCCGACGGTGGGCGGCGTGAACGAGGAGCTGGCGCCGAAGGCGGTGGTGGACTGGCTGAACGGCCGCGCGCTCGGCTTCACCACCCCGGACGGCGACGAGACGGTCGAGGCCTACTGGGCCACCGGCAAGGTCGGCATGACCGGCACCTCCTACAACGGCACCCTGCCGCTGGCCGCCGCCACCACCGGCGTCGAGGGGCTGGAGGCGATCATCCCCGACGCGCCGAACACCTCCTACTACCACTACTACCGCTCGAACGGCCTGGTGCGGCACCCGGGCGGCTACATGGGCGAGGACGTCGACGTCCTGTACGACTTCATCAACAGCGGGTACCCGGAGCACCGCAAGTACTGCGACGAGACGGTGCGCGTCGAGCTGATGAACGAGCAGCAGGACCGCCGGACCGGCGACTACAACGACTTCTGGCACGGCCGCAACTACCGCGCGCGCCTCGACGGCGTCCGCGCCGCGGTGCTGATCTCGCACGGCTTCAACGACTGGAACGTGATGCCGGACCACAGCGTGGACGTCTACCTGGCGCTCAAGGAGCGCGGCGTCCCGGCGATGGCCTACTTCCACCAGGGCGGCCACGGCGGCCCGCCGCCGCTCGACCTGCAGAACCGCTGGTTCTCGCGCTACCTCTACGGCGTCGAGAACGGCGTCGAGGAGCTGCCGCGCTCGTGGGTGGTGCGCGAGCAGGACCCGCGCGACCGGCCGACGGCCTACGCCGACTACCCGCACCCGCAGGCGGCGCCCGCCGTGCTGCACCTGCGCGCCGGCGGCCAGGAGTGGGGCGGGCTCGAGCCCGCCGCCGCCGCCGAGGAGCAGGGCGTCGAGTCGCTGACCGACGACGTCGGCGAGGCCGGCGCGGAGCTGGCCCAGGCCGACCGCTCGAAGCACCGCCTGCTCTACGTCAGCGAGGCGCTGAGCGCGCCGCTGCACCTGTCGGGCACCGCGCGGATGCGGATCCGCCTGGCCTCCAGCCGGCCGGCGGCCAACCTCTCGGTCTGGCTGGTGTCGCTGCCCTGGGAGGGCGGCCGCGACCTCAACCAGGACATCATCACGCGCGGCTGGGCCGACCCGCAGAACCGCAACTCGCTGCGCGAGAGCGCGCCGCTGGCGAAGGGGGAGTACGTCGAACTCGACTTCGCCCTGCAGCCGGACGACCAGGTGATCCCGGCCGGCCAGCACCTCGGCCTGATGATCTTCTCGAGCGACCGCGACTTCACGCTGTGGCCCAAGCCCGGCACCAAGCTGACCGTGGACCTCGACGCCACCACGCTCGAGCTGCCGGTGGTCGGCGGCCCGGCCGCCCTGGCCGCCGCGCTGGGAGGCGAGCGGTGACCGTCCCGCGCCGCCCGCTCGCCGCCGCCGGACTGGCCCTCGGCCTGCTGCTGACCTCCTGCGCCCAGCCGGCGCCGCGCTACCCCTCCGAGGCCTACGTCCCCGCCGGCGCCCGCGTCGAGCTCGAGGAGTACGCCGCCCGCCGCGCGCGCCTGATGGACCTCGTCCCCGACGGGGTGGCCGTCCTGCCCGGGGCGACCGAACCGGTCGCCTCGGTCCCGTTCCGCCAGAACAACGACTTCTTCTGGCTGACCGGCGTCGAGGTGCCCGGCGCCTGGCTGGTGGTGGACGGCGTGGCGCGCCGCAGCACGCTGCTCTACACCCTCGACGAGCACGGCGCGCGCGAGGCGGGCCTGCCCCTCGGCCTGGTCCGCGACCCCGCCGCGGCGACCGGCCTGGAGGTCGTGCTCGGCGACACGGCGCAGGAGCTCGACGCGCTGCTCGCCGACCTCGTCGGCCGCTCGCCGGTGCTCTACGCGCCCCACGCGCCGATGGAGCTGCCGCGCGTGACCAGCGCGCGCGAGGAGCTGGCCACCTGGCGGCGCACCGTCGCCGAGAACCCCTGGGACGGCCGCCCGACGCGCGAGCAGCAGCTGCTGGCCCGGCTGGCCGAGCGCTTCCCGCAGGCGGCGCTGCGCGACTGCTCGCCCGCGCTGGCGCGGCTGCGCAAGATCAAGTCGCCCGCCGAGGTGGCGCTGATCCGGCGCGCCGCGCAGCTGGCGGTGGACGGCCACCTCGAGCTGATGCGGTCGACCGAGCCGGGCGTCGAGGAGCAGGCGCTGGCCGCGCTGTTCCAGTTCGTCTGCGCCAAGCAGGGGGCGCAGGACCTGGCCTACGCCACGATCCTGATGGCGGGGCCGCACCACCCCTTCGGCCACTACCACCGCTACGACCGCACCCTCGAGGACGGCGACCTGCTGATCCTCGACGCCGGCCCCGACTACGCCTACTACGACGCCGACGTGTCCACGACCTTCCCGGTCAGCGGCCGCTTCTCCCCGGCGCAGCGCGAGCTGTACGAGCTGGGCGAGGGCATCCACCGCCTGTGCCTCGAGGCCTACCGGCCCGGGCGCACGCTGCGCGAGGTCGGGCGCGAGATCGCCGCCCACCTCGAGGCGCAGGGACTCGACCCGGCCGCCCCGCGCTTCCGCGGCCTGACCACCTGGGGCGGCTACAACCACCCGATCGGGCTGGCCACGCACGACGTCATGCCGAGCGTCACGGGGCCCGACGAGCCGCTCGAGCCGGGCTTCGTCTTCGCCTGCGACATCAACCTGCCGCTCGAGGAGGAGCTGGGCATCCGCATCGAGGACACCGTGGTGATCACCGCGACCGGCTGCGAGGTGCTGTCGGCCGGCCTGCCGCGCAGCGTCGCGGCGATCGAGGCCCTGATGCGCGAGCGCGGCCTGCTCCAGCGGGTGGAGGGCCGGTGAGCGCCGCCCTCCTGCTCGCCCTCCTCGCCGCGGCGCCGCCCGGGGCGCAGCAGGTCGACCTCCAGGCCAGGCCGCAGCGCGTCGAGCCGAGCCGCGACTCCGACGTGCAGCACTACCGGGTCACGCTGGCCTTCGACCTGGAGTCCCGCACCTTCGTCGGCGAGAACCGCGTCACTCTGATCGCGCTGCGCGACGGCTGGGACCGCTGCCTGCTGCACGCCGCCGGCCTGCGCATCGACGCCGTGCGCGGCGCCGACGGGGCGGAGCTGGCCTTCCGCCACGAGGGCGACGAGCTGTGGATCGACTTCCCGCGCCCGCGCGCCTTCGGCGAGCAGGTCGGGTTCACCGTCGCCTACCGCGGGCACGACCCCGGGCGCGGGCTCTACTTCGACGACGAGACCGCCGAGCACCCGCGCATGGTCTCGACCGACTCCTTCCCGGACAACGCGCGCCGCTGGATCCCGCTCTACGACCATCCGCACGACAAGGTCACCCAGGAGATGATCGTCACCGCGCCGCGCGGGAACCGGATCCTGTCGAACGGCCGCCTGGTCGGGGTGACCGAGGACGCGGCGGCCGGCACCACGACGTGGCACTGGAGCCAGGAGCTGCCGCACTCCACCTACCTGTTCATGCTCGCCATCGGGCCCTTCGAGCGGATCGAGGACGAGTACGAGGGCATCCCCGTCACCGCGTGGGTCTATCCGCAGGACGTCGAGGACGCGCGGTGGATCTTCGCCAAGACGCCGGAGATGCTGCGCTTCTACAGCGAGCTGTTCGACTTCCCCTATCCGTGGGCCAAGTACGACCAGGTGACCACGCCGCACGTCGGCGGCGGGGCCGAGGCCACCAGCGCGACGGTGCTGGGCCAGCAGGTGATCCACGACCGCCGCGCCGAGCAGGACTTCTCCTGGGAGTGGATCCTGGCGCACGAGATCGCCCACCACTGGTGGGGAGACCTCACCACCCTGCGCGAGTGGTCGCACACCTGGATGAACGAGAGCTTCGCCACCTACAGCGACCACCTCTACACGCGCCACGCCTTCGGCGAGGACGCGGGGGCCTGGGACCTGAAGGGCAAGAAGGAGCAGTACCTCCACGAGGCCCGCACGCGCTACATGCGGCCCATCGTCTTCGACCGCTGGGAGAGCCCGGGCGACAACTTCGACCGCCACACCTACCCCAAGGGCGCGGTCGTCCTCCACATGCTGCGCTTCGAGCTGGGCGACGCGCCCTTCTTCGCCGTCCTGCGGCGCTTCCTGCGCGAGCACGCCTTCCAGCCGGTGGACACCCACGACTTCCTCGCCACGGTGAAGGACACCACCGGCCGCAACCTCGACGCCTTCCTGGGGCAGTTCCTGTTCCACCCGGGGCACCCGGTCTTCGAAGTGGCGGCCACCTGGGACGATGCGGGCGGCGAGCTCGAGCTCCGCGTGGACCAGGTCCAGGACACCTCACAGGGTGTCCCCGTCTTCGACCTGCCGGTCGAGGTGGGCCTCACCACCGCCGCAGGCAAGCAGGTGGTGCGCCTCCGGCTCGACGAGGCCGAGAAGGTCTTCCGCATCCCGCTCCCCGCTCCGCCGCTCCTGGTCCGCTTCGACGAGGGCAACCACCTGCTCAAGGAGTGGCGCTTCCCGAAGGGCCGGGCGGAGCTGCTGTTCCAGGCCCGCCACGACGACGCCATCGGGCGGGAGTGGGCGGTGCGCCAGCTGGGCGGCGCTGCAGGCGAGGCCGAGGTGGGGGAGGTCCTGCGGGGGCTGGCCGGCGCCGACCCCTTCTGGGCGGTCCGCGCCGCTGCGGTGGAGGCGCTGGGAACGGCCGGTCCCGCTGCCCACCGGGGTGTCCTCCTCACGAGCACCGAGGATCCGCACTCCCAGGTCCGTTCGGCGGCCCTCCGCGCTCTGGTCCGGGCCGCGGATCCCGCGGACCTGCCGGTGTTCCTCCAGCGCTTCGCCGAGGACGACAGCTACGTGGTCCAGGCCGAAGCGCTGCGGGCGATCGGGAAGGTGGGTTCCACGGCCGATCTCCCCTTGCTCGAGGAGGCATCCACGGTGCCCTCCCCGCGGCAGGTCCTCGCGCGGGCCGCGGACGAAGCGATCGCCTCGATCCGCCGCCGCGGGTGAGGGGTGGTGCTCGCGCCACCAACGGTTGCACCCTCCAGGGCCTTCCCGGCTCCGGCAATCCTCGTCGGCACTCCTTCGCCCGACCTCGACCGGGGGAGCCACCTGGCCGCGTGACAACAGTCGGTGGAAGAAGCACCCCAAGTTGGCTGGAGACCTGGATATTTTTGTTCCGGCGCCTCCAGGCATTCCCGATCGCATTGAGCTGGCACTTCATCCTCTCGCCCTATTCGGTAAGTGTCGATTCGTCGACGAGTGGGGCATGTCGAGGAAGGTATGGGCGCGAGTTGGGGGAAACCCACATGGCATGGTTATGCCAGGCGCCTTGACTACCGAACAAGAAATGTTTCTGCATGGGGATGAGAACTATGCCCTGATCAGCCTTAACCCTGAGAGCGGTTTGTCCAAGATCGTTCTCCGAGATCTCGTGCCACCGCCGCTACATCATGGCGGCGTGTGGGAAATTCTCCTGCCGAAAAACTACCTGGAGTAAGGAAATGCCGGTGCTTCCGCCATCCGCTGTTGCGGCCGCCTCCGCAACTCGCTTGCCTAGCATGAGTTGATGGCGAATCTGTGGTTTCTGAAGTCACCTGCCGCCCACGGCACGAGCCGCCGGAATCGCCTTCCGCCCTGCCCGAACCCCGCCTGCGGCCTTCGCGGACTTCAGAGCCACGGCAACATTCGCCGCCACTCCTTCGCCAGGCTCAAGCGGGGGAGGCGCCGCCGGTACTTGTGCACGGCATGCGGCCGGACCTTCTGCTCGACGACGGGGACGGCCTACCACCGGATGCAGCGCCCCCGTCGGGTCTTCGACCAGGTCGTCGCCTTGCGCATGTGTCCCGTAGAACGAAACCCTGTCGCATTCGGCTGACGCAGCACGAGCGGTAGCGCCGTCTCCCAGCCTCCCTCTTCGAGTGGGAGGACTTAGACATGGCCAACCGGGAAACGGCTGAGCGGCTGGGCGTGGAGGAACCTACTCTGGCTGTGGCGGCATCGGCTTCGGGGCGGAGACCAGAGAGCACCAGAGAGTCTCCCCGCTTAACACTCGATCGGATCCGGGGGCGCCAGCGGGCCTCCGGCGAGACGGCCGCTTGTCACTCTCGGCCACCCCTCGAGCCAACCGCCCGTAACCCACCACCAAGCCGCCACTTCCGCGCCGCACCCCAGCCACCCCAAAGAAGAAGGCCGCCGGATCGCTCCAGCGGCCTTTCGTGTTTTGGCTCCCCGAGCGGGTCTGTATCGAAAACTAATTGTCCGCGGTGGCCCGTTGGAGAGAGGGCCCCAAGCCTGAGTAGGAGGAACTTGCATTCAAAAGATCCCTCGGTCGCATGGCCGGATTTTCATGTAAAAACTACTCCGCGTTCGGGTTGACAGGCCGAGTGGTTGTAGCTATGTTCCCGTCGCGTCTTCTCAGAAGACTTTCGAGTCTTCCTCCCAAACGTGCTCCTTGCTGGAGGACATACACATGAAAGCCACTTTGATTCTGGTCCTGCTATTCCTGGTCTGCGCAGCCGTCATGGTGCCCGCCATTTCCCCTGGGATTATGGATGAGGATGCTGGCTCGACTTCGCTTCCCGGTCACAACAGCGAGTGCATCTTGTCAGGTGGCTGCGGCCTGAAGATGAAGCCGATGCCTCCCCCTCAATACCAAGGGTATGGTTGTATTGGTGGATGTACCGGCGAGTGTGATGTCGCAACTAACACTGACCCCGACACAGGCGTTACGACCACTACTTGCTTCTGCTACAACGGAACAGGAAGTGGCCCGGATTGTGAACTAGAGATTACGAAGCGGCCTCGGGAAGGTCAGCCGCCTCTCTTCGGCCAACGGTGCATCAATAACTCCTGTTCGGGGACTTGTGTAGTTAATGACGAGGATCCGGTCTGGATCTGGTGTGAGTGCTAATTTCGGCCCACGAATACCAATCCTGGAGGTCGAAATGCTCTCTTCATTGATATTGGCGGTGGCATCCGCCCAGGGTCAGGGATTCACCTTTGATGGTGCCCCCGCGCTAGAACACACGGAACCCGTATCATTGACCTATAAGATCCGGGTTTCAGAAATCTCCCTTCCCATCGGGTGGTTCGACATCGAGAAAGTCCAAGCCGTTAGTGAGTGGAAGCAGGCAGAGGAGGGCGGATGGGAGGTCGAATACCAACCCGTTGGCTCAAACGTGCTTGTCCTAGATCCTCTTCTTGTCGACCAGACGCTGTCGGAGTTCGCAGCTCTCGACTTCCCACAGCGTAGAAGGCTTCCACTGGATGGGACCTTGGTCCTTTGTCTGGATGAGAAGACCCAAGTCCTTCATTTGCAGATGGGATTCCAATTCGCTGTTGACGAAAAGAACCGGCACCTCTTCCGAGAGTACAACTACAGCTGGTTGGAAGAGCCTCCCTCCCAGAGTGCAATTCATGAAGGGCGATTAGTAGAGGTAGCTGCTAGGGAGGGAGAGTTTCCCGCGTGGTCGATGTGGTACATCTCCCAGAAGTTGAAAGAAGGAGAGCCGAGGCCAATTCAAAGTCCGCGGCAAGCAACCCCTGGGCACCTAACCGTTCGCCTCCAGGAAGCTGAGGCCAGCGGGTCTATTGGGTGGAGAGGTCTCTTCGAGTCGAGGAAGGACGAAAACCGGGCTGGCAGTTACTTATGTGTGGCTGAGTCGCTGGACAAGAGCCATACATGGTTCTGGTTTGAGGAGGAGCCGCGTGCGAATGCTGGTTCCTCTGGAGAAGAGTAGAGTTGTCCCATTGACTGGGTCCTCCTGCCTCGAATTACCCGGAGTTCGTGCTGTGATGGCGCTGGACCCTGCACATCAAAATGGGAGGGGCGGGCCCTGGTCATTCCGGAGGTCGCCCTTCTCGGGAATTTCCTCTGCTGCTTTTTTGGGTGAGCCAGTCCAATGAGGGAACACAGAGGAAGAACAGCGAATGCATGGCGTCTACTCGCTCTTACAGAGGGTTTGGTGCTCCTTTGTCTTGCTATTATTTGGGTGGCGTGGACCCCTGCTCTACGGAATGAAGTAGGTGAGGAGTTGGATGCCGACGGGCTTGATGTCTCGGTGGACGGTGAGGCCATGTTTGTTCAAGGTTCCACGCCTCCCTCTGAATCCGTCGAGGCCGGCAGTGCCCCTCAGGGGAGGGTGAGGATAATTGAGCCAACAGCTTCTGACCCACTCGGAATATCATTAGGAGGGGTTGTGAGATCTGGATCTGACCTTGTCGGGCGAGCTTGGATTCAACTGCGTGATGAGTTTGGGCGTGGTTGGGAAGGCAGGTCTGAGGAAGATGGCACCTTCGGTATTCGCGGATTGCATTCGGGAACCTATTCCGTTCGCTGTGGTCGAGTTGGCTTCGTGTCGACCGAGCAAAAGCTTAGGGTATCTGGCAAGGAGCCATTTCAAAGGTTGGATCTGGATCTGGTTCGGGCCCATGAGGTGTTGATCACTTTCTTGACTCCAGGAGGCGAACGGGTCCTTGAAGCTGTTGACGGGGCCGGATTGATTGATGTTGAATCACTGGTCGCTGTCGCTTCAATGGAACCGCTAGGCGCCCACCTTCCACTTACGGCAGACTCATCTTTCCGCTCTAATGCCTTCGGCGCCTACTTCGAGAGCAGGAATTCCTCAGAATCGAGATACCATCCCGATGAATGCGATGGAGTCCTAGATATCAGCGCCAGTTTCCCGCTCTTTATCAGCGCAGTTTCTGGGCATGTTGTCCTCGATTCTCATTTCATTTCTGGCCCAATCGGACAACTTACTTTCACCATTGATCCTGACCTCTTTGCGCGATCGAGGGGCAGTCTACGCGCCGTTATCGTCGAGTCTGATACTGGCGAGCCCAGTAGCACGGCGCGGATTACCTTCGGCGGTAGGAATGCCCGTGGTACCTTTTGGCCTCAACGAGATGGGAAAGTCCAAATCGACGGCATTGAGCCTGGGGTTCATGGATTCCGTGTTGATGCTCCAGGATACGGTAGGGTAATTCAAATGGTGACTGTGGAGCCTGGTGAGGCCCTTGATCTTGGGCTGATTCAGCTGAACCCAGCCGTTCCTGTAAGTGGCTTTGTTACGGATGCCGAGGGTAATGGAATCAGGGGCGCTAGGGTTCAGGCCCGGAAAATCGATGGATTTGAACCCTGGCTGCCAGTCGGCTACAGCGGCGTAACAACGAGTGAGTTGGCGGGCTCATTCGAGCTTCATCTTGAACCCGGAGAATACACTCTTACCTCATACTTCGAGCGCGATGGGAGCCGTAGTGCCATTGTGAAGGTCGTCGCCGGCGATGGACTAGCTGATGGTGTCCAACTGGTACTTCAGCAGTCGTTTCCTGTTGCGATTGAAGCGCGTGTCGGCTCGGAAGGTCCTTTTCATGTCTTGATTGAACAGGAACATTTGGTTCGCCGATCTTGGTATGTCCCTGCCACTCGGGTTATCGACGCCGCGCTTCCGCCAGGAGTGTATCAGGTAACCGCCACAGGATTAAGCGGTTCAGTGATTGCCAGCGAAACCGTTGAAATCCAAGACCGAGCACTGTCGGTCTCATTAGGGCATGGTGACTAGTCTCGAGTTTCGCCATTTTGGAGCCGGGGCTGAAAGTCGGGTGCTTACGTCATCCACTGTTGGTAACCGTCCGGCGAAGTGCACCTGGTGGATCGCGCGTCGAAGCGCCACGCGTCCCGAATGACCGACCAGTCGCCCCAGCCCACCACCCGCCAGGCGGTGCTTCCGCCACCCACTGTTGCGGCCGCGTACGCAACCCGCTGTCCTAGCATGACTTGATGGCGATTCTGCCGAACTCGAAGTCATCGCCCAGGCCGAAGACGAACCGCCGCAATCGCCTCCCGCCCTGCCCGAATCCCGCCTGCGCCTTCCAGGGCGTCCGCAGCCACGGCAACATCCGCCGCCATTCCTTCGTCAGGCTCAAGCGTGGGAGGCGCCGTCGCTACCTGTGCACGGCCTGCGAGAGGACCTTCTGCTCGACGACGGGGACGGCCTACCACCGGCTCCAACATCCCCGCCCGACGGTGGAGCGAGTGGTCCAACTCCGAATGGAAGGTCTGAGCATCGCGGCTATCGCCCGCATCGAACGCCTGTCCTGGAACACCGTCGCACGGTGGCTTGCGAAGGCGACGGAGGCTGCTAAGTCCTTCAATACCCAACGCCTGCGGGGCTTCGAGCTGCTTGTATTCCAGGCTGACGAGATGCGGACCTTCGCGCTGGGCAAGGACCGGCCCACTTGGATCTACACCACGATGGAGGTGTCGTCGCGGCTGTGGCCGACGACGAATGTTGGAAGCCGTGGCTACCAGGCCACGCTCTCGGTTATGCGGGACGTCGCTGCACGCGCCTTGCCCGGAGCCGTGCCGCTAATCGCCACCGACGGCTACCGCTATTACAAGGCCGCCGTCCGCCAAGTCTTCGGCAGCTTCTGCCACTTCGGCCAGGTGATCAAGAGGCGGCGCAAAGATCGGGTGGTGAAGGTAGAGCGCATCCCGGTAATCGGCACGCGTCGGGAGCTGGCAGCTGGGCTGGAGCGATCCGAGGACTCGACCACGCTCAACACGTCCTTCATCGAGCGGCTAAATCTGGTGGTCCGCCAGGGGTCGGCGTACTTGACCCGAAGGTCGGCGGCCCATGCACGGTCGGTGCAGCGGCTGGCCGAACACCTCGAACTCTTCCGCTGCTTCTACAACTTCATCCGGCCGCACGGTGCGCTGCGCTTCGGCAAGGAAGTGCGGACCCCGGCCCAGCAGGCCGGTCTGGTGGGGCGGGCGCTGACTTGGCGGGAGATTCTGGCGACGCCGGTCCGCGAGTTTCATTGTGCCCAGCGGGCGCCGGTCATCCGGATGGCTCCGCGGCCGGATTTCCGAGGTAGAATCGCGGCATGACAACAGCGGATGAAGGAAGCACCGAACAGAGGCCTGCTTGACCTTGCAAGAGCGCCTGGAGGACGGGCTGAGGGTGTCTAGACACTCCGGTCGGCGAGGTGGCCGGCTTGGAGGGGGGAGCTGGACCAAGCTCGCCCCCCCCTCCCGTAATCCAGGTGGAAGTCTATCGTCGCTCGAAAGCCAACTCGATTTGGCCATCAATCGTGGTAGCCAAAACCCATGAGCGGACTCCATGTTCATCCCAGAGGAGGTCATACTCGCGGGCAGATTGGAGACCGTAGGAAATTCCGACAGGGGCGCCAGCCCCATTGAGGCGAGGCTGTGCTCTCATGGCGAATTGATCGAGAAGCCAGCTGTAGGTGCCTGAATCAGCAATTACCGTCACTGCAGCGTCATCTGTCAGAGCGATGCTGCTGACTTGAGCATTCGTAAAATCAAAAAGTGCAACTGTATTGTTGTACTCTCCGAGATAGTGGATTGCCGAAATATCGCCACCAATCGCATCGCCAGCATACACAACCTCATAGCTGGGATTAGGATTAACGCCGTCCCAGTTGAGGTGCATCCGGTAGACAATCCCGCCAACGGCACCGTCAATCCTACCTGCGAAGAAGAGTTGCCCTTGCGGTCCGATATCGCAGGTAACTGGCTGGAAGTCACCTTCTTGTTGGGGCATCAAGTCAATGGTCCATTCTTGGATGCCACTAGAACTAATCCGCTTCAACTCGAGGGTTCTAGAGAACGGGTACAAATCTGTGCCGTACACGTTAATCCGTCGCCTTTGACGCCTCGAGCGGCACGCCGCCTC
>CAYFGE010000012.1:0-13938 GCA_964342475.1 uncultured Planctomycetales bacterium
CCGTCGTCGAGGCGCAGCTCGGCGAGCTCCGCGCCGGTCTCGACGCCGAGGCTGACCGGGCGTTCGAGCGCGGCGGCGAGGGCGAGGCCGTCCACCTCGGCGAAGCCGAGCGCGGCGTGGACCTCGACCAGCGCGGCCTCGGGGTCGCCGGGGCCGGCGGCGACGGCGAAGACGTGCTCCTCCGGGCCGACCGGCGCGAAGACCAGCGCGGGCAGCCCGGCGCCGACCGCCTCGCCGGCGCGGCGCAACGCGACCCCCGCGCCGTCGGCCGCCACCGCCACGGCGGGGTCGGCGGCGAGCAGCGGGCCGAGCTGCGCCGCCAGCGAGGGAGACAGCGCGACGCGCAGCGGCGGACGGCGCGGCAGGACGAGCTCGGCGCGGTCGTCGAGGGCGAAGCCGTCGCCGCCCGGCAGCTCGAGGCCGAGGCGCTGGCCGCGCGCCGGCAGGTCGGCGAAGCGCAGGCGCGCTCCGGACTCCCCCGCCTCGGCGGTGAAGGGCAGCTCGGCGGGCGCACCGTCGAGGCTGGCGCGCAGGCCGTCGGCCGGACCGGCGAGCTCGACGAGCAGGTCGACGCGGTCCCACCGCCCGGAGGCGGCCTCGGCGAGGCCGGCGGCGAGGAAGCCGCGGTTGCCCGGCGCGGCGGGCGGTTCGCCGGTCGCGCGCAGCAGCTCGACCGCGGGCGGCAGCAGGGCGAGCTGGGCCGCGGGCAACGCGGCGTCGCCGTAGACGCGCACCTGCCCGTCGCCCGCGCGGGCCGCGGCCCAGCCCAGCGCGCGCTCGGCCACGCGCGCCGGGGCCGCCTCCGGCCCGAGCCCGCGCAGGCGCTCCTCGAGCAGGCGGGCGGGCTCGCCGGCGCGCAGCAGCGTGCGCACCTCGGCGCCGCTCCACCACACCTCGCGCCGCGCGGCGGGCAGCGCGGCGGCGTCCTCGAGCAGGCGCTCGCGCGCGGCCTCGAAGCGGCCCTCGCGCGCCGCGCCGGCGCTGCCGTCGAGGACCAGCAACAACTCGCGCTCCTCTCCGCCGGCGCGCTGCAGGCCGCCGGCGGCGAACCAGATCAGCGAGCCGATGGCGAGCAGCAGCGCGTAGGCCAACGGGTGGCGGAAGCGGCGGCGGAAGACACGCGCTCGGGTCTCCTCGACGGCCTCGCGCCAGAACAGCGTGGTGACCACCTCGAGCTCGCGGTGGCGCACGCGGAGGCGCTGCAAGAGGTAGAGCGCCCCGGCGAGGCCGAGCCAGCCGGCCACCAGCGCGAGCCCGCCGATCCACAGCCCGCTCACGCCTGGTACCTCCCGCGCTCGAACAGGGTGGCGATCTGCGGCACGACCTCCTGCTCGGCGTCGAGCCGCAGCAGGCCGGCGCGGCGGCGCTGCGCGAAGCCGGCGAGGGTCTGCTCGAAGCGCTGGTAGGCCTCGCGGTAGCGCTCGCGCACTGCGGCGGTCACCGTGACGTCCTGCAGTTGGCCGGTCTCGCAGTCGCGCAGGCGCAGGTCGCCCTCCACCACCGGGTCGGCGTCGCCGGGGCGCACGAGCTGCACGAGCAGCAGGCGGTGGCGCACGCGCTTCAGCCCCTCGACCACGGCGTCGATGCCGGCCGGGTCGAAGAAGTCGGAGATGACCACCGCGAGGCCCTCGCGCAGCGGCATGCCGCCGAAGCGGCGCAACGCGCGCAGCAGGTCGGTCGGTCCGCCGGGCTGCAGCGTCGCCATGCGCTGGGCGAAGGAGGGCAGGCTGCCCCAGCCCGAACGCGGCCGCACGAGCACCTCGAGGTCGTCGGCGAAGGGGAACACGCCGACGCGGTCGAGCTGGCCCAGGGCGATCGCGGCGAAGGCCATCGAGGCGCGCAGCGCGGCGCGCACGCGGGGCGGGTCCTCCAGCCACATCGAGGCCGAGACGTCGGGCAGCAGGTAGACCGGCAGGTCCTCGAGCTCCTCGAACAGGCGCAGGAAGACCTTGCCCAGGCGGCGGTAGAGGTTCCAGTCGATCGCGCGCAGCTCGTCACCCGGCGAGTACGGGCGGTAGTCCTGGAACTCGATGCCGGCGCCGAGCGCGGAGGACCGCTGCTCGGCGAAGCGCCCGCCCCGCGGCACCCGCTTCGCCACGAGCCGCAGGTGCTGCAGCGACTCGAGGAAGTCGGGGTCGAAGAGCTCTTCGGCGCGGACCGGCGCGGCCATGGGCATGCTCAGCGCGCGGGGCTCACTCCTGCGGGGCGACGGCGGCGAGCACCGCGGCGACGACCTGGTCGGGCGTCACGCCCTCGGCCATGCCGTGGAAGTTGATCATCACGCGGTGGCGCAGGCAGGCGGGCGCCACCTGGCGCACGTCGTCGCAGCTGACCGCGAAGCGGCCGCCGAGCAGCGCGCGCACCTTGGCGCACAGGAGCAGCGCCTGCGCGCCGCGCGGGCTGGAGCCGAGCGCGACGTTCTCGTCGACCAGCGCGGGCGAGCCGTCGCGGCCGGGCTGCGTCGCCATGACCAGGCGGACGGCGTGGGTCATCGCCGCCTCGGGCACCGGCACGGCGCGCACCACCTCGCGCAGGGCGAGGATCTCCGGGCCGTGGCACACCGCCTCGAGCTCGGCCTCGACCGTGCCCGTGGTGCGCTCGAGGATCGTGCGGTACTCGTGCTCCTCGGGGTAGTCGACGAGCAGCTTCATCAGGAAGCGGTCGAGCTGCGCCTCGGGCAGCGGGTAGGTGCCCTCCTGCTCGACCGGGTTCTGCGTCGCCATGACGCAGAAGGGCTCGTCCAGCTTGATCGTGCGCCGGCCGACCGAGATCTGCCGCTCCTGCATCGCCTCGAGCAGGGCCGACTGCGTCTTCGGCGTGGCGCGGTTGATCTCGTCGGCCAGCACCAGGTTGGCCACCAGCGGGCCCTCCTGGAAGCGCAGCTCGTGGCCGCCGCCCTCGGTCTCGACCAGCACCTGGGTGCCCTGGATGTCAGCGGGCATCATGTCCGGGGTGAACTGGATGCGCGAGAAGCGCAGGTCCACCGCGCTGCCCAGCGTGCGCACGAGGAGGGTCTTGCCGAGGCCGGGGACGCCCTCGAGCAGCACGTGGCCGCCGGCGAGCAGCGCGGTCAGCACGCCCTCGACGACCTCCTGCTGGCCGACCATGGCGCGGCACACCTGCGCGCGGACGCGCTCGAAGGTCTCGCGGAAGCGCTCGGCCTGGGCGCGGGCGGCGGCGGCGGAGGGAGAGGCGGGGTCGCTCATGAGGATTCGTTGCTCGTGCGGCGCAGGTTGCGGAAGTAGTCGCGCACCAGGCCGCGCATCCACGGCAGCAGCTCCTGGCGGCGGAGCGCCGCGGACGGGTCCTGGCGGGGCGTCCGTGCGGCGGCGTCGACGGGGACGGCCGGCTCGGCGCGCGGCTGCACCCGCTCCTGGGTGATCTTGGTCTTGCCCGGGTTGGGCTGCCCCTTCACGCGGTCGGGGATCGGCACGCCGAGGACCAGGCTGGCGGTGCCGCGCGACTTCTTGGGCTGCGACGGGCCGCCGCGGCCGTTGGCGTCGGGGTTCGGCTGGTTGCCGAAGCCGATGGTCAGGTCGCGGCTGACCGGCGGCTTGCGGTCGCGCAGCGAGGGCTGCATGCCGCCGCGGGCCTCCTGGTCCTCCTCCTCCTCGTCGACCTCGTCCTCCTGCTCGAGGTCCTCGTCGTCGGGCGTGTTGACGTGGTCCTTGCTGGCCCAGTCGGAGGCGGCGGGGTTGCGGTTCGAGCCGCGCGAGGAGCCGCGCCCGGCGGTCGAGCCGCTCTCCTGCTCCTCGTTCTTCTTCGGCCGGTCGTCGGCGCGCGGCGGCTCCTTCGGCTTGGCGCGCTTGCGCGCAGCGCTGGTCTTCTTCTCGCCGGGCTTGCTGATCTGGCCCTGCTGCGAAGGGCTGCCCTGCGCGCTGCCGGCGCCGGTCGAGGGCTCGGCCGCCGAGGAGCGCCCGCTGCCGGTGCGGCCCTCGGTCTCCTTGCTCTCGTCCTCCTCGCCGGCGGCGGAGGCGTGGGTCTCGGCCGTCGCCTCGCGGTCGGGCGGCGAGGGCTTCGGCGCGGCGGAGGGCGCGGCCGCCTCGGCCTCGTGCGGCGGCGCGTCGGCCTCGGCCGCCACCTCGCGCGCGGGCGCGCCGCGGGGCAGGCCGGCGTGGACGCCCGGCTCCTCGAACACCGGCGCGGCCTGCCAGCCGCCGAGCCAGACGCCGGCGAGCAGCAGGAGGAGCAGCGCGGGCAGCGCCGGCCACGGACGCCGCGCCGCCGCCTCCCGCTCGAAGCGCAGCTCGGCGGCGCGCGCGCGCTCGAGCTGCTCGGCGGCGTCGGCCACCGCGGCCTCCATGAAGGGGCTGCGCTCCTCGCGGCCGAGGAACTCGTCGGCCGCGCCGAGGCGGTCGTGCAGCGCGAGCTGGCGGTCCCACTCGCCCAGCGCGCGACCGCGGCCGACGGTGGCGCGTCCGGCGCTCCAGGTGTCGAGGGCCAGCGCGGCGGCGTAGAGTCCGGCGGCCCAGCCGACCCAGAGCGCGGTGCTCGGCCGCAGCGCCTCGCTGGCGGCCAGGCGGGCGATCAGCTGCAGCGCGGCGTAGGCGGCCATCGTCAACAGCGGCAGCGCGAGGCGGCGGCGCACGGCGCGGCGCAGCGCGGCGGCGGCGCGCGCACGGCGCAGCCCGCGCCCGGCGCGGCCGGCCAGGCGGTCGAGCTCCTGCCGCAGGGAGGTCCAGCCCGCGCTCACTCGGGCGCCTCCTCCGGCGCGTGCACCTGCACCGCCTGGACCACCTCGCCCGACCAGCCGTGGCGCAGGTAGGCGACGACGCTGACCTGCCGCGGGTCGATCGCCGTCGACAGCATCACGGTCTGCCCCTTCCCGGCGGCCACCTGCTCGCGCAGCCAGGCCTCCTGCTGGCGCTGGAAGTCGGCCAGCTCGTACTCGAAGGGGAACACCATCTTCCCGTCCTCGATCGCGAGGCGCTCGCCGCGCGCGGTGGCGGTCAGCGGCGCGCGCGCCACGTTGCGGTGGATCACGACGTCCGACTTGCCGGGGAAGAGCACGCCGCGCTCGGCGAGCACCACGCACAGGCGCAGGCTGTCGGCGCCCTGCGCCGGGCCCTCGACGGTCACCGCGCCGCGCACCACGCCGTCCTCGACGGTGAAGTCCACCGACAGGTCCCAGTCGGAGGGCTGCGAGAGGCCCTGCGCCGCGATGCTGCGCAGCTGGCGGTAGATCGCCTCGCGGTCGCGCAGGCGGCCGGCGCCGGGGCCCATGCGCGCGCCGTCGAAGACGTGGACCCCGGGCTGCATCACGTTGCGCAGCCGCGCCACCTCGAGGGCGTAGTCGTTGACCAGCGGCTCGAGGCCGGGCTCGGCGAGGTGGTAGCTGAGGAAGGCGGCGTGGCCGTCGCGGAAGTGGCTGATCAGCCCCTCGTTGGCCAGCGCGCCGGCCTGGGCGAAGCGCTCGAAGTGCGCGTTGGTGAACAGCTCGACGAGCACCACGCGGTTGCTCGGCACCTCGGGGTCGGGCTGGTAGGCCGCGGCCGCGCCGAAGTTGAGCACCTTGCCCTCGATCATCCGCTCGACCAGCTCGACCGAGAAGGGCTCGTCGTCCTCGAGGTGCGGCTGCACTCGCTGCAGGCCCTCGATGGCCTGCGGCCCGCTCTCGGCGGCGATGGCGGCCTGCACGTAGCGCGAGAAGGCGCGCCGCCAGCGGCCCTCGTTCTCGTAGTGGCGGCCGAGGGCGAGGTTGACCCGGCCGTCCTCGGGCATGCCGAAGGCGGCCGAGAGCAGGTGGCGCCAGGCCTGCTCGCCGCGCCCGGCGGTGAGGTGCACCTCGCCGAGGCGGGCGTGGATCTTGTGCACCGCGTCGGGGTAGCGGTCCTCGCGGCCGCTCTTCAGGCCGAGCTCGCCGGCAGCGACCACGTGGGCCGGCCAGCCGTCGTCGCTCAGCGCCTTCATGCGGTCGAGCGCGGCGGTGGCGCGCAGGTCGGCGGGGGTGGTGCGGTCGGCCCAGGCCAGGGCGCGCGCCACCTCCTCGTCGGCGGCGCCCTCGTCGAGGCGGCCGTCGAGCAGCAGCCCGGCGGCCTCGCCGGCGAGACGCGCCTCGGGGTGGGCCTCGAGGAAGGCCTCGAGCGCGGCGGGGTCGTCCTCGGCGCGGGCGCGGAAGAAGGCCAGGTCCTCGGCGGGGAAGTCGGGCGGCGCGGTCGGCGTCAGCCTCACCCAGCGGTTCACGCGGTCGACCTCGACGCGGAAGTGCTGGAAGAGGTTGAGGCCGAAGGTGCCGAAGACGCCGTCGGGGTGCGACAGGACGACGTCCTCGGGGCGGAAGGCGACGAAGGCGCCGAGGTCGAAGCCGCCGGCCTCGACCGCGCCGACGTCGCCGGCCGGCCGGCCGAGCTGCTCGGCCAGGCGCAGGTCCACCAGGCTGTCGTAGCGCGAGCCGCCGAGGGCCATCGCGCGCGCGCCGCGCCCGGCGTGGCGCACCGGCAGCCAGACCAGGTCGTTGCGCAGCGTGACCTCGAGGACCGCGCTGCCGTCCGCGGCGTCGGGGCGCGCGCCCTCCACCGGGCGCGGCGCGGAGAACTCGACGAAGCCGCGCGCGAGGTCGAAGACCAGGTGCCAGTCGCGCAGCACCTCGGCCCCGATCGTGCCGACCACCGCGTTCTCCCCCATCTCGTGGGAGTGGTACTTGGTGAAGTCGTCGAGCAGGTCCTCGTCGCCGTGCTCGCGCTTCGGCACGGTGAAGGAGAAGTCCGGGAAGTGGATCCGGATCGGCTGCGGCTGGCCGTCGCGCGACTCGGCGCCGAGCGGGTCGGCGGCGCGGTTGTGCAGCTGCAGGCCGCAGGGCGTGTCCAGGTCGAGGAAGAGATTGACCGGGATGCGCCGCACCGGCGTGCTCAGGTCGCACTCGACGAGCAGGCGCCCGGCCACCACGCGGACCGGAACGCGGCCGCCCTCCTGAGCCGGCGCCGCGGCGGCGAGCGCGAGCGGCAGCAGGGTCAGGAGGGCGGAGAGCGGGCGACGGAACAAGGGACGAACGGGGGGATGCGGGCGGGGCCGCCGCGCCGCGGCGGCCCTCAGTGTCCGGGCCCGGGTCGGAGGAGGCTAGAACTCTTCGGCGGAGAAGTGACGCGGAACGCCCCGGATCTCTCCGAAGGCCCAGTTGTCCTCGGACATCGCGATGGCGATCTTCATGCTGGCCGGCACGCTCACGGCGACCGGAACGAAGCCCTGGCCTCAGCAGCTGCCAGGGAACATCGCCCTGGCCACCTCCTGCTCGGTCGTCTCGTCGGTCACGGTGAACACGGGGGACTTGCCCACCGGCCACCACTTGGTGTACTCCTCGCCGTTGGCGCCGAAGTACCAGACGTGGTCCGGCGAGAAGGCGAGCTGGTCGCCGCTGCGCTGGAAGGCGAACTCGGCGCGCACCGGGCCGCCCCAGGTCAGGACGGTGTCGCCGCCGGCGGCCACCTCGACCGCGGGCGAGCCGCCCGGGCCGACCGCGACGGCCATCGTCGACAGGCCGATGCTGCCCGAGAGCAAGCGGTAGCGCCCGGCCGGCACCTCGACGGCCTCGTCGTAGGCGGCGAGGTCGAGGCAGTGCTCGCCGTCGAGGCTGCGCACCACGGCGGAGAGGATGCGGCCCTCGCCCTCGAAGCCCTGGACCACCCCGAGGCGTCCGGTCTCGCCGGCGAAGGGCTCGAGGTGGAGCTCGGAGCCGTCCTCGGCGACGCGCACCGCGTGCAGGCGGCCGCCCACCGAGAGAGTGCGGCCCAGCCAGGTGGCGGTGGTGCCGCGGCCGACGATCACGGCGTCCTCGCCGACCTCGCCGTAGACCCCGTCGTTGTCCTGGTCGATCACGGCGACCTTCACGCCTTCGGCGGTGCCGGTCATCGCGCCGCCCGCAGCGAAGGCCCAGCCGTCCGCGCTCTGCACCAGGCGCGCGGCGTAGCGGAAGCCGTCGGCGCCGCGCAGCAGGACCGAGCCGCCCTCCCCTTCCAGGGTGACGTCCATCGCGCCGTCGCCGTCGAGGTCGAGGCGCAGGCCGGTGCCGTCGAGGGCGGCGGCGAAGAAGCGCCCCTCGCCGAGACGGATGCCCGCGCCGACCGGCGTGAAGGTCTCGGCCGGGAGCTGGATCGACCAGTCGCGGTGCCGCTTGTGCGACAGCGGGACGATCTCGGGCCCGGGGCCGCCGGGCGGCGCACCGAGCAGGGTCAGGGTGAGGAGGCTTCCGATCATGGGGGCTCCATGGATGGTGGTGGGGCGCCTCCGGACCGGCGGCCCGGAGCGCTGTCCAGACTATCAGGAGGGGCCGTTCCCGGCCCAGGAGTGGCCTCCCGACCCAGAACCGTCTCAAAAAGGCCCCTTTCCGACCGGAGATTTCCGGCCCTCAAGGGAGATCCTGGCCTGTGGAGCACTTGAGGCCATTTTCTCCCGACATCCGGCCGGAAAAGCCGGATATTCTTCTCCAGCCTCCTTGGAACCGATCCACCCCAACCCCTTCTTGACCACGATGCGAGCCTCCATCCCGCTCCTGGCCGCCGTCGCCCTCTCGGGCAGCCTGGCGGCCCAGAACACCTACCTCACCGAGGACTTCAATGCCGGTCTGATGCCCCCGACCGGCTGGACCGAGGGCAACAACGGCAACAACCTCGGCTGGGAGATCGAAGCCGCCGGCCTCGGTGTCCTGTCCGCCTCCGACCACGCCTTCCACGACGACTTCACCGGGATGAACGACAACTACCTGTTGACGGCCCCGATGGACCTCACGACGGCGACCGCGGCCTACGCCTATTGCGACCAGGGCGTCACCTACGCCTCCTGGCGCGACCACCACTACATCGACATCTCGCTCGACGGCGGTCTGACCTTCATCAACTACTCGGACGACGTCTCGGCCGACGGCTTCTCGACCCTGAACGTCGACCTCGCCGCCTACCTCGGCAACTCCTCGGTCAGCGTCTCCTACCACTACACCGGCGACTTCGCCTCCGAGTGGGAGCTCGACAACTTCGTGTGCGACGACGTCGGTCCGCCCCCGCCGCCCCCGGCGTGGCCGAACCTGCCCGCGACCTTCGCCCCCGTCGGCGCCGGCTACATGGACGGCTTCGAGGCCTACGGCGGCGTGCTGCCGGGCCACATGGCCAAGAACGAGCTGAACGCCCTGACCGGCGCGACCGACCCCGAGGCCTACGTCGACATCGCCGCCGGCTCCGGCCTCGGCGCCTTCAGCGGCACCGCCTGCCTCGAGATGGGCCTCGAGCCGACCTCGAACAACTACCACGACGTCCGCAACGGCCTGGTCATCGGCCTGAACGGCGGCGGCAACGGCAACCTGGTGATGGACTTCCAGGCCATCGACCACGGTGAGGAGACCGACACCTGGGACGGCGTGTTCGTCTCGGACGACGGCCTCACCTGGAACCAGGCCTACGGCCCGTGGACCAGCCTCCTCAGCTCCTGGCAGGCCGTCACCGGCGTCAGCCTGAGCAACCTCGGCACCAACACGAACGGCAACTTCTACCTGCTGTTCGCCCAGGACGACAACTTCCCCTACGGCTACCTGGACGGCATCGGCGTCGACGACATCTCGATCCTCGGCACCACCCCGGGCGCCCCGGTCCTGTCGGTGACCAACCTGGTCGCCGGTCAGATCACCACGATCGCGATCGACTACGCCTCCCCGAACGGCTTCGTGCGCCACGGCTACTCGCTGGCCGGCGGTGGCCCGACCACCACGCCCTTCGGCGACCTGCTCCTGAGCCCGCCGTTCAAGGAGCTGCCGATGATCCAGACCGACGCCGCCGGCTCGGGCTCCCTGCAGGCTCCGGTCCCGCCGGCCGCCTCGGGTGTGACCGTCTGGCTGCACGCCCTGGACATGGCCTCCCTGACCTTCTCGAACGGCCTGATGGAAGTCATCGGCTGATCGACGCGGGTCCCCGCGACGCGAGGCGCCGCCCCCTGCGGGCGGCGCCTCCTCTCTTTTCCGCGCGCGGTTCCATCGCGCCGGTCCCCGTCCTAGACTGCGGGACGGTCCGACCGACCGCATCGTCATGAGCAAGCGAATCGACTGGTACTACCACCGCAAGGGCTGAACCTCGTGCAAGCGCTCCGACGCCTTCCTCGAAGGCCGGAGCGTGACCGTCCGGGAGACGGTCGACGCGAGCAAGCAGCGCTTCGGCGCCGACGCCCTGGCCGAGGTCTTCGCCGGCGCCACCGAGGTGGTCGTCGCGCGCGGCAAGAAGGTGCTGCGCTTCACCGCGGCCGAGGCCGCCGCGCAGGAAGAGGCCTTCACCAAGGTCGTCCTCGGCCCGAGCGGCAACCTGCGCGCCCCCGCCGCGCGCAGCGGCAGGAAGTGGCTGGTCGGCTTCCACGAGGAGGCCTGGGCCGAGCGCTTCGACTAGGCGCCGATCCAGCCCG
Organism: uncultured Planctomycetales bacterium; assembly: GCA_964342475.1. Taxonomy (GTDB): domain Bacteria; phylum Planctomycetota; class UBA1135; order UBA1135; family UBA1135; genus J029. The sequence goes on from CAYFGE010000012.1 coordinate 10,372, forward strand.
CCGGGCCCGCCTTGCGCTCCTTGGCGCTCGGCTTGCGGCCCAGGTTGCGCAGGAGCTGCGGGTCGTAGTCCTGCAGCACGGCGGCCACGCGGGTCCAGTCCTGGTCCGGCATGCGCCCGACCTCGAGCAGGAGGTCGCCGAGGTTGCGGCGCTCCTCCCCCTTGCCGACCGCCGGGCTGTGCAGGAGCAGCGTCTGCGCCAGGCCCCAGGTGGCGACGGCGCGGCGCGGGTCGTGGCGGCGGCCGCTCCAGCCCAGGGCCTCGGCCAGCAGGCCGTCGCGCTCCTTCTCGCGGCGGTACTCCTTCTTCAGCAGCTGGGCGAACTCGTCGGCGTAGCCGTCGCGGTCCTCGACCGGCACCAGGCGCGGCTCGGTGCCGAAGTAGCGGTAGCTGGAGTGGCCGCCGGTCACGCCGACCTCGACGATCTCGGCCAGGCCGGTCAGCCCCGGCGGGAGGGTGCCGAAGCGGCGCTCGAGCAGGAGGGCCGCGCTGCGGTTCACCAGCTCGCACAGCGGGACGTGGACCTCCCAGGCGCAGCCGGTGGAGTTGCCGCAGCTGCCGGGGAGCGCGCAGGGGACCCCGACGCAGTCCTCGTGGCCGAAGGGCAGGAGCGGGAAGTGGACGACCTCCTCGAGGACGGTCCCCTCCGAGTAGCGCAGGTTGAACCGCTCGCGGTGGTGCAGCCGCTCGAGCACGAGCAGGACGAGCGGGCGCTCCGCGCTGGCGGCGGGCGGCAGCTCGGTCCGCAGCGGGCGCATCGGCTCGCTCTCGATCCAGTCGAGCACCCGGTCGAGCGCCGGCTCGAGGGGCGCGCGATCGGTGCTGGCGCCGCCGCCCGTCGGGAGCCAGAACTCGAGCTCGTGGCCGCGCGGGGCCACCACGACGACGCGGCCCTCGCACAAGGTGTGCAGGTCGAAGTGCGGCCCGGCCGGGTCGGCCTCGAGCTCGGCGACGCGGTCGGCCAGCGCCTGCACGAGGGCGCTCGGGTGCGGGAGATCGGATTGCGGGAAGAGCGGCGCGGGCTCCGGCTGGGCCAGGAGCGCCGCGGTCAAGGTGGCGAAGAGCATGGTCCCCCCCTGCTCGGCTGGTGACGGAGAGAGCGACCCCCCCCGGGGTCGGTTCGGCTTACGCATTGGGAAACCGCCGGCAACGATTCCACTTGGCAGAAATCCCGACAGGCGGTGACCCGGAAGCACCGCGCAGCCGATAATTGGGGTTCGTGTCCACCAACCGCGTCGCCATCGTCGAGGCGAGCCTCGACCGCTACCTCGCCTCCGCACCGCCGCCGCCGCGCCTCCTGGCGCCCGACGAGCCGGTGCGGCCGGGGTCGCACCTGACCGCCGCCCGGGCCCTGGAGCTGTTCCAGGACATGGCGCTGTCGCGGGCGCTCGACGTCACGGCGCGCGAGTTGAAGAAGACCAACCGCAGCTACTACACGATCTCGAGCGCCGGCCACGAGCACAACGTGGTGCTCGGGGCGCTGCTGCGCACCACCGACCCCTGCTTCCTGCACTACCGCTCCGGCGCGCTGATGATGGCGCGGATGCGGCAGGTCCCGGGGGCGGACCCGGCGCTGGACACCATGCTCGGGGTGTGCGCCTCGAGCGACGACCCGACCTCCGGCGGCCGCCACAAGGTGTGGGGCTCGAAGACCGCCTGGGTGCCGCCGCAGACCAGCACGATCGCCTCGCACCTGCCGAAGGCGATGGGCGCGGCCTTCGCCATCGGCCGCGCGCGGCGGATGAACGTCGAGAGCGGCGTGCCCGCCTCGTCGATCGTCTGCTGCAGCTTCGGCGACGCCTCGACCAACCACGCCACCGCGCTGGCCGGCCTGAACGCCGGCCGCTTCGCCGCCCGCCGCGGCCGCCCCGCCCCCATCCTGTGGGTGTGCGAGGACAACGGCATCGGCATCAGCACGAAGACCCCCGAGGGCTGGATCCGCGAGACCTTCGCCCACCGCACCGAGGTGCCCTACTTCCTGGCCGAGGGCGAGCTCGACGAGGTCTACGACGTGGCGCACGAGGCGGTCACCTCCTGCCGCCGCCGGCGGGGCCCGGTGTTCCTGCACCTGAAGACCGAACGCCTGTGGGGCCACGCCGGCAGCGACATCGAGACCAGCTACCGGCGCATCGAGGAGATCGAGGAGGTCGAGGCGCGCGACCCGCTGCTGGCGGCGGCCAAGCGGCTGATCGCCCTCGGCGTGGCCCACCCGGACGAGCTGAAGCGCTTCCTGGCCGCCGCCCGCGAGCGCGCGCACGCCGCCGGCGAGGAGGCCGCCGGGCGGCCCAAGCTGACCTCGCGCGAGCAGGTGCTCGCGCCGCTCGCCCCCTTCGACGCGGCGGCGGTCCGCGCGCTGGCCACGGCGCCGGCCGACCCGGCCGTCCGCACCGAGGGCTTCGCCGGCTCGATGCCCGAGGAGGCCAACACCCCGCAGCGGCGGACGCTGGCGGCCATGATCAACGCCGCGCTGCACGACGAGATGCTGCGGCACCCCGAGATCCTGCTGTTCGGCGAGGACGTCGGGCGCAAGGGCGGGGTCTACGGGGTGACCCAGGGCCTGCAGCGCCTGTTCGGCCAGGCGCGCTGCTTCGACACCGTGCTCGACGAGACCTCGATCCTCGGCATCGCGCAGGGCGCGGCGCTGCTCGGTCTGCTGCCGATGCCGGAGATCCAGTACCTGGCCTACCTGCACAACGCCATCGACCAGCTGCGCGGCGAGGCCTGCTCGCTGCAGTTCTTCAGCGACGGGCAGTTCCGGAACCCGATGGTCCTGCGGATCCAGGGCTTCGCCTACCAGAAGGGCTTCGGCGGGCACTTCCACAACGACCCCTCCATCGGGGCGCTGCGCGAGATCCCGGGGCTGGTGCTGGCCGTGCCCTCGCGCGGCGACGACGCCGCGCGGATGCTGCGCGGATGCGTGGCGACCGCCAAGGCCTGTGGTCGCGTCGTGGTCTTCGTCGAACCCATCGCTCTCTACCACGAGCGGGACTTGTACGAAGCGGGCGACGGCGGCTGGCTGTGCGACTACCCGGCGCCGGACGGCCGTCCGGACAGCGCCCTGCTGCCGGGCGAGGTGGGCATCCACCACCCCGACCACCGCGACGTGCTGATCGTGTCCTACGGCAACGGCCTGCGCCTGTCGCTGCGCGCGGCGCGCCGGCTGGAGCGCGAGCACGGGGTGCGCGCGCGGGTGCTCGACCTGCGCTGGCTCAACCCGTTGCCCTTCGAGGCCATCGAGGAGCACGCCTTCGCCTGCGGCGGGGTGCTGGTGGCCGACGAGTGCCGCCGCTCCGGAGGCGGCATCGCCGAGGCGGTGGTCGCCCACCTGGCCGAGGCCGACTACCACCGGACGATCCGAAGTGTCCGTGCTGCCGACGGTTACGTTCCGCTCGGCCCGGCGGCCGACCTCGTCCTGATCAGCGAGGACGAGATCGTGGTCGAGGCCCTGGACGCCGCCGGCCAGCGCTGATTCCTGGACATCGCGTCCAAATTTCTCCGGTTTCCTCTCCACACCGCCGTTCTTGTCCTATATTTTTCCAGGACAAATGGACGAGCCTCTCCCGATCCC
>CAYFGE010000012.1:14038-15322 GCA_964342475.1 uncultured Planctomycetales bacterium
CCCGTAGGGTCCGAATATTCGGCCTGCCCTCTGACGGCGACTTGCCGGACGGCTGTGCCCAAGGAAGGCGAGTCAAGTTGCGCGAGCGAGCGCACCTCCCCCGCTCCGCCGCGCCCCTTGCTGGTTCATGATCAGGCCGCAGCCCGGTGGTAGAAGCGCAGCAGTCCGCCAAGCCGCTCGGTGCATCCGACCTCGCCGCCACCAGCACTAGACGGCCCAGCGATCAACCTGTTTCCCAGGCCCTGGTGGTTCCGCTCCCGATGGTAGTGCCCGAGGTACTCGCCGATGGCCCGCTCCAGATGGCCTTCGCCGAACAGGATCATCCGGTCCAGGCACTCCGCCTTGATCGACCGGACGAAGCGTTCAGCGTAGGCGTTGCAGTTTGGCGCTCGATGCGGAGTCTGGATGATCTCGACTCCAGCCGAGCGAAGGAGGCTCTTGAAGCAGGCGGTGTACTTCCGGTCACGATCCAGGATCAAGAAGCGCTTTGCGCGGAGGAAACCGGAGCATGGATCCAGCAGAATCCGTGCCATACCCACCATGAATCCTGCATTCGGATTCTGCGTGATGCCCGCCACGCAAACTCGTCTGGTCTCCAAATCAATCAGGAAGAAGACGTAGTAGGTCTTCAGCCCACTGGCGGTCCACACTTCGGTCGTGAAGAAGTCAGCCCCGACGATCTCTCCCCAGTGAGCGCGAAGGAAGGTCCGCCACGAGGATGGCCGGCTGGGTGCAGGCTCGATGCCGTTGTCCCTCAACACCTTGGCAATCGTGCTCCTCGCCACTCTGTGCCCGAGGTTCTGGAGAGCTCCCTGGATGCGGGTGTAGCCCCAGCCGGAGTTCTCCCTGGCCATCAGGAGGGCAAGTCTTGCGATCTCCTTCATCACGCCCGGCCGACCGACTCGAGCCCGGCGGAAGGTCCACTTGGCCGCGATCAGGGTGCGGTGCCAACGGAGGATGGTCTCAGGGGTGACAATGCTGCAGACCTGGCGCAGCACCCGGGTGCCGAGGCGCTTCCCCTTCGCAGCAAGCCTGCGGCGCTGGTCATCGGTAAGCCGGAGGCGCTTCCCTCCCAACTGGTCCTTGAGAGCCCGATTCTCCTCGACGAGATAGTCGATCACGTCCTCCTGATGACGGTTCACCCACCCGGCAGCCATGGAAATGAGGACCTGCAGGGGATAGAACTCGCAAGGCATGGTCCAATTCTAGAACCTGCAGAAGTCCTTGATTCCAGAGCTGTTTACGCCCAGCCCGAAAGCCGGGCTGAATATTCGGACCCTACGG
>CAYFGE010000012.1:15422-85712 GCA_964342475.1 uncultured Planctomycetales bacterium
TGCGATGGAGCGGCCGAAGAGACTCGAACTCTCGACATTCAGCTTGGGAAGCTGACGCTCTACCAACTGAGCTACGGCCGCGTCCGGATTCGCGGGCGGGAGTATAGCGCCGCCCGCGGATCCGCGGGTTCCCCTACTGGACCACTTCGGTCAGGGGATTGGTCAACAGGCCGGCCGTCTGGTTCAGGGCGTGGAACCAGATCGTCAGGCCGGCGGCAGCGGGCGGCACCGGCACCTGGATGCCGGCCACGCCCTGCGGGTCGGCGGCGACCGGCGGCAGCGAACCGTAGGGCGGCGTCAGGTGGACGGGGCCGAAGGGGCTGTTGATCGGTCCGCCGCCGAAGCGCGAGTACCCGATCACGCACAGTTCGCCCGGGTTGGCGTTGCTCACCTGGAAGCTGGCCATGGCCCCCGCCACCAGGTTGCTGGCGCTCAGCACCGGCACCTGGACCGCGTGGTGGTAGCCGATGTCGAGCCGCCCGAGGTCGGGACGCCCGTCGGTCCGCGTGGTGCCGAAGGCCGTGAGCGAGGGGTCGCCGGCGTCGAGGCAGGGGCTGTCGACCGCCTGGCCCGCGGCGACCTGGCTGAGGTAGGCGTCGCCCTGCGGACCGGCGGCGAACCGGGCGTCGTCGTCGATGCAGCCGGTGCCGAACCAGAACTTCGGCCCGTCCCCCTGGCACAGCGAGTACTCCGCCAGCACGCCCACCGCGCCCGTCATCCCGATCCGGTCGATGTTGCGCGGGGAGTTCCCCTGCAGGATGCAGCCGTTCAGGTAGAGGTCGGAGCCCTGGTTCCACACCGCGAAGCCGCCGCCCTGCCCGGCAGCCGTGTTGTCGCGGATCGTGCACGACTCGAACACAGGCGTGGAGTCGAAGATCACCACCCCCGCGCCGTGGTAGTAGGTGGTCACGTTGTCCTGGATCAGGCAGTTGCGCACCAGCGTGGTCGAGCCGCCGGCGATGTTCATGCCGCCGCCGCCGCCGTCGCCGGTGTTGCCCTCGATCACGCAGTTCTGGATCGTCGGCGAGCTCGGCACGTTGAGCGGGTCGGCGGTGATCGAGATGCCGCCGCCGTCCCAGCGCTTGCCGCCGGTGATCGTGAAGCCGTCGAGCACTGCGGCCGCGGTCTCGGCGCCGTGGAAGTCGACGACCGAGCCCAGGCCCATCGCGTCGATGGTGGTCTGCGCCGGCCCCTTCTCCGAGACCAGCGTCAGGTCCTTGCCGAGGAAGTCGATGCCGTACTCGACGTAGGTGCCGGGGCGCACGACGACGGTGTCGCCGGCGGCCACCGCGTAGAGGGCGTCCTGGATCGTGGCGTACTGGTCGGGGACGTAGACCGTGGTGCCCTGGGGGCAGAGCGCGGAGAGGGCGAGGAGAAGGGTCGGCAGCATGGTTCCTGGGGGGTGGATTCCGGGGGAGGAGGGCCGAACCCAAGGTACCACCGGAAGCCGGCGGCAGGGCCAGCGGGACGCCGGATACCATGCCGCCATGAGCGCCGCCGACCGCGATCTCGACCTCGTCCTGCAGGGTTCCACCGGCTTCACCGGTCGCCTGGCGGCGGCCGAGCTCGCGCAGCACGCGCCGGCGGGGCTGCGCTGGGCGGTGGCCGGCCGCGACGCGGCCAAGGTCACCGCGCTGGCCGCCGAGCACGGCGTTCCCGGCGTGGTCGCCGACGGCCTCGACGCGGCCGCGGTGGACGCCCTCGCGGCGCGCGCCCGCGTGGTGTTGTCCTGCGCCGGCCCCTTCTCGCGCTACGGCACACCCCTGGTCGAGGCCTGCGTCCGCCACGGCACGCACTACGCCGACCTGACCGGCGAGATGCCGTGGATGCGGCAGCTCATCGACCGCTTCCACGCTCCCTGCGCCGAGCGCGGCACAGCGCTGGTTCCGGCCAGCGGCTTCGACTGCGTTCCGACCGACGCCGCGGTCCACGCCTTCGCGGCCGGCGGACGCGCCGGCGCCGTGACCGGCTTCTTCCGCATGCGCGGCGGCCTGAACGGCGGCACGCTCGCCTCCGGCATCGCGATCTTCGAGCAGTGGGCGCCCGAGGACTTCGCCCACCCCCACCTGCTCGACCCGGACCCCGCCGCCGGTCTCGCCGCCGCGCCTCCCGCGCCGCAGCGCAGCGGCGTGTTCCGAGCCGGCGCCCTCGGCGGCTGGGCCGCGCCCTTCATCATGGCCCCCGTCAACGAGCGCGTGGTGCGGCGCAGCGCGGCGCTGCTGCGCGGCACACCCGAGGCCTACGGCCCGGAGTTCCGCTACGACGAGCACCTGCTGACCCGCGGCCGCCTCGGCGCGCACGGCATGGGCGCCCTGCTCGGCCTGGCGAACAGGATGCTCGCCCGCCGCGGCGGTCGCGCGCTGCTGCGCCGCTTCGGTCCGCGCCCCGGCCAGGGGCCCTCCGCGCGCAGCATCGAGGGCGGCTTCGCCGAGCTCACCCTGGTGGACGGCGCGCTCGACGAGCCCGACCGCGTGCGCCGGTGGTCCTGGGGCGGCGACCCGGGCAACCGCGTCACCGTGCGCTGCCTGGCCCAGACCGGCCTGGCCCTCGCCGCGGGCGAGGCGCGCCGCGGCGGCGTCCTCACGCCGGCCGCCGCCTTCGGCCCCGGCCTGCTGCGCCGCCTGGAGGCCGCCGGCGCGGTGCGCGAGGAGGAGCTCGCGTGCTGATTCCTGGCCCGCCCCCCCTGGGAGGACCCTCCGGCGGGAACTAGCCGAGAGGGTGAGCGCTCCCGAACTGAACGCCGTCGTCGCCCAGCGCAGCGAGGTCTCGCCGGGCCTGATCATCCTCCGCGTCGCGCCCGTCGGCTGGCGCTTCCCGGCCTTCGAGGCCGGCCAGTTCGCCGTCCTCGGCCTGCCCGGCAGCGCCCCGCGCTACCGCTTCTCCGACCCGGAGGACCCGCCGCGCGAACCCGACCGCGTGATCAAGCGCGCCTACTCGATCGCCTCGTCCTCGGTCGAGGGCGAGTTCCTCGAGTTCTACGTCGCGCTGGTCGGATCGGGCGCCCTCACCCCGCGGCTGTTCGAGCTGAAGACCGGCGACGGCCTGTGGCTCGGGCCGAAGGCGACCGGGATGTTCGGCATCGACCAGGCCCCGGCCGACGCCAACCTGGTCTTCGTCGCCACCGGCACCGGCCTCGCGCCCTACATGAGCATGCTGCGCACCGAGGTGGACTGCTTCGGCGCGCGCCGCTGCGCCGTGATCCACGGCGCCCGCCACAGCTGGGACCTCGGCTACCGCGCCGAGCTGCGCATGCTGGCGCAGGTGTGCCCGAACTTCGACTACCTGCCGGTGGTCAGCGAGCCCGACGGCGAGCCGGTGGCGTGGACCGGCCTGAGCGGCCGCGTACAGGAGGTGTGGCAGGCGGGCGCGCTCGAGCGCGAGTGGGGCTTCGCCCCCACCCCGCAGGACACGCACGTCTTCCTGTGCGGCAACCCGGCGATGATCCGCGCGATGATCGAGCTGCTCGAGGGCTTCGGCTGGCGCGAGCCGGAGAAGGACGCCCCCGGTCAGATCCACGCCGAGAAGTACTGGTAGTCAGCCGCGCAGCACGCGCCGCAGCGGGTCGGCCTCCCACTGCACGCCGGGCGGGATGCGCACCTCGGCCCGGCCGCCGGGCATCTCGACGCGCACCGGGACGCCGTCGAGCGTGACCTCGACCGGCATGGGGAAGGGCAGGCCGCCGGGCGTCTCCCAGGACAGGTGGAGGACGGCGTCGCGCTCCTCGGCGCGCAGCACCGGCAGCGCGGGCTGGCGCAGGTAGAGCTCGAAGAACCAGCCGAGCTCGCGGCCGCTCAGCCGCTCGACCAGCGCTTGGTAGCCGTCGGTGGTGGCGAAGTGGACCGCGCTGCCGTCGGTGCTCGCCTCGAGCGCCGGGTCCGGGTAGCACAGCCGGCGCATGCTCTCGACCAGGGTCTCGCGCCCGACCAGCCAGCGCAGCGTATGGAGGATCCACTCCCCCTTGACGTAGATGTCGCCGTCGCTCGGCTTGGCGCCCTCCGCCGCGGCGGCGTCGCGGAAGTACATCTGCGCCGAGCTGCGCGGCTCGCGCGGGGCCACCGCACGCTCGTTGAGGATCTGGCCGCGCACGCCCGCGAGGTACTCGTGGTAGGCCTGCTCGCCGCGCAGCTCCTCGACGTAGAGCTTCTGCGCGTAGCTGCCGAAGCCCTCGTGGATCCAGAAGTCGTTCCAGTCGGGGCAGGTGGCGAGGTTGGCGAACCACTCGTGCGCCAGCTCGTGGTGGTGCAGCCAGTCGTAGCCGTAGGCGTGGCCGCGGTAGCCGTGGCCGTAGGCGATGATGGTCTGGTGCTCCATGCCGAGGTGCGGCGTCTCGACCACGCCGTACTTGTCGGCGCGGAAGGGGTAGGGCCCGAAGTTCTGCTCGAACCAGGCCACGTGGCCGAGGAACTCGTCGAAGGCGGCCGCGGCGGCGGCCTCGTTCTCGGGCAGGGCCCAGAACACGGCGGGGTACTCGCTGCCGTCGCTGCTCCGCGCGGTGCGCTCGATCTCGACGTAGGGCCCGACGTTGAGCGCGACGCCGTAGTTCGGGATCGGCGTGGACACGCGCCAGTGGCTGGTGTGGGTGCCGTCGCCGTGGTCCTCGACGCGCAGGCGGCGTCCGTTGGTCGCCACCACCAGGCCGTCGGGCACGCGGAAGTGGAGGTCCACGGACTCGGCCTTGTCCGAGGGGTGGTCCTTGCACGGCCACCACAGGTCGGCGCCCTCCATCTGGCAGGCGGTGGCGAACCACGGGCTGCCGTCGGCGGCCTGCGACCAGACGAAGCCGCCCTCCCACGGCGCCCGCGGGGCGACGCGCGGCGCGCCGCCGTAGCGCACCGCGGCAGAGAGCTCCTGCCCGGGGCGGGCCGGCGGGTCGAGCGTGACGCGCAGGCGGCCGCGCGCGTGCTCGAAGGCGGCGTCGCGGCCGTCCACGGTGACGCCGGCGACGGTCAGCAGCGGGTCGAGGTCGAGCAGGAGCACCGGCAGAGTCTCGACCGCCTCGACGGTGGCCGTGAGCACGCCCTCGATCTCGCGCCGCTCGGGGAAGACCTGCAGCGCGAGGTCGTAGTGGCGCACGTCGTAGGCGGCCTGCTCGGGCGGCAGCACGCCGCCGGTGTCGCGCACGAAGGGAGCCTCGGCGGCGGGGTCCCCGCCGCAGGCGGCGGCGAGCAGGAGGAGGAGCGGGGCCGGGCGCGGCATGGGCGGATTCTAGGCCGCGCGGGCGCGGCTAAGCTGAGGCTCCATGCGTCGCCGCGACTTCCTCCACTCCCTCGCCGCCACCGCCGCCTGCGCCTCCTTCGGCGCGGTCACCGCGGCCCTCCCCTCCTGCGCCGCCGCGGGCCCCGGCCACCTCGGCCGCGCGCGCTTCCGCATCTCCCTCGCGCAGTGGTCGCTCCACCGCACGCTGGGCAGCGGGAAGCTGACCACCCTCGACTTCCCCGCCAAGGCGCGCGAGGTCGGCTGCGAGGGTGTCGAGTACGTCAACTCCTTCTTCAAGGACAAGGCGCGCGACGAGGACTACCTGACCGAGCTGCGCGCGCGCTGCGAGGACGCCGGCGTGCGCTCGGTGCTCATCATGTGCGACGGCGAGGGCGCGCTGGGCGACGCCGACGCCGGCCGCCGCGCGCAGGCCGTGGCCAACCACCACCGCTGGGTCGAGGCCGCCGCCTTCCTCGGCTGCCACTCGATCCGCGTCAACGCCGCCGGCGGCGGCAGCCGCGAGGAGCTCGCCGCGCAGGCCGCCGACGGCCTGCACCAGCTGTGCGAGTACGCCGACGGCCACGGCGTGAACGTGATCGTCGAGAACCACGGCGGCTGGAGCTCTCACGGCGCCTGGCTGGCCGACGTGATCCGCCGCGCCGACCACCCGCGCTGCGGCACCCTGCCCGACTTCGGCAACTTCCGCATCTCCGGCGAGGAGAGCTACGACCCCTACCGCGGGGTCGAGGAGCTCATGCCCTACGCCAAGGGCGTCAGCGCGAAGAGCCACGACTTCGACCCCGAGACCGGCGAGGAGACGCGGCTCGACTACGCCCGGCTGCTCGGCATCGTGGCCGACGCCGGTTACTCCGGCTTCATCGGCATCGAGTACGAGGGCGGCCGCCTGAGCGAGGAGGACGGCATCCGCGCCACCAAGGCCCTGCTCGACCGGCACCTCTCCGGCGCCTGATCCGCCCGTGAACGGCTTCCGCCTCGGCCAGCTCGCCCTGCTCCTGGTCACCGTGCTCGGCGCGGTCGACCTGATGATCGAGCTGCCGCGGATGCCCGAGCAGGTCGCCACCCGCTTCGACATGAACGGGCAGCCGGCCGCCTTCGGCTCGCCCGCCGCGCTGGGCTGGGGCCAGGCCATCGCCGGCGCCTCGGTGCTGCTCATCATGGGCGGGCTGCCGGTGCTGCTGCCGCGCATCCCGCAGAGCCTGCTCAACGTCCCGCACAAGGACTACTGGTTCGCGCCCGAACGCAGCGCGCGGTCGATGCGCTTCGTGCAGGCGTGGATGGCCTGGTTCGGCGCCTGGACCCAGGCCTTCCTGCTGGTGATCTTCCACGGCATCCACCGCTTCCACCTGGTCGGCGGCCCCGAAGCCACCTTCAGCGGCTGGGTGCCGATGGCGGTCTTCTTTGCCGGGCTGGGCGTCGGGCTTTTCGTGCTCTTCGCCCGCTTCGGCCGGCCGCCGGGCCCGCGCCCCAAGCGGCCGCGCGCGGACGACTAGCGCCAGCGGTCGTCGTCGCGGGGGGCGGCGGGGCCGTCGTCCTTGGCCCGCTGCGCCGCCTTGCGGAAGGCGTCCTCGAGCTCGTCCTTGCGGTGGCGCTCGGCCTCGAGGGCGGCGGCGAAGCTGTCCTTCACCGCGTCCTGGCGGGCGGCGCTGCGCTGGACGGCGTCAGCCAAGTCCTGCGGCTTGTCGCCCTTGCCCATCGCGAGGACCTCCCCGCTGCGGGGATCGACCTCCAGGCGCTCGGAGCAGCAGGGGCAGTGGACGACCAGGCGCTTCTTCATCGGGGCCTCCGGCCCGCCGGGGTTTTCCGGAACCCCCGCGGGGCCGCTCCCATCATACCCCTCGAAGCAAGTGGGCTCGGCAACGTCAGGCTGGGCTCTCGGGACAGCGCGATCCACCGCAAAGGATTCATCCAGGGGGCTGGTGGTTCGAGCTGTCCCACCTTTTTTTCTCCCCCCCCGCCCGGGAGGCGGGGCCGCCCCGGACGGCTCAGCCGTGGGTGCAGGCGCAGGGCGTGGCCCGGCAGTAGGGGCAGCCCGCGGCGTACTTCTTCGCCGCCACCGCCTCGAGGTCGACCTCGGCGATCGAGGCCAGGGTGCTGAGCCAGGCCAGTACGTCGGCGAACTCCTCCTCGAGGTTCTCGCGGTCGTCCCCCCGGCGCAGGGCGCGGGTCAGCTCGCCGACCTCCTCGCAGAACCACATGTGGGTCTCCGCCAGGCCGCGGCCGGCGTCCTTCTCGAAGTAGATGCGCTCGATGAGCTGCTGGAAGTCGCGGATGCGCATGGGGCGGAGGCTTCGCGGGGGCGGGTTGCGGACGGCCGCGCTCAGGGTTCGCGGCGGATCAGGGCGAAGGCCAGGTCGCTCGGCGGCGCGCCGCCGAGGAAGGCGCGCAGCTTCGCCTGCATCGCGTCGAGCCCCTGCTCGACGGCCAGCTTGGCCAGGGCGTAGACGCCGCTCTCGCCGAGCGCCTTGCCGGCGGCGTTCTCGACCTCGAAGGCGGCGGTGCTGAACAGGAACAGGGCGTCGCCCGGGCGCAGCTCGAGGCGCAGGGTCTCGAGCGACTTGCGGAAGATCGGGCCCTGGTCGAAGCCGAGCGCGATGCCGTTCGGCTGCAGCTTGCGCAGCTGGCCGGCGGCCGCGTCCCAGCGCACCGCGGGCGCCTTGTGGCCGGCCGAGACCAGCTCGACCCCGGCGGTCCCCGGGTCGAGGCGCGCCAGCATGGCCGAGGCGTAGAGGCCGCGCGCCAGGTCGCGGTGCAGCGAGGTGTTGGTAGCGTCGCAGGCCTCGGCCGGCGAGCCGCCGCCGAGCACCGCGCCGCGCAGGTAGGCGCGGGTCATCGCCATGAGCAGGGCGCCGGGCATGCCGCGCGTGGCGGTGGCGCCGACCACCAGGGTCGGCCGGCCCTCGCCGTCCGCCAGGGTGTCGACGAAGTCGCCGGTGCCGGCGCCGGCCGCCTCGACCACGGCCGACTCGACGCGGTAGCCGACGGGCGGCTCGATCACCATCGGGCGAAGGTTGCGGCGCAGCTCGCGCAGCACCTCGACCTCGCGCTGGCGCTGGGCCAGCTTCTGCTCGTTCTCGCGGCCCTCGACGAGGTCCTCGACCATGCGCTCGACGGCGCGGCCGAGCAGGACGACCTCCCCCACCGCCTTCTTCGTGCGGATGCGGTGGTCGAAGCGGCCGCGGCTGATCGTCAGCACGTCGTCGATCATCGCGCGCAACGGCACCGCCACGCGCCGCGCGGTCACCGCCCCGAACAGCACGACCACGCCGACCAGACCGCCGGTGACGAGCAGCACCAGGACGAGCAGGCGGCTGCCCGACTCGGGCGCGGCGGCCGGGGCGTAGAGGTCGACCTGCCGCGTGCCGGCCGCGGCGTCGCCCGACACGGCTCGGTACAGCCGCGCGGGCTGCTCCTCGCCGCCGACGGTGACCGTGGTGTCGGCGATCTGCACCTGGCCGCCGCTGCGGCTGCGGTGCAGCTTGGCCTGCAGCTGCTTCGGACCGATCTGCGCGTCGCGCGCCATCATCTCGGCCGTCTCGAGCGCCATCGCGCGGTAGGCCTGGTCGGCCGTCTCCTGGCTGAGCCCGCGCACGCCGTCGATCAGCAGCAGCGTGGCCGGGACGGCGAACAGCAGCGCGACCAGGCCGAGGCCGAGGGTGAAGCGCTGCGCGATCCCGGCGCCGGCCTTGCGGCGGGCGGCGGCGGACTCGACGGGCTCGGTCGGACGGCTCAAGCGGCGCTCAGCAGCTCGGGGAACAGGGCGCGGACGCCGACCAGGACCAGCAGCGCCCAGACCCCGGCGACCACGTCGTCGAGCAGGATACCCCAGCCGCCCTTCACCCGTTCGAGCTGCCGCGCCGGCGGCGGCTTGGTGATGTCGGTGAGGCGGAACAGCAGGAAGCCGAGGCCGAGGTGCGTCCAGCCGGGAAATCCGACCCAGGCGACGGTGACCAGGTAGCCGACCACCTCGTCGAGCACGTACTGGCCCGGGTCCTTGCGCCCCCACTTGCGCTCGGCCCAGCCGCCCAGGGCCGCGCCGGCGAGGAGCAGGACGGCGACCAGGCCGAGCACCACGGCGAGGTACTGCTCGGGCCACCACAGGCCGATCAGGCCGGCCAGGGCGACCCCGCCGAGGGTGCCGAAGGTCCCCGAGGCGACCGGGGCGTGGCCGAGGCCGCAGCAGGTGATCAGGGCTTCGCGCAGGAACTCGGCGACTCGGTTCATTCCAGCTTCTCGAGGGGGGCGTAGGCGACGAGCAGGTGGCGCGCGTCGTCCTCGTCCTCGAAGCGTACGACCACGCGCTGGTTGATGCCGCTGCCGAGGACCTTCTCGACCCGGCCGATGCCGAAGGTGCGGTGGCGCACCCAGTCGTCGGCGCGGAAGTCCGACTCGCCGGCCTCCTCGGCCGACTGCTCCGGCAGGGCCTCCTCCAGGCTCTCGCCGGCCAGCAGCATCTCGGGCAGCTCGTCCAGGAAGCGCGAGCCGGTCTGCGGCCCGGGCATCCCGGTGCGGAAGCGCATGCGCGAGTTGGACAGGAACAGCTCCTCGCGCGCGCGGGTCAGCGCGACGTAGAACAGGCGGCGCTCCTCCTCGAGGCCGTCCGGGTCCTCGATCGAGCGCGCGTGCGGGAACAGGCCCTCCTCGAGGCCGACCACCGCGACGCGGTCGAACTCGAGGCCCTTGGCCGTGTGCACGGTCATCAGCGAGATGCGCTGCGCGCCCTCCTCCCAGCGGTCGTGGTCGGTGAGCAGCGCGACCTCCTCGAGGAAGCCGCGCAGGCCGGCGTCGCTGCGCTCGTCGTACTCGGCGGCGAAGGCCAGCAGCTCGTCGATGTTCTCGAGGCGGTCGACGTCCTCGGTGTCGCCGAGCGCCTCGGCGTAGCGCCGGTAGCCGGTGCGGTCGATCACCGCGCGCAGGGCGTCCTCGGCCTGCGAGACGCGGTCGCTGAGCCCCGCGTAGAGGCCGAGGAACTTGTTGAGCGCCGTCTTCGCGCGCGAGCCGAGCGCGTCGCGCACCTCGCTGCGCCGCATCACCGGCAGCAGGCCCTCGTCGAACTCGCCGGCGAAGGCGCGCAGCCGCTCGACCGTGGTCTTGCCGATCGCGCGCGGCGGCACGTTGAGGATGCGCTCGACGGCCACGTCGTCGCGCGGGTTGACCAGCATGCGCCCGTAGGCGAGCAGGTCCTTGATCTCGCGCCGCTCGAAGAAGCTCAGGCCGCCGACCACCTGGTACGGGATCTGCAGCCGGGTGAAGGCGCCCTCGAGGGGCCGCGAGCAGGCGTTGGTGCGGTAGAAGACGGCGATCTCGCGCGCCGAGGTGCCGTCGCGCAGCCAGCCGCGCACGCGCTGCGCCACGGTCAGCGCCTCCATCTCCTCGTCGGGGCTGTCCTCGACGGTCAGCGGCGGCCCGTCCTCGCGCTCGGTGACGAGGTCCTTCTCCTTGCGTGAGCGGTTGTTGCGGATCACCGCCTGCGCCGCCTTGAGCACGTTGCCGACCGAGCGATAGTTCTGCTCGAGGCGCACGACCTCGGTGCCGGGGAAGTCGTGCTCGAAGTCGAGGATGTTCTGGATGTCGGCGCCGCGCCAGCGGTAGATCGACTGGTCGGGGTCGCCGCACACCGCCAGGTTGAGGTGCTCGGCCGACAGCGCCTTGACGAACAGGTACTGGATCTCGTTGGTGTCCTGGTACTCGTCCACCAGCACGTGGTCGAAGCGCCCGGCCCAGCGCCGCGGCCCGGCGGCGTCCTTCTCCACCAGCTCGAGGCCCTTGCCGAGCAGGTCGTCGAAGTCGAGCGCGTCCTGCTTGTCGAGCTCGCGCTGGTAGCGGGCGTAGAGCTGGGCGGCGCGCTCCTCGCGCATGCCGTGCAGGGCGGCCTCCTCGGCGGCGGCCTCCGGATCCATGCGGCGGCGCTTCCAGCTCGAGATCTGCGACTGGATCGGCCGCGGCTTGTAGACCTGCGGGTCCCAGCCGAGGTCCTTGATCAGGCTCTTCACCAGCCGCTTGCGGTCGTCCTCGTCGTGGATGGTGAAGTCGCGGCTGCGCCCGACCGGCTCGGGGTCCATCCGCAGCATCCGCGCGCAGGTGGCGTGGAAGGTGCCGATCCACATGCCGGTGTCGGGCACCCACTCGCGGATCCGGCTGCGCATCTCGCGGGCCGCCTTGTTGGTGAAGGTGATGGCCAGGATGCGCGAGGCCGGGACGCCGCGGGCCTGGACCAGGTAGGCCACCCGCCGGGTGATCGTGCGGGTCTTGCCGGTGCCGGCGCCCGCCAGGATGAGCAGCGGCCCGTCGCCGTGCTCCACGGCGCGCTGCTGGGCGGGATTGAGGCCTTCGAGGATGGTCTGGGGCATGGGCGCGAAACAGCATGATTCCGCCTCAGGCGCGCGGGTGCAAACGCCGGCTGCGGAAAGGCCGCGGACGCTATTCTCCGGTCGTGGACGAGCCCGCGCTCCCCGGAATCGGCATCGACCTGGTCGAGGTCGAGCGCTTCCGCGCCAGCCTGGAGCGCGGCGGCAAGGCCTTCCTCGACAAGCTGTTCACGCCCGGCGAGCAGGCCGACTGCGGCGGCCGCGCCGACCCCGCCCCCCACTACGCCGCGCGCTTCGCGGTGAAGGAGGCGGCGATGAAGGCGCTCGGCCGCGGCTACGGCCAGGAGGGCGTCGGCTTCCGCGACTTCGAGCTGCTCAAGGACGACGGCGGACGGCCCTCGCTGCGCCTGCACGGAGCGGCCGCGGAGTTCGCGCGCGCGCGCGGCCTCCGCGGCCTGAGGGTCTCGCTGACCCACACGACGACCAGCGCCGGGGCGGTCGTGCTGGCCGAGCTCTAGCCGAGCACCGGCGGGGTGGCGGACGCCGCCGCGGCCTCGGCCGCGCTCAGCTCCTCCGGGGCCTTCATGCGGTCGAGCGCCTTGCGCACGGCCACGCCCTCCTTGCTCGGCTCGGCGGCCAGGTCTTCGGCCTGGGCCGTCACCTCCGCCAGGCGGGCGCGGGCCTGGACCAGCTGACCGGCGCGGAGCAGGGCGCGGGCTTCCAGGTCGGCGGCCTTGACCAGCTCGGCCGGCCCCTCGGCGTCGTCGCCCCAGGCGCGGAAGGCCTTCGCGGCGGCGGGCCAGTCCTCCAGCTCGAAGTGGGCCTTGCCGGTCCACTCGCGGGCGTCGTTGAGGTGGCGCACCGAGGCCGCCGGCATGCCGAGCACGGCCGTGTAGGCCTCGATCGCCTCGGGGAACTCCCCGGCGCGCCGGTGGACGTGGCCGATCTCGAGCTGGCCGCGCACGCCGAAGCTGGTGCCCGCGCCCTGCTCGACGGCCACCAGGAAGGCGCCGGCGGCCTGCCCGCCGCGGCCCAGGGTGCGGTGGATCTCGCCCTGGCGGAAGGCTGCCTCGGCGGTGACGGCGCCCTGCTCGGGCCAGTACTCCATCACCGCGCCGAAGGCGGCGCAGGCCCGGTCGAGGGCGGCGACCCGCGCGGCGCCCTTCGTGCCGCGGCTCTCCTTCTTGACCTCCTTGGCCCGGTCGAGCTGGGCCTGGGCGGTGGCGAGACGGGGCGTGGCGGGGTCCTGGACGGTCAGGGGCGCGGCCAGCGGGGCCGCGAGCATCAAGCTGAGAATCATGGTTCCTCCTGGGGACACGGTTCGTGGGAAGCGCAGCCCGGAGAAGACGGCCCCGCCCCGCCCGGGTTACGCGCCCTCGCCGCGCCGCTCCAGCTGGCGCTCGAGCAGGTCGCGCAGGCGCCGCCGCGCGCGGTGCAGCCGCACCTTGAGGTTGGGCTCGCTGATCCGCTCGCGCACCGCCACCGCCTCGCAGCTCAGGCCGTCGTCGTAGCGGCCGGCCAGGGCCCGCCGGTAGTGGTCGGGCAGGTGGGCCAGGGCCGCCGGCAGCAGGGCGACCAGCTCGCTGCGCGGCACCTCACGCCCGCCGAGCTCCCAGCAGGGCTCCTCCAGGGCCTCGTCCAGCGAGGCCGGGTCCGGCACGGCCGGAGCCAGCTCCAGCCCGAGCGGCGAGGGCAGGCGGCGCCGCACCGCGTCCACCGCCAGGTTGCGCGCGGCGCGGAACATCCACGCGCGCGGGTCCTCGATCGGCTGGCCCTCCCGCCAGGCACGCACCAGCCGCGCGGCCGCCTCCTGGGCGAGGTCGCGGCACAGCTCGCGGTCGGCGAAGCGGGCGAGCAGGAAGCGCTGGACCTGCGTGGTCCAGTCGCCGAGGCGGGTCTCCGAGCCTTCCATCCAGCAGTCCTCCGTGACGGGGTCGGGAGGCAGAACGGAAAAAGCCGACCGGGGTTACCCGTGTGGACAACCCCGGTCGGAGGAGGCGGGCCTCGGCCCGGCGGGCCGCTCAGCGGCGCATCTCTTCCTCGGCCCGCTTGAGCTGCGGCGAGTCCGGGAAGCGCTGGGCCAGGCGGTTCTTCAGGCGCAGGGCCTTGATCTGGCTCTCGGTGTCCCCGATGCGGTAGAAGGCGACGGCGCCCTTGCCGAGGCTGTCGGGCACCAGCTCGATCACCTGCGGGTACATCAGGGCGACGCGCAGGAAGTCGAGGCCGGCCTGGAAGAACAGCTCCTTGCTCTTCTTGGCGTCGTCGGAGGCCAGGCCCTGCTGGTAGGCCACCTCGCCCAGACCGAACCAGGCGTAGGCCTCGGTGTGGTCGTCGGCCGAGCCGCCGTCCAGGATGCCCTCGAAAAAGCCCTTGGCCTTGTCCAGGTCGCCTTCCTCGAGGTAGGAGTTGCCGATCTCGACGTTCGCCCGGCTGGCCACGGTCGGGTACTCGCGGCTGTTGCGGGCCTCGATCTGCTCGAGCTTCGAGCGCTTGGCCGCGCCGCGCAGGCCCTTGTCGAGCAGCACGAGGCCCAGCTCGGACTCGCGGTTCCAGCGCTCGGGCAGCCCCTTGGTGGTCACCGCCGAGGCCAGCGCCCGGTAGGTCGCCTCGGCGCCGGC
Source organism: uncultured Planctomycetales bacterium (assembly GCA_964342475.1). Classification (GTDB taxonomy): domain Bacteria; phylum Planctomycetota; class UBA1135; order UBA1135; family UBA1135; genus J029. The sequence goes on from CAYFGE010000012.1 coordinate 29,563, forward strand.
GGCGTCGCCGCGGGCGGCCTGGGCGTCCGCCTTCATCATCAGGGCCGGGCCGTAGAAGAAGGTGTCGGGCACCTGCTCGAGGAGCTTGTCGGCCGCCTCGGTCACCGCCGAGTAGTTCGCGTCGGCGAAACCGCACTCCATGATGCGGAACCAGGCGTGCTGGACGGTCCACGAGTTGCGGCCGGTGCTGGCGCCGCGGTCCTCGAGCACGAGCAGGAAGTTCTGCATCGCGCCGCGGAAGTCGCCGGCGTCCATCATGGCCACGGCGGCCACGTAGTCGTCCAGCGAGGCCGAGCCGGTGTCGTGGACCACCTCGCGGACGAGGTGGGCGTCCTTGCGGCCGTCGCCGCCGTTGACGGTCTTGTAGGTGACCTCGGAGTAGGTCTCCGTCTTGATGGTCTTGACCTCGATGACCTTGCCGTCGACGAGGACGATCTCGTTCTGGGGCAGGGCCGGGGCCAGGAACAGGGCGGACGAGACGAGGGCGCTGAGCAGCATTCGGGCGGGGAACAGGGGGTCGGTGACCGGGATTCGGGCCACCAAAATAGCCGCCCCGGAGCGGCCGGACACCGAGTTTTCGCAGCCGGGCCGGGGGCGGCCGGGCCGGAACGGGGCCTCAGGCCCCCTCCCCGCCCTTGCGCCGCCGCCCGACCAGCTCGGCCATCAGCGAGACGGCGATCTCCCCGGCGGTCTGCGAGCCGATCGGCAGCCCGATCGGGGTGCGGATCGACCCCAGGAAGGCCGGATCGACCCCCTCGTCCTCCAGCACCCGCAGGAAGGTGGCGTGCTTGGCCCGCGAGCCGAGCAGGCCGAGGTAGCGCGGACGGCAGCCCGTGGCGGCCAGCTCGCGCAGGACCTCGAGGTCGTCGCGGTGGCCGCGGGTGGCGATCACGAGGTGGAGGTGCTCGGCCGGGGCGATCGCCGCGACCGCATCCCTCCAAGGACCGGCCACGCACTGGTCGGCCCCCGGGTGCTTGGCCGGGTCGGCGTACTCGGGGCGGTCGTCGCAGACCACCACCCGCCAGTCGCACTCGCGGGCCACCCGGGCGGTCGCCCCGGAGACGTGGCCGCCGCCGAACAGGACCAGGGTGGGCGCGACCACCGGCTCGACCAGCACGGTGACCTGGCCGCCGCAGATCAGGCCGGACTCGGGCAGGTCCTTCTGGTTGAGCGAGAAGGAGCGCGTGGCGGCGCGGTCGCTGGCGATGACCTCGAGGCCCATCTGCCGGCAGTCCTCCTCGACGCAGCCGCCGCCGATCGAACCCAGCGTGGTGCCGTCGGCGCGCACGAGCATCTTCATCGTCTCCTTGCCGGGCGTGCTGCCGCGGGCCAGGAGGACGGTGCAGAGGGCGGCGGGGACGCCGCTGCGCCGCATCCGCACGATCTCCTCGAAGAGGTCCATGGCTCCAGTCTACGGGCGGCGCGTGCCGTCGGCCGGGAAGACGGTCAGCCCGCCTTCGTCGCGCAGCAGCGCGGTGGCGACCCCCGGGCCGTCGACGACGCCGCCGCCGCTGTGGGTGCGGGTGACGCCGCAGGACGGGCTGCGCTCCTGCAGCCAGGCGTAGCGCGCGCCGTGCTCGCGGGCGAGGGCGAGGGCCGCCTGCGCGCCGGCGCGGAAGGCCGCGCTCACGTCGGCGCCCCCGCCCTCGCCCACGGTCAGGACGGGCTGGCGTCCGGCCAGCACCTCGCGGCCGTCGCCGGCGGGCGGCTCGGCCGGCGGGCGCGGCGCCGGCAGTCCGCCGAGCATCTCCGGGCACACCGGGACGACCACCGCCCCGGCCGCGGCGAGGGCCTCGGCCAGACCGGCCGCCGGGTTGCTGCCGCCGTCCCAGCGCGTGCGCTCGCCGAGCAGGCAGGCGCTGACCAGCACGCGCTCGCCGGGGCGCAGGTCGGCGGGCGGCTTCCACGCGGCCGGGGGCTCCATGGGCGCATGGTAGTCTTGCTCCCGACGATGGATGCGCCCTCCTCCGGCCCTCCCCCGCGTCCCGGGGTCGCGCTCGCGCTCGGCTCGGGCAGCGCGCGCGGGCTGGCCCACATCGGCGTGGTGCGCGTCCTGCGCGAGGCCGGCGTGCCGGTCCGCGCCGTCGCCGGCACCAGCATCGGCTCGGTGATCGGCGGCCTGGCCTGCGCCGGCTCGCTCGACGCCTACGAGTCGCTCATGCGCGGCCTCGACCGCCAGGGCGTGCTGTGGTTCCTCGACCCGGTGCTGCCCACCGCCAGCTTCTTCGGCGGCCGGCGCACCGGGAAGCTGATGGAGACCCTGCTCGGCGAGCGGCGCATCGACCAGCTCGGCACCGAGTACTGCGCGGTGGCCACCGACCTCGCCACCGGCCACGAGGTGCGCCTGCGCCGCGGCCCGGTGGTCGAGGCGATCCGCGCCAGCTCGGCCATCCCCGGCGTGTTCGCGCCGATCCGCATCGACCAGCGCTGGCTGACCGACGGCGGCGCGGTGTCGCCGGTGCCGATCGGGGCGGCCAAGGAGTTCGGCTACACCCACTCGATCGCGGTCGACCTGCACGCGGCCAGCTTCCCCGAGCCGCCCAGCCCCGAGGCGCAGCTCGCCGCGGCGCCGGGCGAGGCGCCGCCGGTCGAGCCGGTCCCCCCGCTCGAGGAGCTGCCGCAGGACCAGGAGGCCATCGAGCGCGCGCGCGAGTTCCTCCACGAGACCGTGGACCGCGTCGGCGTGGCCGGACGCAAGGCCGCCGAGCGCGCCGCCGAGTTCTGGTACCGCCTGACCGGCCGCCCCGAGGACAAGCCGCCCGGCATGGCCGAGATCGTCGGCGACACGATGGCCTTCGCCCAGCTCGCCATTTCGCGGCTGGCGCTGCAGTGCGACCCGCCCGACGTGCTGCTCAAGCCGCGCCTCCCCGACATCGGCCTGTTCGACTTCCACCGCGCAGCCGAGATCATCGCCGAGGGCGAGCGCGTCACCCGCGAAGCCCTCGACGCCGGCGCGTTCGAGGCCATGATCCACCCCCCGAAGGAGAAGAAGCGTTGGTTCCGTACCGGCACCTGAGCCCGCTCCTGCTGGCCCTCGGCCTCGCCGCCGCCGCGCCCGCGCAGGAGCCCGCCGCGCCGCCCCCGGGGCCCGAGCCCACCCTCGAGGAGAAGGTCGACCGCGCGATCAGCCGCGGCGTCGCCCACCTGCTGCGCGAGCAGTACCCGGACGGCAGCTGGCTGAGCTGGGAGGACCAGGACTACCTCGGCGGGCCGACCGCCCTCGTCGTCTACTCGCTGGTCAAGTCGGGCCTGCCGGTCGAGCACGGCGCGGTCCAGCGCGGCCTCGACTTCCTCGCCCTGCACCCGCCGACCAAGACCTACGACGCCGCCCTGCGCGTCCTCCTGCTGTGCACGGTCGACCCGCAGCGCTACGCCGAGCGGATCGAGGTGGCGGCCGACGTGATGTTCGACCACCACCCGGGCATGTTCACCTACCAGCGCGTGATGCGGCACACGCCGGGCGGCGACCTGTCGAACACGCAGTTCGCCATCGTCGCGCTCGAGGCGCTCGACCGGAACGGCTGGACCCGCGACGACAAGTTCTGGGAGAAGCAGGCCGAGTTCCTCGCCGACATGCAGAAGGAGGACGGCGGCTTCCCCTACCACCCGGGCGGCAACACGACGCAGACCATGACCATCGCCGGCTTCGGCTGCCTCGCGGTGTGCGAGCGCGTGCTCGAGCGGCGCGGCGCGCGCGACCGCGACCTCGCCCCGATCCGCGCGGCGATGCAGCGCGCCGAGGAGTGGCTCGGCGCCAACTGGCTGGGCAGCACCGACTGGACCGGCGAGAACGGCCTCAACCGCTGGGGCTTCTACGCCTGGTACGGCATGGAGCGCGGCGCCGCGCTGGCCGACCAGGACGAGATCGGCGGGCACGACTGGTACGAGGACGCCGCGAAGGTGCTGGTCGCCAAGCAGGGCGGCGACGGCCGCTGGACCGACCCCTGGGGCCGCCCGACGCTCAACACCCCCTTCTCGCTGCTCACCCTGTCGAAGGCGACCGCCAAGGTCGGCACCGGCGGCGAGCCGCGCAAGGGCCTGTGGGAGATGCGCTGGTCGAACGCCGACGCCGGCCGCAGCGACCTGCTGATCACCGCCACGGGCGCGCCGCAGTGCGGCATCTTCCTCGCCGGGCTCCACCCCGAGGTGCGCGAGCTCTACACCTTCGCCGACGAGAAGCAGCCGCGGCTGGTGCGCTTCTCCTGGCTGCTCGACGGCGAGGAGGTCGCCGTCCACCGGCCGGAGGACCCGGTCGCCGACGCGCAGAAGGTCGCCCTGCCGCGCTTCCCCATGCAGCTGCAGCTGCCGGAGAACCGCAGCTACGTCCTCGAGGCCACCGCCTGGCTGCAGATCCCCGGCACCGAGAGCCTCGACGACGTGGTGCAGGTCGGCTCCGGGCCGCTGACCCTGGCCGTGCAGGGCCTGGTCGGCGCCGAGCAGCGCGCCCAGCTCGCCTTCGCGCGCCGCGCGCTCGACGTCGACACCGAGGAGCTCGAGCAGATGACCGCCTCGAGCGAGCAGGGCGGCAACGGCAACGCCGTGCGCCGCGCCTTCGACCGCGTCGAGGCGACGCGCTGGCTGGCCACGCGCGAGGACCCGGAGCCCTGGGTTCGCCTCGTGCCGAAGAAGTCGATCCGCGTCGCCGGCGTGCGCCTGCTGCCAGCGCTGAGCGGCCCCGAGGGCTTCGGCTTCGACCTGCCGACGCAGGTGGTGGTCCAGGTGAACGGGCGCGAGAACCACATCAGCCTCGACCCGAAGGACGCCGTCACCGGCACGCTGTTCGAGTTCAACCGCCCGGTGCGGCTGCGCGAGCTCGAGATCCGCATCCTGGCCAAGCGCAAGGCGCGCAACTCGAACGAGGCCGGGATGGTCGGCTTCCGCGAGATCCAGCTGCTCGGGCCCGAGCGCTAGCCGCGCGCCGGCCGCCAGGGCACGTCGCGCTCGCCGGCGCGCGCGTTGGCGGCGCGGGCCATGACGAACAGCCAGTCGCTGAGCCGGTTCAGGTAGGCGATGTGCTGCGGGTCGACGGCGTCGTCCGCGGCCAGCGCGGCGACCATGCGCTCGGCGCGGCGGCACACCGTGCGGGCCAGGTGCAGGCGCGCGGCCAGCTCGCAGCCGCCCGGCAGGATGAAGTTGCGCAGCGGCTCGAGCCCCTCCTCGGCGGCGTCGATCTCGCCCTCGAGCACGCGGAAGGCGTCCTCGGGCCAGGCGGGCAGCATGGCGCGGGTCTTCTCCTCGGCGTCGGCCGGCGTGGCCAGGTGGGAGCCGAGCACGAAGAGCAGCGCCTGCTCGCGCTCGAGCCGGGCGGCGAAGTCCTCGTCGGCGGCGACGGCGCACCAGCCGAGGAAGGAGTTCAGCTCGTCGACCTCGCCGTAGGCGAAGATGCGTTGCGAGGCCTTGGGCACCCGCGTGCCGCCGAACAGGGCCGTGCGGCCGTCGTCGCCCGTGCGCGTGTAGATCTTCATCTCGATGGCGCCGGCAGGAGGATGGCCGACGCCGCCAGGATAGCGTCCGCGCGGGGCCGCCGCTCAGGCCGTGCGCAGGGCGCGCACCGCCGCCGCCGGGCCGAACACGACCAGGCGGTCGCCGGCGCCGAAGCAGTAGTCGGCGGCGGGCGCCCGCGGCTCGCGGGTCTCGCCCGGTGCGGCGAAGGGGCGCACGAGCAGCACGTTCACGCCGTGCTGCACGCGGAAGTCGGCCTCGACCAGGCTGCGGCCGAGCAGCGCCACCGGCGCGTCGACCTCGGCCATCAGGTAGTCGCCGACCCGGCGCGCCACGACCTCGTCGGCGCCGCTGTCCGGCACCGCGCTGGCCAGGGTGTCGGCCATCTGGTGCTTGAAGACCTCGCGGCGGTAGCGGTCGAGCACGTCGCTGACGTGGACCACGCCGACCAAACGGCCGCCGTCGAGCACCGGCAGCTCGTCGCGGTAGCCCTGGTCGAGGCGCTTGAGCACCTGGTCGAGGGTCTCGTCGGCGCGCGCCGCGGGCCACTCGCCGACGGCGACGTCCTCGGCCACCAGCAGGCCCTGCACCACGCCGAGGTCCTCGAGCACCGTACGGATCTGCTGCAGGGCGATCACGCCGCAGAGGCGGCCGTCGGCGCCGGCCACGTAGACGCAGTTCTCGCCCCCGTGGTAGAGGCGCTGCAGAAGGGGCAGCAGCGCGTCGTGCGGGGCGGCGGCGGCGAAGTCCTCGCGCATCACCTCGCGCACCGGGATGCGGCGCAGCAGGTCGACGTCCTGGCCGGCGCGGATGTTCACCCCGCGGCGGCGCAGCTTGACCGTGTAGATCGACTCGCCGTGCAGGCGCGACATGACCAGTGTGCCGACGATGCACGAGATCATCAGCGGCAGGATGATCTTGTAGTCGGTGGTCAGCTCGAACAGGATCATGATCGCGGTGATCGGCGCGTGCGTCGCCGAGGCCACCACCGCCCCCATGCCGACCAGGGCGTAGGCGCCGGGCGGGGCCGCGCCGGGGAACCAGGCCTGCACCACCGCCCCCACCGCGCCGCCGAGGGTGGCGCCGAGGAACAGCGAGGGCGCGAACACGCCGCCCGAGCCGCCCGAGCCGATGGTCAGCGAGACGGCGAGGATCTTGGCCAGCAGCAGCCCGACCAGCAGCGAGGCGGCCGGCGCGGCGGTCAGCGCGTGGTTCATCGCCTCGTAGCCGACGCCGAGCACCTCCGGCGCCAGCAGCGCGATGCCGCCGACTGCGGCGCCGCCGAGCATGGCCTTGGCCGCCGCGGGGAGCGGCAGCTTCTCGAACAGGTCCTCCGAGGCGTGCAGCGAGCGGGTGAAGGCGATCGCCACCAGGCCGGCCAGCAGGCCGAGCACGGCGTAGGCCACCAGCTCGCCCGGGTGCTCGAGCGAGTAGTGCGGGATCTCGAAGGCCGGCAGGTCGCCGAGGTGCTGGCGGCTGACCACCGTGGCCACCACCGAGGCGATCACGATCGGCGAGAACTGCGGCACTCCGAAGTCGCCGAGGATGACCTCGACGGCGAAGAGGGCCCCCGCCACCGGGGCGTTGAAGGTGGCGGCCACGCCGGCGGCGGCGCCGCAACCGACCAGGGTGCGCAGGCGGCGCGGGCTGACCTGGAGGAACTGCCCGACCGTCGAGCCGATGGCCGAGCCGATCTGCACGATCGGCCCCTCGCGGCCGACCGAGCCGCCCGAGGCGATGCACACCCCGGAGGCGACCGTCTTGGCCACCACCACGCGCGGGCGGATGCGGCCGTGGCGCAGCGCGACGGCCTCCATGACCTCGGGGACGCCGTGGCCGCGGGCCTCGCGGGCGAAGGTCTCGACGATCCAGCCGACCAGCAGGCCGCCGAGGGCCGGGGCGCCGACCACCCACCACCAGGGCAGGCCGCGGATCCAGTCGAGCAGGCCGCCGGCGTCGTGGATCGGCCCCTCGGGCCGCCAGATCCCCTTCTGCAGCTCGACGATCAGCAGGCGGAAGCCCACTGCGCCGTAGCCGCCGATCAGGCCGATCACGATCGCCACCAGCACCATGTAGACGCTGGTCGACTGCTTGAGCGAGGCGTTCGCGCGGCGGAAGAGGTTCATGGCGCACGGAAGCGGGCCGAATTCTAGTCATCGGCCGGAGCGTCGGGTGAGCTGCTCCCGCGAACGGAAAAAGAAAGCGCCCCGGCCGCGGAGGCCGGGGCGCGGGCCGCCCGGAGCGGGCGGGAGTCCCGGTGGGATCAGAGGGTGTCGGCGTTGCCGGCCAGGTACTCGGCCACACCGGCGGTGCTGGCCTTCATGCCCTTGTCGCCGTCCTTCCAGCCGGCCGGGCAGACCTCGCCGTGCTCCTCGGTGAACTGCAGAGCGTCCACCATGCGCAGCATCTCGTCGATGTTGCGGCCGAGCGGCAGGTTGTTGACGACCTGGTGCTGGACCACGCCGTTCTTGTCGATCAGGAAGCTGCCGCGCAGGGCGACGGCGTCGTTGATCAGCACGTCGTAGTCACGGGCGATGTTCTTGGTCAGGTCGGCGACCAGCGGGTACTTCACCGGGCCGATGCCACCGTTGTTGATCTCGGTGTTGCGCCAGGCGAGGTGGGTGAAGTGGCTGTCGATCGAGCAGCCGACCACCTGGACGCCGCGCTTCTCGAACTCCGCGACGCGGTGGTCGAAGGCGATCAGCTCGCTCGGGCACACGAAGGTGAAGTCGAGCGGGTAGAAGAACAGGACGACGTACTTGCCGCGGTGGTCCGACAGCTTGAAGTCATCCTTGAAGGAGCCGTCGGCCATGACGGCGGTGGCGGTGAAACCGGGGGCTTCCTTGCCGACGAGAACGCTCATGTCTCTCTCTGTATTCTTGGGGCTAGCAGGGGTTATCGGAGGAACTCCTAGGACCGGGAACCGACCGTCTCCAGGGCTTTCCGGCCGGGCATTCTAGCCCCGCGCGGCGCGCACGGCGGCGGCCAGCACGCGGGCGGCGGCTCCGGCGTGGGCCTGGGCCGTCTCCAGCACCTCCTCGTGGCTGGGGCGGCTGCCGCCGACCCCCGCCGCGTAGTTGCTGAGCAGCGAGATCGCCAGCACCCGGGCCCCGGCGGCGCGGGCGGCGATCGCCTCGGGGATCGTGCTCATCCCCACCGCGTCGGCCCCCAGGGCGGCCATCATCCGCACCTCGGCCGGCGTCTCGTAGCTCGGGCCGCGCATCCCGGCGTAGACCCCGGGGCGCAGGCCGGGCTCGGCCTCGAGCAGGCGGGCGCGCCAGGCCGGGTCGTAGAGGTCCACCAGGTCGAGGAAGCGGGCGCTGCCGTCCTCGCTCTGGTCGGCGGCCAGCGGCTGCGGCAGGCCGTGGTCGATGTGGTCGGCGAAGGGCATCAGATCGCCCGGCGGGCGGTCCTCGCGGGTCGAGCCGGCGGCGTTGAGCAGCAGGACGGCGGGGGTCCCCCAGCGGACCAGGGCGCGGACGCCGCGGACCAGCTCGCGGGCCGGGTAGCCCTCGTAGGCGTGGACCCGGCCGCCGCAGAGCAGGGTGCGGACGCCGTCGAGCTCGCCGAGCACCAGCTCGGCGCCGTGGCCGGCCACGCGGGGCAGCGGCCAGCCGTCGAGGCCGGCCAGCGGCAGGCTCACCGGATCGTCCAGCAGGCCGGCGGCGCGCTCCTTCCAGCCGCTGCCGAGGACCACGGCCACCTCCGGAGCGGGGCCGAGGGCCGCACCGAGGGCTGCCGCGAGGGCGGCGACGCGGTCTCCTTCCAGCGTTTCCATGGCCGCATCGTAAGCTCCCGCGTGCTCGGCGCCGTCCTCCTCGCCGCGCTCGCCCCCGCCGGAGACCCCTGCGTGATCGCGCTGGTGCCGCAGGACGCGAGCCGCCACCACCGCCGGGTGGTGCGCATCGACCCGGCCACCGGCGCGCGCGAGCGGCTCTTCGGCGACCTCCTCTACTGCTTCGACGCCGCCGACCGCCAGCGGCTGGTCGCGCTGCCGGACGGCTCGCTGCTCGGCAACGGCCCGGTCCACCCCACGCGGCCGGCGCCCAACGTCAGCATGCCGCTGTGGCTGCTGCGGCCCGGCGCGGCGCAGCCCGAGCGCCTGCACGAGCACGGGCAGTTCCTCGCCGCCTCGCCGGACGGCCGCCGCCTCGCCGGGGTCGGCTTCCACGAGCTGTGGACCGGTTCACCCGGCGCCGAGGCCTGGCAACCCGCCCTGCCCGGGGCCGACCGTTCGCGGCTGAGCTTCGGGGCCGCGGTCTGGGCGCCGGACGGCTCGGCCCTCTACGCGGCGCTGGGCTCGCGCGACCCCGAGCCGAGGAGCGGGCTGTGGCGCTTCGACCCGGCGACCGGCGCCGGAGAACGCGTGGCCGCCCTCGGCGGCGCGCGCCCCGTGGCCGTCTCGCCCGACGGCGCGGCGGTCTTCGCGGTCGGCACGGTCGGCCGCGACGGCGCCGCGCGGGCCTGGGTCGAGCGCATCCCGCTCGGCGGCGGCGAGACCGAGGTGCTGGCCGACGACGGCCAGCCGCGCCGCCACGACTTCGCCCTGTCGCCCGACGGCACGGCCTTCGTCCACCTGCGCCACGACGGCCGCCTCGTGTGGCGCGGCCCCGGCGGCGCGGTGCGCGAGCTGCCGCGCGGCCTCGACCCGGCCTGGTCGCCCGACGGGCACAGCCTCGTCTACCATCGCTGGGAGGAGGGCGGCGCCCAGCTCTTCCTCCTCGACCTCGCCAGCGGCGAGGAACGCCCGCTCGGCCCCGGCCTGCGGGCGATCTGGGCCGTCTCCCCCGCTCGGGAGGCGGCGGATTCCTCCACTGGATCGAAACTGGACACCGGCGGCTCCGAATAAGGGGCCGTCATGAAAACCGAAACGATCAACCGACTCGCCCCTGCCCTGATGCTGGCGGTCATCTCGCTCACGCTGAGCGCCGGCTGGTTCGGCTTCCTCCGCGGGCTCGCCGAGCTCTCTGCCGTCACCGCCTGAGCCTCTCCCTGGATCATGGAACGACCTTCACTCTTCGCGCTCCTCGCGCTCCTCTTCACCCCGTCCTGCGTCATCGTGATCGGGGACTTCGACCGCGAGAGCGCGCGCGTCCAGCGCAGCGCCGAGTTCGACACCCAGGGCGCCTCGACCCTGCGCGTGGAGTGCCGCAACGGCTCGATCACCGTCGCCCAGGGGGGGCCGACGGTCGACGTCGACGCGACGCTCACCGTGAACGACCCGGACCGGGCGGAGGCCAACCGCATGGCCGAGCAGCTCGAGCTGCGCAGCCACCGCGAGAACGACGTCCTGCGCGTCTTCGTCGACGTGCCGGACGGCGCCTCCGGGTGGAGCGCCTCGATGCAGCTGCGCGTCCCGGCCGGCATGGCGCTCGACCTCGACTCGAGCAACGGCAAGATCGTCCTGCAGGACAGCTTCCCCAGCGTGCGCGCCGAGACCTCGAACGCCTCGATCGTCGCCCGCTGCGACGGCGAGGCCTGGCTCGACACCTCGAACGGCCCGGTGCAGCTGATCGGCGCCCCGCAGAGCTTCTGGGTGGACACCTCGAACGGCGGGGTCACCGTCGACCTGGCCGGCGACTGGAGCGGCAAGGGCGAGGTGCGGACCTCGAACGGCCCGATCCGCCTGAACTGCAGCGGCCGCGTGCGCTGCGCCACCACCGCGCGGACCAGCAACGGCCGCGTCACCGGCGTGCGCGACCTGCGCGGCGAGCCCGGCGTGGGCGAGCTGACGCTGCGCACGAGCAACGGCAGCATCACGGTCAGCGAAGCCCTCTGAGGCCCCACCCCGCCCGCCACGGCCGCGCCGCTCAGACGAGCAGCGCGGCCGTCGCCGCTGTGGCGAAGCTGGCCAGCGCGCCGGCGCACATCGCGCGCAGGCCGAGGCGGGCGAAGTCGCCGCGGCGAGCGGGCGCGATGCCGCTGAGCCCGCCGATCTGGATCGCGATGCTCGAGAAGTTGGCGAAGCCGCACAGCGCGTAGCTGGCGATCACGCGCGAGCGCTCGCTGAGCGCGCCCGCCTCGCCGAGCTCGGCCAGGTGCTTGAAGGCGACGTACTCGTTGACCGCCATCTTGGTGCCGAGCAGGCCGCCGACCTCGGCGGTCTCGGCGGCCGGCACGCCGAGCAGCCAGGCCACCGGCGCCAGCACCACGCCGAAGATGCGCTGCAGGGTCAGCTCGTCGGCCAGCAGCCCGAGCAGGCCGTTGACCAGCTCGAGGAGGGCGAGGAAGGCGATCAGCATGCCGAGGATATTGATCGACAGGCGCATGCCGTCGCCCGCCCCGGAGGCGGCGGCGTCCACCACGTTGACGTACTCGGAGCGCGGCTGGGCCACGTCCACGCCGAGGGTGGCCGGCTGCTCGGTCTCGGGGAAGACCAGCTTGGCCAGGCCGAGCGCCATCGGCGCCGACATCACGGTGGCGGCCAGGAGGTGGCCGGCGATGCCCGGCACCGCGCCCGCCATCATGCTGACGTAGACCGCGAAGACGCCGCCGGCGACGGTGGCGAAGCCGACCGACATCACCGCGCCGATCTCGCTGCGGGTCATCTGCGGCAGGTAGGGCCGGATGAGCAGCGGCGCCTCGGTCTGGCCGACGAAGACGTTGGCCGCGGCGCTGGTGCTCTCGGCACCCGAGGTGCCCATCGTGCGCGCCATCGCCTTGGCCATCGCGCCGACGATCAGCCGCACCACGCCGAGGTGGTGCAGCACGGCGAAGGCCGAGGAGAAGAAGACCACCGTGACCACGACGAGCACGGCCAGCAGCGGCGGGCCGCCGTCGAGGCCGAGCGCCGAGGGGCCGAAGATGTCGCGCGAGCCCTGCTTGGCGAAGTCGATCAGGGCGAGGAAGAAGGCCTGCGCGGCGTCGAAGAAGGCCTCGCCGAAGCGCGTCTTCAGCACGAGCAGGGCGAGCGCGAACTGGAGCAGCAGGCCGACCAGGACCGGGCGCCAGCGCACCGCCTTGCGGTCGGCGCTGAGCAGCCAGCCGATCCCGATGAGGGCCGGGATGCCGAGCAGGGGTTGCCAGAACACGGCGCCCAGCCTACGCCGGCGCGGGCAGAATCAGGGCGTGCTCCTCGCCGCCACCCTGCTCGCCGCCGCGCCCCTGCCCCAGGAGAAGCCGCCCAGCCTGCGCGACACGCGCCGCCTGATCGAGGAGTTCTTCGCCCTCGAGGGCCTGTCCGACGCCGACCACGCGCGGCGGCTCGAGATCGTCCGCCGCCTCGACGCCTGGGAGCTCGACTCGAGCTCGAAGCGCAAGCGCTGGACCAAGGAGGTGATGAAGGCGGCCGCCGCCCGGCCGGGGCTGCCGGAGGAGGCCGGCGAGCACTGGGCCTGGGAGGAGGAGGGCCGCGGCCGCTTCTTCATCGGCGGCGAGACCAGGAAGCCGAACGCCCTGCTCATCTCCATGCACGGCGGCGGCGTGGGCAGCGCCGACGCGGCCGGCGCGGTCGGCTTCCACGACCGCGCGGCGAAGGAGCTGGGCTGGCTGGCGGTCTACCCGCAGGCGCTCGAGGCGACCGAGCGCGGCTGGACCGACTCGGGCACCGAGGAGTGGGTGGTCAGCCTGATCGAGGCCGCACTGCGCACCTGGGACATCCCGGGCGACCGCGTCTTCCTCGCCGGCCACTCGATGGGCGGCTACGGCTCGTGGGTGCTCGGCGCGCACCACGCCGACCGCCTGGCCGGCGCGGCGCCCTCGGCCGGCGCCCCCTCCCCCGTCTACGACTTCGACCACGAGATCATCGACCTGCAGGAGGGGGTGGTGCCGAACCTGCGCAACCTGCCGCTGGCGGTGTTCCAGTCGGACGACGACCCGCGCGTCCCGCCCGACGTCAACCGCTACGCGGTGGCGGCGGTCGAGGCGGCGCGGCAGCGCTGGGGTGGCTACGAGAAGTTCCAGTACTGGGAGGTCACCGGCGTCGGCCACGGCGGCCCGCCGGGCGGCGCGGTCGAGCTCCTGAAGCGCGTGGCGGACGAGCGCCGCGTCGCCGCGCCGGAGAAGCTCGTGTGGCAGCCGGCGCTCGACTGGAAGCGGCGCTGGTCCTGGCTGCACTGGCCCGAGCCGGCGGTCGGCTCGATCGTGGTCGCCGAGTACGACCGCGCCGCGAACACCGTGCGCGTCGAGACGGAGGCCGGCGTCGCGGGCATGGAGGTCCTGCTGCTCGACGGCATGCTGGACCTGCGGAAGGAGGTCCGCGTCGAGCTGAACGGCCAGCCGGCCTGGAGCGGGATGGCGCGTCCCACCCTCGGCTCGCTGCTCCTCAGCGCGGCCTACGGCGACGAGCTCATGCTCGCGCTGGCGCGCGTGCCCGTGCAGGGCTGAGTTCAGGTCTCGGCGGCGACCTGCGGCGGCCGCAGCCGCTTGGCGCAGGGCCCGCGCTCGTTGGTGCTCGGCACGAAGCTGACGCGCTGGCCGACGGCCAGCTCGCCCTTCACGAGCCCGTCGAGGTCGGAGTCGTGGAAGAAGAAGTGGCGCTGGTCGCTGTCGCGGGCGACGAAGCCCCAGGTGTCCTGGAGGTGGACGAAGGTGCCCGGGCCGCGGGCGGCCTCCTCCTCGGCGCGGCGGGCGACCAGCTCCTCGGGGTCGAGGATCTCGCCCTCCCCGGGGTCGGCGTCCTCGGCGTCGCCGCCCGAGCTGCCGAGGTAGAAGAGGTCGTCGATCACCTGGTCCACGCCGGGCTGGACGCCGTCGATCTCCTCGTTGACGATCACCGCGTAGGTGGCCTCCTCGAGCAGGTAGTGGGCCGACTTGGTCTCGTGGCGCACGCCGTCCTGGTCGGTGAAGTCGAGCCGCCAGCCGAGCACCATCACGCGGGTGCCCAGGGTGTGCAGCTTGCGCACCAGCGGCACGAAGTCGGCGTCGCCGGCGAACAGGACCACCACGTCCAGGCCCTTGAAGACCGAGCGTTCGTAGGCCTCGAGGGCGAGGAGGACGTCCACCCCCTTCTCGCGGCTCTGGGTGACCGGCAGGTAGTGGGTCTCGAATCCCGAGCGCATCAGCGCCTCGTCGAAGACGCGCTCGGCGTAGAGCGACTCGCGGTCGCGGGCTTCCCGGCTGCTCAGGCGGCCGCGGAAGAAGTGCGCGTCGACGATGTGGCAGAAGCGCTCGTGGACGCCCTCGCCCTCGGCGACGCGGTGGCGGGCGTAGCGCTGGATCCCCGGCAGGGACAGGCGCGCCGCGCGCGGGTGGTGCCACTTGAAGTAGTGGCTGACGTGGGAGAAGAAACTCCCGTCGAGGAAGATGCCGATCTTGATGAAGCGGCATCCGGTCTCGGAGGATCGGCTGCGAAATGTCATGGGTTCGAGAGATAGGAAAGGCGGGAGGAAAACACTCCTGCCCTGCTTCGTTCTACGCCCTCCCCGCCTCCGCAACAGCCCAAATCGGGCGGGATTGAACCGGCTCCGCGCTGGGGGCTAAGCTGCGCCTCGACGCGGATCCACCCTCCGCCACCTCTCCATGACGCAATTCTCCGACAAGTCCCGCATCGTCGCCCTGCTCCTCTGCTGGTTCCTCGGCATCTTCGGCGTCCACCGCTTCTACGTCGGCAAGGTCGGCACCGGAGTCCTCCAACTGCTGACGCTCGGCGGCCTCGGCCTGTGGACCCTGGTCGACCTGATCCTGATCCTGGTCGGCAGCTTCCGCGACGCCCAGGGCCGGCCGGTCTTCCACTGGACCGAGCCGGGCTCCTGAGCGCCGCGGGCCCCGCGGCCTAGTGGATCCCCGTGCGGATCGCGCAGGGGGTCGACAGGCCGACCAGGTTGCCGGTCGCGTCGAAGACCCCGGCCTGGAAGGCCACCGGACGCTGCTCCATGCTGGTCGGGATGCTGACCGGGACAGTGGCGGTGCCGGCGCCGCTCAGCGTGCCGCTGAAGCCGGGCTGCGCCTGCGAGACGGCCAGCAGGTCCAGGCCGACGTGGATCGTCACGTTGTAGGGCGGCCCCAGCGGGTGGGCGCCCGGCCGCAGCGAGGCCAGCACCTTGAAGCTCTTGCCGGCGTGGGCGGCGGCGGTCAGCGTCAGGCTGGTCGCCGTGCCGGAGACCGGCGAGGAGTCCACCGGCGACAGCTCGATGGTGCCGGCGGGCAGGCTGATGAAGCCGCGGCGGTCCAGGGCCCACTCGAGGAAGGGGCGCCAGGCGCCGCCGTAGAGCTGCTGCTCGGCGGTGAGCAGCCAGTTCGCGCCGGACGCCATGTTGGTGCCCGAGGACTGCAGGCTCATCGCCTCGACGATGATGTTGTCGGCCACCTCGCGGCCGACCGCCATGCGCAGGTCCCACAGGCCGGCGGACCAGATCTCGCCGTCGGCGTGGACCTGGCCGACCAGGCTGCCGGGGTAGCGCTTGTCGCCGTCGACGCGGCGCAGGAAGTGGACCGAGCCGCCGGTGTAGGACACCGCGTCCCACTCGCCCACCAGGGCGTCGTCGTAGAAGCTGGCGGCGAAGTAGTCGCCGTAGCCCTCGCTCATCGCGCCGTTCTGGCCGCTGCCGATGCTGCCCTGCACGTCGTGGTGCAGCGCGTGGCCGTACTCGTGGATGATGATGTCGGCGTCCTCGCCGTCGTCCACGCCGCCCGAGCCGTAGGTGATGATGCGGCTGCCCAGGTCGTACCAGCTGTTGTCCACGGTGGTGCCGTTGACGTCCATGCGCTGCTGGCGGTTGTTGGCGTTCATCTGGCCGACCGACTGCAGGTAGCGCTGGAACATGTCCACGTGGTAGTAGGACATGACCTCCTCGAAGGCGTCGGGGTTGCGCTGGAAGATGAACTGGTTGCTGGCCGAGAAGACGCGGCCGGAGGTCGGCGAGGTCGAGGCGTAGGGGCCGTCGAGGTAGCCGTTGCCGTTCAGGTCGTGGAGGGTGACCTGGGAGTACTCGGACGACGGCACCGCGGAGTTGCTGTCGTTGTTGTCGCGCAGGTTGTGGTTGTCGCTGGTCTGGACCGGGTTCGGGTCGAAGACCTGGCCGACGCCGTTGACGGCGCGGCTGCAGCACATCAGGCGCAGATCCTCGCGGCCGGCCACGGCGCCGGTGGCGGCGTCGACCAGGACCTCCTCGTGCCAGCGGCCGTCGCCGTCGACGGCGACGCGGACCTCCCACACCACGCGCTCGCCCTGCCAGGCCAGGCGGGCGCGCTCGACGCGGGTCGAGCCCTCGGCGGCCAGCGCGGCGCGCGCCGTCTCGGCGGCGGCGGACTCGGCCACCACGCCGGCGGGGGCGGCGCCGGCCAGCGCGGCGGGCGTGCCCTCGACCACCGCGGTGCCGTCGCGGAACATGACCACCTTCACCACCTCGCCGCGCACCGGCAGGCCGTCGTGGAGGCGCTCGAAGACGACGCGGTCGGCGGTGCGCGACCAGCCCTGGTCCGCCAGCAGGCTCAGGCCGGGCTGGTGGCCGCGCTCGAGCAGGAAGCGCTCGGCCAGCTGGCGCGCGCGCTCCATGCGGTCGGCGGACAGGCCCTCGACGGAGGGCACGTGGAGCTGCTCCGGTCCCTGCGGGGACGGGGCGAGGAGGAGGACGGCAAGGGGAAGGAGCATCGGTACAGGGGATGGACGGGGGCCGGGCTCAGCCGACCTCGGGTTCGGCGTCCTCGAGGTAGGTGTAGCCCTCGAGGCCGTCGCGGTAGTAGTGCAGCAGGGCGCGGCCCTCGCGGACCGTCAGCCGCTGCCGGCGGGTGGCCTTCTCCACCTCGCGGCGCAGCGCCTCCTCGAGGAGCTCGGGCGAGTAGTGGACGTACTGGAGCACCTCGCTCACGGTGTCGCCGCGCACGACCTCCTCGACCTCCCAGTCGCCGTCCTCGTCGAAACGGATGTGGACGGCGTGGGTGTCGCCGAGCAGGTTGTGCAGGTCGCCGAGGATCTCCTGGTAGGCGCCGACGAGGAAGAAGCCGAGGTAGTAGGGCTCGTCCTCCTCGAGCTCGTGCAGTTCGAGCACGCTCTTGACCTCGTTCTGGCGCTTGTCGGGGAACTGCCCGATCTGGCCGTCGGAGTCGCAGGTGATGTCGGCGAGGATGCCGCGGCGGGTCGGCTCCTCGTCGAGGCGGTGGATCGGGCACACCGGGAAGACCTGGTGGATGGCCCACGAGTCGGGCAGCGACTGGAACAGCGAGAAGTTGCAGAAGTAGATGTCGCTCAGCGTGCTGCCGAGCGGCTGCAGCTCCTCGGGGACCTCGTCCTCGTGCTGGGCCAGCTCCCACAGGCGCTGGCAGACGTGCCAGTAGACCTCGTCGCAGGCGGCGCGGCCGGTCAGCGAGAGGTAGCCGAGGTCGAACAGCGAGTGGGCCTGGTCGCGCGCGGCGGTGGCCTTGTGGAAGGCCCAGCGCAGCTTCTTGGCGTCGAGCTCCTCGAGCACCTCGAGCAGCTCGCGCAGCGGCGCGGCGGCCTCCTCCTCGTCGGCGGCGTAGCGCTGGAGCTCCTTCAGCGGCATGCCGGCGTCGAAGCTGGAGCGGCCGAGCACGTTGCACACCAGCATGCTCGAGTAGCTGACCATGGCGCGGCCGGACTCGGACAGGATGTCCGGGTGCGGCACCTCGGCCTGGTCGCAGGCGCCCTTGACCTTCCCCACCACCGCCGAGGCGTACTCCTCCAGGCGGTAGTTGGTCGAGGAGGCCCAGTTGGTCTGGCTGCCGTCGTAGTCGACGCCGAGGCCGCCGCCCACGTCGATGGAGCGCAGGCCGGTGGCGCCGAGGTTGCGCAGCTCGCAGTAGACGCGGGCGATCTCGTTCGCCGCCGCCTCGAGGTGGTGGATGTCGTGCACCTGCGAGCCGATGTGGCAGTGCAGCATGGTCAGGCACTCGGCCATGCCCTCGCGCTCGAGCACCTCGAGCGCGCGCAGGATCTCGCTGACGAACAGGCCGAACTTGCTGCGCACGCCGCCCGAGGCCTCCCACATGCCGGCGCCGCGCGCGGCCAGCTTGACGCGCACGCCGATCTGCGGCTTCACGTCGTACTTGCGCGCGTACTTGACCAGCATGTCGAGCTCGCTGGGCTTCTCGACCACCGTGGTGATGTTGCGGCCCAGCTTGGTGGCCAGGATCACCGTCTCGATGAACTCCTCGTCCTTGAAGCCGTTGCACACGATGGGCATCGCGCGCTTGCCCGAGGTCAGGCCGAGCACGGCGAGCAGCTCGGGCTTGGAGCCGGCCTCGAGGCCGAAGCCGAGCTGGTGGCCGACGTCGGCGACCTCCTCGCAGACGTGGCGCTGCTGGTTGACCTTGATCGGGTAGATGCAGCGGTAGGCGCCGTCGTAGCCGGCGTGCTCGATGGCCTGGTCGAAGGCGCGGCGGATCTCGCGCAGGCGGTGCTCGAGCAGGTCGCCGAAGCGCAGCAGCAGGGGCGTGTTCATGCCGCGCTCGCGGACGCCCTCGACGATCTCGAGCAGGTCGATGGCGCGCTCGGGCTCCTGGGTCGGGTTGACCGTCAGGCGGCCCTGCGCGTTGACGCCGAAGTAGCCCTGGCCCCAGGCGTCGACGCCGTAGAGCGAGGCGGAGTCGGCCGGGGTCCACGGCTCGGCGGCGGCCGGCGCGGGCGGGGCGGAGGCGGGTCGGGCGGAGGCCACGGCGGGAGAGGTCGGAGCAGGCTGGGTCATCAACAGTGGGACGAGGACGGCCCCTCATTGTCCCCCACCTCCGGCGGACGCGCCAGATCCCGGTGCGGAATCCTGGCCGGCCTACTGCCCCAGGCCGAACTCGGTGTACTTGGCGGCGTTGCCGCGGGCCTCGCTGACCGGGTACTTGTCGCCGTTCTTGGCGATCTTGGCGTCCGCGGCGGCGCCCAGGTCGACCTGGGCCTCCTCGGCGAGGAGGAGGAGGTAGAGCAGCACGTCGGCCATCTCCTCCTCGACGCGCTCGCGGAAGGCGGGCTCGTCGAGCTGGCCGCGGACCTGCTCCTCCGACTTCCACAGGAAGAGCTCGCCCAGCTCGCCGGCCTCGATGCCGAGGGCCAGCGCCAGGTCCTTCGGCCGGTGGAAGGGCTTCCACTCGCGCTCGTCGCGGAAGCGCAGCACCTTCTGCTGCAGGACCCGGAGGCTGTCGGTCACGGCTAGGGCTCCAGCGCCGCTTCGATGGCGGCGACGAGGGCGGGGTCGTCGGGGGCGACCTGGGTGCCGAAGAAGGTGACCGTGCGGCCGTCGCGGCCGACCAGGTACTTGGCGAAGTTCCAGCCGGGGAGTTCGCCGCTGACCGTGCCGAGGAACTGGTAGACCGGCGACTGGCCCTCGCCGACCTTCACCTCGACCTTCTCCATGAGCGGGAAGGTGACGCCGTACTCGTCGGTGCAGAAGGCGCGGATCTCCTCGGGGCTGCCGGGTTCCTGACCGAGGAACTGGTTGCAGGGGAAGCCGACCACGCGCAGGCCGCGCGCGCCGTACTCCTCGTAGAGGGCCTGCAGGCCCTCGTACTGGCCGGTGTAGCCGCACTTGCTGGCGACGTTGACGACCAGGACGGGGCCGCCGGCGAGCTGGGCCAGCGGGAAGGCCTCGCCCTCGAGCGACTTCGCCTCGAGGTCGAAGAAGCCGACCCCCTCCCAGCGCGCCACGGTCGCCGCGTCCTGCGGCGGCGGCTCGGAGCAGGCGAGGAGCAGGGCGAGGGGGAGCGCGAGGAGGGCGGGGCGCATGGGGTCAGGCTAACCGTGCTGCCGCCCGCCGGGGAGAAGGAGCCTGCGGCGTTCCCGGATGGACCGGGGGCTTCGGCCGAGCCGCCGGCGCGTCGAGGACCGACGCAGGCCCCATAGCAAGCGGGGATCGGAACGGAATGGAGGAAAGGAGGGGCCGGGAGGGACCGGCGGATCGAGAGATGCCGGAGCCTACACCTGCCGGGCGGGCGGTGCCTCCCCTATCCTCCCGGAGTGTTCTCCTGGCTGCGCGACCGACGCCGCAGGGCGATCCTGGCCGAGGGCTTCCCGCCGGCCTGGGAGCCCCACCTCGCCCGCCACCTGGCCTGCTGGGAGCGGCTGGGCCCGGACCGCCGGCAGCGGCTGCGCGAGCTGACCCAGGTCTTCGTGGCCGAGAAGCACTGGGAGGGCTGCGGCGGCCTGGTGCTGGACGACGAGATGAAGGTGGCGATCGCCGTGCAGGCCTGCCTGCTCGTGCTCGAGCTGCCGCACGACCTCTACCGGCAGGTCGAGTCGATCCTGGTCTACCCGAGCACGGTCGCGGTGCCGGACCACGCGCAGCCGGGCGGCGTGCGGAGCGACAGCCCGATGCCGGTGCTCGGGCTGGCGGTGCCGCGCGGGCCGGTGGTCCTGGCGTGGGACGCGGTCGAGCGCGGCAGCCGGCACCCCGAGCAGACCCACAACGTCGTCTTCCACGAGTTCGCGCACAAGCTGGACATGCTCGACGACTCGCTCGACGGGACGCCGCCGCTGGCGAGCCGCGAGGAGTACGCCCGCTGGGTCGAGGTGTGCACGCGCGAGTACGAGGCGCTGCGGCGCGCCGAGGCCAGCGGGCGGCGCAGCTTCCTCGACGGCTACGGCGCGAGCAACGTCGCCGAGTTCTTCGCCGTGGTCACCGAGGCCTTCTTCGACGAGCCGCGCGAGCTGCGCCGGCGCCACCCCGAGCTGTACGCCGTGCTGGCGGCCTTCTACCGGCAGGACCCGGCGGGGGGCGGTCAGCGGCCGGCGGCGCCCGGGTAGTCCAGGTCGGTCCGCGCCGGGTCGACGCCGAAGCCGAGCTCCTGGAACCACGGGAAGAGGTCCTCGCCGACGGCCAGGCTCCACACGGCGACGAGGTCGTCGAAGCCGTAGCCGCTGCGGCCGGGCTGCAGGACGGCGCGCTTGGTGCGGAAGTACCTGGCCATCGCGCCGGGGCCGTGGAGGCGCTCGAGCTCCTCGAAGACGAAGTAGCTCTTGCCCCACACCAGGTCGCGCGGGGCGCCCTCGGCCAGCGGGTCGGCCGAGCGGTAGTCGGGGTCGTGGCGGCGCCCGGCGGCGAGCTGGCGCTCGAGAGTCTGCTGCGCCTCGGGCATGCCCATGCGCTTGCCGACCTGGATGCCGAGCCAGGTGGCGATCGGCTCGTTCCACAGGGGCTCGGCGTAGGGCAGCACCCAGGAGTGGCCGGCCTCGTGGCCGATCAGCTCGACCATCGGGTAGCGGCTCTCGGGGTAGTTCCCCCACCACGCGCCGATGGCGATGCGCTGGCCGCTCGAGAAGCCGCCGCCTCCGGTGGGCAGGACGAGCAGGCGCTTGATCATGCCGGGGGCGGGCTCGACGCCGGTGACCGCGACCAGGTGCGGGCGGATGGCGACGTACTCCTCGGCGATGGCGCGCGCGAAGGGCGCGGTGCCGTCGTGGTACTCGAGGGTGAGCGGGCCGACGGCCTCCTCGTGCTCGGCCCAGGTCGAGTCGTGGCGCTCGCGCCCGTCGACGTCCTTGCGGCCGGCCAGCGCGAGCAGCAGCGGGCGCACCCAGGCGGCGTTGATCGGGTCGCTGGCGTCGGGCTGCTGGCCGAACAAGCCGCGGCTGCCGAGGAGCAGGCGGCCCTCCCCCACCGCCCGGACGGCGAGGACCGGTGCCTCCGCGTCGTCGAGCAGCAGCGGGGTCCAGTCGCGCGAGAGCTCGAGGACGCGGCCGCCGCGGAAGGTGAAGGCGTCGGCGGCGTCGGAGGGCTCGGGGCCGACGAGCTCGCGCCAGGCGGCGGTCGGGCGCAGGCGCGGAGCGCGCGCGGCGTCGGTGGTCAGCGCGGCGCCGTAGCGGCGCAGCAGCGCGGCGGCGGGCGGCATGGCCTTGGCGCCGTCGGCCATGAGGAGGACGGCGCCGCCCTCGCGCAGGTAGGCCTCGAGGTGGTCCTGCGCGGCCTCGGAGTACGGGATGCGCCGGTCGCCGCCGGTCAGCACGAGGAGGTTGGTGTTCGACAGGTCGAGCTTCGCCAGGCTGCCCCAGTTGCGCGCGTCGCGCCCCGCACCTTCGAGGTACTGCCGGAAGAAGCGCCCGTCCATGTAGAACGTGAACTCCTGGCTGATGTCCGAGACGCAGTGGACCAGCGGCTCGCGCGCGGCGGCGGCGGTGGTGGTCGTGTCCTGGGGCGCAACGAGGGTCAGGGCGAGGACGGGGAGGAGCATGGGCGGGCAGTCTACTTCGGGCTGGCGCGAGGCTGCCTAGAATGGACCGCGTCATGCAATGCCCTTTCTGTCCGCCGCCGAGCGCGTGCTTCCTGGAGAATGCCCATGCTGTCGCCTTCTTCGATGGCTATCCGGTCAGCCCGGGGCACGCATTGGTCATCCCGCGGCGGCACGCGGCGAGCCTTTTCGAGCTGGATCCAGAGGAGCGCGCAGCGGTGTGGGAGCTGGTCAGCGAAGTGCGCGAGCGTCTCTCCCTGGAGCGCAGCCCGGACGCCTTCAACATCGGCCTGAACGACGGGGAAGCCGCCGGCCAGACCGTCGGGCACGCCCACGTTCATGTGATCCCTCGATACGCGGGCGATACCACAGACCCACGCGGCGGCGTGCGCTGGATTGTGCCGGGCAAGGCGGATTATTGGAGTGAGCGTTGATCCCGCCTGCGGGCTTCTTTAGCCACCGACCCACTGACAGCGAGGTCTGGCGGGCCATCGTCGCTTTCGGCCAGAACACGGCCACCTACAAGTTCGCCTTCGGCAAGGCGGTATTGGAACTGGCGACGGCCGGGAAGACGACCGTCACCGTCGAGGACCTCGCGCCCCCCTTCGCACGCGAGATTTGCGCCCATCTCTCCAGCGCTCCGAAACAGATCAACCGCTCGGAAGAGGCCGGACAGGGGAAGTTCCTCGCTGCCTGCGCTGGCCACCTCAGGGGCGATCTGGACCTCGAGCAACTCCACGAAACCACGGCGCGCCTCGGGTTCGTGAACGTGGTGGAAGCCTTCCAGAACCTTCAGGACGTCGACGCCGCCCGCTTTTATTCCGGCACTTTCCGGACGCAGATCCACTTTCGCGACGAGCTTCTCCAGCTCGCTCAAGGCCCAGAAGCGGGGAACCTCGGCCACGAGTTGGAGGCGCGATGGCGTCTCGTAGAGAGCGCCTGGAACCTCGGCGTGAACCCCCGTTTCCTCGTCGCCGAAGCAGACCTGAGTACGGAGGGCCTCTGGATCCGGGCGCATGACGGGCGCACTCCCCTTGCCTCCATCAAGCCTGCGCTGAATGCCTACCAGAAAGGGAGGTGCTTCTACTGTGGCTGCCTGACCCTGATCGAGGCCGATCCAAAGGCCCTTTGCCATGTCGACCACTTCCTCCCGTTCCGCCTCCAGGCGGAAGTGGGCGCCAATCTCGACGGGGTCTGGAATCTGGTCCTGGCGTGCCCGGGCTGCAACCTCAGAAAGTCGGGCAGGATCCCCCACGAGGACCTGGTTCCTGAGTTGGAGCGGCGCAACAACTGGTATTGCGCGAGCAAGCACCCGCTTGACCAGACCATCCGTACCCAGACGGGCGTGAGCCCGGGCGAGCGGCGGGCATTCCTCGGCGCACGCTACCGGGAGGCTGCGGGGATCCTCGGCGCAGACACGCGGCTCGGTTGGCGTCCCTGAACTGCCCGCCAGCGATACCGAGCCCTTACCCCGCTGCCTGACGCGCCAACCGGAACCAATCCCCCGGCAACGGATGTGCGAGACGCCAGGTGATCGCCATCGGGCGCTCTCCGCGGTGGCTCAAGTACTGAAGAGGCCCAGCCAGGAAGTAGGGCTCGGTCATGCCGCCTTGCCCCTTCTTGGCGGTTCTCAGGAAGAGCAGCGGCTGCCGATGGATCGGTCGCTCTTCCTGGTACCGCCTCCCTGTCGCCGACGCCGCCCGCGTGAGGTTCTGGCTTTCCCAGTGAAAGACCTCCGGCGAAATCGCAAAATCACGGTACATCGTCCGAGGAGAATACTGGCCTTCCTCCTTCTGCAGAGTCACGAAGAAGAGGTCCGTATCCGTCGGTTTGTGCCAGTAAACACCTGCCTGCACGCGGCCAGCGATCCCGAACGCCGCCAAGATCTGATCCAGGGAGTAGCGGCAGTGCACGGACAAGGGAACGCCGGGCTTCCCCGGGAGAGGAAGCGGCTCATGGGTGACCTGGGAGAGCAAGCCGCTGGAGAGTTGGCGGATCTCCTCGCCCAGAAGTGGGTCTCTGCGAAGGAGCTCCAGAAGCTCTTCCTCCGAGCCATCCGCGCGGCTCCGAAGAAGGGTGGCCGCCAACATCCTCGCACGCTTCCCGTCAGGAGCCTCGCTGCCGGTCTCCGCGGCATCCACGAGCGCCGCCCAAGACCGCAGGAGGTCGGGGTCATCCACATGCCGGAGCCGGGCCACCGCACGCCAGACCGGGTTCGCCGGAGGAAACGGCCCCAGGCGCCCATCCGCCCGGAGCTTGGACCAGCTCCTGCCTGACTTGGCGTAGACCTCCTCCGCCTGGAGTTGCTCCTGCTCCAAGAAACTCGACAGGCTCACGTCGGATCCCAGTCGGCGCACCTCCTCCGCCAACCAGCGCCAGGTGTCTCGGGTGCTCTGCCGAATGTTCTCAAGGACGTAAGCCTGGGCTTGACGATCCAACTGGATCGAACAGCCCGGAGGGAGACTCGGGAATCCCTCGGCCACCATGCTCTCCACGCGTCCGATCGATCCGCCCGAGATCGCGCGGAAGTTGGCGGCCCAGGAGTACTGGCGATGTGCCTGGCCGATGAAGTCGAGAACGGTCAGGTTCTCCTTGCCGTCCGCGTGCCTCAAACCACGCCCAAGTTGTTGCTGGAACAAGATGGCGCTCTGCGTCGGACGCAAGAGGAGGAGGGTGTCGACTTCGGGGAGATCCACCCCCTCATTCAAGAGGTCCACCGAGAAGACCACCTGGAGCAGGCCCTGCCGCAGGTCTTGGAGAGCTGCGTGTCGATCCTCGCGGTCCGTTCCGCCAGAGATCGCGCGGCAACGGTAGCCCAGCTTCTCGAATTCACGCGCCATGTACTCCGCGTGGGCAACAGACACACAAAACCCAAGTGCGCGCATGGCACCCGGGTTAGCCAGCTTCTCCTGGACTTGCCGGTGCACGAGGCGCACTCGCGCCTGGTTTCCCGTCAAGACCTGGCTCAGAGCCTCCACGTCATAGCCGGAGCGCGACCATGCAACGCGGCTCAGGTCAACATCATCGGCGATCCCGAAGTACTGGAACGGGCAGAGCAGGCCCCGCTCCAACGCATCCCAAAGCCTGATCTCGGCCGTGATCCTGCCGTCAAAAAAGGTGTCCTGAACCCATCGACCATCGGTCCGCTCGGGCGTCGCCGTGAGGCCGAGGAGCTCCTGAGGGCGAAGGTACTCCAGGACACGGCGATAGGTCGGCGCTTCAGCGTGGTGGAACTCATCCACCAGGACCACCTCATATTCATCGGGCCGGAGAGCCTCCATCCGGAGGCGGCTCAGGCTCTGAACCGAGGCGAAGACGTGCTTCCCCTCTTGCGGTCTTTCGCCGCCCACATAGAGCTCGCCAAACGCAGCGTCCTTGAGGACCTCGCGAAAGGCTCTCCTGCTCTGCTCGAGGATCTCACGACGATGCGCAATAAAGAGCAGGGAGGGCCGCCCACTCCCCGACCGCTCTCGCCGAGCCTCTTCACAGAGCCGCCGGAAATCGAACGCAGCCACCAGGGTCTTCCCAGTTCCCGTCGCTGCGACGATCAAGTTGTGGTGCCGGTCATGGATCTTCCGCGACACAGCCAGTCGCTCCAGAATCTCCTCCTGGAAGGGGTAAGGCTTCAGGTCCAATCCGCTGAGCACTTCAGGCTCAACCGCCTCGCATCGCTGACGCCTCACCTCACGTAGAAAGGCCTCGCGGACCCCGTCCTCACCCCAGTCTTGGAATTCCCGATCCTCCCAGTAGCTCTCGAAGGTCGCAGAATACCGCTCCAAGATGGCCGGGTTTTCGACCTGACTGAACCGCACGTTCCACTCCAATCCATCCGTCAAGGCGGCAGCGGAGAGATTGGAGGAGCCAATCAGGGCCGTGGAATACCCCGACCTCCGATGGAGAAGCCACGCCTTGGCGTGCAAACGAGTCCTGCGGGTATCGAGAGACACCCGGACCTCCGCGCCCACCTCCTGAAGTGCGTCCAGCACCCTCGCGTCGGTGGCGCCGCAGTAGGCCGTCGTCAAGACACGCAGACGGCCTCCACGGGCCCGTACTGCTTCAAGGTCCTCGCGCAACAGCCGGAATCCGCTCCACTTGAGGAAGGAGCAGAGCAAATCGACGGAATCGGCGGAGGGGAGTTACGATTGCAGGACCTTGCCGAGACCGAGTTCCCCCCGCGCGTTCACGAGGAGCTCCGTGAGAGAGAGTGGGATGGCGGTTTCCGCCGGGAAGGGGTCTTGAGCGAGCGCCGAATGGGCCGGCGCGACCGCCTTCAAGACGCGCGGTCGGTGGTCCGGGTAATCCCCATGGTCGACAACCCCGTCATGCGCCGCGCTCAGCAACTCGACCAGCCTGGAGGCAAGTTCCCAGGCCGGTTCGACATCCTCCTTGCTGGACAAGGCGATCGCCCGCCTCAGGTGCGGCACGAGGAACTGAACCAGGAGATCGGCGGCATCCCCCGGGCTCACGTCGCGTAGGTCGACCTCGCCAGCGAACTGCTTCAGGGCCTCCGCGAGGCCTCGATCAACGACTCGTTCATAGCGACCGGGGACGAGTTCGGACATGGAATTCCAACTACCAGGAGGAGAGGGATGAATTGAATCCGACCATCATCCTACTCTTTCCCATGAAGAGGAGGTCGCGAGCAATGGGGGTCGATCAGGACCCCTACCCCAACCGCTCCAACAACTCCCTTCAGCCGAACCTCTGGGCCTCGAGGAGGTGCTCCGCGACCAGTCGGCAATACCGAAGCCTTCAGGGCAGGCGGCGAGCAGCTCCTCGGCGTGTGGTGGCCGGCGGCCATCCCTTCCAGGGTCACCGGCCTCGCCGCGGTAACCGTCGAGCAGCCCCGCGACGACGCGCAGGGAGAAGGAGCGGAAGAGGGATCGACCAAGGCCTCATCCTGCTGCCACGGTGGGTCACCCGGCGTCACACCCGCGGAAGTCGTACCCTCCCCCCATGCGCCTCGCCCTGATCCAGCAGCACGCCGGGCCCGACCCGGCGGCGAACCTCGAGCGCGGGCTGGCCGCGGCCCGCGCGGCCGCGGCCGCGGGGGCGCAGGTCCTGGCCTTCGCCGAGCTGGCCTTCACGCCCTTCTACCCGCAGCTTCCCGCCCAGCAGCAGCGCTGGGCCGCCGCCGCCGCGGACCTGGCCGAGCCCGTCCCCGGCCCGACCACCGCCGCCTTCCAGGAGCTGGCGCGCGAGCTCGGCGTGGTCGTCGTCCTCAACCTCTACGAGCGCGACGGCGCGCGCTGCTTCGACACCTCGCCGGTCCTCGACGCCGACGGCAGCCTCCTCGGCCGCACGCGGATGGCCCACATCACCGACTACGAGGCCTTCCACGAGCAGGGCTACTACGCGCCCGGCGACACCGGCGCGCCGGTCTTCGCCACCCGCTTCGGGCGCATCGGCGTCGCCGTCTGCTACGACCGCCACTACCCCGAGTACCTGCGCCTGCTCGCCCTCGCCGGCGCCGAGCTCGTCGTCGTGCCGCAGGCCGGCGCGGTCGGCGAGTGGCCCGACGGCCTCTACGAGGCCGAGATGCGCGTCGCCGCCTTCCAGAACGGCTTCTTCACCGCGCTGTGCAACCGCGTCGGCCGCGAGGAGCGCCTGGAATTCGCCGGCGAGTCCTTCGTCTGCGACCCCGCCGGCCGCGTGCTGGCCCGCGCCGGCCGCGGCACGGACGAGACCCTCCACGCCGAGCTCGACCTCGGCGCCGTCGAGCGCTCGCACGCCCGCCGGCTGTTCCTGCGCGACCGCCGGCCCCCGCTCTACCGCGGGCTGGCCGACGATCCGCCCGCCGCCCCGGCCTAGTCCTCCCCGTCCGCCGGGGCCGCCTGCGCCTCGAGCTCGGCGCGGCGCTGGCCGAGCAGGTCCTCGAGCATGGTGCGGGTGCGCGCCGACTCGGCCGCCTTGCCGGGCGAGCGGACGTGCTCGTCCAGCGCCGCCAGGGCCTCCTCGAGCAGCTCGACGGCGAGGGCCGCCTCGCTCGGGGGCAGCTGGAACTGCGCCCCGAACAGGCTTCCGGCGTGGCTGAGCCAGCCGTTCTCGGGGTCGTCGTAGACGCTGACCGAGTCGCGGCTGATCTGCGCCAGCTCCTGGACCAGGGCGACGGCCTCCTCGACCCGTTCCGCGCGCACCAGGGTGCCGGCGAGGATCGTCATCGTGCCCTTCAGCCGGTCGCGCCCGATCGGGCTGGAGGAGTAGATGGTCGACAGCTCGCGCGACAGCTCCAGGCACTCCTGGCCGACCGCCACGCCGCGCTCGAGGTCCTCGCTCATGCCGAGCAGGTTCAGCGCGTTGGCCAGCCCGCCCCAGGCCTGGATCAGCTGCAGGTGTTCGCGGTCGGGCGAGTCGAGCGTGCGGCGCGCCCACTCGACCGCCTCCAGGGCCAGGTCCATCCATTCCTCCGGAGGACGATCGCTCATCGCGGCCATGGGCACCATCTGCCCCGCCATCTGGGCCAGCGCCGCGGCGCGCCCGGCCTGCGGCCCCTGCACGTCGAGCTGCTTCTGGACCCGCTCGTACTCGACGCGGAGACGGGCGAGGGCGAGCGCCATCGGCGGCTCCTGGCCCTCGGGCACGACGAAGCCCAGGTCCGCGAGCTCCTGGATCGCGCCGCGGAAGACCAGGTCGGCGAACATGCCGAGCAGCGCCACGTCGTCGGGTTCCTCGCGCAGGTGCGCCTCGACCAGGGCCAGGGCCTCGGTGGCGGCGGCGGCGCGCTCCTCCTCGACGGCCGGGTCGGCCTGGCCGCCGGGCTTGGGGTTGGTCTGGCTGAGCGCATGGAGCGCGCGCGCCAGGACGACCGGGTCGCCCTCGGTGCGGGCCATGCGGACGGCGCGGCGGTAGACGCGGAAGGCTTCCTCCGACTCGCGCTGCGTGGCGAGCAGCCGGCCCCAGTTGAGCAGGTCCTCGGCCCCACCCGGGCCGAGCATCTCGGCGCGCTCGAAGTCCTCGATCGCGCCGCGCGAGTCGGCGTACATGCGCAGCGAGGCGCGGTGGCGCCAGGTGTCGGCGGCCAGCGCGGGCGCGCCGCGCGCCTCCTGCTCGTCGGCGACGCGCGCGAACTCGGCGAAGGCCGCGGAGGGCCGGCCGAGCGTGTAGTCGCGGAAGGCGTCGAGCACGCGCTGGCGCTCGGCCTCGGTGGCCTCGGGCCGCGCGGCGCTGGCGCCGAGGGCGGTGAGGGCGGCCTCGGCAGCGGGCGCGCCCTCCGCGCCGGGACCGGCGCCGTTGAGGCTGGCCAGGCCGACCTCCTCGCGCATGCGCAGCAGCGAGTCGCGCAGCGCGTGGTCGAGCAGGTCGAGGCTGAGGTTGGGTTGGGCGACGTCTTCCCCCAACACGCCCAGCGCCGCGCTGACGAGGTACGGCACACCCGTGGCCAGGGTCACCAGGGTGGCAGCGGCGATGAGCTTGTTGTGGTTGCCGAGGTCCAGGGCTCGGCTGAACAGACGCCGCTTCCGGGGAGGAGCGGGGTCGGTCATCGGAGGATGCTGCGAGTCTAGCGCGGGCCGTCCTTCCCGGCCTGCTCCCGCTCGGCGGCGGCCCGCCGCTTGTCCTCCTCCACCTGCGCGCGCAGCTCCTCGTGGGAGGGGATGCTCTTGCGCCGCAGCATCTTCCGGGGGTCCAGGCCCAGCTCGTAGAGGATGTAGGCCTTGGCGTTGAGCCCGGACCAGAACATGCCGCCCCAGCCCCACTCGCCGCGGGTGTCGGAAACCCCGCCGTCGAGGAACATCAAGCTGGAGGTCTGGGAACTGGCGACCATCGTGCCGGAGTAGCTGCTGCGCGTCGCGCAGGCGGCGTTGGCCGCGATCTCCCAGACCCGGTACTGGAAGTCGACCCGGATCCGGCCGCCCCAGGTGATGTCCTTCAGTCGGATCTCCTCGGAGGCCTTCCCGGCCTCGGGACGGCTCTCGTTCATCTCACTCGTCATGGCAAGCCACCTCCACGTGGCAGACAAAGGAATAGGAATGGAGGTGAGCTTAGCAGAGCGACGCGGCGGAGTCCGCCCACCCACGACGCACGCGGAGAAGGACCCTCAGCCCCCGTCGCCCGCCGTCGACGCTTCCAGCAGTTCGCGGCCCTGCGCGAGGTTGTCGCGGGTCACGGGCCAGAAGCCCTGGCTCTCGCCGCCGACCTCGGTCAGGGCCTCGGCCCGGTCGAGGTAGCCCGCCGCGCGCGCGTCGCCCGCCTCGGCCAGCAGCCGGCCGAAGGTGGAGAGGAGCAGCGGCTCGACGCCGGTCTCCTGGCGCCAGTCCACCAGGACCTCGGCGCTCGCGATCGTCTCCAGCGTCTCGGCGAAGGCGGCGACCGCGCCGTCGAGGTCGCCCCACTGCACGTGGACGGTGACCTCGGTGAACATCGTCAGGCCGAGCGAGGCTGCGGCGTCGACGCTCTCGGGCGCGTAGCCGAGCGTCTTCTCGGCCACCGCCCGCCCCAGCGCGAGCAGGCGCCGCATGCGCGGCTCGTCCTCGGGGAAGGCCTTCGACAGGATCGCCGCCTGGACCTGCAGCTCGCGCGTCTCCTTCGGTTCGGTGACCGTGCCCAGGCGCTGCTCCATCTCGTCGAGGGCCTCCCGCGCCCAGGCCTCCACCTCGGGGTGGACCTTCCCGTCCTCCCCCTCGACCGCGTAGGAGACCGCGAAGGCGGTGACCTTGGAGCGGGCCTCCCCGAGCGCGGCGGGGTCGACCGACTCGGGGTCGAGGGCGTCCAGCCGGGCGATCAGGCCGCGTGCCTCCGACCGGATCGACTCGGGCTGCAGCTCGTCCGCGAGCAGGGCGCTGGCGCGGCCTCTCCGCGCCCCGACGAGGTTGCCGAAGGCGACGAGGTCCTGCGGCGCGGCCGCCAGCCGGGCCCGCAGCAGGGTGCTGGCCTCCTCGGCCGCGGCGATGACCGCCTCGCGTTCGGGGGCCGTGCCGGCGCCGCCGAAGCTGAGGAGCAGCGCGTCGACCAAGGCGGGGCCGTCGCCCGCCCGGCGCGCCTGGTCGGCGGCGACCTGCGCGGCCTCGGTGGCCCCGCCGAAGTCGCCCATGGCGTTGCGCAGGGACGCGATGCGCACCCAGTCGGCCGGGCCGCCGGCGGCGAGCTCCTCGGCGCGCAGGTAGTCGGCCAGGGCGGCCGGCTCGTCCTCCAGCGCGCGCAGGGCGCCGCGCCGGCGCAGCGTGCGGGCGGCGTCCGCCGGGGCGCCGCGGTCCTGCTGCTCCGCCGCGACCCGCTCGAACTGGGCGATGGCCGGCGCCGAGTTGCCGCTGGCGTACTGGATGACCGCCTCGATGATCCGGTCCTGCTCCTCGCGGGTCGCGCCCGGCCGCAGGGCCTCCTCCTCGAGGCCCCGGAAGGAGTCCTCGGCGTCGACGGCGTCGACGGGCGCCGGCCCGGGCGCGCCGGCCTCGTAGTGGACGAGCTTGTCCTGGAACTCGGCGAGCGCCTTGGCGAGCGCGTCGTCCAGCGCGTCCTGGACGCGCGCCTCGACCGTGTCGTCCCCGGCGAAGGCGCCGATCGCGGACATGACCAGGTAGGGCACCCCGGTCGCCAGCGTGACCAGCGTCGCCGCCGCGATCACCTTGTTGTGGTTGCCGAACTCGAGGAGCTGGCCGAACCAGCGGACCTTCGACTTCGGCGCGGGCGCGGGAGCAGGGGGCGGCGTCTCCGACATGGGTGACGCCGAGTCTAGCGCGGGGCCGCTACCGGCCCGGCACGTCGACGCCGCGCTCGCGGCGGCACTGCTCGGCCAGCTCGTAGCCCGCATCGACGTGCCGCACCACCCCCATGCCGGGGTCGTTGGTCAGCACCGCCCGCAGGCGCTCGTCCATCTCGGGGCTGCCGTCGCAGACGCAGACCTGGCCGGAGTGCTGGCTGTAGCCGATGCCCACTCCCCCGCCATGGTGCATGCTCACCCAGCTGGCGCCGCCGGCCACCGCCAGCATGCCGTTCAGCAGCGGCCAGTCGGCCACCGCGTCGGTGCCGTCCTTCATCGCCTCGGTCTCGCGGTTCGGGCTGGCCACGCTGCCGCAGTCGAGGTGGTCGCGCCCGAGCACGATCGGGGCGCTCAGCTCGCCGTCGCGCACCATGCGGTTGAACTCGAGCCCGGCGACGTGGCGCTCGCCGTAGCCCAGCCAGCAGATGCGGCTCGGCAGCCCCTGGAAGGCCACGCGCTCGCCGGCCATCTTGATCCAGCGGCACAGGTGCTCCTTGTGCGGGAACAGCCGCAGGATCGCCTCGTCGGTCTTGCGGATGTCCTCCGGGTCGCCGCTCAGCGCCGCCCAGCGGAAGGGCCCCTGCCCCTCGCAGAACAGCGGGCGGATGTACGCCGGCACGAAGCCGGGGAAGTCGAAGGCGTCCTCGACCCCGGCCTCCTCCTGGGCGAAGGCGCGCAGGTTGTTGCCGTAGTCGAAGGTCTCGGCGCCGCGCCGCTGCAGCTCGAGCATGGCGCGGACGTGCGTCCCCATCGTCGCGTAGCTGCGCGCCTGGTAGGCCGCCGGGTCGGCCGCGCGCAGCGCCAGCGCCTCGGCCAGGGGCATGCCCTCGGGCACGTAGCCGTTCAGCGGGTCGTGCGCGCTGGTCTGGTCGGTCAGCACCTCGGGGGTGACGCCGCGCTCGATCAGCCGCCCGAGCAGCTCGGTGGCGTTGCAGGCGACGCCGATGCTCACCGCCTCGCCGGCCGCTTTCGCCGCCAGCGCGCGGTCGATGGCCGCGTCGATGCCGTCCACCACCTCGCCGAGATACTTCGTGCGCAGGCGGAAGTCGATGCGCGCGCGGTCGACGTCGGCGATCAGGCAGGTGCCCTCGTTCATGGTCACCGCCAGCGGCTGCGCGCCGCCCATGCCGCCGCAGCCGGCGGTCACGGTCAGCGTTCCCTTCAGGCTGCCGCCGAAGCGCTTGTTGGCCACCGCGGCCAGGGTCTCGTAGGTGCCCTGGAGGATGCCCTGCGTGCCGATGTAGATCCACGAGCCCGCGGTCATCTGGCCGTACATCATCAGCCCGCGCGCCTCGAGCTCGCGGAAGTGCTCCCAGTGGGCCCACTTGCCGACCAGGTTGCTGTTGGCGATCAGCACCTTGGGCGCCCAGCGGTGGGTGCGGAAGACGGCGACCGGCTTGCCCGACTGCACGAGCAGGGTCTCGTCCGGCTCGAGCCGCTGCAGCGTGGCGACGATCTTCTGCGCCGCGTCCCAGTCGCGCGCCGCCCGCCCGGTGCCGCCGTAGACGACCAGCTCGGCCGGGTTCTCGGCCACGTCGGCGTGCAGGTTGTTCAGGAACATCCGCAGCGCGGCCTCGGCGTGCCAGTCCTTGCAGTGCAGCTCGGTGCCGGTCAGCGAGGGCTGGGGGCCGGGGGTGATCGTGAGGGGGGCTCGGGTCTCGGTCGCGGCCATGGAAGGCGCATTCTAGCCCGCGTCGGCAGGGCCTACGGGGGCGGCGGAGGATGTCCGGAAATCCCCCGTAACCCGGGAGGATGCGGCGCGTCGGCTCCGTCGAAAGGGATGAGGACGGCCGGATCGAAAGCCAGGATGGGGGAAGGGAGGTCCGGCCGCCCCGACCCGCGGCCCGCCGGGCGCGAGGAGTCCTGGGGGGGACTCCCGCCCGGCGGGGAACCGCCCGGCTCAGAGCGGGCGCAGGTCGAGGTGCTCGAAGCCGAAGGGCTGGAACAGGATGCGGCCGTAGCCGTCGGCCTCGAACAGGCAGCCGAAGCGGCCGCCGTCGAGGGACACGAGGTCGCTGTAGGCGGCCGGGCCCTCGTAGAGCATCCGCGCCTCCTTCCAGTCGAAGCCGCCGCCGAAGCTGACGCGCAGCGCCAGCCGCTTGCGCGCGCCCGGGTCGCTCGGGCCGCTGAACAGCAGGGTCTCGCGCCCCTCGTGGATGCCGGCGTCGAGCAGCGCGCCCTGGCAGACCGGGCCGTCGAGGCCGCGGATCGGCGCGAAGGGCGCGTTGAAGGTGGCGCCGCCGTCTTCGCTCCAGGTGCCGCCGCGCGTCTCCGGGCTCTCGCCGTGCTGGTCGCGGGTGTTGGCGTAGAGCCAGCCGTTGTCGAGCTCGGCCACCGCCGTCTCGCTGGGGTTGAGCAGGTTCTCGCCGACGTGGCTGGCGTCCACCGCCCCGATGCGCCAGCTGCGGCCGCCGTCGTCGCTCAGCAGGAGGTGCGCGGCGAGGTAGCGGTTCTCCGGTCCGCCGGCGACCGAGTGGTTGGCCGGCGCGACCAGGCGCCCGGCGTGCGGGCCGCGGGTCAGCTGGATGGCGTGGCAGGGCCCGGTGGCGTACCAGCGCCAGTCCGGGCGGTCGGCCTGCGGCCCGGCCGGCTGCGGGCCGCTCCAGATGCGGCCGCCGTCGCTCGAGCGCAGCACCCAGGGATCGCGCGATCCCTTCGCCCCGCTGCGGATCTCGCCCTCGTGGCACGCCTCGGGCTGGCGCACGCAGAGCAGCACGACATCGCCCGACTCCCGCTCGACCACCGGCGTGGGGTTGCCGAAGACGCCGGGGCCGTTGTCGGCCACCACCTGCAGCGGGCTCCAGCTCGCGCCGCCGTCCTCCGAGCGCTTGAGCACGATGTCGATGTCGCCCGAGTCGCCGCTGCCGTTCACCCGGCCCTCGGCGAAGGCCAGCAGCACGCCGTCGTTCGTGCGCACCACCGCCGGGATGCGGAAGGTGTGGTAGCCGCGTTCGCCCGCGCGGAAGACCTCGACCGCCTCGGGCAGCGGGCGCGGCGGGTCCTGCGGCGGCGCCGCGGCCAGGAGGAGGGAGGAAGCCGCGGTCAGGAGGAGGGAGGAAGCCGCGGTCAGGAACATGCGGTCCAGGATATCCGGCCGCCGCCCGGAGGAATCAGAAGGAGGGGCGCGGATGCAGCGGGCGCAGCTCGGTCGGCACCGGCGTCTTGCCGAGCGGGACCAGGCTGACCGAGGCCAGCTTGAGGTGGGCCAGCCCGAAGGGGATGCCGACGATGGTCAGGATGCAGGCCGCGCCGGCCAGCAGGTGGCCGAGGGCCAGCCAGAAGCCGGCGAGGACCACCCACAGGAAGTTCGCCAGCGCCGTGCCCGGGATGCGCTCCACACCCACGGAGCGGTTGTCGACCAGCACCCGGCCGAAGGGCCAGGCGGCGAAGCCGGCGATGCGGAAGGCGGCCACCGCGAAGGGGATGCCGACCACGGTCAGGGCGAGCAGGGCGCCGGTGAGCACCCAGCCGAGGGCGGCGATCAGGCCGCCGCCGAGGAACAGCCAGAGGAGGTTGCCGAGCAGGACCACGGAGGGGTGATTCGGAAATGGCCCGGCGGGCTGTCGGGACCTCCGCTTAGACTGCCGCTCATGCTCCCGCGCGCCTGGCTCCTGGCCCTGGCCGCCTCGGCCCTGGTGCCGGCGGCGCTCGACGCCCAAGTCCACTACGAGGGGCGCAGCCCGTGGAACCGCCGGGTGAACGAGGGGCCCGACGCCGAGGTCGGCGGCTGGTACTACCACCTCGGCACGAGCGGCCTGCGCGTCGAGCTGATGCCCGACCGCCCGCGCCACCTGCTCGTGCGCCACGTCTTCCCGGGCAGCCCGGCCGACCGCCGGCTCCGGCCCGGCGACGTCCTGCTCGGCGTCGGCGGCGAGGCCTTCCGCACCGAGCACCGCAACGGCTACGGCATGGACAAGTTCGGGCCCGACGGCCCGGTCCTCGAGTTCGCCACGGCTCTCGAGGCCGCCCAGGCCGGCGACCGCCGCCTCGAACTGAGTTACGAGCGCGAGGGAAAGGAGGCGACCACCACCCTGCGCCTGCCGCGCGGCGGCGCCTTCGGCGCGGGCTTCCCCGCCGACTGCGCCTAGGCCGACCGGGTCCGCGAGGCCCTGCTCGAGCTCCTGGTCGCGCAGCAGCGCGAGGACGGCTCCTGGGGCAGCCCGGTCCAGGACACCTTCGCCCCCCTCGCCCTGATCGCCGGCGGGAAGAAGGAGCACCTCGCCGCGGCGCGGCGCAACGCCGAGTTCCACGCCCGCACGACGCACGCCGAGGACGACTCCTGGCTGCTCAACTGGCGCTACACCTCCGCCGGCATCGTCCTGAGCGAGTACCACCTCGCCACCGGCGAGGACTGGGTGCTGCCCGAGCTCGAGGAGATCCGGACCTTCCTGCTCTCGAGCCAGTACACCGACCTCGCGCAGGTCAGCGAGAAGGTGCGCGAGAGCCACCCGCACGCCTGGCCGAAGGACGCGCGCGACGCCCACGGCGGCTGGGGCCACAACCCCGGCTTCGAGGGCTACGGGCCGATCTCGATGCTCACCGCGCAGGGCGCGCTGGCCCTGGCGATGATGAGCCGCTGCGGCCTGGAGGTCGACCGCGAGCGGCTCGACGCGGCCTACGAGTTCCTCGCCCGCGGAGCCGGCCCGAACGGCTACGTGTGGTACGAGGACCAGGTCGCCGGCCCGCAGGACTGGGCCGACATGGGCCGCACCGGCGCCGCCGCCCTGGCGCAGGCGCGCAGCCCCTACCCCGAGCCGCGCTACCTCGAGCGCGCACTCGCGCACTCGCGCGTGATCGGCGCGCACCCGCAGAGCTTCCCCGACACGCACGGCTCGCCGCTGATGGGCATGGCTTACACCGCCGCCGGGGCCTGGCTCGACGAGGAGGCCTTCGGCAGCCTGATGCGCGCCAACCGCTGGTGGTTCACGCTGGCCGAGTGCGCCGACGGCAGCTTCGCCTACCAGCCCAACCGCGACAACGCCGGCTTCGACGCCGACTCGCGGCTCGCCGCCAGCGCGGTCACCGCCTTCATCCTCTCGCTCCCGCTCGACCGGCTGCACCTGACGCGCCGGCCCTGACCCTCCGCTCCCGCCGCACCATGCCGCGAACCCGATCCTCCCCCGCCGCGCTCGGCCTCGCCCTGCTGCTCGCTGCTCCGGCCGCCGCCCAGGAAGCCGCGCCGGTCACCCTGCCCCCCGGCGGCTACCACACGCCGGACGAGATCCTCGCCCAGACCGCGGCGCTCGACGCCGAGGAGGGCGTGACCGTGCGCGAGCTCGGCCGCAGCGACGAGGGCCGGCCGGTGGTCGTCGTCGGCCTCGGCGAGCGCGGCGCGCCCGGTCGCCCGGCGGTGCTGATCGTCGCCGATCCCGACGGCACCAAGCCCTCGGCCAGCCAGGTCGCCTTCGAGCTGGTGCGCGGCTGGGCCGCCGAGGGTGGTGGCCTGCTCGACCACGCCACCGTCTACGTCGTGCCGGTCGCCAACCCCGACGCCGCCGCGCACCTGCTCGAGCAAGGGCTCGCCTGGCGCGGCGCGCCGAGCGACGACGACCGCGACGGCCGCCGCGACGAGGACCCGGCCGAGGACCTCGACGGCGACGGCCACGTCCTGCAGATGCGCGTGGCCGACCCCGCCGGCGACTGGATCGCCGACCCCGAGGAACCGCGCTGGCTGCGCGCCCCCGACCGCGCGAAGGGCGAGACCGGCGCCTGGCGCCTGCTCAGCGAGGGCGTCGACGAGGACGGCGACCGCGCCTTCAACGAGGACGGCCACGGCGGGGTGCGCCTCGAGGCCAACTGGCCGCACCGCTGGAACGAGCACGCGCCCGACTCGGGCGCATGGCCGCTGCGCGAGAGCTTCCAGCGCGCGCTGGCCGACTTCGTCCTCGAGCGGCCGAACATCGCCGTGGTCGTGGTCCTCGGCCAGGAGGACAACCTGGCCTCCCCGCCGAAGGGCGCCGCGCCCGCGGCGGACTCGACCGAGCCGCCGAGCGACGTCGCCGGCCTGCTGAAGCTGCTCGGCGACCGCCTGCACGAAGGCCAGGAGCACCGCCCGCGCAGCGCCCCGCACGGCTCCGGCGGCTTCGCCGACTGGTGCGGCTTCCAGGCCGGCC
The DNA here is from genome assembly GCA_964342475.1 of uncultured Planctomycetales bacterium. GTDB lineage: Bacteria > Planctomycetota > UBA1135 > UBA1135 > UBA1135 > J029. The sequence goes on from CAYFGE010000012.1 coordinate 67,855, forward strand.
GCCTGGTGCTCGAGAGCGCGCTGTGGTCGCCGCCGGTCGAGGCCGGCGAGCGCCTCGAGGCCGCGCTGCTCGCCTGGGACGACGCCACCCACGGCGGCGCCGGCTTCGTCGAGTGGACCGACTTCGAGCACCCGCAGCTCGGGCCGGTGCAGCTCGGCGGCTGGCTGCCGGTGGTGCGCGACAACCCGCCGGCCGAAGAACTGCCCGCCCTGGTCGAACGCTGGCGCGGCTTCCTCGACGGGCTGGCCGCCGACCTGCCGCGCCTCGAGTGGGTCGGCCTCGAGGTCCGCGACCGCGGCGAGGGCGTGCGCGAGGCGCGCGCCACGCTGCTCAACCCGCGGCTCCTGCCGACGATGACCGAGATGGGCGAGATCACGCGCCGCCTGCTGCCGGTCTTCGTCCGCCTCGAGCTGCCCGAGGGCGGCGTCCTGCTCGGGGGGCGCGCCGAACACTCGGTCTCCCGCCTCGCCGGCAGCGGCGGCAAGCAGGAGTTCCGCTGGCTCTACCGCATCCCCGCGGGCGCCGCGCCCGCCGTCGTCGTCGCCGAGTCGCACACCGCCGGCCGCGCCGAAGCCACCCTGGAGGTGCAAGGATGATCCTCTCCCCCCTCTCCGCCCTGCTCCTCGCCGCCGCCGCGGCCGCACCCGCTCCCGCCCAGGACCCGGGCGGCGTCTGGACCCCGGAGGTCGAGATCCCGTGGAACCGCTACTACCGCCACGCCGAGCTCAACGCTTGGATGGAGGCGCTGCAGCAGGCCTACCCGGGCTTCGTCGAGCTCGAGGAGATCGGCCGCAGCTACGAGGGCCGGCCGATGGTCGTCATGCACCTGACCAACCGCGCCACCGGTGCCGCCGACGAGAAGGTGGCGATGTGGGTGGACGGCAACGTCCACGGCAACGAGGTGCAGGGCGGCGAGGCCGCGCTGTACCTGGCCTGGTGGCTTCTCGAGCACTACGACAGCAACCCGCGCGCGCGCGCGCTGCTCGACGAGCGCGCCTTCTACGTGCTGCCGTCGCAGAACCCGGACGGCCGCGACCACTGGTTCGACGCGCCGAACACCGGCTCGTCCTCGCGCAGCGGCAAGAAGCCGCTCGACAACGACCGCGACGGCCGCGTCGACGAGGACGGCTACGACGACCTCGACGGCGACGGCGAGATCGGCTCGATGCGCAAGCGCGTGCCGCTCGGCGAGGGCACCCACCGCCTCGACCCGGACGACCCGCGCATCCTGGTCCCGGTGCGGGGCACCGAGCACCTCGGCGACTGGCTCATGCTCGGCAGCGAGGGCATCGACAACGACGGCGACGGCCGCGTCAACGAGGACGGCCCGGGCGGCTACGACATGAACCGCAACTGGCCGAGCGACTGGCAGCCGCCGCACCGCCAGGGCGGCGCCGGCGACTACCCGCTCAGCTACCCCGAGACCCTGGCCATCGCCGAGTTCATCCGCGCGCGGCCGAACATCGCCGCGGTGCAGAGCTTCCACAACACGGGCGGGATGATCCTGCGCGGCCCCGGCGACGAGAGCGTCGGCCCCTACCCGGCGTCCGACGTGCGCGCCTACGACGCGCTGGGCGAGGAGGGCGAGGCGATCCTGCCCTTCTACCGCTACATGATCATCTGGGACGACCTCTACACGGTCCACGGTGGCTTCGTGAACTGGACCTACGAGGGGCTCGGCATCTTCTCCTTCACCAACGAGCTGTGGGCCAGCCCGCAGTACTTCGGCGGCGAGCGCGAGCGCGCCGGCGAGAACTGGTGGGTGCAGAACCGGAAGAACCAGCTCGAGTGGAACGACTCGGTGATGCTCGGCGACCTGTGGATCGACTGGCACGAGGTCGAGCACCCGCTCTACGGCACGGTCGAGGTCGGCGGCTTCAAGCGCCAGCACGGCCGCGTCGCGCCGAGCTTCATGATCGAGGAGATGCTGCACCGCAACGCGATGTTCTGCGCGCGCCACGCCGAGGAGATGGCCGCGGTCGAGATCGAGTCGGCGATGGCCGAGCCGGCCGGCGACGGCCTGTGGCGGGTGACCGCGACCCTGGTCAACGACCGCGTGCTGCCGAGCCGCTCGGGCTGGGCCGCGCGCAACTCGATCGGCCTGCCCGACCGCGTGACCCTCGAGGGAAGCGGGGTCGAGGTGCTGGCCGGCGGCGTGCTGCGCGACCGCTGGCGCCCCGAGAGCTTCGACATGGCCGAGCACGAGCCGCACCGCATCCGCCTGGAGGACGGCGTGCCCGGCCGCGGCCGCGTCACCCTGCAGTGGATCGTGCGCGGCGACGGCACGATGAAGGTGCGCTACGAGGCCGAGAAGGCGGCCGACCGCGAGCGCGCGGTCGCGACGGCGGGCTCAGGCGACTGAGCCCGCCGCGCGGCGAGGCCTAGTAGGTCTCGTTGATGTGGATCACGCCGTGGCAGCGCAGCGTGCAGCTGCCGTTGCCGGGGCTGGACCGGGTGTACTGCAGGACGCCGCCGATCGTCGTGGTGACGATGTCGGAACGGAAGTTGACCAGGCTGTTGCCGGGCAGGCTCGGCGAGGTCCCCGCCAGGCCGTGGCCGTCGTGGCAAACGTGGCAGGAGTAGCGGAACTCGCGCACGTGGTCGTCGTGCAGGAAGGAGTTGTCCTGCATCAGGTTGGTGCGGTCGTGGCAGGAGTAGCACAGGGCGAAGGCCTCGGGGCTCTCGTCCATCCGCACCACCGTGTCGTAGCGCGCCTTGAGCAGGAAGGGCTGGTCCGAGCCGTGCGGCCCGGCGGCGCCCGCGTCGCTGGCGTGGCAGTCGCTGCACTCCATGACGCTGCTCGTGGTCCACGGCGCCTTCAGGCTGGGGACGAAGGTCCCCTTGCCGGGCCCCTCGATCGGGTGGAAGCTCGACGCGTTGACCAGGTCGAACTCGACCGCGAGGTCGGTCTCCACCTCGAGGCGCGGGAACGGCGCCGTGGGCGTCGCGGCCGCGCCACTGTGGCACTTGAAGCAGACCTCGTAGCCGAAGGCTGCGTCGGTCACCGCCGCGCCGGCGGCGTCCACGCCCGAAACGGACAGCATCGCGCCCGGCGTGGCCGGCGGCGGGCCGCCCAGGTCGGAGTTGGCCGCGTGCGGGTCGTGGCAGTCGGCGCACTCGACGTGGCGCGGCATGCCGATCGGGTCCTCGCCCAGCTCGTGGACCAGGCTGGTGGCCTCGACCGGGTGCCGGTAGCTGCGCTGGAAGTCGGTCCACACGTCGGCCGCGCCGCCGCCCGGGCCGTGGCAGAAGAAGCACACCGCCTCCTCGACCCCGCCGAGGAACTGCGGGTCGTCGCCGCCGTGGCCGTTGGTGTGGCACTCCATGCACTCGGCGCCCGGCGCCGCGGTGGCGTGCTTCGAGCCGGTCCAGTCGTGGTGGATGTCGGCCGGCGCGCGCCCCGAGCTGAACGGCGTCAGGTCGCCGTTGCGGCCGTCGGCGTCGTGGCAGCCGACGCAGAAGCCGCTGACCAGGCCGCCGGCCTGGCCGGTGAAGCGGTGCGAGGCGCCGCCGTCCGGGTCGGCCAGCAGCACCTCGGGGTCGGGGTTCTGCATGTGGTCGCTCTGGTCGTGGCACACGCCGCAGTCCCCCGCCTCGACCGACTCCTGCCCGGAGAGGTCGTCGACGTGGTGGAAGGGCTTCACGAAGTCGCCCTTGCCGTCGCCGTTGTTCTCGACGATCTGCCGCCGGTAGTCGCCGCCGATCGGCTGCGAGTAGGCGTGGCAGTCGGTGCACACGCCGCCGGTCGGCTGGAAGCCCGAGGTGTGCGGGTGGCACATGCGGCAGTCGAGCGCGTTGTTGTGCGCGTGCCCGCCGCTCGGGTTGTTGCGGTGGTGGTTGGTCTGGGTGTGGCAGACCTCGCACACGCCGTCGTACACCGCGTCGCCGTCGGCGAAGCTGTTCGGGCCGCTCGGCGCCATCAGCTTGACCAGCTGGTCGCCGCTGTTCGGCGTCGAGATGGTCGTCTTGACCAGCATCGAGAAGCCCGAGCCGTGGACGGCCTGCTGCTCCTGCGTGTGCGGGTTGTGGCACTCGGTGCAGGCGATGTCCTGGCCGGCCGGCGCGTGCGTCTCGACCGGCGCCACGCCGAGCGGGTTGTGGCAGGACATGCACAGGTTGATCGCCCCCTCCACGTTGGTGAAGTGGGCGCCGGGCGCGTTGTGCAGCACGTGGCAGGACAGGCAGTTGATCTCGTTGCTGCCGTCGTGCGGCGGGTCCTGCGCGGCGAGCGCGGGGGCCAGGACCAGGGCGAGGAGGGCGGTCGGGGTGAGGCGCGTCATCTTTCCTTCCTCCCTCACGGCACCATCGGGAACACTTCGAGCTCACGGTCGCCGCTGTCGGTCACCCAGACGCGGCCGTCGCGCCCGCTGACCCACAGGTCCAACGGGTTGCGCATCTTGCCCGGCCCGGAGCCGAACTCCCCGCGCGAGGCGAGCAGCGCCCCCTGCGCGTCGAAGACCTGCACCGTGTCGAGGAAGGCGTCGACCACGTAGACGCGGCCGGCGGCGTCCAGAGTGATGCCGGTCGGCCGCACGGTCTGGCCGGCGGCGCTGCCGAAGGCGGTGAAGTCGCCGGAGTAGAGGCCGGCGGCGTCGTACTCCTGCACGCTGCCGGCGATCAGGTCGCCGACCAGGACGCTGCCGTCGCCGCGGACGGCCAGGGCGGCCGGCTGCTTCAGCATGCCGCGCCCGACCTGGGCGACCTCCTGCAGGGTCTGCGGGTCGAAGACGCGGATCTCGCCGCGCCCGGCGTCGAGCACGTGGATCCTCCCGTCGACGGGCGACACCGCGATGTCGGTCGGGCGGTCGAACTCGTGCAGGCCGGCGCCCAGGCTGCCGCGCGCCTTCCCCTGCAGGTCGAACACGCGCACGGCGCCGTGCGCGCCGAGGCCGACGTAGACCCGGCCGTTGCCCGCGGCCAGTCCGAGCGGACGCGGCAGCTCACCGAATTCCTTCAGCAGGTTGCCGTTCCCGTCGAACAGCCGCACGCAGTTCTCGCTCGGGAAGGTCGCCGCGAGGCGGTCGCCCTGCGCGGTCGAGTAGCCGGCGAGGCGGGCGGGCGGGGTGGAGAAGCCGGTCGCCTGCGGCGGCGGGGGTGCCGCCAGGAATCCGGCCAGGGCGATGGAGACCAGGGAGAGGGTGGGGTGGATCATGGGGCGAGGCGCACGGAGGCGATCCGCGACCGCAGGAGGAACAGTCGCTGGATTCCGATAACTCCCCTCCCGGCCGGACGAAGACCCAAAACGGGGGAATTCCCCCACCTCCGCGCGAGCGGCCTCAGCCGTCGACGCGGAAGGCGCCGAGCCGGCCGCCGGCCCCGCTGGTGCGGATGCCGCCGTCCGGCAGCCGGGTCAGGGCGTGCGCGCCCGCGTCGAGCCGCACCCGGCTGCCGCGCCGAGGATCGAGGCTCTCGATCCCGCTCGGTCCCACGGCCACGAAGCCGCCGTCGGGCAGCGCCACCACGCCGGAGCGGAAGCCGGCGGCGGGCGGGCTGACCGGGCTCCAGCGCCGGCCGCCGTCGAAGCTGACGGCCAGGCTTCCCGCCCCCGCGCCCTCCTGCGCGTAGTCGCCGCCGACGGCCAGCCCGACGACCCCCGCAGCGTCGAAGGCCACCCCGAAGCCGCCGGCCGAGGGGCGTCCCTGCACCAAGGGCAGGCGGACGCGGCGCCAGTGGAGGCCGCCGTCGGTGGACGAGAAGGCGCGGGCCAGGGCGCCGCCGGTCACGAAGCAGGCGAAGTCCTCCCCGGCCGTGGTGATCCCGGTGCCGCTGGCCGCGAAGGCGTGCTCGCCCTCGGCCGCGCCGAGGCTGTCGGCGTGCAGCCGCGCCCAGCTGCGTCCACCGTCCTCGGTGCGCCAGACCACGAAGCGACCGTCGACCGGGTCGCCCTGGAGCAGGCCGCGGCGCTCGTCCCAGAAGGCCATGCCGTCGTAGAAGCCGTCCGCATCGGCGTTGCGCAGGGTCTCGGTCCAGCTCGCGCCGCCGTCCTCGGTGCGCAGCACGCGCGAGGCCTCGCCCGGCCCGGCCGCCATGAGGACGGCCTCCTCGGCGCTGAAGGCCTCGACGTCGCGGAAGTCGAGGGCCTCCGCCCCGGGGACGTGAACGCGCTGCCACTCGGCCGAGCCCGGCAGCTGCCGCAGCACCGTTCCGCCGCTGCCGCTGGCCCACACCGCTCCGTCGGGCGCGGCGTCGATGCCGCGCAGCGAGGCGCCCGCCACCGGAGCGCTCGGCGGCCGCTGCGGATCGGCGCGCAGGCCGCCGGCCAGCCCGAGCTCGTGCGCCGCCGCGGCCACGCGCAGCTCGAGCTGCAGCGGCAGGTGGTCCGAACCCAGGTCGGGGCCGACGCGGCGCTCGGTCACGACGAGGCCGGGGCTGTGCACGGCGTGGTCGATCGGCAGGCGCAACCAGGCGGGCAGCACGGCCGGCCAGGTCCCCTGCAGCCCGCGGCCGGCCAGGCTGTCGCGCATCCCGGCGGCGTCGAGCAACCCGCGGAAGCGGTGCGACCAGGGGCTGGTGTTGAAGTCCCCCAGCACGAGCACCTCCTCGCCGGCCTCCCGCCGCTCGGTGCACCAGCTCTCGAGGAAGCGGTAGTCGCCGGCCTGCACGCGGGCCTCGAACTCACTGACCGGGCGGGCGAGATGCACGCCGAGCACGGCGATCCGCACCCCCTCACCGGCGAGGCGCAGCTCGACGGCGGGCCGCTCGCCCCAGATCTCCGACATCTGACGCAAGTCGGCCGACAGCGTGGTCCAACCCTCGCGCGCGGCGCGCGGCACCAGCAGGGCGATCCCCGAGGGATCGGGGCGCGGCGACAGCAGGTTCACCGTCCAGCCGCGCAAGCCGCTCTCGAGCAGGCGCGCCCACTCGGGCGTGACCTCCTCGAGCAGCACGAAGTCGGCGTCCAGCCCCTCGATCCACTCGAGCACCCGCGCCGGATCGGGGTGGACGACGTGGACGTTGCAGTGGGCCACGCGCAGCGGCGCGCCGGCCGCTTCCGGCGCGGGATCGCCGAGGGCCAGCGACGCCAAGGGGACGGCGTTCAACAGCAGGCCGGCGGTCCACAGCAGCGCCCAGCGTCCGCGGCGCGCGAGAAGAGCACCGATCGAGGCCGCGAGCAGCAGCAGCAGGAAGTGCGAGCGCAGCTGCTCGAGCAGGTGGAAGCGCCAGTGGAGCGGGCCGAGGAAGGCCAGCAGGGCGGGGACCAGGGCCAGGAAGGCGGCCGCGTTGAGGAGGGTCGAGAGCCGGCGCATGGAGGCGATCCGAGAGCGCGCCCAACTTATCCACACGCTGACCCGGAACGAGACGAATTCCCTTGATGGAGGCTCGCGGGAAGGGGTAAACCATGCCCTTGGACGCGGTCCTCCTCGCGTCCCTTTCCCGCCACACCGACCCATGGTTCAACTCGCCCGACCCACCGCCTGCCCGGAGTGCGACTCCTGGAAGGTGGCCCGCATCCTCTATGGGACCGAGTTCGACGAGCACACCCTGGAACGCGACCTCGCGGACGGTCGCGCCGTGCTCGGCGGCACCTGGATCAAGCACGCCCCGAAGTGGGAGTGCCAGGACTGCCACCACCGCTGGGGTGGTGCGCCGCCGCTCGAGCGCCACGCGCTGCTGTTCCGGGAACGCGCCGCGCTGCGCCGCGAATTCACTGACCTGATCGACGAGGACTAAGGGCCGCCTTCGCCCCTTTCCGGCACCTGGACCCACCAGGCGCGCTCGGACTCCAGCAGGCCTTCCTCGTCCTTCAGCACCCACGGGTGCTTGTCGCCGGGGACCACGGTGTCGTCGCGCGCGCGCGCGACCACGCGGTACAGGCCGGGCTCCCACTCCTCGGGGTCGAGGCGGAAGCGGTGGCGCCCGCGGACGTTCGGCCGCGTCTCGTCGAGCGGCTCGGCCTCGATCGGGCGCAGCGGACCGCGCCGCCCGCGGTCGCCGGGCGGGAAGCGGCGTTCGCGCGACACCGGGTCGGCCGGCACCGCGTCGGGCGTCAGCACCCACCAGCGCACGCCGAGGTGGTGCCGCTCGGGCTGCATGGTCCACACCTCGAACTCGAGCGGACTCGCCGCGTGCAGCGGACCGTCGCCCTCCTCGGCGCCGCGGTCGAGCGGCTGCGCCGCCGGCACGCAGTCGTCGATCGGGTCGACGCGCGAGTAGATCCGCAGCACCAGCGCCTCGCGGCAGACCACGCAGAAGTCGCGCCCGTTCTGCATCGCGCAGCCCTTCACGGTCGGCTTGTAGGCGCCCTTGGCGCGGCCTGCCGCCCCCTGGTGCACGCCGACGCCCTTCACCCCGGCCTCGATCCAGTGCCTCCACGGCGCCTGCGCCGGGTCCTCGCTGTTGCTCACGTTGACGCTCTGGCGCGGGTCGCCGGTGTAGCCGACGTCGTCCGAGTACTCGTCGCCGAGGCCGCCGAAGGCGTGGCCCCACTCGTGGATCAAGGTGTCGCTCTCGGGGCGGCCGGCGATGGTCGCCACTCCCCCGCCGCCGGTGCCGGGGGCGGTGCCGCGCACGAAGACGATGGCCAGGCCGTCGTGCTCGGGCATCTCGTCGAGCATGGCCATCACGCGGCCCCGGTCCACCGAGGCGTGGCCGCCGTGGCGCGGGTTCGAGTTGGTCGCGCCGAGCGCGGTGTCGAAGTCGCGGCCGTTGCCGTCGATCCCGCTCTCGCCGCTGAACACGTTGCCGCGCAGGAAGTTGTGGTACTCGAAGTACTCGCCGAAGACGCGGTGGCGCTCGAACAGGTCCGGCACGTACTTGGCGTAGCGGTCGAGCGACTCCTGCTTCGTGAGCTCGTAGCCGTCGCCGAGAACGACCACGTCGACGCGGTTCGACGACGGGCCGTGGCGAAGCAGGTCGGCCCAGCCCAGCCAGCCGTTCGTCCCCCCGGCGCGCCGCCGCGCCACCGCCCCGGCCGGCGTGTCGCCGTAGCGCCGGATGATGTTGCGGTACTTGTTCCAGGCCGCCGTGTACTTCGACTTCGAGGCCAGCGTCTCGGCCTCCTCGAGCATCTCCTGCGAGCGGACCAGCGGGTCCTTGACCTCGCCCCAGTCCTGCGGGGCGGCGGCGGAGAGCAGGAGCAGGCCGATCAAGCCCGCAGCTCCCGGCCGACCGCCCGCTCGGCGGCGGCGCGCACCTCCCCGCCCGCGACCAGCTCGTGCACGCGGTCGAGCTCGGGGCCGAGGTAGCGGTCCTGCTCGAGCGGCGGCAGGTGGCGCCGCACCAGCTGGTAGGCGGACTGCGCGCCCGCGCCCGCCTTCACCTGACGGTGGAACTCGCGCGCCTGCGCGGCGGTGTAGAGCTCGATCGCCAGGACGCGCTCGGCGTTGGTCACCGCCTGGCGCAGCTTGCGCGCGGCGTGGTTCGCCATCGAGACGTGGTCCTCCTGGTCGGCGCTGGTCGGGATCGTGTCCGCGCTCGCCGGGTGGGCCAGCACCTTGTTCTCGCTGCACAGCGCGGCGGCGACCACCTGCGGGATCATCAGGCCGCTGTTCAGGCCGGGCGCGGGCGTGAGGAAGGCCGGCAGCATGTTGTTCATCGCCGGGTGCAGCAGCGTCGAGATGCGCCGCTCGGAGATGTTCGCCCAGGCCGAGACGACCAGCGCGCCGTGGTCGAGCGGCAGCGCGATCGGCTGGCCGTGGAAGTTGCCGGCGCTGATCGTGTCGCCGCGCTCGGGGAAGACGAGCGGGTTGTCGGTCGCGCTGTCGGCCTCGATCAGGAGCGCCTCCTCGAGGTGGCGCAGGCCGTCCTTCGCCGCGCCGTGCACCTGCGGCGTGCAGCGGAAGGAGTACGGGTCCTGGACGCGGCCGCAGCCGATGTGGCTCTTCACCACCTGGCTGCCCTTGAGCAGCAGGCGCAGGTTGGCCGAGGTGTCGCGCGCGCCGCGGTGCGGGCGCAGCCGGGTGACGCGCGGGTCGAAGGGCCGGTGGCTGCCCATCAGGGCCTCGACGCTGAGCGCGGCGACCACGTCCGCGGTCACCGACAGGTTGCGCATGCGCGCCCAGGCGACCAGGCCGATCGCGTTCGACACCTGCACGCCGTTGATCAGCGCCAGGCCCTCCTTGGCGGCGAGCTCCATCGGCTCGAGGCCGATCTTGGGCAGCGCGCGCTTGGCGCTCATCACGCGGCCCTCCGGCGAGACCATCTCGCCGGCGCCGATCACCGGCAGCGCGAGGTGGGCCAGCGGGGCGAGGTCGCCGCAGGCGCCGACGCTGCCCTGCTCGGGCACGCGCGGCAGCCAGCCCGACTCGAACAGCCGGATCAGCCAGCGCAGCAGCTCGGGGCGCACCCCGCTCGCGCCGCGGCACATCGAGTGGATGCGCAGCAGCAGGGCGAGGCGCTTCTCCTCGGCCGGCAGGTCCGGGCCGGTGCCGACGGCGTGCGACAGCAGCAGGTGGCGCTGCAGCGTGCCGACGTCGCCGGGGCCGATGCGCTCCTTGGCGAGGGCGCCGAAGCCGGTGTTCACGCCGTAGACCGCGCGCTCGCCGGCCGCGATGCCGGCGACGGCGCGGCGCGCGGCCTCCACCCGGGCCAGGGCCTCGCGCCCGAGCCGAAGGCGCAGCTCCTCGCCGCGCGCGGCGGCCAGCAGCAGGTCGGGGGTCAGGCTCTCGCCGAGGGAGACGGTGCGCATGCGCCGATTCTACGCCGGCGCGGCGCGGCGGCTCTCAGCCCAGCTCCAGCTCGAGCCGCGGCGCGACGAGGAGCACCTCGCGCGGCTGCAGCTCGGCCTCGCCGCGCCGGACGCGCACCTCGTAGTGGCCCTCGAGCAGCGGACCGAAGCGCTCGCCCGCGGCCTCGACGCGCGCGCCGTCGAGGTACCAGACCACCTCGGGCAGCGCCTTGCCGTTGCGCGCGCGGAGCCGCACCTCGCCGTCGCGGCCCACGGTGGCCAGGCGCAGCGAGAAGTTCGAACGCGCGTTGCGCACCAGGCTCGAGGCAGGCGCGTAGCCCTCCTTGCTGGCGCGCAGCACCAGCGGGCCGCTGCCCTGCGGGTGGTCGCCGTAGTCGAAGTCGAAGCGCCCGTCGGAGGGCGTCAGCCACTCGCGGCGAAGCGCCGCGGGCGTCGGCAGGACGGCCGCCACCGGCCCCTCGGCCAGCCCGGGGTAGAGCCGCCCGAGCACCGCGGCGGGGTCGGCCGCCTCGAGCACGACGAGCGCGCCGGCCACGCCCCGACCCTGCTCGTCGACCACCTGCCCGGCGATGCGCGTGTCGCGCCGGCGGATGTTGAAGCGCACCGTGGTCGGCGTCTCCGGCCCTGGCTTCACCGTGCGCAGCGCCGGCTCGGCGACCCCGCGCGGGTGGAACACGCGGACGTCGATCACCCGCGTGGTCGGCAGGCCGGCCAGCTCGAAGCGGCCGTCCGGCTGGACCTCCACCTCGTGCCAGGTGTCCCAGGCCACGGCGTAGCTGCTCGGCCGGTCCTCGCGCGGGACCACGGTCACGGTCGGCAGCGGCGGCCCGGGCCAGGAGGCCACCCGCCCGCGCACCTTCCCGCCGCGCGGCAGGTCGATGCGCACCGGTTCGCCGCCGGGGTTGCGCGGCAGCAGGTTCATCTCGAGCCGCAGCGGCACGTGGTCGGCGGCGCGCGCCCCGACCAGCACCCGCGGCCCGCGCGGAACCGAGGGGAAGAAGGCCCGCCCGTCCTCGCCGGTCTCGAGCAGCTCGCGGCCGAGGCCGACGTCCACCGTGGCTCCGGCCAGCGGTTCGCCGTCGGCGCCGCGCACCTCGATCAGCAGCGGCGCGGGCATCCCGACCACGAAGTCGCGCTCGGTCGGTGCGCGCGCGAGGACCCGCTGCGAGGCGGAGGCGCGGAAGCCGCCGGCCTCGAGGTCGACCAGGTGCGTGCCCGGCAGCAGGCCGAGGAAGCGGTAGCGGCCGGCGTCGTCGGCGGTCACCGAGAGGCCGTCCTGCGGCCCGCCGCGCACCGTGAGGCGGGCGCCCGGCCGCGGCTGGCCGGCGTCGTCGAGCACGCGCCCGCGCAGCTCCCCGCGCCGCTCGACCAGGCCGTCCGCCGTGGCGTCGGCGCCCAGGTAGCGCAGCTCGACCACCACCGGGCCCTCGCCCGGCAGCTCGGGCAGCTCGGCCGGCGCAGCGGCCTCGACGGGGTCCGCCTCGACCTCGGGGGCGGCCGGCGCCGGGGCGGGCTCCGGACCGACCGTCGCGCTCTCCTGCAACAACACCCAGCCCAGCGCCGCCGTCAGCACGGCGACCGCCGGCCACAACGCCCGGCGCGGGTGGAAGCGGGATTGGTTCGGCATCGCGACAGCCTAGTATGGACGACGCGGGAGGCGATTCCCTTCCGCGCGAGCGGATGAGCGACGCCGACAACCAGAAGTCGAGGACCGCGACCGGGACCGTGAAGGTGGCCACCGGCCTCCTGCTGGTGAAGCTGTTCGCCTGGATCGGCACCGGCTCCTCGGGCATCCTCGGCTCGACCCTCGACTCGGGCCTGGACCTGATGGCCTCGGCGGTGGTCCTGTGGGCCGTCCTCCACGCCGAGCGCCCGGCCGACGCCGACCACCCCTGGGGCCACGGCAAGGCCGAGGGCCTCGCCTCGCTCCTCCAGGCCCTGCTGATCTTCGCCAGCGGCCTGGGCCTGGCCGCCTCCGTGGTGCAGCGCTTCCTCGCCGGCGACGCCGTGGTCGAGCACCAGTGGACCGGCATCGGCGTCATGGTGGTGAGCATCGTCGTCACCCTCTGGTGGGTGCGGCGGCTCAAGCAGGCGGCGCGGGAGTCGGGCTCCCCCGCCCTCGAGGCCGACAGCGCCCACTACACCAGCGACGTGCTGCTCAACCTGAGCGTGATCGCCGGCCTGGCGCTGAGCAGCCTGTTCGACAACGAGCCCTGGCCCGACCTCGTCGTCGGCCTCGGCATCGCGCTGATCATCCTGAACACCTCGCGCGAGGTCTTCCTCAGCGGCATCGAGAACCTGATGGACCGCGGCCTCGACCCGGCCGAGCAGGCGGCGGTGCTGCGGGTGATCACCGCCCACGCGCCGCGGGTGCGCGGCTTCCACGAGCTGCGCACGCGCCGCAGCGGCTCGGAGGTCTTCCTCGAGTTCCACCTCGACCTCGACCACGACCTGAGCTTCGTCGAGGCCCACGACCTGAGCGAGGAGATCGGGCTGGCCATCGAGGCCGCCGTGCCGCGCAGCCGCGCCACGGTCCACGCCGATCCGATCTGAGCCGCCGGGCGCCCCAGCCGCGGGTAGAATGCCGGATTCCGCGCGCCCTCTCCGGGCCGCGAGAGCCGCCATGAGCACCGAACGCGAAGTCCTCGAGGTCGCCGAATTCCACGGCGACGGCATCTCCGCGGAGCTGTCCCGCTCCGTCCACCAGGTCGCCGAGCAGCTGCCGCTCGACCTGCGCTTCCACCCGGTCGACCTGAGCCTCGAGCGCCGCCGCGGCGACGCCGAAGGGGCCTACCGGGACGCGGAGGCGGCCATCCGCCGCTGGGGCGTGGCCCTCAAGTACCCCACCGTGACCGAAGCCGAGAGCCCGAACAAGGTGCTGCGCGAGCGCTTCGACTTCTCGGTCATCCACCGCCCGGTGGCGAACATCCCGGGCGTGCCGCGCCGCCACGACGGCGAGGTGGACCTGCACATCGTGCGCATCGCGGTCGGCGGCACCTACGAGGACGCCGGCCGCCGCATCGGCACCGAGGCCGCCGTCTCGGTGCGCGTGATCGAGCGCAAGCCGAGCACGCACGCCAACGAGTTCGCCTTCGCCCTGGCCAAGCGCCTCGGCTGCGGCGTGGTCAGCACCTCGAAGTACACGATCCAGAAGGCCACCGACGGCCTGTTCGAGGAGATCGCCGAGGAGGTCGCCGCGCGCCACCCCGAGGTGCCCCACCGCGCCGAGCTGTTCGACGCGCTGCTGGCCAAGCTGATCATGCAGCCCGAGGCCTACCGCGTGGTGGTCACGCCGAACGAGTACGGCGACTTCCTGTCCGACGCCGCCTGCGGCATGATCGGCTCGATCGGCCTCGGCGCGAGCGCCAATTACAGCTTCGGCGCCGACGGCGAGGTCGAGCTGGCCATGTTCGACCCGGCCGGCGGCACCGCGCCGGACATCGCCGGGCAGGGCGTGTGCAACCCGACCGCGGCACTGTTCGCCTTCGCCATGATGCTGACCCACTGCGGCTTCCGCGGCCTGGGCAGCATGCTGGACGCCGCCGTGCGCCACACCATCGCCGCGGGCCGGACCACCGGCGACCTCGGGGGTAACCTGGGCACCGATGCCTTCACTGCGGCGGTCTGCGAGACGATGCGCGGCGAGCTCGCCGGAGCTCCCGCCTAGGGGCGGCGGCCCCGGGCCGGCCGGCGCCCCCGTGGTGCCGGCCGCCACCGCCCGGCGGTTCCTCGCCGGCGTCGGCCTGCAGAGCCTCGGCCGCGGCGGCCAGGCGCTGGCCGCCTTCGTCACCGTCCTCGTCCTGGCGGCGGCGCTCGACGCCCCGCTGCTCGGGGTCTACGGCGTCTACGAGACCCTGTTCGCCCTGGCCGAGGTGCTCATCGACGGCGGCAGCGGCAACGCCGTGGTGCGCCGCGCCGGCGCCCGCCCCGCCGCCCTGCGGCCCGCGCTGCGCCAAGCCTGGCGCTTCCGCCTCGGCACCACCCTGATCGCCGCCGCCGCGATCACCGCCTACGCCGGCTTCGACTCCGCCGCCGGCGCGGCCCACCCCGGCCTGGCCCTGGCCACGCTCGCCCTGGCCTCGCACCTCGCCACCACGCGCGCGGCCGTCTTCCAGCTGCGCCTGCGCTTCGGGCTGCCGGCGGTGCTGCGCACGCTGACCGCGGTCCTCGTGCTCGTGGCGGTCACCGCCGTGCTGGCCGCGGGGGTGCGCGACCCGCTGTGGTGCCTGGCCGCGGCGCAGGGCGCCCGCGCGGCCGGCAACCTCTGCCTCGGCCTGGCCGCGGGGCGCCTGCTGCGCGAGTACCCCGCCGCCGGCCCGCCCGAGGCCGGCTTCCTGTCCGAGTGCCTCGCCCTCGGCGCCGGCGGCCTGGTGCGCGAGGCCTACGGGCGCATGGACCTCCTCCTCGTCCGCGCCCTGCTCGGCACGGCGGCGGCCGGCGTCTACACCCCGATCCGCAAGCTGTTCCACCTCGCGCTGCAGCTGCCCAGCTTCATCGGCGTGGTCGCGATGCCCTCCCTGGCGGCGGCCGCCGACCGCGCCGAGCTGCGCGCGCGCTGCGTCCGGCTGGCCCGGCGCACGGCCTGGATCGGCTTCCCCGCCGCCCTGCTCGCCGTGCCGCTGGCGCCCTGGTTCGTCGAGCGCTTCTTCGGCCCCGCATTCGTCGCGGGCACCGTCCCGCTGCAGGTGCTCGGCGCCGCCGCCGCGCTGGTCTTCCCCGGCAGCGTGCTGACCACCGGGCTGGTGGCCGCCGGAGCCGCGCGCGAGGCGCTGCGCCTGGCGCTCGTCGTGCTCGTCGTCGCCCTGGCCGGCAACCTCGCCCTGCTGCCCGCCGCCGGCCTCACCGGCGCCGCCGTCGCCCGCGTCCTGGCCGAGGCGGTGGCCCTGGTCGGGGCGGCCCGGCTGCTCCGCGGCGACCCCGCGGGCGGCGTATGATTCCGGCCATGCGAGTCGGCTTCGACATCCGCCCGGCGCTGTTCGGACACGCAGGCATCGCGCGCTACGGCCGCGAGCTGGCCCGCGAACTGCTCGAGCTCGAGGGAGGCCCCTTCCTCGAGTTCTTCGCCCCCACCTGGCGGGGCGGGCGCGTCGCCACCACCGGCTTCCGCGAGGACCGCTTCCGCATGCACCGCGGCTTCCTCCCCGCGCGCGGCATGGCCTTCCTCAACCGCCTCCCCGGCTTCGACGCCGGGCGCTGGCCGGCGGCGGTCGACGTGTTCCACTGGACCGACTACGTCTACCCCACGGTGCGCTCGGCCGGCACGGTGATGACGCTGCACGACGCCGCCTTCGCCGTCGACCCGACCTTCCACGGCTGGAACACCGCGGTGCTGATCGACCGCGTGCGCCGCGCCATTGCCCAGGCCGACCGCGTCATCGTGGTCAGCGAGCCGGGCCTGCGCGACGCCGAGCTGATGGGCGCCGACCCCGACGCGGTGCGCGTGATCCCCAACGGCGTCGCGCCGCACTTCCGCCCGGCCGAGGGGCACGTGGCCGGCGACGGCGACTACCTGCTGACCGTCGGCACGATCGAGCCGCGCAAGAACTACCCGCGCATCCTCAAGGCGCTCGAGCGGCTGTGGGACCAGGACGCCGCGCCCGACTGGGTGATCGTCGGCGCCGAGGGCTGGGAGTACGAGGAGTTCCTCGCCCGCCTCGAGAAGTCGCGCCACCGCAACCGCATCCGCTGGAGGAAGAACGCCAGCGACGACGAGCTGGTCGCGATCTACCAGGGCTGCATCGCGCTGGTCTACGTGTCGATCCACGAGGGCTTCGGCCTGCCGGTGCTCGAGGCGATGGCCTGCGGCAAGCCGGTGGTCGTGGCCGACGCCACCGCGCCGGCCTGGGTGGCGGGCAACGCCGCGATGCGCGTGCAGCCGCGTGACACCGGCTCGATCGAGGAGGGCATCCGCCGCATCCTCGACGAGCACGCCTGGCGCCGCCAGGCCGCCGCGGTGCTCGAGCGCCGCGCGCGCGAGTTCAGCTGGAAGCACGCCGCGCGCCGCACCCTGCAGGTGTACGAGGAGGCCGCCGAGATCCACCGCGAGCGCGGCCGGGCCGCCGCCGGCTGAGGCCGCCGTGCGCATCGCGATCGACGTCTCGGCGCTGGAGCGGACCCCCGCCACCGGCGTCGAGAAGTCGCTGCTCCAGCTGCTGCGCGGGCTGGCCGCGCAGGAGGCCGACCACGAGTACCTCCTCGTCGCGCCGCGCCGGCCCGAAGCGCTGCCCGCGCCGCCGGACGCGCGCTTCCGCGCGGTCGAGCTGGCTCCGCAGGGATCGCGCTGGTGGTGGCGCGAGCGCCTCGTCCCCGCCTTCGCGCAGCGCGAGCGCATCGACCTGTGGCACGCGCCGGTGCAGGCCATCCCGCTGCTGCTCGACCGGCCGAAGGTGGCGACCATGCACGAGCTGTCGTGGCTCGAGACCAAGGGCGTCGGCGACGAGGGGCCGGTGCTCAAGCGGCGCCTGACCGCGCTGGCGGTGTCGCGCGCGGCGGACCTCGTGGTCTGCGTCAGCCGCCGCACGCAGCTGAACTTCCTCGCGCTGCACCCGGGCGCGGCCGCGCGCACGGTGACGGTGCCGCACGGGGTGGACGCCGGCTTCGCCGCGGCGGCGCCCGACCGCGCCGGGCTGGCCGCGCGCCTCGGCCTGGACCCGGCCGCGCCCTACTTCCTCGTCGTCGGCCGCGCGCTGAAGCGCAAGGGGCTGCCGCAGGCGGTGCGCGCCTTCGCTGCGCACTGCGCCGCCGGCGGGGACGCCGAGCTGGTTTTCGCCGGGCCGCGCAACGCGCGCCTCGCCGCGGCGGTGGAGCTCGCCGCCGCTCTGGGCCTGGGCGACCGCGTGCGGACGCCCGGCTACGTCCCGGAGGAGGACCTCCCCGCGCTCTACGCCGGCGCGGCGGCGCTGCTCGTGCCGAGCGAGTCGGAGGGCTTCGGCCTGCCCGTGCTCGAGGGGATGGCCGCCGGCGTGCCGGTGGTCGCCCACCGCGCCAGTTCGCTGCCCGAGGTGGCGGGGCCGGCCGCGCTGCTGGTCGACTTCCACGACGCGGATGCCGCCGCAGCGGCGATGGAGGCAGCGGGCGGGCCGCGGCGGGCCGAGCTGGTCGCCGCCGGCCGCGAGCGCGCGGCGGCCTTCCCCGCCGACGGCCCGGCGCGCCGCCTGCTCGGGCTGTGGGAGCAGGTGGCGGGCGGCACCTTCGCCGCCGGGGGCGCCGCGTGAAGGGCGTCGTCGCGGTC
>CAYFGE010000013.1:0-15196 GCA_964342475.1 uncultured Planctomycetales bacterium
GTGGCTGCGGCCCTACGCGCTGGTGTTCAACCGGGCCAACACCCCCCAGGACCTCGTGGTGCACTACACGGTCACCCGGTCCGACGAGACGGTGCTGTTCACCACCGAGGAGCCCGTGCCCTTCCGCCTGCCGGCCCAGCCCGGCAACCACCGCGTGAACCTGGGCCGCGTGCAGACGCTGGGCGAAGAGGCGGGCATCTACGGCCTGAGCGTGACGGTGCACGACGCCGCCACGGGCAACGCCGTGCCGGGCGGCGCGGCCACCGGCCAGGCGGTCGGCGGCAGCAGCCCGCCCTCGCCGGCGTCGAGGCAGACGGCGTCGGCGAGCAGGGGGGAGCGGGTCGCCAGCTCCCGGCGCAGGTCCGCCTCGAGGCGCGCCCGGCCCTGGCGGGCCCAGGACTCGGCAAGGGCGCCGGCGACGGCGGGCGGCGTGACGGCGGCCTCGGGCGGCGGGGCGAGCGACTCGCGTCGTCCGCTCAGCCAGCGGCCGGTCGGCGTGTCGGCTCCGAGCAGGGCCTCCGCGGGGCCGCTGTGCAGCAGCTGCCCGCCCTCGGGGCCCGAGCCCGGGCCGATCTCGACCAGGTGGTCGGCGCTGCGCAGCAGGATCTCGTGGTGCTCGACCACCCAGAAGCCGTGGCCTTCTGCGGTGAGGTCGCGCAGCACCTCGACCACCTTGCGCGCCTCCCCCGCCGGCAGTCCGAGGCAGGGTTCGTCGAGCAGGAAGAGCTTCGGCCGGTCGCGACGCGCGGCGGCCAGTTCGCGCGCCAGGGCGACGCGGCTGCGTTCCCCCAGGGAGAGGTGGCGGCCGCGCTCGCCCAGGCGCCGCTCGCCCAGGCCGAGGCGGTCGAGGATCGAGAGCAGGCGGCGCAGCTTCGAGCCGGCCGGCAGCCGCTTCTCCAGCGCGGCGAGCGGCGTGCTCAGCCAGTGGCGCAGGCTGCGGCCGCGCAGCCGCAGCTCGAGCAGGTCCTCGCGCAGGCCGAGGCCGTCGCAGGCGGCGCAGGGCAGGTGGTCCTCGTCCTGGCCGTGTCCGCGGCAGCCGGCGCAGGCGCCCTGCCCCGGGCGGGCCACGAGGTCGGCGGGCGCGAGGCCGCGGATCCGTCCCTCCTCGCCGTCGGCGAAGGCCCGGCGCACCTCGCCCCAGGCGCCGGAAAGGGTGGCCACCGTGGACATCGCCGCCGAACCGAGCGCGCGCTCGAGGAGCACGGCGACGCCCCCCGCGGGCAGCTCGCCGCGGAAGCCCTCGCCGGCGCGCAGGCGCGGCACCAGCTCCTCCTCGAGCAGAGTGCTCTTGCCGCTGCCGCTCACGCCGCAGATCCCGGTCAGGTTGCCGAGCGGCAGCTCCAGCTCGTCGATGGCGAGGAAGCGCGTGCGCAGGCCGCGGAAGCCGAGCCCGCCGCTGCCGGGGAGGGCGCGCGGCGGCGGCAGGTCCTCCTCGTAGGCCGGCAGCGTGGCGCGCGGCCCGCGGCCGACCACGGTGCCGCCGGCCGGCCCGCCGCCCGGGCCGAGCAGCACCCACTCGTCGGCGCCCTCGAGGAACTCGCGCGAGGGGTCGGCGGTGAGCACGGTGTTGCCCTGCTCGACGAGCTCGCGAAGCAGGCCGACGAGCAGGGCGCGCTCGCGGCCGTGCAGGCCCATGCCGGGCTCGTCGAACAGGAGCAGCTGGTCCCGCCGCACCAGGCTGGAGAGCGCGGCCAGCTCCAGGCGGCGCGACTCGCCGAGCGACAACGTGCCGAGGGTGCGGACGCCGTGGAGATGGCCGAGGCCGATGCGGTCGAGGAAGCGCAGGCGGCGGACCAGCTCCTCGGGCAGGACCTCCGCCTCGCGCAGCCACTCGCGGAAGGAGGTGCGGCGCCAGGCGGTCCAGCTGCGGCCGGCGAGGACGAGGTCCTCCGCCTCCTCGAGCGCCGCCACCGCGCCGTCCTCTCGCTGCGGGACGCGCGCGCCGCAGGCCGGACAGACCTCGGCCGGCGGCTGCTCCTCGGCGACCGCGCCGGCCTCCCAGCGCAGCGCGGTGCCGCGGCGCAGCGCGGCGGTCAGGGCCTCCTCGAGCCGCGGCGCGCGCGCCGCCGACCAGCGGAAGCGGTCGAGCAGCAGCCAGGCGTCGGCGGGAAGCGCGGAATCCAGCTCCTCCAGGCGGACGAGCTCGCCGCCGACCCGCGCGCGGGTCCAGCCGCCGCGAAGGAGCTCCTCGGCTTCGGCGCCGCCGGCGGCGGACCAGACGTGCAGCGGGGCGTCCTCGGGCAGGGCTTCCGCCCGCGCGAGCAGCGCGTCGAGGCCGGGCGCGCGCCACTCGTGGTCGCAGGCGCCGCAGCGGCGACCGCCGCGCTCGCGGAAGGCGCGCGCCAGCGGCCGCCACAGGTCGAGGGCGGCGCCGACCTCGACGCCGCGGCGCCCGCGCGGCACCTCCCCCGCCCAGGCCACCACCGGCTGCAGCCCCTCCACCGAGCCGGCGAGGCGTTCGAGCCAGCTCTCGTCGCCGCCGGGCAGTGCGGCGGGGTCGCGCAGCACGCGGAAGCGGCGGCGCGCCACCGGCTCGAGCACGCCGAAGAGGACGGCGCTCTTGCCGGCGCCGCTCGGGCCGTGCAGCGCCGTCCAGCGGCCCTGCGGCAGCTCGAGGTCCACCCCGCGCAGGTTGCCGGCGCGGAGCCCGCGCAGGCGCAGCCGGCTCACGGCGTCGGCTCCTCCCGTTCGCCGAGCGGCGGGTAGTCCTCGCCGCGGCCCTCGCGCAGCACGCCGCGCAGCTCCTCGACCAGCGGCCCGGGGCCGGCCACCAGGTTGCGGCCGCGCAGCCAGTCACCGCCGGGCACCACGGTGTCGACCACCCCGCCGGCCTCCTGCACGAGCAACGCGCCGGCGGCGACGTCCCAGGGATTCAGGTGGAGCTCCCAGAAGGCGTCGAGGCGGCCGGCGGCGACGTAGGCCAGGTCGGCCGCGGCGCTGCCCATGCGGCGCACGCCGCGCTGGCGCAGGAACAGGCGCGAGAAGTTCTCGAGGTTGTTGTCGAGCAGGACGTGGCGGCGGTACGGGAAGCCCGTGGCCAGCACGGCGTCCTCCAGGTGCTCGGTCGCGCTGACCCGGATGGGGTCGCCGTTGAGGAAGGCGCCGTGGCCGCGGGCGGCGGTGAAGCACTCGCCGAGCAGCGGCAGGTGGACCACCGCGAGCTCGGGCACGCCGTCGCGGAAGGCGCCCATCGACACCGCGAACATCGGCAGCTGGTGGACGAAGTTGACCGTGCCGTCGAGCGGGTCCACGAACCAGGTGCGGGGACCGGGGCCGCCGCGCGCGCCGCCCTCCTCGGCCTCGACGGCGTCCTGCGGGAAGTGCCGCGCCAGCCCGTCGACCAGCATCTCCTCGCTCGACACGTCGGCCAGGGTGACCAGGTCGCGCGCGGCGCTCTTGCTGGCCACGTCGCCGGCGCCGAGGCGGCCACGCAGTTCGAGCAGCAGGGCCCCGGCGCGGCGCGCGAGCCGGGCGGCGACCTCGAGGTCCTCTAGGAGTCGGTCCATGACTGCAGCACCTCGCGCAGGAGCTCCTCCTGCGCGGCGCGGAAGCGCTTGCCGTTGGTGCGCGGCGTGTTGTCCTTGACGTAGTTCACGACGATGGAGAAGACGAGGACGTCCTCCTCGGCGAGCAGGTAGCCGCTCAGGCTGCTCGAGCCGGTGATCCAGCCGGTCTTGGCGCGGACGGCGCGCGGCGCGAAGGGTGGCTCGTCGAACAGGTTGCGCAGGCGTCCCTCCTCGCCGCCGACGACCAGCGAGTCGAAGTAGAGCTCGCGCGCGGGATGGTGGGCCATGGCGCGCAGCAGCTCGCAGAGCAGCCGCGGCGGCGCGGCGTTGGCCGGCGGCTCGCCGCCGCGGGCGTAGCCGCTGCCGTCGGCCTGGTTCAGGCCGCGGGTGTCGACGCCGAGGTCGGCGAGCGCGGCGGCGACGGCGCGGGAGCCGGCGGCGGCGCTGCCCTCGCCCTCGGCGCGCGCGCCCAGGGTGCGCAGCAGCACCTCGGAGACGAAGTTGTCGCTCTCCTTGTTGGCCAGCATGACGGCCTCGCCCACCGTCCACGCCGAGTCCCAGGCGAGGACGGGCTCGCCGGCCGGGAAGGCCTCCACCTCCTCGGCCAGGCGCACGCGCTCGACGCGCACGCCGCGCGCCTCGAGACCGGCGCGCAGCCAGGCGCCGAAGAAGGCCACCGGGGCGCGCAGCGCCAGGCGGCCGGTGGCGGGCCGCGCCAGGTCGCCCTGCACGCGCAGCGCGAGGTCGTCGGTCCAGAAGGCCGAGAAGACCTGGCCGCTGCGCGGGCGGCGGTCGAGGCGGACCGCGTCGCCGGGCTGGGGGTCGAGGCGCAGGCGCTGGTCGCGGCCGATGCGCAGCTCGAGCACGTTGCCGCCGACCGACAGCGCGGACACCGGCGCCGAGTAGTCGTAGGACAGCTGGTCGCCCGGCCACAGCGGGTGGACCCGCTCGCGGTCGAAGGCGCGGTCGTCCAGCACCAGCTCGTCGAAGGCGCGCAGCCCTGCCTCGCGCAGGGCGGCCGCCGCGGCGTCGAGGAAGGCCTCGGCGTGGTCCTCGCCCGGCGTGGCGCGCAGCGAGGGGTCCCCGTCGCCGCGCACCCACAGCGCCGCGCCGTCGGGCACGAGCTCGGTGCGCCAGCGCGCGTCGGCGCCGAGGCGGTCCAGCGCCGCCGCAGTGGTCAGCAGCTTGGTGTTCGAGGCCAGCACCATCGGCTCGCCGCCGCGGTGCGAGAAGACCACGCGGCCGTCGAGGTCCTGGACCTCGACCGCCAGTTCGATGCCGGCCTCGGCGTCCAGGCTTCGCGCCAGCTCCTCCTGCGCCGCCGCGGGCGCGGCGGTCAGGAGCAGGGCGAGGGCGGCGGCCGGGAGCGCGGCCGCGGGAGACCGTCCGCTCCGCCTCAAGGGCGCTGCCCCTCGTAGGCCACGGCGTGCATCACGGCCAGGAAGACCTGCGCGATCGCGGCGGTCTTGTCCCCCTCCATGGTGTCGGCCACGTCGCCCGGCTGGTGGTAGACCGGGTTGTCCTGGATCGAGCCCTCGAAAAAGAACAGCGCCGGGACGCCCTGCTGGAAGAAGCTGAACTGGTCGCTGCGCATGTACATGTCGCGGCCGGAGGAGGTGTCCATCTTGATCCGGCTGCGGATGCCGCGGTGCGCCTTGACGGCCAGCTTCTCCCACTCGGGCGCGTCCCAGGTCCCGCCGAGGTTGAACTCCTTCGGGTCGGTGCGGCCGATCTGGTCCATGTTCAGCATGACCAGCGTCTTCTCGTGCGGGTAGAGCGGCTCGCGGCAGTAGGCCTGCGAACCGAGCAGGCCGATCTCCTCGCCGCTGAACCAGAGGAACAGCAGGTCCTCCTTCGGCTGCGTTCCGGCCACCGCCTCGGCCACCTCGAGCAGCGCGCTGCTGCCGCTGGCGTTGTCGTCGGCGCCGGGGTGGGTCGCCACGGTCCCCATGCGGAACAGCTCGGCAGCGGCGTAGTTCGAGCCGACGTGGTCGAGGTGGGCGCCGAGCACCACCACCTCGCCGTCGCCGTCGCTGCCGCGCAGGCGCGCCGCGAGGTTGTAGTACTCGTGCTCGCGCGCGGTCCACTCGACCCCGAGCTCGACCATCAGGTCCTTCTCGGCGGGTTCGAGCAGCTTGGACTTCTTGCGCTTCTCCAGGCCCTCCCAGTAATCCTCCAGGTCGGCGCCGAAGACCTGCTCGGCCACCGCGCGCGACACCGTCATCACCGGGATGCTCATGCGCCCGGCCTGGCGCAGGCGGTCGAGGTCCATGCCGCGGCCGAGCGGGGCCGGCACCGCGCCGGTGAGCGGCCGGTTGGCCGCGGGGAAGCCGCCCGGATCGGGCACGATGACCAGCCCGATGCCGCCCGCGTCGGCCACCGCCTTGGCCTTGTTGGTGATCAGCGAGTGCTCGGTGGCCTCGAGGCCGTCGAACTTCTTCGAGCGGGCGTTGTCGGCGAAGGGCTCGCGGGTGAAGGCGAACACCACCTTGCCGCGGATCTTCTTCGCCGGCAGGTCGCTCCAGCGCTCGTCCTTGGCGTCGATGGCGAAGCCGGCGAAGACCGGCTCGCCCGCGACCGCGGTCTCGGGCGAGCCCAGCAGCGGCAGGAAGTCGGCGCCGGCCTTCCAGGCCTGGCCCTCGTTCGGCCCGGTGCTCAGAGCGAAGGAGCAGCGGTCCGGGACCACGCTCTCCAGCGTGAAGGGCAGGCGGTAGCCGCCCTCGGCGCCGGCAGGCTCGAGGCCGAGGCGGGCGAGCTCCTGCTCGACGTGCTCCGCGGCCAGGTCGAAGCCGGGCGTCCCGGTGCCGCGGCCGGCGCACTCCGGCGAGGCGAAGAAGGCGACCAGCTCCTCGATCTCCTCGACGGTGATCGATTCGACCATCTCCTCGAGGGTGCGCGTGACCGGGCCGGGCGCGGCCTCGGTGGCCGGCTCCGGGTCCTGGGCCAGCGCGGCGAGGGCGCAGGGAGCGAGCAGCAGGAGGCGGGGATCGGTCATGCGGGGTAGCCCTCGGGGCGGGCGCGGTGCCAGCGCACCGCGGTCTCGACGATCGCGCCGATGTCGGTCCACTCGGCGCGCCAGCCGAGCTCGGCGGCCGCGCGCGCGGGGTCGGCGACCAGCGCGGCGGGGTCGCCGGCGCGGCGCGGGCCGGTGGTGTGCGGGACCGGGGCGCCGACCGCGGCGCCGACCGCGTCGAGCACCTCGCGGACGGAGACGCCGCGCCCGGTGCCGAGGTTCCACGCGCCGGAGGGCCGGCCGGCGGCCAGGTGCTCCAGCGCGGCGCGGTGGGCCGAGGCCAGGTCGAGCACGTGGATGTAGTCGCGCACGCAGGTGCCGTCGGGGGTGTCCCAGTCGTCGCCGAACACGGTCAGCGGCTCGCCCTGGCCGAGCGCGGCGCGGATGGCGAGGGGCAGCAGGTGCGTCTCGGGGCGGTGGTCCTCGCCGTGCGAGCCGTCCGGCTCGGCGCCGCAGGCGTTGAAGTAGCGCAGCGCGGCGAAGGCCCCCTGCCCGGCGCCGAGGCGGTCGCGCAGCAGCCGCTCGGCGGCCAGCTTGGTGGCGCCGTAGGGGTTCACCGGCTGCTGCGGGTGCTCCTCGTCGAGGCGCTCGCGCACCGGGTCGCCGTAGGTGGCGCAGGTCGAGCTGAAGACGAAGGGGACGCCCTCGAGCGCCTCGCACAGGTGGATCACCGGGATCACGTTGGCGCGCCAGTAGCGCACCGGCTGGCTCACGCTCTCGCCGACGTAGGCGCGCGCGGCGAAGTGGATCAGGCCGTCGAAGTGCTGGCCGCCGAGGAGGCCGTGCACGGCGTCGCGGTCGAGCAGGTCGAGCAGGTGGAACTCGCCGTCCCAGGCCGCGCGGTGGCCCTCGCTGAGGTCGTCGACCACGACCACCTCGGCGCCGTGCGCGCGCAGGTGGCGGGCGGTGGTGCTGCCGATGTAGCCGCAGCCGCCGGTGATCAGGATGCGCGGGCTCATGCTCCACCTCCGCCGCCGGTCCCGCCGCCGTCGACGCCGGTCCACCAGTCCTCCCACTGCCGCGCGATGGCGCGGCGCTCCTCGAGGCGCGGGTCGAGGCCGACGCCGAAGAGCTGCCCGGTGATGCGCTCGAGGGCGCGGCGCGCGGCGCGGAAGGCGGCGCGGTCCTCGGGGTCGAGGGCGCCGATCAGGGCCGGCACCTGCTCCGCGCCCCCCACCTCGCCGAGGGCGCGCAGGGCGGCCATCCGCACCTCGGGTGCCGGATCGTCGAGGCCGGCCTCGAGGGTGCCCATCGCCGTCGCCTCGAAGCGCAGGCCGACCTGCTCGACGGCGACCGCGCGGACCCGCGCGTCGGTGTCGAGGGCCGCCTGCTCGAAGGCGGCGAGGTCGCCGGGGAAGCGGTCGAGCGCGAGGTAGCGCGCCCCGGCCAGGCGGAAGTCGGCCTCGGGGTGGTGGCGCAGCAGGTCGAGGGCATCCTGCGCGTTCTGCGGCTGGCCGGTCTCGAGCGCCTTCATGCGCGCGATGGCGCGGCGCTCCTCCTCGCTCATCCGCTCGGGCCCCAGGGCCTCCTCGATCGTGCGCAGGGCGCTGTCGACGTCGCCGCCCTTCTCGTAGAAGGCCGAGGCGGTCTGCAGCAGGGCGGCGCGCACCGGGTCCTCCTGCTCGGCGGCCAGCTGCTCGTAGAGCGCGGCGGCCTCGAGCGGGCGCCCCTCGCGGCCCAGGACCTGCGCCTTGGCCTCGCGCAGCAGCGGCGCGCCGGTCTCGCGGATGCGCTTGTCGAGCAGCTCGAGGCCCTCCTCGCCGCGGCCGATGGCCTGCAGGTCGTCGGCCAGGCGGATGCGCAGCTCGTCGTCCTCGGGGGTGAGCCGCAGCAGGCGGGCGCGGGCCAGGGCGGCGTCGTCGGGCCGTCCGGCGCGGTCGGCCAGCTCGGCGCGGCGCAGCAGGAAGGCCTCGTCCAGCCGGTCGGGATGGAAGCGCGCCCACTGGTCCAGGGCGTGGGCGGCCAGCTCCCAGTCGCCGTCCAGCTCGGCCTCGCGGGCGTAGACCAGCCAGTCGCGGTCCTCCGGCGCCACCTCGCCCCCCGCGGCGCAGCCGAGCGGCAGCGCGGCGAGGGCCAGGAGGGCCGCGGCGCAGGGCTTCCTCAGGGGCGGGACCACGAACTCCATTCCTCCCAGAATCCCGGGAAGGACTTCGCGACGCAACCCGGATCGTCGGTTTCGAGGCCGGCGACGGCGGCGGCCATGGCCAGGCGGTGGTCGCCGCGGGCGTCGAAGGGGCCCGGAGCCGGCCGCGGGCCGCCCGCGGCGGCGGTGATGCGCAGGACCTCCCCCGCCGGCTCCACCCGCGCGCCGAGGGCCGCGGCCAGGTGGCGCATGCCGGCCAGCCGGTCCGACTCCTTGAGGCGGAGGCGGTCGAGGCCGGTGAAGCGGATGCCGGCGGGCAGGTGGGCGGCGAGCACGGCGAGGGCCGGGCCGGCGTCCGGCGCGGCGTCGAGGTCGAGCTCGAGCGGCGCGTCCGGGGCGGCGCCGGGCAGGAAGCGGGTGGCGGACTCCTCGCGCAGCAGGCCGGAGGCGCCGATCCACGCGGCGTTGGCCTCGGCCTCGGGGTGGGCCGGCGACCAGGCGTGCTCGAAGTCCACCGCGCGGCCGCGCGCGGCGGCGGCAGCGAGGAAGAAGGTGGCGCCGGAGGCGTCGGTGGGAACGCGCCAGTCGCGTCCGCCCTCCGCCCCGGGCCGCAGCTCGACCTGCGCGCCGCCGTCGGCGGCGCGGTGCACGGCCACCGCTCCCGCGCCGCGGAAGTGGCGCACGGCGGCGAGCGTGAGGTCGAAGTAACCGGCCGAGGGCCGCCCGGCGGGCAGGTGCAGCCGCACCTCGCCGCTCCACGCCGCGGCCAGCGCGAGCCCGGAGAGGAACTGGCTGCTCGTGCCGGTCGGCGGGCGCCAGTCGCCGCCGGGCAGCCCGCAGCCGCGCACGCGGATGCCGTCCGCGCCGGCCTCCACCGCGGCTCCGCAGGAGCGCAGGAAGTCGAGCAGCGGGCCGTGCGGCCGCGCCAGCAGCGCCGGGGTGCCGGTGATGCGGGCCGCGCCGCGCCCGGCGGCGACCAGGCAGGCCAGGAAGCGCAGGTTGGTGGCCGCTTCGCCGGCGTCGAGCACCGCGCCGTCGGCCTGCGGCGGGCCGCCCAGGCCGCGCACGCGCCACACCCCGCCGGCCTCCTCCGTGAAGCCGGCGCCCAGGTCGGCCAGGGCGCGGCGCAGGACGACGGTGTCCTCGCAGTCGCTCAGCCCGCGCAGGCTCGACTCGCCCGCTGCAGTCGCCGCGAGCACCAGGGCGCGGGCCGACAGCGACTTGCAGCCCGGCAGGCGCACCGGCGGCGGGATCGTCTCCATTCCGCGATTCTAGGCCCTCGGCGGGGCGGATTCCGCGCCCTCCGCGGCTATGATCCGGGCCATGACTGCTCCGTCCCCTTCGCTCGACGCCTCCTCCGCCGAAGGTTACCGCGGCGGCCTGGAGATCCCCGGCTGGGAGCTCTTCTACGAGGGCAAGGTCCGCGACCTCTACCGCCGCCCCGGAGACGACCAGCACATGCTCATGGTGGCCACCGACCGCCTGAGCGCCTTCGACGTGGTGATGAACGAGACCGTGCCGGACCGCGGCAAGGTGCTCACCCACATCACCGAGTACTGGCTCGACCGCGTCAAGGACTGGATGCCGGCCGCCCGCATCACCACCGACCCGGCCCAGGTGCCCGACCTGCCCGAGGAGTTCCACGAGCTGCTGAAGGGCCGCGCGACCTGGACCCGCGTGGCCGACCGCGTGAACGTCGAGATCGTGCTGCGCGCCTACCTGGCCGGCAGCGGTTACCGCGAGTACGCCAGGACCGGCGCGATGTGGGACGTCGCCCTCCCCGAGGGCCTGCAGAACTCGAGCAAGCTGCCCGAGACCGTCCTCACCCCCACCACCAAGGCCGAGAAGGACGAGCCGATCACCTGGCCGCAGGCGGTCGAGATCATCGGCGACCCGGCCGAGGCCGAGCAGGTGCGCCAGCTCGCGCTGCGCATCTTCGCGATGGCCGCCGAGCGGGCCGAGCAGGCCGGCGTGGTGCTGGCCGACACCAAGTTCGAGTTCGGCCGCCTCGACGGTCAGCTCGTCCTGATCGACGAGGTCATGACGCCAGACTCCAGCCGCTACTGGCCGGCCGACGCCATCGTCCCGGGGCAGGAGCCGCCGAGCTATGACAAGGAGATCGTGCGCGCCTACCTGCGCGGCATCAGCGAGTGGAACAAGCAGCCGCCGCCGCCGCCGATCCCGGCCGACGTGATCGGGAAGACGCGCGAGCAGTACCTCGAGATCTGCCGCGTCCTGACCGGGAGCGCCCCGGTCTAGCGCGCCCCCGCGCGCGCTCCGCGGAAGCAGGCGCGGTCCAGGCCGGTGGCCAGGACCGCGCCTGCTGCGTAGCGCAGGAGGTCCACGGCGAGGAAGCCGCGGCCGAGCAGCAGCGCGCCGAGCCGGGTGCTGCGCAGCGCGTCGAGCCACTCGACGCGCAGCAGCTGGGAGGCCTCCACCGCGCCGCACAGCGCGACGCAGGCCAGGAAGAGCCGGGCGGGCCGCGCCGCCGGCCGCAGCAGGGCGAGCGCGAAGTAGAGGTTGGCCGCCCACAGGGCGTCGCCGGCGTGCGCGGTCAGCCGGCCCGACAGGGCGGCCGCTGCGGCGCTGCGCGAGGCCAGGCCGGCCGCCACCAGGACCGCGCAGAGGAACAGGAGCGCCCCGCGCGGACGAGGGGCGCTCGGCGTGGCGGCGGGAGCGGGCGTCACGCCGACCGGCTCAGGACACGGTCGGCGGCGCGAAGCCCTCGCGGTACTCGCGGCGCACGATGGTCCGGGTCGCCTCCTCGTGGCCGGGGAAGGCCAGCGCGGCGCGGTCCCAGCGCAGCTCCTGGCCCGGGAAGCGGCTGGCCTTCACCGCCAGCAGCGCGGCCTCGGTGATCCGCACGCCGTCGCGGAAGGGCGTGCGCGGCGGCGGCGAGTCGGCGCCGAGGATGGTGTCGACCCAGGTGTGCCAGTGGTTGATCTGCGGGAAGTCCGGCAGGCCGGGCATGGCCAGGCCGTCGGTCATCACGCCGTCGCGCCAGACCTCGAGGCGGCCGCCGGCCGAGAGCGCGAGCACGCCGCCCTCGCACACCACCACCGTCATGTTGGTCTCCGGCCAGGCGCCGGCGGGCAGGCCGAGCGCGGCGCGCGACGGGGCCTGCGCGCGGTCGCTGTAGTGGATCGGGAAGTGCTTGCGCGCGAAGCGGCGCGAGTCGACGGCGTAGGTGACCGTCGAGTGGCAGGGCCAGGCGTGGAACACCTCGGGCGGCGCCCCGGTGTGGGTGACGACGGCCGCCGGCGACTGCAGCTCGTCGTAGCCGAAGAAGATCACGTCCAGGACGTGGACCCCCCAGTCGCCCAGGCCGCCGGAGCCGTAGTCCCAGTAGGCGCGCCACTTCAGCGGCGCGAGCTGGTCGCGGTAGGGCGCCTCGGCGCAGGGTCCGAGCCACAGGTCCCAGTCGAGGCCCGCGGGCGGCGCCTTCGGCTCGTGCAGCTTGCGCTCGAGGTTGAAGTAGTAGTCGCTGTCCGGGCTGCCGGTCCAGGCGTGGGCCTCGACGGCCTTGCCGAGCACGCCCGAGCGCAGGATCTCCACCGCGGCGCGGCGGCCGGGGTAGTCCATGCGCTGGTTGCCGACCTGGGTGACCAGGCCCGGCCGGGCGGCCATCGCCGCGTCGACCAGGGCGAGCTCCTCCAGCTGCTGCACCAGCGGCTTCTGGCCGTAGACGTGCTTGCCGTGCGCCAGGGCAGTGAGCAGGATCGGCGCGTGGGTGTGGTCGGGCGTCGAGACGATCACCGCGTCGAAGGCGTCGGCGTGCTGCGCGAAGGCCTCGCGGTAGTCCTTGCAGGTGAAGGCGTCCGGGTGGTCGGCGGCCGCCTGCGCCAGGTAGGCGTCGTCCACGTCGCACAGCCCGGCGATGCGCACGCCCGGGTGGGCGGCGACCTGCGAGCGGTCGTGGCCGCCGATGCTGCCCACCACGCCGATGCACAGCACGTTGAGCTTGGCCATCGGCGAGACGGCGGCGAGGCCGGGGAGGCCGCAGGAGGCGAGGCCGACGCCGGCGGCGCCGACGGTGCGGAGGAAGGAGCGTCGGGAGAGGTCGGGTCGGATCATGAGCGGGGTCCTGCGGGCGGGGAGTTCATTGTTCCGCCGCTCCCCCGCCGGGGAAGCGCAATCCTGTGCCTTTCCTGCGCTTCGACGCGGCACCGCCCGCCGCTCAGGCGCCGCCCGCGGTGTGCCGGCGGACGGCGATCTCGAGCAGGGCGACGTCGGCCGGACTGACCCCGGCGAGGCGCCCGGCGTGGCCGAGGGTCTCGGGGCGGAAGCGCGTGAGGCACTCGGCCGCTTCCCGCCGCAGGCCGCGGACCGCGCCGTAGTCGAGGTCCTCCGGCAGCGCGGTCGCCTCGCGCTCGGCGGCGCGCTCGACCCAGTCCTGCTGGCGCTGGACGTAGCCGGCGTAGCGCACGTCGGCCTCGAGGGTGGCCCACTCGTCGGCGTGCGCGCACAGGCCGCGCAGCTCGGGGGCCAGGGCCAGGACCTGCTCGAGCGAACCCTCCTGCTGGCTGCGCAGGCGGTCGAGCAGGCTGCGGCGCCGGTGCTCGGGCGCCGCCGGGTCCGGGCGGGCGGCCAGCTCGCGCTCGGCGCGGGCCAGGCGCTCCTCCTTGGCACGCAGGGCCTCGAGGCGGGCGTCGGAGGCTGCGCCCAGCGCGTGCGCGCGCGGCGTCAACCGGCGGTCGGCGGTGTCGTGCCGCAGCAGCAGGCGGTGCTCGGCCCGGCTGGTGAACATGCGGTAGGGCTCGCGCGGGTCGCTGACCACGAGGTCGTCCACCAGCACGCCGGTGTAGGCCTCGTGGCGCCCGAGCACGAAGGGCTCCCGCCCGCCGAGCATCAGCGCGGCGTTGAGGCCGGCGACGATTCCCTGCGCGGCGGCCTCCTCGTAGCCGCTGGTGCCGCAGATCTGCCCGGCCAGGTAGAGCCCGGGGTGGTCGCGCAGCTCCATCGTGCGGCGCAGCGCGCCGGGGCGGACGAAGGTGTACTCGACCGCGTACCCGGGCTGCAGGATGCGGGCGCCCTCCATGCCGGGGATGGTGCGGACGAACTGCTCCTGCACGCCGGCCGGCAGGCTGGTGCTGATGCCGTTGGCGTAGAGCACCGGCGAGTCGAAGCCCTCCGGCTCGAGGAACACGGTGTGGCCCTCGCGGTCGGCGAAGCGCACGACCTTGTCCTCCAGCGAGGGGCAGTAGCGCGGCCCGGCGCCCTCGATGCGGCCGGCGTACATCGGCGCGAGGCCGAGGTTGTCGCGCACCAGCGCGTGCGTGCGCGCGTTCGTGCGCGTCAGCCAGCAGGAGACCTGCCGCCGCGGCCCGGGCTCGCTGAGGAAGCTGAACGGGGTCGCCACCGCGTCGCCGGGCTGCTCCTGCATGACGGAGAAGTCCACCGAGTCGGCGGCGATGCGCGGCGGCGTGCCGGTCTTGAGGCGGTCGGTCGGCAGGCCGAGCCGTCGGAGCGACTCCCCCAGGTGGTGTGCGCCGCGCTCGCCCATGCGCCCGCCGGCGGCGGTCTCGAGGCCGGTGTGCAGCACCCCTTCGAGGAAGGTGCCGGTGGTCAGCACCACCGCCGGAGCATGCAGCTCGCGGCCGTCGGCCAGCCGCAGCCCGGTGACGGCGCCGTCGCGGAGGAGCAGCTCCACCGCCTCACCGGCGACGAACTCGAGGCCGTCCTGCGCGGCCAGCAGCTGTTGCACGGCCTCCTCGTAGGCCGGCCGCGAGCACTGCGCGCGCGGCGACTGCACCGCGCGTCCCTTGCTCGTGTTGAGCAGGCGGAACTGGATGCCGGCGCGGTCGGCGGCCAGGCCCATCAGGCCGCCGAGGGCGTCCACCTCGCGGGCGAGCTGCCCCTTGCCCACCCCGCCGATGGCCGGGTTGCAGGACATGCGCCCCGCCGCCGCGGGGTCGAGCGTGACCAGGCCGGTGCGCGCGCCGAGCCGCGCGGCGGCGGCGGCGGCCTCGGTGCCGGCGTGGCCGGCGCCGACGACGAGCACGTCGAAGGAGGTGGACATGGAGGCGGAGCGACCCGCGCCAGAAGGCACAACCGGCCCGAGTCGAACGGGTATTCTACGCCGCCATGTCCCTCGCCGGCCTCGCCCTGCTCCTCGCTGCGCCCGCGCTCCAGGACCCGCCGTCCGGGGCCGAGGTCTGGGTCGAGCAGCTCGCCGAGCGCACCGCCGCCCGCCGCGCCGCCGCCCGCGAGGCCTGGCCCGCCCTCGGCGCCGCCTGGCTCGAGCTGGATCCCGGCGCCGCGCGCGGCGCCCTGCTCGAGCAGCTCCGCGAGCTGGCCCCCGAGGTGCAGGAGCCGGCTCTCGCCGCGCTGTGGGCCGAGGCTGCCGCCGAGCAGCCGGCCACGCGCCGCATGCGCGCCCTGCTCGACCTGCTCGGCGAGGTCATGAACCCCGCCGGGGCCGAGCGCCTGGCCGCCGGCCGCGACCGCCTGCCCGCCTCGCTGCGCCTCGACGCCCTCGAGGCGGCGCTGCGCGGCGGCAGCCTCGCGGCGGGACGCGCCGCCGCGGCCGACCTCGACGGCGACCCGCTGACCGCCGGCCACGCCCTCTCGATGCTGCTGCGCTACGGCCCCGCC